>NZ_JADDXR010000002.1:2468942-3703413 GCF_015330125.1 Zobellia nedashkovskayae | reverse complement strand
AAATCGACAAAGTTTATTCCCTTTACAGTTCTACCGTCTTTTATATCCAAACAAGGAATTATTCGTTTTGCTAACATATTTTTTAATCTTTAGCACCTTTACTTGGCACCGTTCTTTAAATTCAAATCGGTTCCCTTATAAAAACCAAGGTCTTGATTTTTCAATTGTTTTGTGTAAAAAGCAATTTGGCCCGTGTGATAGGAATAATGTTCTACCGCATGCAAAACTACACCAATACCCGAAAAATAGAAACCTTGTACTTTACGCTTACGAACTAATTGTTCTACAGAAGCATCGTTGATTATTCTTTTGGCAATCTCTACAGTTTCTGTCAGTTTTTCAACCAACTCTTCTTTGCTATATATTTCCTTTGCCGAAAACTCTAAGTCACGGTCTCGTTTATCTTCATTTTCTCCTAAAGAAGAAATTACATATTGGGTAATATTTCCGCATAAATGCAGTATTAAATTACCTATACTGTTCAAAGATTCATTTGGACGTTTCCATAGCTCCTCTTCTGAAAGCTGCGCTACCGAAATACGATTCATTCGCGTACTTTCATCAATACGATACAAAGCGTTCTGAACAAATTCCTCTTTAAATTGCTCCTCCATAATTACATGGATATTATAAAATCCTCTAATTGCTTTAAGCTGATTCTATTTTCATAAATAGCTTTCCCGATAATAGTTCCTTCACAACCCATTTCCGCAAGCCTAGGAAGTTCGTCAAAAGTAGAGATACCGCCACTAGCAATTAGTTTTAGTCCCTGGGTAACATTCCCCCCAATTTCACTCATAGTTACCTTACACTCCTCCAAAATCTTCTTATATAAGTCAAAAGATGGACCTTCCAACATACCATCTTTAGAAATATCGGTACAGATTACATAAGCAATACCTTGTTCTTGATAAGATGATATAAAAGGAATTAGTTCTTCCTTAGATTCTTCTTGCCAGCCTGAAACGGCTACTTTCTCATCTTTTGCATCCGCTCCTAAAATTATTTTTTCGGCACCATAAGTTTGAATCCAACGGCTAAAAGTTACCTTATCCTTTACAGCAATACTACCTCCAGTAATCTGATTAGCACCACTTTCAAAAGCAATGCGCAAATCATCATCCGTTTTGAGTCCACCACCAAAATCGATTTTCAAACTAGTATTAACAGCAATTTGCTCTAAAACTTTATGGTTAACAATATGCTTGCTTTTAGCGCCATCCAAATCTACCAAATGCAAATATTCAATACCATGGGACTCAAACTCTTTGGCAACTTCTAACGGATTCTCATTATATATTTTCTTGGTATCATAATCCCCTTTTGAAAGGCGAACACATTTACCATCTATAATATCTATTGCTGGAATTATTCTCATTAATTAGTAGTTAGTAGTTAGTAGTTAGTAGTTAGTAATTAGTAGTTAGTAGTTAGTAGTTAGTAGTTAGTAGTTAGTAGTTAGTAGTTAGTAGAATTTATAAAATTCAATTGAACTATAAAAATCTCTAATCTAATAGCCATATCTCATTACTCAAGTCGCATTACTCAATACTATTCAAAAAGTTCGCAAGAATCCTTTCTCCTACGTCACTACTCTTTTCAGGATGAAATTGGGTGCCATAAAAATTGTCTTTCGCTAAGGCAGCGCTATATTTTAGTCCGTATTCAGATTCCGCTATGGTTTCTTTGCACAAAGGTGCATAAAAGCTGTGTACGAGATAAATATGGTCTTTTTCGTTGACATTTTTAAATAGATCCGACTTTAGATTGGCAATCTGATTCCATCCAATTTGTGGCACTTTAACCTTATTGTTGAATTTGACTACGTCCACATCAAAAATACCAAGACCTTCTGTGTTTCCTTCTTCGGAAGAGTGACACATGAGCTGCATTCCTAAACAAATACCTAGTACTGGTTGTTTTAAGTTTGGTACAATCTTGTCTAGTCCACTTTCTCTCAGTTTAGCCATGGCGCTACTGGCCTCACCTACTCCCGGAAAAATAACCTTGTCAGCAGATTGAATCTCTTCTACATCACTGCTCAGAACCGCTTCATAGCCCAATCGCTTGATAGCGAATTTGATACTTTGAATGTTTCCTGCGCCGTAATTTATAATTACTATTTTCATTTATTTAGTATTGAGTATCAAGTAATGAGTACAGAGCAAATATTAAAAACTTAATACTTTGTACTCAATACTCACTACTATTTTAAAGCATTCCCTTTGTACTTGGCAACACCATTTTTTCTACATCACGTTTCACGGCCATTTTAATTGCCTTTGCAAAGGCTTTAAATATAGCCTCAATTTTGTGATGTTCGTTTTTACCTTCTGCCTTTACGTTTAAGTTCGCTTTAGCGCCATCTGTAAAAGATTTAAAGAAATGATAGAACATTTCTGTAGGCATATCACCCACCATCTCACGATTAAATTCGGCATCCCACACTAACCAGTTACGTCCACCAAAATCGATAGCCACTTGCGCTAAACAATCATCCATTGGCAAACAGAAACCATAACGCTCAATGCCCATTTTAGAGCCTAATGCCGTGTGAAATACTTCTCCCAAGGCAATTGCGGTATCTTCAATCGTATGATGTTCATCTACTTCTAGGTCACCATTTACTTTAATTTCCAGATCCATTTGACCATGACGAGCCAATTGATCTAACATATGGTCAAAAAATGCTAATCCTGTTTTGATATCACTTTTACCGGTACCATCAAGGTTTAAATTGATGTAAATATCAGTTTCGTTGGTCTTTCTATGCGTTTCTGAAGCTCTTTCCTCCAATTTCAAAAATTCGTAAATCTTTTCCCAATCATTACTTTCTAAAGCAATAACCGAGTCCAAATCATTTCGTTTAACAGTGATTTCACCTGTACCCAAGTTAGTATCATCATTAATGAAGATTCCTTTTGAACCTAGATTTTTTGCTAATTCAATGTCCGTTAAGCGGTCACCGATTACGAATGAATTCTTAAGATCATAGTCTTCCGAAAAATATTCAGTTAGCAAACCAGTACCTGGTTTTCTGGTATTTGCATTTTCATGCGGAAACGTACGGTCTAGAAAAACCTTGTTAAAAACGACGCCTTCATTCTCAAAAGACTTCAATATAAAATTATGAACCGGCCAAAATGTGTCCTCAGGAAAAACATCTGTACCAAGTCCGTCTTGATTGGTAATCATTACCAGTTCGTAATCCAATTCTTTGGCGATTTTTCCTAAAAAGGTGAATGCCTTTGGATAAAAAATCATCTTGTCGAACGCATCTATTTGTTCGTCAATAGTCTCTTTAATTATCGTACCGTCTCTATCTATAAATAAAACTTTCTTCGCCATGATATGGTTTCTTGAACTTATGGTTTAGGTTAGCTTGTTAAGCACTTTTATTAATTTTTTATTTTCTGCTGGTGTACCCACGGTAAAACGTAAAGTATTCTCGCAAAGCGGTTGGGTGGTCCTGTTACGAACTACCACGCCTTCTGCCAATACTTGGCTATATCGTTTATTGGCATCATCTACTTTAGCCAGCACAAAATTGGCATCAGAAGCATATATTTTCTCTACAAATGATACTTCACGCAAAACTTTAAGTAATTGCTCTCTTTCATTTAATATACCGGATACTTCATTTTTTACAGATTCCAAGTCGAGCACTCTTTTCAAAGCTTTTTGCTGTGTCAACTCATTGACGTTATAAGGCGGCTTTATTTTATTGAGCGCTGCTATTATTTCTTTGGAAGCAAGGCAAATTCCCAAGCGAATACCGGCCATTCCGTATGCTTTGGAAAGCGTTTGTGTCACCACTAAATTTGGAAATTCGGACAATTTAGAAACCCAACTTTCGCTCTCTGCAAAATCAATATAAGCTTCATCAACAACTACCAATCCATTGAATTTATTCAATAAATTAATCATAATATACTCACTGAAGACATTCCCGGTAGGGTTATTTGGAGAGCATAAAAACAACAGTTTTGAGTGTTCATCAACCGTATTTAAAATCGCTTCTACGTCTGGCTGAAAATCTTCGGTTAACAAAACCTCCCTATTCTCTACCGTATTAATTCCGGACAATACTTTGTACATGCCATAAGTTGGAGGTAAAGAAATTATATTATCAATTTTAGGCTCGCAAAAAGTTCTGAAAATTAAATCTAAAACTTCGTCACTACCGTTACCTAAAAGGATGTTTTCTACAGCGATTTCTTTCTGTTCCGCCAAAACAGATTTTAAGCCTCTTTGCTGTGGGTCTGGATACCGATTTACTCCATTCTCATACGGATTTTCATTCGCGTCTAAAAACACCATCTCAGAACCGTCTGAAACGTATTCATCACGGGCAGAACTATACGGACTCAATCCTTTTACATTCTCCCTGATTAAGTTTTGTATGTTGAATTGCTTATTCATTTTTTAAACTATTAAGACGTAAGGTAACCGCATTTTTGTGCGCATATAATCCCTCGGCCTCAGCCATAAGTTCTATAGAAGCGCCAATTTCCTTAATACCAGTTTCATTAATTTTTTGAAACGTCATACTCTTCATGAAACTATCCAGGTTTACACCACTATACTGCTTGGCGTAACCGTTGGTAGGCAACGTATGATTTGTACCCGAAGCATAATCACCTGCACTTTCCGGTGTATAATTACCGATAAATACGGAACCTGCATTCTTAATATTGGTAACAAAAAAATCCTCGTTTTCTACACAAACAATGTAGTGCTCAGGGCCATATTCATTGATAAGGTCATTTGCCGTTTGGTCATCGGCAACATAAATCAACTTACTATTGGCGATGGCTTTCTCTGCTATGTCTTTTCTTGGAAGTTCCGGAAGCTGTTTTTCAACCTCTATCTCCACTGCATCAATCATAGCTTTAGATGTGGAAACCAAAATGACTTGACTATCAACACCATGCTCCGCCTGGCTTAATAAATCCGAGGCTACAAAAGCGGGATTGGCCGAATCATCAGCAAGTACTAATAACTCGCTGGGTCCTGCAGGCATATCAATAGAAATACCATATTTAGTCGCTATCTGTTTCGCCACGGTAACAAATTGATTCCCTGGGCCAAAAATCTTGTAAACCGCTGGAACGGTTTCAGTACCAAAAGTCATAGAAGCAATTGCCTGTATACCACCTACTTTAAATACTTTCTTAACTCCGCATAAATGAGCCGTGTAAAGAATAGCTGGGTTGATTTTCCCTTCTTTATTAGGAGGCGAACATAATACCAACTCTTCACAACCGGCAATAGTAGCTGGTACTGCGAGCATTAAAATAGTAGAAAACAAAGGCGCCGTACCGCCAGGAATATAAAGTCCTACCTTTTGGATAGGCCTTTTTTCTTGCCAACATTGCACGCCATTAGCTGTTTCAACTGAAACCTTACTCGTCTTTTGAGCTTTATGAAAAACTTCTATGTTATTCTTTGCCAACTGAATGGCATCTTTAAGTTCTTGAGAAACTAGAGCTGATGCCTCTTCTATTTCATTATTGGAAACTACAAGGTTCTCAATAACAACACCATCAAACTTTTCTGTATACTTTTTTAAGGTTGCGTCTCTATTGTTCTGCACCTCTCTAAAAATAGCTTCTACGGTCTGCTCTATATCCGCTACGGTTTGTGTTGGGCGCTCCAAAACGGCACTCCACTCCGACCTATTTGGATTATATATCTTATTCATTTTCTTTACTCTAAATTCTTGATCATGTGGTATCCTAAAGGTTCAAATCCGTGACGTTGCCAAAATTTAATTCCTTTTTTATTCGCAATATAAGAGTTGAGCTCTATGCTATTACCACCTATACTTTTTGCATACTCAACAAGCCAATCCATCATAAGTTTACCAACTCCTCTACTACGGTATTCTTCGTTTACAAATACATTGTCTAATTCAATATGTTTTCCCTTGTACAGTTTCTGCAAAAGCCATATGCCGCAACAAGCTATTAATTTTTGCTTGTCATATACTCCTAAACATTCATATCCTCCCATGGTTAACATAGGCTGTAAACGGCTTTTTAATACTTCCTCAGAAAACTTACCATCGTTCAACTTAAAGACCAAAGGCAGAATAGATTCGATTTTATCGTAAGGAATCAATTCTAATTTTAAATTACCCGCCATACCAGATAATTAAAGTACCATCTTCTCAATAGGACAAACCAAAATACCTTCTGCACCAGCTTGTTTTAACTCATCAATAACATCCCAGAATTTATCTTTATTTATAACCGTGTGAACTGAGCTCCAACCTTCTTCTGCCAATGGCAAAACAGTAGGGCTTCTCATTCCTGGCAACAACTTCAATACCATATCAAGTTTGTCATTGGGAGCATTCAACAATACGTATTTAGAACCTCTGGCTCGTAATACAGATTGAATACGAAATTGTAATTTCTTTAGTAGCTCTCTTCTTTCCTCAGAAATTTTTGGTGAAACTGCTAACACAGCTTCACTAGTGAGCATCACTTCAACTTCCTTTAAATTGTTCTTGAACAACGTGCTACCACTTGAAACAATATCGCAAATAGCATCTGCTAAACCAATATTTGGAGCAATCTCAACAGAACCACTGATAATATGTAAATCGGCATTTACGCCTTTATCTTTTAGGTAATTAATTACCGTATTTGGATATGAGGTTGCTATACGTTTACCTTCAAAATCCTTTACAGAATTATATTTGAAAGATTTAGGCACCGCTAGAGAAACTTTACACTTAGAAAACCCAAGTTTTTCTGCAATTGAAATATCCTCTCCTTTTTCAATTAAAACATTCTCTCCTATAATTGCAATATCTACCACGCCATCTCTTAAATATTGCGGTATATCTCCATTTCTAAGATAGAAAACCTCCATTGGAAAGTTTCTAGAAGATGCTTTGAGTTGGTCCTTTCCATTATCAATGGAAATTCCACAATCCTTTAAGATTTGAAGGGAATCCTCATTTAATCTTCCCGATTTCTGAATAGCAATTCTAATTTTTTTCATTTTTAATTTGTTGTGCTTAAACAATCAAAATTGGATTAAATACAAAACCCGTTTGATTGCTCAAACGGGTTTTTAAATATGTTGCACTACTACAATACATTCCTACCTCGCCTGAGCGTGAATATGGAAATGATGATGTGTAGTTCTGTTTTTCATTATGCTGTAAATGTAAAATCTATTTTTCATTTCTCAAAAGAATAGTTGCAAAATAAACAAAAACTATGCAACTGCTTTAACTTTAAACATATTTAGTTGTTTCCTAAAATCAAAGGTAAGCCAGATTCGCCACTACCTACAACTACCACTTTAGCATTTGCAGATTGCGCCAACTTCAATGTAGCGTCAATACCTTTGTCCTGCAGGATCTTATCTGTAAGCGAAGCACTTAAAATTTTGTTAGCATCTGCCTTACCTTGAGCTTCAATGGTTACTTTTTCAGCCTCTTTTTTAGCGGTGACTAATCTAAACTCGTATTCTAGAGACTCCTGCTCTTGCTTCAATTTTCTTTCAATTGCGTCCTTAATCGTTGGCGGCAACGTAACATCTCTAACCAATATTTCATTCAATTGAATATACTGCCCTGACACAATTTTTTGAGTCTCGTCAAATATCTCCTGTTGAATAGCATCTCTTTTGCTTGAATATAACTGTTCCGGCGTGTAACGCCCTACTACCGAACGAGCTGCAGATCTAATTGTTGGCAACAACACCCTTTGTATGTAATCTTCTCCTTTTTCTTGATGAAGCTTCCCTAAATCATTACGAATTGGCTCAAACCATGCTGATGCCTCTAATTTAATATCCAAACCATTACTAGACAATACATTCATTTTTTCAAGAACCTCTTGTTGTCTCACTTCGTAAACAGTAACTCTATTCCAAGGTGCCACAATGTGAAATCCCTCGCCCATTGGGGCTTCATCCGTCACAACCCCACCACCGAACGTTTTATATAAAACACCAGCCTGACCTGAGTCTATAGTTACAGTAGATTTTGAAAATAAAATAATAACTACAATAAATCCGAATATTACTGGTAATGCAATCTTTGGTAATTTGTCCATTTATATTTGTTTAAATTAATCCGTTATATTTTCTTAAAAACCATTCTAGCGCGAGAGCAAAAACCATGAGCCCTAACAATAGTCTGAAATCTATCAAAGATACGACATTTTGCTTGTTTTTCTGGGTTGGCAGGTAACGATCATCACTTAATAAATCCTGGGTCAAATCGCTATTTTGAGTAGGATAATATAAGCTTCCCCCTGTGTTCTGAGCTAAACGTTGTAACTTTTTATCATCGGTAGCCAAAAACTGTTTTTCAACATCAAAATCTAGAATTATAAAACTTCCTGATTTGGATAAGTTTTCTTTTTTTACAACTACCGTAAAATCATATTTGCCAGGTTGTAAATTACTAAGGTCCGCTTCATAGTAATTGCCTTTCAACAACATCGGAACCTCCGTATTTAATTTTGACTCTAAGTTTTTCAACCTAAGAACTATTTCTGCATTAGCATCAAAAGCAAAGGCCTTATCAAAATAAGTCGCTGAAATTCTTGTTTCGTTACTCCCAGCATAGATATTCTCATAATCCAAGGTAAGTCTCTGACGGGATTTATTAGTTCCCAAATACAAAACAAGCTTACCAATTAGGTCATCGAAATTTTTGAAGCTCTGCGCGTTTCTATAAGTTTGCATGCGCCATTTCCAAATATTTTCCCCAAATAATACCGCATCCCTTTTTTCGTTTCCCTCAAAAACAGCTAACAAGGGTTGTTTTAGATTGACTCCCTTTATTCGTTGCGTCAATAAAATATCATTTTTTCCATTTAGTATTATATCCCCCAAAGTACTCTGAAGCGGAGGAAAATCATCCACCGAAAAATCTGTACTACTAAAAAGACTAAAGCCGGTATTTAAAACGCCAAAGACCTCTTCTTCTTGATTGTAACTATTTTTAGTAAACTCCTTTTGTGAACTATTCAGGAAACGCCAATCGGTTTTAGGCCCGGTGACCGTAAATGTATTAGCTTGCTTTTTTTCTATATAGTCGTACAGCTTTTTGAATGATGCGTTAGGCTGATAAAGAATAAAAAGGTCAACCTCTTCCCAGTCTTTTGAATTGCCATTAGGTTTCATTATAGTAACTGAACGCTGACCATTACTCTCTATTGATTTCTTTAAAGCTCCAACATCTGGATGTAGAAGGCTAGAAACTAGGGCTATATTCGTTTTCTCATCTATAACCTCTACAACTACCGTTCTCTTATTATTAGCCTTATTACGCTCGTTTTTGAGCTCATCAATCGAAACCTGAAGGTTTTTAGTTCCAACGGAATTCGCTTCTAACAATGTATTAATTACAGCACTGTTATTTGTTTTCGAAAAAGAAACGTTTTGCCGGAATACTGTTTTTCCGTTTAAGGAAACCTTTACGGGAACACTTATATCTTCTGTACCTGTATAAGAAACATAAATTTCGACAGGATATTTATTCTTAAGAAAAGCGTATCGATTGGTGTTTATCTGAGAAATAGCAACATCTTCATATCGTGTGGTATCACCAACGGCAATGGGATAAACAGGAAATTGTTGTTGTTCATTTTGAAAATCATAATCTCTACCTAAAGTCTGATTACCGTCCGTAATTAGAACGATAGCGGAATTGGTAGCTGAGTACACCTCTTTTAAAGCAGAAAGCGCTTTTGAAATATTGGTGTTCTTTTCCAGAAATGACAAACTATCATTCTCTGTTAAAGCAGCTCCAAAACTATATTCTTGAATAGAAAAGCGTTTATTGAGTTCACCGCTTTTCTCTATATCATCTATAGTCTTCTCTATAACTTGTTTAGATGAAGCAACAGATGAGGAATTATCAGTTAAGATAATGAGATTAGCCTTCTCGGTGGTGTATTCGTTTTTTGTAAATTTTGGATTTATGAGTAATAGAAACCCGCAGAAAAAAGTGATAAAACGTAAAAAAGCCAAAGCTATATTAAGCTTGCCCGTACGTTTGCTTTTGTAGAAATATTGAAACAACACCAACGCCAGCGAAACAATTGCAGCCAAGATTATGTAGAGAATCGTTTGGGTGTTCATTAAGGAACTTTCTTTTTTAAACTATAAAGTCCGGAAATACCATAATGCACTTCCGGACCATATACCTTATGTAAGCATACCGCCATCTACGTTCAGTACTTGACCCGTAACATAAGCGGATAAGTCTGAAGCAAAAAATAGACAGGCATTTGCAATATCTTCTGGAGAACCACCTCTTTTAAGCGGAATACCATCTCTCCAACCTTGAACTACTTTTTCATCTAGTTTACCGGTCATTTCGGTTTCAATAAAACCTGGTGCAACGGCATTACATCTTATATTTCTTGAACCTAGTTCTAAAGCAACAGATTTCGTAAACCCGATCATTCCTGCTTTTGAGGCTGCATAGTTTGTTTGTCCGGCATTACCCTTAACACCAACCACACTACTCATGTTCACGATACTACCCTTTCGTTGTTTCAACATCGTACGTTGAACAGCTTTGGTCATATTGAAAACAGATTTTAAGTTTATCTCTATAACACTATCAAAATCTGCTTCTGACATTCGCATAAGCAAATTGTCTTTGGTGATACCCGCATTGTTAATCAGAATATCTATTCCACCAAAATCTTCTAGAACACTAGCAACCAATTTTTCAGAAGCTTCAAAACTTGCCGCATTACTTTTGTATGCTTTTGCTTTAATTCCTAAACTAGACAATTCTTTCTCGAGTGCCAAAGCTGGTGCTTCGCTAGAACTATAAGTAAAAGCTACATTAGCTCCGTTCTCGGCAAAAACTCGGGCAATACCCGTACCTATACCTCTACTTGCGCCTGTGATGATCGCATTTTTTCCTTCTAACAATTTCATGCTCTAAATAGATTTGCTCTGTTCTACTTCAAATATAACTTTTGTTTGACAAAATGGCTATAAAAAAATCCCGTTTCCGAAAAATCGAAAACGGGATTCATATATCCTTAAGGGAATTAACCCATAACCTCTTTTACTTTCAAGCCAATTTCTGCCGGAGAGTCTACCACGTGAATTCCGTGCTCTCTCATAATTTTCTTTTTAGCTTGAGCGGTATCATCGCTTCCACCAACAATAGCACCAGCGTGACCCATGGTTCTTCCTGCGGGAGCAGTTTCACCAGCAATGAAACCTACAACAGGTTTCTTGCTGCCACTTTCTTTGTACCATTTTGCAGCATCCGCTTCCAATTGACCACCGATCTCTCCGATCATAACTACACATTCGGTCTCTGGATCATTGATCAAAAGCTCCACAGCTTCTTTTGTAGTAGTTCCAATAATTGGATCTCCACCAATACCAATAGCTGTTGTTATACCTAAACCTTGACGAACTACTTGATCAGCAGCTTCATATGTTAAAGTACCAGACTTAGATACAATACCAACATTTCCTTTTTTAAACACAAAACCAGGCATGATACCTACTTTAGCCTCTCCTGGAGTAATTACACCAGGACAGTTAGGACCTACCAAACGGCAATCCATATGTTTAATATAATTGGCAGCCTTTACCATATCGGCAACAGGAATACCCTCCGTAATAGTAATAATTACTTTAATACCCGCGCTAGCGGCTTCCATAATTGCATCAGCAGCAAAAGCAGGTGGCACGAAAATGATAGTCGTATCAGCTCCTACTTTTTCTACAGCTTCTTCAACTGTGTTAAAAACAGGTCTTCCCAAATGCTCTTGTCCACCTTTACCCGGTGTTACACCACCAACTACGTTGGTTCCGTATTCGATCATTTGCTCTGCGTGAAAAGTACCTTCACTACCTGTAAACCCCTGAACTATTATCTTGGAATCTTTATTGACTAAAACGCTCATATACTCTCTAGTTTATTTTAATGTGACAAAAATATAGGTTTACAAATGAAATCTGAACTCAGACAGCATTTTATTCTTCTAATTTTTTAAGAATGAATGGAATTTTCTTCACATAAGCCAATTGTTTTAGCTTTTCACGTGATTCTTCAATAGGTGTTCCGAAATAACTTTTACCGCCTGCAACGGATTTAGTTACTCCTGTTTGCCCCATAATTACCGCTTTCTTTCCTATTGTAATTCCACTATTGGTACCAACTTGGCCCCAAAGCGTAACTTCATCTTCTATTATGACACAACCTGCAATACCAGTTTGTGAAGCAATCAGACACTTTTCACCAATAACGGTGTCGTGCCCAACATGTACTTGATTATCTAACTTTGTTCCCTTTTTAATAGTTGTGTCGCCAGTTACCCCTTTATCAATAGTACAAAGGGCTCCAATTTCAACATTATCTTCAATGACCACTCTCCCACAAGAAATAAGTTTATCAAAACCGTCAGGTCTATTTTTATAGTAAAAAGCATCTCCGCCTAAAACTGAACCTGAATGAATAATTACATTATCACCAATGACGCAATTATCATAAAGACAGACATTTGCATGTATCAAACAGTTCTTGCCGATTTTAACATTGTTACCTATAAAAACATTAGGCTGAATAATGGTATCCTCTCCAATTTCCGCCGAAATGGCCACAGTATTGGTTGCCCTTTCAAAGGGTCTAAAGTGAACAGAAAGTTTATTGAAATCACGAAAAGGATCATCAGAAATTAAAAGCGCCTTCCCTTCTGGGCAATCAACTTTTTTATTGATAAGAACAATAGTAGCCTTTGAAGCTAACGCCTTGTCATAATACTTGGGATGATCTACAAAAACAATATCCCCGTTCTGAACCACATGAATTTCGTTCATGCCCAAAACCTGAAAATCATCAGCGCCAACATATTCGCAATCGATTAATGTAGCAATATTCTTAAGAGATTGAGCCTTCGGAAATTTCAATGGAACAGTATATTCGGTTATTATTTTTTGAGAAAATATTTTAGTGAGCTAATTAAGAAAAACGACTATTCCTTAACACGCTCCATATAAGTTCCTTTCTCTGTCTCTACTTTAATTTTATCACCCTCATTAATAAATAAAGGAACGTTTACCTCTGCTCCAGTTTCAACTTTCGCTGGCTTAGTCGCATTGGTTGCCGTGTTTCCTTTGACACCTGGCTCTGTATAAGTAACTTCTAAAACAACACTAGCAGGCATTTCCACAGACAATGGCATACTATCTTCAGTGTTGAAAAGAATTTTAACGATTTCTCCTTCTTTCAATAATCCCGGAGAATCCAATGAACTTTCCTGAAGGGTTATCTGATTATAATCATCTGTATTCATAAAATGAAAGGTCTCCCCTTCAGGATACAAAAATTGGTATGAACGCGTTTCAACACGCACATCCTCGATTTTATGACCTGCAGAAAATGTATTATCCAATACTTTTCCTGAAGAAACACTTTTTAATTTGGTACGTACAAAAGCTGGCCCTTTACCCGGTTTTACGTGCATAAACTCAATAATTTTGAAAATATCATTATTGTAGCGAATGCAAAGTCCTTTTCTAATATCTGATGTTGATGCCATTTCTTATATACTATTTAGTAAGTGATTTTTATGATGGACGCTATGTCTACTTCGGCAAAGCCTCCAGACTAAAAATTTATGATTAATTATTACTGAAATATCCTTTCATGATTCCGCGTTGGGAATCCCTGATAAATTGTAGAATCTCGTCCCGTTCAGGAGTAGCTTCCATTTCAGCTTCTATAATTTGTGTTGCTTGTGAATTATTGTAATGTTTTTGATAAAGAATACGATAGATATTCTGAATCTCACGAATCTTTTCTGATACAAAACCACGTCTACGTAAACCTACGGAATTAATACCCACGTACGAAAGTGGCTCACGAGCTGCTTTTACAAAAGGAGGAACATCTTTTCTAACTAAAGAACCACCAGTAACAAAAGCATGTTGGCCAATAGATACAAATTGATGCACAGCCACCAAGCCGGCAAGAATTACGTTATCTCCAATAGTAACATGTCCTGCAAGCGTAGAATTGTTTGAAAAAATACAATTATCACCAACAATACAGTCATGCGCTACATGACAATAAGCCATAATCAGGCAATTTTTACCAATTACAGTCTTATTCCTATCAGAAGTACCTTTGTGAATAGTAGCACACTCCCTAATGGTAGTGTTATTACCAATTATTACCGTGGTGTCTTCATTATTATATTTCAAATCTTGAGGCGGAGCGGAAATTACGGCACCTGGAAAAATATTACAATTTTTTCCAATACGAGCGCCTTCCATTATGGTTACATTAGAACCGATCCAAGTGCCATCACCTATCGTTACGTTGTTGTGAATTGTAGTAAACGGTTCTACCACAACATTCTTAGCAATTTTTGCGCCTGGGTGAATGTAGGCAAGGGGTTGATTCATTCTATTTCTTTTTAGCTATTTGCGCCATTAATTCTGCCTCACATACAAGCTTATTATTGGCATAAGCGTACGCTTGCATATGACAAATACCTCTTCTTATTGGCGTAATAAGGCTACAGTGAAATGTTAGTGTATCACCTGGAAGTACTTTTTGCTTGAACTTGACATTATCCATTTTCATGAAAAACGTCAAATAATTTTCTGGATCAGGAACAGTACTTAAAACTAAGATACCTCCTGTTTGAGCCATGGCTTCAACTTGCAAAACACCTGGCATAACTGGAGCCCCGGGAAAATGACCAATGAAGAAATTTTCATTCATTGTCACATTTTTCATCCCTACTACATGTGTATCGGATAATTCTAAAATACGGTCAATCAACAAAAACGGAGGCCTATGAGGAAGTACTTCCATAATTTGATGGATGTCCATCAAAGGCGGTTGATTTAAATCGTATTGTGGAATTTTATTCCTTTTCTCTAATTTTATAATATTAGACAGTTTCTTTGCAAACTGCGTATTTACAAAGTGACCTGGCTTATTGGCAATTATTTTACCTCTTATACGAGTACCCGCCAAAGCTACATCACCAATAACATCTAATAATTTATGTCTTGCAGCTTCATTAGGTTGATGTAAAGTAAGGTTGTCCAAAATACCATTGGCCTTAACCGAAAGCTTCTTCTTATCGAATGCGCTTTCTAGCTTTCGCATGGTTTCTTCTGAAATCTCTTTATCCACATAAACAATGGCATTATTTAGATCACCACCTTTTATAAGTCCACTATCAAGGAGCATTTCAAGTTCATGAAGAAAACTAAATGTACGTGCTTCGGAAATCTCACCTTTAAAATCGGATAACCGCTCTAATGTAGCATTTTGGGTTCCTAAAACCTTGGTTCCAAAATCTACCATAGTCGTTACCTGATAGGTATCTGATGGAATAACAGTTATTTCACTACCTGTTGCTTCATCCTTATAAGAAATAACATCTTTTACAATGTATTCTTCACGTTCGGCATCCTGTTCTACAACACCAACAGTTTCTAAGGCCTCTACAAAATATTTTGATGAGCCGTCCATGATCGGAGGTTCAGGAGCATCCAGTTCAACTAGGACGTTATCTATTTCAAGACCAACAAAAGCAGCCAAAACATGCTCTGAAGTCTGTATCTTAACCCCCCTTTTTTCCAAGTTGGTACCTCTCTGAGTATTGATCACGTATTTGGCATCAGCCTCAATAATCGGTTCTCCTTCTAAGTCTACTCTCTTGAACGCGTACCCGTGATTTTCAGGTGCGGGAACAAATTTCATGGTTACCTCGGCACCGGTATGGAGGCCAACGCCTTTTAAAATAACCTCTTTCTTAATGGTTCTCTGTTTCATTCTTGTAATGATCGCTGTATTTTTTTTCCAATTCGTCTATTCTATTCAAAATCTTTGGCAAGTTCTTGAAGTAAACGTACGACTTATTATAATCCCCATAGTTTAATGCAGGGGATCCTTGTAGTACTTCGTTGCTTTTAATGTTACGGCCAATACCGGATTGTGCCTGTATCTTTACGTTATCGCCAATCTTAATATGTCCTACTATACCTACTTGCCCACCAATCATACACCGTCTACCTATCTTGGTAGATCCTGCAATTCCCGTTTGGGCCGCTATTACAGTATGCTCGCCAATTTCAACATTATGCGCTATTTGAATGTGATTATCTAGCTTTACGCCTTTGTGTAAAATTGTAGAACCCAAAGTAGCTCTATCTATAGTAGTACCGGCACCTACGTCTACATTATCTTTTAAAATAACATTACCGGTTTGTGGTACTTTTTGATATTCACCGTTTTTATCCGGGCTAAAACCAAATCCGTCAGAACCAATAACTACGCCGCTATTGATAACGCAGTTATTTCCGATAACCGTTTCGGAATAAATTTTAGCACCCGCAAAAATCGTTACGTTATTGGCTATGGATACATTATCGCCAATATAAACATTGGGATAAATTTTTACATTATCTCCTATAGTAACATTATTACCTAAGTAAGAAAATGCCCCAAGATAAAAATCGGTGCCATATGTAGCCGTTTCCGATTTGAATACCGGCTCCTCAATACCTTTCTTATTGTTCTTTACTTCATTATAAAATTCCAGTATTTTTGCAAAAGCCTCGTAAGCATCCTCTACCTTAATAAGAATGGTCTTAAGCTCATGCTCAGGAACAAAATCTTTATTAACTATCGTAATAGACGCTTTTGTAGAATAAATATGAGAAGTATACTTAGGGTTCGCCAAAAAAGTCAGAGTACCTTCCTCGCCCTCTTCTATTTTGGCCAATTTATGAACGGTAACCTCGGAATTTCCTAGTAATTCACCTTCTAAAATACCTGCAATTTGACCTGCTGTAAATACCATGAGCACAAAAGTAAGAAAAATAGTTAAACAGAATCTTTGGGATAACAGATATAATATTTTGTCACCGTTTTTGACAGCGCTTTAAGATTTAACTGATCGGAAGCTTTTGCTACATCAATCAACTTTTTATTCTTTCTTAATATATTGATGTTCTGATGGTGACGGTCATATGCCTTATTCTCTATCTTTCCTTCAAAAACAAAATAAGTCGTTTCGTGATCAGACAGATTATGTTTTACTTTAACCCTGTCCATATGTTTTTGCAAAACAGCTTTGTCAATTGGGCTGTTCTTAAGTTTTACTTTTAAAAACTGCCTGTTTATAAGCATTTCACACAACGTTGACAATACAAAATCTGTATGGTCTTGCCATGATTTTATGGCCGCTAATACATCTACATCGTCCAATTTAGAGAAGATACTTAGCGTTTCTTTATTGAAATTCTTCTTTTCAATTCGGTGCTCCATAAAATACCGAAGCGCATTGCTACAAACAACAATTTGCCCTTCTTGCATAATCTCCTTGGCCCGCTTAAGTATACGTATCAACAGTTGTTCAGCAACAATTCCGGTTTTATGTAAATATACCTGCCAGTACATAAACCTTCTGGCCATCAAAAACTTTTCTACAGAGTAAATCCCCTTTTCCTCCACCACTAAATTACCATCAACAACATTAAGCATGGTAATTAATCGTTCTGAATTGATGTTTCCTTCGGCTACACCGGTATAAAAGCTATCTCGTTTTAAATAATCCAACCGGTCCATATCTAACTGACTAGATACTAACTGATTTAAAAATCGCTTTTCATATTCTCCTTTAAAAATTGAAATGGCCAGCGTTAATCTTCCGTTAAAGATTTCGTTTAGAGCCTCCATAAACTGCAACGAAATATGCTCATGATCAGTACTCTCTACAATACTATGCTCCATAGCATGTGAAAAAGGTCCGTGCCCAATATCATGTAAAAGAATAGCAACGTATAGCCCTTCTTTCTCTTCTTCACTGACCTCCACCCCTTTATATTCCAGCAACTGCAAGGCGTTCTGCATAAGATGCATAGACCCTAGAGCGTGATGAAAGCGCGTATGATGAGCACCTGGATATACCAAATAGGACAAGCCCATTTGAGATATTCTTCGTAGACGCTGAAAATACGGATGATTAATCAGGTCGAATATTAGTCCGTTCGGAATAGTAATAAATCCGTAAATTGGATCATTAAAAATTTTAAGTTTTCTTGAGTTTATCAAAATGAGGGTTGCTTTGCAATGTTCACAGTGGTAAAGTTAGGCAAAAGACAAAGTAATAGACTCGGTAAATGAATATTTTGATGACCATTCGGTTTTTTGAAGGTTATTTTTCACCGTTTTAAAATAGAAGCAATACGTATATTAAATGAATAAGATTTCCATATTATGGGTAGATGATGAAATTGATTTACTCAAACCACATATTATATTTTTACAAGGAAAAGGCTATGATGTTATCACCTGTCAAAGTGGACAAGAAGCATTAGAAGAGTTGCAGAAATCCAGAGTTGACATTATTTTTCTGGATGAGAACATGCCCGGAATATCAGGATTGGAAACTTTAGCTGAGATAAAAATATTAGATTCATCCATTCCTGTTGTAATGATTACCAAGAGCGAGGAAGAATTTATAATGGAAGAAGCTATTGGCTCCAAAATTGCCGATTACCTAATTAAGCCCGTAAACCCAAACCAGATTCTTCTATCCTTAAAAAAGAACCTTGACCATTCGCGTCTCGTTTCAGAAAAAACAACATCCAACTATCAGCAGGAGTTCAGGAAGATAGCCATGGATTTATCTATGGTGAATTCAGTTGAAGAATGGGTGGACCTTTACAAAAGGCTAATATATTGGGAGCTACGTCTAGAAGATATTGAAGACAATAGCATGTTCGAAATTCTAGAATCTCAAAAAGCCGAAGCAAATACCCATTTTGGCAAATTTGTGGAAAGAAACTACGAAAGCTGGTTTGACGGGGATGGCCCTGTTCTTTCGCATACCTTATTTAAGGACCTCGTAAAGCCTGAGCTAAAAGACGGACCTACCCTACTCTTGGTTATTGACAACCTTCGTTATGACCAGTGGTATGCTTTTGAAGATACCGTAAGTTCTTTTTACAAAAAGAACAAGGAAGAGTCTTATTTCAGCATTTTACCCACCGCTACGCAGTATGCCCGTAACGCTATTTTTTCTGGCCTTACTCCAATGGCCATGGAGAAAAAGTATCCAAAATGGTGGAAAAACGACACGGATGAAGGTGGCAAAAACCTTCATGAAGCCGATTTTCTAGGCGAACAAATAAAAAGATTAGGCCTAAACCTAAAATGGGAATATCATAAAATAAGCTCTTTAAAACAAGGTAAAAATCTGTTTCAGAACTTTAAATCGCAAAAAGATAACGACCTAACCGTACTCGTGTACAACTTTGTGGATATGATTTCACATTCAAAGACAGAGATGGAAGTCATTAAAGAATTGGCTAGTAATGATAAAGCTTATAGGTCTCTTACGCAGAGTTGGTTCAAAAACTCACCCTTGTTAGAAATTATTCAGCAAGCGCAACAAATGGGGATGAAGTTAATTATTACCACAGACCACGGAACCATTAATGTAAAACAACCCTCTAAGGTAATTGGCGATAAAGATACGAGCCTTAATCTGCGCTATAAAACAGGACGAAGTCTTACCTATGAAAACAAAGACGTTTTGGCAGCCAAAGACCCTGCCCAGATTCATTTGCCCCGTATAAACATGAGTAGTTCCTTTATATTTGCAAAAAACGACCTATTCTTTGCTTATCCCAACAACTACAATCACTACGTTAACTATTACCGGAACACCTACCAGCACGGCGGGGTTTCTTTGGAAGAGATGATTATACCATTCATAGTTCTATCACCAAAATAGTATTGCTCTAATTATGGATATTATATACACCGAAAATGAAATTAGTGAAATTGCCAAAAAGGTAATTGAAAATGCCAAAAGCAAGGTACTCCTATTTCACGCACCAATGGGTGCCGGCAAAACCACATTGATTAAAGCTATAGTAAAACACCTTGGCGTTGCAAATGCAGGAAACAGCCCCACTTTTGGTATTGTAAACGAATACGAAAGTAAAGAAGGGCAACTATTAGCTTACCATTTTGATTTCTACCGCATAAATGATGAAATGGAAGCATTGGACATGGGTTTTGAAGACTATTTAAATCAGGATGTATGGATTTTTATAGAATGGCCAGAAAAAATAAAATCTTTTCTACCAGAGAACAGCACTAATGTTTTCATTGAAGTAGTAGATATGCAAACCCGCCAAATTAAAATTTCTTAAAACACTTTTCACTAAGAGGTAAAAACATTGTTTGAAGTATAGGTTATTGTCCAAAACTTGTTAAATTAGTTAAAGTGTAAGGTTTCTCGGCTAAGTTGTTCTGTTTTAACGTTTAAAGACGTACATTTGAAGCTTTTTTTTCCTACTTTCGCTGAAATAACTAATTGATTTTTAATTTAAAACCCCTCAAAATGAAAAATTTAGTATTTGGTCTTTTAGCATGTGCAACTTTATTAGCCGTTTCTTGTGATTCAAGCAATACATCTGAAGATGATAGCTTATATGAAACTAATTCTATCGATAAGAAAACTGCCGAAATTGATGGCGGTAGACATTAATTAAGAATCTTATTTTTATTTGAAAAGCACTTTAATAAGGTGCTTTTTTTACGCAATATAATCTCATCTTTAGAGTTATGGTACTGATTATGGTTGATAAAAATCAAATACGGAAAAAATTAATTATAGAAGGTTTGATAGCTATTTTTTTAGCGATAACTCCTTTGATATTTTATTTTTACAAATACATCCCTTTAAAATCAGATGAAAATTGGACTGTTTTTTGGATTGAATTTACCAATAACGGCTATAAAGATGTATCTACTGCATTTTATTTTTATATTGGGAAATTTGTACCTCTAGCACTTTTGACTATATGGTTTACGACCTGTAAACAATGGTGGTATCATGCCTTATTAATTCCAATAGCCATGTACAGTTTTCAACTTTATAGTGTTCTCAGTGAGGATATTAAAAAAATTGATGAAAATGAAATATTATATTTATTAGGTGTCTGCATGGTAGTTATACCCGTTGTTTACTTCATAAGACTCAAACTTGTGGATAAATACGTGCACGGAATAGATTTAGAAGCCATGGAGGCAGAATTGACCGCTTTAAAGAAAAAGCAAGCATCACAGGCTATTGATAAAAAAGTAGATAAATTCATTGCTAAAGAAACCTCCAGAAATTCTTCAGGATACAAATCCTTATCAGATAAAATAGACACCAAGCTATCTACAGATAATATAGAATATACCTTTAAGCAATTTCAGCTTAGATGTAGCAACTGGCTTCGACCTAAATTCTAATTTACCTTACTTATTTTACGATATCGCAAAGTATGATATCATCCAAAATTCAACAAAATGTCGTATTTTTACTATTAATCGCGTATCGTACGATTAGAAGTAAAAACTATGAACCAACCATCTTCTCCTTTTAGCAAACACCAGTTGCTTCCACAAGAGGAAACCTTGGAAATTCTTCGTCAAAAGGGCGAACTATTTATTGGCATCCCCAAAGAGAACCAATATCAAGAACAACGTGTTTGCCTTACCCCAGATGCGGTAAATGCCATAACTGCTAACGGTCATCGTGTACTCATTGAATCCGGAGCCGGAGAAGGTGCCCATTATACAGATTTAGAATACACCAATGCGGGAGGAGAAATAACCCGAGATACAAAAAAAGTGTTTTCCTGTCCGCTACTTCTAAAAGTAGAGCCGCCAACACTTTCAGAACTTGAAATGATGAATCCGCAAACGGCCATTATTTCAGCTTTACAAATAAAAACACAGAGTAAGGCCTATTTTGAAAAGATGGCCAAGAAACGAATTACCGCCATTGCTTTTGAGTATATCCGTGATGAAGATGGTAAATACCCGGCTGTGCGCTCACTAAGTGAAATTGCAGGAATATCTTCCGTTCTTATCGCTTCCGAAATCATGGCTGCTACCAATGATGGTAACGGACTCATGTTCGGGAATATAAGCGGTGTTCCACCTGTTGAAGTGGTTATTATTGGAGCAGGTACGGTAGGAGAATTCGCTGCTCGCTCCGCCATTGGGCTTGGTGCAAATGTCAAAATTTTTGACAATTCAATTTCTAAATTACGTAGTATTCAATCCAATCTTAGGCAAACAGTATATACTTCTACTATTCAGCCTAAAAACCTTTTAAAATCTTTAAAACGTTGCGATGTAGCCATTGGTGCTACCCGCGGTAAAGACCGGTCACCCGTAGTAGTCACCAGCAGCATGGTAGAACACATGAAAAAAGGCGCCGTTATTATTGATGTGAGCATAGATATGGGCGGGTGTTTTGAAACAAGCACAGTAACTACACACAACAAACCCACCATTGAGAAATTTGGTGTAATACACTACGGTGTTCCTAACATCCCTTCTCGCTATCCAAAAACGGCAACGCTTTCTATCAGTAATATTTTCACCCCTTATTTACTTGAATTGGGCGAAAATGGCGGTCTAGAGAATTCACTGCGTTTTGATAAAGGTTTACGAAATGGACTCTATATGTATCATGGTATTTTAACCAACAAATCTGTAGGTGAATGGTTTGATTTACAGTACAGTGACATCAATTTCCTTATTTTTTAAAGGTTAATTTCAATATCAATTTACCTTCCCTACCATAAATAGGTGGTTTATTACTATTTTTGCCTCCGTTTTGAACAGGTTGCTTTGGCTATATCTAATACCTATAAAAACCGAAAATACAGAACACTAATTTCAGTTAAGAGATAATGGATTTTTTAAAACGTTTGGGTTTTTATCTTATTGGACTTTCTATCGGAATCGTTTTTTTGACGTTTATTTTAAAGAAAAAATCAGATGAAACGGGTGTTTCATTTTGCTATTTCCCAAACTGTAGGACGCTTAAGGATATCCGCTCAAAACAAATGTCCTATTCTGAAGACGTAAGTAGGCTATTTTCTGAAAAGAAGATTGACACCCTAGATATCATCAACATCTTAAAAAATGGCGAGGTAGATTTCTCAAATAGCGAAACCAAAACCACCCCATGTAAAACTTACATAATAGAAGGTACTTTAAAGGATAAAGAAGCTGTTCTGAGAATTAAAAACTGTAGAGAAAAAGCTCTTTTAGAATCCATTACTTATTAAAAAACGCCCAAAACTGTTGTTCTGGACGCCATTTGTATTAAATTTTTCTTCGCTGTCTTTCCTTTTTCAACAAAGACAACTCTCTGGTTGTCTGTCCTGCTACAGAGGTATTTTCTTCTGCACGACGAATTAAATAAGGCATTACATCCCGTACCGGACCAAATGGCAAATACTTAGCCACATTATAACCTTTATCCGCAAGATTAAAGGAAATATGGTCACTCATGCCATACAATTGCCCGAACCAAACACGGTTATCATTATTCGATATGCCTTTTTCTTCCATAAGAGCCATTAACTTATATGAACTATCCTCATTATGCGTTCCTGAAAATATTGAAACGGTATCTAAATGATTCACTATATAAGCTACGGCATTATCAAAATTCTCATCGGTTTCTTGTTTTGAAACACAAATAGGTGATTTATACCCATTTTCTTCGGCTCTATCGTTTTCTTTCTCCATATAAGCGCCACGAACAACTTTCATTCCAATCCTAAAATTGTCTCGGTTAGCACGTAGTTGAAGATCTTTTAAGTAATCTAACCTGTCCCAACGGTACATTTGCAATGTATTAAACACAATAGCTTTCTTCTTATTATACTTTCGCATCATGTCTTCAACGAGTTGATCGGCAGCACCCTGCATCCAACTTTCTTCCGCATCAATAAGCAGGGAGACATCTAAATCATGTGCTTTTTTACACGTTTTATCAAAACGAGCCACTACTCTTTGCCACTCTGCCTGTTCTTTTTCTGTCAATGCTTTTCCTTCACTCAGTTTTTGAAAAAGCGCAAATCTACCATAACCAGTAGGTTTAAAAACAGCAAAAGGAATAGCATCTTTTTCTTTAACAAAATCCAAGACTGTCAAAATCATGGCCATAGCGTCATCAAAAGGGTCTTCGGTATCTTTGCCTTCAACTGAATAATCTAAAACAGAACACACGTTTTTAGTATACATCCTGTCAACAACCGGCATACAATCTTTCTCATTTACACCACCACAAAAATGATCGAACACGGTTGCCCTAATTAACCCTTCCACAGGAAGATGCGCTTTTATTGCAAAATTCGTCATTGCCGTACCAATTCTTACAAGAGGTTCATTGGCAATCATACGGAATAAAAAATAAGCTCGCTCAAGTTCTGAGTCGGTTTTCAAGGCAAAAGCCGTTGCGGTATCTTCAAAAATGCGTTTCATTTAATGTTATTTCTAGTGGTACCAAATATAAAGACACATTTTCTATTCTTTAGAAAAAAAATATGCTTTATTTTGTGTATTAGTCGTTAAAAAAAATCGCGCAAGCGGAACTAAAACAAACCATTAATGCAGTCTATAACAACTTCTTCTTACGCCGTTCATTTTAACCAAAGAGCTTACGACGCTCTAAACGTTCATTTATCCAACAAGGCGTATTCTAAAATTTTCATTCTCGTAGATGAAAATACCCACGAAAATTGTTTACCAGCATTTATGTCTCAAATACAAGGTGACTATGATTTTGAGATTATTGAAATAGAATCTGGAGAAGAAAATAAAAACATAGAGACCTGCACAGGTGTATGGAGTGCATTATCAGAACTTGATGGCGACCGTAAGAGTATTGTTCTTAACCTAGGTGGTGGTGTTCTTACAGATTTAGGAGGATTTGTAGCTTCTACTTTTAAAAGAGGCATAGACTTTATAAACGTACCCACTACCCTATTATCTATGGTTGATGCTTCAGTAGGAGGAAAAACAGGTGTTGACCTTGGTCCTTTAAAAAACCAAATTGGTGTTATCAACCAACCAGAAATGGTACTTATTATTACGAGCTTCTTAAAAACATTAGAAGAAAGACAATTGCGTAGTGGTTTTGCCGAGATGCTAAAACATGGGCTTATACAAAGTAATGCATACTGGGAAACCCTGAAAAAAGTGACCGACTTTTTGCACATTGACGATTTGATATACGACTCCGTTGTTATTAAAAACGAAGTAGTACGCCAAGACCCAACAGAACAACATTTACGAAAAATATTAAATTACGGACACACTTTAGGGCATGCTATTGAATCTTATTTTCTTGAAAGCAAAATACACAAAACCTTGCTACATGGTGAAGCCATTGGTATAGGTATGATTCTTGAAGCATACTTATCTAAAGAACTTCTTGGCTTGTCAGATTTTGAGTTGGCAGATATAAAAGCTACATTCCTATCTCATTATGAAAAAGTAAGTTTCACAAAAGAAGATATTACCACTATTCTAAGCTTATTAAAGTTCGATAAGAAAAACTCGCATGGCAACATCAACTTCGTTCTAATTTCCGCTATCGGAAAACCAGAAATTGACATTCAAATTCCCGACGTTTTATATCAAGATGCTTTCGCATACTACGCCGAACAATAGTTACAGATACTAATTTCTCTAGTTTGACAACTCTTTAGGTATTTGATCGTAAAAAATACATAGTTTAGGTAAAGATTTATAACCCAAATCAATAACCTACCCTTATTTAACGGGGTCAAAACCAACCTACTATGTTACGTAAATTAGTTGATTACAAAAAGTTAGATCACAAACTTGGTGCTTTATTAATTGAAACTTATTCTGACGGTTACGGTGATGATGACATCATTGTTTTCAAAAACCTTAAGGGAGAAACAATTGAAGCCGTTGAGCTCAAAACAGAGGATACCATTTACCTCGTAAAAATCAGCAAGAGTCTTTCTAATTTCATCGCGAATTTTGAAGAAAATATTGAAAAGGAACTTGAAAAGGTAGCACAGCCCGTAGACGCAGAGAATCAAAATTACGAATCAGATAATGAAGCAAAGTTTGATTCTGAAGACCAAGACTAGCAACAGGCATTTCTAAATTTTACAAAAGATAACGTTCTCGCAATATATTGCGGTGATGCTTTTGGTGACCACAAATAACAAAACCCAAAATTGCTGCATTCCAAGGCAAGTTACTGGCTACCCCTTCATTTTTTAAAGTTTCTACATTAAAACTTTTATAAAGCGTAATAGTAGATTGTCTTACTGCTTGGTATTCCTCTATAATACTCTGTTTTGAACGTGTTTCAGCTCTAGAGTTTGGAGCATACAAATCTTGTTCAAATCCTGGTAAAGGAGTTTTGTCACCTCTTGAAAACCGCAATGAACGGTATTGAAATACACGCTCAGAGTCTATAATATGTAAAAGTACTTGGGCAATAGTCCACTTTTCCGGTTCGTATGCATAATTAAGTTTGCTCTCGGGAATATTCTCTATGAAATTAGGGAAATTCTTTAGCTGACCTTCAAGTATGTCCAACAATTCAACATCCCCTAATACATCTATATATGCTTTATAAAAAGGGATAGGTTCCGAAATAATAAGTTCTGAAGTTCTCATATGATATAAAATAAAAAATCCTGCGCAGAATAACTACCCAGGAATTTAGATTACTATTTAAAGAGTTTTCTACAATTCGTTGAAAATTGTATGCATCAACCTCTTTTTATCATTTATACTTTCTTCTAGTGAAATCATAGTTTCCGTACGGCTAATCCCATCTATATCATCAATCCTGAAAATAATGTTTTTAGCATGATTGGTATCTTTTGCTCTAATTTTACAGAAAATATTGAATTTCCCTGTTGTAATATGCGCTACAGTAACATTTGGAATTTGCTCCAAACGCTCTAAAACAAATTTTGTTTGGTGTGTCTTTTCTAAGAATATACCAACATAAGCAATAAAAGCGTAGCCAAGTTTTACATAATCTAATGTAAGCGATGATCCTTTTATAATACCAGCTTCCTCCATTTTCTTAACACGAACATGAACAGTTCCCGCAGAAATCAAGAGTTTTTTAGCTATATCAGTAAATGGAGTTCTGGTATTATCTATTAACATATCCAGAATCTGGTGATCAATCTCGTCTAATTTTACTTTTCCCATTATGATTGTGTTTTTGGCAAAAATAAATAATTATAGCATAATACGCATTAAAAGTTGTATTTTTTTAACAAAAACGTAAGGATTTAATGATTTTAAAAAATAAAGCTCAAAACATCAACCTTTAATCATCTGATAAAAAGACTGTTGCCTAAGTTCTTTCAAATTAATTTCATTAAGGCAGTCATAGGTTTCATGACCATAGCATTCGACAAGAGGACCTTTTTTATCGACTAAAGGTTCAAATGCGACCGAGCCTTCTTTTAACACCTCTTTATAAAGCACTCCTATGGCCTCACCATCTGCTAAACTTGAATCAATAATATGCGCATTTTTAATTAACACATCAAAAAAGAGTTTTCCGTTTTCAGGTATTTTAAAATAGTCTTTTTGTTGAAATTTATGGATTGCATTTTCAGCTACAACAGTTACCCCTTGTAAAATAGCGTGAAAAATATACTCTCTGGTATGTTCACGTTCATAATCCTTAGGGTAGTGACCAGACTCAAACAATATAGTGGGCACGTTAAGCATCTGAAAGCTATCACCTACACAATTGGCATTAAAACCATCATCATACCTACCTACTTGGCCTGGAATCATTTCTTCCAAAACTTGATTCATGGCAACTATTAACTGCATACTAATACCTCTTGTTCTTGATATACTCCTTTCCGGATCATGAGCAGGCGCCAAAAATGACACCGTTGCCGGTTTAGGAGTTTTACCTACATTAAAAATAGTACGTTGGTCATGAAGGTTAAAACAATAATCTGGTTTGAATCCATCAAAGACATTTTTTAACACCACACTTTCTGATTCAGTTCTATTCTGAGCATCTCTGTTCAAATCTATCTCATTTGCATTTATTCGCGTATAGACTGCAGCGCCATCAGGATTTAATATAGGTATGATTAAAAGAGTGCAATGTTCCAAAATAAGTTTAGCAGAAACTGAACCTGCATTTAGAAAGTTTACAAAATCTAAAACTGCCTTTGTGGTTGTAGATTCGTTACCGTGCATTTGTGACCACATTAAAATTTTACTTGGTCCTTTACCTAATTGCAGACTTTTTATCTCACGCCCCTGAACAGATTTACCAACTGTTTTTATGAGTAGTTGCTTCTTATTCTTTTCCAGAAAATCTAAAATTTGTTCATTAATCACATAACGTCCGCTAACGGATTTTTCCTTAATGGATCTATACTCAGATTGTGAAATACTCATTTGGTCATTATTTTGAGTTGCAAAAATAACTCCTTAATATTTTACAATTGTAACTGCTAAAATATACATTTGTAAACATAGCATCTTAAGAAAGGTTATTGATTCGCTACAATTGTAACCGTAAAATCGTCAGAAAAACTAGGTTAATTCTAAAATCAACTTAATTTATTGAACATCAGTTACTAATGCACTTTTATTTAAACTTTGAAATATAACAAATAGACCTCTAAATTATATTTTATATAGAATATCGATGTCTTTTCACTACTTTTATCCTAATATTAGTTACAATGGTAAACACAACGGATTTTATTAAGCGTCTAGAGCATCTACTGCAGTATTATGGGCTTTCAGCTTCTAGCTTTGCCGATAAAATCAATGTGCAGCGCTCAAGTATTTCGCACCTGCTATCCGGAAGAAACAAACCTAGCCTAGACTTTGTTCTTAAAGTAGTGAATGTATTTCCTGATGTAAACTTATATTGGCTACTGAACGGAAAAGGCTCGTTCCCTTCTGATGCCGAAAAAGCAACAACACATACTATATCCCCGCCCGTACCAAAAGCTGCTCTAGAAGAATCACCCGTGAAAGCGTTGCCAAAATCTAAAAAGACAATAGAGAAAATTATTATTTTTTATTCTGACGGAAGTTTTGAAGCTTATAACAATTAATAGGCTTTAATTTCTTTATTTTGTACTGATGATACAGAAAACATTCCCCATACTTACCGCATTAATCTTAATGACCTCTTGTTATGAACCAGAAAGGAATTGTACCGAATTTAAAGACGGAAAATTTGCGTTTACAACTACGATAGGTGATGAAGAAAAAACCACTATTTTTCTACGAAAAGGCGACTTAGAGATTGATTATTTTGACGGCAAGGCAGATTCTTCATCTGTACGCTGGATTAACGACTGTGAGTACATTGTAAAAAAACTTGACCCAAAGAACAAGTCCGAAGAACAGTCCGTTCATATGAAAATACTATCCACGACAGCTGATTCTTATATTTTTGAGTACAACATTGTAGGAGAAAGCAAACACGACAGAGGAACTGCTATTAGGACTAAATAATAACGTAATATTCTTCTAGTACTATTTTCTTATGAGATACTATGTGACAACTAGCTAAAACTAGCTCGTATAGGCTATCCTAACACAGAAGACAATATTTTTAATACATGGTTCTTGCTTTCAGAAAATAAGCGCTCTAGGTGCTCGATTTTAAAGATGATAAAATCAGCACACATAAAAACAAAAAGCCCGACTTAATAAGTCGGGCTTTTTTATATGATTCAATATTAATTACCATCTAGTTCGGTCTACTGAACGCAACCTCAGGACTATTTTCCTTGTGCTCCCTAGATAGACGTTGCTGCTGCTTAACCGTAAGCGTGCTGCCATCAGGACTCCACCCAGGAGGCCCAAAAATATACATCAGTTTATGAGAAAACTTTTTTGCTTTTTTTACATCGGCCCAAATATCCTTAAACTCGTGAGTTAAAATCACAATTGGATTATAAGATTTTGGCGCGTGAATAACTCCAAACTTAACTTCAACATCATCATCTAACTCTTTCCAAGTACCAAAAATCTTATCGAAGATATTTAAGAAACCACCGTGATTCTTATCTAAATATTCTACATTTTGCGCATGGTGCACTTGGTGCATGGTGTGGGTATTAAAAATCTTTTCTACCCATCCCATTTTAGGAACATACTGAGAATGCAACTGAAACTGCCAGAAAGACTCAATAGCCAAAGCGAAAATTACCACTTCAACAGGAAAGCCAATTGCCGGCATCCACATATAAAAGAAAGGCTTGTAAAGTAATGTAAACCAACCGTTACGGATGGCCGTACCTAAATTAAAATGATCTGAAGAGTGATGTACTATATGAGCTGCCCAAAGTATTCTTACCTCATGATTTGCTCTGTGAAACCAATAATATGTAAAATCATCCGCTAATTGACATGCTACAAATACGTACCAAGCATAACCAAAAGATTCATATCCCATAATATTAGTTCTTACACCATCTACAATAGGGTTAAAAAACTCATAGGTATAAGTAAAAACTGTAATTAAGACGGTAATTTTAATAAGCGGACCCAAAATTGCCGAACCAACACCCATTGCACCACTAGCAAAAAAGTCTTTCCACACATAAAGGTCTTTATCTCCATGAGTGTGGCTATAAGAGATTTCCAGCAATATAAATGCTAAAAAGCAAGGTACGCCGTAAATTAGGGGGTTTGTCAAGTCCATATTAAAACAATTTTTTTTGCAAAGATAGCATTATTAAGACCTACATTTATATTAAGGCCATTAATTAAGACTATTCTAACATAGCCAATATAGATACTATGTTCTGAAGTAATTATATTTTTTTATCCCGTAGCAATGCATTCTGCTCTTGCATCAACTTCTCTAAACTAGCTAACAATTCAATATTCTTAGGTGTCTCAACTTCCTTATTTTGAGGGTCTTCCGCCTTTGACTTAAAGCTATGAAACCCTTTGATAACCACGAATATTGTCAGTGCTATAATCAAGAAATCAATTAGCGCCTCTAGCATTTCACCGTAACCTATTGCCACTTCCTGTGCAGTACCAAGCGCTTCACGAAGCACATATTTCTTACTACTAAGATTAACATCGTCCGTCATTAAGGACAAAGGCGGCATGATAATTTTTTTGACTAACGTGTTGATGACATTATTAAAAGCAGTACCAATAATAATACCTATAGCCATATCAATCATATTACCTTTAATGGCAAAATTCTTGAAATCTTGAATAAAATTTTTCATAGTAGACTTTACGCTTTATTCGAACAATGAGGTCTGAGCTTCATCATCCTCATCGTCTATTTTTCCTTTTTCATCATCCACTCCCTCTATTCCTTCGGTTTTTTGTGGTTCAGGTTCCTCATGAGGTAATGGCTCTAACATATTAATTTCCAATACCTTATCTTTAGTCAATTGATTACCCATTGCCCCTATTCCTTTTACAGAAATAAACTCCTCTAGATTCAGCTCTAAATTGTCTTTTCGGTCTTGTCCGCGCTTCTTGGCAAACACCAATTCAATCATTGGCCTGTAATCTGTACTGATGATTTCTACATGGGATTTTGGATGATCGGTAAGCACATTTTCTTCTTTATCCGGATGATCGATTAAGAAACGTTTTACGTAAAACAGTTCCTTGTCACCCTCCCAATAAACCACCGAAACTGGTTTTTTAGGATTCCATTTTTCAAGAACTACCAAATCTTCGTCAAAATGAAGGGTTAGCTCAGGAATAACCGTTTTCACTAATCCATTTTGATTTATAATCAACAAGCGATCCTCACTAGTGAATTCACCTAAAAACTCACCTCTGTCATCAATATTTAATCGTTGAACCGTATCGTCAAACCATAATTTCCTAGGTTTTAAGGTAGATAAACCCTTTTCCTTTAAATCAATGCGCTTCACGGAATATTTGGTGACTACGTTCCCTTTTGAAGAACGACCTTTAATCATGATTTTAGCGAAATCAATATCCCATTTCAATTTTTTGATACTTCCTACTTGACGCAAGCTCACAGACACTACCTCTGCCTCTCCATTAGGGTTTCCTGAGAAATAATGCACGAAAGTACCTGGCAAACCACTGCCCATTGCATAAGGTTTATCTCGGGTAATACTAGTTACGTTAAAACGCTTAATATAGGTAGCTCCTCCTTTACCATCCCTATAAATCATATTATAGACGGTACGTTTGTCCTTTTTCTTGAAAACAGCCACATATATAATACCCTTGCCAACAAAAGTCTTTGAATCAACTTTGAATACCATCATTTTACCGTCTTGGGTAAAAGCGATAACATCATCAATATCGCTACAATCCGTAATATATTCATCACGCTTCAAAGATGTACCTACAAAACCTTCCTCTCGGTTCACATATAGCTTGGTGTTCCGTATAATTACCTTGGTCGCCTCTATATCATCAAAAAGTCGGATTTCAGATTTACGCTCGCGGCCTTTACCATAAGTATCTTTTAATCTTTGGAAATAAGCTATAGCATAATCAACAAGGTTTGCCAAGTGATGCTTAACCTCTGCAATCTTTTCTTCCAGATTGTCAAGGTATTGTTGTGCTTTATCTAAATCGAATTTTGAAATACGCTTAATTCGTATTTCCGTAAGACGAACAATATCTTCTTCCGTAACCGCCCGTCTTAAGTGCTTGGTAAATGGAGCCAGACCTTTATCTATAGCAGCGATTACACCTTCCCAGGTTTCCTCATCTTCTATATCACGATAAATACGGTTTTCTATGAATATTCTTTCTAACGAAGCAAAATGCCATTGCTCTTCAAGTTCAGCTAGTTGAATCTCAAGTTCCCGGCGAAGTAATTCTACTGTAGCATCTGTAGAACGACGCAACATTTCAATAACTCCAATAAAGAGCGGTTTGTTATCTTCAATAATACAACCCAGTGGCGAAATAGAAGATTCACATGCTGTAAATGCATACAGTGCATCAATAGTTTTATCAGGAGAAATACCGGTTGGCAGATGTACCAAAATCTCTACATCTGCAGCCGTATTATCTTCAATTTTTTTAATTTTTATTTTACCCTTATCATTTGCTTTAAGAATAGAATCTATTAAAGAAGAAGTGTTAGTTCCGTAGGGTATCTCACTTATAATCAGCGTAGTTTTAGAATGCTGAGCTATTCTTGCTCGCACTCTGATTTTCCCTCCACGAAGTCCTTCATTATAATTGGACACATCAATAATTCCTGATGTAGGGAAATCAGGAAACAGCTTAAAACGCTGTCCTTTTAAATGCTTAATAGAAGCATCAATGACCTCAATAAAGTTGTGAGGCATTATCTTGGTAGAAAGACCAACTGCAATACCTTCTGCCCCCTGTGTTAACAGTAATGGGAATTTTACAGGAAGATTAACTGGCTCCTTCTTACGGCCATCATACGACTGTTGCCACTCCGTAATTTTTGGACTAAAAACTACATCTAGGGCAAATTTAGAAAGTCGAGCTTCAATATATCTTGAAGCCGCCGCGCGATCGCCCGTTAATATGTTACCCCAGTTACCCTGGGTATCAATCAATAAATCTTTTTGACCAATTTGCACCATAGCATCCGCAATACTAGCATCCCCATGTGGGTGATACTGCATTGTATGCCCAACAACATTCGCTACTTTATTATAGCGCCCATCATCAAGATCCTTAAGAGAGTGCATAATTCGGCGTTGCACAGGCTTAAAACCATCCTCTATTGCAGGTACTGCTCGCTCTAATATTACATAAGATGCATAATCTAGAAACCAGTCTTTATACATTCCCGTTACACGGGTTAATGCATCATCTGGCGCTTGTTCATCGCCATCCGTAGCCCCAACATCTTCTATTTGTTCTTGCTGCTCTTCAGCAGATTCCCCAGATTGGTCGTCAGGTGTATTCTGATTTTCAGCTTCGTTCAGTTCGTCATTTTCCTCCATTCAGAAAAATTCTGTATTTCTTTGGTTTATAATTTGTTTTCTTCTACCAAGTCTATCTCTACTTTAAGATTTTCTATGATAAATTTTTGGCGATCCGGTGTATTCTTACCCATATAAAAACTTAATAACGCTTCTATTGACATTGCCTTATCTAACATTACCGGTTCTAACCTAATATCCTCACCTATAAAATGCTGGAACTCATCTGGCGAAATTTCACCTAAACCTTTAAAGCGTGTTATCTCTGGTTTACCGGATAGTTTTTCCATTGCGTTTCTTCGCTCATCCTCGCTATAGCAATAAATGGTTTCTTTTTTATTCCGAACCCGGAATAATGGCGTTTGCAAAATGTATAAATGATTCTCTTTTATCAATTCAGGAAAAAATTGCAAGAAAAATGTAATCAATAATAATCTAATATGCATACCATCAACATCCGCATCCGTTGCAATTACCACATTGTTGTAACGCAAGTCTTCCATAGACTCTTCAATGTTCAAAGCCGCCTGAAGCAGGTTGAATTCTTCATTTTCGTATACGATTTTTTTAGACATGCCATAAGAGTTCAGCGGCTTTCCCCGAAGACTGAATACCGCCTGCGTATTTACATCACGTGATTTTGTAATTGAACCGGAAGCAGAGTCTCCCTCAGTAATGAATAACGTACTATCTAAACGACGATCATGTTTCATATCGCCCAAATGCACGCGACAATCCCTCAACTTCTTATTATGAAGATTTGATTTCTTAGCACGATCACGAGCAAGTTTACGAATACCGGAAAGATCCTTTCTTTCCCTTTCGGCCATCATAATTTTACGCTGCAACTTTTCTGCCGTTTCCGGATTCTTGTGCAGGTAGTTATCTAAATACTTTCCTATAAAGTCGTTAATATACGTTCGCACTGTAGGGAACTTACCTCCCATTTCCGTAGAACCCAACTTGGTTTTTGTCTGACTTTCAAAAACAGGCTCCATCACCTTAATGGCAATTGCAGAAATAACAGATTTCCGAATATCAGAGGCATCGTAGTTCTTTCCGTAAAAGTCACGAATAGTCTTAACCAAAGCTTCACGAAATGCCGCTTGGTGCGTACCACCATGGGTCGTATGCTGTCCGTTTACAAAGGAGTGATATTCCTCACTATACTGCGTTTTACTGTGTGTAATGGCAACCTCAATATCATCACCTTTTAAATGGATAACCGGATAAAGAATATCCTCTGCGTTATTGTTATCCTCCAGTAAATCTTTTAATCCATTTTCCGAATAAAATTTTTCGCCATTAAAAACGATAGTCAATCCCGGATTTAGATATACATAGTTTTTGAGCATGCGTTCCACATACTCGTTTCTGTACTTAAATTTCTTAAAAATGGCTTCATCAGGAGTAAAACTAACCTTTGTACCCCTTCGTCTGGTAGTTTCATCAAGAAGCTCTTCTTTTTGAAGTTCGCCAATTTGAAATTCGGCGGACTTAGATTTTCCGTCCCTGGTGCTCTCTACACGAAAGAAGCTAGAAAGAGCATTCACCGCCTTGGTACCTACACCGTTTAAGCCAACGGACTTCTTAAATGCACGCGAGTCATACTTACCTCCGGTGTTCATTTTTGAAACCACATCCACCACCTTTCCCAAAGGAATACCACGACCGTAATCACGCACAATTACACGGTCCCCATGAATTGAGATTTCAATGGTCTTACCAGCCCCCATCACAAACTCATCAATACAATTGTCAATGGTTTCTTTTAACAAGATATAAATACCATCATCGGCCGAAGAACCATCACCCAGCTTACCGATATACATACCGGGACGCAGGCGAATGTGTTCTTTCCAATCGAGTGAACGTATATTATCTTCTGTATATTGACTTTCCTCAGACATAAATCAGGGGTTTGGAACTAAACTAACGCTAAAGATAAGACGACAATTAAAAAGATGAAACCCCAAACTGTTAAAGTAATTAACAATGAATTTATCCATTTTGTTGATATATTCGCTTAATATGCTAAATTTTACCCTTATAACACACCAATTTGCACAAAAATGCCAAAAACTTGTAATCTTGGAGACTTTTTCAGACCAAAGCATCGGTTTAAAATAATCTGGGGTCAGCACATTTAAACCATTTAATCGCTACTTAATGAAAAAACTATTATTAAGTCTTCTAGTTTTCACTGGAAGCATTACTTCTATTCTAGCTCAGGACTTTAACAAAGAATATAAGGCCATTGAACCTAAAGTCATAGAATGGAGAAGAGAGATACATCAGAATCCAGAACTATCTAACCGTGAATTTAAAACCGCAGAAAAGATTGCTAAACACCTTACTTCATTAGGAATAGAAGTACAAACTGGGGTAGCCCATACGGGGGTGGTTGGTATTTTAAAAGGAAAAAAGCCAGGCAAAGTCATTGCTTTGCGAGCAGATATTGACGCGTTACCTGTTTTTGAACGAAATGACCTTCCGTTTAAATCTACCGTAGTAACAGATTACAAAGGAGAAGAGGTACCTGTTATGCATGCTTGTGGACATGATACACATACAGCCATTCTCATGGGGGTAGCCGAGATTCTTTCTAAACACACCGATAAAATAAAAGGCACAGTCAAATTCATTTTTCAACCGGCTGAAGAAGGTCCGCCAGAAGGTGAAGAAGGTGGTGCACTACTCATGGTAAAAGAAGGTGTTCTCAAAAACCCAGATGTAGACGCTATATTCGGCCTTCATATCAACTCACAAACACCGGTGGGTGTAATTCGCTATAAATCGGGAGGCACTATGGCGGCGGCCCAGAAATTTATTATCAACGTAAAAGGAAAGCAAAGTCACGGTGCCAGACCTTGGTCCGGTGTTGACCCAATTCTAATCAGCGCAAAAATTATTGATGGCTTACAGACCATCATTAGTAGAGAAGCAGAATTGACTAATGAAGCCGCAGTGATCACCGTTGGAAAAATCACAAGTGGTGTACGGTTCAACATCATACCGGAAAGTGCAGAAATGATTGGCACCATCCGTACTTTAGATTATGACATGAAGGCACTAATCAATAGACGTATGGAGGAAATGGTTCCCGCCCTTGCCAAAGCTTATGGCGGTGAAGCTACAATTGAAATAAAAGACGCTACAGACATCACGTATAACGACCCAGACTTGGTAACAAAAATGCTGCCTACTTTAAACAAAGTAGCTGGAGAGAACAATGTGCAAACACAAAAGGCCGTTACAGGAGCGGAGGACTTCTCTTACTTTCAGAAAGAAGTACCAGGCTTCTTCTTCTTTTTAGGAGGGATGACACCCGGAAATACAGAGTCTTTTCCACATCATACACCAGATTTCATCATAGATGATAGCGGTCTATTACTGGGCGTAAAGGCTTTAACAGAAATGAGTATCGATTATCTTAGTAAATAGCAGATTAAAATAAATAACCTTAACAATTAGTTTAAATAGTTCTAAACATATTTATGGACCAAATAATTTCATTTTTTCAAAGTATTTCATGGTGGGTTTGGGTATTGATTTTTCTTTTGATTGTCGCCTTTAGAGATATCTTTTTTCAACGTTCACATACTATCTCGCACAACTTTCCTATAGTAGGTCACTTAAGATATTGGCTAGAAAGTATAGGTCCGGAAATGCGTCAATACTTTGTAGCGAACAATCGTGAAGAGCTTCCTTTTAATCGTATAGAAAGAGGTTGGATTTATGCTTCAGCGAAAAAGGAAAACAACTACGAAGGTTTTGGAACTGATCGTGATATCTATGCTCATCAGCATGTTTTCATAAAGAATCAAATGATGGCATATAAGGTACCTGAAAATCACGTAAATGCAATTGACAAAACATTTATTCCTTGTGCCAAGGTTATGGGAGTTCACAATAAAAGAAAAAAGCCATTTCGCCCCAGTTCTATTATTAATGTATCTGCTATGAGTTTTGGCTCGCTATCAGCTGCAGCTGTAGAATCAATGAACAAGGGTGTTGCGAAGGCTGATGCTTATCATAATACAGGTGAAGGCGGACTTTCCCCTTATCACAAACAAGGAGGTGATGTTATTTTTCATATCGGAACAGGTTATTTTGGAGTTCGTACGCCGGATGGAAATTTTTCCATGGAGAAAATGAAAAAGCTTGTTACTGACAATCCTACTATAAAAGCAATAGAGATTAAATTGTCGCAAGGAGCTAAACCAGGGAAAGGAGGTGTTCTACCTGGTGCTAAGATTACCGCTGAGATTGCAGAGATTAGAGGTGTTGAAATTGGAAAAGACGTATTATCACCAGCAACTCATAAAGCGTTTAGCAACGTTAAAGAACTTCTTGAACTCATTGAAAACATTGCCGAAGAAACTGGATTACCTGTAGGTGTTAAAGGAGCTATTGGAAAGTTAGACCAATGGGAAGAACTAGCTGATTTAATGATAAAAACCGGAAAAGGCCCCGATTTCATTACTGTAGATGGTGGTGAAGGCGGCACCGGTGCTGCTCCCCCATCATTTGCTGATCATGTTTCATTGCCATGGGTATATGGCTTCTCTAGTCTATATAGGGTTTTCCTAGAAAGAAAACTCACTGATCGTATTGTTTTTATTGGAAGTGGAAAACTAGGATTCCCGGCCAAGGCGGCAATGGCTTTTGCCATGGGTGTTGACTGCATTAACGTTGCTCGCGAGGCAATGATGAGTATAGGTTGTATTCAAGCTCAAGTTTGCCACACCAATCGCTGCCCCGCAGGTGTTGCTACTCAAAGTAAATGGCTACAGAAAGGAATTGACGTTCCGCTAAAATCAGACCGTTTAGCACAATATTTTATGACCTTTAGAAAAGAGTTTCTAGAAATTACTCATGCCTCGGGTTACGAACACCCTTGCCAGTACACTATGGATGACGTTCAATTAAATGTAGATGACAACTCTCTAAACCGTAGTTTAGCTTCTTCTTATGGCTACAACAAGGCCAAAGTTCCTTTTGTGAATATGCAAAAACTGCATGATTGCATTCACTTGGGAGGAAAGCATTGTGAAAACAGCTAAGAATAATATACATTTGTTTACGTTATTAGTAATTTCCAAATCATATAACAAGAATTTAATCTGAGTAATTTATGAAACACCCCATACTTACCTTTGGTCTTATCCTTTTCGCTAGCTTATCCATACAAGCCCAACGTAAAAGCGACCTTATAGAAGAAATAGCACAATTAAAAATGCAATTAGACTCAGTAAACGCTGAAGTTTTTGATGCAAGAAAGAATGAAAAAGTAGCCGTCACCAAAGCGGAGTCATACGGAAATCAGGTAACTGAACTTCAAAGTGCGAACAATACTTTAATGAAGAACTTGAATAATTTCGCAGAGGTTTCTAATAAAAATTCGAGCATGGTATCTACTGCCATGGCCAATCTTGCAACTAAAGAAGATCAACTTAAAACAATAAAAGCTGCCATTGCCACCAATGATTCCATTACTATAGCAGTTTTGACCAATGTAAAGCAGACTATGGGAGAAAATGCCAAAATAGGCGTTGCCGAAGGTGCTGTGGTTGTTTCTTCAGATTTATCTAGTTTATACGGAAGTGATACTGGAACTACGCTTACGCCTGAAGCAGAATCTTGGACAGAGAAAATTGCAAATATCTTAAATGCCAATCCTAGTACAACTGTTACCATAGAGGGTCTTAGTATGACTGGAGATATTGAAACTCCTGCAAAACAGGCTATGGCCATCGCTGCTATCTTACAAAACAAATTCACAATAGCTCCTGAGCGTATTGCTGCATTAGGAAGAGATGGAAATTTAAAAGAAGGTATTCAAGTGAACATTCACCCTGATTTTAATAAATTCTATCTCATGGTCCGAGAGCAGATGAAGAACTAAAAGTTATCCTAAATTTTGTATACTTTTTGATAAAATCCCCCGTTCTAGTATCCAAATAAACCAAATACCAACAAAAATGTCTGGAGAAGGAATTTTACAAATGTTCGGCTTTTTATTGCCTGCAGTAGTTACAGGGGTCGTTGCCTTTTATTTTTTTAAGTTACACACTAAAAACGAAGACGGGCGCAGACGCTTTCTACTACATAAAGACTCACAAAAGAACACTATACCTGTTCGTTTACAAGCATACGAGCGTATGGCACTTTTTCTTGAGCGAATAGCTATACCTAGTTTAGTGGTTAGAGTAGCACCAAAATCTGCCGACAAAAATGCATATGAAAGTCTTTTGATAAAAAGCGTTGAAACCGAGTTTGAACACAACCTTTCGCAACAAATTTATATGACGGACGAATGTTGGAATGTTATTAAGGCCGCTAAAAGTGCGACCGTTCAAATGATTCGTAAAGCAGCTATGAGCGAAACCGATTCGGCTGATAAATTACGAGAAGATATCCTTACGGAAACTATGGAGAAGCAATCGCCTTCATCAACAGCATTAACCTATATCAAAAGAGAAATAGGTTACCTCTGGCAGTAAATGAATAAAAGTATATATTAAACTTAACCAGTTTAGACAAACCGTGCCAACTTTAAATAGTTAGTGCGGTTTTTTATTTTATAGTACCTCGCCCTTTTCCGGTTCTATTTGGTTGAGTTCCGCATTTTTATATTTAGCAAAGTTGTAACCACTCTCCCACCAAACCGTCATTTTTTCCTTATCAAAAATCAGGGAATTAGTGGTTAAGACCGTTGGCGTATAATAAAAGTTGATAATAGCATCATTATGTTTTGCTACATATTTGCCAATCCTAATGTTTTGATGCTCTATACGGTCCAACATATACTCAAACATTGTGGTAAGTAGCGAGAAGGCATTTCGGGAAGGCAACCGGTTTAAATGGCTTACTTCCGTCTGCAAAACAATAACGTCTACTTCTGTAGCGCCTCGTTTTATTGCTTCCTCTATAGGAACCATGTTTCCCAATCCACCATCTGCATATTCACAGCCATTCTTGCGGACTAAACTCATAAAAGGTGTGTAGTTGCATGAAATCCAAATCCACTCACAAAACTCATCATAAGTGCAATCATTAATGCTTTTGTATTCTACCTGATTTAAGGATAGGTTTGAAACCGTTGCAATAATCTCCTTTGGTCCCTTTTTTAAATTTTCAAACTCTTCTACCGTTAATGTATTTCTTATCAGCTTTAGAAGGTTTCTACTTTCCCCAAAGGTCTTTCTTCCTTTGTAAAAGTTCTTTAACACGTTCCAGTGGTCTATACCAATGGTATGCACGCCATGTTTCTTTTGTATGGTGAAAGGGCAATTACTGAAAATACTATGCTGATTCACATTCGTATAAACCTCTTTTATTTTTTCAATTTTAGCAAGAGCTAAGTGAGAAATAAGCAAACTACCTGTAGAGGTGCCAAGAAAAAAATCGTATTCATGATGGAGTTCTTCCATTAGGTATTGCGCAACGCCGCCTGCAAAAGCACCTTTACTACCTCCACCTGATATGACTAATGCCCTCATTATTAATTAAGTTTTGTATAAATATAACGTGATTCGTCTTCGTTTAGTTTCTCAACCAGTTTTTGGATACGAATTTTATAATCTTCATCTTCCAAAAGTTGATCTATTAGACTTCTGGCAAATTTCTTAAACTGCCATGAATGGTGGTTTGTGGCATAGATAAGATTAAGGAGTCCCTCATCTGTAAAACCTATTTCGCGCAAGTATTGAAATGCGGACATACGAACTTCCCATCCATATTCCGGAGAAGTATAACCGCTCAATTCCGCAAAATACCTTGTAGTATTTTGAGCTTCATAATCATTAGTGGCAACCGCTAACAACAACCACAATAACCTTACATTTTTGTTTGGCAAGCCATTAACACCCTTAATAGCATCTAAATATACCTTTTGACTTTCAGGAAAAGTTGACCATAGCTTATACAAAGCTAGTTCTTGGGTCACATAGCTTTTATCGGTCAACAATTTCTCCACTACTTCCTTTTTATTAATTGGAATTTTTTGAATTAGCTGAAGCCCTTTTTGACGAACTTCTAAATAAGGACTTTCCATTAATATCATCTCCAATCCACCCGCTACTATCTCTTTTTCAAATTTATCAATTAATGCCTCTTTATATTCTACGGGCCGATTTTCATGTAACCAAACACTAAGGTCTTTTTCGGAGTGTTTAGAAACGAAAAAAGTCCGGATAGATTTGTTTTTCGCCATTAGAAAGGTCTTCACATCGTCATAAGGAAACTCAGTGGACAGCAACCACTTTACTCTAAACTCATCTAAATTTAAAGCTGATGCCAGTTCAACCTCCTTTATAAAATCTTCAATAGTTACATTCTTAAACTGATGTTTATTCAAATAAGCTACAACTCCTTTTTTAAACGCCTCATCTCCCACTTTATCTTTTAACATAACCAAGGCCCATGCTCCCTTTTCATAAAAAGTAGCACTACTCGCTTTAGGGTCTACCAAAGCTTTCCCTTTACCATTCTCAGATATTTCCTGAAGCTCTTTTGCTGTTTCAAACAACTTCCAGTAAAAATGATCGTTGCTAAAAATTTCCTTTTCGGCTAAATAAGCATAATAAGTCGCGAATCCTTCATGCAGCCAATGGTGGTTTCCATCTTTTTCAGTAACCAAGTTACCAAACCACTGGTGTGCCAATTCATGGGCATTGACATTTACAAAGTTCTTATCTACAAAAGCGGTGGAGTCTATAACATAACCGTCAGAAAAAATTGTATTTCCCGTATTCTCCATTCCTGCGTACAAAAAGTCGCGAACGGGAATCTGTTTGTAATTCTGCCATGGGTAAGGCACTCCAATTTCATCTTCTAGAAAATCAAAAATTTGTTGTGTATAACGGTAAGTTGGCTCTACCCTTGTACTATCTTGAGGATAATAATAATTTTCAATGGGCACGCCACTAGAAGAAGCTAATTCCTGTTTACTGTAATTACCAATAGTAAAAGCCAACAGATAACTGCTCATGGGCTTCTTCATATTAAAAAGCCAAACTGGGTTATCATCTATTTGAGGGGGAGTCACAGCCAACTTACCATTTGCTATTACATCAAATTTTCTACCCGCCTGAATAAATAGATCAAACTCAACTTTTTCGTTCATATCATCAAAGCTGGGCAACCAATGACTGGTATACTTGCCTTGACCTTGCGTCCAAATCTGTTCGTTCCCTTCTATGTTATCACCCCAACCTAAAAAATAAACGGTTTGCTTTGGTTTGGCTAAATACTCAATAGTGAGTTTATACGATTTGTCTTTTTTAAACTTTTTATAAATTGAAATGGTTTTATCTGTCTTAGTAAACTCTACTTTTTTACCGTCCAGTTCAACTTTTGTAAATGCCATATCTTTTGCATCAAGGAAAACGGAATCAACATTTTGAAGCACATCAAACTGATAAATCACACCACCTTTTATCTCCTTATTTAATGGAATAGGCTCAATAAACACCTCGGCTTGAATAAAGTCGACTTTATCTTGATGTTGACCAAAGCAAGAACATATCGAAAAGAAAAAAAAGAGTGCGAAAAGGTTTCTCATGAAGTCTTAGGAACAAATAGTAGACCAAATTTAACGTTTTAGTTTGTGGCAATTGTACCTATCACTTAATTTAGTCCCATGAACGCTAATTCACTTCAGACTCCTATCGTATACTTAAAAGGTGTAGGCCCTAATAGGGCCGAAACTTTACAGTCTGAACTAGGCATACATACATTTCAGGATTTACTAAACCTTTTTCCCAATAGATATATAGATAAGACCCAGTATTATAAGGTAGGACAATTACAACGTAATTCTGCCGATGTACAGGTTGTGGGCAAAATAGTCCACCTTAAATCCGTAGAGCAAAAGAAAGGGAAGCGTCTTGTAGCCAGTTTTGTTGATGAAACTGGTGAAATGGAGCTGGTTTGGTTTAGAGGTCAAAAATGGATTCGCGAGAACATAAAGCTCAATACGCCTTATGTAATTTTTGGTAAGTGTAATTGGTTCAATGGTAAGTTTTCTATGCCTCACCCGGAAATGGAACTCCAAAAAGACCACGAACAAGGTCTTAAGATAGCTATGCAGCCTGTTTACCCCTCTACTGAAAAACTTAGCAATAAAGGCATTTCTAATAGAGTGATAAGTAAACTGGTCCAACAAATATTTATTGAAACCAAAGGTCGGTTCACAGAAACGCTTTCTGAAAAATTATTATTTGAATTAAAGCTGTTGCCCAAAAGTGAATCGCTTTTCAACATACATTTTCCTAAAAATCAAGAGCTCTTAGCAAAAGCGCAATTCAGATTAAAATTTGAAGAACTCTTTTATATCCAAATGCAGCTGATTGCGAAGAACATGCTTCACAAGAAGAAAATAAAAGGATTTAATTTTAACCAGGTTGGCATACTCTTTAATGACTTCTATAAAAATCATTTGCCTTTTGAACTTACAGGAGCTCAAAAAAGAGTGATTAAAGAAATAAGAGGCGATTTGGGCAGTAATGCCCAAATGAACCGATTACTTCAAGGAGATGTAGGTTCCGGAAAAACTATTGTTGCGGTTATGGCAATGCTTCTAGCTATTGACAATGGTTTCCAAGCTTGCTTAATGGCTCCCACAGAAATTTTAGCTAATCAACATTACACTGGAATTTCAGAACTTCTGGAAGGCACAGGTATTAGTTGCTCTCTTTTGACAGGTTCTGTGAAAAAATCTGCCCGCAAACCCATTCATGAACAATTGGAAAGCGGAGAACTTCAGATTCTTATAGGTACCCACGCGCTTCTAGAAGATAAGGTGAAATTTAAAAATTTAGGCTTGGCCATAGTGGATGAGCAACACCGTTTTGGCGTAGCGCAGCGCTCCAAACTTTGGCATAAAAATGACATTCCTCCGCATATTCTTGTAATGACGGCAACGCCTATTCCGCGAACATTGGCCATGAGTCTATATGGCGATTTGGATGTTTCAACTATTGACGAACTACCTCCAGGTAGGAAACCCATAAAAACAGTTCACAGGTATGACAGTAATCGTTTAAAAGTATTTCAATTCATACGAGACGAAATAAAGAAGGGACGCCAGATTTATATTGTTTATCCGCTTATACAAGAATCAGAAGCATTAGACTACAAGGATTTAATGGATGGCTACGAAAGTATTGCGCGCGACTTTCCCCTACCCGACTTTCAGATATCCATAGTACACGGCCAAATGAAGCCGGCGGACAAAGAATATGAAATGTCCCGTTTCGTAAAAGGCGAAACTCAAATCATGGTGGCTACAACAGTTATTGAAGTTGGCGTAAATGTGCCTAACGCGTCTGTTATGATAATAGAAAGCGCGGAGCGTTTTGGCCTATCACAATTGCACCAACTTAGAGGACGTGTGGGGCGTGGTGCTGACCAAAGTTTCTGTATCCTTATGACAGGAAACAAGTTATCTGCCGAGGCAAAAACCAGACTGCAAACCATGGTGCATACCAACGATGGTTTTGAAATTGCCGAAGTAGATTTAAAACTACGAGGCCCTGGGGATATTATGGGAACACAGCAAAGCGGTGTACTTAACCTAAAGATCGCTGATATCGTAAAAGATAACGATATTCTAAAGACTGCGCGTTACCATGCCATGCAACTTTTAAAAGACGACCCTTCTCTTGAAAAACCAGAAAATTTAGTTATCAGACATGCCTATTCTCAACTTGTGAAGTATAAGAATATTTGGAATTACATAAGTTGAACGTCGTAATTTTCAACTGCAATAGTTTCTTAATAACGCCCACTTTCGTTAGATTTGTGAGCTTAGAATTTAAATAAAATGAATACAAAAAAGACATTATTCGATAAAGTTTGGGGTTCACATGTGGTACAACACATAGAGAACGGACCGGACGTATTGTTTATAGACCGCCATTTAGTGCACGAAGTAACGAGTCCCGTTGCTTTTTTAGGTTTAAAAAACAGAGGCATTAAAGTGCTACACCCTGAAAAAACCTTTGCTACGGCAGATCATAACACGCCTACTATCAACCAACATTTACCTGTTGCTGATCCTCTTTCCGCAAACCAGTTGCGCATGTTAGAGGAGAACTCAAATGAATTTGGTATTTCATATTGGGGTCTTGGCCACGAAAAGAACGGTATTGTTCACGTTGTAGGTCCTGAATACGGTATTACGCAACCTGGCGCTACAATTGTTTGTGGTGACTCACACACTTCTACTCACGGTGCTTTTGGAGCTATTGCTTTCGGTATTGGTACTTCAGAAGTAGAAATGGTTTTGGCTACACAATGTATTATGCAGACCAAGCCAAAGAGCATGCGAATCAATGTTGAAGGTAGTTTAGGCAAAGGAGTTACGCCTAAGGATGTTGCCTTATATATCATTTCTCAATTAACCACCTCTGGTGCTACAGGCTATTTTGTTGAATACGCTGGTCAGGTTTTTCGTGATATGACTATGGAAGGTCGTATGACCGTCTGTAACCTAAGTATTGAAATGGGTGCTCGTGGAGGTATGATTGCTCCGGACGAGAAGACTTTTGAATATGTAAAAGGAAGAGAGTTTACACCAACTGGCGCAGCATGGGACAAGGCTATGGCTTATTGGGAAACGCTACCTACCGAAGAAGGCGCAGAATTTGATAAAGAAATTACTTTTAACGCAGCCGATATAGAACCGATGATTACTTACGGTACTAACCCAGGTATGGGCATCGGAATTTCTAATGGTATTCCGCAAGCGGATGCTGTAGAAGGCGGCGTTGCTACTTATAAAAAATCGTTGCAGTACATGAACTTCAGTGAAGGCGATAGTATGATGGGTAAACCTATCGATTTCGTTTTCTTGGGAAGCTGTACGAACGGAAGAATTGAAGATTTTAGATTGTTTACATCCTTGGTAAAAGGACGTAAAAAAGCGGCTAATGTTACGGCATGGTTGGTTCCTGGTTCACACCAAGTTGAGAAAGCTATAAAAGACGAAGGTTTATTGGCTATCCTAAACGAAGCTGGCTTTGAACTTCGTGAGCCTGGTTGTTCTGCTTGTTTGGCCATGAACGATGATAAAGTGCCTGCCGGTAAATATGCGGTAAGTACTTCTAACAGAAACTTTGAAGGTAGACAAGGACCTGGTTCAAGAACTCTTTTAGCTAGTCCGTTGGTTGCTGCTGCAGCTGCCGTTACCGGGAAAGTTACGGATCCAAGGGAGTTAATGGAACTTGAAATAGCCTAACTTATTTACATCTAAATTCAGCATTACAATTTGAAATTATGGCATACGATAAATTCAATACATTAAAATCATCGGCAGTACCTCTTCCTATAGAGAATGTGGACACCGATCAAATTATACCTGCAAGATTCTTAAAAGCTACGGAGCGTAAAGGTTTTGGCGATAATCTTTTTAGAGATTGGCGTTACAACAGCGATGGTACGGAAAAGAAGGACTTTGTTTTGAACAACCCAACCTACAGCGGTAAAATTTTAGTAGGAGGAAAGAACTTTGGTTCTGGTTCTTCTCGTGAGCATGCTGCTTGGGCGGTTTATGATTACGGATTCCGTGTTGTGGTATCTAGCTTTTTTGCCGATATTTTTAGAAACAACTGTTTGAACATTGGTGTTTTACCTGTTCAGGTAAGTGCCGAGTTTCTAGATAAAATCTTAAAAGCTATTGAAGCCGACCCAAAAGCTACTTTTGAAGTGAGCTTACCAGAGCAAACCATTACTATTGAAGGAAGTGGAGAATCTGAGTCTTTTGACATTAACGTTTACAAAAAAGCGAACATGTTAAATGGGTTTGATGACATAGACTACCTATTAAATATTTCAGAAGAAATTAAAGAATTCGCTTCCGACAGACCTTTATAAGCTGTCCATACGGAAGTATAAAGAGACAACAATCTGTTGAATATTAACTTCGGCAGATTGTTTTCCCTTTACATAATGCAATACAAAATCGATTTCAAAAATATAGTTCTAAAGAAACTCTGGATCAAATGAAAAGAAAGCTGGAAATCATGGATACCACCCTTCGGGACGGGGAACAGACCTCAGGAGTATCTTTTTCGGTTTCGGAAAAACTAACGTTGGCCAAACTTCTTGTAGAAGAACTAAAGGTAGATCGTATTGAAGTTGCTTCGGCAAGGGTTTCTGATGGAGAATTAGAAGCCGTTAAGCAAATTTCAAAATGGGCTTCAGAAGAAAATTGTATTGACAAAGTAGAGGTACTCACCTTTGTAGACGGTGGCGTTTCTATAGAATGGATGAAAAAAGCAGGTGCTAAAGTACAGAATTTGCTTACGAAAGGTTCATTAAATCACCTTACCCATCAACTTAAAAAAACACCCCAAGAACACTTCTCGGATATTGAAAAAACTATAGCACTTGCTTTAAAAAATAACATTGATACCAATGTTTATTTAGAGGACTGGAGCAATGGTATGCGGAATTCTAAAGAATACGTTTTTCAGTACCTAGATTTTCTAACGCAACAACCTATAAAACGTGTACTGCTTCCTGATACGTTAGGCATACTAACACACACAGAAACTTTCGATTACATTTCGGAGATTGTGAAGCGGTATCCAAACACTCATTTTGACTTTCACGGCCATAATGATTATGACCTTGGAGTAGCAAATGTTATGGAGGCCGTAAAAGCTGGTTGCCATGGTCTTCACCTTACCGTTAACGGAATGGGTGAACGAGCAGGTAATGCTCCTATGGCAAGCGTTGTTGCCGTAATAAAGGATTTTTTAACCGATGTAAAAATCAATGTTAGTGAATCTTCGCTATACAAAGTAAGTAAATTAGTCTCTGCTTTTACTGGAGTTGGCATACCATACAACAAACCAATTGTTGGTGACAATGTGTTTACGCAAACGGCTGGAATACATGCAGATGGAGATAGCAAAAATAATCTTTACTTTAATGACTTGCTACCAGAGCGTTTTGGCAGAAAACGTAAATACGCCCTAGGTAAAACATCTGGAAAAGCCAACATACAAAAGAACCTTCAAGAACTTGGGCTTACTCTAAATGATGATGAGCTCAAAAAAGTTACCCAACGTATTATTGAGTTGGGCGACAAAAAAGAAAGAGTTACCAAAGAAGATTTACCTTATATTATTTCCGATATTTTAGATAGCGGTAGTCATCAAAAAAAGGTTTTCATAAAATCTTACGTACTCACCCACGCTATGGGATTGCGACCGTCAACAACGGTTTCTCTTGAAATAAATGGAGAACTTTTAGAAGCACATGCACAGGGAGATGGACAGTACGATGCCTTTATGAACGCTTTGCGCAAACTCTATGTTTCTAAAAAAATAGAATTGCCCAATTTAATAGATTACGTTGTTAGAATACCCCCGGGAAGTAATTCCGATGCACTTTGTGAAACCATAATTACTTGGAAAAACAAAAGCGAGGAATTCATTACCCGAGGTTTGGATTCCGATCAAACGGTATCTGCTATTAAAGCAACAGAGAAGATGCTCAATATTATTTAATAACGCTATTCGCACATCGCCAATGGCAGTTATAACTAAAATTGATATTAACATTAAATGAGAGACTATAGAAAGTATAAGGTTTGGGAACTAGGACATGAAATCACCTTAAACATCTATAAATCAACTTCAAATTTTCCCAAACAGGAAATATATGGAATCGTAAGTCAAATGCGCAGAGCTGCATACTCAATTCCCTCAAATATTGTAGAAGGTTGCGGAAGAGAATCAGATGCAGAATTCAGACGGTTTCTCATAATATCACAAGGTTCCGCAAATGAATTAGAATATTTTACGGTCTTAGCCAAAGATTTAGGATATTTGGAACAAGAAAGTTTTGCTGAACTTAATGACAAAGTTGACAAAATCAGGAGAAGTTTAAATAATTTGATAAATAAAATTTAATTAACCTTACACACCAATTAGTATACAAAGAGCGTAAACCGATTGGCGTGCCGCGTAAAGCAAAGAGAATGAAACTAGACATTGCACTATTGGCCGGAGATGGAATCGGCCCCGAAGTTATTGACCAAGCCGTAAAAGTTTGCGACGCTATCGCAACAAAATATAAGCATGAAATTAGCTGGAAACCTGCATTAACAGGTGCTGCTGCTATTGATGCCGTTGGAGAACCTTATCCAGATGATACTCACGAAATTTGTGCCAGTGCAGATGCCGTTCTTTTTGGAGCCATAGGCCACCCTAGATTTGACAATGACCCTTCGGCAAAAGTCCGTCCTGAACAAGGTTTATTGAAAATGAGACAAAAATTAGGTCTTTTTGCGAACGTACGTCCAACTTTTACATTTCCTTCTTTAATTGACAAATCGCCATTAAAGCGTGAGCGTATTGAAGGTACTGATTTAATTATCCTTCGTGAATTGACAGGTGGTGTTTATTTTGGAGAACGTGGAAGAAAAGATAATGGTAACACTGCTTTTGACACTATGACCTACACTCGCGCAGAGATTCAACGTTTGGCTGTAAAAGGATTTGAAATGGCAATGACTCGTTCAAAACGACTTTGTTGTGTTGATAAGGCTAACGTTTTGGAGTCTTCTCGTTTATGGAGAGAGACTGTACAAGCTATGGAGAAAGATTATCCAGAAGTTGAAGTGTCTTATGAATTTGTTGATGCCGTGGCTATGAGATTGGTACAATGGCCTAAAGGATACGATGTAATTATTACTGAAAACCTTTTTGGAGATATTTTAACTGATGAAGCTTCTGTAATTTCAGGCTCTATGGGATTAATGCCTTCTGCTTCTGTTGGTGAGAAAACAAAATTGTACGAACCCATTCACGGTTCATACCCACAAGCAGCAGGAAAAGACATTGCCAACCCATTGGCTACCGTACTTTCAGCAGCTATGATGTTTGAAGATTTTGGTCTTCAACAAGAAGCGGAAGATATACGTCGTGTGGTAAACAAATCTTTAGCTGAAGGCATCGTAACCGAAGACCTTTCGGAAGATGCTAAAGCATACAAGACAAGCGAAGTTGGCGATTGGTTGGCCAAGAACGTTTATTAATATATTCATATTAGCAAAAACCTCCCAAGAATATTTCTTGGGAGGTTTTTTTCTATCATTTAAACTGTGATTCAGCTCTCTGTTACTAGGTGAATTTCTATCCTACTGTTAACTATTATAAGCCAATTTCCTATATTTATTTGCTCGTTGCCTTCTGTATACAAGGATACCTATAGCCATTGCCACACCAGTTCCTGCCAGCACAGCACCTACAATTCCAGAATAAACAACACTATATCCATATGCTATTGGCAAACCTGCTAAATAAGCTCCAGAAGCGTTACCCATATTAAAGGCACTTTGATTCATTGACGAACCTAACATTTCATTTCCTTTAGATGTATTTATGATCGCCATCTGAATAGGTGTTGAAACCGTAAAAGAAGCCAACCCCATCAAAAAGGTCATAATTAATAATATCTGTGGATTTGTTGCAACTACAGCATTGATGAGCAATAAAATCACCATAAAACTTAAACTTATAGCTACTGCTTTTAAAGGCGCAAACCACTCAGCCATTTTTGCTCCTAAGAAATTACCGACCACCATACCAAGACCGGCCAAAATCATGGCATAACTGACCATGTTTTCTCCCATTCCGGCAATATCGGTTACCAATGGGGCTATATAGCTATACCAAGCGAAAAAACCTCCTGTACCTATAGTGGTTAATGCGATAAGCGCCCACAATTCGCCATTTCTCAAACCTTTGTTTTCATTTGATTGCGCTTTTGGAAGGTCTGGTTCTATTTTTGGCATCCAAAAAAGCACAATTAAAATGGCCATAAATCCAACAATTCCTACCATAAAGAAAGATAAGCTCCAATCATAATGGTGTCCTATATAAGTTCCGGTTGGCACACCAATAACATTTGCAATGGTCAACCCTGAGAACATTACAGCAATTGCTTGAGCAGATTTTCCTGCTTTCACCAATTTACCGGCAACTACGGCACCTATTCCAAAAAATGCACCATGTGGGAGTCCAGATAAAAACCGAGTTATCAATAAGGTAGTATAACTCTCTGAAAAACCGGAAAGCGTATTAAACACCGTAAACCACCCCATTAATAATAGGAGAACTGTACGTGAATTTAACTTGGCTCCTATTTTGGTTAATAAGGGAGCACCAACAACCACGCCTAATGCATAGGCTGCTATTGAATGACCTGCTTGGGGGATTGTAATATTCAAACCTTTGGCTACATCTGGTAGAATTCCCATTATTACGAATTCCGTTAGCCCAATGCCAAAACCTCCTATCGCTAAAGCTATTAGCGCTTTTCTGTTTGCTGTGTTTGTTTTCATAGCACACACCTTTTTAGTTAAACAATATTATTTGTAAGATTTGGAACTTACATTAAAAATTAACGAAAATTTTAAACAAAGGTATGACGAGAAAATCAATTAAAAATATGCGCGATTATCAGATTTGTGTTTATAATTACCCTTAAAAAAGAATACCCCTATAAATAGGGGTAAAATCTTATACTTTAAACATATGTTAGCATTTCCATTAAAATCCTGAAATATGCATAAAGCTATTATTGAAATCTTTGTGCTTTCAAAGTTTAAATGGATAGATTACAAAATATAATCCGTACTCACGAAATTAGACAACTTAGCCTCCAACAACTGTTGAATGGTCTCATTGTTCAAATCATTATCCTTAAAAGCGACAAAAGTCCGTATAGAAAAAGAACGTAATGCATCATGAACACTCAATGTAGCTTGAGCTGAATCCTTCCTTCCAGTAAAGGGATACATATCCGGTCCACGTTGGCACGAACTATTCAAGTTTACACGACAAACCAAGTTCACCAAGGTGTCTATTAACGGTGAAAGTGCATAAACATCTTTCCCAAAAAGGCTTACCTGTTGACCATAGTTACTTTCGGCCATATCATTTAAAGGCTCCTCAATATCAGAGAATGAAAGGACAGGCACAACCGGTCCAAACTGCTCCTCTTGATATACCCTCATATCTTTATTCACAGGAAAAAGTACTGCTGGCCAGATATAATTGTCAAACTTCTTACCTCCTTTTTTGTTCATTATTTTTGCACCTTTTCCAATAGCATCATCAATCAACTCTTGAATATAAGCTGGCTTGCCAGGCTCTGGCAAAGGCGTAAGCTTGACACTATCTTCCCATGGGTTTCCAAATTTTAATTCATCTACTCGTTTTGAATAGCGTTTTAAAAATTCATCTTTAATATCCTCATGTACATAAATAACCTTAAGTGCCGTACATCTTTGCCCGTTGAAAGATAACGTACCAGCGATACATTCATCTATAGTCAAATCCAAATCTGCATCAGGAAGGATAATTGCAGGGTTTTTTGCTTCTAATCCTAAAACCAAACGCAAACGATTGCTTTTTGGGTGTTGCTCTTGTAACGCATTCGCAGATTTACTATTCCCTATTAATGCAAGTACATCTATTTTACCGGTCTGCATTATTGGTGCAGCTACCGCTCTACCTCTACCAAAAATAATATTTACTACTCCCTTTGGAAAAGAGGTTTGAAAAGCTTCCAACAAAGGAGTAATCAATAAAACACCATGCTTAGCTGGTTTAAAAATAACGGTGTTACCCATTATTATAGCAGGTATTAACAAAGCAAATGTTTCGTTTAGCGGGTAGTTATAAGGCCCTAAGCATAATACAACGCCTAATGATCCTCTTTTTATATGGGCATAAACACCATCGTGTTTCTGAAACTTGGCCGAATTCCGGTCTAGTTCTTTGTAATCTTCTATTGTATCATTAATATAATCCACCGTACGGTCAAATTCTTTTTGACTATCCGGTAATGACTTGCCTATCTCCCACATCAAAAGCTTTACAACAATCTCTCGTTTGGTTTTCATTTGACGCACAAAATTCTCCATACACTCAATACGGTCTTTTACATGCATGGTAGGCCAAACCCCCTGCCCTCTTTTATAGGCGCCCATAGCAGAATCCAAGGCCTCCAAGGCAGCCGGCTCTCCCATATCAGGAATACTACCCAATAAAGTTGGTTTGTACTCTTCTGTTGATGATATAGTAGAAAATACTTCAGTAGTATTTCCTGCCCATGTTTTCAGTTCGCCATTAACCAAATATTTTTTTTGGTCTATTGTTTGGTCAATCTCGTATTCTTTGGGTATTGCTTTCATTTTCAGAAGGGTTTATTATAATAGATATGATGCTACAATGAGTAGCTATACGAAAATACATAATTAAGAAATCAGAGCTTATTTTTGAGAATACTAAATATAGCTGATTAGCGTCAATTTCATAAAAGAGCTAGAAATTGTGAGAACCTAAACCAAATATTGAAAAAGGTCTGGCTTATCGTTCAAATAATCTCCGTAAAAGTTATTTGTTTTCATACGCTGGACTAAAGGCTGAAGGTCTTCCGGACTTTTTAATTCTATACCTACAATAGCAGGAGCATTCTCCCTACTCGATTTTTTAGAGTATTCAAAATGAGTAATATCATCATCAGGACCTAAAATCTCTGCCACAAATTCTTTCAAAGCACCTGGTCTTTGCGGGAATCGAACGATAAAATAGTGTTTAAGTTGACCATAAAGTAATGCACGCTCTTTAATCTCGGCTGTTCTAGTGATGTCATTATTACTTCCACTAAGGATACAAACCACATTTTTGCCTTTTATTTCTTCAGCAAAACCATCTAAAGCGGAAATAGTCAATGCACCCGCAGGTTCAACAACAATAGCATCTCTATTATAAAGATCTAAAATGGTCTGACACACCTTACCTTCCGCAACGGTAACCATATCATAAAGTCCGTTTTTACAGATTTCAAAAGTGAGGTCTCCCACTTTTTGTACCGCAGCACCATCTATAAATTTATCAATTTTAGAAAGCTCCGTATTTTTGTTATTCTTTATGGATGTCTCCATGGACGGAGCTCCTTCTGGCTCTACTCCAATAATTTTTGTGTTTGGCGATAGCTCTTTAAAAACTCCGATTAGACCAGAGGCCAATCCTCCGCCACCAATTGCCACGAATATATAATCTATAGGCTCCTTAAATTGGTCTAACAACTCCAAGCCCACAGTCCCTTGGCCTTCTATTACCTTAGGGTCATCAAAAGGGTGAATAAACGTTTTTGCATTGCTTTCGCAGAACGTTCTAGCACTTTTTGACGAATCATCAAAAGTATCTCCTTCCAGTACTATTGTCACCCATTCCCCACCAAACAATCTAGTTTGTTCAACTTTTTGTTTAGGGGTAACCGATGGCATATATATTGTACCCGGAATTTTTAAATGGTTACAAGCAAAAGCTACACCTTGGGCATGATTTCCGGCACTGGCGCAAACAATTCCGTTTTTTCTTTCCTTTTCCGAAAGCGAACTTATTTTGTTGAATGCCCCGCGGATTTTATACGAACGCACCCTGTGCAAATCTTCTCTTTTGAGAAGTATATTGGAATCAAACGCTTTTGACAAACGTATGCTGGACATTAACGGAGTAACCGTAGCAACCTCTGCGATGGTAGCAGCCGCCTTTTTTATATCCGATATTTTAGGAAAATAGGTCATATTAAAAAACCCTGTCTAGATTTTAAACTTCCTTATATTCTGGAAGACTAAAAAAACCGGACAGGGTTGTTTTATAAATTATACAATCGGCTTCATTGCCGTCATAGCACCACGAAGTCTTGCACCTACAATTTCTACATTGTGATCACGAAGTGCTTTATTAACAGTAATTAGCTTAGCGTTATCAACACCGTTACCTTTCCCTGCAGCATATGCTTTACCAATTACATCAGTATCTATTTTCTTCATAAAGTCAGTCAATAAAGGCTTACAAGCATGATCAAATAAATAACAACCGTATTCAGCAGTATCAGAAATAACACGGTTCATTTCGAACAATTTCTTTCTTGCGATAGTGTTAGCGATTAACGGTGTTTCGTGTAATGACTCATAATAAGCAGACTCACCAATAATTCCGGACTCTGTCATACTTTCAAAAGCTAATTCCACACCAGCTCTAACCATAGCAATCATTAATACGCCATTGTCATAAAATTCTTGCTCAGAGATTTTATCATCACCTGCAGGAGTTTTTTCAAAAGCGGTTTCGCCAGTCTCTGCACGCCAAGTCAATAAGTTTTTATCATCATTGGCCCAGTCTTCCATCATTGTTTTTGAGAAATGACCAGTCATAATATCATCCATATGCTTTTGGAAAAGTGGACGCATGATATCTTTCAATTCTTCTGAAAGTTCAAAAGCTTTGATTTTTGCAGGATTAGACAAACGGTCCATCATGTTAGTAATACCACCGTATTTCATTCCTTCCGTAATGGTTTCCCATCCGTATTGAATTAATTTAGAAGCATAACCTGCATCAATACCTTTCTCGATCATCTTATCGAAACAAAGAATACTTCCTGTTTGCAGCAACCCACAAAGGATAGTTTGCTCGCCCATTAAATCTGATTTTACTTCAGCAACAAAAGAAGATTCAAGAACACCTGCTCTGTGCCCACCTGTACCGGCAGCATAGGCTTTAGCTTGCTCCAAACCTTTTCCTTCTGGATCGTTCTCTGGGTGTACCGCTATTAAAGTTGGCACACCAAAACCTCTTTTATACTCTTCACGAACCTCAGAACCCGGGCTCTTTGGCGCTACCATTATTACTGTAAGGTCTTTACGAACTTGAGTACCCTCTTCTACGATGTTGAAACCGTGAGAATATGATAATGTAGCTCCTTTTTTCATTAATGGCATTACCGCATTAACTACAGCTGTATGCTGCTTGTCCGGAGTTAGGTTAATAACCATATCGGCACTAGGAATCAACTCTTGGTAAGTACCAACAGTAAATCCGTTTTCGCTAGCATTTAAAAACGATTGTCTTTTTTCTTTAATTGCAGCGTCACGCAAGGTATAAGCGATATCCAAACCTGAATCGCGCATGTTTAAACCTTGGTTCAAACCTTGGGCTCCACAACCAACAATAACTATTTTTTTTCCTTTTAAAGCTGATACACCATCGGCGAATTCCGAAGCTTCCATGAACCTACATTTGCCCAGTTGCTTCAGTTGATCTCTCAATGATAGTGTATTAAAGTAATTTGCCATTTTTCAATCGTGTTTTTAAATTCCGCCCAAAGCTACTTGAAATTATAGATAATGTACGGAACTCCTTATTAAATTAATTATTAATTTGTATTTATTTATCTTGATAAAACTCATTAAGTAAAGCGGTAATCTGCATCTCATCTTTAGAAACTGAAATACGACCTGTTCGTACGAATTGCATGATTCCAAAAGGCTTCAATTGATCGTACATTTCATTGATTTCGTTTCTACGACCAGACTTTGCTATTACAAAAAAGTCGCGGGCAACAGTTACAATTTGCGAATTGTTGTCTTTAATAATATTCTGAATCTGTCTTTCATCAAAAAGAAGGTTAGAAGCTATTTTGAAAAGAACCGATTCCTGATAAATAGTTTCTTCATCTGTGTGAAAAAATGCTTTTATCACCTCAATTTGCTTTTCTATTTGACCCACAATATTGCGTGTCCATTTCTCTGTAGTATAAACAACTATAGTAAACTTAGATACGCCTTCAATTTCTGATTTAGAAACATTTAAGCTCTCTATGTTAATGTGTCTCTTTAAGAATATTCCAGAGATTCTATTCAGTAAACCTACATTGTTTTCAGAATATACCGATATAGTAAACCATTCTTTTTCCATTGTTCAATTTAATATCGTTTCATCGAGAGCAGTCGATAAGAAACATTGCCATTCATTTAACCTCTCGACCGCACTCGAGAGCGAATTTTTCCTTGAAAAGGTAACTCAGTATTTTTTTATTGCACGCGATTATATCACAACAATTAGCTATTTCTAACTGCGATTATCAAACCCGTAGACCAGTTTAACTTGGTCAAAGTAAAGTCTGATCTCTTCTCTAGATACGCTACCAAACGGGTTACATTATCTTCATGTCCTACCGGCCAATTAGGTTGAGCAGTCATATCATCGATTACATAAAAGCCACCAACTTTTACAAAATCTAAAACTTCATCTATCTCACTATATTTTCCGGGCCAAGCATCGGCAAAAATCAAATCGAATTTTTCTCCAGAATATGCTTTTATCCATTCAGATCCATCTTCACAGAACAACTTCACCCTTTTATCAGCTTCAAAATAGTCTTTAACTATGGCTATCAGCTTAGGGTCATTATCAACCGAAATCAATTCAGATTCCGCATCCATACCATCTACCATCCACGATAGACTCAATCCAATACCAGTACCGAGTTCCAAAAACCTACCTTTTGGTTTTGAAGCCATTAGCGTTTTTAGCAACGTACCTATGTATAAATCAGAAGGCATGGTAAAACCAATCTCTGCCGACTTCTGCTCTATTTGTTGATGGATTTTTGGTTTATCCTGTATATTGGAATCTATCACCTTTTTATCTTTAAATACTATTTGTAAAGTGTCTTATATTAAGAGATTACTTTAGACGAACTTCGGAAACCGAAGCTCCAGAAGGAATCATCGGAAATACATTATCTTCTTTTTCCACTTTCACCTCTAAGAAATATGGCTCTTTAGAAGCAATCATTTCTTTAATTGCAATTTTTAGATCTTCTCGAGTGCTAACTCTTTTAGCATCAATACTATACCCCTCTGCAATCTTTACAAAATCAGGATTTACCATTACCGTTGATGCATACCTTCTATCAAAGAAAAGCTCTTGCCACTGGCGTACCATACCTAAGTGATCATTGTTCAATACTACTATTTTAACAGGTACTTTATGCTGAAAAATTACACCCAACTCCTGAATAGTCATTTGATAACCACCATCACCAATAATAGCTACCACTTCTCGCTCCATAGCACCCATTTTGGCACCAATAGCCGCTGGAAGGGCAAACCCCATGGTACCAAGACCTCCTGAAGTTATATTACTCTTACTTTGCTTGAATTTGGCATAGCGACAACCAATCATCTGATGCTGCCCAACGTCCGTAACAATTACGGCTTTTTGCTCAGACTCAACATTTATCTGTTCGATAACCTCACCCATAGTCAACCCTTTTTTAGTAGGATGAATATCATTATTGATTACCTGTTCAAATTCTATTTTGTAATACTCCTTGAACTCATTGTGCCATGCCTCATGCTTATTCTCTTTAATCATCGGCAACAAAAGACCCAAAGTAGCTTTGGAATTACCTAGAACAGCTACATCTGCATGTACATTCTTATTGATTTCTGCTTTGTCTATCTCAAAGTGGATGACTTTAGCTTGTTTGGCATAAGTATCTAAACTACCCGTTACACGATCGTCAAAACGCATACCGATAGCAATCAATACATCACATTCATTCGTTAACATGTTTGGCGCATAGTTACCATGCATACCAACCATACCTACGTTCAATGGATGTTCACTATCTAAAGCAGAAGCTCCCATTATCGTCCAAGCTGCAGGAACTCCAGACTTTTCTACTAAAGCTTTAAATTCTTCCTCAGCCTTACCTAAAATAACACCTTGTCCCCAAACTATAAGTGGCTTTTTAGCATTATTAATCAATTGCGCCGCAGCTTCTATAGCTTGAACATCAGGTTTAGGTTCAGGATTATAACTACGTACAGCAGTGCATTTTTCGTAACTAAAATCAAACTCATCAATCTGAGCGTTTTTAGTAATATCTATTAAAACCGGACCTGGTCTCCCCGACTTGGCAATATAAAATGCCTTTGCCATTATCTCAGGGATTTCAGCAGCTTCAGTAATCTGATAGTTCCACTTTGTAACCGGTGTAGAAATCCCGATAATATCAGTTTCCTGAAAAGCATCGGACCCTAACAAATGACGTGTAACCTGACCTGTAATACACACCAAAGGCGTAGAATCTATCTGAGCATCTGCCAGACCCGTAACAAGGTTAGTTGCTCCGGGACCAGATGTAGCCATAGCAACACCTACTCTACCGGAAACTCTAGCATACCCTTGTGCAGCATGCGTAGCACCCTGCTCGTGGCGTGTTAAAATATGAGTCAGTTTATCTTGAAATTTATATAATTCATCATAAACTGGCATAATAGCACCTCCCGGGTAACCATACAGCAAATCCACACCCTCAGCCAATAAACAATGTATAATGGCTTCGGCTCCACTAATCTTAAGCTTTGTTTTCTTTGGGTTCACTTCCGTTTTTATCTTAACTGTTTCCATAGGTCTTTATTCCTTATAATAGCTAGTTTGCAGAGACCTCTCTGCTTTTGATTTCTCATCGTATTTCGAGAAATCCTTTCATATTCGTTAAAACTCATCGGTTACACAACCTTGCGCGGCAGATGATACTGATCGTGCGTATTTGTATAACACTCCTTTTTTAAACTTCAACTCAGGCTGAACCCAAGATTCTTTTCTTTTTGCCAATACTTCGTCTGAAACCTCAACATTAATTGCATTGGTTTCAGCATCAATAGTAATGATATCCCCATCTTCTATTAAAGCGATATTACCACCTTCTTGTGCTTCTGGAGAAATGTGTCCAACAACAAAACCATGTGTACCCCCTGAGAAGCGACCATCTGTTATTAAAGCTACATCCTTACCAAGTCCTGCGCCCATAATGGCGGCGGTTGGCTTAAGCATTTCTGGCATACCTGGTCCCCCTTTTGGTCCTTCATAACGAATAACCACAACATCACCTTTCTTCACCAAACCTTTACCAATACCATCATTTGCAGCATATTCACCATTAAAGACTTTAGCCGTTCCTTTGAATAACAACCCTTCTTTACCTGTAATTTTTGCTACAGAACCATTTTTAGCAAGGTTTCCATACAACATACGCAAGTGACCTGTGGCCTTAATAGGATTCTCCAAAGGCATGATTACATCCTGACCTTCTTCCAAATCCGGAACACCCTCAAGATTCTCCGCTAATGTTTTTCCTGTTACCGTCAAACAATCACCATGTAATAATCCATTTTTCAATAGATATTTCAATACTGCCGGAATACCACCAACACGGTGAACATCTTCCATAAGGTATTTTCCACTTGGTTTTAAATCCGCTATAAACGGAGTAGTATCACTAATATGTTGAAAATCTTTTAATGTAAAGTCGATATCCGCAGCTCTTGCTATTGCTAAGAAGTGCAACACAGCGTTAGTAGAACCACCCATTATAGTCACTAAACGAATGGCATTCTCCAGAGACTTGCGCGTTACGATATCTAAAGGTTTGATATCTTTTTCTATAAGTAAGCGCATTTGCTTACCTGCAGCTATGGATTCCGCCTTTTTCTCATCACTGATTGCAGGATTTGAAGAGTTATAAGGCAAGGACATACCTAGAGCTTCAATTGCAGAAGCCATAGTGTTGGCAGTATACATACCCCCACAAGCACCAGCACCTGGAATCGATTTTTTAATAATATTTCTGTATTCAGGCTCTTCCATTGTGCCCGCAACTTTCTCGCCCCATGCTTCAAAAGCCGAAACGATATCTAATTTTTTATGATTGTGACACCCTGAAGCCGTAGTACCACCGTAAACTAATATTGCTGGACGATTAAGACGCAACATTGCCATAAGCGCGCCAGGCATGTTTTTATCACAACCAACCACAGTAACAAGGCCGTCATAAGACATTCCTTGAACTACAGTCTCCATTGAGTCTGCAATAATATCTCTAGATGGAAGTGAGAAACGCATTCCAGGAGTTCCCATAGAAATACCATCACTTACACCAATTGTATTGAAAATAAGACCAAGTGTCTCTTTAGAATTAACACCTTCTTTTACCAATTTGGCCAAATCGTTCAAGTGCATGTTACAAGGGTTTCCCTCATAACCAGTACTTGCGATACCAATTAACGGTTTACTAAAATCTTCATCCTTAAAACCTATTGCATAAAGCATTGCTTGTGCAGCCGGTTGTGTTGAATCTTGTGTTACGTTCTTACTGTATTTATTCAGTTCCATTAAGCGCTATATAATTGGTTGTTCTATTTACAATATGTACTCTCTCTATTCAAAGGTATTCTTTTCTTTTTTTCAGCATTTTAGGTGTTGCTTCCCTATCTAAATCCAATAGTTAAAAAAATTATGTAAAAATCTAATTTACAATAACTTAACTATTAAATTTTATCATATTCAATTCGTCTTTTTTCACCTATTTAGTTCCGTATTTAAGGCTTAAACAAGGTATTTCCTTACTATAAAGTCTTTAAAAACAAAAAAAAAGGCCTATATCAAATGAATTAGATACAGGCCTTTCTAAACAATGAAAATCTGCATCACTCTCTTCTGAGAATGACATCAATTACCACGATTGTATGAGCTTTAATTTTCATTAGAACAATATTAGACAAAATGTAACAGTAGTACAAAGAATTATTCGTAGAAATACAGGCTTTTAGTTATTAATTTAATTTGAATTTTACCTCATCCCCATATTTTTTCTGGGCAAGCACAGATATAGCCCTGTCGGAAAGTTGTAATATGCGAGGATACCCCCCTGTAGTTTGACCATCCTTCATTAGAATAATCAGTTTACCGGATGGTGTTAACTGCACCGTACCAGGAAGAGTGGCCGATGTTATCATTGAGTTTGTAAGACCTACTATTTTTTCTTCAAGCTTATACGCCATCCTATTGTTTTCGTTGGAGATACTGAATTTTTTTCCAAACAGCATTTCTAACTGCCTATCAGAAAGATTTTTAAATTCCGGACCTTTAGTTACCTTCAATTCTTTTTCATCCAAGAAAGAGTCTACTATTATCTTACTTATTTTAGGCTCAAATAGCGAACAAGCATCATATTCTAGCTCATCACCATCCACAAGGTGGTTTTTTTTAGTTACCGAAGAAAAGAACGAGCGACTCCCTAAAACCATAGGTGTTTTGAACCCACCTTTTACAGCTAGATAGTTACGGAAACCTTTTTCTAACTTTCCATAAGAGAGGATGTCTCCTTTTTCCACCTTTATTACCTCATAATTATTTACCGGTTCATTATTAAGCGTTGCGGAGAGCAAGGCGCCACCCATACTGATATAGGTTTCCTCTTCGAAAAATAAGGTTGGACCAGTCATGGTTATTTCCAATACTGCCGCATCTATATTATTATCTAAAAGCTGATTCACTTTTTTAGCCGAAAACCCATCCATGTAACCAGCAACGGGCACTCCTTTATTCAAATAGCCATACCTGCCAATATCCTGTACCGAAGTAAATAAACCAGATTTGAGGACTTTAAGCATCTAATATGATTTTTTCAAGTTTGTAAATACCGACTTCACTCTCAATTTTATGTAAATTATACTCGGCCTTGGTTATTTTGTAAAATTGCACTTGATCCCCTACACTTATAAAACAAGGTTCTTTTGCTTTAGGGTCAAACATGGGTACGGAACAGTTTCCAATTATATTCCATCCTCCGGGTGAATCTTGAGGATAAATACCTGTTTGTTTACCAGCTAAACCAACTGAACCTTTTACTACCTTGGAACGTGGCTCTGCCCTCCTATCAAACTCTAAAGCCTTGGGTACACCTCCCAAATAAGTAAATCCCGGAAGAAATCCTATACCAAATACGTTATAAATATGCGTAGTATGCAACTTAACTATCTCATCTACAGATTTTCCTGATTTTTCAGAAATCTCTTTTAAGTCAATTCCAAAATCCTCATCATAACACACGGGTAGCCGCCATAAAATCTTTTCTCGCTTAACTACCTTTATATCTTCTTGATACCAATTAAGCAGTTTTATTTTCAACTGGTCAAAATCAATTGGTTCTTCTCTATATATAAGGGTAACGGAATTATAGGCTGGAACAATCTCCCATTCCTCTCCCTTTAAACAACATTCCTTAAGGTACTGGGTAAATTGCAATATATCTTCAAGAATAGCTACATCTACTCTACCTGGCCATTCTAGAAGAATAGCATGAATGCCAAAAGGTCGTATGGAAATTGGATAACTGTTCACTTTTTTATATACATGTTATGGTTTGGTAATTCTTGAGTAAGATACAATACTATTTCTAATGCAGATGGCGTATCTCCATGAATACAGAAGGTATCTACCAAAATTGACACTTCTTTCCCGCCAATGGTAGTTACCCTTTTATGATCTACTATTTCAACTATATGCTTTAAAACCTGTATCTTATCTGTTATTAAGGCATTAGGTTGCTTTCTGGATACCAGACTTAAATCTACTTCATAATTTCTGTCTGCAAAACCTTCGTACTTTATCTGAAATCCTTCTTTTAGGGCCACTTTAGCTATTTCTGAGTTATAGGGCACGTATAAACAAGTGTCTTTCTTGTACTTTTTAATCGCTTCTAAAAAACAAACTGCCAAAGATTCATCCTTAGCAATATCATTATAAAGCGCTCCGTGTGGTTTTATATGATGTAGTTTTACACCTTGTTCGTCCAAAACCTCAACAAGACCCTCCACTTGGTTACCTATACTATTGATGAGTTCTTTTGGGCCCATCTTTATAGAGATACGGCCAAAATTAGATATATCCGGGTATGACGGGTGAGCACCCACCAAAACATTATTCTCTTTAGCCAAGCTAACCACCTCTGTCATACTCTCCTTATTTCCCGTATGACCTCCACAGGCTATATTACAGGAAGAAAGCAGGGGCAATAGCTGTTTTTCGTTGCCAACACCTTCACCAACATCACAGTTCAAATCTAAATAGTTATGCGTCATTTTGTAATATGGAATTTCTAAAATACTCATAATCTTTTAGACCTCCTGTAAGAAAACATCTTATCTTAACAAAGAATTTGTACGCCAAACTATCTCTCGCAAGCCTTCGTTTCACCACAGTTTTAACATTTTTTAATGTCGTTTATCTAAAAAAATGCTGTTTATCTAAAACTAGAGTGTCGTATGTCGAATCGATATAATATCCGCAAAAATTACAGGTTATTATTATCCCAAATCGAACTTCCCCCTCATTTTAACCGGGGCCAAATTGACCTACTGAAATGAAATGTTTAGAATGTAATAAAGCACTTGGTTACACCGATCACAGACAGTCTATGGACACATTAGGTGTTGAATTATGTGATGAACATATGCCAAGAATGTCAAAATTGATTGAAATCAATAGTACACCTCGCGAAGCCATACAGTTATATTATGGTTTAAAAGAAGCCGGAGTATCCTCCATGTTAGAATGGTGGGATGGCTCCAAGTCAATAGATATAGCCATTTCAAGAGTAAAACTCAATATTGAAATAGATACGGAGTATCATATGATGACTCACGAACAAGCCATAAATGACTTAGAAGAAGCTATGCATTCTTTCAAAAATGGCTTTACCACGATACGAATACCTCATGTTCTTATAAAATATTATCTTAAAGAAACCGTTACAAATATTCTAGGGATAATGGAAGGCTTGCGTGTACATATCAAAGCGATATAAACTTAAAACCTTATTATCATGTCAAATACTACAAAGATTCTAAAGACTCCGTTGAGAATTTCAATCGCAATTTTGTTATTGGGCATGCTATCGCGTATTTTTCATTGGCCATATGCATCAGAAACCATTTTGGTTGCATTTTCAGCTATCCTCCTACTCTATAGTATCCGCTTTTGGAAAAAGGAAACCAAACTATTCATTGATCTGGTTAAACTGGTAATGGTAGTTAGCTGGGCCCTTAATGGAATTTTCAGGGTATTAGATTTACCTTTCACCTTACTATTTCAAATTCTTATTGCTATTTCCTTCATTACTTGGTTTATTATGGAAGGAACCGCTTACTTTTTAGATGAAGACCGCAGACAAAAAAACAACATGGCAAGAGTACTATGGAATTTTGCCATGGTCATAGGGGCTTTGTCCATCATTGCAGGTAGTCTTTTAAACATGCTTAACGAAGCATATGCCATTCCACTTCTTGCCGTAGGTATCACCATTATAGTTGCTTACATTTTAAAAGATGTTTTTGCTACAAGCACTAAAAGCGAAGAAGACCACGGAAACGGCGAGTTTCAGTTGTAATTACAACCTTACCTTATACATCCGCATAAAAAGGTACATCCAACTATTAGATCTAGGAACCCTATAACACTTCAAAACAAGAAGAACTCCATTGTATGATACTTTGGAACCATAAAATAGCATTTCGCTTAATAGGGATTAATAAATACCTATCCACCCTACCTACATTCTTACATATTTTTTTAATGATTCATCACAAAGAAGACAATAAACCTAAAATTTGTAAGGCGAGTTGTTAGATGAGTGGTTTCAAAAAGAGGATTAGGTGATTTTGATTCTTTTCCGTTTATAGAATTTAAGCAACTTCTTGCCGATATCCTGGCTTTCAATCGAGTTTAATGCCCTTTGCACGAAGCAGAAGAGTGCAAACAGCATAGGACTACGTTTTATATGTAAACCATTTACTATGAAAGAAAAAACTACTCTAAACGATTATCTTGTTTATGCTTTTTGCGCCTTTTGCTTTATATGGTCACTATATGTGATATTCTTTGCAACGGTATATTAATAAGAATCAATGCTCCTACACTATAAACATTAGCGTAGGAGCATTTTATATAAAGCCAATATAAGCTTCAAAATTGATTATATTGCCAAATACCTCTAATTGAAGCAATAAATAACCCAAAAATTGTGGGGTTTTTCTCTGTTTACTATGCGTGCATCCTTTTAAATTTGTAGACGGAACAATACAGAGATAATTATGAAGATAAGAGACAAACTGACCTATGCCTATGTTGCATTTAATGTAATTTTTATAATTGTAATGGCAATTTTCCTATATAGGAATTCACCTTTTTAGAAGCCCATTAAAAACTCAAACTTAGATTACTAAGCTCTTGTCTTCCTAAAAAAGACAGGGGCTTTTTTATTCATTTAACCCAACCAACCTTCTCGATCCAAACTACGGTATTGAATAGCCTCAGCTACATGGGTCCCATTTACCCCCTCCACTCCTTCTAAATCTGCAATCGTACGCCCAACCTTTAAAATACGGTCATAGGCACGCGCGGACAGATTTAAACGCTCCATGGCATTCTTAAGCAATTCTTTAGAAGGTTCGTCCAATCTACAGAATTCTCTAATCTGCTTAGTATTCATTTGAGCATTGTAATGTACATTGGGGAATTCAGCAAAGCGCTTGGTCTGAATCTCCCTTGCGGCCGTTACTCGTTTTCTGATTTCCACACTACTTTCTCCCTTACGGTCATCCGACAATTTTTCAAAAGGAACTGGCGTCACCTCAATATGAATATCTATTCGATCTAATAAAGGACCCGATATTTTGCTCAGGTAACGTTGCATTTCTGCTGGCGAGGAGGTAACCGGTGCATCTGGATCATTAAAATAACCTCCTGGACTAGGGTTCATACTTGCCACTAACATAAAACTACTTGGATACGTAACCGTAAAGCGAGCTCTAGCAATGGTCACCTCCCGGTCTTCCATAGGTTGGCGCATTACTTCAAGTACCCTACGTTCAAATTCTGGAAGCTCATCTAAAAACAAAACCCCATTGTGGGATAGTGATATTTCTCCCGGCTGTGGATAACTACCACCACCAACTAATGCAGCAGAACTAATAGTATGGTGGGGATTTCTAAAAGGACGCTGACTCATTAGCCCCATATTCTTTATCTTCCCTACTACACTATGAATTTTTGTAGTTTCTAATGCTTCATGCAAAGTCATTGGTGGTAAAATAGAAGGTAATCTTTTCGCTAGCATAGTTTTACCTGCTCCTGGTGGACCTACTAAAATAATATTATGCCCACCAGCCGCGCCAATTTCCATACATCGCTTTATACTTTCTTGTCCGCGTACATCAGAAAAATCGAATTCAGGAAAATCCAAAGTCTTGTAAAATTCTTCCCTTGTATTTATAATGGTCTGTTCTAATGGAGTTCCCTTGTCAAAGAATTCTATGACCTCACTTATATTTTCTACACCAAACACTTTTAAACCAGATACAATGGCTGCTTCCTTTGCATTCTCCTTAGGTAAAATAAAACCTTCAAAACCCTCTTCTTGAGCTTTGATAGCAATAGGTAACGCTCCTTTTATAGGATGTAAACCACCGTCTAGAGAAAGTTCTCCCATGATAATATACTTATCAATTTTATCGGATTTTATCTGCCCGGAAGCGGTCAATATTCCAATAGCTAAAGTCAAGTCGTAAGCCGACCCTTCTTTACGGAGGTCAGCGGGCGCTAAGTTTAAGGTTATTTTCTTGCCTGGAATTTTATACCCGTTATTTAAAAGAGCTGCCGCAATACGGTAGTTACTTTCTTTTATAGCATTATCAGGAAGACCTACCAAGTGGTAACCAACTCCCTTATCTACATTTACTTCTACTGTGATCGTTGTCGCGTCCACTCCAAAAACGGCACTTCCAAAAACTTTGGTGAGCATATTGGTTTATTATTTAGTATTCTATGGTTAGATTCTTCTTAATTATTAAATCAAAGAAAAATATTGGTCTCTCTTAATTTTCTGGCTTGAATGTAAGTACCGACTTTGATGTAGATATTATCTCTTCCTTATTCAGCATCATCTTACGAAACTCACCCTTTATATACATTTCTACCTGGTCTTTATAATGTATACTAAAAGGATTTCCAGACTGCCCTGTAGGCAAAATACTCATGCTATTCTCCACATCTGAGAAATCAACCACCCTTCTCGTTGACGGTCCAGAGCTAACTTTATAAACTCCATCTTCCGTGTACGGAAAAAACATGTTGTTAATTACCTCCCGCGTTCCATTAACAGAAAAAGGCCCCACATTAAAAAAGGAACGGAGTGCATCTATCTGTCCAATGGGATGACCATGCTCTATGGTATGAACACGCCCCCATATCCAACCGGAACTATCACTACCCAAAGTCTGTTCCAAAGCCTGTAGTGCTTCCCGAAAGGAACCATTGACTATATCTGATTGACTTTCAGTTATATCAGGTGTGCTGGTATCATCCCACCAAATGGAGCTTTCATTCGCTACAATAGGTGCTATCGTCCGTTTTATTAAATGCGTATTTAATATTTCCTCAAAAAGCGAATCTCCCAATTCATCCTTAAAAGTATTCCTCAGTATAAAATACATCCATCTATGATATACGGTGGCCTCTGTACTTCCTGTTGGGTAATCGCCTTTCCATTGCTTTAAACCGTCCAAAATCTTCAATTTGGAAGCATTAAGACTATCTACTTCAACCTTTTTAAGCAACATCCTAACAATCTCAACATTTACTGGCGATGTATCATCAGTGATCATATTCCCTACAGCCTCCTTATCCCAATCATTCGTACTTTCTAGCAATTGTACAATTCTTCTTGCTCTATTTTCCGGTAGATAATAGCCTGGGTATAACATCCCAACAATGGAGTCAGGTTGATTATTTGCGGAGTACACATACTGCCATGGCGGATTTATGGCCTGCGGATTCTTGCTAAAATCTAAATATTCTTTTTCAACAGGTAGGCCTTTTCCGTTCTCGGCAACGAATTTGGTATTCACGCTATCCGGTATCTTGTAAAGTTTAGCTGCTGCCCACCAAGCTACATTATCTTCAGCATCGCCATAAACAATACCTAAACCTGGTGCATGAAGGTCTTCTAAAGCATGTTGAAAATCATCTAAATTCGTTGCATAAGACATGTTATATAGAGAATTCAGCAATTTGTTTTCCACTTCGGTAAATATCCACCACATAGAAATAGGGCGGTCTCCTGTAACCTGATCTGCAATCCCGTTTAAGATTGGACCATGATGTGTTTTTTTATAGGAAAAATGAACATCATCAGAATCCTTAACTTTTATTGTTTTGGCTATGATTTCATAATCTTTCCACTCATCACCTTTTCTATACTTTCTTGTATCGGATGGATGCGTTTGCTCATAATAAAAATCCACATCGTCATTCTCGAACATCGTCATCCCGTAAGCGAGTTTTCGGTTATGACCTAATAGAGGGTAAGGCACACCAGCTAAATGATAACCGTACTTCTCATATGTAGGCGTACTTACATGGGCTTCGTACCATACAGAAGGTTGAGAAAATCCAATATGAGGATCGTTCGAAAAGATTACTTTTCCGTTTTTTGTCTTTTCCGGAGCAATTGCCCAGCCATTACTTCCTTCAAAAAGGGGGATAGACAATTTTTTTAAAGACGTCATAACTTTCGAAATGGACTCATGTATAGAATCTTTTTTATTTCTAGGATAGTTTTTTATCCATTGCGTAGTTGAATCACTATTAATTTCCAGATCCTTTAAATATTCAAATCCTAGCTTATCTTTTATCTTGCTTAATAACGGGTCCGTTTTATGGGCCATGGCAAAACTGAAAGCCATATATCCAATTGTATTATATACATCTTTTAAAACGAATGGTTTTTTATCAATTCCAGTTAAATAAAACTCTATAGGAGTAGGTCCTTCTTCCACAAATTGATTCACACCTTCCAAGTAGGCCTGAGACATCTGCACCGCCGCATCTGATGTATTTAGCTTAGCGATGGTCTCTGAAGAATAATCATCTATACCCAACGCCAAAAAGAACTTATCTGTTCCCAACAAATCTTTCCCAAAAACCTCTGAAAGTCCACCTCTCCCTATCCTTCGAAGCAGTTCCATTTGCCACAACCTATCCTGAGCATGTACATAGCCTAGCGCTTTAAATGCATCTGCATCGTTTTCTGCATATATATGTGGAATCCCGTAAGTATCATAATATACCTGTACTTCCTCAGAAAGACCATGAAGCTTCTTTTTTCCGTCATAATCAGGTTTTAGATGATATGTTAAACTACCAATTACAACCGCTAGCACACCAACAAGAGCAAGTAACCCCCACCCTAATCGCTTAAATTTTCTCATTCAAGTCAAAGTTTTGACCTAATATAAGAATTATTTATAAGGAGGTTAACATTGATGGATGAACTGCTATTAAGTCCTTCCAGACGGAATCATTAAGCTTATAGGCAATACTGAAAATAATAATTTTTCTAAATACATAATTCTTAACTGTACAAATCTAATAGCGAACTAATTACAATTTTTCTTCCTAATTCCTACTCAATCTGTTTGTTATTTAACACTTCTTGTTAAAAAAAGTTAATACTTTCAGGGCAAATCATAAAAAAACACTAAAAATGAAAAAAAATCAAAGAAAACTTCTGTCCCTAGCGGTAGCTATGGGACTAATGTTAGGTTCCTGTTCAGATGATTCCATCCAAATAGAAGAAACTGCCGTGCCATTGGCTGTAAATGCAACGGCTTCAATTCAAACACCTACAAATGGCCATTTTAATCTAGACTTCTCTAGTGCTGTAAGAGAATTTGAGCTCGATTTAAATTTATCTAGCGCAGTTGAGCCTAGTGAGTGTGAAGATACACCCTTTAATGAGGTAGCAGATTATTATAACAATCTGCTAATAGATGGCTTTATCTCTGCATGGGACGGTAATCCTGATGCAATTAGTATAATTCTAGAAGATTATTTTGCCATAAACCAAATTGCAGCGGCATACGAAAATAAGAACACCGATTACTTTGGAGCAGATGGAGAGTACACGAACTACGTAAAACAACGTACTAAAAGTCTTGAAAAGTTCTGGGATATGAGTAATTCAATAACCGTAAACGGTCAACATACAGCTACACTAGAAGATTTAGACTTTATCCGGTATGTTTATGAAAATTACTCCGATGCGCCTGCAGAAGAAATTGATTATATCTTGGGCATTGCGGAGACTTTTAATATTGGTAGCGACCAAATACCTGAAAACCCATTTTTTGCATCAGACGGTTTTGCCACTTTTGACAGGACAATTGTAATTGGTGACGGTATCATAACATTACTTGAAGACACTGGTCTAGACCCAAAAGTAGTTTGGTCAAGTATTTTAGCCCATGAATGGGGGCACCAAATACAATTCTTAAACTTTGAAAACTGGGAATACCCATTACCTGCTTTTAATAACACTCCTGAATCTACTAGAATGACCGAACTAGAAGCTGACTTCATTACAGGTTACTATCTAACCCACAAAAGAGGAGCCACTTATAACTGGAAACGCGTTGAAGACTTTTTATCTGCTTTTTTCAATATAGGTGATTGTGGTTTTGAAAACCCTGGCCATCACGGTACGCCAGCACAACGTTTAGCTGCTGCTAAAGCTGGTTATGATTTAGCCAATGGTGCACAGAAAAAAGGAAAAATTCTTAGTCAAGAAGCAGTACACCTGGCTTTTCTGGCTGAGTTGAATTCAATTACAAATACGGCAGCACCAAGAAGTGTTGCTAGATAATTATTTTATAGTTATTTAATGCAAAAGGCCGCCTTTATAGGGCGGCCTTTTTATTTTCTATTTATTATGTGCAAGATAAATTCTATTTTTCCTCGAAATTATTCAGCCCTTCTAAAAGCCATTCCCGATAGACATCGCTATCCGTATACTGAACGGCATTATTCAAAATTTCTAAATCTGGTGACATTAGAACATAATAAGGCTGAGAGGCTGCATTAAAATTAACCGTCTGAAAAGTGCCCCACTTCTGCCCTATGGTTTCAATATGTTTTACACGACCTGTATCATATTTAAAATCGAATTGCTCAGACTCTGGCAACTCCTTTCGGTCATCTACGTAAAGTGAAATAAGAACAAAATCCTCTTTTAAAATTTCAAAAACATCAGGCTCGCTCCAAACATTTTCTTCCATTTTTCTACAGTTGACACATGCCCAACCCGTAAAATCCAATAGAATTGGCTTATTTACCTCCTTTGCATACGCTACGCCTTCTTCAAAATCTTTAAAACAGTTGATACCCAGAGGACAATCGCTTTCGGTTTCAAAAACACTATAGAATGCCGGTGGCGGAAAACCACTTAATAATTTTAGGTTGGAAACACCTAAAAGTCCCAATATAATATAGATTGAAAAGCCAGCACTAAGGAAACCTGTTGCTTTTCGCCCTAAAGAAAGTTTGTTTTTAGGACCATCATGAGGAAATTTGAAAACCCCAAAAAGATACAGCGTCAACAAAACAAACAATATTATCCATATTCCCAAGAATATTTCACGTTTTAGAATGCCCCAATTCCCAACTAGGTCTGCATTGGAAAGGAACTTAAGTGCCAATGCCAATTCTAAGAACCCTAACACCACTTTTACGGTTGTCATCCACCCACCGGACTTTGGCAATGAATTCAACCAAGCAGGAAACAAGGCAAAAAGAGCAAACGGTAACGCTAACGCTGCACCAAAACCGGTCATGCCCGCGGAAAGATTCATCGCAACATCTCCTTCTTCCAAAACGGTACTTCCTAAAAGCCCTCCTAAAATAGGACCCGTACAGGAGAAAGAAACGATTGCTAAGGTAACCGCCATAAAGAAAATACCCATGACCCCTCCTATTTTAGAAGAAGCAGCATCCATCTTATTGGCCCAAGAGCTAGGTAATGTCAATTCATAATAGCCAAAGAAGGAAAACGAAAAGAAAACGAAAATCAAGAAAAATGCTATGTTCAGCCAAATATTAGTAGCTATCGTATTCAATATTTGAGAATCTACCGAATCGAAAATATGGAAAGGCAAACTGAGTAAAAAGTATATCAAAACAATAAAAAAACCGTATAACAGGGCATTTATAATACCTTTTGATTTCTGCTGTGAATGTTTGGTAAAGAAAGACACCGTAAGCGGAATCATTGGAAAAACACAAGGCGTTAACAATGCTATTAACCCACCTAAAAACCCTAAGCCAAAAATCATCCAAAGACTGGATCCTGTCTCTACCCCATCATGGGAATTTCCTAAAAGCTCTTTTTTCTTTAGGTCTAGCTTTAATACCGCTCCCAGAGTTTTACTGTGTTCATCTATAATTTTTTCTTCTTTTACGGCAGCACCGCCATCAAGAACAAAACTAAAATCTTGGTCTACCGGAATACAAACCTCCTTACACACCTGGTAGAAAAGATTAATATCAATCTGGTTTACACTAGAATCTAGCAACCGTATTTTCTGGGTAAAAATGACAGTTTCTTTGAAAAAAGTTTCATCTACTTCAAAAATATCACTGTATTCAACCACTGTCTCACTCTCAACAGTTTTACCCAAAAGCTCATAGCCTTCACCAACTTTCTTATAATCAAACTCACTTGGCAAAGAACCACCTTCTGAGGTGAATTGTGAAAAGATATGCCAACCTTCAGCAATATCTCCTTTAAGTACCAACTCATAATCCGTGTCGTTGATTTTCTTTACTTCTTGCGACCATTTCACCGGATTATCATCATCCTGAGAAAAAACACTTAAAACACTAAAAAACAATGCGGTAAATACTATTATATGCTTCATCAATTTAATGTGAATTTTAAAATATCACTTGTATTTTCTGTTACTTTAAAACGTTCATCTGCCCGTCTACCTATTATCCATACCACCTCTTCACCACTACAAAGCAACCATTGTTGCTCTTTGGAAACCACATCTATTTTCTCATCTTTAAAAAACTTAGAAAGCTTTTTTCTTCCTTTCATTCCCAAAGGGTAAAAGTAGTCGCCATTTTTCCATTTCCTTATCGTTAACGGGTACTTTAACGCTTTTTTATCAATGTAGAGTGTGTGCTTGTTTTTTACCGAAAGGTCGTTTACTGTTTCAATCTTAAGTTGAACAGGTTCTAAAATCTCCATTTGCCCATCCAGCACTTGATATTGAGCATCTGCCTCCTCCTTAACCTCCGTTAACCAGAGAAACTCTCTATCCTTAACCAAACGATGGGTTTTAGAATAAATTTCCTTACCGCTCATAGCCGATAAAAGATTTTCTACATCATTCCACTCAGTAAAGCCGTAACCCTTAAATAAAGCATGTATGTAAGCGGAAATAGGTTCTAACTTGAACAGTTCTGCTATTGAGATGCGAATAACACCAGTGTCTTCCTTAAATAACCGCGATTTCAATTCTTTAACCTGAGAAGCAATTAAAGCCGCACTTTCGGAAAGGTAATCTTGGGTTTTTGTAAAGTTCTTTAAAAAAGAGGGATTCAAATCTTTCAGTAAAGGAACGATTTCATGTCTGATTTTATTCCTCAGATATTTAGTATCCGCATTACTAGCATCTTCTCGCCACTGTAATTTCCGGGACTGCGCATACTCTAAAATTTGACTTCTTGAAAAGCGAAGAAGTGGTCTTGACAATGTATCCGTTTTTTCAGGAATCCCAGTTAAACCATCTATACCTGTACCCCTAGAAAGATTGATTAAAAAAGTCTCCACACTATCATCTACATGATGTGCCGTAACCAAGGTTCCGATATCATTTTCTTGCATGATTTTCGCAAACCAATCATATCTTAACTCTCTTGCACCTACTTGAATTGACACTTTATTATTTTTAACATAACTAATTGTATCAAAATTAGTTACGTAAAATTTTTTATCATTCAATAAAGATAATTCTCGCACAAACACCTCATCACCATTACTAGCTTCACCTCTTAAATTAAAATTACAATGTGATATAGCGAAATCTAACTTAGACCTAGCACAAAGGTCTACCAAAACAGCACTATCCAAACCGCCACTACAAGCAAGTAAGAACTTGTCCTTGACAAGGTTTTGAAAATTGATTTCTATATGTTTTTGGAATTCTTCTAACACGGCATAAAGGTAATCAAGAATTACAATTTAGAAGTAACGAGAATTAATCTTTACGCAAGTTCATTCCTCAAGAACTTCCCGCATGGCTTTCGCTTTTAATAAGCATTCTTCATATTCTTTCTCAGGAATGGCTTTTGCTGTAATTGCACTTCCTACGGAATACGAAACATATTTTTTGGTTGCGTTATAGAGAATACTACGAATCACCACATTGAAATCAAAATCACCCTCTGGTGTAAAATACCCTACTGCACCACTATACAAACCACGCTTAAAAGCTTCAAGCTCCTCAATTATTTTCATAGCAGACACTTTGGGCGCGCCCGTCATACTGCCCATTGGAAAAGATTGTCGGATAATATCCACAGGATTAGCATTAGGCGGTACATGAGCAACAACGGTAGAAATCATTTGGTGTACCTGCTCAAAAGTGTAGACCTCACAGAGCTCCTCCACAACAACACTGCCTTTCAAAGCCCCCTTGGATAAGTCATTACGAACCAAATCAACAATCATTATATTTTCAGCACGTTCTTTCGGGTCCAGCTTAAGCGCTGCTATCAGTTTTTCATCTTCCTCAACCCCAGATGCTCTTTTTGCAGTTCCTTTTATAGGTTGAGAAATTAACTTACTACCGTCTTTGCGTAAATAACGCTCTGGAGAAGCAGAAAGCAAATAATTATCATATACTCTAAGAAATGAAGCAAACGGCGCTTCTGATATCTTATTTAGCTTCTGGTAGGTCTTAAATGGATTGATCTGCGTGTCTTCCGCATAGAATTCTTGGCAGAAATTAGCTTCATAGATATCACCGCGATGAATATGGGATAACATTTTTCTAACCTGCCGGAAATATTCATCCTTAAAAATCCGAAGTTTTATCTTAATATTTTCAGTAACCGTACCCTTCTCTTCTTTTAAATCACCTTCATTTGAAATCAGGTCAAAATCTGGTTGAATTTCATCATCAACCATCATCAAATACTGAAAAACCACAGTGTTCCCGGTTATTTTAATGATTTTCTTGGGTTGAAAAAAGAACAGTTCAGCAAAATTTGGTCCATCGTGATTTTTTGAAGTTAATTGCTCTACATCGTTCTTCAAGTCATAGGAAAAATACCCGAAAATATAGTCTTTTGCCTGACCTTGAAATTCTCTTAGTTTTTCAAAAGCCTGATAACTATCCGTTTTAATGGTCGTTAAGGCATCTACAGCCAACAAAGCATCAAATGAGCCATACTTATTGCTATGTCCATTACCATCTAACCAAACAACCTCTTCAAACTGTTGCGCCCATAGCAATAGGTCCTCTTTAAACTTTCCAATATCAAAAACAGTAAACGAAGCAGAAATACGCAAGTGGCGGAAGCTTTATAGTTTACTTAAAAATTGGTCTAATGCAGCACGATGAGCCTTAGCAAGCTCCTTATCGATGATTCCTTCTCCTACTGTAAAATTTTCTTGAAAATAAGGCAAAGAAAAAGTTGCCGCTACTTGAGCACCAAATCGTGGAATTACATTTGCCGTGGCTTCCAAAGCACTTATACCACCTCTTTGCCCACCGGAAGTAGACATTAACAGCACAGGTTTACCATCTAGAAATTTACGCTCAACACGTGATAACCAATCGGTTAAATTTTTAAAATAAGCTGAAGGCCCACTATTATGCTCATTTACAGAAATAATAATACCATCTGCCTTAACTATATCATTTTTGAGCTCTATCAATGAATTCGAATAGCCGTTTTCTCTCTCGTAGTCCTCACTAAACATAGGAAAAGGGAAATTAGCCATGTTCAATAATTGAATTTTATCCCCCTCAATAAGAGAAACCGTATGTTTTACCAATTGATAATTAATTGATTTAGAAGAATTACTTCCAGCAAATGCCAATATTGAAGCCATAACAAGATGTGTTTTAGCGAAAATATAGCAAATAGAGTTGAATTGCGAGTATTTTGGCTAATTTTGCAGCGAAAACATCCAAACTAACTGTATTACAAGTATATAAGATGGTTATTTTTATTAAGCACACTTAAAAGGATGTATGATATACGTACTAAAGTGTAATGTTTTGAGTTTTAATGATGCTTTTGCCAACTTTTGATATCATCACCAGTGGAAAACAAGACAACAAGGCTATACTTTATTGATGCCATGCGAGCATGGGCCATTCTTATGATGCTACAAGGGCATTTTATAGATGGACTTCTAGATACTGCTTTTAGAGATGGCAGCAGTGTAGCTTTCTCTATTTGGAAATACTTTAGAGGCATTACAGCCCCCGTATTCTTTACGGTTTCTGGCTTTATATTTACCTTTCTTTTAACTAAAGGAGACAAAACCGGTCTGCAGAACCCAAGGGTTAAAAAAGGAGTGAAACGAGGCCTTGAGCTTCTTTTTATTGGCTACCTGTTGCGAATGGACCTTTTTGGACTCTTGCAAGGTAAGATTTACGATTCTTTTTATTTAGTTGATGTATTGCATTGTATTGGCCTTTCTCTATTAGGCATTATTGGTATATACTTACTCGCTCAAAAACGAAAGAAGTTTCTTTTTCCAACAGCCCTCTTAAGCATTACCGTTTTATTATTTCTTTTTGAACCTAGTTACAAAAACTGGGGCTTTACATTTTTACCAGATGCATTTGCCAATTACCTAACTAAAAGCAATGGTTCTGTTTTTACCATTATTCCATGGTTTGGTTATGCTGCATTTGGAGGATTCTTATCAGTAGTTTTTACGAAATTCAAAAATTTTAAACATCTATATACTGTTGCTATACCACTTTTCGCTATAACCGGAGCCACACTCATTGCCTATTCATCTGATTTGTTTTTATACATTTCACAATTGACCGAAATACAGTTATTTGCGAATATTTACTTTAACAATTACTTAATTATAAGATTAGGTGATGTTTTACTTGTTTTCAGTGTTTTTATGCTCCTAAGAGGTTTGCTTAAAAACAGTACAGTACTTAAAATGGGACAGAGCACGCTTTCCATCTACATCGTACATTTTATGATTCTATATGGTTCTTTCACCGGACTAGGTCTGTATCGGTTTTTTCATCATTCCCTTACTCCTGCCGTTGCCATTCCGGGAGCTCTAATCTTTATGATTGTATGTACCTTTTCCGCTCTTAAATATGAGGACAATAAAGAAATCATAAAATTAAGAATTGCAACCACTGTTAAATTTGTGTTCGTCAAAATAGAGGTTTTCTCTCTAGGTATTTTTCAAATTGGAAAAAGTCGGTTTTTTAGATTACTAAGAAAAGTTAGTCGGGCCAAAAACTAACCCAATAGTCAATTGCAAAATAATATCACATAAAAATCCTACCTACAGAATACGGGATATTTACACTTCGTGAAATTAGTAATCACTAAAATTTGAACAAAACCTATACATACAACCTTCACCTATGTCTTTTTAGGTTGCAAAAAGTAAATGGTTTGATCAATTCCTGTTATTAGGACTGAGTCAAAATAAGTACTCAAACATGAACCATTCACTGGATTCATTTATTTTTAGCCTTTTCAACTAAAAATAAAGCGATAGCGAACATGAGTGATAAAAAGTTTACCCCCGTTAAAGTAGCATTAGAAAAAGACAAAAGATACGCATGGTGCACCTGTGGTCATTCGGAAACAAACGTTTTTTGTGACGGTTCCCACAAACAGTATGGCAAACCAGGTTCTTTAGTTTTTCAAGTAGATGAAGACAAAGAAGCTAGGATTTGCACCTGCAAACTAACGAACAACCCTCCTTATTGCGACGGAAGTCACAACAACTAAAACAAAAAAAATCCCGTCTTAATTAGACGGGATTTTTTTTATAATACTATTTTAAGGCCTAGATATGCAGCGCACGATCTTCCGTAGCGGCAAGTGCCGCTTCTTTTACCGCTTCAGCAAAAGTGGGGTGTGCATGACTCATTCTTGAGATATCTTCAGCAGATGCACGGAATTCCATTGCAGTAACGGCTTCTGCGATTAAATCTGCACTACGAGCTCCAATCATGTGAACTCCTAAAACTTCATCCGTTTTCTTATCAGCTAACATTTTTACGAATCCGTCTAAATCCATGCTAGCACGAGAGCGACCTAATGCACGCATTGGAAATTGACCAACTTTATATTCAATACCGGCTTCTTTCAATTCTTCTTCCGTCTTACCAACAGAAGCAACTTCTGGCCACGTGTATACTACACCTGGAATCAAGTTATAATCAATATGCGGTTTTTGACCTGCTAACTGCTCAGCAACCATAGTTCCTTCTTCTTCGGCCTTATGAGCTAACATAGCGCCACGAACAACGTCTCCAATAGCGTAGATATTTGAAGTTGACGTTTGTAAATGATCATTAACCTCAACTTTACCTCTTGCATCCAATTTAACACCGGCAGATTCAACATTCAAACCATCAGTATAAGGCTTTCTACCTACAGCAACAAGGCAGTAATCACCTTTCAGCTCTATCTCTTTACCTTTTTTATCATCGGCCTTAACAATAACTTCATTGCCTTTTCTTTCTACAGATTTTACTTTACTAGAAAGGTTAAATTTAACCTTCTGTTTCTTTAAAACTTTAGTCAGTTCCTTAGAAAGTGAAGCGTCCATTGTAGGGATGATACGATCCATATACTCAACCACAGTAACATCGGCACCAAGGCGTTTGTAAACCTGTCCAAGCTCTAAACCAATAACTCCTCCACCTATAATAATAAGATGTTTTGGTATCTCTTTTAAGGTTAAAGCCTCAGTAGAAGTTATAATGCGTTCTTTATCTATTTTAATGAAAGGCAATGATGAAGGCTTACTTCCTGTAGCTATTATAATATTCTTAGCTTCAATAGTTTCTGTACTCCCATCGTTCTTTTTGATGTTGATATGCGTAGCATCTTTAAAACTACCCAATCCTTCAAAAACCTCTATTTTGTTTTTGTCCATCAAAAACTTAACTCCATCACACGTCTGCTTTACAACAGCCGCTTTTCTAGCAATCATCTGTTCTAGATTTACCTTTATTTCGCCCGGAATATCAATTCCGTGTTCTGCAAAATGCTTGATGGCATCTTCGTAATGATGGGAAGAATCCAATAAAGCCTTAGAAGGTATACAACCCACATTAAGACATGTTCCACCTAAAGTGCTGTATTTTTCGATTATTGCCGTTTTCAATCCCAACTGTGCACAACGAATTGCTGATACATATCCTCCTGGTCCTGAGCCAATAATGGCTACATCGTATGAACTCATAAAAATTTTCTTTGAATTTATCTTACAAAATTAACACTATTTTCCGGTTTGAGCCCACCTTTATCAATTTATACAAAAGTTGCACAAACCCTATCAAAATTGTAATATTACCCAATAGCTAAACCGCAATTAATGACAAGCAAAAATTCAGGGGAGCACAGAGAAAACGAAAACATCGTTAAAAACAGAGAATTAAATATCTGGGAAGCACTAACCCCTGTAATAGCCCTTGTAGCTATGCTGGCCTACAATGTTTATGTTTTTGGAGACGACGCACTTAGTGGCTCTAACCAATTCATTCTTTTACTAGGAGGCGCTGTCGCTGCTATTGTTGGGACATTCAACAAGGTGCCTTACAAGCAAATGATGGCCGAGGTTGCAGAAAACCTTAAATCTACTACTGGAGCTTTACTTATTTTGTTAATGGTAGGTGCTTTAGCAGGCTCATGGTTAATTAGCGGCATCATTCCCGCAATGATTTACTACGGGCTTCAAGTTTTAAACCCTACCATATTTCTTGCGGCCTGTGTTGTTATATGTGCCATTATATCTATTGCCACAGGTAGTAGCTGGACTACTTCCGCCACGGTGGGTATAGCTTTGATCGGTATTGGCGAAGCGCTAGGCATATCTTTAGGCATGACTGCTGGAGCAGTATTGTCCGGTGCTTATTTTGGAGATAAACTTTCTCCCCTTAGCGATACTACCAATTTAGCACCCGCTATGGCAGGTGGTGAGCTTTTTGATCATATTAAATACATGCTATACACTACGGTTCCTACCATAAGCATTACTTTAATATTCTTTATAATTTTAGGATTTACCATAGAAACAAAAGGCTCGGCAGATATAGAATCTATCTTAACTTCTATTAATTCGGCTTTTACAATTACACCTTGGCTTTTTCTTGTACCAATAGTAGTTGTTGTACTTATTATTAAAAAAACACCTCCATTGGCCGCCTTATTAATAGGAACTTTATTAGGAGCTGTATTCGCTCTAATTTTTCAACCTGATGTCGTAGCTGGTATCACCGAAGCTAAAGAACTCACTTTTAGATCAGGTTACGAAGGAATACTAACTGCCATAACGGTTCAAACTTCGGTACCCACAGATAATTTAGCGCTAAACGATTTATTTTCTGCAAAAGGAATGGCCGGGATGATGGGTACTATTTGGCTTATTGTATGTGCCATGGTTTTTGGCGGAATTATGGATGGTATTGGAGCTCTGGACCGCATTACCAAATCATTGTTGAAAATGGCAAAAACTACGTTCGGTCTTTTTGCAAGTACAGTAGGAAGCTGTTTAGCTTTAAACATTACGGCCTCTGATCAATATCTTGCTATTGTAGTTCCGGGAAAAATGTTCAGTAAAGCTTATGCAGATAGAAATTTAGCTCCAGAAAACTTAAGCAGGACCTTAGAGGATTCCGGTACGGTAACCTCCGTTCTTGTGCCTTGGAACACTTGTGGTGCCTACCACAGTAGTGTTTTGGGAGTAGGAACGGCAGAATATGCATTGTTCGCCGTATTTAACTGGTTAAGCCCTATAATGACCCTCATTTTTGCCGCCTTACACATTAAAATCAAGCAATTGACCACCAAAAATACTTCTTCTCATAAAGAAATTTAAATTTCTCAAAACTATTAATTAAGAATATCAAAATTCCTAGCCGCCACACTGTGGATTAGTCAATTTTCATGTTCGCTTTTTATCGATTTAACAACAAAATGTGGATGTACTAAGGAGCATCTACAATAGTTATTCTCCTATCAATTTTTTAAATACCGATTATATGGTCTACGACAATATTGAATGTAATTTTGTATTGAAATTGATAATAAACTTTAAAAAATAAATAATATGGCTTTTGTAGGTAAAAAATTCCCAAACCTGAGTGTGAACGCGATGAACGATTTAGGCGATACATTCAAATTGAACGTTTTAGAAGAAGCTCAAAAAAACAACAAAAAAGTTGTTCTTTTCTGGTACCCTAAAGATTTTACTTTTGTTTGTCCAACTGAATTACACGCTTTTCAAGCTGCTTTAGGTGAGTTCGAAAAAAGAAATACATTGGTAATTGGTGCATCTTGTGATACTGCAGAGGTACACTTTGCTTGGTTAAGCACAGATAAAGATAATGGCGGTATTGAAGGTGTCACTTACCCACTATTGGCAGATAGCAATCGTAACCTTTCTTCTACGTTAGGTATCCTTGATATTACTAATGAGCAGTACAATGATGAAACTGGCGTTGTTACTGTTGAAGGTGATAATGTAACTTACCGTGCTACTTACCTTATTGATGAAGAGGGTACTGTATTTCACGAAGGTATCAACCATATGCCATTAGGCAGAAACGTAAATGAGTATTTGCGTTTGATTGATGCTTATACGCACGTACAAGAAAAAGGTGAAGTTTGTCCTGCAAACTGGGAAGAAGGTAAAGATGCAATGACCGCTGATAGAAATGGTGTTGCTGAGTACCTTTCATCACACGCTAACTAATTCAAGATAAAAAATTCAAAAAGATAACCGCTTGCATTGGGCAATAGCGAAATGCAAGCGGTATCATTTTAAAGAATAATATTCATAAATTTTAAAACCTATAGATTATGGTATTGGAATTAGAACAAGACAATCTGCAAGAAATCATTGCAGACAAAAAAAATGTAATTGTACAGTATTCTGCAGGATGGTGCGGTAACTGTCGTATCATGAAGCCTAAATTTAAGAAAGAGGCATCAACCCACGAAGACTTTACTTTTGTGATTGCCGATGCGGAGAAATTTCCCGAAAGCCGGAAATTAGCTAACGTAGACAACTTGCCTACATTTGCTACTTTTACTAATGGAGAGTTTAAAAATCAAGTACAAACGAACAAATATGATGTTCTAAAAGAATTGATCAGTGAAGCTTCCAGTAATTAAACATTTGACCAATTTCATTGCGGAAAACGACGAAGATTATATTGTTGAAACCATTGAAACTTTAGAAGCCCTAACCGAAGTCTCTTCTTTAAAAGATGAAGAACTTGACGTTATTGGTGAACTCATATCTAATATGTACGGTGCACTTGAAGTACAGAAAGGCATAAAAGAAGGCAAACCTCAAAAAGAGGCTTTGAACGAATTCATGCAGCGTGTAATGGGCGCCATTGACAAATAAACCTAGGGAAAAAACTTTTACTTAGGTATCGAAAAGTGAGATAACTTTTGATTTTTAACCGAATCAATAAAGTTGTTTCACTTTTTTGTTTTGTCACTTCTATTTTTAAAAAGGATATTTCTTTTCTAGAGCACCTTTAATTAGCTCATAATTTTATAATTTCACGTCCAATTTAAATTAAACATATCATGGCAACAGTAACCTTAAAAGGAAACGAAATACATACATTAGGAAATCTACCCGCAAACGGAAGCAAAGCTCCTAATTTTACATTAACAAAAAATGACCTTTCATCCGCATCTCTTTCTGATTACTCAGGCAAGAGAGTGGTATTGAATATATTCCCTAGCGTTGATACAGGCACTTGTGCGCAATCTGTTAGACAATTCAACAAAGAAGCTGCAGAATTAGATAACACTGTAGTTTTATGTGTTTCTAAAGATTTACCATTTGCCCAAGCTCGTTTTTGTGGTGCAGAAGGTATTGAAAATGTAGAAATGTTATCTGATTTTCGTGACGGTAGTTTCGGAAAAGAGTATGCAGTTGCTTTTTCTGATGGACCTTTAGTTTCGTTATTATCAAGATCTGTAGTCGTTCTTAATGAGTCTGGTAACGTAATCTATTCTGAGCAAGTTACTGAAACTGTAGATGAGCCTAATTACAAAGCAGCTCTAGAAGCTTTAGCCGATGCCTAAAGAAGAGTCGTTTGCCGTAAATAGAATAAAAAGTGTGGGCTTCGCTTTGCGTGGAGCCCTTCTTTTAATAAAGACCGAAGCGAGTATTAAAATCCAGGTGTTTTTGGCTATAGTGGTCACCATTGCTGGATTTTATTATGAAATATCCACCACGGAGTGGATTTTTCAAATCTTTGCCGTTTCATTAGTCGTCGGTATTGAAGGAGCCAATACCGCTATCGAAAAAATATGTGATTTCATTCACCCAGAATTTGACGAGAGAATAGGTTTCATAAAAGATGTAGCGGCCGGAGCGGTAATGCTAGTTTCAATTGGCGCTACTATTGTGGGCTGTATTATCTATTTACCAAAAATTTTCTAGTCAGGCCTTCAAACTATACTCAAAGGCAGGCTTTTTTTCGTGAAATAAAGACAAAACATTTGCTGAACCCTAAGAACATATATCGATTAAACGAGTATGCAGTTACCTTGTACCGCATATTTTTGGCTTACATTTTTTACTTTGTGGCAAGAGTTCTATTCTTTGTTTACAACAAAAATTTATTCAACGTTGACAGTGTAATAGATTTTTTGGCACTTAGTTTTTGGGGCCTTAGTTTTGACACCACAGCTATTCTCTATATTAATCTTCTGTTTATAGCGCTTAGTATTTTACCCTTGTGGATCAACACCACTAAGATGTATCAAAAAATTCTCATGTGGATTTACTTGATAACGAACCTAATTGCATTCGCTACCAACTTTGTTGACTTCATCTATTACAACTACACCTTTACCAGAAGTACTTTTGCATCTTTTGAATCTTTAGAAAATGAAGAAAACAAAGAAGCACTGCTTATATCCTTCATATTGGATTATTGGCATGTATTTCTAATATTTATTATTTGTGCTTTTATTTGGGTAAAACTTTACAAATTAGTTGCCGTAAAGAATATATCATATCCTAAAAAAATACCGTATTTCACAAGTTCAGTTGTTGCACTGTTATTAACAGGATTACTTACTATAGGTGGTATTCGTGGTGATTTTAGCCATAGTACGCGTCCAATTAATATGGTGGATGCCAGTAGGCATGTAAAAACTCCTGAACAAGCCAACATCGTCCTTAATACGCCTTTCGCATTTATTAGAACCATAAAATCCTCTGGTTTTAAAAGACGTAGCGGTGTACCCCAAGCAGTTATTGATTCTACTTTCCACCCTATTAAACAGTATAATGATACTGTTGATAATAAACCCAATGTGGTTCTTATTATTATAGAAAGTTTTGGGCGTGAGTATTTAGGCAGCTTTAATAAAGAGATGAATATTAAAGACTACGTGGGTTACACTCCGTTTATTGATTCACTCGCCCAGCACAGTTTAATTTTCCCAAATGCTTTTTCTAACGGAAGAAAGTCCATTCATGCCATGTCTTCCATACTGGCAGGTATACCTTCTTTTAAAACAGCTTATACCTCTACTCCTTATGCCAATAAAAAAATAGAATCTATTATTTCTGCCGTAAACGGCATGGGGTATGACACTTCTTTCTTTCACGGTGCGCCCAACGGTTCTATGGGGTTTTTAGGCTTTGGAAATGTTCTTGGCTACGACCACTATTATGGTAAGACGGAATACAATAATGATGATGATTTTGATGGTATATGGGGGATTTGGGATGAACCTTTTCTTCAATATACCGCCCAAGTATTATCAGAAAAACAACAACCTTTTTTCTCTACTATTTTTACGGTTTCGTCTCATGCCCCCTATCAAGTACCAGAAAAATACGAAGGGAAATTTCCGAAAGGCGACCTAGATATCCATCAATGTGTAGGCTACACAGATTATGCGTTAAAACAGTTCTTTAAAACTATTGAGAATGAACCTTGGTACCAGAACACTGTTTTTGTAATCACGGCAGACCACGGTAACCAAATCTATTATGAGGCCTATCAGAAAACAGCAAATAGGTATGCGGTACCTATACTTATTTTTGACCCCAATGAAAAGTATAAAGGCGTTGACCATAGTTTAGCGCAGCAAATAGACATTTACCCTACTCTAGCCTCTATAACAGGATATCAGAAACCATTTCGAAGCTGGGGAAGAAGTCTGGTTTCAGATAGCATTCAGAAGCCATATGCGCTGGCCAATACAGGTACAAATTTTCTTTTTATGAGAGACAGTCTTATCATGGTTCGTGATGATGAAAACACCTTAGGGCTTTACCAAATTTCAGATAAAGGATTAGAGCACAACATTGCTGGAAAAAATCCGTTAGAAACCAAAAAGATGGAGGTTATGGAAGAAGGCTTTATTCAAGACTACATGAACCGCATTTTAGACGGGCGATTAGACGCGGAAAATAAAACGTACAAAGAACCATAACCACCCTTTAAAGAGTATGTACTCTATAAAAAAGAAAAGACTTTTCGTAATCCCTACTTCGAAAACTTCGTAATACGTATTTTTGCATCCAGTGGAAAAAAAGTAATGGCCAAAAAGAAAACAACGACAACCAAAAAAAAGATTACCCCTAAGAAGGCTAGTCTTGTTGTATCCAAAAAGAACAAAATTATATTGGGAAGCTTGCTCATACTTTTTAGTATGGCACTATTCTTTTCGTTCGTGTCCTTTTATTTTACCTGGCAAGATGACCAAAGTCTGTTGTCTGAGTTTGCCAATAGAAATGAGCAAGCCAAAAACCTACTCAACAAATTTGGTGCTAGTGTTAGTCACTTTTTTGTTTACAAAGGATTTGGCGTCGCTTCTATTATTCTAACAATTTTAGTATGTATTACCGGACTTCATCTGTTTTTAAGTTTAGATAAAAAAGGACTTCTCAAAAAATGGATTTGGGGTCTGATTTTTATGATTTGGATATCCATTGCCTTAGGTTTCTTGGCAGATACAAAACCGTTACTCGGTGGCCTTATAGGTTATGAAATGAACGATTTTCTAAAAGATTATACAGGAAACATAGGTGTTGTGCTTATGCTTCTTTTTGGTTTGATATTTATTTTAGTACGTTTCTTCCATTTTACTCCTGAAGGAATGGCCCATTTTTTTAAGAAAAAGACTTCTTCAATAAAATCTGAATTACAATCAACTTCAAAAGAAGCTACGGACGCTATTAGAGATGTTCAAGAATCCATTAAAAAAACAGAAAAGGAAACGCCTGTAGTTCTTGATACATACACACATAAAAAAGACATTCCACCTCTAAAAAAAGAAAAAATTGTTTTAGATGATTTTGAGGTTACTGTTCCTGCAGAAGAGGAAACGACGGATGAACTCGCAATGGAAGTGGAAGAAATTGTTGAAGAACAGGAGGAAACAGATAATATTGCCAATAAATTAGTGGAAGATTTTGGGGAGTTTGACCCTACCCTAGAACTTGGTCACTACAAATTTCCAACCATAGAACTTTTGGACCAGCATGGTGTTACCGGTGGTATTACCATTAACCAAGAAGAACTTGAGGAAAATAAAAATAAGATTGTAGACACTCTTAAGAACTACAAGATCGGTATTTCGCAAATTAAAGCAACGATTGGCCCAACGGTTACACTTTATGAAATTGTTCCTGAGGCAGGAGTGCGGATCTCTAAAATTAAAAATCTAGAAGATGATATTGCGCTTTCACTTGCAGCTTTAGGTATTCGTATTATCGCGCCAATTCCCGGTAAAGGAACTATTGGTATAGAAGTACCTAACAAAAACTCGACTATCGTTTCTATGCGATCTGTTATTGCTTCTAGTAAGTTTCAAAAAGCAGAAATGGAATTGCCAATTGCTTTTGGTAAGACCATTAGTAATGAAACGTTTGTGGTTGATTTGGCTAAAATGCCTCACCTTCTAATGGCAGGTGCAACTGGCCAAGGTAAATCCGTAGGTTTAAATGCGGTACTGACATCGTTGCTCTACAAAAAGCATCCAGCAGAGGTAAAATTTATATTGGTAGATCCTAAAAAAGTAGAACTGTCCATCTATAATAAGATAGAAAGGCACTTTTTGGCCAAATTACCAGATTCCGAAGAAGCTATTATAACGGATAACGCCAAGGTAATTAACACCTTAAATTCTCTTTGTATTGAAATGGACAACAGGTATGAACTGTTGAAACATGCCCAGGTTCGTAACCTTAAGGAATATAATGTGAAATTTAAGTCGCGTAAATTGAATCCTAACGACGGGCATAAATTTTTACCCTATATTGTTTTAGTTATAGATGAATTTGCAGATTTGATCATGACTGCCGGGAAAGAGGTAGAAACACCTATTGCACGTTTGGCACAGTTGGCAAGAGCTATTGGTATTCACTTAATTATTGCTACACAAAGACCATCCGTAAACGTTATAACAGGTATTATTAAGGCGAATTTCCCTGCTAGAATTGCATTTAGAGTAACCTCTAAAATAGATTCAAGAACTATACTGGATGCTCAGGGAGCAGATCAGTTGATTGGACGTGGGGACATGTTGTTTACACAAGGTAACGATGTTACCCGTATTCAATGTGCATTTGTGGACACCCCTGAAGTTGCTAAAATTACGGAATACATAGGCTCTCAACGAGCCTACCCAAATGCCTACGAACTACCAGAATATTCTGGAGAGGATTCTGGCACAAGTATTGATAATAATATATCCGAGAGAGATATCCTTTTTCGTGACGCGGCCGAAGTTATCGTTACCGCCCAACAAGGTTCTGCCTCTCTAATACAAAGAAAATTGAAATTGGGTTACAACCGTGCTGGCCGTATCGTAGATCAACTTGAAGCCGCTGGTATTGTAGGGCCATTTGAAGGTAGTAAGGCAAGACAGGTATTAGTACCTGATTTTGTTGCCCTAGATGAATTATTAAACAACGAACGCTCATAAATAGAGCTATTAATTTAAATAGTAAAATGAAAAATATTTTTTTAGTACTTACTCTTGTATTACTATCGAACACCACTTTTGCACAAAATTCAGAGAAAGCAAAAGTCTTGCTAGAAGACGTTTATAATAAGGTAAAAAGCTATGACAATATCTATGTCGATTTTAAATATGTCCTCAACAATGCAGAAGCTGGCATAAATCAAGAAACCCGTGGCGAAGTCACTTTACAAGGTGATAAGTACATTGGCAATTTCTTTGGCTCTACCCAGCTGTTTGATGGTTCTAAAGTGTATACCATAATACCGGAAAACGAAGAGGTTACTATTGAAGACAAATCAGAGGATGAAAATGCACTGACTCCTGCAAAAATGTTGACTTTTTATAAAGAAGGTCACAATTATGAAATGGACATTCTACAAAACGTGAACGGTAGGAAAATTCAGTACGTGAAGCTTACTCCTATTGACACAGACTCAGAGATAAAGACTATTCTGCTGGGGATAGATGCTGAAACAAAGCATATATACAAGCTTATAGAAACTGGCAAAAATGGCACTACTACAACCATTACCGTTAATTCTTTCAAAACTGACCAACCTTTGTCAAAAACCTTGTTTACTTTTGATGAGGCTAAGTACAAAAATGACGGGTACTACATAGTAAGAAACTAACATTGCCACATTGAGAATTCTAGACCGATATATATTATCGCGGTTCCTTTATAATTTTTTGAGTTCGTTTGTAATATTGATGTTCATCTTCATATTTCAGACGATATGGTTGTTTATTGATGATTTTGCCGGAAAAGGTCTGGACATAGTCATCATAGGCAAATTTTTCTTTTTCATGATGCCCAGTTTAACCGAAAAGGTGTTACCTCTAACCGTTATTTTGGCCTCAATTCTTACTTTCGGAACCCTTGCGGAGAACTACGAATTTGCAGCAATGAAAGCCTCCGGCATTTCTTTACAGCGCTCTATGCTAAGCCTTATTATTTTTATGGTCCTTTTAGGGGGCGTTACCTTCTACTTTGCAAATAGCGTTATACCTGCTTCTGAGCAGAAAATCTACAATATGCGCCGTAACATTGCCAAAGTAAAACCTGCAGCAGCTATAGAAAAAGGTGTTTTTAGCGACTTTGAGGGTATGAGTATCAAAGTTGATGAAAAGTATGGCGAGAAAGATCGCTTTTTAAAAAATGTAATCATTCACCAGAAAACCGCTGCCAATGTCAATAGCACCGTAATTAAAGCGAAAACAGGTGAGCTCATTAGTAGTGAAGATTCAGAACTTATCCAATTAGTACTTCGTGATGGTCATGATTATCGTGACATGGATAAGTCAAAAAGTACAGAGAAACGAAAATACCCCTTTACTAATACCGATTTTGAGATTTACCGGATGAACATTGAAATTCCGGAAATGGAGCAAGACCTTGAAGAAGAAAACGTATCTAATCGTGAGAAGATGAAAAACGTATCTCGGTTAATAAAAGATATGGATTCAATTGAGGACGATAACCGCAGAATCGTTCAGGCTTTCTCCAAAAATATAGTTTATAGAATGGGTGGTTTTATTCCTCTTACCCCCAAAGACACAGCAGTTACCAAAAAAATGGAATTGCTTCGTGAGAAAGAGGCATCAGCAGAAAAGAAAACTGTATCAAAAAATTCTATTGATACCGCAACCGCAGTAACTACAGTCATCAAAGCAGATTCCATTGCAGAAGCCGCTGTAGAACCAAAAGAAAAATCATCTCCAACAGACATTATATCCTTATTCAAAGATTGGCAGAAAGTACAGGTAATGAACTCCGCTAAAAACTCGGTTTCTAATATAATGACCTCTATTGAAGGTAAAAAACAAGAGCTGGACAAGCGTTACGAAATACACCGTAGGCATGTCTTCTCATTACATGAAAAGTATGCTTTGGCACTTTCTTGTATCATCTTATTTTTTGTAGGGGCACCATTAGGCGCTATTATAAGAAAAGGAGGTATTGGTTTACCAATGGTAGTTGCCATTTTACTATTTTTAGTCTATTATTTTTTAGGTGTTTTTGCTGAAAACTATAGCTACAAAGGCAATATTCACCCTATTATTGGAGCATGGCTATCTTCAATGGTTATGTTACCTTTAGGTATTTATTTAACAAGACAAGCTACCGCAGACCAAGGAATGATAAATTTTGGAAACGTTATAGACCTTGTCAAACGACTTTTTGCTAAAAAAGACAAAACTGAAGAAGAATGATTACCGATATGGAAAAGAAAATTCAATTGAATACTATTGAGGAGGCCATTGATGAAATTAGAAAAGGTAACGTCATTATTGTTGTAGACGATGAAAATCGTGAGAACGAAGGTGATTTTTTAGCTGCTGCAGAATTGGCAACAACTGAAACCGTAAATTTTATGGCTACCCACGGTAGAGGACTTATTTGCGCTCCGTTAACTGAAGGCAGATGTAAAGATTTAGGTCTTCACATGATGGTCAATAACAATACGGATCCTATGGAAACGGCCTTCACCGTATCTGTGGATTTACGTGGTGGTGGAGTTACTACCGGTATTTCTGCTTCAGATAGAGCCCAAACCGTACTTGCTTTAACTAAAAAGGAAACCAAACCACACGATTTAGCACGTCCTGGACATATTTTTCCGCTTGTTGCAAGAGAAGGTGGCGTATTGCGAAGAACAGGCCACACAGAAGCCGCTATTGATTTTGCGCGCTTGGCAGGATTACAACCAGCTGGTTATATCGTAGAAATCATGAATGAAGACGGGAGTATGGCCCGTTTGCCTCAATTAGTAAAGGTTGCTAAAAAGTTTGACCTTAAAATTGTTTCTATAGAGGACTTAGTTGCCTATAGAATGGAGCATGATAGCCTTATTGCTAAAAAAGAAGATTTTGATATAGAAACTCGTTTTGGGAAATTCCGTTTACGAGCTTATCAACAGACTACTAATAACCATGTACATGTTGCGTTAACAAAAGGCTCATGGAGCAAAACCGAAAAGGTATTGACTCGTATCAATTCTACCTTGGTTAACAATGATATTTTAGGTACGCTTACCAATAACCCTGATGCAAAACTTGAAGACATGTTCAAGGCTATAGATAAGGAAGGAAAAGGTGCCATTGTATTTATAAATCAAGATTCGGAATCACTGAACCTATTATCTCGATTGGCGGAACTGAAAGAACTACAGAAAAAAGGAATTCAAAAAGCACCAAAAATTGATATGGACGCTCGTGATTTTGGTATCGGAGCACAAATTCTTCATGATTTGGGCATTGCCAAAATGCGAATCCTTTCAAATTCACCACAGACTAAACGTGTTGGTATTATTGGTTACGGTATTGAGATTGTGGAGTACGTAGGGTATTAGAATATCTTTTAGCTCGATAAGCTATTTTATTAATTGACTTGGCGGATAACCAAATTGCTTTTTAAAGCAACGGCTAAAATATAAGGGATCACTAAACCCAATTAAGGTAGTAACTTCAGACACATTGTATTTTTTTGTTCGTAGAAGTTGAGCTGATTTTTTAAGTCTAATCGTTCGTATGAATTCATTGGGCGCCAAATCCGTAAGTTCTTTAATCTTTCTGTATAATTTTGATGAACTCATCCCCAATGACTGACAAAGAAGAGAAGTGTTTAACTCGCAATTCCCCATATTCTCATGAATCAATTTCGTTAAATCTTCCATGAAAGATTGATCTATGGGTGAATGTGTCAATGTATTCACTTGACTCTCTATTTCTTCAGAAAATCTATTTTTCAATTCTTTTCTGGAATTGATGATATTTTCAATTCTTGTTTTAAGTAATGAAGGATCAAACGGTTTTACCAAATACCCATCAGCCCCAGAACTGTAACCCTTTATTTTATCATCGTTATCTGATAATGCCGTTAATAGAATAACAGGAATATGACTAATATCCGCATCGTTCTTTAATGCTTTACAAAATTCTAATCCGTTTTTGACGGGCATCATAACATCTGCAATACAGATAGCTGGTTTTACATTTAAGCAGACTTCCAATCCTTTTTCTCCGTTCTCAGCTTCAAAAACCTTATAGTAATCAGAGAGGTAATCCATCAAATAATTACGTAGTTCCGCATTGTCTTCTACAATTAATATTCGTTCTTTTAAGTGCGTACTTTGGATGATTTTCTTTGCGGTTATTAATTGCGGAGATTCTTCTACTACTTGGCTTTTCTCATACTCAAATACTTCATCATCTTTATAGGCCGTACGGGCTATGGGAAGTTTCAGAGTAAAAACACTGCCTTTATTCAGCGTACTTTCTACGGTAATATGTCCTTTATGTAATTCCGCCAAAGCCCTTACCAATGAAAGACCTATACCAGAACCCGTATTGAGACTGGTACTATTGGAAGCTTGATAAAATCGAGAGAAAATTTTCTTTTGACTTTCTTTAGGCACTCCAATTCCGTCATCACTCACTTCTACTATTAAGAAGGGCTGACCCCCCTCCTCTTTTACTTCTATAAAAAGGTCTACATGACCATAATTATGGGTGAATTTCAATGCATTGGATAATAGATTATACAGCATTTTATCATACTTGTCTCGGTCTATATATCCTTCAATCTCGGCATTTTCAGATATTAAGTTAAAATTGATTTTTTTATCGTCCGCCAACTCTTCAAATGAGCGAAAGGTATTTTTCGTATACAGAAGAATATCCGTCTTCGTTACTTTCAATCGCAATTCACCAGATTGGGCCCTTCTAAAATCCAGCACCTGATTTACCAAATTTAATAACCTATTTGCGTTCTGGTGAATGAGGTTATACCGGCTCTGTTGAAAATAATTACCCGAATCCTTTCCATCTTCTATCAACTGTTTTGCCGGACCTAAAATTAGCGTTAACGGAGTTCTGAGTTCATGAGATATATTCGTAAAGAAACGTAGCTTTTCGTTATTCAATTTTTCATCACGTTCTCGCTTTACCCTTTCCATTAACCATTGTTGTTTTAATACAATACGGGTTCTTATTTGTTTGCGTATGAGATAAAAAGCCAAGGCCAACACCAATAACAAAAGAAAAAACGCTTTATAGGTAAACCAAAAAGGTGGTAAAATTTCAATTTGGTAAGAAGCAACATCACTCCATACCCCATGACTGTTCATTGCCTTTACTTTAAACACATACTCTCCAGAAAACAAATTGGTGTATTGTACTGTTCGTTGCCGAACATCTACGGTGTTCCAATTTTCATCAAAACCTTCTAAAATATAGCTATACCTATTCTGTCTTCCGTTAACGTAAGATGGACTAGAAAAAGTAAGAGAGAAATTCTTATTGGTATTTTTAAGAACCAGATTTCTATCTATGTTTATATCAGATTTAAGTACCTGTTGTCCGTTTATTACTGAACCTATTTCTACCGCCTTATTCTGTACTCTAATATTGGTGATTATTGGTTCCGGCGCATATTCGTTTACGGAGAGCTCTTTTGGTGAAAAGGTTATAATTCCCTCCTTACCACCAAGGTACATATGGGAATCATCCGCATAATAAAAGCCTCTGGTACTGAATATATCCAGCCGGTTACCACTTTCCGTATGATACAATTTTAATTCTTTTGAGGTAATGTCATATTTACCCAAATTATTATTGTTCATATTCAACCACAGAAACCCATCTTTATTAGATAGAAGGTTTGTAATCCAACGATTCTGTAACCCCCCTATCTCTTCTATTGGTAAAAAATTATCTAGAGCCGGGTCATAATAACAGAGCCCCTTACGGGTAGCGGCCCAAATTTTACCGGATTCATCTATGGCAATATCACTAACGTTATTATGCGGCAAACCAACCTCATTCTCTGATTTGGCTTCGTAAGCTATAACTTTCATTGATTGTTGATCGTAGCAATAGACGCCCATTTGCGTAGCAAACCAAATTTTATTATCCGCACTCGCTTTTACCGTGTTAATATCTAGAGTGGGTAACAAATTCCCATACGACTCATCTACTCTTTGAGTTTCCAAATTTAGAACAACGGCACCCTCACCGTGGGAAGCTATAATCATTTGGTCATTTCCGAAAGGCTCAAAAGCTAAAATGGGGGCATTTTTAAATCCTACATCAATTACCTTATCTGTTTTGTTTAGGTAATCATAAACCAGTATTTTCCCGTTCCAAAGACCACAATAGAATATTTTCCCATTAGGAGAATACATACTTGCAATATCTTTTTGGGAATTATAAAGGGAAATGTATTTTTCTTCTTCTGAAATAAATAGACCATTATGCCGTGTTGCTACTATTATTTTTTCATCAAAAGTTTTTGAGAAATCGCGGATACGAGGTACTTGGTTATCTATAAAGCGACTGATCGATGTGTTGTATTTAAACTGATTCTCATAAGGATCGTATTTATCCAATCCTTCTTCAGTGCCCACCCAAAGCACACCAGAAGCATCAAAATATAATGAAGAAACCAAGTTATCGACTAATGAGTCATCATCAGACAATTCGGAAAAATACCAATCATACTGCTTAGTCTGAATGTCTTCTAAAGTATCTACCTGTAAAATACCCCCTAAAGTTCCCAACCAGTATTTTCCATTGGGAGCCTTAGCTATTGATATAAAATAAGGTCCTAACTTATCTCTTACCTCAGAATCTTCAATAAGCAAATTTTGAAAGCTATCCTGATTTACATTCAATTTGTATAACCCGTTTCTACTACCTGCAAAAATGTCCGACTTATGATCTTCATAAATGAAATTTATGTAAGGGCTAGCTTCATTTTCAACGGATAACGAATATTGTTTTATTTGGACAATGGAACCAAGGTTATCCAAAGAAATCCTAGCTATTCCAACATCACCATAACTACCAATCCATAAACGGCCTTTAGAATCTTCAAAAATTTCTTTAACGTAGACAAAACCTTCAATTGGAATTTTACTGAAGCTTTCTTCTTTAGAGTCGTACAGAAATAATCCTTGGTCTTTAGTACCAACCCAAACTCTATTAAACGAATCTATATGGACAGACCTAATTTCCTTATCCGGCAATGACCCTGCATTATTAGCCTCAGGTAAAAAAACTTTGAATTTATAGGTGTTTAAATCAAGAAGAGTAAGCCCGTTACGCGTCCCAATCCATAATTGGTTCGTCTCTTTATTAAATTCCAATGCAGTAATATCATCGTTGGGAATGGTATTTACAGAAGGAGATACGCTGGTATATGATTTAAATTCATACCCATCAAAACGGTTAAGACCAGAAAATGTTCCAAACCAAAGAAAGCCCTCATTATCTTGAACAATATGTCTTACCGAATTATGGGAAATACCACTAGCATCATTATAGTGCTCAAATTTTAATGATTGGGCACACATTCCCCAAACAGAGAAGATAAACCAGAAAACACATGTTAATCGGTAGCCCATTTTTTTGAGTTGCACTTACAATTTAAGGTTTTAAAAATAACCTCCTAGCTCATCTACTTTTATTCTATTGGAGGCTACTCTGCAGACATTTCAAAATCTAAGGTAACTCCACTAGTAATTAAATCATGTGTAATATGATATTTTTTATATGGTGACTCGTTCAATTCAATACTTTTAACAAAAACATTACCACTGCTTGCTCCGGGTGAATTAATAATTAAACTTTTTCCGTTCTGAAGACTGATACTAACTTTGTCAAAACTTGGACTTCCAAATTCATATTTTGGATTCTCCTCAGTCCCTCCATTCATTTGAAAAAGACCTATCTTCATTAATACTGCCAAGCTACCCATTAAACCTTGGTCTTCATCTCCATTATATCCTGTAGCAGGTGAAAGACCACCAAAAACAGTATTCGCGACTCTTCTAGACCAATACTGTGTAAGATCTGGCCTATCTAATTTATTAAAAATAAAAGCGGTTTGTATAGATGGCTGATTTCCGTAATTAATGGGAATATTCCTGTACTCAGGATGCAATTCTTGCGAATGCGAATTACCAGCCGTAAAACCTAGCTTTTCAGCGGTTTTGAACTGCTCATTTAATTTTTCTACAGCCGCAGACTTCCCTCCCATTAATCTGGCAAGGCCTTCTTCGTCATGAGGTACAAACCAAGTAGATTGTGCTCCATTAGACTCTATAAAACCATTTTCATGTTCGTAAGGGCTATAATTTTCACCCCATTTACCCGATATATCTTTCGGTCGCATCCAACCGATGGAAATATCAAAAGCATTTTTATAATTTTCTGAACGTTTTAGAAAATAATCATAGTCTACTGTCTTTCCTAGCTTTTTTGCCAATTGAGCAAGTGTCCAATCTTGGTAAGCATACTCCATGGTCATACTTGCCCCATCTTGATGTCCTCCAAATTTGCCTTCAGGTATGGGGTGAGGTACATATCCGTTCTCTATATAATACTTGAGTCCGCCACCTATTGTTGTATTGTGCTCATACCCTGCCTTGCCCATAATACCTCCTGGCATATGGTTTTTCTTTAAAGCTTGGTAAATTTCTTCTAAATCTTCTGTTATCAGTCCTTTTTGAATTGCGCTTACTATAAATGGTGTAGATGAAGCTCCAGTCATAACATAAGTGTAATTTCCCCCAGAAGGCCCCCTCGGAACCATTCCACCATCTTCATAATATTGCATCAGAGAGTTTACAAATTCTTCCATAATATCTGGATAGACTAAACCCCATAGCGTATTGAGTGTCCATTGTGCTCCCCAAAAAGAATCTGAATTATAATGATTGAATTTTGGTTTCCCACTATCATCAAGCGGCAATTGCCCTACTTTGAAAGCCTCACCTGTATTATCAGGATAGGCTCCGTTAGCATCGCTAATAATTCTTCGTCCTTGTAAACTATGCCATAAATCTGTGTAGAATCTCTTTTGTGCTATTTCCGTATTGCCTTCTACTTTTATTCTCTCCAATAATCCGTTCCACTCCTTCTTAGAATCTTCAACCGTCTGTTCAAAATCCCATTCTGCCAATTCGCTATCTATATTACCTTTTGCATTTTCAACAGAGGTGTATGAAATTCCGGCTTTCATTAATACTTCATCAGCTCCATCTTCTAAGAACACTATATAGTTTCCGGTTTTATCATCATGTTCAATAGATGCTATTTCTGCATTTAAATCAATAGTGAAAAACAATTTTACAGGTTTTGGCCTTCTACTTGTTTCTTTGATGACTAACTCCCCTTTTAAAGAGTTCGCATTTATCTGCTCAAGTAATCCGTCTGTATTTTCGTTAGGTCCCAACATTCCATTTAGATTGAAAAGTATTGCTGCCTTTTTTTCATTTTTAGGATAGGAATATTTATGTAATCCCACCCGCGTAGTGCTCGTAAGCTCCACATCTATATCATACCTTTCAAGATTTAGAGAATGATGTCCTGGTGATACTTTTTCCTTGTCATGACTGAATTTTGATTTAAAATCTGTAAAAACCGATTTTGCATTCAACTCATTTACAGTAACCGGCATAACTGACAAACCTGATAATTGCCATGCATGAATATGACTAAATCCCTGAACCGTATCTACTTTATGCCTATAACCACTGCCCCATGCTCCGTTTACTTCAGTATCTGGACTAAGATTTACCATGCCAAAAGGCCTGCTGGCAGATGAAAAGAAAAACCATCTAGAGTTTTCTGTATCTAGTTGAGGGTAAACCAAGTCTACTGGATCTATGCTTTTAACCGTTGCTATTGGCTCTACCTTTGTCTCACAAGAAGAGAATATAATGGCTAATATGATGTAAATCCCGTAGGAAGGAACTTTTAAAAATAAATTCATACTATATATTTCTTTAGCTTTTTGCATTTAAGTTTGATTCAATTTGGTCTAGCATTTCAAAAGTTGGAAATCCGTTGTTTGGCCTTCTTATTTTTGGATTGTACCAATTGTCCCATTTTGGTGATTTATCACCGCTTTTTCGATTTTGATATATTTTGTCTAATTGTGTTTTGGCCTCTGGAAATAAAGCTTTTATATCGTCTAGAAGGATATCATTAGATGTCTCTTCAAACTCCTTTTTCAATACCGCCATCTCGTGTAACGTACGCTCAAAACCAATCAAGTCTTGATATAGCACAACTGGCAAATAAACATAATCATGGAAGAAAGTCTCATTCTCCGTAATCTCCTTGAGCCCTTTGTCTGCTTCTTGAACCGAAAGGTCTATGAATTCTTCCGTAACTTTTACATGTTCTAAATCATTCGCTACCCTTTTGTAATCATGAGCTACAGGTGATTTTCCCGGCCTCTGTATTGGACTATCAGATAAATAGGAAATAGCTTCCCTAATCTCCCAAAGGTGCTGAACGTAACCAATTCTGTTCTTTTGGGCTTCATGCAAAGATTTCATTGACGTTATTGCATGTTTGGCACTTACCTCATTAAAATAGCGCTCCGTCCAATTCTTATAGAAAGAATGCGCATCAAAACTTTCAGGGTCATTACATACTTCCGAATATGCCTCAATGTTTAGTAAAAAAGGTCTAAAATTTTGTCCGTTTACCAAGCAAAACTTATCGGCACTATATGTACTGAACATGTCCTTCATTACCGATTCCACTTTTTCTGGATATGGGTTGTGAACCGTATGGTTTAACCAGTACCCAGCATGCATATAGGTCCCAAAGTTGTAACCATCTGTAGTATTAGGCAAATGTTCAAAATCTCCAAAACCATGATCAGACCATGCAACTATCCAATCTTTTGGTGGCCTGAAACCATCGTTCCACATTTCCATTCCATCGGAATAGCAAACCAAAACCTTGTCCGCCTCCGGTTTGTATTCATCTACTAAATCCCCAAAAGATTTGTACACCTCATTAAAGACGGCTATTTTCTCTTCTCCACAACTACTTTTATACTCCCAGTCCCATACTTGATGGCGTGGTCGTAATATGAAAATATCAGTTTTACGTAGCGGTGTTTTCTCTAGATAATAACGCCATGCCGTTATCCAATCTTCTTTATAATCTTTCCAACAGGTAGCTTTATCTGCAGACATTGGGTGTATCTGATAGCCAAGTGCAAAGTCTATAGCCACCTTCATTCCTTTTTTCTGCGCGTAGTCTATCATCTTTTCAACATAGGCCACATCCACTTGGTAATCCGTTAATTCCTTATATTCCGGACGGATGAAAAATTCAGGCCGTCCAAGCATATCAAAAATTTGAATTGCATTGTATCGTAGTCGCACCAACGAGTTAATTAACTCCGTATAACTCTCCCAATCGTATTCTAGTAGATCTCCTCTGTAGTTTGCCAATTCATCAACATCGTTCTCAAAGTAACACAGCAATGGTACTTTTGGCGGAGCAATATGCCTATTCTCAAAAGCGAAGAGGTTTTTAAGTTCTTTCTTTACTACTTCCTTTCCTGTCCAATATTGAACAGGATCAACACCCAATATTTCATTTGAATAATCATAAATGGCATACTGAAGACCTTGTACATCAGAGCCAGCTATTACAATTATTTCCTTTTTATTCTTTAGATCAGTCTTTGCCCAAATACCACCACGCGGACCTGGATTTACTGAAGTAATCTGTATTTTTTTAGATGTATTTAAAGAGGCTATCAAAGCGTTGGATTGCGGTGTTCCCAATAGAATAATCGTTCCTTTTTTAGGAACATCATTAATATTGGCAACCACTTCCACCTTTGCGGATAAAGCCTTTTTTAAATCATTTTGTAAATCTTCAACGGCATTCAACTCCGTTTCGTTCGCTTGTTTCCCGACCACTAAATAAATAGAAGATGTTGGTTCTTTGGAAAAAGCATATAATAGAAATAGCCCTATAATGGGAAGCAATAGAAGAACTCGGCTAAACCGTAGTGTTTTAGACGTCATAATAATCTGATATACGTATCTGTAATTAAGAGGGAGTTTAAAAAATATGGGCAGGAATACCACTCCCGCCCATATTCAACTAACTCAATTTAACTAAACTCAATTTTTTTAGTATCCTGGGTTCTGCGTCAATGAACCATCTGAAAGTTCTAATTCACTAGAAGGAATAGGTCTCAACAAGTGAATACTTGCATCAAAAGCACCGTGGTCTTGAACGTGCGGGTTATGAGCTAAAATACGCTCCTCTAATTTCCCTGTTCGTTTTAATACGGCCCATCTATTTGCTTCACCAGCTAATTCCAAAGCTCTCTCATTTAGAATATCATCTATTGTTACAGAAGTATATTCGTTAGCAACACCAGTAGCACGCTCTCTAACAATGTTGATATGGATTAACGCAGCTGCTGAATTTCCAGCAGCTAAATATGCTTCAGCAGCTAGTAAATGTGTTTCTGCTATTCTGAATACAAATGTATCACGAGCACCATCTGTAGCTTCACTAAATATCTCATCGTCAAACTTCTTGAAAATAGGAAAATTGGTTCGCTCTGGATTTAGAGAATATAAATAGTTGACTCCAGGTACGTTATCTGGCTGTCCAAATAAATACTGGTCCGGCTGGTACACCCAGTATCTGTCCAAACGTTCCGCTAATTCAATAGGATCTATAGCTACTTTTGGGTAATATACAATGGTGTCACCAGCTACAATTGCGTCTGGTCCTTCATCTTCATCACCGTCTGCAAGAATTGCCCTATGTATCGTGGCATCATCTCTACTATCATTATCTGCTAATAAAGAATAGAAAAATGGCGTAGGCATAGCATTAAAATCACTAAAACCATATGGAGTAGTCGTTCTATTTACTCCTGGATAATTTGATACTTGATTCATAAAAAGAGAATGCTTTGTATTCTCTTGATCGGTAGCAAGCCCATTAGTACCCCATTGTATGGCAAATAAAATCTCGTCATTTACTTGATTGTCATATGCAAAAACTTCGGCATAAGATTGACTTCTAATATCATACGAACCAATTGCATCTTCTGCAAGTGCCGCCGCAGTATTAAAGTCATCTGTACTACCAAACGAAGTATAACCTCTAGTCAAATAAACTTCTGACAATACGTGTTGTGCTGCTCTTTTTGAGAACCGACCAGTTTCTGGCTCATCAAGCAAAGTTGGTATGGCATCTTCCAAATCACTAATGATTTGTGCATAGGTTTCTTCTTCCGTACTTCTCGCGTAATCTGAACGAATAGTAGTAGGTTCTTCTAAATCTAGAACCAATCCCCCATACTGCTGTACCATATTAAAAAAGGCTAAACCACGTAACGCTTTTGCTTGAGCTATACCATATGCTTTATCACCCAGATTGTTATCTGACCAAGTAATTACAGTTTCATATCTATTAATTGCCGTATTAGCTTTTGCAACAACATCATAATTTTTTGTCCATAATGATCCGCCAACACCTGAGTCAAAACCAAAATAATCATTAACCGCAGAAACTGAATTCAATTCAGCTTTAACGGTAAACAAATCGGTGCCTAAAAACTTTAAATTGTAATCTTTATACACCTCTCTTAAAGAAGAATATATACCTACAACCAACTGATCTGCTGTACCTTCCTCAATGAAATTCTCACTTGTTATGTCTGAAAAAATATCTTCTTCAATATAACTGTCGCATGCACTTAAAGTAATCATACCGAGTAGTACGACGCCTATATGCTTAATTTTTATATCTAGTTTCATCTTGATTTTTTATAAAGTTAAAAGGCTAATTTCAGACCCAATAAAACTGTTTTTACCGCGTAGGTCATATTGTAAGAGTTCTGAAGTGCTGTTTCTGGGTCAGGCCCCTTGTAATCTGTAAAAGTGAATGGATTCTGAATATCCAATGACATTTTTAGTCTTGACATTTTTAACTTATCTGCCAGCTCTTGCGGAAATTGATACCCCAAACCTATATTACCAACTCTTACGAATGACAGGTCTTCATAGGTCCAACCTGTACCACCGTAGTCTGGAATAGGGTAAGCACCATTAGGATTATTAGGTGTCCAATAGTCTAGATCTAAACTATTAAATACAGCCCCATCTCCAGATGTAGAGAAATTTTGAAAAAACTCAGAATGTCCGTAAGACCCTTGTCTCGTATATACCTGAACATTCAACTCTAAATTCTTATAGTTGAAGGTATTAGTCATACCTCCTATCCAATCAGGAGAATTTTGACCCAACAGTACTTTATCGTCTTGATCAATTGTACCATCATTATTCTGATCTACAAATTTATACTGCCCAGGCAAGTCACCATAAGTAGCTGCTTCTGCGGCTTCATCTATTTGCCAAATACCAGCAACTGCTGTATTCCAGATAGCATCAACTGGGGCTCCAATTTTTAAGACTCCATGATTCCCAAAAGGAATTTCATCCAAATCACCATCAATCTCTTCTATTTCATTCGTGTTTTTGGTGTAGTTAAAATTAGTTCTCCAAGAAAAATTATCAGTTTTAACGTTAACCGTATTTAAAGTTACTTCTATACCACTATTTCGTACAGAACCAAAATTACCAAGGGCATCTTCATAACCTGTTACATTAGATAAGGTTCTAGCAAGAATACTTCCTTCTGTCTTTTTATTATAATATTCAAAGCTAAGACCAACTCTATTGTTTAGTATGGAAAGATCCATTCCTAAGTTATATTCTTTTGAGACTTCCCAAGTTAAATCCTCATTGGGTAAGCCAGCAATTGTTTTACCAACGCCAGGATTCTCACCAAAAAGGTAGTTTGATGGTGACAAGAAAGCTAATGAGCTATAAGCTCCAACCGTACTATCATTACCTGCTTCACCATAACTAACACGGAATTTTAAGTTATTCAACCAATCTGCATTTTGAAGAAATGATTCCTGACTTGCTCTCCATGCAAATGCTGCAGAAGGAAAGAAGTTCCATTTGTTTCCAGCAGATAATTTTGACGAACCATCATACCTTCCTGTGAATGTAAATAGGTATCTATCTTTAATAGAATAGTTTAAACGACCTGCAAAAGAAGCCAAAGTTTCCTTTTGGTAAAAACTATCAAAATCTCTAATGTCATTACCTCCCTCAGTGTTATAGAAAAGGTAAGCATCCGTATCAAAATCTCTAACCTGTATATTACTACCTTCTTTATTATTATAATATATAGAAGAAATTATGGTTGTTTTTAAATTATGATCCGGAGCAATATCAAAATCAAAATCCAAAATGTTATCCCACGTATACGCAGTATTAAAATCTGATTGATAATGCGATTGTATTCTACTAGGGTCGTTACGTGATGATTTAGTCAAAAGACCACGGTATTCCCCAAAACGTTGTGTAGTTATGTTAGGAGCGAATTGTGTTTTGAAATTCAACCATTTTGTAGGTTTATAATTTAAAAATACATTCGCAATTACATTTAACGACTTAGTATTTAATTGCCAAGCACCTTGAGCATCATAAATAGGATGGACAAAACGAAGGTCTTGATCATCCGGAAACAGGATTGGTTCTCCCTCTGCATCAAACGGGTTTACCGTTGGTGCTAAACGGAGCGTACTTCTAAACAACTCCCTACTTCCCTCCTCACGTTCAGATAGTGCTAAATAAGCTTTAACTCCTACCGTTACCTGATCTGAAACTTTCTTAGAAACAGAAGCACTTATGTTATACCTCTCATAACCTTCTATTCCCATTACACCTTCATCATTCAAATACCCTAATGATGCGTTATATACTAAGCCGTTTGTACCACCGGACATACCCAAAGTATGACTGGTTTGAATGCCTGCTTTTTGATAAAGACCCATCCAATCCGTATACCTCCCATTGGCAACATTGCTTGCTTCTTCGTTTGAACTTTGAAACTCTGTTGAGCGGTCTATAGCAACATTATTATAATCTGCTGCGGAACCGGTACCTCCCCATGCCCTAGCTCTTAGTACGTCATCTACAAATTGTACATATTCAGGACCATCAAATAAATCTGGCACGTTGGTAGCAGTACGTAAACCGAATGATGAATCGTAGGTAAAAACAGTCTTTCCTTCAATACCATTTTTTGTTGTAATAATTACAACACCATTAGCTCCACGCGATCCATATATTGCGGTTGCAGAGGCATCCTTCAAAATATCCATCTGTTCTATATCGGCAGGATTCAAAACATTAATATCTTCAAAGAAAATACCATCTACCACATATAAAGGTTTAGAAAGGTCATCAGCAAGATCATCACTTACACCATCACGACCAGCATTATTGTTAGTAACTACCGTGTTACCTCTAATTTTTATAGAAAGCGGTGCTCCCGGCTTAGAACTTAGCGTACGAACATCAACACCGGCAACCCTACCTTGAATAGCTTGGCCAATATCTGTTTTCTTTTGTTCTGTTAATGTCTCTGTGTTTAATGATGCAACAGCTCCTGTTAAATCACTTTTCTTTACAGAACCATACCCAATTACAACAACTTCATCTAAGCCAGTTGAGGACTCAATAAGTTGAATGGTATAATCCGAAGAACTCCCTAACGGAATTTCTTTTGTTTCATATCCTATATAGGAAACCACCAAAAGTTTATCGCTATCAGCAATCGAAATGGTGAAATTCCCATCAAAATCTGATACGACACCGTTGTTCGTGCCCTTTACTAAAACACTGGCACCTGGCAAAGGTATATTTGCTTCATCGACCACAACACCTGAAATCTGCGTTTGCGCCCACGAAACTGTCGTCACCCCTAAAAGGAGGAATGCCATTAAAAGTTTGAGTTTTTTCATTTTTATTAAGTTAGTTGAACATTAGACCAAACCTAAGGATCTTCCTTCCTGAAGTTATGGACATATTCTTCAAAAACATGGATGAATTCTACAATACCCTATTTTTAAGGGGTTGCCGAGTATGTTAAATTGTATTAATAAATTTTGGATATGATAATAATCAAGCTTTAAAATTGATTTTAATGATTTTTTATAGACCAAAAACTACCAATATCTATTTTTCAAAATTTGACGATTATGATAACTCAACCATTATCTTCACTAATAGAAAATAAATAAGGCAATAAAAAAAACCTCTAAGATTCATATGAATCTTAGAGGTTTTTACTGTTTAAAATAGCGTTAAAAGTACTGCTGAATCATTAATCAAGCAACCCTTATAAATCTACTTTCTACAATTTTCTTAACCAGATATTTCTAAACTGAGTTTTGTTACCGTGATCTTGTAATGAAATAACGTCATCGCCATGGGCAGATGGGTAGTTATGTAAACCTATATAATAAGTATTACCATTTATTACCGTATGGTTCTGTACCAAAACACCGTTGTGAAGTACTGTAATTTCTGCCTTAGCATCTAGACTACCATCTTTTTTAAACCTTGGTGCTCTGTAGATTACATCATAGGTATTCCACTCCAACGGGCCTCGCATAGCATTAACCAAAGGTGCATGGTCTTTATAGATGCTACCCGCTTGTCCATTACGGTAAGTTCTATTATTATACGAATCTAAAATTTGTAACTCGTATCTGTTTTGTAAAAACAAACCACTGTTCCCACGTCCTTGGCTCTCTCCTTCTACTTTATCCGGTGCGCTAAATTCAATGTGTAACTGGCAATCACCAAATTTCATTTTAGTACTTATACCACCTGAACCAGGTACTACTTCAAAATGATCATTATCTACAATTTTCCATGGCGCAGGTTTTGTATTGTCTTTTTGACTGCTCCATTGCTCAAGGCTACTTCCATCAAATAAAATAATAGCATCAGAAGGTGCATCTCCCAAAGTCTTTGCCGGAGTTACAACGGTAACTTCTGGTTCCCAGATTTCTGTCATCTGCGGTTCCATTGGCATTGGTGATACTTCTGGAGGTGTACTAGAGTGTTTTTGAGCCGTTATTTGCAATGAGAATACTGCTGCGGCCAAGAAGAAAAAATAATTTTTTGAGTTCATAATGATGATGACATTTTATTTTGGTTCGGTATAAATTTAATAGGAACTAAATATAGCCATAACTTCTTAAAATGGATTTTATCCAAGGAAAAAAAATGCTAAGATATTCCCAATAAAAAGAGCTATAGTTTAGAAATTACACCCGCCATTTTCTGTGCACGCTCCTTTACTTCATTTTCCGACCATCCCAACTTAATAAGGCAAGATACTGTACGACCTATCCATTGATCCGATGCTGAGAAATCAGATTTTGAATAATCAGGTAATTGCTCATGAATTTCTTTTGACAACTTCCCTAAAGATTGTTTTTCAATTAGGTGTTGCCATTCCCGGTAATAATGCCAATTGTTATCATACCAATAAAAACAGGCATCAACACCCGCTTTGCCCAATTCACTATGTGCTTTTTTAGCTATCTCTGCATTTGGTAGAAAGAAAGTTAAAAAGGCATAGCTCTCTTCGCCTCCTTCTGGCACTCGTCTAAATTCTACGTTAGGCAAGTCTTTGAGCGCTTCCCTTAAAACGGTGTAGTTTTTTTTCTGAATTGCTAAAAACTCATCCAGTCTTTCAACTTGAGCTAAACCTACAGCGGCATGCAACTCAGAAATTCTAAAGTTATATCCTAAAAACGGATGTGTCTCAGCTCCCCTATCCTTACCAACATGATCATGACCATGATCAGAATAATGATCGGCATTGGCTTTATAGGTATCATTATTAGTAATAATAGCTCCACCTTCTCCACAGGTAATGGTTTTTACATAATCAAAAGAGAAACAGCCCAAGTCTCCATAACTTCCTAATGGTTTGTTTTCAAAAGTTCCTCCTATGGATTGACATGCATCTTCCAACAACAATAAATCATGTTTATCACAGATGGCTTTCAAGGCTTTTAAATCTGCCATTGAGCCGCACATATGCACTGGCATCACTACTTTTGTTCGTTCTGTTATTGCATTCTCAACAGCTTTTGGACTCAATGCCAAGGTATCATCAACATCAACCAAAATAGGAACAGCACCTATTGCAAGTATGGATTCAAAACTAGCCACAAAGGTAAATGTGGGCATAATAACTTCATCGCCGGCACCAATACCAGCACTTGCGAGAGCTACGGTTAAAGCAGCTGTACCGCTGCTTACCAGTTGGGTATGTTTCACTTGCATCTTCTCTGCAAGTATTTTTTCTAATTCAAGAGCCTTCCACTGTCCTTTACGCATCCCGTCAAAACCGTAGCGCATCAATACTCCTGTATCCAGTACCTCGTTAACTTGTTGGCGTTCCTTGTCTCCGAATAATTCAAATCCTGGCATATCTTTTTAAGTCGTTTGGTGTTAAATGGAAGTCATTAATTAATTTCAATAATACTTTCCTCAATATTTTTTCGCACTTTTTTAAATTCCGAGAACATATCGTCATCCGCTCGGTAACCTACCGGAAGTACCAAGACGGAGGTTAATCCCCGTTTCTTTAAATTTAGTATATCGTCATAGGCCGAAGGAACAAAACCTTCCATCGGGCAAGAATCGATTTTTTCAAGCGCACAGACAGTCAACAAATTTCCAAGCGCCAAATACGCTTGATTTTTAGACCACTGCTCAATTTCATGAATCTCTTTTTTAGAAAAATCGGCCAGTAAAGCATTTTTAAACGGGTCCAAAATATCTTGACTCGTACCTCTTACTTTTTTAATTTGTTCAAAATAACGGTTGATATACTCTTCATTAATGTCATTTTGAATACAAATGACCAACACATGCGAAGCCTGTGCTACTTGCTGTTGACCATAAGAATGTTCCACCAATTTGTTCTGTAATTCTTTGTTGTGAATTACGGCCATGGTAATAGGTTGCAAACCATAAGAAGTTGCGGTAAGGTTGAAAGCTTGTTTTAGACAGTCAATCTTATCTTCCGGAAGTATTTTTTCCGAATTGAACTTCTTTACGGCATAACGCCATTCCAAATTTTTAATAGAATCCAAACTCACTTTATTTATGTTCCCACCTCAGTGAAAAATGATGATTAGCTATTTTTTTGGAAATCAAAATTAGAAAGAGCAATCACTCCGTTCTGATTTCCATTCAAGTTTACCATTCTAAATTGTTGGTTAACCTAGTGCAAAAATAGGATAATTATAAAACCTAGTTTGCTTAACTTGAATATGATTCTATATCCTTGAAGTTTTAGAAAATTTTCTGACTGCTTAATTTTGAGAAGAGCTCTTATGAAGACCATTATTTACATGACTAGATTGCTTTAGAAATCATTAGAAATCTTCACAAAGTAACGTTCAAAATGTTTTTACTAAAACCTCTCTAAACCTCTTCTATACCCTTTTTAAAGGCTTCTAAAAGATGTTTTTTGTCTACCTCATTGCCTATATGCTTTTTGATGTCTTCTCTTACGTTTTCTAATTCCTCTAATACGAGAGTTCTATTTTCATCTGAAATATTAGGGCCGTTTGATATAAACTGTAATGCACCTATTAACTCGTGCATTACAGAGCTGTCCTGTTTGGCATATAATCTAATGGGTTGCACTATGATGCGCATTAGCTCGCTTCCGGGAATGTTATTCTTAATTAGAATACATTTATTATTTACCAGCGGCTGAGAGGTAATAGCCGGAAATTGAAGGAACTTGCGCAACAAACGTCCCAATTTAGCAATGGCATCAATTGCAGTGCCAGGGTCATTAATTCCTGGAGACATAGCTTTAACTGCTATTTCCATCAACTTTATCATACCACCAACCCCTTTATCGTCCTCATGCCTATCAGATGAAATATCAATACAGAACAATAGTTTTTTTAAGTCTTCATCAGACATTGCCTCTCTAATTCTAAGGATTGGCATCCCTTCCCACAAATGCTTGTTTAAATACGGAATAACCTCTATCTGATTCTCTTGTTCTTCAATAGATGTACTCAGCAATCTTTTATCAAAGCCCCTAAAGTATCCGGTTTTATTACTGTTTAAAACAATCCAGCCTGCGGTATCTATATATTTTAAAGCTATTATGGAATCATCAGAACGTGTCAATTCCTTTTCTGCATACCCATTGCACTTATCAAATATTCTATCTATAATATTCTGTATCTGAATGGACCCTGAGATGGTATGGATAAAGTATACAAACAGTCCTATACAGACAACACAAAGTATTGCGGCAAACATGTTGGATAATCCCATGGTATCTGCTTCTATACCACGTGCGCCAAGTGAAGTTAAAATGATAATACAGTACAGCAACGTGCCTACATAGATACCTAATATAATCTGGTGTTTACTATTTGAAACCAGTCCGGGGAGAAGCCTTGGTGAAAAATTAGAAGAAGCTTGGCTCAGCACCACCATAACCATAGAGAAACTAAATACGGTAAGCGAAATGATTCCTCCTATAAAAACCGAAAGGATAGAACGGGCTGTATCATAATCCTGAATAAACAGATATGGAATTTTTTCTTTTATAGACCTTACAATTTCTGTATTTTCCAAGGACAAAGTAACTATAGCCAGAACGATGCATAGTATGGAAATCAGTACAGGATAAAATGCAATACTGCGCAACACCTCGCGATATGTTTTCTGTAAAAATTTTAGAACTTTTTTCATTTTTATAAATATCTTCTTTTAGCGCTGCAATTTTCTAACCTCACATTTTTCCGAAGCTATAAAAGCTTTTGAATTAAAATAGGCTCTTTAGGAAAAAAAACTAAACTCATAAAAAAGGTTCTATTAAAAAAAGACCTTACAACACCTATTTCAATAAAGGTTGCAGAAAAAAGGTATTGTAGAACCTTTAGCAATAGTAAGGCTAACAATGGGAAACTACAATTTGAAAAAAAGCAAATACATACAAAAAAAATAGATTTTAAACATGCCATTTTCATTGGAACTGGCGGTATTACTGGTGGTAATTTCGCCTTTATAGGGCTTGATGTTTCTCTAGCCAAAGGTAGAACACCAGTTACTTTTTACTTAAAATGAGAATGTATGTATAAAAAATCAGGCCCGACTAGCGTTCTATATTGGTTATAAGATAGGTGTGTTATTAATAAACCCGTTATTTGCAAATAAGATATTACATTTTTAAAATCTACATAATAATAAAGTAAATCATGTCTTCAGAAAAACAACCCTCAGAAAAAGCAAGACTTCATTCCCGAAACAAAAACCGGGAGAGATATGATTTAGAGGCCCTAAAGACTTCCAATCCTGAATTGAAAGAGTTTATAAAACCTAACAAATTTGGAGCAGAATCTATTGATTTCTCTAATCCTAAAGCGGTTAGGCTTTTAAATAAAGCATTGTTAAATCATTATTACCACATAAAGAACTGGGATTTTCCAGAAGAAAACCTATGCCCGCCCATACCGGGACGAGCAGATTACATTCATCATATAGCCGATTTGTTAGGTAGTACTAATTCTGGCAACATACCTACAGGTGATAAAGTGTCCTGTTTTGATGTTGGTATAGGTGCTAGTTGTATTTATCCCATAATTGGTGTTACGGAATACGGCTGGCAATTTTTCGGTTCTGATATTGACCCACAATCAATTGAATCTGCACAGCAGATTGTCAACTCTAATCCATTGCTTAAAGGTAAAGTTGAATGTAGATTACAAAAAAGTTCAAGAGATATTTTTAGAGGTGTATTATCTCCCGAACAGAAGATTGATATTGTGATTAGCAATCCTCCTTTTCATTCTTCCATTGAAGAAGCACAGAAAGGAACCCGAAGAAAAATAAAGAATCTATCCGGTAAAAAAGTAAAAACACCTGAACTGAATTTTTCAGGAATAACCAATGAGCTTATTTACAATGGAGGAGAATCTAAGTTTATTGAAAATATGATTTGGGAGAGTAGAAAGTTTGGTAAGAACTGTTATATCTTTTCAACTTTAGTTTCAAAAGAATCCAATCTTAAAAGGATTTATAAATTGTTGGAAAAAGTAGAGGCCACTCAAATCAAAACCATACCTATGGGCACAAGCAACAAATCTAGCCGTATTGTAGCTTGGTCTTTTTTCTCAAAAGAAGAACAAATAGAATGGGTTGAAACTAGATGGTAGAGGTAAATACGTTTATGAACATCTTTTTTTTTCAGGGCTTTTACTGCTTTCTAGAGGTTCCACCACTTGCATTATCTGTTTAGCTTAAAAAGCTATCAAGATTTTTACTATATTAACCGGAAATGCGCACACTGGACATGACCATGCTTTCCGTACCTAGAGAAATTCTCTCACACCCCTGACATCTGTATATAACCTATATATTTTCAGAACCAAATACGTAACAAAATTATAAGTCTCTAATAATGAATAAACAAGAGACTATTAAACATACTTGACTTAAAAACAATATTGATTTCACTTTTCTGTTTAATTAACAACTAAGTAAAACTAAATTAATGATATCTTTCTCTGTAAGTGAAATTAACAACATTCTTAAAGGCGAATTAATTGGTAACACCAATCAAATAATTGAAGGGGCTGAGGAATTAAAAAAGGCAAATAATAATCAAATAAGCTTTATTGGGAGCCCAAAATATTCAAAAGTTTGGTCAGATTCAAAAGCCTGCGCCGCACTTGTGTGTCCTAAATCTATTATTGAACCTGGCGATAATCGCGCTTTTATTAGGGTAAAAAATGTGGATTTGGCCATGGCCGAAATTTTATCTCTCTTTAAACCCTCTACACCGGTTTTTGATACAGATATTCACCCTACAGCAGTAATACATGAATCAGCAACCATTGGTAAAGGCTGTAAAATTGGCCCAAATTGCTATGTGGGCAAAGATGTTGAATTAGGAAAAGACGTTGTTTTATACCCGAACGTTTGTGTATTTGATGAAACTATAATTGGCGAAGGAACTGTTGTGTGGTCTGGTACGGTTATACGCGAACGTTGTGTTATTGGTAGTCATTGTATTTTTCATATAAATGTAAGTATTGGAGCAGACGGGTTTGGATATAGACCTAGTGATGATGGCAGAGGCTTGGTGAAAATACCTCAAATAGGTAATGTAATTATTGGTAATCATGTTGAAATTGGCGCCAATTCATGTGTTGATAGAGCAAAATTCAGCTCCACAATTATTGGTGATGGCTGCAAAATTGACAACCTAGTACAAGTAGCCCATAATAGTGTTATGGGGCGTTCCTGTATCATGGCCGGACATAGTGGTCTTGCGGGTTCGGTTACTTTAGGAGATGGTGTAATGATTGGCGGAAGCGCCTCAATTAAAGACCATACCACTATACATTCCGGTGCTACCGTTGCAGCTGGATCAGGTGTAATGAATGACGTAGAAGCAGGAAAAACGGTTCTTGGTTACCCTGCCCAAGATGCTAGAGCTATGCTAAAAGAATGGGCAGTGATAAGAAAACTTGTTAAAAATCAATAGCCAGACTTTACAAACACTTTTACCCTCACAAATAAAATATATAAAACAAAAAAAAGCTTTACATAACGTAAAGCTTTTTTCTTGAAAGGTTGGAGGTCCTCCTATTGAACCTCCGGGGAAAAGCAACTAATTTCCAATTTAAACGAGTGCATTAGAATACTCTAATTCTTGCAACTTTCTCAGCGCTTCCGATTTGGAATTGACATCTAGTTTTAAATAGATATTCTGCACATGAAAGTTGATTGCACTTGCAGTCACAAATAATTTTTCGGCAATGGTCTTATATGTAGCACCTTGGCTCAAATAATCTATTACCTGATTCTCTCTTTCCGAGAAAAACTCATTCGATTTTCGCTGAAACTTTGAAATAATCTGACTTATAATATCATTACTCATCGTTGCGCCTTCTGACTTGATTGAATCAAGGGCATTGTAAAGGGCGCGTTCAGTCACCGGTTTGGATAGGTAGCCATTCGCGGTATTTTTGAACGCTTTTTTGACCAAGTCAAAATTGTTCTGGGCGCTGAGCATGATGATTTTTACATTCGGGTCTTTCTTTCTAAAAAGACGAATGCCTTCTATACCATTAATTTCTGGCAAAGACACTTCTGAAAAAATAATATCTGGCGCAACATCATCATAATTGGCCAAAGCATCTTTCACCGAAGCGTAAATTCCTTTTAGGGAATACTCTGGATAAGAGTCAAAATACGTTTCATAAGATTCATGCGAGGTTAAGTCATTATCGATTACGATAATTTTTAAAATGTTTAATTCCATGGTAGTGGGATTTTTGGTAGCCTACTGGCAAACAGTAGAATACCTGGTTAAATTTGGGGTTTACTAGTAATAGATATCGCTCGGTAAAGCGACTTTTTATTCAATTTTTGGCGTAAGAAGGCTCTTTCTCAATGATTTAAAAATCAAGAGATTTTGTTATCCGTTTTTTGTGTTTAGAAATAAAACCTATGGTTATGACAGTATTCTGCCGGGCCTTAGTTATAAACTAAAACAGATATATGCGCTATACGCTGGGTGAATCTTTATGTTTTATTGCTGTAGGTAAAGCTCTAAAACCTAAAATAAATTCTTTGAAATTTTATCTCTATCAGACGCAGAGATGTTGCACTTTGTTGAAGTGATCAAGTGTGCTTTTCTTGTGGTAATGTTGTAGGTAATGGTGCATGGTTTGTGCGATTTGGGGATTAATAAATAAATTACTTTGGTTTGATTCTAAGTAAACTTAAGCATTAATTCCAAAGCGTTAACTGTAAGATCGACCATTTTCGTTAAAATGCAGTCAAAGCCCCTGTTCCATTGCATTATAACGGCATTTTCATACCAATTATCGATGCTCCAAAAACAAAAACTAAGTTAAAATGGGTGTGAAATTCTAGTAAACTGTGGTTAAACGCAAAAAAACAGCGGGGCCTCCCCCGCTATTTATAGCCTAATTCTCTACCAAAAAATCAGGTCCCACTAACCATAAGTTAATATTGTTATTAATCTTCGTACATGTTATTCACTACTGCCGAATGATCATCTACTTGCATTATCCATTTTTCGTCGTTGTACTTTCCATTAAGATTAGAAACATAAGCCGTTTCCGCTTCCTCTTTATAGTTGTAATCTGCCAAGTACACATAATGTAAACCGTTTTCTTTATTGTAAAACTGTCTGGCATCAAGACCTTGTTCTTTTAATGTCTCCATAAAAGCATTCAAATACTTTTTGTTCTTATATACATTAGCAATCACATAGTAACCTGATTTTACACCTACAATATCTGACTGGTTCAATATTTTTATTGGAAGCTTTACATAATCCTTAATTTCTTTAGCATCCATATCATTTTCTACAATTGATTTAGAACTTGTTTCTGCAACAACCTCAATTGTTCTTTCTTCCTGCTTGTTTGTCGCCTCAGACATTTTAGAGTCGTTCAATACTAAGAAGTCACTTACATCATTGAACCTAGCATCATTATCTTGGCTAGAAGCTTCTCTATTCTTAGGAGCGTTATTTACCGTATTAGCTGCTAAAGCAGTATACTCTGGTGGAACCGGCATAACCTCTTCCTCTACATTTGGCTTCAAGTTTTCTTTTATCTCTTGTTTAAGAACATCTACTAAAGATTTTAAACGTTCTTCAAAAGCAGCATCTCTAGCGCTATCTATAGAATCTTGTCTTAAAATCATCTCATCTAAAATCAAACGATTTTCATAAGCCATTCCGTTCATATCGCTTTCCATATCTGTGGCTGCAGCACTAGTAAAGTTTCTACTAGCCATAGGAGTATTGTTTCTTTTCTTGTTCTCTTTGTTCTCTGCTGTTAATCTTAAAATCTGTTCTTCGTAGTTTCTTACGATACGGTCTACTTTGGCATCTTCAGAGCTATCTGCATAAGCATCCATACTAGAACCATGGTTATCAAAAGTATACGCTAAAGATATTTCGTGATTCCATCCTAAATCAGCATCATCCGTCATTAAATCCTTTTCTAACAAATATCCTAAAGACATACGCTTGCTTAAGTTGAAACCTAGACCTAAAGAAAGGCCATAATCATCATCAAAATTTGTTTGAAGCCATCCGTAATTAGGTAAGTCTAATAAGATAGAGCCAACATAACCTAACCCACCATCTATGTTCTTACCAACTTGTACCATTGGCATTAAGCGTGCATTGGCAAAAAGACCTCTATTGGCCAAAAACTGATGAGTATACTGTACTGAAGCTTTTACACTCTTTGTACTTAGGTTTGTTAAAAATTCATTGGTTGTTTGGTTATATTTAAAAAGCTCAGTAGCATAAAGACCAAAATCAAATCCTCCTAATGACAAGGTTACCCCTGGCTGAATCGCTATTTTGCTCTCTTTCTTTGTTTCTGCAATTTTAGTATCTGTATCAGCTACTACTATTCTATTTTGATCTATACCTTCTGTATAATACGTTACGTTGGTACCAAAGGTTAATTTACTTTCATCGCCTAATTTTACTGCTGTTGCGTAGTTGGCATTAAAACCAAATTCTTGAACAACACCAGACCATTGGCTGTAAACACTAATTCCTAATGCAGCATTCTCGTTTAGTTGATTGCTAAAGCCCAAAAAATAGTTTTGGTTATTATCTTCGAACGTAGCATATTGGTTTCTGTGAAGAATATTGACATAAGATTTATTCTCTCTAACCAATGAGAACGTTGGGTTAATCAAAAATCTATTAAAGAACAACTGGTTGTGATATGTGCTCTTGGTGTTGATTTCCGTCAATGCTTCTTGCCCGTAGGTAGCTTGTGTACCAAAAATGGCACATAACAAAAGGAGCAGGTAGATTGTGCTGATATTATTTTTTTTGTAGCTCATGGTAGTGATATTTGGGATTATTAAAAACTGGGGTAATAAGGTGTGTTCTAATTGTATTGAAATCCGGAACTCTTGTGGTAGATGTCCATTCTTTCTTAGAACATTTAGATTACCTAAAGGTGGGTTATAAACCGGCGACGGTAATCGCCGGCTCTATTGTATCCCCCATCTTTATTAATCTTCCTCAAATGAATTTGAAGTGTATCGTGCTTTAGAATCCGCATTAAATGCTTCAAGCGCTCTATACTCGCCATCATCTTCGGCAGTTCTTTTGTTGGCATAGGTGAAAGCCACCTTTTCTACCGTACTTTTATTGTTGCCTCGGTTAGACATTACATATCCTTTTCCGTTGTTTGAAGTGAAAGAAATAGCAAAATCATCTTCACCACTGTTTATTGGACTACCAAGGTTAACGGCAAGATCTACATGTTTTTGACCCACTTGTGTCATATACACATCTAATCCGCCTTGTCCTTTTCTACCTTCTGAAGCAAAGAACAACGTATTGGTTCCAACTACATTAGGATAAAGGTCATCCTTTTTAGTATTTACCTTTTGACCAAGGTTCTTGGCAACGCCCATGCTTCCGTCTTTACGAATGGCAGATACATATATATCGTACTCACCAAAAGTTCCTGGCATGTTAGAGGCAAAAAACAAACGTTTACCATCTGCAGATATAGAAGGATGCATTGCAGACGCATGTTTAGGCGCAACAGCTACTTCTTTTAGATTCTTCCACTCTCCTCTTACTTTATCGGCTCTATAAATCTTATGTACTTCTTCGCTTTTGGAGAAAACACCGTACAAAGGTTTTACATTTACCTTTTTACTAAAATAAGCGGTTTGGCCGTCTGGAGTAACAGCAACCGGCATTTTATACCCGTTGTCATCCACATTTTCCTCACCTAAGAAAACTCTAAGTTCGTTTTCAACAATAGTTTGATCGTCTACTATAAATTGCCCGTCAGTACGTTGAAAATCTAACTCTCTATACCTTTGTGTTAAAGGTTGATCTAATATATTTTTTTGTTTTTGTTTCTTCACTTTATAATCAGACTCAATTTGAGCGACCCAATCATTGGTATCGGAACCGGTAGTTGATCCAATATTTTGATACTTGGTCATAGCGAAGTCATATCGCTTCTGATAATTTTTGCTTAAGCTGCCATCGTTTACTTCTTTTAATTTACCATACCAAAATAAAGCGGTATCATAATTTTTGTTGAGGAAGTTGGCATTTCCCAAGTCTTCAAAAATGGCTTTATCTTTATACCCTTGTTTTTTAAGGTATTGATAGTTGTCCATCCTTTTGTTGGTAGCCTGATGAATCTCGGTAGCATTACTGCTATCTGAATACTGGGCAGTCATTGAACTGCAACAGCACGAAAAGACGCAGGCAAAAAGCACATTGTAGGTTAGCGCATTTTTCATAATAAATTCGATTAGGGGTTAATATCTTCGACAAAGTTCGTTAAAACTCTTACATCTGTACTTAGCAATAATTCATAGGTTTTGACTTAAAACTGCTTTTTTTATGTTAAAATCATCGATAAACTGCATATTTTGCTGTTCAAGCACCAAAAAATCGGTTTAAGTAACTTTTTCATTACTAGTAATTACTAATAACCTGTCATATCTCCATTATCCTATAATTCGATGTTCTTTTGAATTAATATATGATAATACTTTCTAGCATTTTTAATAATCGTACAGACTTGTCTGTTTGTCATAAACCAGTTATATTTATCATATGATAATTAAAGAAAGCGTAAAGGATAGAATTATAACGGCGGCATCAGAGCTATTTTATTTTGACGGTTACAACCAAACCGGAATCAATAAAATTATAGAAGAGGCTCAGGTTTCGAAAGATAGCATGTACAGGCACTTTGGTTCTAAAGAAGCTATTGCTGTTGCCTATTTAGAAAAAAGACAACGCATGATTTCTCAAGAAATGACGGAGTTTATATCTGCTTATAGTCCGGGAAACGATAAAATTATTGGCATTTTTGATTATTTACTGCATTGGTTGGGCGAGGTTGATTTTAGAGGCTGTGGTTTTCAAAACATCATAACAGATATACCCAAGGATCAGGAATCAATTAAGGACGCAGTTCGTATGTATAAAAATGAAGTACACGAGTTTATACAAAATGAATTGAATAAAACTGCATCTGAAGAAATGGATACTATAGAAATTAGTAACGAGGTAATGGTCCTTATAGAAGGTGCTATCATGTTGTCCCAAATTCAAAAAAATACTTGGCCGCTTATAGCTGCTAAAAAGGCTTGCATTAAAATTTTAAAAGATTAATATTTTTTACTAACCCTACAGAAAGGTCTGTACTAAAACTAGCTTATGGAACAACATCTACCCCTCCCTCCCTTCAATTTAGAAACGGCAAAACAAAAAATTAAATCGGTAGAAGATGCTTGGAACAGTAAAAATCCTTTTGAAGCATTGTTAATTTGTTCTGAAGATAGCGAATGGTATAGTGGAAACATATTTCTGAAAGGCCATAAGGAGATTAAAGAATTTCTAACGGCTAAATGGAAAAGGGAAGTAAATTATAAGCTATTCCTAAAATACTGGGCTCATACAGATAAGAGTATAGCTGTACAATTTATCTATGAATATAGGACTGCAAATCTTATGTGGTACCGTGCATGTGGAAATGAAACTTGGGAATTTGACGATAACGGACAAATAAAAGGCCGTTTTATTAGAACAAATGATTTTCCTATAGAAGAAGATGAAAGACAATTGAACGAAAAATTGGTTTTCATTTATTAAGTTTTGGTGTACTTTAATAAGTCATCAATAGTATGGAACAGAGGCTTCCTAAAATTTTCTCCGCCTTAAAATCAACCAACAAAAAATCTAATTAATAGAAGGTGTGGGGAACACTATAAACCCTGTAAGCAATTACAAAACCTTATTATTGTTCATAGAAAAGTATAAAGACTTTTTTCTGTATAAATAAAACGTACTTCTAAAAAAATGCTGTACCAGCATTACCCACTTAACTGTTCATAAGAAATACAGGAGCTTATTCCAAAAATCCTTTTTTCCTTTACCACATTTATACAGCACACATATAGTGTAATGAAACACTACTATACCTCTCCTATTCCGTACTCTTGTATACAACAAGTTTCTTTTGTGATTTCATAAAATAACGTGCCTTTTCATTAACATGAATTTAACTTGATTCCTGTCGGTTACGGAGTTTATTTACGACAAAAGATGTGTGGAAAAACGACTATATAATGTCTTTTTTCACAAAACCTAAAAACAAACATTTTAAATCTTCCCTTATGAAGAAAATAGCAATTAACGGTATGGGCAGAATTGGCCGTACCACATTAAAAGTAATACTTAATACACCTGAACTAGAAGTAGTTGCGGTAAATGATATCGCCTCTATTGAAAACATAGCTTACCTACTGGAGTATGACAGTGTACATGGCAAATTTGAAAAATCGGTAGCTTTTGAAGAAGGTAAACTGATTGTAGATGGTAAAGCCATCAAATTTTTTAACGAAAGAAATCCAGAAGACCTTCCGTGGAAAGAATTAGGCATTGATGTGGTTGTTGAGAGTACTGGTATTTTCACTAATTATAATGATGCTGACAGACATATAAAAGCAGGTGCTAAAACGGTTGTTTTATCTGGGCCTTCTAAGAGTCCTGAAATTCCAACAGTTGTACACGGTGTAAATTCTGAAGATGGGAAAACAAGTATTTTCTCTTGCGCCAGTTGTACCACAAATAATATTAGTCCAATTATAGAGATTATAGGAAGACGTGTAGGTATCAAAAAAGCCATCATGACCACTATTCACGCAGATACCAGCTCTAATGCCATGGTAGATTCTCCTAATAAAGGAAACTTTAGAATGGGGCGTTCGGGTATAAACAATCTTATCCCTACTACTACCGGAGCTGCCGTTGCTACAACAAAGGCGCTTCCTGAATATGCAGGAAAGTTTGATGGTATGGCCATTCGTGTGCCTGTTGCCGTTGGTTCTCTTTCTGACATCACTATTGTTACCGATAAAACGGTTACTGCAGAAGAAATCAATAAAATTCTAGAAGAAGAAGCTCAAACGGACCGTTACAAAAAAGTGTTACAAACCACTTACGCTCCTTTAGTTTCTAGTGATATTATAAAAAGTCCTTACGGATCAATTACCGATTTATCTTTAACCAAGGTTGTAGATGGAGATTTGCTTAAAGTATTGGCATGGTATGATAACGAATGGGGATTCACTAACCAAATGGTGCGTCAGATACTAAGTTTATAAGTTGATTTTACTCTGAAATCAGTTTTATATTTTTTCAATTAAAAAACAGGTCAAGCTTTAAAAGTTTGACCTGTTTTTACTTTATACCCCTTTTTCTTTTTTGTAATTTGATGCGATTTTTAAATTTCAAATTTTGAAGAAAATTCTTTGCTTAACAGCACTTTTCGCGCTTATTAGCTGTCCTATAAACGCACAATCTGTACAAAAGGAACATTGGGGAACTGTAAAGGGCAAAGAGGTTTCGCTTTACACGGTTACCAATAAAAATGGAATGAAAATGCAAATCATGAATTTGGGCTGCATTATTACTAGCCTTTTCGTACCCGATAAAAATGAGAAATTAGAGGATGTGGTTCTAGGCTTTAATAATTTACAAGACTATTTAAAGGGACACCCCAGTTTTGGCACCACGGTAGGGCGCTACGCTAACCGCATTAAAAATGCCCAGTTCGTAATGAACGATTCGGTTTATAAACTTGCGTCCAACGAAGAAAATACGGCCATTCATGGCGGAAATGAGTTTAGAGATGCCGTTTGGGATGCCATAATCGTATCAAATGAAAATGGAGAAGGACTGCGATTCCATTATCTATCTCCTGATGGTTCTTTTGGTTATCCTGGAAATCTTGATGTTACTATTACGTATCTCCTAAATGACGACAATGCCATTTATGCAACTTTTGAAGCCGAGACCGATAAGGATACCCATGTAAGCATAACCAACCACAGCTATTTTAACCTGAACGGAGCCAAAGAATTGATATATGATCATAAAGTAATAGTTGATGCCGATACGTATACAGAATTTGGTAAGGACATTACCCCAACCGGAAACTTACCTGCATTAAAAGGTACTGCTTGGGACCTTTCTACCATGACCCGATTAGGCGATAAAATTTCCGACATTCCTCTTAACGGCTATCATCATTGCTATGTTTTGAATAAAGAGGATGGCGAAATGAAAAAGGCCGCAGAGGTGATAGAACCCAACTCGGGTAGAAAATTAGAGGTATTTACCACCCAACCCGGAATAACCGTATATGCCAGTAATGGTCTGGACAATATTACGGGGAAATATGGTATAGCCTACACGCCCCATATGGCTCTCTGTCTGGAAACCCAAGATCTCCCAGATGCCGTAAACCATCCTAATTTTCCATCTACTTTATTGAAGCCCGGTGAGAAATATTTTGAAACGGTAATTTATGATTTTGGCGTTGTGGAGTAAGGGAATATAATGCTGAATAAAACTCCAAAAAAATAACACCCTACTCTTTTGTAAAACAAATGAGTAGGGCGATTTTAAAATTGTATAAAAAATCTAGTTTATAAGCAAAAGTGCTTTTTGGGGTATAAGAATTTTGTCTATCGTGTGAATAATACCATTTGAAGCTTCTATATCAAAATCAATAAAATTGGCTTCGTCTTTAGATGCATCTTGAAGCGCCAAACCGCCTGCGCCTTCTACTACTGCAATAGAATCATCAGCAATTAAAGTAGGTAACTCCCCTACTTTTAAATCATTACGCACAATTACTTGTGCTATTGCATGACCCAGAATAATTTCCTCTAAAGCTTGCTTTTCTAAAATATTAGTGAAATCCGAAAAGGAATTATACTCATCACCAAGCGTTGCAAACAACTCTTCTATGGCCGCATTAGTTGGTGCAAAAATTGTGTATTCCCCATCGTTAAATCTACTTTCTAAACCTGCTTCTATAATAGCATCTGAGAACATGGAGAGGTCTTCACTATTATTTATCAAATGAATTAAAGAGGCTTTTGGGAATAAATCCGCAAGCACAGACTCTGGGATTAAAACCTTATCAATGATGTGAATAACCCCATTGGCTACTTCAATATCTGCTGTAGTTATTCTAGCCTGTAACTGTGTAGTATCAAGAATATATACATCACCATCTACCGTAATTTTAATTTCTTCGGATTGTAAAGTTTCAAAGATAGACCCGTTAGAAAGCTCAGTAGAGAAATTAGCGCCTCCTATTATTGCGTGGTATTTTAGTACCTGCGCAAGAATTTCTTTTTCCAGGTCTTCATCAAAATCAAGAACATCCGTATACTCTTTTAAGGAGGTTAAAAATTCTGCAAACGCTTCATTGCTGGGCACAAAAAAAGTAATCTTCCCGTCTTCATCAGAAAGCATTGCTACAAACGTATCATCAATAGTCTCTAAAGCTTCGGCGGAGATGGACAAACTCTCTTCCGATTGAATAAACTCTGCTGCGTTCAATAACGTTTCATCTTCAGATACCTCTTCCTCCGGAGTTTCAGCTACAGGTTCTTCTGTCTTATCTTCTTCTTTACTAATTTCGTTATCAACATCATCAATGCTATCATTTTCTTTTGAACATCCTATTGCCATTGACAAACCTAAAAATAGTATACCTATATTTTTAAGGAATCTTGTTGTAATTATCATTTTCATATCGGTTTTGTATCTGAGCCACAAAGTAGTTATTTACTAAAAGTACGTGCCTTACTTTTCTTTAATTCTAGGTTAGGTAAACTTTAAATTTACTTTTAAAAATAGGTTCAATTAAGGACCAATTGGGCTGTTTTTTCTTTATCAACTTTAGTATCTGACATAGTTTTTAAAAATGCGATAATAGCTTGTTGCTCTTCTTGGGACAAATTCAACTCATCAAAAGGTAAGGTTTGGTGTTCAAGGTCAAAACCCATTCCGCCTCCACCGCCTTTGTTATAGAAATCCATGACTTCCTCTAGCGTATTGTAAACACCGTTGTGCATATACGGCCCAGTAAATTCTGAATTCCGTACGGACGGCGTTTTGAACATGCCCAAATGTTCCTCTTTATTGTAGCGCCAGTAGAATCCCAAATCATCATCCAACATTTTATTTTCTGCGGTTTCCGGCACACCTATGACCTCTTTTTCCGTTTCGGCATAGAAAGGTGGTACGGTTCCATTCGTTAATGGCATAAAGTGACAGGTAGCACAAAGAGCCTTTCCCATAAACAGGTTCATACCCAACTTCTCTTCGGAAGTAAACGAATCCTCTTCAGCCCTCATATTTTTATCGAATTTAGAATCAAACCCGTTTAAAGTGGAGATATAAGACGAGATGGCTTTAATAATATCTGTATTTCTATTGGAGATTCTTCCAAAAGCATCTTTGAACAAAACGTGGTAGGTAGTATCCTTTAAAATATCGGTAGAAAATTCATGAACGCCCGTATTGAATTCTTGTTCGTTGCTGAATACCATAGAAATTTGATCAAGAATATTCTCTGCACGACCGTCCCAAAAAAAGCTTTTTTGAAAAGCGGAATTAATCAGAGTTGGAGTATTTCGTTGCAACGGACTTCCATTATTTCCGTTGTTTACGGCAATACCGTCAGTATATGCTTTTTCGGGTATGTGACACGTAACACATGCCATACTTTTTGTTTGTGATAAGTTAGGATCAAAGAATAATTTTTCGCCAAGTGCAATCTGTTTTTCTGATGGATTTCTATTGACCGGAGGCGTAAAATATTCGAGGTTAAAAGCATCCTTTTCAAAGAAAGTAGGTGCATCAAAATTAAAAGGCTTGTTATTTATACCTTTCCACAAACCACTTTCTTTTCTTATACTCACCCAATTACGTGTAATAGGATTCATATACTCCCGTATAAAGGTGTAGCGGTCAAAAGTGTTGAAATCTGGGTTTTTTTGAAGAAAAGCGACCGCTTTTGCTATGTTTTGATGAAAATTAGTATCTAAATCTGTATTTTTATTTATTATGAGTTCAGATAACGTATGGTCATAAACTTCTTTTAAAGCCTTTAAAGACACTACCGTTTCTGATAGTCCCAAACCGCTTACAGGTGTATCAAAACCTGAAATACCTAAACTAATGATTCGTAAAAGTTGTTGATGAGTGGCTATAAAAAAACGCTCGGCACTTAAATCCCGTTCCGTAACATTTTTCAATAAATTGACCATCAAACCTTTGGTCAAAACCGTTTCTTTTTTAAAAACGGCAGGTTCTTCTCCCCCTTCGTAAATAGACTCTTCAATTTTCTGTAAACCAATAGGATTCAATATGCGTTCCGTATCTTCTGCAAAGACCGGTAACGCTGGGCCATTGGCACGGTGCCCAACTTCTGGGTTTAGATATGATGCATAGGGTTCTGCTTTTTTAAAGGCAACGCGGAGCTCTTTGAAGATTTTTTTGGCCTCGGCACTCTCTGCATCAACTTTACTCAAGGAGTCGATTAAATCTACCGCCTTGGTCATATTTTTTATATAGAACTCTTGTGCATAACTCCAGTCGGTAGTTTTGACATGGTCAACTTTTGCTAGTTCTTCATTTTTATTTTTACAGGAAAGAATACAAAATATCGATAAAAAAAAGAGGAGAAATTTATTCATAACAGAAGTAAGTTGAAATAAAAATTATAAAATAGGGAAAGACCCCCATCAATAGATAGAGGTCTTTCACCATAAAATAGTAAGGTCTTATCTAGGCAAACCTTTTAAGATAATGATTTGACCACCTTGGTTATCTTCTCTAGCACCTGCTGCAATTGCGTCAGGATTTTCAGATTCCATATCGTGACCGTCTTTACTCTTATAATCATCATTCTGCCAGTAGTGTGGCTGAAGGTTCAATAAGAACGTATCATCTTCCCCAACTTTATCGGATATATCTACCAATGCACCAAACTCACCACTGAAACCAGTGCTTCCTGATGGATCAAGATCGTTTCTGATCAATAATTCCAAAACTGTTTTTACATTGTTTCCGTTTAAATCTGTTTGATAAATAGCAGCCGAGTGGTTTCTATCGAAAGAATTAGGATCTTCTTGAAGGTATACAAAGTTCTCTGTAACCGTAATGTTATCAGGACTCTGAAGCTCAGGAAGGTTACCGTCCATATTGTTCGTATCTGTATTACCGCTTATGATTTGAGTTAATTTACCCGTTAAAGGAGAATCGTCATCCAACTCTAATTTATAAGCTGTACCCCAGTCATTGTAAGTGCCTCTTCCTGGACCTCTACCGGTTACGGCAAAGAATACGTTTCTAGCATTGTCTACAGCACCTTTTTGGTAATCTACATCTTCTACACGCATGAAAGCTGAAGCACCTACTGCAACACAAGCATCTTCCATTTCGTCCTTAGTCATGTTGGCACCATTTTCTATTTCAACAAACTCTACTTCGTAAGTTTCTTGAAAAGCCAACTGACCTTCGTTATAGATGACACCTTCTTCAACGGCCATTGGGCTAATAGGGTTGCCATCTGCATCTGTAGAACCAGAAGCCACTTCTTTAAATTTCAAAACGTAGATTTTACCGTTGTTTAAATCGGCATCTCCATTCTCTGAGTAATAAAGCGTAACCTGACCTTCAGAACCACTAGAATCATCATCACCACCAATAATAACCGTTTTACCACTGTACGTATCTCTTGGTAAAGGAACAGCGTTTTCCCATGAGAACTCACCTAAAGCATCTAAACCAAAATCTGCAGTTGGCGTAGGTACGGCAACATGAGGGTCTATACCTTTAACATCATAGTGAAAGCTTTCTGAAGCAGAAAGAAAAATATCTTTTGCACCACCGTGAATGTCAGCTTCCCACATAGTACCAGAACACTGACGAGCGAAATCTGCAACCCCTGAGTTCAATAACCACTCACCGCCTGTTGGGTTTAAGTTTTCATCTAAATGGATACGGCTAACCGCATAATCATCTTCAGCATTTACAATATACATGTAACCGTTACCTTCTTTTAAGAAACCGGCTCCATCTTGAGCACCTACTAATTGAAAACCGTCCTCTAAAATATCAGTAGAACTGATTAAAGAATAAGGTTTTACAAAGTTAAAGTTCGAATTCATTACTACTAAGGGCTCAAGCTCGGATTTGTTCTCGAACATTGTTCCTTCATCTTCTTTTGGACCACCATGCCCAACATGTTCTTCTAATTTTTCACAGGAAGTAGTAGCCACCAAACCTGCTAGTAATAACAATTTAGATACTGTTTTCATTTTGTTCTTTGGTTATTAGTTATAATAATTTGCAACAAAAATATCTTAGTAATCCTCAAACATTGTTAACTGATTATGGTGATACCATAAACTAAAGTTCAATTTTATGTTAAATCGTTAGCTTAACGTTACCATTCATTTTCATTCTAAATAACAGGGCCGTTTTTGTATGAAAAATTGGTTGAACCTGAAGAATACGCTAACTCTTTAAATAAGGGAAGAGAAACCGAAGATGGTTTTAGCGGTTGTTTATTTTGAAGAATGGAGAAAGTGCAAGTCAAAAGTCCGTATACCTTTATAAAAACAAAAAAATTACGCGAAAGCCAAATTAATAGGTTCCGTTTTTAATCTTTTTATAAAAGGCCATCTTGCTTTTGCCGACTTTACTGCCTACTTTAGATAACTACACACAACTAAGCATATATTCCAGAAGTCGCAGCAATCTTCCACTCGGGAGGCTGCGCCTACCGGAAGATATACCCGGACCGTTGTGTGTCATCCTGAAAAAATCGAATGGAATTAATAATCCTTTTTTTAATTGTAATTAATCTGTGTATTGGAATACCAATTGGAATTTCATATTTGATTTACAGATGGATTAAAAAGAAAGGATTTGATAAAAGAATAAGATTGCTTTCTTTAATTCCAGTTCTAACTGTTGGATATTTCATTTACGGTGCAGTTTATCCATCTGCGGAATTCTATAAAGCTGATTTTAAAGAAGTGACGAATCTGGAATTTCCAGAAAGCGGTAATATTAAATATAAGACAGCTTCTTTTCCGGACCATTTTGGAGATTATACATCCTCATTTTTAATAGAACTAGATAAAAATGACCTAGAACAATTAGAAACTCAATTAAAAACTGCTGGATTTGACCAAAAAGAAAACAAAATGGGTTCTAACCAGCTAGATTACATCGAACGGAAGAAAGGAAGAAAATCATATTCTAAACAATATGTTAGACAACGGAAAAATGGAAAACACTATTCTGTTGGATTTTTGGACGATAATAAATCGGTAATTATCACGAGAGTTAGTTGGTGAAAAGTACGCCACACAACAAAACCTAAACGTAATGCGGACTTTAGGGCAAAACCGAAAGGTCTCTGTATATTTATGAAGTCGCTAAATCTTATGGATTTAGCTTTGGAACAAAAAAGAAAAAGCAAAACAATAAGCTTTAGCTGCGTCGCCAGACGGAAACGAAAAGTTTCCTTGCCTCCGCACTACGCTTAGCTCAACCGTTGTACCACATTTAAGAAAACCCAATGGCAACATATCAATTTCTGACATTTGTACTTCCAAGAAAGTCGATTGAAACAAAATATGGCGGAATTCCAAAACAGCTTGAAATAAAACACGCTGAATGGGAAAAGTATTGGGACAATTACAACATGGAACTGAATGATGCACCTGAACCTGACTTTGAAGATGCTATTTCGACGAAATGGTGGAAAAGAATTATAATTAACATTGAGGAATTAAGAAACGAAATTGACAAAATTATTCCAAGAGCTTCGTGGAATAACGAAAGTTGGAAAATCGAAAACGGAGAAGTTGACCACGATTTGAGTATTGACTTTAACGAAAAGGAGAATTTTATAGAAGATTTTAGATTTCGGACTGATTTAAGAGATTCAAAACTGAATTTCTTAAATTCAATGCTGGAATTATGTGATAGAAATGACTGGATTTTAATGGACGAAAACGGAAATCTATGTAATCCGAACATTAAAGAATTGGCGGAATTAATCAAGGATTCAAATCCAGACAGATTTATGAGAAATCCGATTGAATTCCTTGAGAACTTGAAATAAAAAAATGAACCCTGAATTAAGATATATAGAACATAAAAGTGGATTCGGAGATAATGGGCCTGCTTGGATTGGAATGGCTGAATTTTCAAAAACCGGCAGAACAGTTTATTTCAACGGAAAAGCTTTTAAAAATTCAAATGCTCGTGGAATATCTGGAAACTACTATGATATAGAAAACGGAGACGAATACTGGATTTCTAGAATTAAGAAAAACGGAACAGACCGACATTGGGCTGGTGGCGGAAAAATAATGATTGACAGAAATGTTGTTGACCTTTATTTAAGTCTTGTCGACTTCAACATTTTGGACAAAAATCGATTTGAATTAGTTAATATTAAACCAACGGACAAACAAAAGTTTGCAAAGTTGGAAAACGAAAAAATGAATTAAAAAAAACGTGCTACAACAATGGCTATAAGTAATTGCTCGTTCTCGCCTACTTCTGAAAATCCTCGCGGATTTTCAGTTTGGTGTGTACTTGCAAAGTTAAGTGCTAAACCAAGCTATTACTTTTATAAAAGTAATAGCTTAAGAAGAATTGTTAATCTATGAAACGAAATCATTGAAAATGTATCTAGCTCAACCGCTTAATCAATCTCCTTTATCTATATAATTATAGTATCTTCAAATTAAGAACCAACCATACGAGCCGAGACCGTTACCACACATTTGAACGCAACATTGAAAATAACACTAAAAATCATCGGAATAATAATTCTATTGATATTTTTATACTTTGTCGAATCTGTGATTTTTCTTCTGATTTTTGGAACAGGTGCACAAGCTGGTACTATTTCAGAAAACGGATTGACAGAAATAATTATGTTTGTTTTACCATTAATTATTGTTGGAGGAATTGCATTCAAAGTGTTTAAGAAAAACTAAAACGACGAAATTGAAAACTGCGGAATTTTTAAAAATAAAGACAAACTATCTCGGAATTGGAATTAGGTCTGTTATATTTTTTGGAATTCTCTTACTTCTAATTTTCATTGAGATACTTGCTTTTTTCCTGATTTATGGTTCTGGTGCAAGTTCGAGCAGAATCGCTGAATTACCGTACGTTGACTTAATATTAAATTATTTACCGATTTTACTTGTTGGCGGATTTTTAGTTTATAGAATAATAAAAGAATATAGAGAACAAGAATACGTGAAATTCAAAACAAATCTGATTACACTTTTGATTGTGATTTTCCTATTCTCAATCAGAAATCAAATCGACCAACTGATTTTCTGGAAATAAAAATAAAAACGTGTGGTAACACCGTATAAAAATAATTGCGGTTTAGTGCTTGATCAAAGGTCGTTGCGTGTTTGTAGCGTCTGATTTTCCTTCGGAAAATCCTCGCACACAAACCCACAACTATTCTTATATATAAACGTTGAGGGAAATGACCTAAAGGCCGTGTTACTCCGCTGCAAAAAAACACGTACTGCATGAACAGCCGTTTTTTCACGACTCCCGTAACACTCATTTCCCTCAACGGTCCGGGCATGCCGCGACTTTAATCAAGGCCATCTTGCTTTTGCCGACTTTACTGCCTACTTTAGATAACTACACACAACTGGGCATATATTCCAACAGTCGCAGCAATCTTCCACTCGGGAGGCTGCGCCTACCGGAAGATATACCCGGACCGTTGTGCGTCATACTAACAAAAAAAATCAAATGAGCAAAAGATGGCGTCTTTTAGCTTTGATACCGGTTATAATAATCGGGTACTTTATATATGATGCATTATACCCATCAGAAGAATTCTATGCATACGACTTTAACGAAATAACGGGGGTAGAACTAACAGAAAAAGCTGAATTCAACTATAAAACGGCCAGTTTCCCTGACCATTTTGGAGATTATAATTCAGTCTCAATTATTAATGTAGGACCAAATTTTTACGAAACACTTATTGTTAAACTATCTGAAAATGGACACTCTGAAAATGGACAACGCATTGGGTGTAACGAAATGGACAAAGCAAAAGCTAATCTAAACGGGTTAAAAATAGAAAGGGAGTTTTCAAAAGAGGAAGAGGACAAATTTTATTATGTTGCGTTTTTATCTGATAAAGAGAGTGTTTTAGTGCAGCGTTCAAGCCACTAGCGGAAAAGTACGCCGCACAACAAAACCTATAAACAATACGGACTTCGGGCTTAAACGAAAGGTTTGTGTATTTTTATGAAGTCCGCAAAATCTTATGGATTTTGCTATGGACAAGAAAAAAATAAATCAAAACAATAAGATTTCGCTATGAGCGTGGCGGAAAGCAAACGCTAGTTTGCTCCCGTACTGTTCATAGCTCAACCGTTACCTGCAAGCTAAAAAAATGAGAAATAATAAAAATGGCAACATTATCTAAAACCAATCTACTAAATCACTCTGAAGCGAAAGTAAAACTCTTTGGTGATTACATTCAAAAGTATTTAAACATTATTTCAAATGATAAATACACAACTGACATTCATTTATATGATTTGTTTTGCGGACCAGGAATTTATGATAATGGCGGAGAAGGAAGTCCAATAATTGCACTTAAAAAGATAAAAGATACTCATTTTAAACAAATTAAAAGTAAAGGAAATAATCTTAAAATAAATTGCTATTTCAATGATATTGATGAAGAAAAAATAAGCAGTTTAAGTGAAAACATAAAAAACAATAAACTTTATTACAGCAGTTTTGGTTCTTTAAATCTTACCTCGAAAGATTATTTAAATATCATTCAAGAACTACCCAAAGAACTAAGTAAATACAAAAATGAAAAAGCCTTTATTTTTATAGACCCATATGGTTACAAAGAAGTTAAAGCTGAACATATTTTAAACTTACTAGAGTGCAAGAAAAAATCCGAGGTTTTACTTTGGTTGCCTATTCAACATATGTATAGATTTTCTAAAAATGGGACTCCAAGTGTTTTAGATAATTTTAATACTCAACTTGGGATAAATAAAGATAGTATTTCTAATGAATGGGATTATATTGGATTTTTAAAAGAAGGGTTTCAGGAATATATTGGCAACAATTTCTTTGTCGATAGTTTTTCTTTAAAAAAAGAGGAGAACACAGTTTTTTGTCTTTTCTTTTTTAGTTCACATATTCGAGGCTATGAAAAAATGTTAGAAACAAAATGGCAAATAGATAAAGAACAAGGAAAAGGATGGGAATATTCAGGTAACCAACCTACATTATTTTCAGAAATTAAAACTAATCCTTTAGAAGAAGATATTTTAAAATTTTTAAAAGAAACTCCTCGTAAAAATGGAGAAATTTATGAGTTTACACTTAGAAAAGGATTTTTGACTACTCACGCTACTCAAGTTTTAAAAAAAATACAATCTCTAAATAAGATTAGCACAGTAGAAAAAGATGGTTCAAAAGCAAGAAAAGGAAGTTTTTATATAAATTATGAGAATTATAAAAATAACTTTGACAGAATAACAGTAAAAAGAATTTCGTAATGGCACAATCAAGTATAGAATGGACTGAAATGACTTGGAACCCTACTACAGGTTGTACCAAAGTTTCCCAAGGTTGTAAATTCTGTTATGCAGAAATAATGTCAAAAAGACTGCAAGCAATGGGGGTCGAAAAATATAAAGATAATTTTGAGGTAAGAACTCACGAGAATGCTTTGAGAACACCTTATACTTGGAAAAAATCAAAAGTAGTTTTTGTTAATTCAATGAGTGATTTATTTCACGAACAAATACCTTTAGATTTTATTAAAAAAGTATTTAAAGTAATGAATGAAAATCCTCAGCACGTTTTCCAAGTACTTACTAAAAGAGCTGAAAGATTATTTGAATTACATACAGAATTAAAATGGACTCATAATATTTGGATGGGAGTTTCTGTTGAGGAACAAAAAGTAGAAAATAGAATTGATTATTTAAGGAAAACAGATGCAAGAGTTAAATTTCTTTCGTTAGAACCTTTAATTGGAGCATTACCTAACTTGAATTTAAAAAAGATGGATTGGGTAATAGTTGGTGGAGAAAGTGGGTTTTCACCAAGACCTATGGATGCTGACTGGGTTATTGATATTCAAGAACAATGTGAAAAAGCTGATGTTGCATTCTTTTTCAAACAATGGGGTGGAAAAAATAAAAAGAAAAATGGTAGAATCTTGAATGGCAGAACCTATGATGAAATGCCTGAATTAGAATTACAACAAAGCGTTTAAAGCCAGCAGGTAACAATGGCTATAATTAATACGGGTTTTGGTGCTTAATCTAAAGTTTAGGCATATTTACGAAGTCCGCCAAATCTTTTGATTTGGCTTTATAACAAAAAAGATAAAACAAAATAAAAAGATTTGGCTAAGTGCTTAATCGGAAATTAATTACTTTTTATTCCCGTACTAACCATAGCCTAAACGTTGGCAATAATTTAAAAAATGTTAGAAATAAAATCAAAATCAGATATAATTATTCCTTTTGAAAAAATAGGAGAAGATGGGTGGACTAATAAAACTGAATTAATAATTAAGGAATTAGCTGATAATTGGGAAGATGACCTACAAGAACCTATAGCCATAGATGCAATAACTGAATTGGAAGAAAGTTTAAAAACAACTTTACCGAATAATTTAAAATTGTTTTATCTGAAATTTGGTATTGCGGAAATAGGAGAGCAATTACAAGATTTTGATGATATTGGTTGGATAAAAGATATCTGGAAAGACGCCCCAGAGTATGGCCCTGATTTTACTCAAGATGATAATACCGTTTTGCCATTTCTTGTTTCTTTTAGTGACTATTTAGGAAATGGAAATATGTTTTGCTTTCATAGTAAAACTAAAGAAATCTACTATTATGACCACGATACTCAACCCTTCTTAACAAAGATATTTGATGATGTAAGCGACTATATAAAAGGGTGTTTAATTTCTTGTCAATCAGATTTATTCAATCAAGAAACTGGCCAAGAAAAGGCAGAAAAATGGTGTGAGGAAATTTTAATTGAACTATTCGGAAAGGAAGTTGTGAAAAAGTGGCAGTACTAAAAACTATTGCCAACAACACCTATAAACAATACGGACTACGTGCTTAGTCGCAGGGTTTGTGTATTTTTATGAAGTCCGCAAAATCTTTGGGATTTTGCTTTCGAACAAAAAAAGAAAAAACAAAACCAAAAGATTTCGCTATGTGCGTGGCGGAAAGCAAACGCTAGTTTGCTCCCGTACTGTTCATAGCTTAAACGTTAGCAATAATTATGAAAAACTCATTTAGAATTAATGTTTAATTTCTCAAAGATAATATTAGTACTAATTATAGTTCTGTTGTTAATTTTTACTGGATTATCAATAAAATTCTTAGGAACGGAACTATTTGTATTCCTAAAAGATGGAAAACATAATTACGAAAAAATTGAGGCAACTATAGAAAGTATTAGTCTTGAAAGCACCTCTAATCCAAATATGCCTGAAGGAGTTTTTACAAAAGATATATGCAGTATATCTTACACATATATATATAATAATAAAAAATTCAAAAGTGATAATATTGGATTAAATAGAAACATTGATTATTCAAGTGCCTTTCATAATAAACTTTATAAAAAGTTGAATAATGTTAATCAAGTAATAGTATATGTAAATCGTGACAATCCAAAACAAGCAGTAATAATAAAATATGACCTTATCAACCGTAAAATTGGTTCAGGTATCATAACATTCTCGTTTACAATTTTTCTTTCTTTACTGCTATATCAAAATTTTAAATATCCTGCGAACTATATTTCTAATCAAATAATACTAAAATGATAGGTGTATATTTTTCTGCATGCGGTTTTATCATAATTACTATCGGAGTTATCCTCGTTTTTAAGGACAAATCAACCCGCAGATGGAAACATACTTCTGGTACAATTATAAGCTCCGAATACAACAGTAAAATTGAATCTAATTCCGACGGTGGTCGTTATAAAACATTTATGACTACTTGTAAATATGAATATTCACTACAAGGTTCAAACAAAAAAATAATTGGCACAAAAATTTTCCCATTTGGAGGTAACAGCTGGACAACTAATAGTGAAGAGCAATTAAATATTTATCGAAAGCTACATAAAGGGAATAGAATTCAAGTTTATTATCATCCGATATACAAGTCTAAATCTTGCCTAATTGTTGGTGAAAATTACAATCTTAAATTAATAGTATTTATTGGTTTGCTTATATTTATAATGGGTGTCGGATTATTTGTTCAAAATTTTACTGAAATTAATATGCCTGAAAAATTAATAGAATCAATAATAGTGGTAAAATAACTATTGCTAACAAAACCTAAACGTAATGCGGACTTTAGGGCTAAATCGGAAGGTCTGTGTATATTTATGAAGTCGCTAAATCTTATGGATTTAGCTTTGGACAGAAAAAATAAAACTAAACAATAAGTTTTAGCTTCGTGCTCAGACGGAAACGAAAAGTTTCCTTACTACCGCACTACGCTTAGCTCAACCGTTGTGCAACATTTTGCAAAAATTAAACCCTGAATTAAAAATAACCCTTTAGATGATATTTTAAAGACAATTGAAATTCATGATAAAATAGTTTCTGAATCGTCAGAGCTAGATGATAAATTAAAAAGGGCGATGTTAAACTTTTCTTCTTATACAAAACGACTTTTAACTACTCAAGAAATAGGTAGAAAATTAAATTCTTATCAACGAAAATCTGCAACAAGTGAATTCCTAAACTATTGGAATTATAGTATAAGTCCTGATACAGAAAAATTTTGGGCAATAATAAAAGATAATGGTATAACAATCGAAAGAAAAGACCCTTTTAGGTTTGCATTAGACAAGAATAGATTCATCCGAGTGGAGTTAGGAATTGGAGCACGAAAATATTGGACGAAATTAAAAACACTAAAAGAGATAACCAAGAGATTTTCTGAAACAGAAATCTCTAAAATTGGCGAAATAATAACCGAAGATGAAAATAAAAGGATTGGGATTTTGAAAAAATGCTTGGCAAAAAAGAATATTCCTAAAAGCCAATATTTAAAGTTTGGAGAATGTATGGCATACTTTGCAAATACAGGACTTTTTTCAAAGTATATGGACGAAAATGAAGTGCAAGAACTCTATCGGATTTGGAAAAACTTCAAATCATAACGCAGAAAAAACGTTGCACAACAATGCCTAAATGTAATGCGGACTTTAGGGCAAAACCGAAAGGTCTGTGTATATTTATAATGTCGCTAAATCTTATGGATTTAGCTTTGGACAAGAAAAAATAAAACTAAACAATAAGCTTTAGCTTCGTGCGCAGACGGAAACGAAAAGTTTCCTTACTACCGCACTACGCTTAGCCTAGCCGTTACCATTAATTAAAATGAACTACACGAACGAGAAAATAATTGAACGTTTTGAATCAGGTGAAAATCTGAAATTCCTGCTATTTTGGGGACATACTAAATCTGATTCAATAACTAAATCTTGTTTTAGTCAATGGTACGAATCAAAATTTGATGTTAATGGAGTTGAATATCAAACAGCCTAACATTTTATGATGGCTGAAAAGGCTTTGTTATTTAATGACAATGATATTTACCAACAAATAATCAAAAGTTCAAAAGCTGGTAAAGTAAAAGAGCTTGGTAGGCAAGTTAAGAACTTTAATCAACGGATTTGGGAAGAAAATAGATTTGAAATAGTTGTAAGAGGTAATTTTCACAAGTTTAGCCAAAATCCGCAGCTATCGGAATTTTTAAGAAACACAAACGACCGCATTTTGGTTGAGGCAAGTCCTGTCGACAATATATGGGGAATTGGACTTGCTCAAAATAATGAAGATGCTGAAACCCCATACTTTTGGAATGGACTGAATTTACTTGGATACGCTTTAATGGCAACAAGAGACATTCTTAATGAAATTGGAGAATTTAAAACTCTTGAAAATACAATTTTACCACCTTGGATAGCTCATCCCGAAATAGACAAATATAGTATTGGTTGGAGAATGGGTTATGGAGAAACTCATATAATCGAATTGAGTAAATATTTAGACAATTTAAGCGAATCTGAAAAGAGAATTTACCAATTGACTTATCCAGCAAATGGAGAATGGAAAGATTGGTATTCGGAATAAAAACTAATGGTAACACTATATATAGCAAATAGGGCGATTAGTGTTTAATCGAAAGGTCTGTTTCTATTTGCAAAGTCGCCAAATCTTTTGATTTGGTATTAAAAGAGAAAAATTAAAACAAAATACAAAAGATTTGGCTTGTGGCTAAACCGAAGATAATTGCTTATTTTCTGCCCCACTTGCCATATATTTAACGTTGAGGGAAATGACCTAAAGGCCGTGTTACTCCGCTGCAAAAAAACACGTACTGCATGAACAGCTGTTTTTTCACGACTCCCATAACACTCATTTCCCTCAACGGTCCGGGCATGCCGCGACTTTAATCAAGGCCATCTTGCTTTTGCCGACTTTACTGCCTACTTTAGATAACTACACACAACTGGGCATATATTCCAACAGTCGCAGCAATCTTCCAATCGGGAGGCTGCGCCTACCGGAAGATATACCCGGACCGTTGTGCTCTATTAAAAAACATCCGAACTATGAATATAATTTTTTCTGACAATCAAAGTATTGACGGATTAACTTTAAAAAAGTTGATGCTGACAGGAAATGAAATCACTTTTGTAAATCGTCCATCAATTTCATTAGCTAAAGATGTTGGAACAGTAGCAGTAAAATCTGATTTAGTTGGACTAGAAGAACAACTTTCAAATGATATTGTAAAAATAAAAGTTATTGACCCACCAACATCAGTTTTCAGTTCAGAATATTACAAGAAGTATTTTGCAATTGACCAAAACAATATTGATTTCAAAACAACAGTTTTAGATGGAATAAAACACCATTGGATTGGAAGTTGGCTGTTGGACAGTAAAGGAAAAAAAGATAATTCTGTCTTAGGTTTCCCTTCTTTAAAAGATTGGGTTCTTAATAATCAGGAATTAATACTAGACACAGATTTAAATTCTCTTCCGATAAAAGATGCAGGCAGTTTTTTTGAGTTAGATACTAAAGAAGATGCATTGAGCGGATTTAGAACTGTACTTTGGGAATCATCATTAAGAGTAACAGCAATTCTTTATGCTTGTAATTCTGAATTGGCCAATCCAATTTCAATCTCACCTTATTTAGACAAGGCTATAAATATTAGACGTTCTGACAAAAACTATGTTGAAAACGCAAAACCGTCTCGTTCGTTAGGTTACAAAGTTATGGACACGCTTATTTCCGACGAAGCACTTGAATTTGTAGAATTTCCCGACATTTTAAAGTTTCGTGAAGAAACTAAAGGGCTATATCAAAACTATATCGTAGAGATGAATAAATTAGAAGCGGAAATAATAAAAGCAGGAGACACAATTGACATTAACCATATAATGGATGTTTCAATAAATCCAGAAATGAATAAAATCAGAAATGAATTACTAAAAGTAAGAGATAGTCGTTTTAAAAAGGTACTCACAATGATTAATAACGGAGTATTTACAGCAATCACGACTGGTGCATTAAGTTTTGTCAATTTACCTATGGCAATACTTGGATTTGTTGGCACGCAATTGAAATCACCAAAAATAACCCAAGAAATTATTGAAGACAATTTTAATTTAAAAGAACTCGAGAGGCAATCACATTTGACCTATTTATTGAAATTAAACAAAATGGCTGAAAAGAATTGGCTGTCGTGAAAAATAACAGAGCACAACACCGTGTATAATTAATTGCTTTGGCAAGTGCTTATTTGGAAAATTCCTGCGGAATTTTCTCGCGTTCGTTTTTGTTTACTAAATTAGTTGCTGAAACACGCAACTAACCATACACAAATTCGTTGTACCCAATTAACCCAAACCACAAATTCCCTACTCAAATTGAGCTAAATACTTTGAAATTCAAAAATATAAGTTAAAATATTTTTTTGTTCCTAATCGTTTGATTAGTTTTGCACAGTAATTTAGTTTTATGCCTAGAGAAAAGAAATATAAGGAAGCTGAAGTAATAGAAAAGGCAATGGGTCTGTTTTGGAAAAACGGCTATAGAAATACATCATTAAGGATGCTATCTAAAGAAATGGGTATCAATCAATTTTCTATAAACGCTAGTTTTGGAAATAAACAAAAGCTTTTTCTAGAAAGCTTAAAATTGTATAGAAGCAAGTTGCAAAAGTTAATCAATGTATTTGAAAACTCTTCAAACGGCATTGAGAGTATTAAACACTTCTTCTATCAGTTTGCTGAATTTGCTGACCAAAACAACTCAAAAAAAGGATGTTTAATGGTTAATACTATGTCAGAATTTGGTTTAGATGTAGATAAAAAAGTAGGTGTCATTATTTCAAATTATGAGGAGCAATTAAGAACCTTGTTTAAACACAATCTTGAGTTAAATAGCACAAAGGACAACCAAACTATAGAAAGACACACAAATTATCTTGTTCTAGCATTAAGTGGTTTGGCTTTAGCAACAAAAATTCAAAATGAAATTACCATTAACGACTATATAGAAACCACATTTCAGCACTTATAATATTTTTTTACCATAAAACTAATCAAATGATTAGAAATAAATTTAACAAAATACAAATGAAAACAAAAAACACATTCAGAAAATCAATAGTACTAACCTTAATACTCGCACTAAGTATGGCTAATACTTCTCAAGCTCAAGAAATCTATAATAAAGATGAAACAAATAAAAAACAAAGACCATTTATAGTAGATAAAAAGGAATATCCTTTTAAAAGTAATTGGTTTGAGAAAGACGGAATATCAATGCATTACATTGATGAAGGAGAAGGAATCCCTATTGTATTAACACACGGAAACCCAGATTGGTCATTCTTAAATAGAAACATCATTAAAGAACTTTCAGGCGAAGCAAGAATTATAGCTTATGATTTACCAGGATTTGGCTTTTCTGACACACCAAAGGATTATGGTTTTACACCACAAGAACACGTTGAATGGATTAGTGCATTACTTTTTGAACATTTAAAATTAGAGAAGTTCATAATTGTGGTTCAAGATTGGGGTGGACCAACGGGTTTATCAGTAGCTACAAGTCATCCAGATAAAGTTTTAGGAGTTGTTATTAGTAATACTTGGGCTTGGAAACCTGAAGGGAAATTGGTTGAATTTTCAATGATGATGAGATCTTCTGAAATGGAATCCAAAGTTATGGAAGAGAACTTTTTTGTAACAGGACTTATGCGAGGTTCTATCAAAAAGGAATCTAGCAGTAATAAAGCAATTATGGATGCCTATGAAATGCCATTCCCAACAAAAGAATCTAGAAAAGGAACAGCAGTTTTTCCACAACAGATTACATTGGCATCGGATTGGCTAGGAGAATTAGAAAGCAAATTATCTACGCTACAGGAGAAGCCAGTTGAGCTTATTTTTGGATTAAAAGATGATGTTGCCGCTTCTCAATATATTCAAGATAAATGGCGTTCGTATTTCCCAAAAGCTCCTGTACAATTGTTGCCTGATGCTGGCCATTTTACACAAGAAGATAGTCCAGAGAGTTATGTGTTTTCACTAAGACGACTGCTTAAGAATTTATAACAAAAAAATGGAACCTTCAACAGATTTTAAAGATTTTATTTTTGACCAATTACAAAGTTGGAGAAGAGTACGAATCAAAAGAATGTTTGGTTGTGTTGGTTTGTATGCAGACGATTTAATGTTTGGAATTATAGCCAAAGAAGTCATTTTTTTTAAAGTAGATAAAAGTAATATTTCTAATTATTTAGAAGCTGATTCTCAACCTTTAAAGTTATTCAAAAATGAAAGTAAAGTTCTGTCATTTTATGAAGTTCCTATTGAAGTTTTAGAAGATGCTAATCAATTTGTCCATTGGGCAGAAGAATCATTAAATATTCAAAAAAATAAATCAAAATGAAAAAATCAACAAACATATTTAACAAAATAGTATTAATAGCTGGTATTTTAAATTTTCCAATTGGACTTGGAACTGTGTATCAAGCAGTTTCAACAAAAACAGGTGAAGATTTAATTCACAGTGCAGTAGTTGGCTTATTTATAATGTTCGCAGGAGCAGCAATAATTTGGGCTACTAAAAAACTAAACACAAGAGCTCCGCTAATTGTTTGGAATGGTTTAGTTCGCTTAATTAACGTGTTTATTGTAGCCTATGCAGCTTTGGGTGATGGAGTTTCGCAAATGACATTAACCATAACAGGAATGGATTTAATGCTAGCTATAATCTTTACGATAGGAACGGTAAAAGTTACTGAAATTCCATTTTCAAAATTAATAGTAGGAAAAACAAATAATTTATAATTAACTGGGTACAACAACGTATATAATTTATTGCTGGCTTCTCGCCTACTTACGAAAGTCCTCGCGGACTTTCTTGGTCAGTAATTATTTACTAAATTAGTTGCATAAAGCACGCAACAAACCATATACAAACACGTTGAGGGAAATGACCTAAAGGCCGTGTTACTCCGCTGCAAAAAAACACGTACTGCATGAACAGCCGTTTTTTCACGACTCCCGTAACACTCATTTCCCTCAACGGTCTGGGCATGCCGCGACTTTAATCAAGGCCATCTTGCTTTTGCCGACTTTACTGTCTACTTTAGATAACTACACACAACTGGGCGTATATTCCAACAGTCGCAGCAATCTTCCACTCGGGAGGCTACGCCTACCGGAAGATATACCCGGACCGTTAGCAATAATTTGAATGAACATTGAGAATTTAAAATATTTCGCTATTATCTTTCTAACTTTTTTCTCCTGCGAACAGGCTGAGTCGAGAAAGAGTGTAAAAATTCTAAGTGAAGAAAATATAAAACTAAAGGACTCAATTAATAAAATACTATCGACCAAAGAAAAAGCCTTTCTGAAGGACAGTGTTGTGATTGACTATTCGAAAGGTCTACTTGGAAGACTTTATTATTCAGATACACTTGTTTTATCCGCTAGATTTGCTGACTGTGGAGAATTTGGCGGACACAAGGAATTTTTAAAAATTTACTCCAACAAAGAAAAATTTCAGTGTCTGTTTATAAATAAAATGGTTGATTGCGAAAAAAGCTATACTGATTATGTGAAAATTGACAGTACACTTTTTGAACTTTCGGAGAAAAACCAACGAAGTGTTATAGAATACCTATCAGAGTTAACTGAAATAAGTATGCTCGAACAGGGCTTGTCTAATAATTATAGTAATGATTATGAAATGGTTCTAAATACAGCACGTTCTGGGGCACCTTATTTTACAGAAAACCCAATAATGTCCTTGTTTTTTCAAGACGATTCTTTGAAATGGTCAGCGTATATAAAATTGAGAGAAGAAATAAAAACTAATGCCAACAATACCTATAACAAATAGGGCATTAAGTACCATATTTAAAGGCTTGGTCTAATTTATTAAGTCCGCCAAATCTTTTGGATTTGGCAATTAAAAAAGAAAAGATAATTACTAAACAAAAAGCTCTGACTAGCAGACCAGACGGAAACGAAAAGTTTCCTTGCCCGCCCTACTTGTCATAGCCGTGACTTTAATCAAGGCCATCTTGCTTTTGCCAACTTTACTGCCTACTTTAGATAACTACACACAACTGGGCATATATTCCAACAGTCGCAGCAATCTTCCACTCGGGAGGCTGCGCCTACCGGAAGATATACCTGGACCGTTAGCATTAATAGCTCAAAAAATTGAAAAAAAAATTCATCTCATTTCTTAAAATAATAAAAATCGGTTGGATAGTTTGTTTTTTCGTTGGCTGTGGATTTTTAATTTATAGCATATACGATAGCGATAAGTCAGGAATCAATTTTTTTATATTTTTTCTTTTGTTTACTGCTTTAGCGATTGGAATTATAAGCAAGATTATCAAAAAATACAACGTATAAAATATTGAAAATCGGTAATAAAGCATAAGATGTTAACTGCATTATTAGGTTACAACTTTAATATTAAATAATAAGCAGATGGAATTTTATCAAGTTTGCGGGTGGACTTAACTCAGATGCAACTGTCGTGCAGATGGACTTAACTCTGGCGGAGAATATATAAAAACGTAAAAGCACGTGTTTACTCCGATGTGTCACTACTAATGCTAACAAAACCTAAACGTAATGCGGACTTTAGGGCTAAAACGAAAGGTCTGTGTATATTTATAAAGTCGCTAAATCTTATAGATTTAGCTTTGGACAAGAAAAAAATAAAACTAAACAATAAGCTTTAGCTACGGGGTATGGCGCTATGGGAATCGCTTCTCTAGAACCGCACTACGCTTAGCTCAGTCGTTAGCTGCAAGCTCAAAAAAAACATCACAAATCGAAAAGAAAGAGGATAATATCATTGGATTTTTTGCAAGTTTCGGGTTTGGAGAAACTAATACGGAACTAGTTAGGGAATTTCTTTGGGACGAAAACGGACTTAAAAATCAATTTTCTTCATTGAAATGGCAAGATTACGGAACGGATATAAAACTGATTCTCTTTGAATTTAATGTTAACCCTATTCCATATCTCAGAGGGAATTTAAAAGAAATCGGCAGCTACCGCCGAAAAGAAAAGTCGATAGGAATTCCGACAATTATTGATGACGAAAACTTCTTTCAATTGAATGAAAGCGAACAATGGAATTTTCTAAACGAAAAGATTGTTGCAAAACTCCTATTGGTAAAAGAAAAGGTAAAACGGAATAAGCTGGATTTTAATATTGATGGACTAATTACGGACGTGAAAAAAATATGCGGAGAAAAGCCAGCAGCTAACACAACCTAAACGTAATGCGGACTTTGGGGCAAAACAGAAAGGTCTGTGTATATTTATAAAGTCGCTAAATCTTATGGATTTAGCTTTAGAATAGAAAAAATAAATCAAAACAATAAGCTTTAGCTTCGTGCGTAGACGGAAACGAAAAGTTTCCTTACCTCCGCACTACGCTTAGCCTAACCGTTGAGGGAAATGACCTAAAGGCCGTGTTACTCCGCTGCAAAAAAACACGTACTGCATGAACAGCCGTTTTTTCACGACTCCCGTAACACTCATTTCCCTCAACGGTCCGGGCATGCCGCGACTTTAATCAAGGCCATCTTGCTTTTGCCGACTTTACTGCCTACTTTAGATAACTACACACAACTGGGCATATATTCCAACAGTCGCAGCAATCTTCCACTCGGGAGGCTGCGCCTACCGGAAGATATACCCGGACCGTTGTAATCAATAGCTCAAAAAAAAGCACAAACATCTAAATGAAGAAAATAGTAGCTGGCATTTTTACCTTGTTTCTTTTATCAAGTTGTTTATGGGATGAAGAAACGCAAACCAAACACTTGACTAAGGATTTCAATTTAGGTTGGTGGTCAGAACCCAGATATCGAGCTCTTTTTAAAAATTCGGATAGTACTAAATATGGAGGTGCTGTTATAATACCTGAAACGGTTTTTGCCATAGGCTTTAATGACAATATAATTATTGCAAAACAACATCCAAATAAGCAAGAGGAAATTTCGGCTCGACTTTTTAATAGAGATAGTACTGGATATTATCGTCTGAGTAATCCCGCAGACACCGTGTACATTTGGAGTGGCGATAGTATTTTTAGAAAAAATGGACATTGGTACCACATAAGTAATGGCTGGAATCCACCAGACAGTTTGTTCCCTTATAAGAAAAAAACAAACTATTATATAATCGATATTAGCGATAACAATAAAAACACTTGGAATAGTAAAGAGAGAGTAAACAAATACACAACTGAATCGGACTTTAATGAAGGTAGAAAAAATCTTGGTGTACCAGATGAATTGAAATTTAATGTTCTAGATAGAGAATTGAAATAAACATAAATATGCTAGATGGACCTTACTCTGACGTAACTGTTGCGCAGATGGACTTCACTCGGATGGAATAAAACCAAAACGCAAAATTTTTTGCTTACTCAAACGTGTCGCTACTGATTACAACAATACCTATAGCAAATAGGGTATAAAGTGTTATATTTAATGGCTTGGGCTTATCTACTAAGTCCGCCAAATCTTTTGGATTTGGCAATTAAAAAAGAAAAAATAATTACAAAACAAAAAGCTCTGGCTAGTAGACCAGACGGAAACGAAAAGTTTCCTTGCCTACCCTACATGCCATAGCTAAACCGTTGAGGGAAATGACCTAAAGGCCGTGTTACTCCGCTGCAAAAAAACACGTACTGCATGAACAGCCGTTTTTTCACGACTCCCGTAACACTCATTTCCCTCAACGGTCCGGGTATGCCGCGACTTTAATCAAGGCCATCTTGCTTTTGCCGACTTTACTGCCTACTTTAGATAACTACACACAACTGGGCATATATTCCAACAGTCGCAGCAATCTTCCAATCGGGAGGCTGCGCCTACCGGAAGATATACCCGGACCGTTGGCAACTGGCAAAAACAAACCTAAATGAAAAACAATAAGCATATAGAAAGAGACGGACAAACAATCACGAAAATTTTTGACAATAGAAATTTAAGTGTTGATTATAGAACTCTTGAACCGATTTTGATAAAAGGAATGTCTGTTTTAGATGTTGGTTGCGGGACTGGTTCTATTTCTAAAGACATAGCAAACATTGTTGGTGAATTAGGAAAAGTTACGGGAATAGATAATACAGCAAAGTTCATTGAAAGCGGAAAAGAGACATATAAAGACATTCAAAATTTAAATCTTTTACATTCTGACTTATTTGACTTTCAGACTAGCGAAAAATTTGACCTAATTACTTCGGCAAGAACTCTACAATGGTTAAGCAATCCGAAAGATGCATTACTAAAAATGAAATCGTTATTAAAACCAACTGGCAGAATTTCAATTCTAGATTATAATCACAACAATTTAGAATGGAATCCAGAACCTCCAACCAGTATGAAAGAATTTTATAAAATTTTCTTGAAATGGAGAAATGATGCAGGAATGAATAATGGAATTGCGGATGATTTGCCTGTCCTTATGAAAGAAATTGGAATGGTTGAGATTGAAAAAATAAATTCAGACGAACATTACGAAAAACATAGACCTGATTTTAAATCAAAAGTTGGAATTTGGTCTAAAGTTGCTGGTTCTGTTCAAATGGTTGAAGAAGGATATTTAAGCAATGATTTGAGATTAAAAGCTATTGATGAATATAACAAATGGGTTGATAATAAAGCTATTTCTATGAAAATGAAACTAAATGAAGTAAGAGGGAAAATGCCAGTTGCTAACAAAGCCTAACGTAATGCGGTTTTTAGAGGAAAACCGAAAGGTTTGTGTATATTTATAATGTCGCTAAATCTTGGGATTTAGCTTTGGACAAGAAAAAATAAAACTAAACCAAAAGCTTTAGCTTCGTGCGCAGACGGAAACGAAAAGTTTCCTTGCCTCCGCACTACGCTTAGCCTTGACCGTTAGCAACAAGCTTAAAAAAGTGAGTGACCACCATACATCAATTGTTTCAGAAAAAACCAATCCAGCAGATTCTAAAGAACTGGCTGAAAAAGTGATAAACTTTTTAACTGAGAAGAAAATTATTAAAAAGGAGCTTTTCGATTGTGTTCTTGGTTCTAATGGACATCAACCAGCCGAAAATTTCGCATCAATCCTTGAAAAACCAAATGTGGGATTTCTGGACTTAAGAACAAACGGAGTTGAAGTAATAACCGAAAGAAAGGTTTTTGAAAATGGCGGAAATGGACTTGAGCAAGTTAACTGCCCTAAATGCGGACAAAATCAAATTGAAGAAGATTGGGGAACTGCATTGGGGAATTGGTATGAGAAATTGGATTCAGATTTAATTAAATGCTCTAATTGCTTATCTGAAAGTTCAATAACCGAGTTCAATTTCGAACCAAATTGGGCATTTGGGGATTTCGGGCTAGTCTTTTGGAATTGGGGTATTTTCAAAAGTGAGTTTTTTATCGAATTAGAAAAGCTAATCGGAACGGAATTGAAAATAGTTTACGGCAAAGTATAACGCAAAAGCCAGTTGCTAACAATGCCTAAACGTAATGCGGACTTTAGTGCAAAACCAAAAGGTCTGTGTATATTTATAAGGTCGCTAAATCTTATGAATTTAGCTTTGGACAAGAAAAAATAAAACTAAACAATAAGCTTTAGCTTCGTGCGCAGACGGAAACGAAAAGTTTCCTTACTACCGCACTACGCTTAGCCCAGCCGTTACAGCACATATGACTTTTAGACAAGCATTTGTAATAATTTCAATCTTTCTGCTTTTTTCGAGCTGCGAAAAAACGCAGACGGATTTGGAATTTGAACAATCGGTTGCCTATGAAATATTTCCAGCTTTGATGGACAAACTCCATTACGATACTAGACTCGGAACGCCACCACCTCCGGCACCAATCTACGATGCCAATAAAAACTTGATCGGATATGATACAATCATGGCGGAAAAGACAATGACCGAATGGCAAATGAAACTTGCGGAATTTAAGGCTGATTCCGTGAGATTGGTAATAGCCGTTGATGATAGTACCAGATTGTTGGAAAAAGAAGAACGGGAAGAACTGCAAAAGTACTTTTCGGACAAAGATTTAATTCTGGACACTTCGAATCAATCAAAAAATTACAAAATAAAACTGAACAGACTTAAGGCAGACCCAAAACTGAAATTCAAATATCGGTCTGAATTTCCAGCGGGTAGTGACATATGGAGCGAAGAATATGGTTTCCATTTATCGGGAACAACCGGTTTTTCAAAAATTCTTTTCGATACCACCAGATCATATGGAATCCTGCACAGCGGATTCGGCTGCGGAAAACTCTGTGGGACAGGATTTCGGATTTTTATTAAAAAAGAAAACGGCAAGTGGATTATCGATAAAATGATTGTAATTGAGATTGCGTAAAAAAACACGTACTGCATGAACAGCCGTTTTTTCACGACTCCCGTAACACTCATTTCCCTCAACGGTCCGGGCATGCCGCGACTTTAATCAAGGCCATCTTGCTTTTGCCGACTTTACTACTTACTTTAGATAACTACACACAACTGGGCATATATTCCAACAGTCGCAGCAATCTTCCACTCGGGAGGCTGCGCCTACCGGAAGATATACCCGGACCGTTGTGTGTAATGCTGAAAAAGCTTAGTCATGGAAATTTGCCTCAAGGAATTTAACGGAAATACAGGGCTTGAAAAAGCTACTTTAGATTCACTAGGTTTGCGAATGGACTTGCCAAAAGATTACGTAGAATTATTTCAAAAATTTAATGGTGGAGAAGGTTTTATTGGAGAGGAATACGTGGTTTTACATAAGGCAGAAGAGCTAGAAAACGTAAATGCTGAATGTGGGATTCAACAATTTGACTCTAAAATATTTCTTATTGGTAATAATGGAGCTGGAGAAGCCATCGGGATTGATTTTAGGAACGAAAAACCGGTTTATATTCTAATTCCATACATTTTTGACTACGACGCGATAATAAGACTAGCGGAAAATACTGATGGACTTTTTAAACGTATTTACGAGAATGGATATTTCAGTACGTGAAAAGCACTACACACAACACAACCTAAACGTAATGTGGGCTAAGGTTTTAAATCCAAAGGTTTGTGTATATTTATAAAGTCGCTAAATCTTTGGGATTTAGCTTTGGACAAGAAAATTAAAACTAAACAAAAAGCTTTAGCTTCGTGCTAAGACGGAAACGAAAAGTTTCCTTACTACCGCACTACGCTTAGCTAAACCGTTAGCATTAATGATGGAAATAATTAAACCCATATTAATAATTGCCTTTCTAATCTTAAGTTTTTGGTCAGTTTATACCAGTTTTAATGCTGTATATTTAATTCTAACTAAAGATTTTAAAGGTTCTAAAGTAAAATGGATACTTATCGCTATGATTGGAATTATAGGACCTATTTTGTGGGTGATAAAAGGGAAAAAATTGGTTTCTTAAAAACACAACAAATTCGATTGGCAAATAATTGGAACCTGAGCAAGTTTATGCAAATGGACCTGACTCAAACGCAACTGTTACGCTGATGGACTTCTTAGCTAGTTTATGCAAATGGACACTACTCAAACGCAACTATTGCGCAGATGGACTTCTTAGCTAGTTTGTGAATACAACCAGGCAAAACGCAAGCAAAACGTGCCAAGCTGAACGAAAATCACTAATGCTAACAAGACCTATACGTAATGTGGGCTAAGGTGATTATTCACTGGGTTTGCGTATTTTTATGAGGTCGCAAAATCTTTGGAATTTTGCTTCGGACAGGAAAAATTAAAACAAAACAAAAAGATTTGGCTACGAGTGGTGGCGCAATGGGAATTATAAACCAGCACCCATACTACGCATAGCCTGAACGTTGTGTATCATGCAAAAAAACCGAGCAAATAACTCTAAATTATTAATTATTGACCTTTCTTTAATTTTAGCTCATGAAAAGATTAATTCCATTCCTTGTAGTATTTACTCTTATTGGTGCCTGTAGCGAACCTAATGTCCAAGAATATAAAACAAATACCATATTTCAACCTTTTCAACCTCCTATTGCTTATAACGATGCAAAAAAACAAGCAGTAGAAATTCTTAATCAGATGACTATTGATGAGAAGATTTCTTTGATAGGTGGTCACAATGTATTTTTTACAAAAGGGTTTGAAAAATTTAATGTACCTGCAATGTATCTCTCAGATGCTACTCAGGGAGTAAACATTAGACGTCATCTTGATGATCAGCTTGAAAAATCGGTTGCTTTTCCAAGTCCAATAGCCTTAGCAAGTACATGGAATACCGAGTTGGCAAGTAATTATGCAAAATCTATTGGTGAAGAGTGTAGAGCTGGTGAAATTGCAGTGTTATTAGGACCCGGAATGAACATCTACCGTGTATCACAAAATGGCAGAAACTTTGAGTACTTTGGAGAAGATCCATACCTAGCCGCTCGAATGATAGAGAATTATGTGGTTGGAATGCAAGGAACGGGCACTATGGCTACTTTAAAACACTTTGTGGCCAATAATACGGACTACAAAAGAAGAACATCAAATTCAGTAGTAGATAAAAGGACATTACACGAAATTTATTTACCAGCGTTCGAAGCTGGTGTGGATGCAGGCGTTATGGGTGTTATGACTTCTTATAATTTAGTAAATGGAGAGTATGCCGGACAAAGCAAGGAAGTAATCACGGGGATTTTACGCGAAGATTTAGGATTTAAATGGCTGGTTATGAGTGATTGGTGGTCTGTATATGATGCCGAAAAAGTAATAAAATCGGGACTTGATCTTGATATGCCAGGAGAACCAAGAGCTGAATACCCTGATTATATGAAGAAAGATGAATTCTTTTTACGTTCTTCAGCAAAATCGCTTCTTGAAGAAGGGAAAGTAAAAGAAGAAGATATTGACAGGATGGTTACCAACATTCTTACCACAGAAATTGCAATGGGACTACTGGAGCGACCAATAAAAGATGCTTCTTATTTTGACAACTTCGACCAACATATAGAAGTCGCCTTGCAGACCGGAAGAGAAAGTATTGTACTGCTTAAGAATGACAATATATTACCTATTGTTAAGACAGGTGAAATCTCGATTTTACTCACTGGCGAATATTCAGATAAAATACCCCATGGAGGTGGCGCTGCAGAGGTTGTTGGGTATGACCATGTCACAATGCTAACAGCGCTTAAAGAGATTTATGGTGAAAAAGTGACCTATATTGAAAATCCAACTGACGAAGACATTAAAACTGCCAGTCATGTGATTTATAGTACTGGAACATTTGATTCTGAAGGATGGGACAAATCATTTGATTTGTCAGAAAATATTAATAATGAAATTAAGCGTATTACTGCATTAAATAAGAACACTGTCGTATCGGTTAGCTCAGGTAGTGGTATGAATATGAGTGCATGGAATGATGATATTGCTGGATTAATTTATAGCTGGTATCCAGGGCAAATTGGATTTAAAGGTTTTACTGAAATAGTAGCTGGTATTACTAATCCATCTGCTAAATTACCTATTACCATTGAGAAAAAATTTGAAGATTCACCAGGATATGGTTATATACCAAAAGGCAAAGAACTGTATACAGGTTGGGATGAAGACCACAGAATTATAGACCCAATAATCGATGTGAAGTATGACGAAGGTGTATTTGTTGGTTATCGTTGGTATGAAAATAAGGGTATTGAGCCGCTTTATGCTTTTGGCTTTGGCTTATCGTACACGGAATATGAATATAGTAACTTACTATTAGAAAACGAGTCCATAAGAGCGGGCGAAAAAATCAACTTAAAAATAGATATTGAAAACACAGGTGCTGTTGATGGTAAAGAAATTGTTCAGATATATGTACGTGATGTTGAGTCATCGGTTAAACGACCTTTAAAAGAGCTAAAAGATTTTCATAAGGTTTCATTAGCTGCTGGAGAAAAACAGACCGTTTATTTTACATTAAAAGATAGAGATTTTGCGTTTTGGGACGCAGAAACTGAAGATTGGAAAATAGAACCAGGTCAGTTTGAAATACTAGTAGGTGCAGCTTCAAATAATATTTTAGCAAGTGCTATACTTGAAATAACAAATTAATATCATAAAAGAACATATACACAACAGTGTATAAAAATAATAACTGGGGGTATGATAAAATAAAATAGCTTAGCCCGCTTCAATTTTCTTGCAACTTGACAGGAAAGCACCGCGCAATCGGCTACTATTCTTATACTAAATGTTCAGGGAAATGACCTAAAGATCAAAATCTTCCGTTTTTTAATATTTCAAAAACTTTTATTGAACTACTGAGTAAATTTGCTCTAGTAGATTTAAGCCTAGCCTTGCAAAACCCAATTTAACGTATCTTTGCAACCATATGCAAACCAACAAACTTACAGATTGGCTACCAACTACGAACAAAGAAGTTAAAATTCGGGGTTGGGAGGAATTAGATGTTATTCTATTTAGCGGAGACGCTTATGTAGACCACCCGTCATTTGGGCCAGCTGTAATTGGTCGTATTTTAGAAAGTTATGGCTTAAAAGTGGCTATTGTTCCGCAACCAAGTGTGACCGATGATTTGCAGGATTTTACAAAGTTAGGAACACCAAAATTGTTTTTTGGCGTTACTGGTGGTTGTATGGATCCTATGGTAAGCAATTATACAGCAAGTAAAAAACGTAGAGATAAAGATGCCTATACACCAAATGGTGATAAAGGATTTAGACCTGATTATGCTACATCTGTTTATTCTAGTATTTTAAAAGATAAGTTTCCTGATGTTCCTGTTTTAATAGGGGGAATTGAAGCTTCGCTGCGGCGGGTTACTCACTATGATTATTGGAGCGATAAGCTAATGCCAAGTATACTAGAAACTTCCAAAGCAGATATGTTGGTTTATGGTATGGGTGAACAACCCTTACGAGAAGTGGTTAAGCTATTGCAAAAAGGAGTGCCTTTTTCTAGCTTAAGAACCATAAAACAAACTGCTTTTTTAGTACATAAAGATGAGTCCATTCCTAAAAATAAAAATTGGGAAGATGTAGAAATTGTATCGCATGAAGTCTGTTTAAAGGATAAGAAAAAGTTTGCCTCTAATTTTAAAATTATAGAGCAAGAATCTAATAAACTTAAAGCAAGACGAATTTTTCAAGGGGTAAAAGACAGAACGTTGGTCATCAATCCACCATACCCAACAATGACCGAAAAAGAAATTGATGCTTCTTTTGATTTGCCCTACACACGATTGCCACATCCAAAATATAATAAGCGTGGGCCAATTCCCGCGTTTGAAATGATCAAAACTTCTATTAACATTCACCGGGGTTGTTTTGGAGGTTGTAGTTTTTGTACAATTTCTGCACATCAAGGAAAATTTATAGCTAGTAGAAGTAAAGAATCTGTATTAAGAGAAGTAGACAAGGTCGCTAATATGCCTGATTTTAAAGGCTACCTATCAGATATTGGAGGTCCTTCTGCTAATATGTATCAAATGAAAGGGAAAGTACAATCCATTTGCGATAAATGTGTTGCTCCTTCATGTATTTCACCTGTAATATGTAGCAATTTAGACACTTCTCATAAACCGCTAACCGAATTATACCAGGCTGTAGATAAGCACCCTAAAATAAAAAAATCATTTATTGGAAGTGGTATTCGTCATGATATGTTGGTTCCTGAATTTAATAAAAATGCAGACCCACAAGAATTAGATGATTATACGGAAGAGGTGATGACAAAACATATTTCTGGACGTTTAAAAGTCGCACCAGAACACACGTCTGACCCAGTTTTAAAGTTGATGCGCAAACCTTCCTTTCAATATTTTCATAAGTTTAAAGAGCGTTTTGACAAAATCAATATTAAGAAGAACTTAAAACTTCAGCTTATTCCTTACTTTATATCAAACCATCCGGCTTGTGAAGTAGAAGATATGGCAAACCTAGCTGCGGAAACTAAGGATATGGGCTTTCAGTTAGAGCAAGTACAAGGCTTCACTCCTACTCCTATGACGGTTGCAACGGTTATTTATTATAGTGGTTATCATCCTTATACTTTAAAACCTACTAAAACCCCAAAATCCAAAAAAGAGAAGGATGAACAACACCGTTTCTTCTTTTGGTATAAAAAAAGTAATAAAGATTGGATTAGAAATACTTTAAATAAGTTGGGCAGAAAAGATTTAGTAGATGTTTTAGTTCCTGAAAAAGAAAATAAGACTTGGAAAAGCGTTAAACCTGTAGCCGTTAAAAATACGTTTGATGATGCCATTCCTTCCAGTCATTCACGTCAAAAAAGCAGCCACAGGTCTAAAAAGAAGCGGCGCTAAATTATAGGCCAACCTCCTTACTAAACATTGCTCTGGCGTTATAATATGTCCCTATTTTGAAAGACCTTTTACTTATTACTCCACCTTTTACACAACTAAACACGCCGTACCCTGCAACGGCATATCTTAAAGGTTTTTTAAATACGAAAGGGATTTCTAGTTTTCAGTTAGACCTTGGTATTGAGGTCATTAATACGCTTTTTACTAGAAAAGAATTACAGTTTTTATTTGATAGTGCTTTTGAAAACAAAACTATTGTATCAGAAAATTGTGAGCGAATTTACGGGTTGCGCCATGCGTATTTAAATTCTATAGACGCGGTAATTTCATTTTTACAAGGTAAAAACGAAACTTTAGCAAGGCAGATTTGTACCGATGGATTTTTACCGGAAGCTTCTCGTTTTAATCAGTTAGACGATTTAGATTGGGCCTTTGGTACTATGGGTATGCAGGACAAAGCTAAACATTTGGCTACCTTGTATTTAGAAGATTTATCCGATTTTTTAGTAGAATGTATCGACCCTAATTTTGGCTTTAGCCGCTATGCAGAGCGATTAGGGCGTAGTGCAAACTCTTTTGATGAGTTGTATGAAGCATTGCAAGATGATCTATCTTATATAGATACACTTACGATTTCTACTTTGCATGAGCATTTAACCAAAGTAAAGCCAAAATTGGTATGTTTTTCGGTTCCTTTTCCTGGTAATTTATTTAGTGCTTTTAGATGTGCAGAATACATAAAAAACAATTTCCCTTCCATAAAAATTGCCATGGGCGGTGGCTTTCCTAATACCGAATTACGGTCTATTTCAGATGCGCGGGTTTTTAGTTTTTTTGACTTTATTAGTTTGGACGACGGAGAGTTACCTGTTGAATTATTGACGAATTATTGCATAAATAACTCAAAAACGGAGCTAAAACGCACCTTTTTACTAGAAAACGGTGTGGTTGTGTACAAAAACAATAGCACCAAACCGGATTATAAACATAGCGAAGTTGGCACACCAGATTACTCAGACCTACTGTTAGACACCTATATTTCCGTAATAGAGGTAGCAAACCCTATGCATAGCCTTTGGAGCGATGGCCGTTGGAACAAATTAACCATGGCACACGGCTGTTATTGGGGAAAATGTACTTTCTGTGATATTTCTTTAGATTACATCAAGATTTATGAGCCTGTTGCAGCGCGTATTTTGGTAGACCGGATGGAGGAAGTTATTGCGCAAACTAAAGAAAACGGTTTTCATTTTGTAGATGAAGCAGCACCGCCATCTTTAATGAAAGCTTTGGCTTTAGAGATTTTAAAAAGAAATCTTTGTGTTACCTGGTGGGCGAATATTAGGTTTGAGAAAAATTTCACCCAAGACCTGTGTTTGCTCTTAAAAGCATCTGGTTGTATTGCAATTTCGGGAGGTTTAGAAGTAGCCTCTGATCGGTTATTGAAATTGATAGATAAAGGGGTTACTGTAGAACAAGTAGCGCAGGTTACACGCAATTTTACCAGCGCTAATATTATGGTGCATAGTTACCTAATGTATGGCTATCCTACTCAGACCATTCAAGAAACGGTAGATAGCTTAGAAATGGTCAGGCAGTTGTTTCAGTTGGGTATCATTCAATCTGGTTTTTGGCATCAATTTGCGTTAACTGCGCATAGCCCAATAGGGTTAGCTCCCCATGATTATGGTATTGTACCTACTTATGAAGATATTACTTTTGCAAACAACGATGTTCAGTTTAAAGATAGTACCGGTATTGACCATGGTATATTTAGTTTTGGGCTGAAAAAATCACTTTTTAATTTTATGCACGGTATTGGCTTTGATATGCCTATACAAGATTGGTTTGATTTTACCATTCCCCAAACTCAAATTGAACCTTATTTTATTGAAGATTCATTAAATACCCCTGTTGAATTTAAGGTTAAGCCTAACGCTAAAATTGTTTGGATAGGTGGCGAACCTAATTCCAAAGTCATTACAAAAACAAAACGAGGAAAATCTTGGGAGATGCTAAGCCTTACGTTTTACGATAAACAAGAAACTATTGCCATTACCCTAGAGTTAGAAGAGGGAACGTGGTTTTTAAATCAGCTTCCTAATCTTATGCCCTCGGCAGATGTTTTACCTTCTTTTAAAAGCTTAAAAACGAATTTTGAAAAAGACTTTGAGAATTTTGAACTTTTTTGGTTCTCTAAACCAATAAACCATTTAAAGAAATTTGGTTTGTTAGCGGTGTAATTAAATGATAAAGTAAACTACGTCAGAGCGTTTAATCCCGATTATCGAGTCAAAATAAAATACATTTAAAGTTGCTAGAAAATTATTGATAGCTTTTCCTGAAATAGAACCGCTGATTTTCAAAATTTTAGTTTAGTATTTTGGACTTGTTATACTCGTAATTCATCCGAGCGATATTCAGTACCGAAATATCTTCAGGACACTCTACCTGGCAAGCCTCCGTATTTGTGCAATGTCCAAAACTTTCTTCCTCCATCTGATTTACCATAGCCACTACCCTTTTCCTAGTTTCTTTTTGACCTTGTGGCAAGAGTTCCAATTGGGTAATCTTAGCACTAGTAAACAATGCTGCACTAGAGTTTTTACAACTTGCCACACAAGCGCCACAACCAATACATGCAGCAGAGTCAAAAGCAGCTTCTGCAATTTCGTTGGCAATTGGTATGGTATTGGCCTCCGGAGCTTGACCGGTATCTACGGAAACATAACCTCCCGAGGTGATAATATGGTCCAATGAAGAACGATTGATTTTCAAGTCTCTGACTACGGGAAAAGCGGTTGCCTTAAAAGGTTCTACATATATGGTATCTCCATCTTTAAAAGAACGCATATGAAGCTGGCAGGTAGTGGTGTTTTTTAAAGGACCGTGGGCTATACCGTTTATCATGACTCCGCATTGGCCACAAATACCTTCTCTACAATCATGGTCAAACTCTACGGGACGCTCCCCTTTTTTAACCAATTTTATATTCAGGGTGTCTAGCATCTCCAAAAAAGACATTTCTTGGTGAACATCATCCAAAGTATATTCTTTAATTTCTCCCTTACTGTGGCTATCCTTTTGTCGCCATATTTTTAAGTGTATTTTCATTCTTTTTTATTTATAGCTTCGCACGGAAGGTGTTACAGTTTCAAAGGTCAAATTCTCTTTATTTAATATTGGTGTAGATGGGTCCTTATGCCATTCCCAGGCAGAAGAATAGCAGAAATGAGCATCGTCTCTTTTAGCTTCTCCTTCCTCGGTTTGATATTCTATTCTGAAATGGGCACCACAAGATTCTTCTCTTTGCAGTGCATCAACGCACATCAGTTCCGCAATTTCCATATAATCCGCTACCCTACCGGCTTTTTCAAGTTCACTGTTTACTTCCGAAGCATCACCGGGTACAATAAGATTCTCCTTAAATTCTTTTCGTAATTGTCTGATGCTTTCAATAGCTTTTTCAAGACCTTCTTTAGAACGTGATAAACCGCATTTATCATAAAGTTCGCTTCCCAATACCTTATGGAATTCTTCTGCAGTTTTGTTACCCTTGGTAGCAAGAAACCCTTCCATCTGCTTTTTAACGGCCTCTTCTGCCTTGTCAAATTCAGGATGATTAATATCTGTTTTGGGATTCTTAATTTCGTCTGCAAGAAAATTCTGAAGTGTATAAGGCAAAACAAAATACCCATCTACACATGCTTGCAATAGTGAATTAGCGCCCAATCTGTTTGCGCCATGATCTGAAAAATTAGCCTCACCAATGGCAAAAAGTCCTGGTATGGTTGTCATTAGCTCATAGTCTACCCAAAGCCCTCCCATAGAGAAATGGGCTGCGGGAGAAATTTTCATCGGTTCCAAATAGGCATCTATGTCGGTTATTTTCTTGTACATCGAAAACAAATTCCCGTAGCGTTCCACAATAACATCCTTTCCATATTCTTGTAGTGCCCTTGAAAAATCTAGGTAAACGGCGTTTTTCAGTTCCCCAACACCCTTTCCTTCGTCTATTTGTTCTTTAGCCGATCTGGAAGCGATATCCCTGGGGGCTAGATTTCCAAAAGCAGGATATTTCCGTTCCAAATAATAATCGCGTTCGTCTTCCGGAATATCGTTGGCTTTTCGGGTTTCGTTTTTATCCTTCGGCACCCATATCCTGCCATCGTTTCGTAATGATTCCGACATTAAAGTGAGTTTAGACTGGTATTCCCCGCTTTGTGGTAAACAGGTAGGGTGAATTTGTGTCCAGCTGGGATTGGCCATAAACGCTCCCTTTTTATGCGCCCGCCAGATGGCAGAGACATTACAGCCCATTGCCAAAGTAGATAGATAATAGATTTTACCAAAACCTCCAGTAGCGAGTACTACGGCATGCGCTCCATGGCGCTCCACATTTCCGGTGTCTAAATTTCTAGCGATAATCCCCTTGGCCTTACCTTCAATAAGCACAAGGTCTAACATTTCGTGTCTTGCGTATAAGCTGACTTTTCCGGTATTAACCTGCCGCATTAGAGCTTGATAAGAACCTAATAATAACTGTTGCCCCGTCTGGCCCCTTGCATAAAAGGTTCTGGATACCTGAACACCGCCAAACGAACGATTTCTAAGATACCCACTATATTCCCTTGCAAAAGGGACACCTTGGGCAGTTGCTTGATCTATTAAATTAGCCGAACATTCTGCAAGACGATACGTGTTTGCTTCCCGAGAGCGAAAATCACCTCCCTTTAGGGTATCATAAAACATCCTGTACACGCTATCCCCATCATTTTTATAATTCTTTGCTGCGTTTACACCTCCCTGTGCAGCCACAGAATGGGCCCTTCTAGGAGAGTCCTGAAAGCAAAAACTCTTTACATTATAGCCCATCTCCGCAAGTGAAGCTGCGGCAGAAGCCCCTGCCAAACCTGTTCCTACCACAATAACTTCCAGCTTTTTACGGTTATTGGGACTTACCAATTTAGCTTTCTTTTTATACGTATTCCACTTTTCACTAAGTGGTCCTTCCGGTATTTTTGTGTTCAAAGAATTTTCCATCTGCTTAACGGTTTAGATAAATAAAAACAGGTATTATAACATAGCCAACAGTCATAATAACGGCATATGCCATTCCTAAAAACTTTACTATTTTAGAGTATAAAGGATGATAAAGGCCCAGTGTTCTATGTGCACTAAAGACCCCATGCAACAAATGATACCCCAAGGCTATTATGGCTACAACATACAAAATAACGTACCACAATTGGTCAAATGCAGCAATGACCAGGGTATATAAATCTTTGTTTCCATTTTCATCCAGAGGCAATTCTCCAAACTTATAGTGGTACCAAAAGTCTTTGAAATGTATCACCAAAAAGAGAAAAACAATACTTCCCAAAAACATCATGTTACGAGCGTACCATTTGCTTGCCCTTCCCCGTTTGTCTTTTGCGTAGCCCGGGCCATTGGCTTTTTTACTTTTTAGACTCATATAAATGGCATCTATGGTATGCAATAAAATGCATGCGTAAAGAACTATGGATATCACTTTTATTACCATATTACCAGCCAACAAATGACTATACCAGTTATACTGTAGTTTGGCTTCTGCTGCTGGCAATAAAAGTTGAAGATTACCCAATAAATGAATGATAAGAAAAAAGGAAAGGAACAGACCTGTTAATGCCATTAAATTCTTTCGCGTCAATGCATTTTTTACGTACCACATTATTGAATCATTTTTTATTTACACTTGTCTATTACCGTAGAACCTCTATTTTCTACCGCACTCCCCATAGCCAAAAACACAACTAAACAGAATACTCTTAGAATAAGAAACCCTAATCAGAAAAAAAGGATACACTAAGATATATGACCCTATGCAAAAAGGAGAATTATGATACTAAAAATTCATGCCTTTAAATATGGAATTCGTAAAAAATGGTAATTTTTCAACTTAAAATCTTGTGCGTCTGTATTAAACCTAAAAATAACGGGGTTTCGTAATACAGATAAAAGCATTAAAATCTGCCCTCCCTTCCTCATATTTTATCCAAAAAGCTATTTCAAGCAGTAAACATAAAATATCCTTTTACTATTCACAGAATTTTGATTTCCATGAAAAATTTGAAATAAAAAAAAGCAAAAATCTAGCTAGATTTTTGCTTTTTTTTATACTGTTTAAATTAGAGATTTAACTTAGATAAGCAGTTAGCATCCAGATTAATTTTTCTTGACCTGCAATTAAATCACTCATTAAAGAAGCTGTGCCTTCATCGTTATTTTCCGAAGCAATTTCTAAAATATTCCGTTCTTGAATTAATAGTTCATTTAGGTTATCTAATATTGAATTGACAGCAAGGTCCCCATCAGAAATATTCTTAGTGACTCTAATAGTTTTGCTTTGCAAATAATCATCAAAAGTATGTAATGGTTTTTCGCCTATTGACAGAATTCGCTCTGCTATTTCATCAACCACATCATTAGTCTCATTATAAAGTTCTTCAAACTTTTCATGTAACATAAAAAATCTTCGCCCTTTAGCATTCCAATGCAAACCTCTTAGGTTCATATAATAAATTTGAAAATCTGCTAAAAGAAAGTTCAATTTCCCTGAAACATCCATTCTATAATCTTGACTTAATCCTAACTTTAATTCTAAGGTTTCCATAATCGTTATGTTTTAAATTCGTTAAGCAAAACTACCCATTAGTCCTCTAGTCCATAGTAACTTGTGTTACATATCCCATAGGTTTTGCTTATACCCGTATTGGGGCAAAATGAATTATTAAAATAACCGAAACTTTATATAGTTAGGAAGAGTTTAGTATTACTTAACCGGTGGTTCCCACAATGATATGTAATCTACTAGCATGGAGGTAGGATAGTCTTCCGGATTTGGTGGACCAGGAAAATTACCGCCAATAGCAATGTTTATAATCGGATACATCTCTATTTGACTAACAATAGCAGGATCACATACACTAGCAACTAATTCTCCATCCAAATACCACTTCACAAAATTATCTGTCTTCCAAACACCATATCGGTGCCAATTACCTGCTAAATCTTCGCCACTGGGTTGTTTGACCGGTCCAAGACCTACTACATTGGTTATCTCAGTACCATCACACTGTACAGATAGACCAGGAGAGCCGTTGGGTCCTTTAAATCCACCACCCGATATAGACCACTGGCCATCGTCATAATGGTACGCCACAGGTATGCGATCTGTATCATAAGGACCACCTAGAAATTCTCCTCCAGGTCCGCGCACAAATTCCCAGTCTATCTCGGTCCTTCGTTTACCATTGGCTCCTGTATCTTGAGGGCTATCGTAATACCGATGTAATAACCAAAACGCACCCCAAAATCCTGCAACTTCTGGTTCGTACCAAATCTTGGCTTCTATATAGCCATCTCTGTAAGGAGTGGACTGGGCACCCGTTAGCACGCCGGAGTAGTAATCCAAGCCCGTAGCTTCTACCTGTGCAGGAGAATTTAAGCCCGCAGTTATAATTAGATTACTATTTCCGTCAAAATCAAAAGGGTTTGGTGCGTTATTATCCCCATTCAGAACATCTGTATAATATTGACGTTCGTTATTTATCGTCACACTGGGTCCCCAAGGAAGTTTACTCTGCCATTTGTCTGCATTGGGCAATGTACCTGGGAGTTGGTTAAAATGGTCTTCAAACGTCAGAACATAAGTTGAATCTATATCAGCAGGTAACCTAGTATCCAAAATTATGGCGTCGTTATCTAAATCCTCTAGATTATTTGCCACTGAATCTTGTTCCATTTCATTATCCGAATCATTAAGTTTAGTATCCTGCTCCATTTCACTTGGAGCCACGTCATCCTTGAATTCATCTGAAGAATTTTCCGAGCAACTACTGACAATCAAGGCAATCAAAACAAGGATATTAAATCCTAAAAGATTCTTTTTCATACTATTAAGATGAGAAAATAATTTAAATATGAGTTTATAACAATAGTAATACGGTTATTTTATTTCAATACATTATGAAAGCATGATTTTGAATAAATATAGAAGGAATAGTTATGATATATTCAATTGACATCTAGATAAAGAATTGCAAAAGGTTGAATTAATTAGCCGTAAAACTGAATAACTCGGATGTTGATGTGTTGTTATTTTCATCATTTGTCTTAATCATCCAATAATAAGTAAATCCAGAAACTACATCTACTTCTATATTAGAAACTGATTGCACTCCTTTATTTTCCAATTCTTCTTTATTCACTCCAAAAAAAACTTCATAATCCTTTATGTCATTATCAATATCCGTAGCCTCCCAATTAAGAGTTATCTTTCCAGCAATAGCCGTTATAATTGAATTGTTTTCAGGAGCCGTTGCTTCCGCAGAAAAGGGCACATGGCTTACGATTCCTGGAGCCGCATTAAAAAATTCATAGGTTTCGCTCTTTGCCGTTACTGCACTTTCTAAAGATTTTGATATGACGTACCATTCATAGCTTGTGCCTCTTTCAAGGCTAATTACTTTTGAATTAGCAATCACATCAAAATTTGAAACCTCACTAGTTTCAACTTTCGTTAAAAAAAGCTCGTAAGAATCTGTGTTTTCTGAGGCATTCCAAAGAAAAGTAACCTTACTTTGGGTATCGCTTACCACTGTTCCTTCATTACATTCTGTATGATTTTCAGGAAAAACTAACAAAGACGAAACAGGGTCTTCAATCACAGCTTCCGGTAAATCATCCGAAGAATCTGAAGAACAAGAAGACAGAAAACCCAAGAGTATTAACGATGACAAACAGATTTTTAAATTCATATAAACTCTTATTTTTTAATGATTTTGTGTGTGCTGTTCTGTGACTCAGAAGTAACTATAATAGTGTAGACCCCAGTTGGTAGATTATCCATATTAATCTTTACAATTCTTCCATCCGCTTTTTTCATTTGCTCTAATACACGTATGGCACTTTGCGAGAACATGGTAATCAGTATTTCTTGGTCTGCGTTAATCGTTGGAAGAAAAATACTTACATCTCCTTTTTCAATTGGGTTTGGAAAAATGGATACATGCTCCGTAGTAGCCATTATGGTTTTTTCAAACACTCCTTGGCATTCCAAGTCCGTTTTAACCGTGATGTTATTTTCGTTTTCAGAGAGTGGTAACGTTATTTCATTTTCTGTGGTGGAATATTCTTTTTCGTTTACAGTGATAAAATAACTAGAACTACCTTTAAGACTCAAGGAAACCAATTTACCCGTAGCATCTGTCTTAGAGTCTACTTTTAAAGTATCTGGTTCCGTAATTTGTATCGTAAAGCATTTTTCAAAATCGTCTTCACCTGCAACCGTAAGACAGACATCATAAGATCCTGCTTGCAAGTTTTTAAAACTAGTGAAGGTTTCAAATACTTTAGATTCGTTAACCATTCCACCGCTTAAAGTTGCAGTATAATCAAGTTTTTCTAAAGCGCTTACAACAATACTTCCGTTGTTACTAGATGCGCAAGATTCACCTGTAGTTTCTATCGTAAAATTGTTAGCAGGTAAGGTAAAGTTGGAACAACCAGTCTCTTTAGCTATACTAGCGGACAGATGAAAGGTACACCCATTAGTATCCTGAATGACAACATCGTAAGTACCAGAAGCAAGATTTTCGAAATTTGGCTCAGAATAAAACTCCCCACCTCCAATACTATATTGTAAAGGCGCAAAACCTCCTAATGCCTGAATAGAAATTGAACCGTTATCATAACCTTCACAGGATATGTCATTAACAGTAACCATTGCTGAAATTGCTTCTGATTCTGTAATTGAAAGGGAATTACTTAGCTCTTGAATTGAGTTGCTATCTGTTACCTTAACATAATAGGTGCCCATAGATACATTCTCAAAAACATTTATTGCTCCACTTTTAATTAGGGAATTGCTGCTGGCTTCATAAAGCTCATAGATATATGGTTCCGTTCCTCCTGTAACAGTTGCTTCTATTATGGCACCTACTTCACTACAGCCCGAAGATGTAGTTTGAACAAGTTGAACGACTAATGGTTCCGTTTCAGTTGGTATATCCCCTAGCTCAAAAACATTTGCAGAACCCGTTGCGGTAAACAAACTTGTGCCTACTGCAATTGAATTGTTAGCGAGTGACAGGCCATTACCAAAAGCGGCATATGCTTCATTAGTATTACATGCTAATAGTTTCTCATAAGCAGTCCAATCTCCATTACGGGATTTATAGTACAATTGCACCGAACCTGTTGATGGTCCGTTATCATCATCTCCACTTATACCGCAAGCAATACGGTTTTCATTAATGGCCACGTGAAGACCAAACTTATCTTTGGCCATACCATCTTCAGGAGTTAGTTTTTCTGCAGATATCCATGAGCCCTCAGTTGACTTTTTATAAACATATGCTGCACCAACATCTGTTGAATTAGAATTTATAGAAGCGGCACCAACAATAATATCGGTTTCTGAATTAGCTACGCTAACTGCATACCCACCATAAATTTTAGGGTCCGAAGCCTTTAGCTTAGCAACTTCCGTCCAGTTTCCATTAATTGTTTTATCAAAAACATAGGCAGCACCACTATTGTCCAATGCATCATCATCATAAAACGACCCAACAACCGCAATATTTGTGGCTATAGAAACTGAAATTCCAAAGGAGTCAGAAGCCTCTGCATCAGAAGCTGTTATTTTTTCGGCTTCTGCCCAAATACCATCAGATCCTTTTATAAAGATATAGGCAGCTCCTGCATTTGTACCGTTTTCATTGTCATTGGGTGCACCAATTATAATTTGGTTTTCAACCCCGGCAATTGCGTAACCAAATTGCTTATATAAGGCGCTGTCCGATGCTGATAGCTTTTGTGATTCTTGCCAAATACCTTCCGTTGACTTAGTATAAATATAAACGGCACCAGTACGGTTGTCTTGTTGATAGGTACTAATAGCCAATGACTCACCTGCAAAGGTTAGAGAAAATCCAAAACTCTCATCCTCACCACCATCTAACGCATTCAGTTTTTGGGTTTCTTCCCAAGCTCCCTCAGCTGTTTTATTAAAAATATACACAGATCCACTGTTTTCACCTAAATCGTCATCATAGTAAGCAGATACCGCTAAAACATTTCCGTCATCTGACATTGCCAATACTTTTCCAAAATAATCCGATGCTGCACCATCCGAAGAAGCTATTTCCACACAAGCGCTAACCGAGGTTTCCGCCTCATATGGATTTGTTCCATTCAACACTTCTTCCCCATTTGAAACCGTATCATTATCGCAATCTGATGTTGCCCATATTTCATTATCTACGTTGTATTCAGTATACGTTGCAATTTGACTTGGCAAGCAAGGGTTATTCGGATAATTGTCTTCACTATCCGCTACCCCATCTCCATCGGTATCTATAACAATAGAGGCATCTTCAAAAAAGTGAACGTAATCTCCAGAAGTTGCTACGATCAAACCTTCCGCTACGGCAACATGATTACCAAAATCCAAAGTAGAAATTTCAGGATCCGTTAAAATATGAGTTTCAGTCCACTCGCCCCCAGATTTATGATATACATAAAGCCAGCCTGTATCTGTTTGATCAACGGACATGTTTACAACAATTCTATTATTATTCATTGCTAGGGCATCCCCAAAGTAATCTGCTTGATAGCCGTTACTTGCTTTTAGGGTCTGTACTTCATTCCATATTCCATTATAAGCTTTTTCATAAACAATGGTTTCCCCTTGATCATATGTGATATCCGTATATCCTACATCACCTATGATAATTCTATTTTCAGTAATAGCTACATCTCTTGCGTATGTATAATTATCTCCATCCAATGCACTTAGGCTTTGAACTTCTTTCCACGAATTATCTTCCTGCTTTTCAAATATAAACGCACCCGTAGCGTCATAACCTGAAGCTCCAATTATTATTTGATTTCCTGAAACAGCAACCGACTCTCCAAAACCACCATTAAAAAGGTCATCCGATGGATAAAGCTCTGCTGTTTCTACCCAAACATTACTCGTGTTTTTTTCAAAAACATAAACGGCTCCACTTGGTGCAATTCCCCCTGCAGCCAATACAAGAACGTTATCTGAAACCGCCAAAGCGCTACCAAAACCATCATAAGTAAATGCACTAGATGCTTCAATTTGCTGTGTTTCTACCCAAGTTTCATTAGCATCTTTTTGGTATATAAACACGGTATCCGGTAGATTCTCGTCATCATAAGGTTGGGAAACAATTAGCGTATTTTCCGATAAGGCCAAGCTTTGACCAAATCTTGTGGTACCCGTTGTTTTTGGAGATGTTAGTTCTTGGTTCTTTTTCCAAACTCCACTTGCGTTTTTGGCATATATTTCAACTTTACTACCTGTAGCATTTCTTATTCCTGCCACTACGGTAGTACCATTTGTGGCGATAGCTCTTGCTCCTCCATCATTAGTTTCTATGCGTTGCTCACCAAAAGCATCTGGGTATGTAGAATCTGTATAAAGTGATTCATTCAAATAAGGATTTGTTCCCGCGGTAACTTCATCTCCGTTGGATATGGTATCTCCGTCACAATCATTATTCTTCCATACTATATTTAAGGTATCGTAACCGGTATAGTCTTTATTCTGTTGCGGAAGACAAGCATCGGTTGGGTCCGAATCATCCCCATCTAAAATGCCGTCGCCGTCTGTATCAACTTTTCTTGGATTAGTACCATTCGTGAGTTCATCTCCATTGAGTATACCATCATTATCACAATCTGCTTCTTCCCATAAAATGGATATTAACATACTATCTTGATTGGCCGTAACATATGAACAACCATCTTCTGAGTCTGTACCATCAGCATCTTCAATACTATTTAATACACCATCTCCATCAAAATCTTCTGGATTTGGACAACGATCAAGAATTTCCCATTTTGTTTTACAACCGTTGTCATTCAAAAGAATACTGACTCGGTCCTCTGTATTAATAAAATTACAAATGCTTTTTTCACTACATTCTGATAATTCTGGATTATATTGAATTCTCAATAACCCACCAGATTTAATCTCTGTGTTTTCAATTGCAGATAAATCATTTAATTTTAAATGAGATTGAATATGTAAATTTCCTAACGATTGTAAATTTTCCAATCCATCCAATGATACTAATTGTGGATTAGAAAGTAAAACCATATAATCCAAATTAGTAACTGCCTCTAGGCCTGTAAGAGAAGTAAGTTTTTCATTATTACTTATAGATATTCTAGCATTTTCAATTGCCTCTAGGTTTAAAGAACTTAGATGATTTAAGTTAAGTAGCGAAACATTTTGCTGAATATCTAGGGTTGTAAATGATTCTAAATTATCCAAACCTACAAGTGACTCAAGTTTAGGGTTTGCAAGTATTTCAAGGATATTTTCTACGCTTCTTAACGATTCTAATCCCGTAAGTCCTTTTATATTATTATTGTATCCTATATAAAAGTCGTGGTTTACAGATTCTAGAGCGCTTAGACCAACTAAATTTTCTAAACCATGGTTATAAGAGATTCTAAAGTACCTCTCAACTGATTCTAAGGATTGAAGCCCTTCAAAGTTCAATAAAGAAGAATTATGTTGAATAATCATATCTCTACCAACGCTCTTTAACGATGACAGGCCTTGCATTGATGTTAATGAGGAGGTATAGTAGGTTCCGTCTGAAGAAAGGAAACCTGTTTGAACAATAAAGTCGTCACCGATAGTTTCTAACACTTGTAAGCCATCAAAACTTTCAAGACTAATTTGTTTATCAATCTCAAAAGTACCTCCAATACTTCTTAATTTTGAGAAGCTTGTGAAATTTGTAAAACCGCCATAAATCAGGTCGTTATTGTCATAAGAATTATTGGAAATTATAAAATCTTCCTGAATGGTTTCAAGATTTTGAAATCCAGAGAGACTTGATAGCGTAGGGCTTGAACAAATTGTTAGCGTTGTTCCTACATTACTCAGATTTGAGAAGCCGCTGATTGTTTCAAAATTTTCTCCTCCACAAAGGGTAAGGTAGGTGGGAACACTATTTAGTTGTTGAAAACCTGATATGATTTTAAATTTATCCGATCCTGCTATAGATATGGAGCTAAATACGTTTGTAAGACTATTAAAACCCGTAATTTCATCGACTTCATAATTATGTGATATTTTCATCAAACCGCCTACGGACTCCAATTTATTAAACCCGCTTATATTTGGTAATACTTTATTAAGGGAAAATAAAAAATTACCTCCTACAGATTGTAGTTCTGTAAAATCCGCTTCAATAAGAGCCTCGTTGCCACTTCTAGAAGTAAGGTCTTCACTCCCAATTTGAAAATCACCACCTACTACAACTAGCTCATTTAAACCAGATAGGCTCTGTAAAACATCACTCCGAAATATTTCAACATCACCCGTCACGGTTGTCAAACCAGACAATGCATTCACTTCTAAAAGATTATTATTATCCCGGACGCGTAATTTACCCCCAATAGATTGCAAACCCTGTAAACCGTCTAAATTTAGTAAACTTTCGTTATGATATAATTCAAAATCACCTTGAACCGTAGTAAGTTGCTCGAGACCAACGAGTTGTTGCAGCACTTTATTGCCATTCAATAATAAATCACCTGTTACTACTTGCAACGAATTTAGTCCGGAAATGTCCTCTAATAAATCATTACCAAAACGATAGGTGTTAGATGATCCGGAATAACGCCCTAAGATAAAATCGCCATTGATATTCTGCAGAGCTGATAGTCCCAAAATACTTTGCAAGTATTTGTTATTGTCAATGTCCAGCCCTCCTATTTGAACTAGGCTTGGAAACCCGGTAATAGATTGAAGATTTGTATGATTCTTAATAGATAAAACCCCGTTAACCGTATGTAAAGCACTAAGTTCCGATAAGTCTGTAAGTGAAAGCATTGAGGTAATTGAAAAATCACCTTGTACCACTTGAAGCTGATTGAGGTCTGAGAAATTGGCTAAACCGACGCCTCCAATAGTAAAGTTACCTCCAACTTCATTCAGACCACTTAGACCTGAAATATCAATTAATGCAGAACTATTTGTTAAAGATAAATCCTCATCAATTTCTGATACATTTGATAGGCCATGTAAAGAAGTAAGATTATAATTATACTTAATACTTATGTTCTTTATTATAGATAGACTTTCTATTCCTGTTAGATTCAGTAAATTTTCATTGTTTTCTATAATTAAATCCCCCAAGGATACTAAATTATCCAGTCCATTTAAATTGACTAAACCGGTGTTTTTTATAGTAAGGTCCCTCGCGATACTAGTTATTTCGTCAAGCGCAGAAAGATCAGTTATATCCGAACCATTCAAGCTTAAATTCTTCAAAAGTTCCGTACAATTGGGATAAGTGGTTTTAAAACTATCTAAATCCACTTGAGAATTTATGGATATATAATTGTCAGGACATTGGCCATAGAAACTTAAAAAGGAGAAAAAAAAGAGACAAAAAAGTACAAGCTTTTTCATAAAATAAAGGAATGTTGGCTGGTTAGACCGAAGGTTAGATACTATAGTCTGTTTCTAACGTATTTGATTTCTTAATATTTTATGTTAATTCTTATTTTCGTTATAAGGTAAAATCGCTGTCAAAATCCTTGTATTCGTAGATAACCAATATCATTCTGTATTAGAAAAAAAAATGAAAATTAGGACCTAATTGGTATTGGCTAGTAGCAATAAAAACACTTTTGAATGATGTGAATCAGATATGATTTGGATTTAAATAAAACCCACAGGAAATATGCGCTGCCGTCTTTCCCCAAGGGTTCATGTATTTTTATTAAATTTCAAGAATAAATGAAAAGCTCGTGTTTATCCAAAAACATACCATGTTGTCATACATAAAATTTCACATAAAACACCGTTGTTTTAATTTTAAAAAAACAAAAACCTTCTCTGTAAGAAATACTATTAGCCTTATCCTAATAGCATTGACACTAGTGGCTTGTAATTCTAAAGCAGATATATCCGGGAAGTTAGAAAGCGTAGTAGAGAAAGGCACAAAAATATACCTACTTCAACCGGAAAACCTAAAGGATGTAGCTGCGTCCTTTTTTGGAAAGGTTATAGATTCTACCGTAGTAAATTCTGATAGATCCTTTGAGTTTAACAATATCCCAAAAACTAAAGAACCTGTTTTGCTAGAAATAGCCATAGCGGTTCCAGAAAAGGCCTCTAATTATTTACAAACGGACAATCAAGCTACGGCTAATTTTATGCCAATTGTATGGAAATCAGGCAAGTCTTTAAAAATCAATGCCAAAGTAGATGCTTTTCAAAAAAGCTTTTCCATGGAACATCCTTCAGAAGTTAATAAAGCGTTGTTAGCTTTAAGGGATGTCAATCAGAAAGCATACAAAACTTATCTTGAAGGAAAACACTGGGAATTAGAAGATGGTAGTCAACTCATGGAAAAAGAACATGCTATTTTACAATACCAAACGGAGCTAATCAATTTTGCGGATAGCACTCCTAATCTTATTCCGGCACTGGTGGCAACACGATGGGTAAGTACAGCAAACGATTATGAACGGGTTCCAGAATTTTTGGTACGCCAGTGCGAAACTTGGAAGAAAAAACAGCCAAACCACCCATGGGCAAAACAGCTTTGTACACTAAGTGAACCTGCTAATTTACCGGTTCTAGTGGGTGACTCATTTCCAGATTTTAAGTTTCCTATGATAACAAAAGATACACTTTCACTTAAAGAGCAATTAGGAGACAAACTAACTATTATAGATTTATGGGCGTCTTGGTGTGCTCCTTGCCGTATAGAAAACCGAGAGGTTCTAGTGCCTATTTGGGATGTATATCACGACAAAGGCTTACAAATTATTGCCTATGGTCTAGAAAGTGATGAACCTGCCTGGAAAGCAGCTACGGAGCGAGATGGAGCAAACCGTTGGCATCAAGCCTCTCATTTGCAAGGAGATGATACCCCTTTCTTAAAAAAAATACGTGTAAAGACCATTCCTGCCAACTTTATCTTGGATGATAAGGGTGTAGTTTTGGCAAAAAATGTTCATGGAGAAGCTTTAATTGATTGGGTAAAAAACTACATAAAAAATTAATGCGAATACCTGTCTAAAAGACTGATATCCGCATTAAAATAAAGACACTTAGAATTGGCTATTACCTTACCAAGCGTCCTGTTATGTTACCATCTAATATGCTGTTCACTTCTTTTACAGTAGCTAGATTAACATCGCCTTCATAGGTATGTTTTAATGCACATGCAGCACTTGCGAACTCCATAGCTTTATAATCGTCAAAATGTTGTAGCCCATAAATTAGGCCGGCAGCAAAAGCATCTCCTGTTCCTATTCTATCCACAATATGGGTGATGTCAAGATCTTCGGTTTCTCTGAAGTCAACACCATTCCACATTCTTGCTCTTATTTTGTGCCAAGAAGAATTTAATGAGGTTCTAATTTTATCGAACACTTTTTCAATTGTAGGGAAAGCTTCCATTAATTGTTTACTCGCTTCAATAAAATCGTCATTACCGTAACCAAATTCGGTTCCGAGTACTTCATTTATTTCATTAACGCCACCAATAAAAATAGTGGAATAATTAAGTAATTCAGATAATGCTTCTTTAGGGTTTTGGCCGTATTTCCAAAGATCGCTGCGGTAGGTTGGGTCGGCTGAAACAGCCATTCCTTTTTCCCTTGCTAATTTCAATCCTTCCTTAAGAGTGTCAAAAGCTCCTTGTGATAAAGCCGGTGTAATTCCGGTCCAATGCATCCACTCCCCTTTTTTAAGGGCTTTTTCCCAATTTACTTTTTCCGGTCCTATTTCAGAAAATGCAGAGTGTGATCTATTATATGAAATAAGACTGGGTCTAATAACTGCACCAACTTCTAAGAAATAAACGCCTAAAGGACGTTTTGATAGTACAATTGAAGAGGTATCCATACCAAATTGGCGAATATAGGCTATTGCTGTCTCTCCTATAAAGTCTTCTGAAACGGCACTTATATGTTTTACATCTCCACCAAAATTAGAGATTGAAATACCCACATTTAATTCTGTGCCTCCAAAATAAAACTCAACTATATTAGATTGAATAAATTTTTTGTGACCCCTTGGCGAAATGCGCATTAATACTTCACCAAATGTTATAATCTGACCCATACCGTAATTTTGGGACTAAAGTACCTAATGTGAAAGAAATAGGGATTGCATTTTTGAAAAAGATTTTGTTAGATACTTAACTGAAAAACAAGATTTAAATATCCAAATTACGCAAACTGTAATCTGTGCTAGTACAATACGTAAGTCTGTTATGATTACTTAAAAAAAAGGTGGGAAATTATTTTTAATTCATAAATACAATCTCCATCTAAACCTCAACAAAATTACTCCGTCTCCCCTCCTATGCCAATATTCTTAAAAGTCTGAATAATTAAGTGCATTTCATTTTCGTGCAAATGATTATCAGAAATAGCCATTTCTTCAAGAATCTTTGCTAGCACCTTCTTTTTAGGATATGTCATATTGTGAAGGGAAACCAACGCTTCTTCAACCGTTATTTCTTGTGCCTCTTTTATTAAATCAGAGCCCATACCAATATCTTCTTGAAGCTGCTTCATAGCCTCAAGCTCACTAGGATGTATGGTGCCATCAGCCAAGACAACTTGATTGGTCATGACATAAATAGCTTTCTTTTCCAACTCTTCAAATTGTGCTTTTTCCAAATTTTTAGTTTTCATAGTCATCTTGTATCAATATCATTTGTTCATAGATTCAAAAATATAGGCCATCAAACTGGTTTCTTTTGTGTGTTTAAAACCATCAGAAATTGCGGTCCTCTCTAAAATTGATTCTAGATTTTTTTTATTCTCGGGAGTCATTTTCTTCAAAATGGATAAAGCTTGTTCGCTATCAATATTACGGGCTTGCATTATAAAATTGCTATCAAAATCAATTTCCTTCATCAGTTCCGTTAGGGTGGTAATTTCCCCGTCATGAACATGACCATCTGCCAATATCACAGAGTTTATAACATGTACGATGGCTAGTTTTTCTGCCAAGATAAATGCTACTTTTTCTTTAGGTACAAATTGTTGCTTCTTAGCCTTCATAGTGGGAAGATAGTAAATTCTCTGAGAGTGCATCTGGTTTAACAATCACTAATCTCATTAAACCCTATGTTAAAGTTTAAAAGTCCTTACAAAACCAGTTACTTGAGTTGATTCCTTAATGACTTTCATTAGCTGCAGCATGATTAACTTAGATTATTAAAACACGAAGTAGTTTTGTGATAGGATATTTAAACGATGAATCCACAATAAAAAAACCCATATCGATAATTTGATATGGGTTTCAACTGAACCAACTTAAACTTATTTTAGACTCCGTAGAACTACGGAGCCCTTAGATACAAACTAACCCTACTTCCTATGACCGGGTTATTTCTTAATTATTTTACATTCCAAACTTGTAGCCAAAAGAAACTAACAGACTAGAATTTCTAAGCGTTGATAAATCGTTGGCATAAATATTTACAAGTCCAAATTCTGTTACTAAACCTATCTCAAATCTTTCGTCAAAAATAACTCCAACACCAAAATTCAAACCTAAATCAAATGGTTTAAAATAATCATCTACAGGATCCGACCCAATATTTACTTTATTCCCCCCTCTATTAGCTGCTAACATATAACCAATGTTAAAACCCGATTGCGCATATAAATAACCCGAACCACCTAACTCCACTATATCATAGCGTGCATTTATAGGTATTTCTAAATAAAAGGTATTATAAGTGTCTCCCACAGTAGAAGCCCCTTTCTTAGCAAACCCCAGACCAGATCCCACATATAAATCATCTGTTATATCAAATTCTATAGTACCTCCTATTTTCACCCCTAAGGCTCTTCCAAAAAAGTTATTGTCAACCTCATCTGGTGAACTTATATTCGATAATCCAAGCCCTGCCTTTACACCAAAAATTTGTGCATTAGCTGAAAAACTTAGCGAACCAATTAGTAAAATCATAAGTACTTTTACCGACTTTTTCATAATATACATTTTTAAGTTTATGGATGTTCGTGTTCTCGAAACCCTTATTATTTTATAGTGCTAAGGTATCTGAAGACCTGCGTTTTTGAAATACCATGTTGATTGTATTTTTTTCTACTGGATTACCAGTAGAAAGCAAATAGGTTATGAAACAAAAAGAGCCCCGTCTTAATTAAACAGGGCTCTCAACAATAAACGAAACTTAAAATCCAACTTAATTCCCACGATAATAAGAGGGACCAAAAACTCCATTTTCTTCAAATCTAACACTACTATCTTTCGTACGTCCAACCATAAAAATGGTCAAAAGCAATAGAAATTTACAGCTGATTATGAGTCGATTTTTCTTAACTATATTTTTATTCCACCTTAAAATTGAAAATTTCTGATATTGACGTATTGCCTATTGCATCTTCTGTTTTCACTTGCCAATAATACGTTTGGCCAGAAATTACATTCGCAGCTATTGCATTTTCAGTTGTACTCCCAATAGAAACTGTGGGATTAGCATCTGTACCAAAAAACACTTCAAATTCTACAATATCATTATCTACATCATCACCCTTCCATTCCAACGCTATACTAGTATTTACAGAAATCGTCCCTCCCCTACTTGGGTACAAAGCTTCTGCTGGAAATGGCGCGTAATTCACCACGCCTTCACCGGCATTATAAAACTTCCAAGTAGCACTTTCAGGAGCCGTTTCCGAATCATTGCTTTTAGTTACCACAAACCACTCATAGGGCGTATTACTATTCAATGTGATGGTTGATTCGTTACTATTGGATTCTGTTTTTTGAGTATCTCCATTTTCAAGGTTCTTTACAATAACTTCATAGCTATCTGCATTTTCTGAAGCTTGCCATTGAAAAGTAATGGCACTCTGCAAATCGTTGACCGTTGAACCTTCAGTACACTCGGAATTGTTATCCGGGAAAATCAAGGTTACACTACCAGGATCCCCTATTGAGTCCACATCCGGACCATCATCTTTACTGCCTGGGCATGCCGTCATTACCAATAGCACCAGCAAAAACAGTGTTGATTTTAATATTCTCATTGTTTTATGATTTTAAATGTTCTTGTATCTCCGTTTATTTGAACTGACAATACATAAACCCCTGCTGTCAGACTGTTTGCATCAATTATAATGGTGCTCGTATTGGGTTCTATGACCTCTTGTATTACCATTTTACCATCAAAAGTATGCAGTTGAATGGGCACTTCCTGTTCTGAAGTCTTGCCTAATACCACTGAAATTTCACCATTTTCAACAGGGTTAGGATAGATGATAACTTGTTCTTCAAAATCAAGTTCTTCTTCATACACCCCTTGACAATCCTTATCTGTTTTAATGGTGAGTTTTGCGGTAGATGCGTAGACAGGTATGGTCACCTCAGAGGCTGCAGTAACTATCGTTTCCTCATTAAGTGAGATGGTATATTCCTCCGCTCCAGATAAATTGAGTGTTACCGATTTTGCAGTTAAATTCACTTTTGATGTTACCGTAAGTGCCTCTGATGCAGATACATTAACATCATAACAGTTCTTATACCCGGCCTCTCCGTTAACGGTCATACACACCGTATAAGACCCACTTTCTAAATCAGCAAAAGAAACAGAGTTTGTGAAGTTATTGGTTTTACTTACTCCGTTTCCGGTCAATGTTGCTGTATAGTCATAGTCAGCGTTTGCATTGATAGTGATACTACCGTTAGTACTGCCTACACAAGATTCGCCTTTGGTAGAAACCGTGAAGTTATTGCTAGGTAGTGAGAATATTTCACAACCTGTAACATCTACTATAGCACCAAATGGTGTATTAGGGCATAGATCATCTTCATTAACAACGCCATCATTATCTGTGTCATTAGGGTCAATAGAAGTACTCTCCCCTAGACTTACCGTAAAATCTTTTGTAGACCCGTCTTCCGCAGTAACCGTATAAATAAGAGGGTTAGTAAAATCATTTATGGTTACCCCACTTTGTTGGGTAACTCCCGCAACGGTAACCGTTGCCCTACCGGAATGGGCAAATGTGGCCACTAAACTTTGAGGGTTGATGTTATTCGGTAGCTCTATGGTAATGTTATTTCCGTTGATAGCCCCAATTACAGATGGTGCGGTAACATTAAATCTAAAATCGGTTATCTCCTTTTCGCTACTTAGCGTACTTCTAGAACCAACCGTATACCAAACACCCCATTTACCGTTGGGAATCAATTCAACCAAGTTACCTGTAGGCGTCATTTTATCGGTTGCCATATCAATGGACATGATATTTTCATCGCTACCATTATAGGTGTCGAATATAATCTTGTCATCGGTTTTAGAATAATTGGGAAAACCTAATTTATTGTTCTCATATACAACTTGCGAAGTGCCTGTTTCAATATTTGCAGTGATTACCTTATACGTATTTTCAAGAGTATCGAAATAATCAAAAGCCAGAATGTTACCAGAGGTTTTTGAGAAGGAAGGATTACCGATATTTACACCTTCGGGTAAGTTGGAGAATATTTTTTGAATAGCTCCACTACCAAATGTGTTAGAGCTATTATCCCATACATGTAGCGCACCAACATCCCAATACTCTATATCTTCACCATTAGCATTATTCAACCGGTTTAAGGCATCATATACTAAATACTCACCTGAGTAATCCCACTCTAAAGCATCAGGATATAATACTTCACCTGTAGTTACGCCATCGGCAGATGTGGGGTTGTACAATTCAAACTCCTTGAATTCACCACTTACCAAATCTGATATGTAAATAACATTAGACTCATCATTAAAAATCATAGCTAGTTTAGTGCCATCTTTTGAGAGTGCCACCCCACCCCAAAGCGATTCATCAGAAACAACCTCTTCCTGCGGTGCATTTAAATCTAAAGACAGCATATTGACTTTGTTCTCATCCGTCACATAGATGGCAAAACTACCATCGTCTGCAACATTAGGTTTTCTAAAAACGCCAGTAGTCGTTAGTTGATAATACTTTGTAACCTCGGTATCAGAAGCATATAAAGTATAAGGGTCAGTATCTCTAATATCTAAACTTAATATAAACTCATCACCTTCAACAGTTGGGATATCATTATCGGTATCAGTAGCTTCACCCTCAGTAATTCCTACCGTATCAAATGCCGTCTTAGTGGACTGTACTTCTTGTGAATTCTCGCCATGCAGGTCAGTAGCGGATTGAATGATAGCAATTCTTAAATCTATAAACTGAGAAGACACCGTTAAATACGTTTCTAAAGCACGGTAGTATATTTGCTCTGCTTTCTCCTTTCCTATATCGGTAGCAATCAAATAATAGGCTCTATTTACAATACCGCTATTTCTGTGAACCCCACCATTGTCTTCAGACCCGGAATAGAACTCCGTCATATCTTTAGGCTGCCATCCTCTTTCTCCTTGATTGACCCCATTATTGGGGTCTTGCATATCCCGCATGGCTCCAGAAACAAAATACTGAGTATTGACTACATCTTCGCCTATCAACCAATCTTCTCTGTCAATCATAGCGCCGAAAATATCTGCAAAAGATTCATTGATCGCGCCTGACTGATTCTTATACTCTAGGTTTGCGGTAGCCTCAATGACACCGTGAGACATTTCATGACCACCAACATCCAAGGCTCCTGCAAAAGGGCTAAACGCATTTTTACCATTGCCATAAAACATGGCTTTTCCGTTCCAAAAGGCATTGTCAAATCCTTCTTCATTTTCATCAGATACATTTATTACCGAAATTATCGTACCTCCTTGTCCATTAATAGAATTTCTGTTAAACGTATTTTTAAAAAAATTATAGGCCACCTCAGAATTATAATGCGCAGATACCGCTATAGGGTCATTCCAAGTGCTTCCTGTAGTTGTTACATGATAAAGTTTTGCTCCTTCTTCCGGTGGTTTATTTTTCAAATCAAGTGTCACTATGGCCCCAACAGGATTATCTGGCAGTTTTGATTGACTAGCATTGAACATAGATTCAGAAGTGTTGATCATGTAGTTTACACCATCTTCACCATGTGTTTTCAACTGTCTGTTTACCCCGTTCAAATCAGTTCCCGAACCGGTTGTTGGTGGTGCTACCAATGCAGCATGGTTATGGTTTGTTTTTTCATCCTCGTACTTATAGTAAAAACTACAGGTATGGTAGCGCTTTTCTAGAATACGGCCGGATTGTGCATCAACAAAATACTCCCACCTATCTTTTATATTCGGGTGTACCGTTAAATGTCTAGTTAGAATATTCTCGCCTTCAAATGGAAAAATCAATAGTTCTTCTTCGTATTTTGAATCCAATATTGGCATAATATTATGTACAGGTCCTTCAGAAAGTGATACACCTAAATCTCTTTCTACAACTTGTAATGCGTCTTGTACCGTTAGCTTTGGAGTGGTGCTTTCTATTTTAGGCGTAGGTTTATTTCTTCCGTTTAGCGCATTTACTTTATTGCTTTTATCTAAATGTAGAATTACCTCACTACCATATACTTTTATGCCTTGAAAAACCTGTTGCATTTTAATATGCCTCTGCCCTAAAACATCGATTTTATTAGATATCTCAGCAAACTCAGTTTCAGGGTCCTTAATTTTAATAAGGTCCTTTACATCTGCCAAATAGCCTTTTACCACATCCTCAGATGATTGCTTAGCTACCACAGAGGCTACTTCTTTATTTGCCTTGCTCTTAATGAATAGAGGCGTTCCGATTTCAGATTTGCCAGTAACCGTATGTTCATATTTATGATTACCTGAACCCACGTTAAAAACCGAGGGCATTTGAAAATTAGTGCGGCCAGTTATGCTAGACCTCTTTTTGGCCGTAGCCATCTTAGGTATGTTTATTTTTTTTACCGTTCGGTTCTTGGCACTTGTTCCTTTTTGATGTCTTTTATCATCAAAAGTATCTTGTGCGTTTATCGATGCCGTTATAAATAAGGTGAAAATAAAGGTGGTTATATATAGTGTGCTTCTCATAGCTGGTTATTTAATGTGGTTCTTCATCTCATTATAAAATTCTAAATAGGCCTTAGCAGGTTTATGATCATTGGATCCCCAAACGACTTTGTGTTTTATATTTTGATTTACTTCTTCCAAGAAATAATAGCGACTGCCAGGGTGGTCAAAATCGGTTTCGGACAGTGCTAATTCTTCTAACTTTAAAAAGCAGGCATTGGCCTCCTTTTTTGATAGCGGGGCTAATTCCTCTGTTTGTTGGGTTAGCGAATTCGTATGAAATAACTGTCCGTTTTCTAGAAGTATATACCTATCTACTGTTCCGGCCATACCGCCTCCATACCCAAAAACCAATTGTTTGTCAGGTAATTCATCAGAAGTGTATTGCTGAGATTTACAACCTAATAAGGTTAAGAAGAGTAAACCATAAAACAAGAGTGTTCGTTTCATCTTTAAGTATGTGTTTATTTTTAGTGGTTTTTTCGGTAATACTGCTATAATTAATCAGCTTGATGGTTATTAAATACTTCGTATAATTTGCTGATGGCAAGGTATTTTTAAATGCTTGTTTCTGAAATACCATGTTGTTTGTATATTTTTCTACTGGTTTTCCAGTATATTGATTATAGGGTGTTTATAGTGCCGCGTAGTTGTAGTATCTTGGCTGTAAACAAACAAAAACTTCTATACCAAAATGCGCGCTCTAGTATTTGTTTTTATTCTTTTACTATCCTTTACCGGTTCTGCCCAAACGGGACGAGAAGAGCGAATAGATAGTCTAGAAAATGCTTTAAAATTAGTAGGGCAAGATACCACCCGGGTGAATATTCTTAGCGAGTTGGCACGGTCCTACGGTGGCATAGACTCCTTAAAAGCTTTTGAAAAAGGGTTTGCCGCCATTGCGCTTGCGAAAAGAATTAAATATCTAAGAGGTATGGCAGATGCCAATATTAATGTAGCCGGCTGTTACTTAGACTATTTTGATGCTGAGAGTGCAAAAGAATATTTTACGATAGGAAACAATTTTGCCGATAAACTTATTGCAAAAGACTCTTCTGCCAGCAATATGAAAATATGGTTGCGTGGCAAATACAATATAGGTGTAGCCTATGGTTACGAGGGTAATGTAGAAAAGGAAATTGAACTTATTGCGGAAACCATTCCCTACGCACAGAAAATGGGCGATAAAATGTTTGTAGCCAACGCCAATACAAGCCTTGCAATTAAGTATGGGACTATTATGCTTTATAAGAGGGCTTATGAAATGTTTTTAATAAGTCAAAAACAATACGAAGAAGTTGGCACTCCAGAAGATATGCTATATCATAGCTTAGCATTTACATCCGCTTTATCAAGTATGGACTCATTAAAACGTATGAAATCTGTATTGGATATTGCAAAAGTAAATCTAGACCTAATACCCAATTCTTTCTACAAAGGTTCTTATTATGCAGAACTTGGTCTTTACTATGGTAAGTCTGGAGAGTATAAAAAAGCTATAGATGCCTTAAACAAATCTTATGAATTCTACGAAGAGAACACATCAAGCTTTTATTTAAAACTGCTCTATCAGAGGTATGCCTCAACTTATAATAAAATGGGGGATTTTAAAAAGGCCAAAGAATACACTTTAAAGTATATTAACTTTAGTGACAATAAACATTCGTTTAGTGACAAAACTGGCTCTTACTTTAGTTTAGCTAAATATGAAGCTGCACTTAACAATTATCAATCAGCTTATAATTACTTAAAGGATTATGTAATAGCAGTAGATAGTATCAGGGTTGGAGAACTGGGAAATGACATGCAGTTATTGGAAGTACAATATAAAACCGCCACAAAAGAGAAAGAAATTCTTGCTCTTAAAAATGAAAAAAGTGAAGCTGCATTAGCTTTACAGGTAAAAAAGTCCCAAACCTACTTATTAGGTGCTACTGCCAGTATACTAGCGTTGTTGCTTTTTTTAGGTTTCTACGCCTATAACGATAAACTTAGAAGAGCAAGAAAAAAAGAACGTGAACAAGAAAAAGAAGTCGCTCTTCTAAAGCAAAAGCAAGAAAACGAAGTGTTTTCTGCCATGATAGAAGGTCAGGAAAAAGAACGAAAAAGGCTAGCTATTGACTTACATGATGGCTTAGGCGGAAGATTATCTGGTATTAGCATGAATTTGTCCAAACTAGATAAGGACGAACCAAAGGAATACCCTAAGACTCAACTAAAAAAGGTAATGAAAGATCTTGATGACTCCCTAACGGAGTTGCGCTCTATTGCCCGTAATATGATGCCGGAAACTTTGGTCAAATTTGGACTTAAAGCGGCACTTAAAGATTATTGCAGCAGCATGACCGGTAATGATACAAAAGTAACTTTACAATTTTACGGTACTGAAAAAGGTATAGGATTAAACGAACAAGTTACCATGTACCGTGTAATTCAAGAGTTGATTAACAACGCCATAAAGCATGCCCATGCTTCTGATGTTTTAGTACAATATATGAGAGATGGCAATAAAGTTGATATTACCGTAGAGGATAATGGTGTTGGCTTTAATAAAGAAAACATAGTAACTAAAGATGGTGGTATGGGGCTCTCTAACCTTAGAACAAGAGTAGCCTACTTAAAAGGCGATTTAGAATTTCACTCAGAAGAAAATGAAGGAACTACAGTTAACGTCCAAATCAATGTAGATGCAGCATAAACCTATACATATTTTAATAGTTGATGATCACCCTATGGTGATTGAAGGGCTTAAAACATTATTAAGTGATGATGAGCGTGTTACCGTAAAAACGCATTTTGTGAACGGAACGGACACCCTTTCTTATTTAGAAAAAGATACTGCCGATGTTATTTTGCTGGATGTAAACCTACCCGATATTAATGGTGTTGAAATGGTTACTAAGATACTGAACATAAGAGCTAATGTTGGTATTATTGGCCTTAGCACCTATAGTGAGCCCAGTATCATTAACCAAATGATTAAGAACGGCGTAAAGGGTTATTTACTAAAAAACGCTACGGCAGATGAATTGGTGAATGCCATTAGCCAAGTACACCAAGGTAATTTCTATTTTGGTAGTGAGGTACAAAAAATTCTTGCGGATTCCGTTACACAAGAAAGAACGGACTTGCCAAAACTTACCCGAAGAGAAAAGCATGTGCTCACTTTAATTGCCGAAGGAAAAACCACAAATACCATTGGGGAGGAGTTGTTTATAAGTCCGCTTACCGTGGAAACGCACAGACGCAATCTCATGCAAAAACTTGAAGTTTCTAATGCGGCATCGCTTATAAAAGTTGCCGTAGAGCGAAAATTAATTTAAAATAATTAAATCTAAAATAAAACAATACAAACCATGACAAAGACCAAGAAAACATCAATGATAACAAAGCATATTTAGCTTTTTATATATCAAAATGAGAAGCTTAAATGACCCCTATAGTTGACAATTTGCTTAAAATTTTGCATATTCGCAATGGTTTTTCCTAAAATTTAAAATATAATGGGAAAACTGACTAAAGAAAGATTATAGTATGAAACATGGTTAATAAAGCAAATAACAATTTATACTTAATAAATCTATAATCCCCGTACTATGATTAATTCTATTGTACTTGTAGATGACAACACCACTACAAATTACATTCACGAGACCTACTTAAAACGTGTAAACTGTGCGGCAAATATTCTTTCCTTTACCAAGGGGAAATCTGCTCTTGAACACCTCTCAAATTTAAAAATGTTTCCTGAACTCATATTTGTAGATATTAATATGCCAACTATGGATGTTTGGGAATTTATGGATGTCTATGAAGAGATAGATATGTCCCTGAAAATCAACACCAGAGTAATTATATTAACTACCTCTATCGCTCCTTCCGACAAAGAGAAAATGGAACAATACAAACAGATTGATGCCATGATGTATAAACCGCTGAACGAATCAGCTATCAGGCAAATTATGACAGAATACTTTAATCTAACATTATAATACTCTACTGGAAAACTAATCCGTTTCTATTTTCTTAGCTATTCTCAATATTTTCCCGCTCAGGGAAAAGAGCCAACGTAATTGCCCTAGAATTAAATGGGCCTCTTGTAAATTACGCTCACCTCCTACTTTTAAGGCATTTTCAAAATCCCATACTATGGTGTTGAACTTTTGGCGGTTGTCCTCAAAAGATTGCTCTTGAATTTTAAGTGAAAAATCATCTTTAGCATCCACATGTGCCAGTATATCAATAGCTCTTTCCAAATTTTCTTGAATATGCGCCACGGCGGATTTGAAACCTTCCGAAGCCTCTGTGGTACAATGATTCTGAATATACGAGCTTAAAGACGCCAAGGAAGATAGAAAAGCATGACTCAGCGTTACCAACTCATATACTTCATTTACATTTTTTTGTTTTGATTTTGGCTCTTGAACCATTTGCTGAAAAGCACCACTTAAATTAGAGGTCTCATGAAAAGCTTTCTTACGAGTTAATCTTAAGGGGGTAGGTTCTTTTTCATTCAAACTATAAAAAGCTGCAATCTCTCTCAAGAAATTTTTATTGGCAATCAGGCAATTCCTAAGGTTGTTATTCATACTTAGAAAACCCCATGCGGGCCACAGCACCAAAGTAGCAAGAAATGATAACCCTGCGCCAATTACAGTATCCAGAATTCTAAACTGTATAACCGTCAAAATATCAGGACGGAGAATACCATAAATAAAAATAACACTCAAAGTAATGAACGTTGCCGCGGTCTTGTAATTTCGCTGTAGCATAGAAAAGGCTACGATTAGAGAGCCTATGCCCAATACCGCAAATAAATAGGTGTTCTGTACCAGGGAAACGATAATAAAGGCTATTGCGCCGCCAATAAGCGTACCTATAATCCTATCCTTTGATCTTGTTTTGGTAAGTCCGTAACTAGGTCTTAAGATGATAATGATGGTCAATAAAATCCAATACGGATTCTGAAAATCAAATATAGTCCCTATGCCATAACCGATCATTACGGTTACCGCCAAACGAAGTGCATGCTTAAAAATAAGAGATTCAAAACTAAAATTACTCACCAACGTCTTTGGGTCGTAATCTTGTGGCGCTATAAATTTACGCGCATACTTGTCATCAATAAACTCTAACTCTTCCTCCTTGGGATCATCCAATAACCACTTTATCTTTTTTAGTAGTTCTACTTGCTGCTCTTGGTATTCGTATAGATTTTGGAGCATTAAATATGCACTCAAATTCTCATTATTCGGTTTCGCTTTCAATACGGTTATCTCACTCTCAATACCTTTTAGAGCCTGTTGCAACTCTCCATTTTGAGGTAATTTTCTCTTATTCTTACCAGCATAAGCTATCTCTTCTAATTGTTTGGACACTTTAAACATTAGCTTTTGAAATAGCTCTACAAACTGAGGATGTTTTTCTAGAACAACAGCCATATTACTGTAATTAATAGGTTTAGCTATAGCTATTTCAAGCATTTCTACAAGCTGGGCCAAGACCAATAATTTCTTACTGTGATAAATAGAGCGTCCTGAACTTCTACGGTAAAGGATAAGCGTCTCCCTTAACTTCTCATGCTTCTCCATAAGTTGCTCTTGCAACTTATGGAGTTCCGAAAGTAATTTTTGTCTATCAAGACCCGGCTCTATCAATTGCCCTCTAATATGTAAAAATTTAGAAGTTAAGAGATAGGTCTCTTGAAAAGTCTCTTCTATTTCTCCGGTAGGATTTATACTGTGCCAAACTACGGCCAGTAGCAGGTACCATAAGCCACCAGACCCAACCAATAAAGCATATTGATAGACTTCTAATTCCTGCAGTTGATGTGCAAAACTTAAAACCAAAGCCAATAAGCCGGAGAAACTGATTAATGAAGCCCTAAAACCAAATACGGATATATAGGCTATGGAAAAGGTCAATAAACCTAAAACGGGTATCAAAATATAAATGGGCAAATCTAGATAACCTCCAATAAAGCTTACGATGACAACCAAAGCCGCGGAGAAGAGAATACCGATTTTCTTATGCCTATAGCTACCGCTCGCGTCACTGGGGGAACTCCAAAAAGCCCCAAAACATATGGCTAGACCAATTTCTAACTGGTCAAAATATATTCCCAGCAGAATTGGAACAGTAACCGCCACGCCAACCATTATAGCTTTAGAAAAATCAGCGCTCTTAAAAAATTGCAGAAGCTCTCTAAAGTTTATTGCTATGTTTCCTTTAAATATGCCCAAAACCATGCTTTTGAAGCATCAAAGATAGCAGATAACTTTGGCCTACTTCAAAATGTTAAGGCTTCTTTCTTGAAAACTCTTGACCCAAACAAAAAGAAGCGAAAGAGAAACCTTGGTATTAGTTCTTTATTTAGTTTTTCTTTTTTTTATGCTCGTCCTGATCTAACTTTAGCTTTAAATTTACTTTATGAAGAATACGATTTCTGCTCGGGTTGCCGATTTCCTTAAAAACTACCCTCCTTTCAACGAAGTAGCTACCAAGGAACTAGAAAACCTATCCGAACAAGTAAGTATTATCTACAAAGTAAAAGGCGAGGCGATTTTTTCTGTTGAAGAAGAAGCTCACCCCTGTTTTTACGTGGTGCACAAAGGTGCTGTAGTTCTTACCAAAGAGCCGAACGATGAAGTTGTAGATTTATGTGATGAAGGTGATATTTTTGGCCTCCGACCATTAATTGCGAATGAAAATTACAAAATTGGCGCTAAAGCTTATGAAGAAACTATTCTTTACGCCATTCCAATAAATGAGTTTAAGCCCATTATTCAGGAGTATAAAGCAGTTGGTACTTTCTTAATTGAAAGCTTTGCCTCTAACACCCGAAACCCATACTCAAAAAGTTATAGAGGAAAACTCTATGAAGGTACAACACCCGCAGAAAGCAATCCTTTAAAAAACAGTGAATTACTAGACCTACAAGGCGTATCTTATTCCAAAAAACTAATTTCTTGTTCAGAGAATACGACAATAAAGACCATAGCCACTACAATGACCGAAAAAAGGGTTGGGTCTGTATTGATCGTAAAAGACAACCTTCCCGTTGGGATTATCACGGATAAAGATTTACGGAACAAAATTGCTACCGGTCTTTTTCCTATAACCACTCGTGCTAAAAATGTAATGAGTTCGCCAGTAATTACCTATCCTAAAAAAATGACCATCACACAGGCCCAAATGGCCATGATGAAAAGTAGTATTAGCCACTTATGCCTTACCATGGACGGTACCCCAGATTCTGAAGCCGTGGGTATTATAAGTAAGCATGATATTATGTTTGAGCTGGGTAATAACCCCGCAGTGCTCCTAAAAGCTATAAAACGAGCCAACGGATTCAAGAAACTAAAAACAGTCCGTAGAAGAATCATGGACTTGTTAAGGGGATATTTAGAACAAAATTTACCACTAACACTTATCTCTAAAATTATTTCGGAGTTAAACGATGCCTGCATCAAACAAATCACCAAGATTGCATTGTCCAGAATGGATGCTCCACCACCGGTTAAGTTTGCTTGGTTAGCCATGGGAAGCCAAGGTCGTAGCGAACAATTACTGCAAACCGATCAAGATAATGCCTTGGTTTTTGAGGATGTGCCCGAGGAACAACTTACGGAAACACGAACTTACTTCTTAGAATTGGCAAAGCTTGTCACAAGGGGACTATTTAAAATAGGATATGAGTACTGCCCAGCTGAAATGATGGCCTCCAACCCTGATTGGTGTTTAAGCCTAGCGGAATGGAAAGACCGTACCTTCCACTGGATAACTAACCCTGGACCGGATGAAGTACTGTTGTCCTCCATATTCTTTGATTATAACCTAGCCTATGGCGATGTTGGATTAGTGAACGAATTAAGTGCTCACCTTTTTGAAACTACGGAGAAATACCCCGTTTTCTTTTTACACCTGGCAAGTGGTGCACTCCAAAGCCCTTCTCCTAGCGGATTTTTCAGAAGTTTTCTAGTAGAAGAAGATGGCGAGTATAAAGATTTTTTCGATTTAAAGCGAAGAGCCCTAATGCCTTTAATAGATGGCGCAAGGGTTCTTGTACTCTCTCATCAAGTAAAATCCATTAACAATACGGCAGAACGCTTTGAGAAGTTGGCTGAACTAGAGCCAAATAATGAAGAGCTGTTTCTAGCTTGCTCTTATGCTACCAAAGCCTTGTTGAAATTTAGAACAAAACACGGTCTTTTACACAACGATTCCGGGCGTTTCATTGCCTTGAATAAACTGACCAAAGAAGAAAAAATTAAACTAAAACGTAGTTTTAAGACCATAAAAGATTTACAGGAGCTTCTTAAAATACGTTTTAAAGTCACAAACCTACTGGGCTAATGGATTTCTTCAAAAAAAAGCGAAAAAAAAACTATCCTGATTTTTGGTTAGAATACGAAGCAAAGTTCGAAAAGAAGGTAGATTACACCATTTCCGAAATACGTTTTGTTGTATTTGATACAGAAACCACAGGTTTTGATTATGATGCAGACCGCATATTGTCCATTGGTGCCCTGTCCATAAAGAACAACAGTATTCCCATAAACGATAGTTTTGAGGTCTTTCTTTACCAGCATTTTTACCATGCTAAGAACATAGAGATTCACGGAATTTTACAAGAAGAAAGGCAAGAACGAATTACCGAGCTTGAAGCATTGATTAAATTTCTAGAGTACATTGGGGATTCTGTATTGGTGGCCCATCATGCCGGTTTTGACCGAAACATGATCAATCACGCTTTGAACCGTCATGGAATGCCCAACCTGAAGAATAAATTTTTGGATACTTCTGTCCTTTACAAAAGAACCCTAATCAAATCTCCGCTTCTACAAGTAAAGCCACAATACTCTTTAGATGAACTGGCTGAAAAATTTGACATTACAAAAAAAGATCGCCACACCGCTTTGGGCGATGCCTATATTACTGCCATTGCTTTTATAAAAATTGTTCAGAGACTTAAAACAAAGAAGAATTTTTCAGCAAAAAAACTACTTAAATAGAGTTTTTAACCCTTTAAGTAATTAAGCACATTACCCTCTATACGATTCTGTATATCAGATATATCTGCTTTCACAAAAGTTTCGCCAGTAATATTTTCATAAAGTTCAATATAGCGTTCCGAAACCGATTCTACATAAGCATCTGTCATCTCGGGCAAAGTCTGTCCTTCCAAACCTTGAAAGCCATTTTGAATTAACCATTGACGCACAAATTCTTTAGATAATTGCTTCTGAGGCTCGTCTTTATCCTGTAACTCTTTATACGTATCCGCATAAAAATAACGAGAAGAATCTGGCGTATGTATCTCGTCTATCAAAACTATCTTGCCGTCTTTAGTCTTTCCAAATTCATATTTGGTATCCACTAGAATAAGACCTCTTTCTGCAGCAATCTGAGTCCCTCTTTCAAAAAGAGCTCTTGTATATTTCTCTAATACTTCGTAATCATCCTTAGAAACAATACCTCTTTTAAGTATATCTTCTTTGGAAATATCCTCATCATGATCACCCATTTCTGCCTTGGTGGCTGGTGTAATAATAGGCTCGGGAAATTTATCGTTTTCCTTCATCCCTTCTGGCATAGCCACACCACACAGTACACGCTTACCTAATTTGTACTCACGGGCCGCATGACCAGACTGATACCCTCTAATGACCATTTCCACCTTAAAAGGCTCGCAGGCATGCCCTACCGCAACATTTGGGTCGGGTGTAGCCATTAGCCAATTAGGAACAATATCCTTAGTAGCTTCCATCATTTTGGTAGCTATCTGATTCAAAATTTGCCCTTTGTACGGAATACCCTTTGGCATCACCACATCAAAAGCCGATAGACGGTCTGTGGCAACCATAACCAATACGCCATTATCAAGTTCATATACTTCACGCACCTTGCCTTTGTAAACACTTTTCTGGCCCGGAAATTCAAAATTTGTATCTGTAATGGTGCTGCTCATCGGATGTTCGTAATTTTTTATTTAAAAGAGAGAATTCTAACTTAATTCTGGTGTTCTATATTTTTATAAGCATCAATAACTTTCTTCACTAGTTTATGACGTACTACATCTTTATCATCTAAGTATATAATCTCAATACCTTCTGTATCCTTGAGAATTAGAAGCGCCTCTTTAAGACCTGAAATCATTCTTCTTGGCAAATCTATCTGACCCGGATCACCCGTTATCATAAACTTGGCATTCTTACCCATACGCGTTAGAAACATTTTCATCTGCGCGTGCGTGGTATTTTGTGCTTCGTCCAAGATAACAAAGGCGTTATCTAAGGTACGGCCACGCATAAAAGCCAACGGAGCAATTTGAATGATATCATTCTCAATTAAATGCGTTAATTTTTCTGCGGGAATCATATCTCGTAGCGCATCATATATGGGTTGCATATACGGATCTAGCTTTTCTTTTAAATCTCCTGGCAAAAACCCTAAATTCTCTCCGGCCTCTACCGCAGGTCTTGTTAAGATAATACGTCGTACTTGCTTTTCTTTCAGTGCTTTAACCGCAAGAGCAACCCCTGTGTACGTTTTGCCCGTACCAGCTGGTCCTATAGCAAAAACCATATCATTTTTCTTAGCAGCGGCAACCAGCCTGCGCTGGTTTAAGGTTTGCGGTTTTATCAACCTTCCGTTAACGCCATGCACCAAAGTTTCATCACTGCTTTCGGGCGTCTCGTAATCCGTAGATATATTACTGGTCAATACCCTTTCGATGACATTCTCATCTAGTTTATTATACTTTCCAAAATGATCGGTGATCATGTCAAAACGACGTTCGAATTCCTCTAAGAGTTCTTCGTCTCCGTAGACTTTTATTTTACTTCCCCGTGCTACGATTTTCAATTTTGGAAAATACTTTTTAAGCAGGTCGATATTTTCATTTTGTTGCCCAAAAAATTCTCTCGGGCTAATCTCGGTAAGTTCTATTATGAGTTCGTTCAAAAAGTTGAGGTGTTAAAATGAAAGCCTGTGAACATAATATTTCGCTTGGCTGTTTTTTTGTTATAATTTTGTTTAACAAACTTAACGAAAATTTCAGTTTGCCTAACTAAAACATATCAACATTACTGTATGATAGCGAACTCAAATAATCAGATTCTTTTATTCTCAAATAGCATCTTGCATTTCTTTTTAAAAAGATTTAGTATGGTTGTTACGGTTTCACGCACCACTGGGCAATCGTCTCAATCTATGCTATTACCTATTTTTCTTGTTGTAAATGAAAAGAATTTATGAATCCAATTATAACGCTAACCACAGATTTTGGCCTTAAAGACTACTTTGTTGGCACCCTAAAGGGAACCATCTACAAGGAGCTTAGTGATGCCAGAATAGTTGATATCTCTCATAATATAAGTCCCTTCAATATTCAAGAATGCGCTTATATTCTCAAGAATTCATATGAACACTTTCCTGAAGGTACGGTACATATTGTTGGTGTAGATTCAGAACCAACTCCGGAAAACCAACATGTAGCCGTATTAGTAAACGGCCATTATTTTATTAGTGCTAATAATGGTGTTATAGGCTTAATTACCAGTGAAATTGAGCCAGAAAAGGTGGTGGAACTGAATATCCCCAACCCTAGTCATGGATCATTCCCTGTTTTGGATGTTTTTGTACAAGTTGCTTGCCATATTGCCCGCGGCGGCACTTTAGAGGTGGTAGGAAAACCCTTTGACCAACTCAAGGACCTACGTGAATTTTCACCTACTGTAATGGATAACGGAACCAAAATAATAGGTAGTGTTATTTATATTGATGCCTATGGGAATGTTGTGACCAATATTAATAGAAACTTTTTTGAAGCTTATCGTAAGGGACGGGATTTTGAAATTACCGCTCGCACAACCAAATTCACAAAAATTCATAATAAGTATAGTGATATCATCAACTTTGACTTGGATAAAAGTCAGCGTAAAGGAGCGGGAGACCGATTAGCTCTCTTCAACAGTGCTAATTACATTCAACTGGCAATCTACAAGAGCGACCTAAATACCGTAGGCGGAGCCTCTACCCTATTAGGTCTTGATTTTAGAGATACGGTTACCATCACTTTCTCTTAGTAAGTTTGATGTGATGCTTTTTAGCTATAGTTATTAGATAATAGCAAACTTAAAAGCAATACCTCTTTATTAACAGGTGCTAAAGTATCTTTAAGTCGCACTATGATTGCCATTTCCTAGCATGAAATACAATTGCAGAGTAAAGGAAGCCACTTCTTACATCCAGTAAATTTTCATCGGCATTTGCAAATCGCATTAAATCAACTTCATTATAAGGTGCTTTAGACCAAGGCGAAGAAAACTAAATACTTGTAGTTTCAGGTGGTGATATAATCCGCAATTAGACACCTAATAACAGACCATTGAAATAGGTTTATGACTAGTAGACAAACAACTATTACGATAACAAAGAATTTTTAATAAACGCCTTGAATTTCCATTTAGATGAAAAATGACTTATAAACATTCAAAATAAAAAAGTTTTTGCACCCTTCCTAGCCCCACCAAAGATAGCAGACCAAAAAACTAAATGATAGCTAATAAATATAGGGCTTCCCATAGGGTTAACACTTCTTCTTGAAGTCATTTTAAGCTATTTTAGAAGACGTAAATACAGGGCCTAGGTGTTAATAAGTTTGTTTCGCTAAAAAATGCTTTTCAAATATCTTTGTTTCACTCAGGTTTTTTAAAACTTGGTTTAAATTCGAGACATTTTAGACACTATATACCACAATTTGAAATAACGATTCTCCTATGAAATTCATAGTATCCAGTACGTATCTCTTAAAGCAATTACAAGTTTTAGGTGGTGTTATCAACAATAGCAACACATTACCTATTCTAGACAATTTTCTATTTGACCTTGATAACAACAAATTAACGGTCTCTGCTTCTGATCTCGAAACTACAATGAGTTCAGTGCTAGATGTAGATTCTGATAACCAAGGTACTATTGCCGTTCCGGCTCGCCTTCTGTTAGAGACCCTTAAGACTTTTCCAGAGCAGCCCCTAACTTTTGTTGTTGAAGACAATAACACTGTAGAAATAAGCTCTAATCATGGTAAATATGCTTTGGCATACGCAGATGGTGCGGAATTCCCAAAAGCTGTTGAACTGGCCAATCCTAGTTCCACCACCCTCCTTGGAGATATCTTGGCAACCGCTATTGACAAAACCATATTTGCGGCCGGTAATGATGACCTTAGGCCTGTAATGAGCGGTGTGTTCTTTCAATTCTCTACAGAGAATCTAACTTTTGTAGCTACAGATGCTCACAAATTGGTAAAATACCAACGAACAGATGTTACCGCTTCACAAGTTGCTGAATTCATAATGCCTAAAAAGCCTTTAACTCTTTTGAAAGGAATTTTAGCAGGCAGTGAGTCTGATGTAGTTATTGAATACAATGATAGTAACGCTAAATTCAGTTTTGAGAATACGGAACTTATCTGTCGTTTAATAGACGGTAAATATCCAAATTACGAAGCAGTAATTCCTAAAGAGAATCCAAATGTACTTTCTATTGCTAGAAATCAATTTTTGAGCTCCGTAAAAAGGGTTGCTATTTTCTCTAACAAAACTACCCACCAGATACGTTTAAAAATTGCTGGTGCAGAACTTAATATTTCTGCAGAAGATATTGATTATAGTAATAAAGCCGAAGAACGTTTGACTTGTTCCTACCAAGGCGATGATATGCAGATAGGTTTTAACTCTCGTTTCCTAACCGAAATGCTGAATAACCTTAACTCTGATGAGGTTTCATTGGAAATGAGCTTACCTAACAGAGCGGGCATCCTTACTCCTATTGATGGGCTTGATGAAGGCGAAAATGTAACCATGCTTGTAATGCCGGTTATGCTGAACAGCTAAACTGATACTCTAGAATATAAAAAAAAGCCCCAAGAATTACTTCTTGAGGCTTTTTACTTTTTATAAACTTCTTATACATTAAGAAATAAAAGGAATGGTCATAAATGTACTCGGTTTTTCGCCATTACTAGCTCTCACCGCATTTACTATAGGAATTACAAAAGCTACTACGCCTATAAAAATTAAGCTTAAGATACCAAGGCCAAAAAGTAATATGGCCGGTACACTTAAAATAGTAATGAGAAGCACTGTCAACTGAAAGTTTACGATAGACTTACCGTGCTCGTCCATTCCGTTTACGGTATCCTTTGTTGTAAGCCACAATAATAGCGGAACTATAAGACCGCCAAAACCGGTTACATAGGTTAAAAACTGCGATAAATGCGCAATTACCAACAATTGATTGTTTTGTTCAAATGTTTTGTTGTGATTGATGATTTCCATTTTTTGATTGTTTTAAGGGGTTACTGTAGATATGACGACCAAAAACCAGAAATGTTACAATACCCACCAAATATAAAAACAAAAAAATCCCGTAAGCACAGGGTCTTACGGGATTGTACTATAATAAGTTTACTATTTTAAAGCTTACTCTGTAGCTTTATCAATTTTTGCTTATTCTTGTTTATACTTGATTTCAGTTTACCTAACTTTTTTTCAATTTTGGCAATATCATTAGGAGAAAGTTTTCCTTTAATTTTATCAACCTCCATTTTATCCCTGATTTTCGCAACCTTACTTTCATCATTCTTCAATCCTTTTTCTACTGAGCTGATTTGACTAGCAAGCTTTTCATGTTTCTTAGTCGCCTTATCAGCGGCTTTTTGTGCTTTTATGATTGCCTCTGCTTCTTTTTCAGCTGCTTTAGCCTCTTTTTCGGCTGCTTTTGCTTCTTTTTCAGTTACTTCAATTTGTTTTCTTAGCTCTTTAGCTTCTCTCTGAGCTATCTCTACTTGAGAAATTGAATCATTCCTAACCTCTTTGACCTCTTCATCCTGTGCAGATGAAAATGTTGTGAATCCCAAAAAAACAACAGAAAATATTAATAAACGTTTCTTCATAATAATATATTTAAATAGTTAATGGACGGCGAAGTTACTTATTTTCTCTTATCCAAAAACATTCCTTTATTAAATTTTTGAAGCTTGTTTTTAGAATTTCCGTCTACTTGTTTTTACCTATTTTTGCAAAAACTTTTTAATGGTTCCTAACGATAATATTATAGCATTGGCAACCCCTTCAGGTGCTGGTGCAATTGCAGTCATCCGTATTTCAGGAGAAACCGCAATAGATACCGCAGCCAATTTTTTTAAATCTTCCTACGGGAAAGATTTGAGAAAAAAGAAGAGCCATACCATTAGTTTAGGGCATATTATAGAAGACAATAAGATATTAGATGAAGTTTTGGTCTCCGTTTTTAAGGGACCAAATTCCTATACCGGCGAGAATGTTGTTGAAATATCCTGCCATGGGTCGCCTTACATTCAGCAACAGGTCATTCAGTTGTTCCTCAGGAACGGATGTAGAACTGCAGATGCAGGAGAGTTCACTTTAAGAGCCTTTTTAAATGGTAAAATGGACCTGAGCCAAGCGGAGGCTGTTGCTGACCTTATTGCCAGTGACAATGCCGCTAGCCACCAGATTGCCATACAACAGATGCGTGGCGGATTTAGCAACGAGATTAAGAACCTACGTGCAGAACTTTTAAATTTTGCATCGCTCATTGAGCTTGAGCTCGATTTCTCTGAAGAAGATGTAGAATTTGCAGATCGCACTCAGTTTAATGACCTTCTAACACGCATTCAAAAAGTATTAAAAAGCCTAATAGATTCCTTTGCGGTAGGAAACGTAATAAAAAATGGAATTCCCGTCGCCATTGTTGGGGAACCTAATGTTGGGAAATCCACCTTGCTAAACACTTTTCTTAACGAAGAACGTGCGTTGGTTTCGGACATAGCCGGAACCACCCGTGACACCATTGAGGATGAAATTGCTATTGGGGGAATCAGTTTTCGGTTTATAGATACGGCCGGTATCCGCGAAACCAAAGACGTAGTTGAAGGTATGGGCATCAAAAGAACATTTGAAAAAATTGAACAATCTCAGGTAATCTTGCTCTTGGTAGATGGTTCTAAGATTTTAGAAGATAGCGAGAAGCTAAAAAATATCACTATCGACTTTGAAAAAATAAAAAATAAAAATCCTTTAAAGCCACTTCTTCTATTGGTAAATAAGGCCGATACACTTTGTGATGCTGATAAAGAGGTTATCGCCCAACACCTAGATGCTGTAAATTATCTCTCTGCCAAAACAGGTGAAGGCGTAGAAGAACTCAAAAACAGCTTATTGGAATTTGTAAATACAGGAGCGCTTCGGAACAACGAAACTATTGTAACCAATTCTCGCCACTACGATTCATTGCTCAAAGCCCTAGAAGAAATTGAGAAAGTCCAATTTGGTATGGAAGAAGACCTCTCTAGCGACCTCATGGCTATTGATGTGCGTGAAGCACTATATCATTTAGGAGAAATTACAGGACAAGTGACCAATGATGAATTGTTGGGGAATATATTTGCTAATTTTTGTATCGGGAAGTAGATTCTAATTTTTTCAACTCTATCCTATCAACTTTATAAATTATGAAATAGAATTTCAATATTGATTTGTAAGGTTAATTCACTCTTCCCCTATCTCTTAAAATCTTTAATGGCTCGAACTCGAAATTTTCGATGAGTTCCAGAACTATTATAATGATATGAGGCATTACCATCGCTAAATTTTACAAGACGCGCTTGATGCTGATCAAAAGGTGTGGCACTCCAATACAACTCTTTTACGAATTTACCCTTGTTATCCGCACCCTGCCCAATAGTTTTATAAAGGCTCCGTAATTCATCTAGTTCAGGTAATCGCCATCCTTCACCTAATTGCTCGTGAATATTCATAGCGTTTTTCCAGTTCATTGGACCTTTGTCCTCCATATAAGCGATTTTACCCGTTTCATTAGATGGGTCAATGGTAAAAATTATACCGCCATTGTACATATCGCCAACATTTAGTTCCAATTTAGCTCCTGCACTAATCTCATGAGCATTTTCCGTATTGACACTAACATCATCGGAAACCACTTCTACTTTCTCAATTTCTGATGGTGTAAACGATTGTTTTTCAGTATCCCCTATAAATACGTAGGTTACTACTCCAAAAATAGCAAGGGCTGTTATCAATAGCCCAGAACGAACTCTTGTTTTTTTGTCTGCACTTATGTTCTTTTTAGCTTCTTTATATAAATTATTAATTGCGGCAATATTTTTAATCAGAGAACCCTGTACAATGTTAAAATACTTTTTAACAACTTCTTTAAGGGCAGCAGTCCTTTTATGAAGTTTTAAATCCCATTTAACCTCTGACAAGGTTTTTGGTAGTTCAGTCCATTTTTTCTTCTCTACCGCCCTTTGGCTTTTTGATTCTTTACTGTCCAATTTTTCTTCGGAAACAACTCTTTTGGATTTTGCTTCTAACTTTTTATTTAGTAGTTGCCTATATTTTGATAGGCTTTCTTTTGCAGATGTTTTCAACGATGTAACTCTTTCGCCAAATTTCTTTTTCCATTGCGTTTCTCCTAAGGATTTAAGCACCGTAGGCCGTTGTTTGCCCTTTAGTTTTTCTCTGCCCGAGCTTTCATCTGGAACAACTTTTTTGTCCCATGCTTCTATTTTTCTATCTAACAGATGCTTACATTTTGAAATACTTTCTTTTGCAACTGCTTTCAATGATGCAACCCTTTCACCGAGTCTCTTTTTCCATTCCGTTTCTTCTAAGACTTTGAGCATTGTACGGCGTTTTTCCTTCTCTACCGCTACTTGGCTCTTTATTTCTTCTTTGTCAGACTTTTCTATTTCAACTTTTAAAACCTCTACCTCTTTTTTATTATCAAAGAGATAATTATATTTTCCAAGATCAGTTTTTCTTGTGGCTGTTTGCTCTACTGCTACTGTTTCCTCTAGTTCTTTTTCCCGTTGCGTTTCTCTAACGGGATATATTATTTTCTCGCTAATTTTCTCCTCTACTACTAGCTGAATTTTTGGTTCTTCAATAACCCGCTTTCTTTCTGGAACTATACTTCGGGCCTCAATCGTATTCTTGTTATTGAATCGATAGTTGTATTTTGCAAGACTGTTCTTTCTATTAGTTATTCTTTGGGTCGTAACAGTTTCGCCAAATCCTTGTTCCCAAGCCGGCTCTCTTAATGATTCGGTTACTTGCTCCTGTCTTTTCTGCCCTATTGCTATACGTGCCTTTATAAATTCTCTTTCGCGGATTTCTTCTTGAACTACTGCTCTCTTAGCCTCGGCCTCTTTCTCAATAATTCTTTGGTTCTCCGCTTTCTGCTTTAACCATCTCTCCTTTATAATCTGCTCTTGAACCTCTGTCTCCTCAAGAAGTTTATTCTCTTCTTCAACCTGCTTTTTTGCCTCTGCTTCTTTCCTGTTTTTTATCCCATTCTCGTCTTTACTCTCAGTAACACTTTCTTCGAAAAAATCAAATGCAATTTGCCCTTCAGTTGCTAAACTTGACTCCTTCTGTTCCTCGGTACTAACAGGCTTTTCTATAGCACTCTTTTTTGTAAATGAATTGAGCAAACCCATAATGTAATAGGAAACTTGTGTAAAAACTATGTCCGTTGGACTCCCGTTACTTATTGGATTTTCATTTTTGTGAAAGACCTGTAGTTCGTTAAAATTAAAAATACAATGGTCAAAAGTAAAATTGACGTCCCAAGAGCAGTCATCGAGAATTATAGGAACTATTACAGCCTTATCCGCTTTATATCGCTCTATCACCATTCTAAATTCATCGCTTTTGACAAATTCAGAATTCATAAAAGTATTGCTCAATAAAATCGGGAATACATGTGTTTCGTCTAATCGAGATACATTTGCTGATTTCCATAGCTCTATGTCATCAATGGAATCATCACTCCAAATAGCAATATTGAAGTTATTTTTTACGGATTGTAAATGAAGTAAGAAATACTGTAGCACATCTTTATCTTGGCTGGTATAAATTGTAAAGATGTTTTTTGGTAAATTCATTTTAAAAAGAGGAAATTGTAAGTAAAATCTTGTATTAAATTAAGGTTAAAACTACTTTTGCTGCAATTTGAGAAGTTACCTCCGTAGCAGATAAAAATAGGAATAAATATTGTCTAAAAGGGTACTAATCAATAAATTATTTCACTTTATGAAAAGGTTTAATAAAATGTAATTCAAACGTACATTTTATAAATATTTTCCTGTTTTTTCCCTTGTAGCATTGCGATACCCTAACCGATGTAAACTTTTTCTTACTCCAAATGAAACCGGTACTAATTTTAAAATAGAATAAGACATCATCATAGCAATAAGTTGGGGTCATGTGCACTAACTTTTACCTTTTTTTCATCGGCGGCAGCGTTGGGCCTTACGTATTTCCTATTAGAACGATTTACAACGTTTATCGTGTTATAAAGAAATAGTAGAGACAATAGCAGGATAAATGAAGGTAGTAGAGAAAAATCATAGATGGAAAGAGGTGTGCTAAATGGCATTGAAAGACACCATTTTAAGGAAGACACGACCACGGCAATCCTTCTGATACCATAGCCATTTTCTGTTCCTAACCTGTGGGTTGCTTTGCTGTGATGACAATTATGATGTAAAGACCTATTGGAGAGCTACAGAACAATTATGCAATATTCCATTTCAAAATAAACTAATTAGCCCACCAAAATTCGTCCTACTTTAAGATTTTAATTGTAGAATTTCGAAACCTAATTTCCCCTGTTCCTTTAGACTGAAGTCCGATATGACCTTCTGGAAGATTATCGTCTACCATATCTACAGTTAACCGGTTGTTTATCCAGACCTGTATTTTGTTCTTCTTAGCCCTTACTTTTAATGTGTTCCATTTGTTAATAGTTTCAACAAATTCTAATGGTGCTACACGGGTTACGATAGACCCTGTGCTATTGCCTTTATCCGGATGTAAATCCCAAATATTTACTTCGTAACAATTGGTAGGATTTAAATCATTATTCTTACATCGAATAAAAACGCCTGTATTTATGGTGCTATCAGGCTTAAATTCTATTTCTAACACAAAATCTTCATATACTTGTTTAGTTAATAAATAGCCTTCCCTATTTTTAATTGTACTTATCAACTCTTTATTAGAGAAATACCATTTGGCTTCTCCATAGGAATACCAATCACTAGAGCCCTCTTTAAATAATTCTTGTTTTTCGTTGCATGAAATCAACAAAAAAGATAAAATCAGAAGTGTGACTAGAAAAGCTTTATAATTTCTCATGACCGGTGAATTTAGAAATGAATAGTATTATCAATCCAAAAAATGTCTGTTTGATTTATTGACAACTTTTGTTTTTAAAAAATGAGCGTCCAACAATAGTAAAGGGAAAGTAGTGAAAGGAATAAGATTCCGGTATAAGTCAACAACTGTAAACCTTTTTTAGGTTGATATTTCTGAGGGAAATCCGTACTCATTACATTCTTTAGGTTCATATAGCCCACCAACGGCGCTAAAACAAAAGAAATAACAGTAGCTGTGGCAAGAATTACACCCATATTTGCTCCCAATGCCACCAATACAATAATGCTGGTAACAGATATGATAATTATACCTGCCGCATAGTATTTTTTTTCTGTAAACTTATTATGCTCACCAACTATCAATCCAATTACATCTACGCTAACCCTAGCTATAGCATCATGTTGTGTTAGGCAAGTACTATACATTGTGGCAAATGCAGATACAGTAATCAAAACGTATGCCCAATCGCCAATATGCGTTGTAAACAAACTTATGACCTGGTCAGCAAATGTTACGGCGTTTCCACTTAATTCCGTTCCAGAGCCATACAACGTCATACAACCAATAGTCAAAAAGAAAATAGCAAGCACGGCAGTCAATACATATCCCGTATTGAATTCTTGAAGGGCTTCCTTTAAAGGTGGCTTATTTTTATCTATTCTATATTTTTCTGCACTCCAAAGACTTAACCAGCTGCTACCTTCCACAGCTGTAGGCATCCAACCGATTAACGTAATAAGAAACAAGATTCCAAATTCATCAAATAATTCGGGAGCTTTAAAATCAACTATTGGAGTTACTGGACCAGCATTAATAACCAACACCGTTGTACTTAATAGGGCGACAAATAAAATGGGAATTAAAAATTTTAATGTGGTTTCCAACAATTTGTATTTGCCAATTATCAGGATAATACTATTAAAAGTAAACAGACCAACAGCTACAGTTGTAATACTAACAGTGGTTATTCCAAAGAGATTTATAAAGAGTCCGGCAGTAATAGAACAAAGTGCAGCGGGACTTGCCAAACTAGTTGCCAAAGTAATAAAGGCATAGAGCCATAAATACCCTCTGCCCCTATCATTATACCCCTCTATAATACTTTTGCCCGTAACGTTGGTGTATCGAATACCAAATTCAAAAAACGGATATTTTAAAAGGTTAGCCAAAATTATAGGTATGATCATAAACCACCCATATTGGGCACCTGCCTTTGTTGAAAGCACTAAATGCGATGTGCCTATAGCCATACTCGCAAATAAAAGACCTGGTCCAAGGTTTTTTATTATACTTTTAATTCTTCCCATATTTTGCTGTTGGTTGGTTGTGTTTTTCTGCAGAACAATGTAACCAAATTTACCGAGTTCACTGGTTATAATATTAGTAGTGATAACTTTAGCCACATCAACAACAGTAATTTTTATGATGGTGATCAGTTATTTTTTAAATTGATTTTTTGATTTTGAAACTTGCTTTGACCAATGTTAACATTGGTATTAAATGGTATTTTCGGCAGGAGACCAATACGCATTTTATCTTATGACACGATTAAGGAGCATACTTTTTTTATAAATACAACTAAAAGAAACAATTGTGTGTTATAGATGTTTACTGTAAACCTAATCATTCAAATCAACCCATATAACTACTTTTTTTAAGTATCTATATAGCTTAATGCTAAATAAAACACCATTGCCAAGCAGTTTTATACCTAATGGCTTTTATTACCGTTCCATATAAAAGCTATTAAGTGTTTATACTTGAAAGCTATTAAGTGTTTATACTTGACAGCCTAACGAGAGATAAAGCAAGATGCTTCTACAACATTTACTTTTTGTCTTATTATTTTTTTTAACTAGCTATTCTGCAAAAAGTCAAGTCCCCCCAAGTCTTGATTCCACAATAGGAGCACCCTATAATTTTGTTGAAAAGCAGAGCTATTGGTCTATATGCGATTCTTTGGACCAACACTTATTTCCAAAAGAAACTTATACCCGGAACCAATGGAATGCTTTTAGAGACAAATGTGACGAAATAGGCTTTAGTCAAGCAAAAAAAGATCCTTTTAGTATAGTATCCGGTAATGATTGGACAGATGAAAGCTACAACATTCAAAAGCTTGATAAACATATGCCATTTTGTAGCGTTTCTTCTGCTCTAAGTACACTGAAAGACAACATTTACAATCAAACTAGTATAAGTGATTTAAGCTATGCCACTGCTTGGGTAGAAGGTGTCAAAGGAGATGGAATTGGTCAATATGTTGAGTTTAACTTTCCTGCGCAACATCCGCGTATTACAGCCATTAAGATTGCTAACGGTTATGTAAAAGACAAAACTACTTGGCAAAATAACTCCCGTGTAAAGCAATTAAAAGTATGTGTCAATAATAAAGAATTTGCCATTTTAAATCTGAAAGATGTGTATGCAGAACAGACTTTTAAAATACCGACCATTGGTTATGAAATAACATACAGAGGTTTAAATAAAGATGGAACAAGTTGGTATAGCTATAAAGATGCGAATGGTGAGATATTTAAATCATATAATAAAGAAATAACAACCGGAGATACCATCAGGTTTGAGATTATGAGTGTGTATAAAGGCGATAAATATGACGACACCGCTATAACAGAAATTTACTTTGATGGCTTAGATATGTATTAAACAATTTTAAATGAAAATATTACAATCCTTAATATTACTTTTTATAGTTGTTCTAAACTCCTGCAAAGGGCAAAACAACCAAGAAGAAAAGCCACTTACCGGCTTTAATAAGGTAGAACAAGTTTTAGATAATGAGTTTATAACCAAAAACACCATTACCCAAAAAGGAACAAACTTTTTAAATGCTACTACCAATCAAGAAGTTTCTGTTTTACATCATATAGAAAAAACAGGGTTTCATATGTATAATGGCTTAGCGTTCAAAAACAAAAATGTTGGGATTATTGTTGGCGGTGCTGGTTTAATAACCAGAATCACAAAAGATGGTGGTAAAACCTGGCTAGAAAATCGATTTTCTAGATTTGGCAATCCGTTTTATTCAGTAGCATTTTCCGGTGATAACATATTTGTAATTGGTGATAGTGAATACATTTTCACTACTCCAGATTTTGGAAAAAACTGGAGTGTATTTAATACCAAAGAACTATTTGAAAAAAGAGGACGTATTTCTCCCAAATACTACAAAACACGTTTTGTTAATGACAAAATTGGTTTTATAGTAGGCTCTGGGTATATAAGTGGAGAAGAGAATAGCATTTCAGTTATTCTTAAAACCGTAGATGCTGGCAAAACCTGGGCTACTATTGAACATATGGGCTTAGGAAAAGAAACTGAAGGAATTTCAGACTTTGTTGCCCTTTCAGAAAAAGAAATTATTGTAGTGACTTTTTCAGGCAGAAGTTACAAAAGTACTGACGGTGGTATGAATTGGCAACTACTATTTGAGACGGACGGTGAAGATTTTGTAAACCTCAATTCTATTGCTTTCTTAAACCAAAACATTGGGTTAATAGGTGGTTTAAATGGAGACTTATTCTACACCGATAATAGCGGTAATGATTGGCGTAAAATTGATATGCCAAAAGATGGAGATGGGTACAAAGCGAATATTTCTGATATTATTTTTACTAAAGAATCTGCCTTAATTACCACAAGTATATCTTCTGATTATTACAGAGACACCTTTGTATACCAGCTAAATATTGATGGCACCAATTGTAGACCCTTCTTGACTTCCGATAATGAAGATGTTCTATTTACAGGAGAATCATTCGGCATTCAAGCTACAGCAGATGAAGTGCTTATTTTAGATAGAGATAATTTGTATAAAACAGCAATTCAACATAAAGTAAAATAGTCCTAAAAAAGTTTCTACTCTTTATTCATTAAAACAGAAAAAAACAGGTGTTTGGAAATACTTTGAGCAGAATGGGAAACGTAAACCGGCTGAATTAAAAGAAAATGAATTTTAGAATAGAAGATATCGAAGTTAGTGGTGAAACATATGCTATTAACATACCAGAAGACGAAATATATTTAGCTGCTCTTTATGATTCCGCACAAGCTGCAAAAACTATTTACATTAACCTTTCTGATGAGTTAAAAGTGAAACTTTCTCTCTTTCAGATAGAAACGATACTTAATTATCAAGCTAATTATATTGAAAACCAAAATAGAACGAATCCAGATTATATTGAGCTAGATAAGTCCAATATTGAGTTTTAAAAAAAAAGGATTAAATCAATAGGAAGAGGTACATCCAAGGATGAAATTCTAGAAATTTTTCATACAGAATCATTTTATCTAAAGCTTATAAACGTAATTGATTAATTAAATGAATCTGAGGGACCCACATACTTTTAAGGTTATTAGTGAATTTATAACGATAGATAAATTGGGGGTTTATCTTCAAAATAAACTAATACCAAATAGTGATGGTTTAAGTTTTAAATTACTTGATGGTGGGTATGCTGTAGATAATAATCAAGTATATTATATTCCCACTAATTTTTATACCGTTTTAAAAGAGGCTGATAAAGAAACATTTGAAATCATTACTTCTAGTTTTGTTTCTTATGCAAAAGATAAAAATCAGGTGTATTGTAATGAGCATATTATTGAAAGAGCCGACCCCTATTCATTTAAAATACTTGATAATTTGAATGGATATTCAAAAGATAAAAATCATGTATATCATCATTATGCTATTATGAAAGATACAGATGTAAATTCTTTTCAACTTTTAAAGTATGACTTAGCAAAAGACAACAAATCTATTTTCTATCGAGGTCTACCAGTTAAAGAAGTTGATTATGAATCCTTTAAAATGATTGAAGGCAATTCTGGCTATGATGGCGAAGACAAAAACAATTATTATAGATCTGGTGGTGGTACGCATGATGATGGTAGCTTAGGAATTTGGTCTAAAGAAAAAGAAAAATGGTTAAAAAGAGAATTTTAATGAAACCATATAAACTTATTTTAATGGTGTTATTATTAGTTTCTTGCTCAGATGCTGACGAAACCTATTACGAGATAAGCGGAGATGAAGTACTATACCATTCCGTTTATAGACTTGGACAGGAATACTACACAAAAACGCATACTTCCATTGAAGTTGTAGAAGGGGCAGATGCAAAAACCTTTCAGCAATTAACGAAATATTACGGCATAGATAAATTGAGTGTTTTTAACGAAACTAAAAAACTGATTAAACGAGACCCAGCTACCTTTAAGGTTATAAAAAGATACGTTACGGCTGATAAATATGGTGTGTATTATGACAATAATATTATTCCAAACAGTCATGGTCCAAGCTTTAGGTTTTTAAACGACAAATATGCTGTAGACGATAATCAAGTATATTACAATCCTTCTGACCCTAACAGCATTTTACATGGTATTGACAAAAATTCTTTTTCGGTTTTAGGTGATGATTACAGCGAGTATGCTAAAGATAAAAAACAGGTATTCTATAAGGGGAAATCAATCGATGACGCCGATGTTAATTCATTTAGCATTTTAAAAAATGATTTTTCTAAAGATGGAACATCTATATTCTTTAAAAGGGAAAAAATTAAAGAAGCCGACTATAATTCGTTTCAAATTTTAAGTTACGAAGAGGTAAAAGAATACGAATACAAATTCGAGGCGCAAGACCACAACAATCTTTATAGTGGCAACGGTAGTAGTATCAGAATAACCAAGAAAACCGAAGTAACAAATGAACATTAAAAATCAATTCTTACTATTACTTGTCTTTTGTAGCATTACCAACCTTATAGCGCAAAAGGATACGCTCTACTTCAATTTGAAATGGAATAAAACAGACAAAAGCAATGCTGCCTTTTTTCGCCTTGTACCGTTAGAAAAAAAGGGCGATTTATATAATGTAAAAGACTATTATATAAACGGTAATCTGCAAATGCAGGGCTACTGGTCTAATTTGGAAAAAGAGACCTTGCATGGCAAAATAACCTGGTATTTTGAAGACGGCACAAAGTCTATTGAATCAGTTTATAATAATGGTCTATTAGATGGAACAAATACCATTTATAAAAAAGGAGGTCAGGTAAGCTCTAGAGGCGTCTACAAGAACAACAAGCCTTATTCAGGTAGTTTTATCGTTTACCGATTATTACAAACCTACGCCAATGGAATATTAAATGGCGAAGAAATAAGTTATGCTGAAAATGGCAAAATAGCCACTAGAGGAATTAATAAAAACGGTAAACGATTTAGTGGAGAATTTGCCAATACACAAACAGAAAAAACCACGTACACAGACGGAAAAAATGACGGTTTCACCACAGCATACTATGATTTAAATTTTAGTCAAAAAAAGCAGAAGTATGCTATTAGCAATGGTTTAAAAGAAGGCGAAGAAATTTCCTATTACGAAGACGGTAAAGAAAAAGCTAGAGGTATAAATAAGGCGGGGATGTCATATAACGGTTCATTTTACAATGAATATACGCGCAAAATCGCCTCATATAAAGAAGGCGTTTTTCATGGTCCGCTCACCACCTTCAATGAACAAGGAAAAATAATTTCCATACGTGAATATGTTAATGGTAAGGTTTCAGGCAGGGTTGTAAGTACGGGGCTTTTTAAAACCAAAACATGTGAATGTGAGTATAGAAATCAAAAACCTTTCAACGGTGAAGAATGCAAAGGTTATGACGTTTATGAGTATGTAGATGGTCTATTGGTAAAGCTAACCTCCTACAATTCTGAAAATGAAGATGAAAAAATAGAAATTCAGTTGTTTCAGGATAAAGAGAAAACTAAAAAACTCGTTAACCTAAACGGAGAAACATACGAGCTACTTTATAAAAATGGCAAGGCATATTCTGGTCAAGATTATGATCGTATATCGGGTAGTTTAACCACTTTTAAAAATGGCACAAAAGAAGGTCCTTTTCGAATTAGTAAGAAATATAAGGGCTATATAGCAACTGGTAATTATAACCAAGGCGTTTACGAAGGAAAAATAGAATTTGAAAATTTACAAAGTAAGACAAGTACATTTTGTATGTACCAAAATGGAAAACCAATTGATGGCACCGCAATTTACAAAGACACCATTATATCTTATAAAAATGGACTAAAACATGGTCTAGAAATGCCTATGCAAGCTTACGGTGCTTATAATTCACCTTTTGATAGTATTAGTAGAAACTATGTAGATGGTAAGCTACATGGTCAAATTAAATACTTTGAAGAAAGTACATTAATAGCAGAAGGACTGTACAATAACAACAAACCTTTTACCGGAGTATTTTATGAGTATTCTGGCGGCACTAATTATACCCGCAACACCTACAACGAAGGCGAACAATTAAAAGAGGAATACATCTCTCAGAAATTTAAAGCTAACTACGAATATAAAGACAGTAAACTTCAGCAAGGAAAATTCTATTACAATGAAGATTTAATTGCTGAGGGCAGCTATAAAAACGGCATTCCGTTTGAAGGTAGTTTTGCATCTCTAGAAAAAATCGACAAAAACTATTTCCCTGAGAAGTACACACTTACTAGCTATAAAAAAGGCAAGAAAAATGGAGAAGAAACTGTGGTTAATTTCAAAGAGAATTCAATAGAAAAAGTGATTCAATATAAAAATGGAAAAATCCTAAGCCAAATTATTTTTCTCCCTTTCAAAGACAAAAACAGTCTTGTAGGTACCTATAAAAACAACATGCCTTTTTCAGGAGATTTTTTAACGACCCTAGCTATTAACCTACCTGATACAGAAACGAAAAGTAGCTATCAATCTGTAAGTCATTATGAAAACGGTAAAAAATCGGGCATGGAATACTATACTACCATGGGTTCTAATATGCAGGTAGTTTTAGATAGTGTAAGCTATAAAAACGGAAAACCATTTCAAGGCAATCTAATTGAAATATACCATAGCGATACCCTAGAACACCTTTATGAAAATGGAAGTTTAATACAGACCAATATTTTTACATGGGGTCTTAGTAAAAAACCAGATGCAATAGTTAGGTATACCAATGAAGGCTATAAAACTACTAATGAACAATCTTCTAATAACACGACCAATTATTCTAGTGAAGTAACTTATATAAATACCGATTCTAGTGCAGGAACCGCAATTATTACCGGCTATGGAAATGAATTGGGAAGATTTTCATTTTCAAAAAAAGGAATTTCTGATGCTTCATTTTCATTTAAGGAATATGGCACAAACGTTACCATAGAAAGTATTTCTTTGAATAAAATAAATCTAGTTTTTGACTTAGAAAATATGCTGATTAAGTTTGAAAGTACACTTAAACCTGCGCATATTATAAAACCTAGTGATGTTCAAGACTGGCTTCGACTATTTTATTTTGGTGATGGTCCGGCAAGTTTTTATTTAGATGGTGAAGAAACTCCTATTGCCACATGTATGTATAAAGAAGGCAGAGAGCACAACGGTGTTACAACTAATATAAACAAAAATGGCAGCTATAACTTTAACTTGTATAAGAAAGGTAAATTGGTTGAAGATCAAAAAAATATAACCAAACAGCAATTAGTACAACTAATTAAAACCAAACATTAACTATAATGAAAAGCATACTCCCCCTACTCTTTTTAGTTTTTACTATCCAAATAACGGCACAACAAGACACGCTCTATTTTGACGCTGATTGGCATAGAACCGAAAAAGCTAATGCATCGTTTTTTAGACCGTTACCACTAGAAAAAGAGGGTGATCTGTATCATGTAAAAGACTATTTCATAAGCGGAAACATTCAGATGGATGGCTATTGGTCAAACCTTGAAGATGAAATTAATCAAGGAAAAATACAATGGTACCATGAAAATGGTCAGCTTTTAGAAAGTAGGCATTACACTAATGGTAAACTTAACGGAGAATCATTGGTCTACTCCCAAAACGGATTTTTAAGAGCCAAGGGCGAATATAGAAATGATGAAGGTTGGGAAGGTACTTTTATTCACCCATGCTGTTTTAATGGTTACATACCCATTTACAAAGAAGGTAAGCGTATTGGTCAGCAAATATTTTATGAAGACTCCGATCAACTAGCGCAACAGAAATTACAACAGAATGACAGTATTGATATAGCATTATATTTTGATAAAAAAGGAAATAAAATAGGGGAAAATCAATATATAAATGGAAATATAAAAAACGGAATGTTAGCCACATTTTTCATCAATAAAGAAGATGATGCCTTAGGTTTAGAAGACTATATGCATTTTAAAAATGGAAAATTAAATGGTGAGTATGCTACTTTTTCTGACGATGGTAAATTGTTTTCAAAAGTCGATTATAAAGATGACCAACCTTATAACGGAACTGTCTTTAACTACAGTAACTTAAAAACATATGCCAACGGAAAATTAGAAGGTGAGGAAATAGGATATTCAAGAAAAAAAGAAGCAATCACTAGAGGAATAAACAAAGATGGAGAACATTGGGATGGTGAATTCGTAGATAGTTATGAAAATAAAATTTCTAGTTACAAGGAAGGCAGGTTAGATGGCAAACAAACTTCATTTTATTCGGATAGCTTGAAGCAAGTGAAGGCATATGACCATATTAAAAATAATGATAAAAACGGGGAAAGCGCCTTTTACTTGCAAGATGGTAAAGAAGTGGCAAAGGGAATCTACAAGGACCATAAACCTTGGAACGGAACTTTTTATAATCCCTACAGTTTGTCTTTTTCTTCATTTAAGGATGGAAAAAAACATGGAATGTTTACTCAGTATAACTACGAAGGTGAAGTTGTAGAACAACAAGCATATGAAAATGATTTACTTACTGGAAAGGTCAAAAGTAATCTTATAGATGGAGATATTTGCGAATGTATTTATAAAAAAGGGAATCCGTACACGGGTCAAGTTTGTGACAACTATACCAAAACGCACTATAAAAAAGGGCTTATTGTTAAAATAGACAATTTCAATTTTGATTATAAAAATGATACTTTAGTTTTTACTGGTAGCACCACTTACGAAAACGGAATTGTTAGCGCACAATCTATTATTGCAAAAGGTAAAACCTATGCATTAACCTTTAAAAATGAACTACCGTACAACGGTGTTCATTACGTAGCTTATAATGAAGAAATTACCACCTATAAAAATGGAATTAAAGAAGGTGTTTTTTTAGAGCAAGACGAAAACAATCGAGATTTAACTATTAGTGGTATTTATAAGAAAAATCAACGCCATGGATTAATTGAGTTCTATGAAAAGGACTTAGACAGGAAGACCACTTGTATCTATAAAAAAGGGAAACCTATAAAGGGTACCGTTATATATGACCATACGTTTACAACCTACAAAAACGGTCTAAAACAAGGGATTGAAAAAGAAATCACTGAAACAAGGCTCGAAGAAGTTATAGGCAGACAGGCAGAATACGATAAGGGAATTATTTTAACCGAATCATACCCTCACTTAAAAGATTCAAAAGGAGAAATTGCCAAAGGCGTGTACAAAAATGGCAAACCATATAATGGTGATTTTTTTAAATTCGATCCTATACTAGCCTCATTCACCCATTATGAGAATGGGAAAATATTTGGAGCGCAATACGTAGGTTTTAACGATTACCAAACCCTAGTAGTTGTAGATTCTATGCAATATAAATCTGGTAGACCGTACCAGGGCAGGTTTATGGAGCATACAGAAGACAGGTTGCATTTTCACGAATACCAAAACGGAAAACTTGTTAAAACAATAGTAACAAAAGAGGATTTAAATCAAAAAATACGAAATACGGTTATCTATACGGATACCGGATTTACGGTTGCAGAAAGAGATTCAGATTTAGTGATGTTCAGAGGTACATATTTGAATGAAGAACAAACGAAAGCAAAAGTTGAAGTATACACTGATGTTAATGTGTCAGCAGGCACACTAGAATATGATAAAAATAAAATAACTACAATCGGCATTAATTATCATGAAGCGCGCTATGATATCAATTATTCATTAGTTGATTCTAAATTAGTTATCACCTTGAAAAAAGAAGGAATATTATTAAAGGCATATCCTAGTTTAAAACATATTAATCAGTTTACATACAAAAATTTCCTTAACCCAGAAGAGCTTTTTGTTGATGGTGAAGTAACCATGTATTCTTATGTAGACAATAAGCTTTTAGCAACAGGTGTAATTCTTAACAATGATTTCTACGATGGTGAACATATTCGTTATGACAAAAGCAGTAAAACCTACAGCTACTTTAAATATGAAAAAGGAGAGCGTTTAACTTGGGAAACTAGCCTAACCAAAGAAGCCCTTTTAAAGTTATTAGGCAAATAATCTTTAAACCAATTATGCGGTTACTAAATATTCCTATTATTTTATTGGGTTGTGTCTTAAGCTAAAAAATCAACTCTTGATCAAATGGAACTATTGTAAAGAACCTCATCTATACCCACCGGAACTTCCCTATCCTATACATCTATTAACCTGAGGAACAAAAGATTTTATATTAATTGAACCAGAAACAAAAAAAGCAGCCCGTAGGCTGATTTCTATCACTTAAAATATTATTATTCTTATTCATCTACACACGCTAAGGTTGTCAAGTAAGTTTCGTTATCACCACCATCTGTGGAAACAGATGAAACTGTTGCTGTTTTTGGGTAGTCACCATCACCAATATAGGACATGTTAATTGTTTACTATATTTCACCTTCCTCATTTTTGTACACTACTTGAGAAGGGTTATTGTTTGCAAACAAGGCTTTTGCTTTTAAAATTCTTGCGATTATGAGCTACAGCAAAATTCAATTGGACCTCATCCATTATATCGATTATTCCTGTAGCCCCAATTGTTCTATAAAATAGGCTTGATTTAACCTCCAAAACAAGTTCCTGCCGTTGGTAGTTGACTCTCTGCCAATGAACTATCAGACCAAAATGAATTACACTCTGTAACATTTTCCGTAGCCCAACCAGATAAGTTTTGACTAAATAATAAAGCGTCGTTAAACATATTCTCCATATTAGTCACTTTACTTACATCCCATTCAGATATATCTTGATTAAAAACTTCAGCGTTGAAAAACATACTGTCCATATCCGTTACGTTACTTACGTTCCACGCACTTAAATCACTATTGAAAATATGTGCACCATAGAACATAAAATACATATCTGCTACCTGACTTACATCCCAAGAAGAAATATCTTGATTGAAAGCTTTATCCTTTAAGAACATGGATTTCATACTGGTTACATTACTTACATCCCATGTAGAAATGTCTTGATTAAAATTATTTGCTTCGTAAAACATGTAGCCCATATTCGTAACATTGCTTACATCCCAATCCTTAAGTTCGCTATTAAAAAACGTAGCACTGGCGAACATTGCATACATATCTGTTACTCTAGATAAATCCGGCACATCGGTAGCATTAAAAACAATATTCGTGCAATTTTGAAATGCACGGTTCATACTCTCCCATTTAATATCCCCCCAATTTTCCACAGTCAACAATTTAGTATTGGCATATGGTGAGTCGTTATAAATAGCTGGAAAATCACCGGTTATTTGAACGGTATATACGCCCTCTTTAGCATATTCATGAATAGTATTCTCACTTAATCCGGTGTCTATGGTTCCATCACCCCAGTTTACTGTAAAGTTATAAGGAGTATTTACCTCCGGATTTGTTCTGATCCAGATATAATCTTGATCATAAGCAGCTTCCCATGTAATTATAAAAGCACTTTCATCATAAGGGTCGTCTTGAGGACCTTCTATTATCTCTTCCTCCTCTTCTACAACCTCCTCTTCTTCCTCTGTATTCTCGTCTTCTTCAGTTTCTTCGGTTATAGTATTTTCTGTAGTAGTTTCTTCATCCACTACGATTGAGTTCTGATCTGCATTGTCTTTACTACAAGAAATAGCAAAAACAAAAACTAAAATAGCAAGGATAAAATTTTTGAAAATGTTTAGATGGGACATATTACGAATCTGTTTAATTTATCTGTTAATAAAAGAAACTAGATAACGATTTGAAAGCTAATCATATTGTACAAAATATGCGATACTGTTTATGCTCTAAAACAATAACAGTATCTCTTTCAATTTTTCAATTACTTACAAATAAAAATTAATCAAAAACCTTCTAATCCAAGAGTTAGACACAACTAATTTTTAAACTAAGTGTCCATGTTTCATCCATGTATAGTTTCATCTTTTCCGTAGTTTTTAATGACTTCCGCTTCAAATGCGACAAGCTCCTGCCAGCGTTTGTCTACATCTACATCTTGACCGTATTTGCGAGCAAAACCAATGAAAGTAGTATAATGGCCTGCTTCACTGATCATTAAATCATGATAGAATTTAGACAGTTCGGGGTCTTTAATTTCTGCTGAAAGTAATTTGAAGCGCTCACAACTCCTAGCTTCGATCATAGCAGAAAACAAGAGTCTATCTACCATAGATTTAACCCTACTTCCTCCTTTATTCATAAACTTGTAAAGCTCGTTAACATAACTGTCCTTACGTTCTCTCCCTAAAGTGTAACCTCGTTTTTTAATGATGTCATGTACCATTTGAAAATGTTCTAATTCTTCTTGAGCTAAGAGGAGTAAATCGGTAACTAAATCCGGATACTCAGAATTAAGGGTAATTATAGTGATTGCGTTAGTAGCGGCTTTTTGTTCGCACCATGCATGGTCTGTAAGTATTTCTTCTATATTTTTTTCAACAATATTAACCCAACGTGGGTCTGTTGCTAATTTTAAATGAAGCATGGGCTGTGTTATTTTTTTTGTAAAAATAGGTATCCGTAGATAAAGAAATCAATAAACCTTAACTCTTTGAAAAAGTATACTATGCAAAAAGTACAAATAAATTGTTGCTACAATAATCTTTAAAATTGATATAACTACGCTGAAAAATAGGTATAAGCTTATAAACATTCACATTTCTAAATTAAATTATTAATATATAAGCGATTATACGATTACAAGAAAGTATTATGATCATTTTTTTGAAATACCCGAAAAACATGATGCTTGAAGGAATAATTGACCTTTTGTCGAATAAATTTTCATGACTTATTCAGATATTTTATTGCTAAATTGATATATTTATGCAAAATTGGTATACATGAAAATTGAACTATGTCCTAACTGTGGTTCTGACAGCTATATAAAAAGTGGAATTGTTAATAATAGACAGCGATTCAAGTGCAAAAAATGCAATTATTTTTTTTCTGTAAATAAAATTGGAAAAAAAATTGATGCCTATTATGTAAATAAATCACTCCAACTATACCTGGAAGGATTAACCTACCGAGAGATTGAACGCATTTTAGGGGTCTCCCATGTAAGCATCATGAACTGGGTTAAAAAATATAATATTAAACGGCCTTACAATTCTGATTACCACCCTACTTACAAAATTTTGAATGCTTCGGAACTTGGAGATTATTTTCAAAAACCCGAAAATATTAAAGGTGCCGGCGTTATAGTTACCGAGTTAGGAGATAAGTTTATGCTCATAAAATGGGAACGCTTTAAGGAATAACTATATAAATTTACCAAAAAAATATATTAATAAAACATTAACTAATTGTTTTTAAGAGTTTAGCGGTGCACACAAAACCAATTCATCACTAACTAATCTCTTTAAACTATGAGTAAACAAACTCTATTGCTGATTGGGTTTTTTATAATGTCCTTTCAATTGATGATTGCCCAAGGTTCTCCTGACTATACCGGAGGACTTAAAATGAAATTTAACGAAGATGGTTCTAAATATCTGCGAATAATTTCTTGGGCACAGGTACAGGCCAACTATGGTTTAGATGAAACTTTTGATGGAAATGGTAATGAAAATAGTCCGTTAAACTTTAATTTACGAAGAGCTCGTATCTTAATGTTCGCCCAAATTAATAAGGACTTTTTAATCTTAACCCATTTTGGTCTAAACAGTTTAACAAGTTCAACACTGAGCCCTACTGGAAAAGGAGATGGTTCTCAATTATTTTTTCACGGTGTTTGGGCACAATACAACTTAGGAGATAACCATACAGTTGGTGGTGGATTACATTATTTTAATGGTATTTCTAGGCTTAACAACCAAAGTACTTTAAATATGATGACGCTAGACAACAATAGGCAATCCTGGGCCACCATTGGTCTTTCTGATCAATTTGCCCGTCATTTAGGGGTGTTTGTCAAAGGTAAATTTGATAGACTTCAATATCGTTTAGCCATAAATGACGCCGCAACAACAACTTTAGATAGTCGTGTTGCCGAAGCTGGCGGAGATGCCGTTTATAATGGTCGCGCTTTATTAGGTTCTAAAGATGCTGGTAAAACCTATGCAGGTTATTTAGATTATCACTTTCTTGATGAAGAATCTAACTTTTTACCATACAAGGTAGGTTCTTATCTTGGGGGTAAAAAAATATTTAACATTGGAGCTGGGTTCTTTTTACATCCAAAAGGAGCTGTAATCAATACAGGTTCTGAAACTGCTCCTACTCTTGACGGTGAAAATGTTTCAATTTTTGCTGTTGATGCTTTTTATGATACGCCACTTGGCGAAGACGGAAGCGCATTAACCGCTTATGCTGTTTTTCAATCCAATGATTATGGCAAAAATTACCTGTTTAGTGCCTATGGAACCGGAAGTATGGTTTATGGCCATGTAGGTTATGTTTTTAAAGGTGATGTAACCAAGACCAGGTATCAACCTTACCTAAGTTATGGGACCCACAGTTATGATGCCGTAAACGATAGCAGAAATACACTGGGTATTGGCGTAAACGCTTATATGAGCGGCCACAATTCTAAATTGACATTAGAATACAAAAAGCAAGAATTCGGTGCATTAGACTCGAATATTATATCACTTCAAGCAATGATTTACTTATAAAAACACAATTATGTCTGATAAACAAGAAAAGGCCACGGCCTATTGGAAAGAGAACCTTAGGTATTTAATTATACTACTTGTCATATGGTTCGTCGTATCCTTTGGATGCGGGATATTATTTAGAGAAGAATTAAATGAAATTAGACTTGGAGGATTCAAACTGGGCTTCTGGTTTGCTCAACAAGGATCGATCTATGTATTCGTAGTACTAATTTTCGTCTACGTAAGATTAATGAACAAATTAGATAAAAAATACGGTTTCGACGAGTAACCTAACCAAACTTTAATACAGAACATTATGAGCGTACAAACATGGACATGGCTACTAGTAGGAATTACTTTTGCCCTTTATTTTGGAATTGCGATTTGGGCCAGAGCTGGCTCTACAAAAGAATTTTATGTTGCTGGCGGAGGTGTTTCTCCATGGGCAAATGGTATGGCTACCGCAGCCGATTGGATGAGTGCCGCCTCTTTTATAAGTATGGCGGGTATCATTTCTTTTGCGGGTTACGATGGCTCGGTCTATCTTATGGGATGGACAGGTGGCTATGTGCTACTAGCGCTACTCTTAGCCCCCTATTTACGGAAGTTCGGTAAGTTTACCGTACCCGATTTTATTGGGGATAGGTATTATTCCAATACAGCTAGAACCGTAGCGGTAATCTGTGCATTAATAGTGTCCTTTACCTATGTAGCAGGCCAAATGCGAGGTGTAGGCATCGTATTTTCTCAATTTTTACAAGTAGATATCAATCTAGGGGTACTTATTGGGATGACGGTAGTTTTGACCTTCGCCCTATTAGGAGGAATGAAGGGGATTACATACACACAAGTAGCACAATATTGTGTTTTAATTTTTGCATTTATGGTGCCTGCATTTTTTATCTCATTACAAATGACGGGAAATATTATTCCTCAAATAGGAATGGGAGGCTCGATTGAAGGTGGTGAATTCTTATTGGATAAATTAGATAGGCTACATACAGAACTTGGTTTCAACGAATATACAAGTGGAACAAAAAGTACTTGGGATGTATTTGCTATTACTTTAGCATTAATGACCGGAACAGCTGGTCTACCTCACGTAATTGTACGTTTCTTTACGGTACCTAAAGTAAAGGATGCTCGTAAATCTGCTGGGTATGCATTACTACTAATTGCCATTTTATATACCACTGCTCCAGCAATTGCTGTTTTTTCTAGAACAAATTTAATTGAAACAGTAAGTAATCAAGAATATAAGGAAATTCCAGAATGGTTCAAAAACTGGGAAAATACTGGTCTAATTGCTTGGTCCGATAAAAACGGAGATGGCAAAATTCAATATGTAGCAGGAAATGCTTTAGCTGATAAAAAACCGCTATACTCAGAAGCTAGAGGTGTTAATGGAGAACGTATGGTTACTAATCCAAGTGATGCTGAAAATGAGCTTTACGTAGATAGAGATATCATGGTTCTTGCAAACCCTGAGATTGCAAATCTTCCAAATTGGGTTATTGGCCTAGTTGCTGCGGGTGGCTTGGCTGCAGCATTATCTACTGCAGCAGGGTTACTATTAGTAATCTCCACATCTGTTTCTCATGATTTGATTAAAAAGCAACTAAAACCAGATATTTCGGATAAAGGTGAGTTAACAGCTGCAAGAATTTCAATTTTCGTAGCGATTCTAATTGCGGGGTACTTTGGTGTAAATCCTCCCGGCTTCGTAGCCGCGGTCGTCGCCCTGGCATTTGGGTTAGCAGCAGCTTCCTTTTTCCCAGCAATTATCTTAGGTATTTTTGATAAGCGTATGAACAGCCAAGGTGCAATTTCAGGTATGGTAGTAGGTATCCTTTTGATGCTTTTCTACATGATGAAATTCAAATTGGACATGTTTGGCGGTGGTACCAGTGCAGATTGGTGGTTCGGAACTTCACCAGAAGGTTTCGGAACTATTGCCATGTGTGTAAATATTGTAATATCTATGGTGGTTTCAAGAATGACACCAGCTCCACCACAGAATGTACAGGATATGGTAGAAAGTATCAGAATACCTTCTGGAGCAGGCGAAGCTTCTGATCACTAAATCAAGCATTCTATAATTCGGTATTATTCCAGAATTGTAATATAATTTTATATTTGATTAGCTAAAAATCAGCATCACCATTTTGGTGGTGCTGATTTTATTATGTTCAAAAGGTATTAAATTTCATAAATTAGTGCAACCTTTTACTACCCAACCACAAATAACCTATTGAAGATGAAGAAACGCCACGAACAAAAACTGATAGTCCTTTCACTTGCTTTGTTTTTCCTATTCAATATTCCTTTTGTCTTAATTTTCAATTTTGAAGGAGCAGTATTTGGCTTTCCTACATTTTACTTTTCTATTTTTTCAATTTGGCTGCTTTCTGTTATTATTTCTGGAATTGTATTAAAAAGACATTATGAGTAATTATGTAATCATAGTTATCATTCTAACGTATTTGGCAGTGTTGTTTTTCATTGCTTTCCTTGCCGAAAGAAAGAAGAAGAGCAAATGGGTAAACAACCCCTATGTGTATACTTTATCACTTGCTGTCTATTGTTCTGCTTGGACCTATTACGGTAGTATTGGTATTGCAGCTAATACTGGAATTGATTTTTTACCCATTTATTTAGGACCGGTCATTGCTGCACCCCTATGGATAATAGTACTACGAAAAGTAATACGAATTTCTAACCAGAACAAAATTTCATCAATTGCAGATTTTATTTCCCTACGATATGGAAACAATAGATTTCTAGGTGCGCTAGTTACTGTAGTTTGCCTTTTTGGCACCATACCTTACATTTCTTTACAACTAAAGGCCGTGTCTGAAACGTTTGAAATCATGTCAGACAACACCAGCTACATTTTAACGAATACCTTTCATGACTCTACTTTTTACGTTGCATTGATATTAGCAATATTTGCCACTTTCTTTGGAACTCAAAATGCTGATGCTTCTGAAAAACATACTGGAATAATAGCCACAGTAGCTTTTGAATCTGTATTAAAATTAGTCTTCTTTTTAGTCATTGGTGTTTACATAACATTCTATCTATTTGATGGTACAACTGATATTTATAATCAAATAGCAACCATAGATAATTTAAAGGAGCTTACCACCCTCTCAGGGCTAGAAGACGGTTTTAATTGGCTTTTTATGATTTCATTGTCCTTTATGGCAATTTTTTTGTTGCCCAGACAATTTCAGGTTGCCGTACTAGAAAACAATCGGGAAAAATATTTAAAAAAGGCTATTTGGTTATTCCCACTATATCTTTTGATATTCAATATTTTTGTGATTTTTATAGCTTGGGCTGGAAAAATAACTTTTGGAAACGATGTAAATGCAGAGTATTACACCCTATATCTGCCTTTAGAGCAAGGAAATTCTTTTCTAGCGACGTTAGTTTTTCTTGGTGGTTTTTCTGCTGTGATTTCTATGGTTGTTGTTTCAACTTTGGCACTATCAACAATGGTGAGTAACAACCTCATTATTCCATACGGATTTTTAGAAAAATTTATTAGAAGCCAGACTGAACGTAATGAGCGGTACATTAAGAACATTCGTCGTATCTCTATTTTTTCAATTATCATTATAGCCTATTTCTTCTATGTTTCATTTTCAAGAGAATTGTCATTGTACTCCATTGGTTTAATTTCTTTTACAATTATTGCTCAGCTGGCACCCTCCTTTTTTATCGGGCTTTTCTGGAATCGTGGTTCATCTAAAGGTGCGATAATTGGTATTATCCTTGGGTTCTTTATTACAGTATACACACTAATACTTCCATTTACTTTAGCTGCCTATAGCGGAACAGATGATTTTACGCAATATGGCTTATATGGCATTGCAGCACTTAAACCTTATGCCTTGTTTGGTATTGATTTTTTGAGTCCGCCTGCTCATGCCTTTTTCTGGAGTATCTTATTCAATTTGTTAGCTTATTTGTTTTTTTCACTCATGTTCAAAGGAAACTATAGAGAACGTAATTATGCCGAAATGTTTGTAGACAGCAGGAATTTTTCAGCTCTACAAGACAGTGCGCTTGTTTGGAAAGGAGAAGCGTATGTGGCCGATATTAAAACTATGCTCGTCAGGTTTCTGGGAGAGAAAAAAGCAACCAGAGCATTAAAACTCTTTTTTACTAAATATAAATTACCGGTAGACACACAACTGGCGGATGCAAGACTAATTAATTTTTCCGAAAAACTACTGACAGGAAGTATAGGTAGTGCCTCGGCAAAAATTCTAATTGATAGCGTGGTAAAAGAAGAACAAATAAGCCTGACTGAAGTACTTAGAATATTAGAGGAATCCAAGGAGAATATTGTAAGTAATAAAATGCTTCTTGAAAAATCTGACGAACTATCTCAGCTATCTTCAAAACTAAAGGATGCCAATGAAGAATTGGTTAATAAGGATAAACAAAAAGATGAGTTTTTAGATACTGTAGCCCACGAACTTAAAACACCTATCACTGGAATTAGGGCTGCAACCGAGTTATTGATGGATGAAGAGGATGATATGCCACAGGAAATCAAAAAACAGTTTCTAACGAATATACTCCAAGATTCAGACAGACTAGGGCGACTAATCAATAACATACTAGATTTTGAAAAGTTAGAAACAGGACGTTTAAGTTTAGATATACGTAATCTTGACATTCAAGAAACGATAAAAAAAGCAGTTGCTAATACCCAACATATAGCTGCCAAGAAAGGAATAACCATACATATTAAAAATTTTCATCACTTTGAGATAGACTATGATGAAGATAGAATCCTGCAAGTATTTACAAACTTAATTTCAAACGCCATTAAGTTTTGCGAGCCTGAATCTGGAAAAATTGAAATAGATTATAAACTAGGAAATGAAGCTCTTGAAATAGCTGTAATAGATAACGGAAAAGGCATTCCTACAGAAGATATAGCGTATGTTTTTGATAAATTTTATCAATCACAACATCAAAATACCATTAAACCAGAAGGCAGTGGGTTAGGTTTAGCAATCACAAAACAAATCATAGAAAAGCACAAAGGTAAAATTTGGGCAGATAAGACAGTAAAAACAGGGGCAAAGTTTGTTTTTACGCTACCTATTAGCTACATTGTATAACGATTTATGATGCACAAGATTTTAATTGTTGATGATGAGCCAAATATTGTAATGTCTCTAGAATATGCCTTTAAAAAGAAGGGCTTTGAGGTTTTTATTGCGAGAGATGGTAGTGAGGTAGAATCAATAGTTGAAAACACTGTTCCAGACATCATTTTGTTAGATATTATGATGCCCAATATAGATGGCTATCAGACGTTAAAATTAATAAAGAACAACAAAAGTTTAGAGGCTACAAAAATAGCTTTCTTAACAGCAAAAAATAAAGCTTCGGATATTGAAAAGGGTTTAAAACTAGGAGCTGACAAGTATTTAATAAAACCTTTTTCAGTAAAAAAAATAGTCTCAGAAATACTGGAACTATTAGAGTAATGGTCTTTTAAGGCTTTTTTAAATTGGTTTTGTGTGCAAACAAACTATGTTTAATTAAATTTTAAAGACATGAAATTTCGCATTAATCCTTTGGCGTCAGATATTATAATAACTGCGTACATTATTGGTACGCTATATCTGAGATTTAAATTCGAAAGCCAGACAGAAACAAGCCCCGTGCTATCTATAGTTATGGGTATTTGTTTTGTGGTAATTATTTGGGTACTTATTAAACTCAAAATATTTAACCCTAACTGGTTTGGTTTATTTAATGCCAAAAAAGCTAAACAGTAAGTTATTTAGCTTTTTATAAGGATAGTCCAATGGACTCAAAATGCTTTTGGCTGTCTCAAGCCAAATAGCCCGAAGGTTAGAAACCAAAAAAAATTCTTTAAGTAAAATTACGCCCATAGTTCTGGTACGTGGTTAGTGAGCGCAATGTAAAAATTGTGTTTCCGGTATTTAGGTATTATCACAAATCTAAAACCTACTCCTAGAATTTTTAGCACTATGACATTTAGATGTAAAATGAACAAGAAAAAAAAGTCGGTTTTGATAATACAAGAGCTATGGAAGTAAGATTACCACTAGCTAATAAACATCAATATAATACGTCATAAAGTATAAGATTACGTGTCTCTGTAGACAAAACAAAATTCACTTATCAAGGCCAGAATATCTGGTATTTATAAATAAAAAACTATTTAGTAATGAGTAATTATCATATAAAACATTTAGAAGAATATTATCAAGTTTATAGAAAGTCCGTCCGAAACCCTGAGGCCTTTTGGGAAGAAATAGCTGAAGAGCATTTTCTATGGCGAAAAAAATGGGATAACGTTTTAAGTTGGGATTTTAAAAAACCTGAAATAAAATGGTTTGAAGGCGCAAAATTAAATATTACCGAAAACTGTATCGATAGGCATTTAGCGACACGAGGAGATAAAACAGCTATTTTATTTGAACCAAATGACCCAAATGAAGCTACACAACACATTACATACAAAGACTTATACCATAGGGTAAATAAGCTTGCTAATGTGCTAAAATCAAAAGGGGTCAAAAAAGGAGATCGCGTTTGTATTTATTTACCTATGATCCCGGAACTAGCTATTTCATTGCTAGCCTGTGCTCGTATCGGAGCCATACATTCTGTAGTTTTTGCGGGTTTTTCATCTATTGCTTTAGCCACCAGAATTAAAGATTCTGATTGTAAAATGGTTATTACATCAGACGGTTCTTACAGAGGTAAAAAAACAATTGATTTAAAAGGAATTGTTGATGAAGCTTTAGAGGACTGTGAAGGTGTTAAAAGTGTTTTAGTAGTAAAACGTATTAAGACAGATATTCCTATGAAGGAAGGGCGTGATGAATGGCTCCAGCCTTTATTAGATGATGCTTCAGACGAGCTAACAGCTACCGTTATGAATGCGGAAGACCCTTTGTTTATATTATACACGTCTGGATCAACCGGAAGACCAAAAGGAATGGTACACACTACGGCAGGATATATGGTGTATAGCGCATATACCTTCAAAAACGTTTTTCAATACAAAGAAAATGATGTGTATTGGTGTACGGCAGATATTGGTTGGATTACAGGACATAGTTACATTGTCTATGGTCCGTTAGCAAATGGCGCAACCACCGTTATGTTTGAAGGAGTCCCAAGTTATCCAGATTATGGCCGTTTTTGGGAGATTGTAGAAAAACACAAAGTTACTCAATTTTATACCGCACCAACTGCCATTAGAGCTCTTGCCAAAGAAGGTGTAGAATATGTTGAGAAACACGACCTATCCTCTTTAAAGGTTTTAGGAACCGTGGGAGAGCCTATAAACGAAGAGGCTTGGCACTGGTACGATGACAATATTGGCAAGAAACAATCACCTATTGTTGATACTTGGTGGCAAACCGAAACAGGAGGCATCATGATTACCCCTATTCCTTATTGTACACCAACTAAACCCACATATGCCACGTTACCATTTATTGGTATTCAACCAGCATTAATGGATGAAAAAGGTATAGAAATTAAAGGAAAGCAAGCAGATGGACGCTTGTGTATAAAATTCCCCTGGCCAAGTATAGCAAGAACTATTTGGGGGAATCATCAGCGTTATAAGGACACGTATTTTTCTGCTTATGAAGATATGTATTTTACAGGTGATGGAGCTTTAAGAGACGAAGTAGGATATTACAGAATAACAGGTCGTGTAGATGATGTAATTATTGTATCCGGTCATAATCTAGGTACGGCACCAATTGAAGATGCCATTAATGAGCATCCAGCAGTTTCAGAAAGTGCTATCGTTGGTTTCCCTCATGATGTAAAAGGAAATGCTTTATACGGTTATGTAATCTTAAAAGAAACTGGTGAAAGCAGAAACCACGATAATTTAAGAAAGGAAATCAATCAGATTATTACTGAGCAAATTGGGCCAATTGCCAAACTAGATAAGATTCAGTTTACCAATGGACTGCCAAAGACACGTTCTGGAAAAATTATGCGTCGTATTCTTAGAAAAATAGCCGGTAAGGACACAAGTAACCTGGGCGATACAAGTACGCTCCTTAACCCTGAATGTGTTCAGGATATAATGGACAATGCTTTATAATTAGTTTTTACAAAGGGTTCTGGCCCCTTTGTAAAAACATTTAAAAACGCACTAAACTTCAATACCCATTGTTGTTTAGTGCGTTTTATTTTAGTACTTTCTTATACTCATAAAAATTTATAATCTTCTATGAGAAAACTGTAGAAACCATAAAATTATTCTATAGTAACGTGCTTTGGCTCAGTATTCCATCCACTAATTTCTATTAGTGGTTCTATATCTTTCAAATTATCGTATTCCAATTCTATTTCCTTGGTACCTCCCGGAACTAAAGAGACATAATTATCAGTATAAAATGTTGGTAAGATACGTTCTTTAGTATCGCTGTCAATTAATGATACCCGATTGAAAAAAGATACCGTATTTGTTTCCTTATTACTTAGTGTCAAGGCAATAGTAGTGTCGTTTATCTTTTTTGCGGTTGCAGTAATTTTGACTTTTTCTAAAGCGTTTAATCCAGAATGAATTCCTGTTTCATCTGGAATCCAGTAGAAATTATCACTAAGAATTTCTTGTTCCGTATTTAACAATTGAACAGATATGAAGGCCCCATCGTCAGATGCCTGCTTTTGAATTTTCTCCTGAAGGTTCCCAATTAGCCGAATGCTGGATTTTTCAATACTACAAAATACCTGCTCTAGAACGGTTTCGTTTCCTTTCATATCAAACGAGCTAACTCGCAACATAATATCATGCTTTGGCTTGAATGTATTATTCACAATCATGATATCGCCATTTATAGCATTGTACATGCCATGAAATGCCTCACTTCCTTTACGAGTACCATACAAACAGGCATTAGGATCTAGGTAATAATCATACATTTGACCCCGAAGTGCTGTCCACGGGTTTTGCGTTTTCCAAATAATAGTACCCGTGTACCAATCCCACATATGAGCGCTAAAACCTTCCATCAAACCTCTATATTGATTATAATTTACCAATTGAGCTTTATTGGCAAAATCCTCCATATCAGTTGGTTTGCCATAAACATCAAGACTATTATTGTAGTCAATATATTTATGATAGCTCCATGCTTTATCCGTTACCTTCTCCGAGCCATTGATTTCCTGAGGAATTACTAAATTGGCTTCTGGTAAAAACCTTTTCAAAGAAACCATATCTCCCGTACCTACGGATCCAACTTCTGAATTAAAAGGCCATGTGCGTTCTTGCCAAAAAACACTGATATCTTGTATGTTATAAGGCCCGTCTCCATTCCCTCCTTTAAAATTGTATGACATTTCATCAGAATTAGAGTAGTCTATAAACCAACGGGTACCATCTAATTTAGGAAGAACTTCTTCTTTTAATGCATGCATGATATCAGCTGGAGGCGTAATCTCGTTCCCACCGCACCACATAGCTAATGATGGATGATTACGTATCATCTTAACCATATCTTCTGCCGATGTAATAAATAATTCATGATCATCCGGATATTTTCTTCTTGTCCATTGATCTTCCTTTTTGAACGGATCCAACCAACGTCCGTTACCATCTCCACTTATCCAAAAGTCTTGAATTACCAGCATTCCATATTTATCACAAGCTTCATAAAATTCGGGACGTTCTGTTAATGAACCTCCCCAAATTCTAATTAAATTTAAATTCATTTCACTATGAAAACGAATCTCTGCATCATAACGCTTTTCGGATAAACGCAACATAGCATCTGACATTATCCAGTTACCTCCTTTAATAAATATCTTTTGCCCATTAACAGATATCTGTTTGCTACGGGTACGTTCATTCCAATCCGTTTGTATTTCTCGTATACCAAAACTTACTTTTTCTGTATCTGATACTTTTTTCTTAGTTAAGAATTCTAATTTTATGTTATACCTATTTTGCTCACCATAACCATTGGGCCACCATAGCTTAGGATTTTGAACACTATAATTCGGCAAACTTATTTCGGTAGTGGTACTAGCCTTTATAGTAACGTCTTTAGTTATTTCATCTCCATTCAGTTCATATTTTAGTGTACCTGAAATTGATTTGTCGCTTGTGTTTTCGAGCTCTGCCGATACTTTTAATTCGGCCGGTTCCTGGTCTACACCTGGCATTCTTTCACCTGGAACCAAAGTAATAATATGCGGGTTCTTTAAGTTTACTACACCTGTTTTTTCAATAAAAACCTTATCCCAAATACCCGTATTTCTATCACGAATAGGCTGTATCCAATCCCAGCCCGCCACATACTGAGAAGAAACATTTTTGGCAATCATACCATCTCCACCTTGACCACCATTTGGGTTGCCAACCACATCTACAGGATGTACTATAACGGCCAACCTATTTTTACCATTCTTGTTTAAAAGATTTGTAATATCAAAAGACTTACGAAGAAACATACCTTTATAAGGAGCTTCGTTCACTTTCTCACCATTAATAAAAATGTCTACACTGTAGTTAATACCCCGAAAAGTGAGCCATACCTTCTCACCTTTTTTAGCTTTTTCTTGAAAATTCTTTATGAACCAATACGTATAGTGCTCTCGTCCTGTATCATAAATATCTTTGATTTCTTCATTATTCATTCCGTAGAACGGATCTGGCACTTTGTCATTATTTAATAAAGTAGTCAAAACTGTTCCCGGTACGGTAGCCGGTATCCAATCTTTTATCTCATAAGACGTTGTAGATATTTCGTAACCATCGGCATTAATTTCCGTAATCGGTTTGCAGAACCATTCTGTATTCAATTCATATTTTCCCTGACCTATCGCCAATTGAAAAGCTAAAAAAGTAAATAGAATTAAAAGGTTTATTTTCTTCATGAACGTTGTGTGATTTTGTAGTTACTACAGGGATTAAAAAGATATATTGATTAATTATTTTTCCTGCGTTGATATTTAATCTGACCAGCAAAAATTAATTAGGAAAGAAATATCCACTCTTGCTTTTTAGCAAAAGCGAATAGTGTCTCACTTATTTTTCTTAGAATAATCTTTATGAATAGCCACATCAAAAGCGGCCCAATGTGCATCTGTCATTCTCCCCGGAGTAAAAAGGCAGATACCGGCGGCACCGTTTTCCATAGATTCCCTAATAGCATCTCCAAGTTCTTCAGGTAATAAACCACTGCCTTCAGGGTCTTTCTCATTTGCTTTGTTCCATGGTCTAGGGCAAATGAATAGTCCGCTAAATACAGGAGTATCAGGAACGGCTTTTACTTCTTCTTTTACCATACTGCCAACCCAAAGGGTATTGCCCATATAAAAATCATTGTAGTTCATTGGGAAGTAAGCATCCAAATTCCACTTACTCCACTCTTGCCGTACCAACGTTTTGGAAATTGAAGGACCGGGAAAAACAGCGGCATTAACTTTCTTACCCTTCTTATGTACAGCTTCGCTTATTTCACCAACTAGACTAGTAATTACATCGTATCTATATTGCTTCCATTCATGAACCGTGGTAGGGTCTTCTGCTTCTTTGATATCGATACCACTCTTCTTTTTAAAATCAGAAGCACACGTATCGCAATAACAAAAATCATATTCAGGATATTCTTTATCTTGAATTAAATCATATTTTTCCCAAAGGCCACGTGCCAAAATTACATCTGGGTAACGAATATAATCCAAGTGAATTCCGTCTACCTCTTCTACTTCAGCTACACTTGAATACAAGTTTTTCAAATACCTGCGAACTCCTTTTTTATTTGGACAAAGAAATTTATAATATGGCGCATAGGGTTGAATATCAAATGCGGATTCCCCTTTGCCACTAACCCCGTACCATTCAGACTTTAAATTGGGGTCACTTTGAATCATTGTAGGTATCCAAGAATGAAATTCCAAACCGGCCATTTTTGCAAGTTTACCCACTCTTTTATAAATAGCGGGGTCGTGACCTCCGCTATACATCAGGCCGTCTATTCCTTTATTTTTAAGGTCTACAAACTCTTGTTGAATATCTTTATCAATTGCTTTTCCTGGGCCACCGACCCACGCATAAACGGGTACTTTTTGTTTTTGAGAGCTTACGTTAAAAGAAATTATTATCGAAAAAAAAAGGAATAGGTACTTCATAAAAAAAGAATGTAAGCTACCAAATTTAGCAAAAGAAAGTCCTTACTCTCTAAGTTTAGATTTGCTATTTTCTACTTCTGAAACATTATTATTATACAACCATTTAACTGTATTCTTTTTAGGTAAATTATAAAATAAGGGTGCGTTTTTTTATTAATATACTCCTCTCCTACTAATATCGTATTAATAATAATCCTGAAAAATTGGATTAATTACATGACGTTTTAATTTAACTAGGTAATAAAAACCTATACTTTATAGAATTGCTTGAAAAAGGATGATTTCCAATATATAATAGTAAGATGAATTTTTCTTAATTCGTCAAACATTACATACTAATGAATATTGTTGCTTAGATTAAATTTTAAAAACATCATTAAATAAGCCTCTTTCCAAAATTTCAAACCAACTTTATAACACTTATGTAATACCCTAAAAACCTGACTAAAATCATATTTTAAAAGTTGTAGAACCCCCACTTTTGTAGGCTATAGTTTTAAACTCGTGAACAAAATGGTTCACTAAGATTAAATCACCACAAAAAAATATTTTATGACGCACGCACATTCCTTTCACATTCCAGTTATGGGCATCGGCTTTACAATTGACTCTCCTTTAAAGGTTTCACAGTTTGGTATTGACTCGGTTATCTCGCTGGTAGATGATATTCTTTTAGAGAAGCTTCGTAAGATGTACTCTGGCAAATATGACCTCCCTTATCAGGAAATTACAGTTAACATAGAAGATTTTAGGGCAAAACGGATTACCTCTTATCTTGACATGATTCAAGACCTTGCTCAAGAAAAATTTGAAAATTTTAAAAATACCACTACCGAAACTGCTGACGGCATTCGGTCTTATTTCAACTCCCTACCCGATTCATCAACCTTTAAAAAAGAGTTTTTTCAACTCTCTGAACACTCCTTTAATTTTACTGAAATTAAAGACTGGGTTAAAGAGCGAATGCCCATGGGGAGTATTGACGTAAACATCATGACGAAGGTTGATAAGGACAACTACATTAAAAAAGAAAAACTTTCATCTGAATTTAATGATGCGCATGCTGCTCTTAGAGGGTTTGCAAATAGTAAGCTGAACTCTTCCGTAGTTCTTTCTGCAGGAATGAACCCACGTTTATACAGCTATTTAGAACAGTTTGATGATTTTTATCCGGATACCGACGGAAACATTAAAAAGAAGATTGTTCTTAAGGTAAGTGATTATCGGTCAGCTATGATACAGGGAAAATTTCTAGCTAAGAAAGGAATTTGGGTTTCTGAGTATCGCATAGAATCTGGACTTAATTGTGGTGGACATGCATTTGCCACAGATGGCCACTTAATGGGTCCTATATTACATCAGTTTAAAGAAAATAAACAAGAATTGATAGACACGGTTTATGACCTTTTAATCAGTTCTCTTCAACTTAAAGAACGTACAATTCCAAACCAGCCATTGTCTTTAAAAATCACTGCTCAAGGCGGTGTTGGTACTGCCGCAGAACATCAATTTCTTATAGATGAATACAACGTAGATTCTGTTGGTTGGGGTTCCGCTTTTCTTTTAGTTCCTGAGGCGACCACAGTAGATAAAGGCACTTTAGACAGATTGGTCAAAGCCAAAGAAGAAGACTTGTATTTGAGTAATATTTCGCCATTGGGTATTCCTTTTCACAGTTTAAAAGGGAATACCAAAGATGTTGAAAAAGCGGCCCGCATTTCTGACGGCAAACCTGGTAGTCCATGTCCGAAAAAATTTGTTGCGCTAAACAAAGATTTTAGTGAAAAAGGACTTTGTACGGCATCTAGACAATACCAAAACAAGAAGTTAAAACAACTCAAAAGCAAAGACCTCTCACAAACCGAATACGATTATCATTTTCATAAGATTACGGAAAAATCCTGTACCTGCGTAGGTTTAGGGACATCTGCACTACTCGCTTATAATCTAGATACAAAAATTGAAGGTGAAGGCGTATCAGTTTGCCCAGGACCTAATATGGCTTATTTTTCAAAAGTATCTACGTTAGATGAAATGATGAGGCATATCTATGGCGAGACGAATGTAATGTCACATCCAAATCGCCCAAATATGTTCATAAAAGAACTTCACATCTATTTAGAATATTATAAAGAACAAATTTCGGAATTTAAAATGATGCCTACCGCTAAACGTAGAAAACAATTACTGTCCTTTAGCAGTAATTTAATGGAAGGTATTGGGTATTATAAAAATCTATTTGAGGCAAAAAAAGATAAGGCACTCCCCTATTATAACCTTGCGTTGCAACAGTTAAAGGAGTCCCGAACTTTCCTATCATTATTAACCGAAGAAGTTGAAATACCCGAAGATAATTTTGCGTCTTAAATATAGTTCTGCAATAAATATAGTTGTGATGAAATCTTTAGATAATGTAATTAAAGAAGCCCTGTCAGAAATGGTGGGGCTTTTTGTTGTTGTTTTAATTAAATTTGAATGATAAAATAAGTGGCTATTAAAATTAATTAAAAGTTGAAGATGATTTGTTCTTTAAAACTTCTGAATTCCTCAAATACACATTTACTTTTGATTTATTATTTAAATGGTACAATACATAAAATACCTCTTTAAAAACATTCAAAAAGGTATCACTCAACAGTAATTTTAATCATCATTTTTCTTCATTTAGGGAAGCTGAATAATTAAGTTTTTTATTTATTTCAAGGACATTTTAAAAAACTTTAAGCTTATTTCTTAAATTTTCTTAATTTTTTTTTAAACGCAAAATTTCACTTCAAAAAAATTCCCTTTCACCTAGTATCAGTACTATTCTACACTACTGGATGATTTACAAATTATAGAATAAAAGCTACTTATTCATAAACAAACTTGTTAAAATTAAAGAATACAACAACCACATCCTCAGTTTATTCGTACATCCTTAAACCCCGAAATTTAAATCTTATGAACAAAGTGAAAATGTACTTATTGTTTTTTTGCATCGGTTTCAGCGTTATTAGCTGTACCAGTGACAACTTAAATTTAATTCCAGATGACGATTCTGAAGAACAGGAATCGGAAGCTCCCGAAGAAGAGAACACTGAGGAAGAAGAAGCAACCCCCGATGAAGATGTAGTTACTGTAGATATTGCTACAGAACTTACCGCAAACGATTTAGAGCCACACCCCATGCAAGATGTTGCAAAACCTGGGTATTTGGAAACCATTGTAGATCCTTCATTCGGAACAATTATTCGTAGAATTTCTAATGGTGGCGATGGTACCGTTACAAAACCAATGTATAGTACCGTTCAAGCATGGAACGCAGATGAAACCCGAATGATTTTGTACGACCAAACTAATGGTGTACACCAATTATTAGATGGTAAGACCTATGCTTTTATTAGAAACCTAGACGATATTCTACCAGATGATATAGAACAATTATATTGGGATTTTAATCAAGCTGACATTCTTTACTTCCTAGATAAAAGAACGGATGACTACATTAAGTACACTGTATCATCTGGCAATAAAGAGGTACTAGTAAATTTAAGAGAGCTAACAGGTTGTACTGGAGGCCTTAGTATGGGCAACGATGTTCAGATGCCATCTTGGGATAATGATGTAATAGGATTTCGTTGTGAAAACAATACAGCCTACGCTTATCGTTTTTCAACTCAAAAGTTAACTACTTTTAATATTGATGACGTAAACTATACAGCGGCTATGCCTGCACCAAGCGGTCAACTTTTTTACCATAATGTATCTTCATACGATACCAACGGTAACCTTGTTACTAGACTTAACAAACAGAAACCAGAACATTCTTCTTTAGGTAAAATGGCGAATGGAACCGATGCCGATTTTACGGTAACATTTAACGGTGGCCCCAATGGAGGATGTCTAGGGAATATTGTTGCTTATGACCTAAACACCGGTGACTGTTTACCTGTAATCTCCGAAGATTTAGGATATGATTATCCAAAGAGCGGTACACATATTTCTGCCGTAGCTCATAAAAACCCGGGATGGATTGCAGCCTCTATGATAGGTTTTGAACAAGACGGCGTAAAACTTCTTGATCAGGAATTGGTTATAGCAAGAGTTGAACCTGGCAACGTAGAAGTATACAGAATTGGACACCACAGAGCTGATGAAGATCAGTTTGATTACTGGGGTGAACCTCATGCCGTCATTAGCCCTACTGGAACTCGTGTTCTTTTTGGATCTGATTGGAGTGGTAGTGAAGATGGTAAATCTGTTGAATCTTATGTAGTTGAGTTACCTTCATACCAACCATAATTAATTTAATTATAAGGTTCTCCTAAAGTAAACCTTATTTCTCTAAACTTTAAAAGCAAGCCCTTGAAAAAGGGCTTGCTACTTTTTTATACATATCCCTAGTTTTTTTGATATTTTCGCCATAATAGCGCATTACATGACCATTGAAGATTTAGTTGGAGAATACAATATCTTAGGAGGCAACCAAGATGCCGAACAGCATTCTTACAAAGGAAAATTAATTTTATCCTTAGATTTAAATTCAAGAATTATAGCTAAATGGACCATCAACAATACACAGCAACAAACTGGTACGGGTTTCTTTAAAAACAATATACTCGTCATCAATTTTAAATATGTAGGTGAAGACCAAAACATTTACAAAGGTGTTGTTGTTTACCAGTGTATTGGCAAAGATATTCTAGACGGATTTTGGTCAGAAAAACATGGAAATCCGCTTTTCTTAGGAGAAGAGCGTTGTTTTAGAATTAAAACGAACGCTGTACCATTAAATTAAGATTACATAGCAAACATGATATGGCAAGCTATAAATCCTACCACTGCCAAAATAATACCTACTAAGAAAACATGAAAAGAAGTTCTAAGTAGTTTAAACTTTCTATCAATTGTCTTGCCTAAGTGAAACGTATCCCTTGCAATGGTCTTATAAAGTTCGTCTCCTTTGTACATTAGACTTGTAAGTTCTTCTGTGTACTCTTCTTCATTCATAGTATTAAAATTGCCATAGAACAAAAGGTTATTGGTACTCCTATCTCCATGCGTAAGTTCTGGTCTAGTAGCAAACACTGCATAGGCTATAGATATGAGATTAGTTCCCAACATTATAATTGCCGGATATATAAGATGCGGGTCTTTATCTAACTGACTTAATACGGTTCCCAGGATTATTGATAGAATAAGTGCGTTGATGGAAATAAGAATATTCGATTTTCTATCGATCATCGCGTTCAAAGTATACTGATTTTTAGAGACCAAACGAAACAAAGTTTCTGCACCACGTTCTGAACGAGGTTCAACTTTTGCTAGTTTCTTCTTCAGTTCTTTAAGTTTCTCTTTATCAATACCCAATTCGGAAATCAATTGCTTATCAATCGCTTTTTCTTGCTTTTTTATTACTTTTTCTGATTCTTCCATCATTAAATACTTTTACTAGCTATATATTTTCTTTGCTACTTTACCTACACTCAACCCTTGTACAAGTACCGACACCAGTACCACAACATATGTTATATATAATATAATTTCTGCAGAAAGGTCTTCTGACAAACTAAGTGCCAATGCTATGGATATACCACCGCGTAAGCCTCCCCAGGTTAAAATAGCCACTGTTTTTATAGGTTTACTTTCTTCATGTTTAAGTAAGCTATATGGTAATAAGACCGATATAAAACGAGCCAAAAGTACCACGAATATAGACAAGAAGCCTAATGTTAGATATAACGAGTCAAATTTGAGCAGGTGTATTGACAATCCTATTAGAACGAATAGAATAGCATTAAATACATCATCTAGAACTTCCCAAATATTATTCAGCATTTTGCGGGTCATTCCTTTATTTGATGCTATATTAATTTTATTTCCAATGACCATACCCGAAACTACCATAGCCAACGGTCCGGATACATGAAGTAACGAAGCTATTGCATAACCACCTATGACAATGGCTAAACTTATTAAAACCGCTAATTGCGGATTTTCATTAATAGATTTGATAACTCTATATCCTATATAACCTAAAATTAAACCGTAGACAATTCCACCAACGGCTTCCATTAAAAATAGCTCGCCAATTGCACTGCTTAAAGATTCATTGCTATTTTCATCTAAGCGTGCTATAATTAACAAACCAGAAAATACTACAACACCAATACCATCATTAAACAATGATTCGCCTTCAATTTTTACTCCCAAACTTTTCTGAATATTTGCCTTTTTCAAAATTGACATTACGGCTATGGGGTCTGTTGGCGAAATTAATGCTCCAAAAAGCAAAGCATGTATAAGAGGTAATTCTATACTTAAAGATTGAGCAAGATAATAGGTTAAAAACCCGACTATTGTAGTAGAAATAAGCACTCCGAACGTTGCAAACAATAGTATGGATTTCCGCTCTTTTTTTAGGTCATCGATATTAACATGTAAAGATCCTGCAAAAAGCAAGAAACTCAACATACCGTCCATTAACAGACTTCTAAAATCTGTATTGATTACCACATCGCAGAAGTAAAGATAAAATGCAGGAAATATATTTTGAGTCAATGTAATTAAAACGACCGTTGACAAAGCTAAAATCATTAACCCAATGGTTGATGGTAACTTTAACCACTTATAGTTGACGTAACTAAAAAAGGCGGCAATTAAGAATATGATACTAAATGATTGAAACATGTTTTCTTATTTAAATCAAACTAGCGTCAGTGATTATTTCCAGTAATGCCGGACCATTGTGTGCTTTTAGTTTTTCTAAAGCAGGTATTAATTCTTCTATTTTAGTAACTCGAATACCAAGTGCCCCACAATTCTCTGCATACTTTGAAAAATTAGCATTGTGTAAAGAAGTTTTCCAAACATCCAATTCAGCCGCTTTTTGCTCCTTTGAAATTTTACCGATTTCCGAGTTGTTTAAAAGCACATGCTTAATGTTCATATTGTATTTCACCAAAGTCATCATCTCACCTAAATACTGACCAAAGCCACCATCACCCGAAACCGACCAAATAGGTCTTTCGTTGCCTTGCGCAGCCCAAGCGCCCATTGCTGCAGGTAATGCAAAACCTATAGAACCCAAGTAACCGGACATTAATACAGATTGATTTTTCGGCTCAAAATAACGACCAAAAGAATAGGTGTTGTTACCAACATCTACGGCAATAACCGCATTGTCTGGCACTACTTTGTTCATTGCATCAAATACTGCAATTGAACTTAGACCAACCGTACTTTCATCTTGGAGCCTACTTGCTTTTTCTTCTTGCCATATCTCCCATCGTTTTGCAATTTCCGGACGTCTATCTACCGTATTTATTTTTCCTTCGGTTTGTTCTTCTATAATGGTCAAGGTTTCAGAAATCTCTCCCCATAGGGCAGCATCAACTTTATGAAATTTACTTAAAGCTGCTGGGTCATAATCTACCTGAATAATGGGTTTTTTAGGCGTAATACCTGTATGATTAGAAAACGATGCTCCAAAAACAATCAATAAATCACTCTCGTTCATAAACCATGAAGCTATAGGTGTTCCACTTCTACCAAGTACTCCACAACCTAATTCGTGATGGTCAGAAATTTGTCCTTTTCCTTTAAAGGTGGTGATTACCGGACAGTTTAATTTTTCTGCAAATGCGATTATAGCATCCATTTGAAAACGAGCGCCATGTCCTACTATAATTGCAGGTCGTTCTGAGTCTGTAATCATACCCACCGCTTTCGCTACCATTTGTCTTGGTGGTGAAATATTAAAAGGTGTAATTCTATCTTCTGGAGTCTGTGCTTTTTCGTTATCTGACTTTGGCATAAAGGCAACCTCATCTGGGAAAGTAATATGAGATACATCTCTATTTATTAATGCGCTTTTAATCGCCAAGCTCATTAACTCACTATGCTTAGAGTTTTGTTGCACACTATGGTTAAAATTGGCTACGGTTTGAAAAGCACCTACCAAATCTACTTCTTGAAAAGCACCTGTTCCCAATACTTGTGTATTTACCTGACCAGAAAGTGCCAACATTGGTGAACGATCTACTTTAGCATCCCACATACCGGTAAACATATTGGTAGAACCCGGACCTGCAATACCAAAGCAAACTGCGGGTTTCCCCATTAGTTTACCATAAGCAGATGCCGCAAATGCTGCAGCTCCTTCATGACGTATTCCGAAAAACTTGAAATTTCCTTTTTCTTCTTGTCGCATCATGGCATCGGCAACCCCTAGGTTTGAGTGACCAACCATGCCAAAACCAGTATCAACGCCCCAATTTACCATGGTCTCTATCATGACATCAGAGATTGTTTCTGCATGCTTCTCCTCTTCTTCTATTCCAACAAAAATTTCATCGCCCTCTTCCTTTGTTGGAAATGTTTCAATGCCATCATCAAAACCACCTGGCGGCACACCGGTACAAGGGTCAAAATCCCAACCGTGCCACGGGCAACGTAACAATCCGTTTTCAATAGAACCTTCCCCTAAAGGACCACCTTGGTGTGGACACTTATTATCTAGAGCAGAAAATTTGCCTTTAAAATGTGTTAAACAAATACCTTTATGAGCAGCAGTAACGGTCATTACACGACCTTCTGCCAATCTCTTTTTATTATCTAACACTTTATGCCACACTACTTTCTTTTCCATGGGTCGGTTTTTTTCTGGTTATTTAATTTTTATCAATTGGTATTTTTTAAAATCAGGCATTTGAATATTGAAATGCTCATAAACCGATTTTGGAATTCCCAAATCAGCCATAAATACTTCTACTCCGTTTGGTAATTTTTCTAAAAGAATTTTAGGAGCTGCCAATGTCATTACCTGGTTTGCTGTAAACCCTGATAATTCACCATCTTTAGAAATACCAACGGGAATGTCCAATGATATTTTAAATGCCGATGATGCGTTTGCTAATGCAATACTTTTTACAAATGCATCTGACAACGGCAATCTTTGAGAAAATCCTAAATAAGCATCTACCCAAATATCCGTTGTTTCTGGAATACCTTCTTTAGCTCCAAACAACAACGCTCTTTCTAATTGTACTTTTGGTAGGTCTTTGGTAATAGGAACTACCAAGTCCAAATTCACGTTAAACCCCCAAGCAGCAAGTCTGCGAGCAGCTACTAAACCGCCACCGCCATTGTTTCCATTACCAGCGCCAATAGTGATAACAGAGGTCTCAGTTGCCTTTTCGGCGATTAATCTTGCTAGTTGAAGCCCCGCATTTTCCATCATCAATTCAATGGACAGGTTGTATTTTTCAACCGCCCAATAATCCATCTCTTTAAAGGCTTCTAACGAAAGACTGGTTACCTGCATATTTACTTTTTATAGGTATTGATAGCTTCCGTGAAAAACTGTACCACTTGTTCTTTGTCAATTTTTGTAGCTGGTAAAACTGCTCCTTTAAATCCGTCGTTTTTCCATTCACCTAATGAAAGAGAATCAAACTTAGAAGTATCTAAACCGCTATGCCCTTTGTATCCGCTGATATAAAAATAGTGTTCATTGATCATCGTATCAGGTACAGCTAAACCAAAGCCTATAGACAAATCATTAGAAATAATAACATAAGCACCTGAATCAAAATGATGGGGCCAAATACGAATGTCCGATTCCAAACCATTTACCTCAAGTGTTCTTTCTAGACCAGATTGCGTCAAACTTCTTAAATCGGCAAGTTCCTTTAATTTAGATGCATCTAGTACAAAGGTGAAAGCATCATCAATTGAATACGGTAGCTCGTAATGAAAACCATAGGTATATGTCTTACCCAAAAATGTATTTGCAGAATTCGTTAACCACTCCAATACCTGCTGATGGGTTTTACCATCTAAAGCAAAAGAAGCATTGTTCTTAGGGGAATTCCATTCTAAAGAAAAGTTATTATAGTTTAAAGCAAGAACGTCCCCATCTGTTGATAACGGGTGTGTTTCTAAACGTTGCTTATCAGTTGACCAGCCAAGATTGGTATGACTATCATCTGCCTTCTTCTCTACAAAACTTATTCCTGCAGCAGCTAAATACTGTGCCGCTAAATGCATCATTTTATCCATCTTTATATTTTTTTTTAAGCGTTAACACCGCCGTAATTAATTCCTGTTAAACGATGCATGTCATGATTAAAAGTAGATAGGTCATCAAAATTGAATTTTGAAATATCATCATGCCCACAAGCTCTCGCAATAACCTTAATAAGGTTATTTGTAGCATCAAAATAATTATGTAATTGTTTCGCCGAAGAATCAATAATCAACCTACTACGCAATGATTCTTTTTGCGTTGCAATACCCACAGGGCAGTTGTTACTTCCGCAAGCACGCATACCTAAACAGCCAATTGCCTGCAAGGCCGAATTAGATACGGCAATAGCATCGGCACCTAACATAAGGGCTTTACCAAAATCTTCAGCAACTCTTAAACCTCCGGTAATTACCAAGGTGACATCTGTAGCACCAACTTTATCTAAATATTTTCTTGCTCTTGCCAAAGCAGGAATTGTAGGTACATTTATATTATCTCTTAATATAGTTGGTGCGGAACCTGTTCCCCCACCTCTACCATCTAAAATGATATAATCGACACCCACATCTAATGCAAACTGAATATCTTTTTCTATATGACTTGCTGCAATTTTGAATCCGATCGGTATACCACCTGTACGTTCTCTTACCTGAGCTGCGAAAGATTTAAAGTCATCTACACCATGAAAATCTGGAAAAGTGGCTGGTGAAATTGCAGTCTCTCCTTCTTTTAAACCTCTTACCTCAGCAATTTCCTTACTTACTTTAGCACCTGGCAAATGACCGCCCGTACCTGTTTTTGCTCCTTGTCCGCCTTTAAAATGAAAAGCTTGAACTTTGTCTAGCTTATCCCAAGTAAATCCGAACTTTGCAGAAGCTAGTTCATAAAAATACTTACTGTTGTTTTCTTGCTCATGAGGTAACATGCCGCCTTCTCCTGAGCAAATACCCGTACCTGCTAATTGCGCTCCTTTAGATAATGCTATTTTAGCTTCTCTAGATAATGCGCCAAAACTCATATCACTAACAAAAAGTGGAATATCTAAATGTAAAGGCTTTTTGGCTTTAGGTCCAATAACCACCTTTGTAGCCACAGCATCTTCATCTAGCAACGGTCTACTAGCCAATTGGGCAGGCAAAAATTGAATATCGCTCCATTTTGGCAACGTATTTCTATCCACTCCCATTGAAGCAGAAGTTCCGTGATGCCCCAAATTTTTAAGTCCGTTGGTAGCTAATTCTTTTATATACCCGGTGTATGGTTCTGTCTCTTCCGGATGGGTATCTGCGTAAGCACCCAAATACGCATCTCTATTAAAAGGTTGCGGACTGTCTACTAAATAAGCATCTATCTCTTCTTCATCTACAAAAAGACTACCACCCTCTATTTTAGTAGTAAACTTATGTAATACCTCTGCATTATTATATTCAGAAACTCCGGTATCTACTCTATAATCCCAACCGTGAACACCACAAATAAGGTTATGACCATCTACATGACCGTCTGACATTAATGCCCCTCTATGCAGACATCTACCATACAATACAGAAACATCATCATCAAATTTTACGATTACTAAATCCAAACCATTGACTAATGCGTGTTCTGGTTTTTTGTTTTCTAAAGTGTCTACTTGGGCAATTGCAATTGGTTTTTTCATGAGTTTTTCTGATTGTTGATTATTAAAATTGAAGAAGCAAAATAAGCACTTGTACTGCATGTGCTTATTAAAGCATAAGGCTACACATGAAAATAACGCTCATTCACAATTAAGCCATCTTTCCATTTTGTTCGATTAAGTTGCTTCTTTCTTTGCTCTCTTTTTTGATTTTTTGTCTGATATTCCTAATGCTTCTTCAAAACTAAATTTTGTAACTTTTTTCTTACTTTTTATAAACGTAAGAACTAGTGAAATATTTCTTGGAACGCGTCTACTAAAAAGCGAAGCCTAATGTAAAAACTACTCTGCCACCGTCCGCGCTACTAAAATAACCTAAGTTAGTAGTAAAGGCTTCGGCTCCTATAAGCCATAGCGAACCCCCAATGGAATTATGCCATGTATTAGAGGTATCATTTTCGGTCCAAACCCTACCATAGTCAAAACTACCTGTAACGCCAAATCTAAATGGAACAAGGCTTGTTCGTACTCCTCCTAATGGAAACCTAAGGTCTGTATTCTGATAAAAGGATTGTTTTCCTGTAAAGCGTTCATTTCTAAAACCCCTTAAACTTTTATTGCCCCCTATAGTTGCAGCATGATAAAATTCAAAGTCATCACCTATAAGGACCTCTCCCCCTAGCTCTGTTGCCAAAACAATTCTACCGTTTTTTATTAACTTATGATTTACTGCTAAATGGGGCTGTAGATAGGCAAAACTATTTTCCGCCTCTGTATTATCAATATTGGTTTTATAGCCTAATGTCAATCCAGCATCTAGACCTAAGGTAGGAAAAGCGCTGCTGTTTTTATTTTCAAAATTATAAGCGGCCTCTATTCCTCCGTAAGTTTGTCTATCAAAAACTGTACTGTTTACAGGCAATTGCGATACAAACCTATCTTGAATATTTTCAACATTAAAAGATTCTATCAACGGTTTAAAATAAAAGGAGCCACCACTAATTCTTTCCCATTTTAATGCCAATCCAGCTTTAAACTTCCGAATTCTAACTCGGTTAAAATCTAAGTCTACCTCATCATTATCGTATTCCGTATCATTTCCAAAACCGAAAAAGTTTTCTGAAAAATTAGGACTGGTGTACAAACCTTCTATGCCAAAATTCCAGTTGTGGAATATGTTTGAAAACTCTCCGTCATAAGACAAATCATAACCCGAAGTACTGGTGTAAAAAGCTGCATGAATACTATGTTTATAAGTGAAAGGATTACGTTGTAAACTATACGAAGTGTGGTTACTTACTACTCCAATTTTGAGTCCATCGTCTGGATTTACCGCTATTATTGGAAGTAACTGATTAAAATTATATTTCACTTTTTTATGGTCGTAATTATTTAAACCATAATCATTTACCAACCATTTTTTAGATTGTTTATTTACTATGGTATTCTCTTTGTCTTTATAATCGTATAGTTTTACTTTTCTAATATTTTTAAAATCATAGGTGTCATTCTTTTTTCCACCAACAATTTTAATTTTAATAGGGTGATCTCCCTCTCCTTCTACCGTGAACGTATCTTTTCCATCTAAACCAAAAAGCCATATTTCTTTGGTAATATCTTTTGAGTACGTATGGTTTAAAATACCTAAATCCTTCCGGTCTATTTTTAAAGATGTTTTTCCATTGGGTAACCTAGTTATGGTAAAATCATCGGCTTTTTGAGTACCCGTAACTACCTGGAATTTGTTGAGATATAAGTAATACGCTTTAGCGATTTTCATTAGATTATCCCGCCTGCCTTGCAACTTCACTTTAATATCTTCTATTACTGGCCCCTTAACTTCTTCTGGAATAGTTTGGAAAGCTTTTTCTATATCAGCATTGGTAAGTTGGTTTTGAATATGGCTAGTTTGTTTTTCCCATTCTTCCCAACCTGATGCATGTATCAATGTCAGATCTAAATGATAAGGAGATGAAGCAAACCATTTTACACTTCTCAGCTCCTCGTCATAAGTTTGCATTTTACGCAAACCTGGTATAAGTCGGGTTAGGGTACTGATTAGTGTACCGTCATATTTAGAAAATGCTTGATCACGATCTCTTGGAATAGGACTACAGTATTCTGTGCCATCGTCATTTTTGTAAAGTGCCCAACGCCATTGATCTTCATGACGATCCCAATCTCCCAAGAGCATATCAAACAACCTAGCTCTTATATAGGAAGGCTCGTCTACAACTGATTTTCCTGATTTGTTTATTTCCTGCAAAACATCGGCCGTACTCAATATATTCACAGGTTTTCCAAAACTCTCGGATTCTATTTGTGTATCCCCAACGTGTTCTTCAATCATATAAAGTTCATCGCCAAAATCATCATTGTAATTCCCTAATACTTGCTGTTTTGGTATGTAATACAATATCGGGTTGGTATGGTTCACTCCAACTTTAGTAGAAAGGCTACCTATTGCAAAAGGAGTATATGGATTAGAAGTTGTATAAAAATCCGCCAAGAACTTATCTACCACCGTACCGTCTAAAACATCGCCAACGTAAGTTTCTTGAAAAGCGTTGGCCTGTAGAAATTTGATGGTACTCTTTTTTAGAGCACGCATAACATATTGCTTACCTGTTTTATCTACTAATCGTAAAGATTTTGATTGCTGCCCACCTCCACGTTTTACCGGAGTTAACCCTCCCATTAAAGTATCTAATAAAACTACGGGTGCATTCACCTCCTTACCATAAAAGTCCCGGTAATGCTCTCCCCAAAGTGCTTTGTAAAATCCACTTTTTGTAGCTGCTTTTTTAGTGTAGATAGAAGCCAATTGCGTACGAGTATAATTTTTCTTAAACGTATACGATTCTGTGTGGTCCGCATCTCCTTTTAAGACTGTAGTTTTGAACACTTCTTTAGTAGTTCCATTTTCAAATGTTTGATAGTGTGCAATTACCTCACCACCTGTAGTAATATCTAAACGAACATACCCGTTTTTCTTCAACGAAAAATCTCCTTCTTCCCCGTTTCTTACAGCTTCCAAATTTCCTGCCGCACCACTATTAATTTGAGGTACACTCCCTTTTATATATTGTAGATTTTTTCCTTGTCCCGACAAGAAAATTACGTTCTCTGCTCCCCTTGCCGTTGTTTTTAATCTGTTTCTGAGTGTTCTATATTGCTTATTCTGGAAATCTTGACTAGAAAACCCTCCAACATTTTTGAAAAGACCTTGTTTGTTATTGGTTTCTATGGGGTGATACATGGCTACAAGTATAATTTTCCCTTGTGCCTTTTTTATTCTGTTCTCAAATTCCAAAAAGAATAAGGTTCTATTCTGAATTTCTGAATCTTCATTAATATAAACATGATTGTCCCAATCTTCTAAAAACCATTGAGAATCTACCGTAATCAACTCAACATTTTCACCCAAATCATGATGCTTGATGGGTTCTGCATCATCTGGGGAAAATTTGGCTTTACTTTTTTTCTGTATATACTTTTCAATATCAGAAACACCCTTGTTGCCATTTGCCCACTCCTTATTTCCAGATATAAAAATGACATCATTACCCAGATTTGACAAGACCGATACCTGTTTGTTGATAGAATTTTCTATTTCGGTTTTAGGAGCAGCATTTCCTATTATTAGTACAGTAGGTTTCTTGACTAATTTTTTTTCTTTTGAAATGGCTGAGAGAACTTCAGTATCTGTAGTATCCCATGTGTTGCCAGTAACAAAAATGGACTGTTCTATTTCTTGAGAAGAAACGTTAGTTGCGAATAAAGCTAAAAAGAATATTAGAAGAAAATGGGCGACCTTTTTCATTATAGTTGGTTTATGTATTGTGTTTATGTTTAAGCTACTTATCTAGCACTTTTGAATATGAAATAAATTTTGAATCATAATCTATGATATGATTTTTTCGCATTGTGCTTAATACGTTATTTACCGTCTGCCTAGAGGTGTTGGTTAAATTGGATATGTCTTTATGGGAAAGAAGATTCTTTGCCACAACCCTATCATTTTCTATTTCACCGAATTCTTCTATAAAAGCTTTTATAAATTCAGAGATTCTAGTTTTACTGTCTTTATAAAGTAGGTCTTGGAGTCTTGTCTCTAATTTTCTAATACGTAGACCATAGATTTTTAACAAGGCATTGTTTAGAGACTTATGTTGTTCCATCAAATCTTCCATCATATCAGATTCGATATAACAAATTACTACGTCTTCTAGAGCTAAGGCAACTTCTTTAGATGAGCCGTTTTTATCATAAATGGATAGTTCACCAAAAATATTTCCCTTTTTAACAACATACTTAACTATATCATTATCAGAGTCCATTATTTTAACGGAACCATTTTTTAAAAAGAAAATGCATTTTCTATCCCTTTCCCCTATCTTAATGATACTGCCTTTGTTTACGTACTCCATATCTAAATGATCACAGAGTTTCATCATGGTAGGCATCCCTAATTTTTTAAAAAGACTGAATCCTTCTAAAAACCAATATTTAGTAATTGCTTTCAAATTCTAATTTTAACAAAAACCAATATTACTGATTATCAACAACATGCAGAGACTATAAAAATACCAGAGTTACTTTACGCGACAGTTGAGGAGAATTCAATGTGCTACAAATACAAAAAGTAACCTAATAAGTAATTCTCATAAATCATTCTAAAATTGGTCGGTTTTAACATTCAGTCGGATTAAAAATCAAATCTTTCAAGTTTAATTTTAAAATCCTCAAAAAAGGCGTTGCTTATTCTTAAAAAATCCTATGTAGAATTGCACATAAAAGATGTAATTTTGCACCCCATTTACTCAATACATATTATTAGAAATTTATAAATATGATGAAAGAACATGAAGTTTTTATGCGCCGCGCTATTGAAATGGCCGCAAAAGGAATGAACTCAAATGCAGGTGGCCCTTTTGGTGCCGTAGTTGTAAAAGATGGTGAAATAATTGCCGAAGGCCATAATAAAGTTACCTCTACGAACGACCCAACTGCCCATGCAGAAATGGTAGTGATTAGGGATGCCTGTAAAAAACTAAATGATTTTCAACTTACGGACTGCATTATTTACACCTCTTGTGAGCCTTGCCCTATGTGCTTTGGTGCCATTTATTGGGCAAGACCAAAAGCAGTGTATTACGGTTGCGATAAAGCAGATGCAAAAGCGATTGATTTTGACGACCAATTTATTTATGACGAATTAGAAGTGGGCATGCAAGATAGACAGATTCACTTCAAACAAATGTTACAAGAAGAAGCTGTTGAAGTTTTTAATAACTGGGCATCAAAACATGATAAGACCAAGTATTAAACTATAAGAATAAACTATTCTTATGAGTATAAATTTGTAAAGCTGTTACTGATTAACTCTTTTGAGCTAAAAAAAACGTGATAGTATAATTATTCCTATCACGTTAGTTTTAAAGAGGAATGCAATTCTCTGCACTCTTAGTTTAATGGTTATTTTGCTCTTCTAATTAAAATAGCCCAGTCTTGTTGCTTTTTATCTGGAGACTTCCCTAAATCTACAATTGCCCCACCAGATACTTTTTTGACTTTAGATTTTCTTAGGTCTCCTCCTTTTTTGGGATTGAACCATAATACTTCAAAATCTCCGGTAGCATTAGATAAATCTAATTTAGATGTTGGAACTGAATTAAGATACACTACATATACTTCGTTTTCTTTTGCCAAACAGTACACGGTATTTTTATTCTCCTTATTGCCAACAAGGTCATTTCTGTTTTCAGTTTCCCAAAACGGAATATCATTGTTTTTTAAGAAGTCCATTGCATGTACGGCTTGGTCCCAAAACAGGTCTCTTGAACGGTAATCTTCACAAGAAAGGTCTGAATGAGGATGTGCATATCCAAAATACCATTCATTACCCCATCCGCCTGCCATGAACGTACCCCATAAGGCATTTCTACGCGCATTATCGTGATCAGGATTTTCTTCATCGGTAATTAACGAATGCTGAGCATCACCCGGCTCATCAACTGCAACGGCCCATTGAAAATCAGCTTCTTTAGAAGCATTCAACCAACGCAATACTTGTCCATGCACTCGACTAAAATCTTCTTTATTTGTCTGAACCGATGGTCCTGTAAGTCCACTTTCAGGTCCTAACAAATCCTCAAACTCAACACCATTATGGATAACCAAATGATGGTGATACGGGTCATTCTTTTTAAAGTACGTTGTCATTGCCAAACGCTGCTCCTCTTCTTGTGGAGGTGTTGTTGGATTAGTTACCCATTCCCCATTTTCTTCGCAAAGATTCCAGTTCAAGGCTAAATGGTGCCCAAAACGCGCCATTAGTTCACGGTAGTATAATTTGGTATATGCACCTACCCCACCATTATCTAAAAGCCCTTGATTTTCTACTTCAAACATTTTAAAGTGAAGGAAAAGACCGAGTTCCTGAGCATGTTCGAATATAATTTCCCATTGGTCCATTTTTGAAACATCTATTCTATCATAAGTATCATAGTCCGTATACGGAAATACATTCTGATCATCACCTGCAATATTATTGGTCAAGAATGAAACCGAGTTCAGTCCTTTTGAAGCCAAATAATTTAAGGCACCAATAATGGCCTTACCCTTACCGTTTTTCCAAGTAGGGTCATTTTGCTTATAATCTTGTAAATGAGCTGACCAGGTTTTGACCATCTCATCTTTATGCCCATCGTCCTTAAAAGTACCGTCTAAATCTACGTACGAAAGAAAATTTTCTGGAGCATCAGGACCTTGTTTTAAGAAATACTCACCTGTTTCGGCAAATTTCAAGTAACGCTCACCAACATATTGCAGCCTTCCTTTAGCTCTAAAATCGTTTCCGGTCTTATCTGTTTTATCTATACTGAATGAGCCAGAAGCACCATCCATATAACCTGCGCTTAAACCTGTATCAGGTTTTGTACTTACTGCCGAATAATTTCCTTTTCTAAAGTCAACATCATACGTCCACTCTCCTATTTCATCTGGAGCAAAATGTACACGCCACTTATTTCCTTGCTCAGAAGATGACTGTCCGGCATCACCATCTGCTGCATAGTAACCTGGCACCATAAATGATTTACCACTTTGTTTATGCGAAAATGTCACATTAAAGCGATAGTTCATAAACGGGTTGTAATCCGCTTCCTCAGAAGTGCTTGGGCCATCAAAAGTTAGCGTTACTTTATGCCATTTTTTTAGTTCTCCTGTAATTTGCATATTAGTCAGAGCCGCCATTTTATACTGTAACTCTTCTAACAATTTTTTACCCGTTCCTGCTTCAACAACTACCAAACCACTCCATCGGGCGCGGCTAAACTCTTTACCATCCCTGCTCTTTGGAACTGCCTTTACCCCTATTTCATCATTTGCATTCAGCTTAATATTAGCGTATACTTTTACATACTCTAAGCCTTCCTCAAACATGTTACTGCTTAATGGGGTTCTAAAATCCTTAAAGGTTTCAGCATTCTTTTTTAACGTGTATACAGAACGACCATCGTTTTCACCAACAGTAAATAGTACCACATCATATTCGCCTTCTGCCCCATCAAAAGAAAGGGAAGCTTCTGCCTCCTCATGTTCTTCTGGGTTTATAGCCAGCCATTTTCTATCGTTATAAAAAGCATTCTTCGTGTTCTTAAATGTTTGTGCTGGGTAAATTTTAGCACTTGGTCTTACTTCTTTAACCATAGCTAATAAATCTTGATTACCATCGGTAGCAATTTCATTTGTATTCTCAGGATGATAGCTTGTATCCTTAGTAAATATAAATTGGTCCATTTCAAAACCATCCTCACGCATACTAAATTGAATATCATGCTCACCAGCTTTATCAATATCTATGTAAATAAATCCTGGAACACCACAATGTCTTTCTTCGGTTCGTTGGCTATTCCCCCAGGTCCACGTATCCTTACCGTCGCACCACTGCATACGCTGACCACTTTCTGGCCATGTACCGTCAACACCAACATGAACACCATTATCTTCAGATCCTGTACTATATGAACGAACCCAAACATAGTATCTCCCGGCCTCAGAAAAATTAACTTTATAATGTAAAATGCCCATTTTACCCGCTTCATTGGAGAAATTTTCACCAACTATCAGTTTATCATCATGATTGGTACGTGTATCCGGTAAAATTTCAATGTATTTTTCGCCATTAGCAGCCTTAAAATGTAAGTTTTGATCAAGGCTTTTCATCTTTGCTCCGTAATCTGCGTCTATAACATACCATTTGCGCTTATCCGAATGGGTTTGTTCATAGAAATCCTCAGCTTCCACTACTACTGTACCGTTTTCTTTGGTATTACTTTTGGGTTGATTTGCTTGTGTTTGAAAAAAACTAAACGACAGAGCGATTAAGAAGTGGTTTTTAAAAATAGACTTCCATTTTTGATGTTTCATAGGTGTTCTTTTTCCTGTTTGTTGATGTTGAAATACTAATAACCTTCTTGAGGCAAATCTTGATTTTTTTTGTGATAAACCGTATCTTTATATCTTAATTTTGAAGCTAAACAAATTAGACAATTTCCTTTCTTAAACTAGGAGAAAAAACAAAATTTTAGAAGAGAATTGTTTATTGCGCAAAATTTGCGCTTTATTTTAAAAACCTCATTTATTAGATTCAAAATACATTAAAACATACAATAATAAAGAATAAATTATCAATATAACACATTTATGTTGCGCAAATTTGTGCAAAAATATATTTTTTACTCAATTAATTATGATTTTGACAATGAGATCAATTAGTTCTTTTTGTAAGCTATTTTAAAAGCCTACCAAAAAGGATCCAATGTTTTTATAAGCTTTGCGCTTGTAAACTTTTCAAATCTATTCTTTATAAACCACAGAATTTGAAAAAGTATCTATCTATAGTACTCTTTTTCTTTGCGATAACCGCAGGTGCACAAAACACCTTCACCAAGACTTTAAAGTTAATGGGGAGTCGGTTTGATGTTACCGTAGTAGCAAAAGACTCTACTGAAGGAAACAAAAATATAGATTTGGCAGTAGCCGAAATTTCTAGAATTGAAAACTTAATTTCTTCTTGGAATCCGGAATCACAAACTTCAGAAATTAATATAAATGCCGGTCAAAACCCGGTTAAGGTCTCTCCTGAACTTTATGGCTTAATTGAACGATCCATAAGCCTATCTAAACTTACTGATGGTGCTTTTGATATTAGTTACGCTTCAATGGACAAGATATGGGTATTTGACGGTAGCATGACCCAAATGCCAAGCGACACGTCCATACAAGCTTCTGTAGCTAAGGTTGGTTTTCAAAATATAATCCTAAACCCAAAAAACAGTTCCGTTTTTCTAAAGAAAAAAGGAATGAAAATAGGTTTTGGAGGTATAGGAAAAGGATATGCCGCAGATAAGGCCAAAGTCCTTTTAATGGAAAAAGGAGTGACAGCAGGGATTATAAACGCTTCTGGAGACATGAACACCTGGGGCAAGCAACCCAATGGCGAACCTTGGAAAGTTGCCATAACCAACCCATTGGACAAGCATAAAGTTTTTGCTTTGCTCCCAATTCTGCAAGGAGCTGTAGTAACTTCTGGTGATTACGAAAAATTCGTGAACTTAAATGGTAAACGATACGCTCACATTATAGACCCAAGAACAGGGTTGCCATCAACAGGTATCGTTAGTGTTACCGTTTTTGCTCCTAAAGCAGAATTGGCAGATGCTTTAGCAACTTCAGTTTTTGTAATGGGCAAAGAGGTTGGCTTAAACAGAGTTAACCAAATGCCACATATTGAATGTATCATTATTGATGACAAAGGAAACATATTCACATCCAAGAATATAGAAATAGAAAAACTATGATTAAAAAGTTTTTAGTGTTAATAGGATTGACCTGCGCTATGAATAGCTGCGTTGTGGTCAAAGAGTATGACAAGGTAAACCTCAGCGACCCTGATATGGCTTTGTCCGACAAAAAGTGCGACCGTAATGTTACCATCGCTCATTCTTATCGCGAGGCAGCAGTTGGTGCCAATGGAGGAAAAACGGGAGGCGGTTGCGGCTGTAATTAAGTTAAGTGATAACACATAGAGGAATTATGATTTCAATTAAAAATACACTTCTCATGATCTTAATACTAGGCGTGCAGCAAGCCTGGTCACAGGATGAAGAGCAGACCTACAAAAAACGTGTGCTTGAAACTACAGAAGTAAATTTCTTGACAAGTTATTACTCACAGGATGGTGATAACGCTGCTGTTACCGGCGGAAAAGGTACGGAAGAATTGACGGATGTTACAGGAACCATTATCGTTTCTATTCCTTTGAACGATGATGATGTACTAATGATAGATGCAGGCGTTTCTGCTTATACCTCTGCTTCTTCAAGTAATGTAGACCCTTTTGATAAGGGCGAAGCGGACCCATTTGTTGCAAGCTCCGGTGCATCACAATCAGATACCTGGGTGAATTTAACGGGAACCTACAGTCACAGTTCCGATGATAGAAATGACCTATGGTCAGCGAAGTTCTCTGTGTCTTCAGAATATGATTATTTTTCCTTGGGTTTTGGAGGTAGCTATACAAAACTCTTCAATGAAAAAAACACGGAAATCAGCGTTAACGGTAATGTTTATTTGGACAATTGGACCACTATATATCCTTTTGAGCTTCGACCATTTGGAGAGGGTGGAGTCGGTTTTTTTAGACCTGATGAAATCACGGGAAATACCAATTACAATCCTAATTTTTCCGAACTGGATAAAACTAACCGAAACTCTTATTCCCTAGGATTAGGGCTTTCTCAAATACTACATAAAAATGTTCAAGGTTTAATTTCCTTTGATGTTATAAACCAACAAGGGCTACTTTCAACACCGTTTCAACGCGTTTACTTCTCTGATGTTGTCGATTCTTTTATAGATAATTTTCAGCTAGCTGATGATATAGAACAACTACCTGATGGAAGATTGAAATTTGCTGTTGGAGGCCGCTTAAACTGGTATTTGAATGAAATCGTGTCGCTTAGAACGTATTACCGTTATTATTTTGATGACTGGGGCATAAACTCTCATACAGCAAGCCTTGAGGCTTCTGTAAAGTTGAGTGACAAGTTCACCTTATACCCGTCTTACCGGTTTTACAACCAATCTGCTGCCGATTATTTCGCTCCTTATGAATCACATTTATCAACAGAAGAATATTACACTTCGGATTATGATTTATCTAAATATTCAGCCAATCAGTACGGGTTGGGTATCTCTTATACCGATATTTTTACAAAGATGCATATCTCTAAATATGGATTAAAGAGTATAGATTTAAAGTTTTATCAGTATGATCGTGACACTAGTTTTAGCTCGTCAATCATAACGGCAGGCGTGAAATTTGTTATGGACTAAATAGCTCAAAATTATAAACGATTTAATATTTATCAGCTAATTAAAATGAAGCTGGAAGACAAATATCAGTCTAAATCTGCCACACCAAAGTGAGATACTTTGTTTATGGCTGACGATACCGATAAAGCTGAACAATATCCCTCTTGAGGAACAAAGGAGAATAACTTCCAGTCATTCTTTTCGCTGGGATTCCATTGCGTTCTTAAAAGTTCAGGGTTATTGTCATTGATAGAAACTGAAAATGAGGTTAAATCAAAAGAAAGTCCAACTCCTTTTGCTTTTATAAAGGCCTCTTTTCTTGTCCAACAATTAAAAAAAGCTTTCGCTCTTTTCTCTTCAGGAAAAGCTAATACAGAAGAAACCTCATCTTTGGAGAAAAAGCCTTCGGCTATTTTAACTATATCAAAGTTGGTTTTTATACGCTCAACGTCTACTCCCACTTCCCCTTTAGCTACAAATGCCAAAACAATAAGTTCACCGGAATGAGAAACATTAAACCGAAGTAAAGTCTTTAAATCATAGCTTGGCTTTCCAAATTCATTATATGTAAAGCAAACCTGATCATCATGGATATTTAGATAGCGTTCAGATAAAATCCTGAGTAAGCCTCTTGCTAAGATATAGGTCTTTCTGTCTTTTTGGAACTTAAACCTATTTGCTCTTTCGATTTCATCTTGGGAAAGTAATTTTAAATACCGGTCAAGTTCATCAAAATCGTTTGAATTGAAATACCATATATGCGCTTCACTCTCAGGTAATTTCATAGTCCCCAGTTTAGCCTGTTATTCTACTAGATTCAAACTCTTTCATACAAGCATCTATACTACTTGCCGTTTTTTTGACTATTGTAGCATCTTCAAAAAGTTTATCATGACTCCCTTCAACGGGAATAATTACAACCTCTTTATTGGTCATTTTCCTCCATGAAGCTACAACTTTAGTATTAAAATCGGTTGTTGGTTTTTCGGTCAATAAAACCTGAATATCATTTGCTATTGGTTTCCAGTCATATTCTCGGTACAGCTTAATATGGTTGTTATGTAGAATTCTAATAAGCTTTTGGCTACCGCTACTGGTTAGTGTTTTATATTTTTCCTTGAGAGGCAATATAAATTTTGACCTTACAAATCGGTCAACAGTTTTTATAGGGTTGGCCTTTAACCGTTTTAATAGCGCAGATGTTCTAACGTTAGTTTGAGACGGCGCAAACAGACTAAGATAATCTGCCATAGTATCTGCAATGATGAGATTAGCTCTATCATTAGTTTCACTCAATAACCGCGTAACCTCCATACCGATTGCCGTATTATAACAATATGCGATAAAATGATACGGACCTTGAGGTTGTACTTTCTTAATTTCTTTTATAAAATCTATCGCCATCTCATGGACGCTCTTATGCAAAACAAGCTCATCTTCATGACCCGAAGCCTGAAGGGCATAAACCGGACGGTCCGGATTTAAATGGTTGGCAAACTGATTGTAATAAAAGAAGTGTGTACCCCCAGAATGCAAACAAAATAAAGGTGGTTTTGTTCCACTTGAACGAATAGGCACAAGATGCTTGAATTCTGTTTTATCAAAAACTTTCGTTTTCTGTATATTTTTCTCCTCTAAGTAACGTGTGAGCTCTGAAATAGTCTGATGCTCAAATAATTGATTAGGAGATACTACTAAGTTTTCCGCTTTCGCTTTCGAAATCACTTGTATACTTAAAATGGAATCCCCTCCAATGTCGAAAAAATTCTCGTGAACACCTATAGACGGTAAACCAAGAACTTCTATCCAAATAGACGCCATTTTCATTTCTAGTTCCGTGGCCGGAAGTTCAATCGTTGTCTCATCTAATTCTTCCACAGATGGCTGGATTAAGGACAAACGTACTTTATCTACTTTACCATTGGGTAGAATAGGAAACTCGTCTACTTGAATTATTCTAGTAGGCACCATATAATCGGGCAGTTTGGCTTTCAGAGTGCGCTTAAGGTCATCAATCTTAACACCCTCACTCGCTACAACATAAGCTATTAGACGCTTGTTGTCTTCCACCATAGCCACTGCAACGCTTACGGAGTCATATTCGGATATAGTTTTTTCTACTTCATCTAACTCAATTCTAAAGCCACGCACCTTAACTTGATGGTCCACTCTTCCTAGAAATTCAACTGTACCATCATTTCTATACCTACCTAGGTCTCCCGTTTTATAAATTTTCTCATTTGAACCCTTTTTTATAGGGTTGTTTAAAAACACTTTTTCAGTGAGGTCTGTTCTATTGATGTACCCTTTTGATACGCCTGGTCCACCAATATATATTTCTCCTACAGCACCATACGGCACTAGTTTTTTTGATTCATTAAGCACATACACCTCTGCATTGGCAACTGCCTTACCTATTGAAACCATATCAGAATCTTCGGTTTTTTCAATCTTATGAGCTATGCACCAAACTGTAGCCTCCGTAGGACCGTATTCGTTATACAGGCCCGTATCCGGCAAATTTCTAAAATGAAGATTACCAAGGGCTCGCGTACACGCTTCCCCCGCCACAATTACCGTGCTAAGACTTTCTAATTTGCTTAAATTGCCATGCTCAAGAATTACTTTATATAAAGTTGGAAGCATAAGCGTGTGACTAATTTTATGGCTTTGTACCAAGTCCTCTATTCTCGTAATATTTTGTTCAATTCTATTTTCAGTAAGTATAAGATTACCTCCTGTACAAAGCGTCCAATAGATACCTGCTTTGGAACTATCAAACGAAATTGAAGACATTAACAAGAACGCACTGGGATTTTGAGGATAGAAGTCCAGTCTCCCTGCAGTTGAATTGATAATATTCCTATGAGTTATTGGCACTCCTTTAGGTTGTCCAGTACTTCCTGAAGTATAAATTATGTATGCCAAATCATCTTCTCGGACTTCCGGTAAGATGACGTCCATTGTTTTATTAGCTTCCATTTTATCAACCAAAATGATGTTTTTGTTCGTTAAATCAAAAACACTTGCCAAACTGCTATGGGTTACTACAATATTACAATCTGCATCTTCTAAAATGAAATTTAGCCTTTCCATGGGATATTTCGGGTCCATGGGTAAATAAGCGCATCCGGCTTTAAGAATAGCTAACATAGAAACTATCATTTCTATAGACCTATCCATGCAGAGCATAACCACCTCGTTTCGTTTCTTCTTTTTTTGAAGAATAGCGTGTGCGATTATATTTGCGTGCTCATCAAGCTCTTGATAAGTTATAGATGTCTCATTAAAAGTCAATGCTTTATATAGAGGGAACTGACGCGTTACATCAGATATAATGTGATGTATTGCTTTATATGATTTGAAATGATTTTCTTTTTCTGTCGGTACGGGAAGTAAAACCTTTTCTTCCTCAAAAGACATCATTGGCAGATCACCTATGTGTTCATTTGGATTAGCAATTATTCCTTTCAATAACATTTTATAATGCGATAGAAAACGAGAAATAGTAGCCGCTTCAAACAAATCTGTATCATATTCAAAGGCCAAAGAGAGTAGTCCATTGGATTCCGATATGGACAAGGTTAAATCAAACTTAGAAACTTCCGTATCAAATTCAGCTTCATCTATCAGTCTTAAATCAGAGCCAAAAGAAGGTGTTTCTGTTGCCGAATGGTACAAGAACATCACCTGAAAAAATGGACTCACGGCTAGAGATCGTTCTACTTTTAATTCCTTTACTAAAACATCAAAAGGTACTTCCTTATTTGAAAAAGCAGAAAGTGTATTTTTCTTGACGACTTCAATCAAGTCCAAAAAACTACTTCTGTTATCCACCGCACTCCTCAGTACCACCGTATTAATAAAAAAACCAAGCACTTTTTCAAGTGATTTTACATTCCTACTAGCAATAGGCGTTCCCACAAGAATATCTGACTGGCCTGTGTATCTATATAATAAAACATAATATACTGTGAGCAGAAAAACAAATGGCGTAGTACCAAGCTGTTTTGAATTGTTTAAAATGTCCGATGACAGTTTTATATCAAGCGGAAGCGCTTGCTGCTTCCCTCTAAAAGCAGTTCTTGCTGGTCTAGTACTATCCGTTTGAAGATTTAATATGGGTAGATTCCCCGATAGGGTGTTTTTCCAATAATCAAGCTGTTTTTCATCAATTGGCGTAGTTCGTTCCCAATAGGCATAATCCGAAAATTGAATGGTTTCAGCTGAAGATTCCAAAGGACTCCCCGCTATAAGTTTAAGATAAAAATCTGCCAACTGTTGTTTCAGCACATCAATAGACCATTCATCTATTACAATATGATGTAATGTAAAAAACAATACAAATCTTTGGGTTGAATATTTTAATAGCGAAACCCTGACCAGACCGGGCTCAGATAATTCAAACACTCTGGAAGACTGCTTTCGCATTATAGTGTCAGCCTCTTTTTTCGCTTCAATCTCAGTTAAATGACTAAGATCAAACTCAACAAGGTTTGGAATAGTATCATCAACTTTTGAAACTGCACTGCCATGAATAGCAGGGTAATAAGACCTTAAAACCTCGTTAGCCAAGAATAATTGGTTTAGGCTTTTCTTCAGCACCTCAACATTCAAATCTCCTTCAAAAGTAAGCGCTTCAGAATAGTTATAGAAAGGATTGTCCGTATATAGCTGTTGCAAAAACCATATACGCTGTTGGCCGCTAGATAATGGAATTTGAGCATCTGCAGGAGCCTTGGATATCTGTAATAAAGCAGAATCCTTTGCTTCCCGATTTTTCCATCGGTTCAATAATGAATTTTTATCTGTGCTCTTTTCCAAATGCTAGATTCTGTGAGTTATTTACTTCAAACCAACAAAATTCGCCATAGGGTATAATATGTTTCTATTGATTATTTCATCCAATGGCAAATCAATATCAAAGGCTCGTTCAATAAGCCAATATGCAGATACAATTATTAAAAGTACAGAAAGCCACACCATTAATTTTGAGTAAAATTTGTTGTTTCTTATGAAATATAAGATTGGGAAAATTAATGCGATTATTGCAATTTGTCCTATTTCTACTCCTACATTAAAGCCTACTAATGACAACGAAAGGTATTCACCTTTGAAACCTAAATCTCCCAAGACACTAGCAAAACCAAAACCGTGAAATAGACCAAAAACAAAAGCTATAACCCAATCTTCCCCTCGGAATATAGGTCTAATATTGTGGTAAGCGGCAAGGCCTACAGAGAAAGCTATTATGGATTCTACTACTCTAGAAGGCAGTGTAATGATTTCCAATGATGCTAGACTTAATGTAATGGTATGTGCAATTGTAAAAAAGGTAACTATCTTAAGAATATATATAAAAGCTGGTCTAAAATTCTTTACCGGCACCCATCCCCAAATTCCAGATTCGCCATTAGTAATAGGTTCTCCCGTAACACCATCTTTCTTACGTCTTCTTACTACCGATGGAAGAATCAAAGCTAGTAGAAATAAAATATGGTCTATCCCTATCCAGATATGCCAAATCCCTTGTTTTACCATAGCCAGGAAGCCTTTCCATAGGGAAGTTTCCTTTATGGAAAAAGTGCCTTCTCGCTCCCCTTCAGAGAGATATAGTGCAACAATATGTTCATTATTTATTAAACCCGCTTTCCAGTTATATTCCATGGCCACAAGGCACATGTGTGAAGGATCTTCATCAAAGAAAGCATCATAGTCCAATGTAAGACTATCAGGTAGGTTCTCAGAGTTTTCAAGCCGGAAATGGAAATTTATAAAATCACCGTACGATAAATTTAATTTTGATATTTCACCGGTAAACACAATTTTATATGAACCAAGTTCTGATGAAAATTTAGCATTATCCAATAAATAAGCCTGAATTCTATCTTGGTATGGCCTAACCTTATCTATACCTGGATGCAAGCCTAAATCCAAACCAAAAACACTATTAAGTTCGTTAGCGTTAACCTCAAAGCGACCCTCTATTCCTGTCTTTTCATAAATTCTTAGGTAAATTAAACTTTGTTTTGGTTGATGGGCAAACGTTACCAAAGGGGCCAAAAGAAAAAGGCCAAAGATAATAGACAGTATTAGTTTTTTCATAGCGCTGTCAATATAGAAAATTATTTTATAGTTGTCCTTATTTTTTCGATTTCAGGCACTCAATATCAGGTAGAACCATTTTTTGTAGTATTAAGACTTAGGGATACTTATTTCTAAAGCGCTATCTTAATGGTGTAAACCTACCCAACATCAACATCTGCTTTCCAATAAAAAACTTTTAAAAAAATAGCTCTAAAATTCATTATTTCTAATAAATAGCTTCAAATACTTATAATTTTTCGATGATCGACCTATAAATCTGTTATTAGATTGATTTTTTCCTTGATAAATTCACAAGCATAAATTATATTAGCTACGCTATGAATAAGAAGATTTTTGATATTGATCGAAATTCTTGTGGTTCTTGGTATCCTAATAACTAAACCATTAATTTGAAGTCAATTTATACCCTACCACAACTTGTAGAAAAGGTAGCTATAGCATCACCCAACCGTGAAGCTTTTCGCTATTTGGAGGAAACCATATCCTATGGTGACCTTCATAAGAAAACGGACCAGCTAGCTTCATATCTAATTTCCATTGGCATAAGAAAAGGCGACCGTGTAGGGATTTTCATGAACAGGTGTCTCGAAACGTCTATTGCACTCTATGGTATTCTTAAGGCTGGTGCAGTCTATGTACCACTAGATACAGCGGCCCCAATACATAAAACAGTTGCAATTATAAATGATTGCCAAATTAGTAGTTTGATTACCACAACAACGAAAAGAAGAAAAGTTGATACCCTTTTAAATGAAAAAAGCACTTTAAATAAGATAATTGGAGACACCCCTAAAAATTCTATTCCATCTGTAGCTTGGGACGATATTTTTTCTATTGAGTTGGATGATTATGTACCTCCTGCCATTTTAGAGCAGGATTTAGCCTTTATATTATATACATCAGGCTCTACAGGTATGCCAAAAGGCATTATGCATACACACTATAGTGGTCTAAGTTTGGCTAAAATTGCTGCGGACACCTATGACTTTAACTCAGACGATATATTTGGGAATCCGGCACCCCTACATTTTGACCCTTCTACTTTTGGTTATTTTGTAGCACCCTTAGTTGGTGCTACCACGGTAATCATACCTGATGCCCATTTAAAAATGCCGGCCAGTTTAAGTTCCCTTATTTCAAAAGAGCGGATTACAATCTGGTATTCCGTTCCACTTATGTTAATACAATTGTTGAACAGTGGTACTTTGGGCAAACATGATTTTAGTACTCTTAGATGGGTGCTCTTTGCCGGTGAAGTTTTTATAACCAAGCACCTAAGGGCTCTAATGAAGGAATGGCCACATGCACGATTCAGTAATTTATATGGGCCGGCTGAGCTTATTTTGTGTACTTACTACCACGTGCTTGAACCACCCAAAACAGATGAACCCATTCCTATCGGGAATGTCTGGGCCAACACGGAGTACAAAATACTTGATGAGAATAATAAGGACGTGCCCGCAAATGAAACTGGCCAATTGGCTATACGCTCCGCAACAATGATGCAGGGTTATTGGAACAATAAATCCCTAACGCAACAATCTTTTCATAAAGAGACTATAGCCAGCGGTTATAACCATATTTATTATAAAACTGGCGACTTAGTAAAACTGAACAACCGCGGAGAACTATTGTTTCTAGGAAGAAACGACAGACAGATTAAGCTTAGGGGGTATCGTGTAGAGCTAGACGAAATAGAACTTACTCTCTTAAAACATAAAGACATTGAAGAAGTAGCTGTATTGGTATTAGGAAAAGATGAAGAAGTTCAAGAATTAGTTGCGGTCATTAAACCATCAAAAGATGCTTCTATAAATCTTACTTACCTCATGGAATTCTGCAAAGTAGAACTTCCCTCCTATGCCATTCCTAAAACTATTGAGTTTATGGATGATTTTCCTAGAACTAGCTCAGGTAAAATAAGCCGCAAAGAAATAAGCAAACTATTGGAAGAAAACCAATTATGGAAAATAAAATCATAAGCTATATTAAAAGTAAACTAGCTACTGAAGTAGTTGAGGAAATAGATATAAACGAAGACCTTTTAGGTAGCGGTTTAGTTGATTCATTAGGTATGGTACAATTAGTACTCTTTATTGAGAATGAAGCGAACATAAAGGTAGCTCCGGAAGATATGACCATAGAAAACTTCATGACCGTAAATCATATTTTGAAGTATATAGCAAGTAAATAGAGTTTTGATTTGAAGAAAGTACAATTATGATGAACGAACAAAAAGATACATTTTTAGCACTTACAAAAAGTCAATCTGCTCTGTGGGCAGGTCAAAAAATGCATCCCAATGTTCCCCTTCATAATGTGGTTTATACTTTTGAGATTACTGGCGCTATAGATAAGGTAACATTTGAGAAAGCATTTCAACAGTTACTTAAAACAACGGATATACTTCGAATGATTTTTTCCGAAGAAAAAGGAATTCCAAATCAGACTGTTCGCAGTGAAGTAGATTTTTCATTAGAATTTATAGACCTCACTCATCATCAAAATAATACAACTATTGACAAATGGTTATATGAACGCACCTTGCAGCTCATGGACATTTCCAAACGAGTGTTTGATACCGTTTTAATAAAAACAGGACCAAACAATTATGTCTGGTTTTTAAAATTGCATCATCTGGTAACAGACGCAGTATCTAATTCCATTCTCTACCGGCGTATGAGTTCTTTATATACAACCGAAATAACTAGTAATGGGGCAACCATAGAAAGTTTCCCTTCGTTTTTAGATTACATCAAATTTGAACATGAACAAAGTACTACCAGTACCAATAACGATAGTAATAAGTATTGGGAAGAAAAGACAAAAAATCTCGTAGAAAAACCTCAGCTATACGGAGAAAAGATTGACAATAGCACCGCGGCAAGACGAATCACTTTAGACCTCGGTACACAGCGTTCACAACAACTCCGTGAATTAGCCAACCGTAAGGAATTTAAAGGATGGACGGAAGATTTAACCCTTTTCAACATATTTCTCACGTTATATTCCACCTATATCCACAGGATAAGTGGTCAAGAAACGATAGCCATTGGTGCGCCGGCGCATAATAGGACTACCAGAGAATTTCAAAAAACTGCTGGACTTTTTATAGAAGTACTTCCATTAGTCATTGATCTTGAAGATAAAGACACTTTCATAAGTCTGTTTAACCGTATTAAAATAGAGACCAATAATTATTTAAGAAACGCACGTCCTGGGAGTGCTACAGCTCAAACAAATAATAGCTTTAATACCGTTTTGAACTTTATACACGCTGATTTTCCAGATTTTAATGGCCTCCCTACTAAAACAGATTGGCTCCATTCTGACCATATAGACAGTAGTCACGCCCTCCGTACCCATGTATATGACATGAATAAAAGTGGTGAGTTCAAAATAGCCTTCGATATAAATTGCAATACTTTTTGCGATACTACAGCAGAAGAAATCCCTGTTCATTTTCTAAACCTTTTAGATGCTTTTTTAGAAAATTTTGAACAATCAATACGAAAGCCAGGATTGCTAGACACAGCTCCTGGGGACGCACTGCCTGTTGAAGAATTATCTACTCCATTCAAACCAATAATTCAAAGTTTTGAAGAAAATACAAATAGTTTTCCCAATTCTGTAGCGTTACATTTTGTAAATGAAATTCTTACCTACAACTCACTAAACAAAAAAGCGAACCAACTAGCCCACTATCTAAAAACTAAGGGCATTAATGAAAAAAGTAGAATTGCGCTTCATTTCAACAGAAGTTCCGATTATATAATTAGTGTACTCGCTGTTCTTAAAACTGGTGCTGCCTTTATTCCAATTGCTTCCGACCAACCTACGGAACGTGTAAAATATATTATCTCCAATTCAAAGAGTGTTCTTTTACTTAGTCAGAGCTACCTTATTTCAAAGATTGATATTCCGGATATTGGTATTCTGGATGTTAAAAAGGAGAGTTCAATTATAGACGGACAGCCTTCTACTAATTTACAGATACAGCCTACCCCTGAAAGTTTGGCGTATATACTGTATACCTCGGGAAGTACAGGAAAACCAAAAGGTGTCCTTATTTCACAACAAGCACTTTCTAATTATATTTTTTGGGCAAAGAATGCATATCACACTAATGAAAAATCGATTTTTCCTTTATTTACATCCATAGGTTTTGACCTTACCATTACCTCTACATTCTTGCCATTTGTAAGTGGTGGAAGAATTAATATTTATAAAGAATCGGTAACTGGACCTGATATTAGTTTATTGAAAGTTTTAGATGATAATTTTGTTAACTGCATAAAATTGACGCCCTCTCATTTAGCACTTTTTAAAGAGAAAGAACTAAGTGCTTCATATATCCATACCATGATTGTAGGCGGTGAAGAACTAAAATCTAATCTGGCAAAAACTATAAAAGAGGCATTCCCTGCCGAACTTAAGATATATAATGAATATGGACCTACGGAAGCTACAGTGGGATGTATTGTAGCAGAATACGATCAAAGTACGCATACGAATGCTACAGTACCCATTGGGTTGCCTATTTCTAATATGTCTGCTTATATTTTAGATGAATATAAAAATAGAGTTCCAAAAGGTGTTGTAGGTGAACTTTATTTAAGTGGCTTAGGACTTTCGGATGGCTACGCCAACGACACCTCTTTAACTGCCGAAAAGTTTATTGAAAATCCATTTGTTTCTGGTAAAAAAATGTACCGTACGGGAGATTTGGTTAGAATTAATAAAAACGGGAGTTATGAATATCTGGGCCGTTCAGATGAGCAAGTAAAACTTAGAGGATATCGTATAGAACTATCGGATATAGAAAGTAACCTAACCGAATTTCCTGATATAGAGAATTGCGCTGTTGTATTAGTGGAAAGTAAAAAAACAACTCCAGAAGATAAAGTGGTAAACTGTACCAAATGCGGCCTACCTTCTAACTATCCAAATACCGATTTTGATGAAAATGGTGTATGTCATCTTTGCACGGCTTTTGAAACATACAAAGACAAAACCGAACGCTATTTTAAGAATGACGCACAATTAGTCTCCTTATTGTCATCAAAAAGAGAGGCAAGCCCTAATTATGATTGTATTTCACTTTTAAGTGGTGGTAAGGACAGTACTTATGTACTAGCTAGATTAGTTAACATGGGTTTAAAAGTATTGGCTTTTACAATGGATAACGGTTATATATCGGAGCAGGCCAAAGCAAACGTAGACCGTATAGTCAAGAAACTAGGTGTAGATCATGTATATGGCCAAACCCCACATATGAATGAAATATTTGTGGATAGCTTAAACCAACACCACAATGTATGTAATGGTTGTTTTAAGACTATTTATACGCTTAGCACCAAAATAGCACTTGAAAAGAAAATTCCGTTTATTGTTACCGGTCTTAGTCGCGGACAATTTTTTGAAACCAGACTTACCGAAGAACTTTTTTGGGATGAAGACCTAGATACTACTAAAATAGATGATACTATTCTAGAGGCGAGAAAACTGTATCACCAAGAGTCCGATGCTGTAAAACGACTCCTAGATGTATCTATATTTGAAGACGAAAGTGTTTTTGAAAAAGTAGAATTTGTAGATTTTTATAGATTCAGTGATGTTAGCTTGGAAGAAATGCTAATTTATTTAAAAGATAAAGCCGGTTGGATACGCCCAACGGACACAGGAAGATCAACAAATTGTTTGATTAACCAAGTTGGTATTTATGTGCATAAAAAAGATTTAGGGTATAGTAACTATTCTTTCCCTTATAGTTGGGATGTGAGATTAGGTCATAAAACAAGAGATGAAAGTCTAGAGGAAATCAACGAAGTTATAGATGAGAAAGAAGTGTTGCGAATAATGGAGGAAATAGGATATAAATCATCACAAACTCAATGGGAAAACAACTCGAAATTGGTTGCCTATTATACCGGGAAACAAGATATAGCAATAAAAGAGATTCAAAATTTCTTAGCAAAGAAATTACCTGCCTATATGCTACCTGCAATTTATAAACATGTAGATGAAATGCCCCTTACCCAAAATGGAAAAATAGACAAAAATGGACTGAAAAATATTTCTATAGTTCAATTGGCTATGAATACCTCGTACACTGCTCCAAGAAATGAAATTGATGAACTCTTGGAGAAAATCTGGGCAGAGGTTCTGCAATTGAATAAAGTTGGAATTCATGATGATTTTATTAATTTAGGAGGCCATTCACTGGCCGCCATCCGTGTTACTGCACGTATTAACGAAGAAATAGAATATAATTTCCCATTAAATAAGATATTTGAAATGCCTACTATTGCAGAATATTCAAATTATATAGAAGAAACATTAAAATCTCTTTTAGAAGAGTAAAACCTTTTGTACCCTGTTTACGTAAGTAGAATTGTATGCAACGCAAAAAAGAACATTCCGGTGCTTTTACCAGACCAGAGCTTATAAAATATATAGCTTTGGTAATAGCTCTATGCTATGTTCTCAATCCTTTACATCAACAAATAGGCACTGCATTTCATGTAGTTTCACACGCCTTAGAGATGCCTGATACCGTTCTTGGTCATGACTCTTTTTCAGATAATGAAAATACGCATTATGACCACGAGCATGTTACCGAAGCAAATAACCACGAACACAAATTGATTAAAATCATTGATTCCATTTTTGAAGCTTCCAACACTAATGAATCATCAAAAGATACGCTGCTTGCTGATTTTAAGTTTGATAAACATATAACCACAGATTATTGGGGCCAAAGCGTTATACTGCCTGTTAGACATTCACAAAATTTTAAATCCATAGAAAACAGCCTTAAATTAGGCCATTCTACCATCTTGGAAGAGCCACCGCGGCAAGTAGTCCTCCCCACTTACATATAGGATTCAATCCCTACTTTTTTTAAAAATTAACGACTTAGTATCAAGGCTTTGCATATGTTCCTTTATGGGGTAACATGCTTGTGCCCTTAATACTATCAATCTTTATACGATGAAAAAATATATTACAATTATAGTACTATTAACTTTTTACATTGGCGTCAATGCCCATGATTTAAGTGGTACTGTAACAAACGCAGACCAAATAGCTCTTGAAGGAGTTGGCGTCTATAATAAAACCACAGGCGGATATACGTATACAAATGTGTCAGGTTATTTTGAACTTGATGATATCTCAATTGGGGATGTCATCTATTTTTATAGTTTAGGTTATAAAAACCATCAAATTACAATAACGGAAAACCTTTTAGATGGTAAGGTAAATGTTACTCTTATTCAGTCCGCAGTGTCTTTGGACCAGGTTGTACTTGTCTCAAAAGTGAATGCATTAAGTAACTTTGTTAATGTTGATGTTAAGGCGAACCCGGTAAAATCTTCACAAGAAATTTTACGGAAGGTTCCAGGTTTGATTATCGGTCAGCATGCTGGAGGAGGAAAAGCAGAGCAGATTTTCTTAAGAGGATTTGATATTGATCACGGTACAGACCTAGCCATTAACGTAGATGGCCTACCTGTAAATATGGTTTCTCATGCTCACGGGCAAGGATATTCAGATATGCACTTTATCATTCCGGAGACGATTGATAATATTGATTTTGGAAAAGGACCATATTACGCTAACAAGGGTAATTTTAATACCGCAGGATATATTGATTTAAAAACTAAGCGAAAACTTGACGAAAATTTGATTTCAGCGGAAATCGGTCAATTCAATACTTTACGTACAGTAGGAATGTTTAAAGTTGCTGAGAGTGACTTTAACAATGCTTATGTTGCTTCTGAATTGGTACTGACCGATGGTCCTTTTGAGTCTTCCCAAAATTTCAATCGGATTAATATTATGGGTCGCTACACATTCAATAATCGTGAAGACCAAGATTTGAGTGTTACGCTTTCGCACTTTCAGAGTAAATGGGATGCTTCCGGTCAAGTTCCTCAGCGCACAATTGATGCAGGCCTGATTGGCAGGTTTGGAGCAATTGATGATACCGAAGGAGGAAATACAAGCAGAAGTAACATACTTTTAAACCATACCAAACAACTAGATGAGCATTCAAGAGTAAAATCTAAAGCCTATTTAACCAAATATGATTTTGAATTATTTTCAAATTTCACATTTTTCTTGGAAGACCCTATAAATGGCGACCAAATTAGACAATTTGAAGACCGTACTATAATAGGTGCCGAGACTAGTTATGAGCATTCTATTCATACTGGCAATCATGATTCTCAGTTAAAATATGAATCTGGAATAGGGTTTAGATATGATGATGTAAATGACGTTCAATTATCTCGCACCAAAAATCGTCAAACTTTACTAGAGCGTCTTGCCTATGGCGACGTTGATGAGCTAAATGCTTACGGCTTCTTTGATGTTACTTATAAGAAAAATAAATGGACATTAAATACAGGCCTGAGATTAGATTATTTTAAGTTCGACTATGTAAACAAACTAACCGAAACTTATGATAGTAAAAGTGAGAACAAGCTTTTTCTTGGACCAAAACTTAATATCATCTACGCCCCTACCCCTAACTTACAACTTTTTGCGAAATCTGGGATTGGCTACCATTCAAACGATACTAGAGTTGTAACAGCAAATAACGGAAAGGAAATTCTACCCTTGGCGTATGGAGGAGATTTAGGAGCTATTTTTAAACCTATGGATAAATTGGTTATCAACGCCGCCTTATGGACGCTGTTCCTAGACCAAGAATTTGTTTATGTTGGAGATGCAGGTATAGTAGAGCCAAGCGGAAAAACCAAAAGATTAGGTGTTGATTTTGGCCTACGTTATCAATTAACCGATTGGCTTTATGCTAACGGAGATATTAATTATACTTATGCCAGAAGTACTGAAGAAGCTGACGGAGAAGACTTTATTCCCCTTGCACCGGACTTAACTTCTTCAGCTGGACTTTCTTTTATTGATGTTAAGAATTTTTCTGGAGGAATTAATTATAAATATGTCAAAAACCGACCTGCAAATGAAGATAATTCTATTGTAGCCGAAGGTTATTTTGTAACCGATTTGAACCTGAATTATTCCATCAAGAACTGGACATTGGGTGTTATTATTGAAAATCTGTTTGATACAGAATGGAATGAAACCCAATTTGCTACTGAAAGTAGATTATTTAATGAAGCTGAATCAGTTGAAGAAATTCACTTTACCCCGGGTATTCCATTTTACCTAAGAGGAAAGATATCCGTAAATTTTTAGCGGACCATTGAACTTTGTACAAACGGAGTTATGACAAAAGTGTCATAACTCCGTTTTCTTATTTATAGCCTAAATGAAAGTTATATAGAATGGTTTTGTTTATAGTTGTTCTGACTTATCTTTGTATTGTATAAAATAAAACATCATAAATATCGGTATTAACCGTTATACTTCTTGAGTTATTAACGAAACCACTTTAAATGTTTCAATTTTTCAATAAGAAAAAATTTCTGGTCGATTATCTAGATGGATTTATCGACATACATAATCATATATTACCAGGCATAGATGATGGGGCTAAGACTGTAGATGAATCTATTGCTCTTATAAGGTCTTTTTCTGAATTTGGGGTCAAGCATTTTATTGCCACTCCACATATCATGTCTAACTACTATCCTAATACCAGAGAAACAATTGAATCTTCGCTAACAGAGTTAAAAAACGCACTGTTGCAAAATGGCTTAAAAGATATATCATTAGAAGCTTCCGCGGAACATATGATTGATGATAATTTTGAGTCTTTACTAGAAAATGAGGGCATCATGCCCTTAAAGAAAGATTATTTATTGGTAGAAATGTCTTATTTACAACCGCCAATAAACTTTGAAGAAGCCATTATTAAAACGGCTTCAAAACGTTTTTTTCCTATACTAGCACATCCAGAGAGATATGGATTTTTACATCATAGAAAGAAAAGATATCAGGAGTACAAAGACAATGGTATCCTTTTTCAAATGAATCTTTTATCCCTTAGTGAGTACTACGGAAAAGAAGTGCCAAAAGTAGCGGTAGAGCTTTTAGAGAATGGTTTGATAGATTTTATTGCATCTGATGTGCATAACATGGCTCAGCTCAATGCTTTAAAAAAACTCACCCTTTCTAAAAAAATGATAGAGCAACTTCTTCCTTTAATCAACAATACCATTCAAACATTTTACTAAAAATAATATCTAGTACCTAAGTTAATTAAACACATAAAAAAATGCCGCTGAATCAGCGGCATTTTTTAGTTCTGTAATATATTATCTAACTATTACTTCTGTATTAAAAACTTCATCGTAACAGGTTTACCTTTATTATTGGCTATGTTCAGAAAGTATATACCGTCTTGCAAAAGGTGAACAGGAACTTGATACGTATCTGTATCTACAACAATCACATCTTCCGCCCTTATTCCGCTGATTAATCGCCCTTGCTGATCATGTAAGTTAATGCCCAACATCATGAAATCCTCAGGCTGATTTAAAATTCGGATAGTAGCTACACCTTCTCTTATAGGGTTCTTTTCTAAAATAAAGCCCATTTTATCACCTTCAACCGTTTCTGAAACAGTAATAGTTACGCTGTCCGAATGTGTTTCTCCTCCTACATTGCTTACAGTAAGCACTACCTCGTAAGTACCATTTTCCAAGAATGTACTAGCACTATCCGCATCTTCTGAAGTATTACCATTATCAAAATCCCAGAAATAGGTTTCAATATCCCCTATTGAATTACTCCCGGTAAAGGTTACCTCAAGAGGAGCACTTCCTACTGCAGGTGCTGCTTCTGCGACTGCAAGTAAACCATTTGCAGGTACTACGGTTACGGTTACATCATCAGAAACCGATTCTCCTTCATCATCCGTAACTATAAGTAAAAATATGTATACTCCAGCATCCAGGTCACTAACTGACAATTCATTTGTATTTTCATTGCTTATTGTAGCTGTATCAGGGCCACTTTCCTGTGTCCATAAAAATGTAACAACGCCTCCATCGGAATCAGAACCTGATCCAGAAAGCACAACGCTATTAGCTGGTAATGTTAACATTTTATCCTCACCTGCATCCACTATTGGAGCTCCCTCAACCACCGGTTCAATAATTTCAATACCAGAAATTTTAGGAAATTCAGTAACAGGACTTAATGTTATAGTCAAACTTCCATCAGCTACATTAATTCCGCTAAAAGTTTCAATAATAGCAGTTGCTGCTCCACCTGCTTCTACAAAAATATCGTAGTTCTCTTTTTGTTCCTGCCCTTCAACATCAATGTTGAAAACCCTAGAACCTGCTCCACCTGAGGAACCATCTCCAGGTACGCCATAGTATATCTCTGCGAAATGTAGGTTAACGCTATGCTCACCGTTCGCAACCGGAATCTCATAAATTAAGCTTCCTGTTGTTCTATAACGTTCTGTTTGGTAAAGAATATCGTTTTCTGTATTAGCAATCTCAATAGCATTTGTTAACGTAGTTCCTCCATTGGAGTGTTGATCTGCTGCCCAACTCGTACCGTCATATATGAAGTTTTGACCACCACTATTAATTCGTGTAACCGTAGATGTACTTGATTTCGTTACCGAAACGTCATCAAAACCTCTATCTCCCTCTTCATCTGTAACTGTTAAGCGAAAAACATATAAACCATCAATAAGATTACTTGCTATCAATTCTGTGGTTGGATCTCCTATTAAAGTAGCTGTATTTGGGCCACTCTCTTGAGTCCATTGGTAAGAAACTATTTCTCCACCATCTGGATCGCTACCAGAACCTATTAAGGTTACCTCAGTAGTGGAGATTATCTTATCTGAACCTGCATTAGCAATAGGTCTATTATCAAGTAAAAGTGGAGTCGTATTTTCATAGATTCTTAAAACCTTATCATTTAACCAGCCATTTGAGACAACATCCAAATCACCATCACTATCTATATCAACAACTCTAGCACCATCATGGTGTTCATACCCTAAAGCTCCATCGTCCAATATTACTTTTTTGAATTCACCAGAACCACAAAGGTCATTTTCAAAGGCTATTAAGCGCTTATCCCCTCTCCATTCACCTACTACAATATCTTGATCTCCATCAAAATCTATATCTATTGCAAAGACACTTAAGCTTCCGTTAACATCATTATCAAGAGTTCTTTTTGTCCATAATTGTGTAGGGTCGGAAGGAGCTTCAAACCAAGCAAACTCTGTAGCGGGTCCTGTTCCATTACCAATATTCCCAATACTTAATTGTCCTACTACGGCATCCAAATCGCCATCTCGATCAAAATCTGCTAGTTGAGCGCGATCAGCGGTAGTTGGGTATAAATCAAATATGCCTGTATCAAACATCTCAAAATTTAAATCTCCATTGTTACGTAACCAATTAACACCTTGAAAAAGATCTAAATCTCCATCCCGATCAATATCTGCAGCTTGAATATCTTCTCCCGATGAGTCAAAACTAACATCAACTAAACTCCATATCTCAGTGGTAATATTATTAGATGGGGTTAACATTTGCATAGGAGAACCTGTATCTTCAGCTCCATTCCAGTTAATTGCCATTCTATATGTGTTGGTATTATCAAAAACACCACCTGCTAAACCTGCTAAGAAAGGCTCTTCAAAATCGGAATCACCTTCTGGGATATTTTCATATACCGTAAAATTACCACTACCATCATTTTGAGCCCATATTAGCTGTAACCCTGTATACGCTCCTGTTGTACCCAGCAAGTCCATATCTCCATCTCCGTCAAAATCATAAACATGGGCAACATTATTAAAATCACTCCCTATTTCGTTTTTCACCCAATCACCTGAAGCAGACCCTGAATTTTTGTACCACCAACCACCGGTAACAATATCTTTAAGACCATCGCCATCTAAATCATCATCAGCAAAAGTATATACCACGGTATACGGGTTAGGTGTAAATTCATGAACTACCCAAGATTCTGGAAATGGTGTCTCATTACATGTTACCAATCCAGTAACATTCACAATTACTTCATCATAAATACCTGTGCCTGTATGATCAGCATTATACAATTCTATTTTTATGGTATGTTCACCGTCAGACAAACCATCTATTGGGATTGGGTCATAACCGTAATATTTATCTATTAAATTATCATCAATAAAATAATGGATATGGGTATCATCTTCATTAATTACCCAATTATCTACTCTAAAAGCTACTTCAAAAGGTTGATTAACATCCCATCCATTAGAAGGTGATAGTATCGTAATATTAGCATCAGTTGGCGTACCTCCCTCAAATGTATCGGGTGATAGAATTTCAAGAGCGTTTATTTTGGCACTTTGCTCTACTCCATTTATATAAATACTTGCAAAACCATCCGTAATAGAAATATTATCAAATTCTTTTACTAGGGCAGTTGCCGGATCAGTTTCACTTAGAATATCAAAGTTGGTCAATACTTGCTCTCCTTCGATTATCACATTAAATATTCTAGTTCCAATGCCTTTGTCCAATTGGTCCTCAGCTACGCTAAAAAATATTTCAGCAAAATGCAAGCGAATATCATACTCCCCAGCTACACCCACAGGTATATCATACCCATAACCACCTGAATTAGCACCAAAACGTTCACTTTGGTAAATTGCATCATTTGTGGTTCCTGCTATATCGACATTCTTAGAAAATGTATCACCACCTGTGAAGTAATCATCAGCTAAAAACGTTTTTCCTTCAAAGGTTATCTCACCTCCTCCAACATTCATACGAAATTCTTCAAACACCATAAACGATAAGCTTTCACTTACCATTGATATATTACTAATATTCTGAACATTAGCAACATTAATATTATAGCTAGTGCCAGATGATAGTGCGGAGGTTGTTAAAACGACCGTTCTATTATCTGGTTGTAATATTGCTGATGAAATACTTACTCCATTATCAATAGAATAATTAGATAAATTTTCTGCTGTAGTTTGGTTTACATATTCTGAAAACGATACAGCTACTGAAGAATTACCATCAGGTTGTACTGTTTTTACAAAAGGTGCAGAATTATCTACCGAAACACCATCTCCTATAAATTCAACATAGTTTAACCTAAAAATATCTTGTTGTGCCGCAGCATTCTTAAAGACAAAATATAAATCGTTCTTTCCACTAGGTGCAGTTATAGATGTTTCAACGGTCAACCATTGATCACTCCCTCCTGTTGCAGGTATGGCCGTAGTTGCAACTAAAGAACCTGTTACACTACCTACTCGCAGCTCAATAGTACCACCTGAGTTACCAGAAGCTACCAAATATTTTACTCCTGTAATGTTTTGCAGATTTCGGCCTGAAAAAGAAATATAACCATTATTATCTACCTGCAATGCTTCCGCTGCTCCCTCTAGGTCATAACTGTTATCTATAATTGTCGTTCCACTTTGAGTATCATAAAACTCAGCTTCTTTTCTTTTTGGATGAAGTATAATCTGATCTCTTGAAATTAAACCTCCTGTATCTGTGTAGTTCGCGTTCAAGACAAAATAAATATCCATTTCGCCGTCTATGTCATGCCCTCCATCGTCTAAAGTAAGATTCGTACTGCAGGCATCTATTGTATTATCATCATGAAAATGATTCAAATGCCCAAGAGAGGGAATAACATTTATATCCGCACAGTCTATATCTCCTTCTTCAGGATCATTTCCGGTTAGGTTTAGTGTAAAGTCATCATTCCAACCAAAAATTCCACCATCTACCGGCGAAGAAAAATTAAAATTTGCTGTAGAATTTCCTGCATATATAGTAATAGTTTTTGCACCAACCGCTCCCTCTGGGTCAGTTACTTTTAACTGCGCCGTATAAGTACCTGCTGTTGTATAGGTATGCGTAATATTTTCAGTAGTATAATCCACAGTTCCATCCACATCAATATCCCAAGCAAAAGTCAATGGGGTATCTCCATTTGGATCAGTAGTGTTTTCTCCTGTAAAACTAACCGTTAAATCCAGTGGACCGTTGGTAACATCAGCCTCCATTACTACAGAAGGAGGTGAATTTGAAGTAATTCCTGTATAATCTACTCTAATAAGCCTACCTGTACCCACATCATCAGGACAACAACCAGCTCCATAAGCCAAGATATACAACTTACCATCTGGGCCTACTTCCATATCAATATAACCACTACCTCCACCACCACTACCCGGAAAAACAGATTGTTTTAATTGTTCTTCTGAAACAATGTCTCCGTTAGCATTCATTTCAACTGCCCATATTTGACTAGTATTAAAATCGTAGTAAAAAAAGAGACCGTCAAACTCAATTGGCAACCTTTGTTCATCCAATAATTCAGAATCATATCTATATCGAAAACCAGCCAAGTAACATTTATGAAATTTTTCAATCCATGCTTCTTGAGCAGGTGGTAAATTTGTCGCCCCTGTATTCCATTTAGAGATATTTACCGGAGCTGCTGGATCATTATAGTATGGCGTATCAGCATAATCAATTTGATAAGCATAGCGCTCGTCAATATCATTATCAGCTCCTGAAAAATAAGGCCATCCATAATTGCCAGGGGCCTTTGTTAAATTAATTTCATCTAATCCCTTTGGACCAAGAACGCTATCGTCATTTGCATCAGGACCAACTTCACCCCAATACAACCAATCATTTGTTTCGTCCACATGGATTCGATAAGGGTTTCGAGCACCCATTACATATATCTCAGGTCTTCCCTGTGCAGCGGTAGCAAATAAGTTTCCTGAAGGTATGGTATAACTACTACCTGCCCCAGGTTTAATTCGTAGTATTTTCCCTCTTAAATCATTTGTATTCGAGGATGCTTTCTCAGCACTCATATCTGATACTTCTTCATCAATAGGCGCATACGGTCTTGGACCATACGTGGTGTTATCTCCAGTAGCTATAAATAAATTTCCCTGAGAATCAAAATCCATATCACCTCCAGAGTGAAACTCAGCAGTTCTACTAGTTGACCATTGAATAATTATTTCTTCAGAAGAAAAATCTACAGCGTCTCCAACCACACTAAATCTAGAAACTCTGTTCCCAATAAAATCCAACGGGGCATAATGCAAATAAATTTTACTATTTGTTTCAAAATTAGGATCTACCGCTATTCCTACCAAACCATCTTCTAATTCATGAAAAACAGGGAGCACACCACCTGAAACAGTAATTTGTGTATCAGGCTTATAAATTAAAATTTCACCAAAACGATCTAATATAAAGACCCGTCCATCAGGCGTAAAAGTGAAACTTGTAGCGTTGGCCAAACCTGTTGTTAAATCTACCTTAACAAATTCATCTGGCAATTGTGCCTCCATTCGGAAACTACCTATAAAAAAGACTGTTAAACAAGTAATTAAAAAACTTGTTATGTAATTATTTTTCATATCAAATATTGTTTGGCATTTTCTTAATAAATGTGTTCTCACACAATTAACAAATATAATCTAATAACACTTCAAGGCCTGAATACCCTACTTATTTTCGCTAAAAGAGGATTGAATTCCGTTAAATTACAAATGATTTTAAAACCGTATCTCATTAGAAATTTCACAGATTGGCATAGCATCGCTCTTGTTTTAAGAAAAGTGATTAATAATGGCAAAAATAATGTAGGGGAATAGTTTTCGTTAGAATAAACGAAAGTAGTGATTTTTCAAAAATAAAATAACCCTGTTTTTGATGAAAATAAAATTTCTTCTTGAAAAGCAAAAATCCTGAATTGCTTCAGGATTTTTGTTACTCTATTTATAAGAAATAATGCTTTTTAGAACTTCCACCATTTTTTCTGGGTTTTACCATAGCCATATCCGTATTTACCGCCATAGCCAAGATTAGAGGAATCGACGTCATTAACTATAAAAGACAAACCTTTTATTTTTCCTTCTTCTTGAAGCTTAATAGGGTATTCTACAGCATTAGTTTCTGTGACTCCTGCTCTGGTAACATATAAAAGTAAGTCCGCATGCTCACTTATTAACAAAGTGTCTGTCACAACCATCAAAGGGGCTGTATCTACTATTACATAGTCATAGGTTTCAGAAACTTGATCAAATAATGTCTTTATCCGATCACTCATTAATAATTCTGCCGGGTTTGGAGGTATCCTACCGGAATATATTACATCTACCGTATTTCTATGCACAAGCATTGGATTAACAATATCCCTGACTTCTATGGTATTATCATACAAATATTCCGTAAGACCAGCATCTTTATTTCTGGTTGGTTTCTGCATTTTATCTACATTACCACTTGAAAAGAATGTATAAAGTTTAGGGTTTCTTATATCCGCACCAATTAATAATACCTTTTTATTTGTACTGGCCAGTATCATAGATAAATTGGTAGAGAGGAAGGTTTTACCTTCTCCTGGCACACTAGACGTAACAAAAACAATATTACTTTTCCCTGCTTTATTTCGTTTTGATTTTATAAGGTAATCAAGGTTTGTGCGAATTATTCTTAATGACTCTGCAAGTACGGACCTATCTTCTTTAATAACAAACTTTTCATCCTTTTTAGTCAATTTTGGAAGCTCTCCTAGAATCGGAACATTTTTCACTAGCTTTTCCAAAGAATGCATATTGTGTATTTTGTTATCTAGCAATTCCTTCATATATATAATGAAAAAAGGAATCAACATACCCAAAATAAAAGAGGCCAAATAAACTAATGACTTCTTTGGTGATACCGGCAATTTACTAACGCTATATGCTTGATCGACAATTTTAGATTTGGGAGAACTTGAGGCTGCTGAAATTTGCGCCTCCTCTCTTTTTTGTAAAAGATACAAGTAAAGCGATTCTGTTGTCTGTTGTTGCCTAGTAATATCTCTAAGTGCTCTCTCATTTGCAGGAGATGAATATATTTTAGAATTGAAACGAGCCTGCTGACCACTTAAAGAATTTACTGTAAGCCCTAAATTATTAACCGAACTGCTCAAGCTCGATTGCATACTACTTTTTAGACCAGCTATTTGCTGATCTAAATTTATAATTACCGGATTCTTCTCATTTGAACTTTTTAAAAGCCTTTTTCGCTCTAATACCAATTGATTGTAACGATCTGTAGTACTAGCAATAGTGGGGTCAGAAAGCCCTATATTTGTTGGCAAAACCTCGTAACTATCTTGTTGTTGTACCAAATCCTGCATTGATGCAGCCATGTTCAGTTGATTTCTGGCGTTTGCTAACTCCTGTTGATTAGCAACTCCTACATTTAAATTAACATTAGCTTCCGCCGCTATATCTGTTACCCCTTTTTCTGTCTTGAAATCTTGTGCAGACTGATCTACACTAGCTAAATCTGAAGAAATATTAGCTATTCTTTCGTCTATGAAATTCGAGGTACGATCTGCAATAGCCTGTTTGTCAGTAATAGCGTTCTCATTGTAAATTCTTACTACCGCATCAAGAATATTTGCTGCCTTTTCTTTAATTGGGTCTTCAAGCGTTAAGTTAACTATATTTGACGCCTCACTCGTAGAAGTAACGATAATTCTTGTTCTATATTCCTGCGAAACGTCTTCTATAGGTCTTACCGAAATTCTAATTTTTTTATCTTTATAACTTTCAAAAACCCCTACATTAGGTGTTATCACTATATCACCAATATCCGTTAAGATATTCTTACCAAAAGCATATATTTTTACAGGTTGGTCTTCCTCTTCGGTATATCCAAATGTTGTAGATGATGAAATAGTAATAAAAAAATCTAGCTCGGCTCTATTTAATATAGAGTCCGCAGCAATAAAATTTATATTTATAGGAGGATTTCTATATAATTCTTTTTCTTTAATATTTCCTTGAACCAAAATTTTTGTGTTCAAGTTTAATTCCTTTACAACTCTAATAAAATTAGAACGAGAACTTATCAGCTGCAACTCATCCTCCACTTTATTCTTACCGCCACCTAATAAATTTAAATCCTGAAAAACGTCAAGTTCGGAACCAGTTGTTTTATCCTCTAGTATTTGAATTTGTGTTTGAACAGCAAATTTTGGCGTAGCATATCTTATATAAATAAAGGCAATTATAAATGCAATTATAACTGACAAAACAAACCACTTAATCTGTGCAGTGTATGTATTCAATATCTCCTTAAAATTGAGTGTATTGCTTGATATTGGATTCTGAGTATTTAAGCTCATTTTGTTTTTTATAAACTGTAGTAGACCTACTTTAACTTAATTGGTTCTAGTTATCAAAAGAATTGTTCCGGTGATAAGTATAGATGCTATAGAAACTGCTATTGTTGCCCGATTATCCAAAGCAGAAGCAGTAATTGCCGATTTATTTGGCTCAATATAAACCACATCATTTTGTGTCAAATAATAAACCGGAGAGCTAAGTGCTTCCTTTTTTGTAAGGTCAATTCTGGTGTAAACTTTTGTACCATCAAAATCACGAATAACCATAACGTTTTCACGCTTGCCTTTAATAGTTAAATCCCCTGCAAAACCCAAAGCCTCCATGATTGTTATTCGCTCTCCGTCTACCGGATATGTGCCCGGCCTACGCACTTCTCCTAATACTGAAATACTGAAATTTCTTAATCTAATATTTATTATAGGGTCTTTAAGATAGTCAGAAAGTTTATCTCTGAGTAGTTCTTTCACTTCTTCACCTGAGAGACCTGCAATTTTAACTTTACCGACAACAGGAAAATCTATCGAACCGTCTTTATCTACTAAATAATCAACTTGCTCAGGCCTTACTCCACCTTCTGAACCACCTCTGAATAAATTGAATGGCGCACTAGCTTCGCTATCTAATGTAGATACATAAATGCTTACTAAATCATCAATCTTAAACTTAGGTGTAAAACTATTTTTATCTACTAACGTTTCAAAATCTCCTGTATTTTGAAAGTATACAACTTCTTTCTTAGTCGCACAAGAAGATAGTAATACAAGAAAAACAATTTTAATAGGAATAACAGTCTTTAAAAATTGAAAAACATCAACTGAAATTATTTTTTTTACGGACATAGTGTTTTGTATTTTTGTGCAATAATAGCAAATTAAAAGGTTATAAGACTTTTTTAAGAGGATGATTCTTAGTCTTATTTTCTTTCTTCTTGTCCAACGAACATAGTTCTGAGTTGTTTGAAATAAATTCAGGCACTATCTCTTTCATTAAACTCACCGTACTTTCATTGAAGAACATATTAGATACACAAAGCTCATCTATTCTAGATCGTACAGAAACATAATCAAGCTCCCTTGTTTTACCTATCATAATTTTTTTATGGTAAGTAGGTAAAGTATTTTCTCCATTCGCCAACAACTCTTCGTATAATTTTTCCCCTGGACGTAAACCAGTTATCTTAATATCAATGTCTTCAGGATATTTAAGACCTGAAAGTTTAATCATGTTTTTTGCTAAGTCAAATATTTTTACTGACTCGCCCATATCAAAAATAAAGATTTCACCACCATCGCCCATGGCACCCGCTTCCAAAACTAGTTGTGAAGCCTCTGGTATGGTCATGAAAAATCTAGTTACATTTTCATGCGTTACCGTTAAAGGACCTCCTTTATCTATTTGCTTTTTGAAAAGAGGAATAACCGATCCATTTGAACCTAAAACATTACCAAAACGTGTAGTAATAAATTTCGTTTTCCCTTTTTGCTGCATACAGCTAATGTACATCTCCGCAATTCGCTTTGTGGCACCCATAACATTAGTCGGGTTTACGGCCTTATCCGTGGAGATAAAAATAAACTTGTCTACATTATGACTAATTGATAAATCAGCAACCACTTTTGTTCCTGCTACGTTAATTTTAATAGCTTCGTAAGCATTGTATTCCATCAACGGCACATGCTTATAAGCAGCTGCATGAAATACAATGTCCGGCTTATATTCTTGAAAAAGATTATTTAAACGATTTTTATCTCGTACGTCTCCTACAATAGGCATGAAGTTATGAAAGCCATTTTGCTTTAATTCTTGTTGCAAATCATATAGGGCAGATTCCGATTGATCTATAATAATTAGTGATTTATAATCATACGTACACACTTGACGTACAATTTCACTTCCTATAGACCCAGCTCCGCCGGTAACAAGAACGACCTTGTTCTTAACCTCCTCAGATATTTTAGAGTTTTTTATATTAATTGGAGCTCTATCTAAAAGATCTTCAATTTGCACTTGTTTAATTTGAGAAACTTTAAGCTCACCATTAATCCACTGCTCTACTGGAGGCACAATTTTAACCTGAACAGGGAAATCTACAAGACCCTCAACTAGTTCTTTAAGACCTTTAGGATCGATATTTTGAATTGAAAAAATAACTTCTGAAATACTATTTTTAAGAATAAACTCCCTATTTAGAACATCTTTGCTAAATACTTTTACTCCATTTATCTGCTTTCCGATTTTTTTATCATCTTCATCAATATACCCAACAACTCTTACTCTACTTTTGGAATGGTTTACAAGAGCACTCTGAGTTAATATTCCAGACTCTCCAGCTCCAAAAATCAAAACATTTTTGTTCACCTTAAAATCTCTAGATATGAAATTGTTATACAGTGATTTAAATACGTATCGAGAAGCGGTAAGAGCTACAAAGCTTAACAAACTATGTATGATGATAATACCTAATGGAACAGTGAAATTTTCAAAAACTCCTAATTCACGATTAAATAAAACCATTGATATCAACAAAATACTCGAGAGACAAATTGCATTAAAAATGTTATAAACATCCCTAACACCCGTATGTCTAACCACCCCCTTATAAGAGCCTGTAAAAACAAACGAAGCCAATGCAATTAAAGATATAATCGGTAATTGAACAAATAGTTTGTCAAGATCAAAATCTAACGTAAGATTGAATCTTATGATGTAAGACAACACAAAAGAAATAGCTATCATTACTACATCAATGGCTAAGACTAACCATTTAGATGCATATTTATGCGCATTATTTACTAAATATCCTTTTATCATCAGATTAAATTTTGGTTAAAATAAGTGCTACAATTCTTTCTAGGTCATTCTGCGAAAGGTTGGAGCCACTAGGTAAACATAGCCCTCTATTAAAAAGGTCTTCAGATGTACCATCATTATAGTTAGGGAATTCAGCAAAAACTGGTTGTAAATGCATAGGCTTCCATAAAGGTCTTGATTCTACATTCTCTTCTAATAAAGCTAAACGAATTTTTTCTCTAATTGCAAATGAGGGCATCAGAACACAAGTCAACCATCTATTCGAATAATACCCATCTTGTTCTTCTAAAAATAGTATTTCAGGAAGATGAGCAAGATGTTTTTTGTAAAAATTGTAATTGAATCTTCTTTGATCAACGCGATCCTGAAGCACCTCCATTTGACCGCGACCAATACCTGCAAGAATATTGCTCATCCTATAATTGTATCCTACAGAAGAATGTTGGTAATGCGGTGCATCATCTCTAGCTTGAGTTGCTAAGAATACCGCTTTGTTCTTTGTAGCCTCATCTTTGGCAATCAAAGCTCCGCCACCAGAAGTAGTGATAATTTTATTACCATTAAATGATAAAATACCTATTGCTCCAAAAGTACCACATTTCTTATTTTTAAAACTGCTACCTAGTGCTTCTGCGCTATCTTCTACGACGGGTATTCCGTACTTTTCCGAAATCTGAGCAATTTCCTCTACCTTATAAGGCATACCATATAGATGGACGGCTACTATTGCTTTCGGTTTTTTTCCTTTCGCAATTCGGTCTTTTATAGACTCTTCAAGTAATTTTGGAGAAATATTCCACGTATCTTTTTCACTATCTACAAATATAGGTGTTGCGCCAAGATACATAATGGGGTTTGCAGATGCCGAAAAAGTAAAACTTTGACAAATAACTTCGTCATCTTTAGTTACTCCCAACAACTCCAAAGCCAAATGAATGGCAGCAGTACCTGAACTCAGTGCTGCAACATTGCTACTACCACCTAAGAACAGGTTAATAGATTTTTCAAAGTTATCTACATTAGGACCCAAAGGGGCTACCCAATTGGTATCGAAGGCCACTTGAACATATTTTTGTTCGCCCCCTCCCATGTGGGGAGAAGACAGCCATATCTTGTCTTTCGTAATTGTTTTCAAATTAAATTGGTTTATAGTTCACTTTATTTGGGGGTGCCAAAATTCTTTCAAACCTTAGCCAAACATATAAATATAATCTAAAAATCACTAAAAGTTCTTTTAAATTATAAACACAAAACTAAACCTTAACATTGGAACTTCTAATTAATCTTGTTGTACGCCCTAAAAAAATCGGCTAATCGCAAAAACAGATTAAGTTATAAATATAATTATTCCTACGTACTTACGGAATAGACCAACAAATAGATCTAACATTAGTAACGTAACTAAATTCTGTCACTCTCTTAATTAAAAAGAAACTTCCAACATCAATATCATTTTTTTACATAAAAAAAGGAGCAATCATAAAAATAGATTCGCTCCTTTAATTTTAGCTTTTTTATAAAACATTACACCTTATTGTAATCTTTAAAATCTTTGTGATCCTTTTTATATAATTCCTCTTCTGGTAAAGTTTTAAAATATTCATAAGTTTTTTTCATTCCTTCTGACCTGGATACTTTTGGCTCCCATCCTAAAATCTCCTTTGCTTTTGAAATATCCGGTTGCCTTTGCATAGGGTCATCTTGTGGCAATGGCTTGTAAATGACTTTTTGGTTAGTTCCTGTTAACTTTACAATTTCTTCTGCAAAATCTTTAATGGTAATCTCATGGGGATTACCAATGTTCACTGGCAAAACATAATCACTAAGTAACAGTCTATATATACCCTCTACTTCATCATCTACATAACAAAAAGAGCGGGTTTGACTTCCATCTCCAAATATGGTTAAATCCTCTCCTCTTAATGCCTGTCCTATAAATGCTGGGATTACCCTACCATCGTTCAAACGCATTCGAGGTCCATAAGTATTGAAAATTCGTACAATTCGTGTTTCTAAGCCATGAAAGCGATGATATGCCATTGTTATGGACTCCTGAAACCTTTTTGCCTCATCATATACACCTCTTGGACCAATAGTATTGACGTTTCCGTAATATTCCTCAGTCTGAGGGTGCACCAGAGGGTCTCCATATATTTCGGAAGTGGATGCTATTAAAATCCTAGCTTTTTTAACCTTAGCCAAGCCTAATAAATTATGAGTTCCCAATGCACCTACTTTTAATGTTTGAATAGGGATTTTCAAATAATCTATGGGACTGGCTGGAGAGGCAAAATGCAAAATATAGTCTAGCTTACCGGGAACACTCACGAATTTAGTGACATCATGGTGATAGAATTCAAAATTTTCTAATTTGAATAAATGCTCAATATTACGCAAGTCTCCAGTAATAAGGTTATCCATGGCAATTACATAATAACCTTCCTTTATAAAACGATCACATAAATGAGATCCTAAGAAACCCGCCGCTCCGGTAATTAATATTTTCTTCATTTCTTATATTTAATATCCTATAAAATTAGCATCAAATACTTTTGCATTACTAATCAAGAATAATTTATTGAAAATTGATATAATATTTGCACGAATATAAATACAATGTGTTAAACAAAAGATGATTTTTTCTCAAAAAACTATGAACTTCAAATATATAAGTTGAAAGGTCCATAGTCTTATATAACATAATCATCGTATATAATTTCGCACAACTTATGACGTTGTACTATAACATGCTTAATTAAATATTAGTATTTAGAAATATGATTATTATTACATCATAAAAAATACCCGTTTTGAGCACATTATCCTAATAATATCTTTTTAACCGAGAAAATACAAGGAAGTTTTGAGTTATTTAGTAATCTTTGCAATCAAATAAAATGAACCCAGTCATGAAGAAAGTAAATAAAATATGCTGTATAGGTGCAGGATATGTAGGTGGACCAACAATGTCAGTTATTGCTAGCCAGTGCCCAGAAATTACGGTAACTGTTGTAGATATCAACCAGGCTAGAATAGACCAATGGAACGATTCCAACCTAGACAATTTACCTGTTTACGAGCCAGGACTTAAAGAAATAGTAGAAAAAACAAGAGGTAAAAACCTCTTTTTTACTACCGAAGTGGATAAAGCTATAGATGAAGCTGAAATTATTTTCATATCAGTAAATACTCCTACAAAAACTTACGGAAAAGGAAAAGGACAAGCTGCAGATTTAAAATTTGTAGAGCTGTGCGCTCGTAATATTGCCAAAATAGCTAAAACGGATAAAATAGTAGTAGAGAAATCTACCTTACCTGTTAGAACTGCCAGTGCTATAAAAAGTATTCTTGAAAACACAGGTAACGGCGTGAAATTTGAAATTCTGTCCAATCCTGAGTTTTTAGCAGAGGGAACAGCGGTAGATGATCTTTTAAACGCAGACCGTGTACTTATTGGTGGTGATGAAACACCATCTGGTCAAGAAGCAAAAGATACCTTAAGTTCAATTTACGCACATTGGTTGCCAAAAGAACGTATACTTCAAACAAATGTTTGGTCTTCCGAACTTTCTAAATTGGTAGCTAATGCATTTTTAGCACAAAGAGTTTCTTCCATTAATGCTATTTCTGCCTTATGCGAACGTACTGACGCCAATATAGCCGAAGTATCTAGAGCCATTGGAACAGATAGTAGAATTGGATCAAAGTTCCTTAATGCTTCTGTCGGTTTTGGAGGTTCATGTTTTCAAAAAGATATCTTAAACCTAGTGTACATATCACGAAGTTTTGGTCTAGATGAAGTTGCCGACTATTGGGAACAAGTGATCATCATGAACGACTATCAAAAAAGACGTTTTGCAGAGAATATTATCTCTACTTTATATAACACGGTTTCAGGTAAAAAGATAGTTTTCTTTGGATGGGCCTTCAAAAAGGACACGAACGACACTAGAGAATCTGCGGCTATAAATATTGCTGATGCTTTACTTGAAGAAAAAGCAGAGATTGTAGTATATGATCCAAAAGTTTCCGCAGAAAGAATTTATGCAGATTTAGATTATTTAGAAACAAGGTCTCCGGAAGAAAACAGAAAACTTTTGACCGTAGTTACAGATCCAATGGATGCGGTGAAAGATGCGCATGCCATAGCTATTCTAACAGAATGGGATGAATTTAAAGCCTATTCTTGGGAAACGATTTTTGAAAAAATGCTTAAACCGGCATTTGTTTTTGACGGTCGTCGTCTGTTATCACAACAAGAAATGGAAGCAAAAGGTTTTCAATATTATAAAATAGGACAATCATGAAAATTCTTGTCACCGGTGCGGCCGGTTTTATAGGATATCATCTTTGTGAAAAGCTCCTTAAGAAAGGATATGATGTCGTAGGTCTAGATAACGTAAATGATTATTACGATGTAAACTTGAAGTATGCCCGATTGGAACAATTGGGTATAAAACAGAGTGATGCCAAAATTTTTCACAAAAAATGTTACGGTTCTATTTATGGAGATAAATTTTCTTTTGTTCGAATGAACTTGGAGGATAGAGAAGCCCTACCCCTACTTTTTGAAGAAGAGAAAATTGATAGAGTTTGTAATTTAGCTGCTCAAGCAGGAGTTCGCTATAGCATAGAAAATCCAGAAACTTATATTGATAGTAATGTTGTTGGCTACCTAAATCTGTTAGAGTGCTGTAGACATAATAAGGTGGAGCATCTGGTCTATGCAAGTAGTTCTAGTGTTTATGGTCTTAATGAAAAAATACCTTTTTCAACTACAGATAATGTAGACCATCCAATCAGCCTCTATGCAGCGACTAAAAAAAGTAATGAACTAATGGCGCATACGTATAGCCATTTGTTTAATATTCCGACAACCGGACTTCGCTTTTTCACGGTTTATGGACCTTGGGGACGACCGGATATGGCATTGTTTCTTTTTACTGATGCTATAGCAAACGGTAAACCTATAAAAGTATTTAACCATGGTAAAATGGAAAGAGATTTCACCTATGTTGATGATATCGTAGAAGGAGTTGTTCGTACACTTACTAGCTCAGTAGAAAACCGAGATTTGTATAAAATTTACAATATTGGTAATAACAATGCTGTTAAACTAACCGACTTTATAGAGGCTATTGAAAATAGCATGGGGCAAAAAGCTGAGAAAGAACTTATGCCTATGCAACCGGGTGACGTGGAGCGTACTTGGGCAGATGTTGATGATCTTATTAGAGATTATGACTATCAGCCTAATACTTCTGTTGCAGATGGTGTTCAAAATTTTGTTGAATGGTATAAGGGGTTTTATAAAAATTGATGCTTTTTACCTATTTTTAACAGACAAAAGACTCAGTGATACTGAGTCTTTTGTCTGTAAGACAATACTATCTTATTTTATTATAACATGTTATTCAATTCTATTGATTTTGCCGTTTTCCTACCAATAGTTTTTATACTTTACTGGTTTATCTTTTGCAAGAGTATTAAAGCTCAAAATTTTCTTATAGTAGTCGCTAGTTATTTTTTCTATGGCTGGTGGGATTGGAAATTCCTCAGTTTAATTGCTTTTAGCACGCTTATCGATTATTCAATTGGAGTAGGTCTTTCAAAAGAAAACCGACCGTCAAAACGCAAAATCCTACTATGGATTAGTATAATTGTAAACCTAGGCTTTTTAGGTTTCTTTAAATATTATAACTTTTTCTTAGACAACTTCATATCTGCTTTTTCTTTTTTCGGATACTCAATAAATGGAAGCTCTCTGAATATTATTTTACCTGTAGGTATCAGCTTCTACACTTTTCAAACACTAAGCTACACTATTGATGTCTATAGAAAACAACTAAAACCAACAAAGGATTTTATTGCCTTCTCCGCATTTGTTTGTTTTTTTCCACAATTAGTAGCTGGTCCAATTGAAAGGGCGACTCACTTATTACCACAGTTTTACAAAAAAAGAAAATTTAAATACTCCTTAGCTGTTGATGGCATGCGACAGATACTATGGGGGCTATTTAAGAAGATAGTTATTGCGGATAATTGTGCAGAATATGCTAACCAAATCTTTAACAACTCTAATGAATTTTCAGGAAGCAGTTTATTATTGGGAGCAATTTTCTTTACATTTCAAATTTATTGTGATTTTTCTGGATATTCAGACATTGCAATTGGAACGTCTCGCCTATTTGGATTTGATTTAATGAAAAATTTTGCCTTCCCTTACTTTTCGAGAGATATTGCTGAATTTTGGAGAAGTTGGCACATCTCTTTATCCACTTGGTTCAGAGATTATCTTTATATCCCATTGGGTGGTAGCCGAGGCGGAACTTGGATGAAAATCCGAAATACCTTTATTATCTTTTTAGTGAGTGGTTTTTGGCACGGAGCTAATTGGACTTTTATAATATGGGGCGGCTTGAATGCCCTATACTTTTTGCCTTTATTACTTTCTGGTAAAAACAGACAGAACCTAGGGGTTACTGCTGAAGGTAAAATATTGCCCAGCATTAAAGAAATTTTTCAAATAGGCTCAACATTCATTTTAACTGTTTTAGCCTGGGTTTTTTTTAGAGCAGAAAATATATCTCATGCACTAAATTATTTAAAAGGTATTTTCGATATGTCCTTTTTCTCTAAACCTCAAATATTTCCTACGACTATTCTAAGTCTGCTTACCATATTTATCTTCATAGAATGGCTCCAAAGAGAAAAGAATCATGGTCTTGAAATTTATGGAAATGGATTACTGAAAAACAGATATATTAGATGGATAGCATACATTTGCATAATTATTGTTATATTTTCTTTCGGAGGTTCTCAACAAGAATTCATATACTTTCAATTTTAACGAAATGAAAAAATTTATTACCACCAGTATTCTTTTTATAGTTGTTGGTATAATTGTAGGGGAATTAATTGCTAGGCTTTTTGTTATTAGTCCAGATATTCCGAAAAGAAGTATTGATCAATGGGGTGTACAGAAATATATTCCAAATCAAGTTGGAACTTGGAAAGGAGGAGAACATTCATGGCAAATTAATAAACTAGGTTGGCCTGGGATTTTACCCAGTTCCAATGAAAATTTAATAACAATTATTGGTGATTCTTTTATAGAAAATTTTATGAATCCTGATTCATGTCATCAAAAAGTTTATTTAAAAAATAGATTGCCACAATTTAACTTCTTAGAAGCATCCCGCTCTGGTGTAAATTTTCTGGAAGCCACTTTAATTGCCGATCAGCTAGATTCTTTAGAACCTAAATATCAATTACTGTACTTGTATGATTCAGATTTCAAAGAAAGCATCACCCAACTAAATAAAAACAAACAAATTACTCAGTTTGATGTTTCTAAAAAAGAAATAATCCAAGCGGAACTGCAATCCTCTTTAGCTAAAAATACACTTTACAATTTAAAGTTTATCTATTATTTATATAGCCATTACTGGCAACAAAAGGAACCCGCCACAAAGACCTTAAAAAAGGAAAAACTACCAGATTTAGAGTCAATGAAAATTTTACTTTCTTCTTTTAGTGATTCAGTACGTACTAATAACCGAATTTTGGTTTTTAGACCAGGCACAAATCATAATATTATAAGATTGTGCAAAAATATGGGTTATAAATATATAATTTTAAGAAAGCTAGAAGATCAACAATGGTCTTTTGACTATGATTCACATTGGACGTGCTTTGGACATAACGAAGCTGCTAGACAAATTGTAGAAAAATTAAACCAAATAGCAAATAATCGAAAAGCATTAGTAAACTAAACTATTTTACAAATATAAGCCTTACCCCTTAAGTATTTATATTGTTTTTTAAATTATTATTTGACAGAATAATAATACTTACGCAGTAATTTTTCCACACCTTTGCTATCAATTCATTGGATTCCAAATATATTGGGGTTAAGGATTTTAAATATCAACACTTTTACATCTAGATTAAATGTTACTCGAAAAACTTAATTTCTCATCAGAATATACAATTTTAGTAACCGGTGGGGCTGGATTCATTGGGTCTAATTTATGTGAATCTCTATTAAAAAATGGTAACAAGGTCATTTGTCTCGATAATTTCGCGACCGGTAAACGTGAAAATATAAAACCTTTTCTTGGTAATAAAAATTTCACCCTGATCAAAGGTGACATTCGCGAACTGAACGATTGTGAAACAGCTTGTAAAAATGCAGATTATGTATTACACCAAGCAGCATTAGGGTCTGTCCCAAGATCTATAAATGACCCTATTACCAGCAATGACGTTAATGTATCTGGTTTCTTAAATATGTTAGTTGCTGCGCGTAATGCAAATGTAAAACGTTTTGTATACGCTGCCAGCTCATCTACATACGGCGATTCAAAAGCACTTCCCAAAATTGAAGAACATATTGGGAAACCACTATCTCCTTATGCTATAACCAAATATGTAAACGAGCTGTATGCAGATGTGTTTTCAAAAACGTATGGAATTGAAACTATAGGCCTGCGTTACTTTAATGTATTCGGTAGAAGGCAAGACCCAAATGGTGCCTATGCGGCCGTAATCCCAAAATTCGCTATGCAACTCATGAATTATGAATCACCCATTATTAACGGTGACGGAAGTTTTTCTAGAGATTTTACATACATAGACAACGTCGTGGAAATGAATATAAAAGCACTTTTGGCAGACGATAAAGACTCCCTAAATACAGTTTACAATGTGGCCTTTGGTGAACGTACGAGTTTAAATGAATTAGTTGAACTATTAAAACAATACTTAAGCGCTTATGATACCAAAATTGGAGATATTCAAATAGTCTATGGCCCAGAACGACAAGGAGATGTACCCCATTCCTTGGCTTCTATTGACAAAGCCCGTAAAAAATTAGGCTATAATCCCCAATACAACATTAAGTCGGGTCTTAAATCGGCAATGGATTGGTATTGGAACAATTTAAAATAAAGCATGAACAAAACTAAAATTGCGATTATCGGCCTAGGCTATGTAGGACTTCCTTTGGCACGTTTGTTCGCTACCAAATATTCAGTAATAGGTTTTGATATAAACCAAAAAAGAATTGAAGAACTTCAATCTGGGAAAGACAGTACACTTGAAGTTAGTGATAAAGATTTAAAAGCTGTTTTGCAAAGCACACCTCAGTTCGCTATAGGTCTTTATTGCAGTTCTAATCTAGAGGACATTGCAGATTGCAACTATTATATTGTAACGGTACCTACACCAGTTGACAGCACCAACAGACCTATATTAACTCCACTTTATAAATCTAGTGACACGGTTGGTAAAGTTTTAAAAAAAGGGGATTTGGTGATTTACGAATCTACTGTCTATCCTGGAGTAACAGAAGATGAATGTGTTCCTGTTTTAGAACGAGTAAGTGGATTAAAGTTCAACGAAGACTTTTTTGTAGGATATTCCCCTGAACGAATAAACCCAGGAGATAAAGAACATACGGTAGAAAAAATTCTCAAAGTAACTTCTGGCTCAACTCCTGAAATTGGTAAAAAAGTTGATGACCTTTATGCTTCGGTCATTAAGGCTGGCACACATTTAGCGCCTAGCATTAAGGTTGCAGAAGCCGCAAAAGTTATTGAAAATTCACAAAGAGATATCAATATTGCTTTTGTAAACGAATTGGCCAAAATTTTTAATTTAATGAATATTGATACAAACGCCGTTCTAGAAGCCGCAGGAACCAAATGGAATTTTCTTCCTTTTAAACCCGGGCTAGTAGGTGGACACTGTATAGGTGTCGACCCTTATTATTTGGCTCAAAAAGCTCAAGAGTTTGGTTATCATCCAGAAATCATCTTGGCCGGTCGGCGCATGAATGACGGCATGGGGAAATATGTAGCTTCCGAAGTAATTAAGTTAATGGCACTTCGGGATATTAAAATTAAAGCCGCTAAGATTCTTGTTCTAGGCATTACCTTTAAAGAAAACTGCCCTGATTTTAGAAATACAAAAGCTATTGATGTTGTCAATAATTTAAAAAGTTACGGTACGGATTTGACTATTTTTGACCCATGGGCTTCTAAAGAAGAGGTTAAAAAAGAACTTCATCTAGACATGGTATCCACATTACCCGACCAAAAATTTGACGTGGTTGTGTTAACTGTTGCACATAAAGAATTTATTGACCTTGATCTTAGAGGCTTATTGAACGAAGATGGCGTTTTATACGATGTAAAAAGTATTTTAAAAGAGAAAGCTGACGGTAGGCTTTAAGAGAAAAGTAATTAAATTATAAATTGCACGAAGGGTCTAATATATACTATTAGACCCTTTTTTAGTTTCTGATATGCTATAAAACAATCTTCTTTTCGATGACATCCAAATAAATATACAGAAACTATTGGTTCGTAAACTTATGAATCGTCTATAATTCTTTTTAAAGTTCCTATATGAATCGAGCCCTAAAAAAACTGAATTTATAAGAGAAAGCTATCATAACCATTAACAATTACATCGTCAAAATACGCAGTAAGTTGTCAGAAAAATTAACAGTTTTATGCACTTTGTCGAATAAATTCCCAACAAAACGTTAAAAAGATAAAACATAAACGTCTAAAGCAAGACATTTTACCGTACTGTATCTAGTATTCGACAAACGGCCTATTTTAACACTTTTTAATGTATTTCATCGATTTTTAAATATTTTTCATCGAAAAAACCAGATGCTAGCAATTTGTTTCTATTTTTGGCTGCCTGCATTTAATCGATGAAATATGCTTTTTAACGATTATGAAAAAAATTTAGGACTCTATAGTTTTTAAGAAAATTTAACTTTTTAGCCCACTTATGAAATTTCACCCCACTACACCGAACAAATCTTTTATAGGGTTTGTATTTGTTTTTCTACTTATTATAATTTCCTGCACCAAAGACAACGAGCTTTTAAAAGATGCAGTCTTAAGTGAACCATCAACGGTAGTTAAAGAAGCAGATAGCAAAGACACTTCTGAAGAAATCGAGGAAGAGGAAATTCTAGAGGAAGAAATTCTTGATGTGGATGAAGAGGAAACGATTACTGAAAAAATATATGAAACAAGAACTACGATCTTCACCCCTATTCATGATGCACATTTGCAAAGTGGTAAGGGTTATAATCAAGACTTGATAAGACTTGAGGAAGGTAGCAGAGAAAGTTATATTATGTTTGATTTAAGTCAAATCGATTCTATTGGAGGAAGCTTAGAAGAGATTCATTTTGAATTTACGATTAGTAATGATGACGGTCATGGAACCATATCTATATTAAAAGGAGATTCTACTGATTGGTCCGAACATAGCATTACGGAGATTACGGCACCACAATCTGACACATTATTAGGCTCCACAAATAAAACTTTCCAAGTTAATCAGACTCACGAAATCATTTTAGATGAAGAAAAGGTAGGAACAGAAGTAATTACCTTGGTACTTAAACATGAAGACGGTAATGATTTAGCATTTGCATCAAAAGAGCATGACACAAAAGAAGGACCAAAACTTGTGGTTACCTACAGTGCTCCACAAGATGCTGAAGCTATAATTCAAGAAAACGAAAACATCTCGATAATCACTCCTGAGCCAGAGCCTATATCCGACGAAGAAAATCAAGATGAAACCGCTGAAGAGACAGAAACTCCAAACGAAGTAGTAGAAACAGAAGAAGAAGCTGAAACTCCTAAGGAGGAAGAGGAAGCGCCAATAGAGACTCCTAAGGAAGAAACAGAGGAAGAAGTTGAAACTCCTAAAGAAGAAGAGGAAGCGCCAGTAGAGACTCCTAAAGAGGAAGAGGAAACACCGGTAGAGACTCCTAAAGAAGAAACAGAGGAAGAAGTTGAAACTCCTAAAGAAGAGGAAGAAGAGGAAGAGGAAACACCGGTAGAGACTCCTAAGGAAGATGAAATTAAACCCCCTGTAACAAATCCTGTTGAAAACCAATCTCCTATTGCAGCAGTAGATGCTGCTCCTTCTTCGGGAACTGCACCACTTAAAGTTAGTTTTACGGGTAATAATTCTAGTGACGATCAAGAGGTTAAAAACTATGGATGGAATTTTGGCGATGGTAATTCTTCCAATGAAGCAAATCCTTCTCATATATTTGAAAAAGCGGGTACATACAAGGTAAGCCTTACAGTACAAGATGCTCAAGGGAAAATTGATACCGAAGAAACCACTATTACAGTAAAACCAAAAGAAAATAGCGCGCCTAAAGCTGTAGCGAAAGCAACACCAACATCTGGTGAGGCTCCATTAAATGTCAGTTTTGATGGCAAGGAATCCTCAGACGATGATGAAATCGCTAGTTATGTTTGGGACTTTAAGGATGGTGATAAGGGAAGTTCATCTTCAACATCTCATTCCTTTACTAAAGCCGGAACTTACGAAGTACTGTTAACGGTAAAAGACAAAGACGGTCTTGAAGACACGGATACAGTAACCATTACGGTTGCAGCTAAAGAAAACAACGCCCCTAAAGCTGTAGCTAAAGCAACACCAACATCTGGTGAGGCTCCATTAAATGTTAGTTTTGATGGCAAGGAATCCTCAGACGATGATGAAATCGCTAGTTATGTTTGGGACTTTAAGGATGGTGATAAGGGAAGTTCATCTTCAACATCTCATTCATTTACTAAAGCCGGAACCTACGAAGTACTGTTAACGGTAAAAGACAAGGACGGTCTTGAAGATACAGATACAGTAACTATTACGGTTACCGCTACAGAAAATGCAGCACCAACGGCAAAAGCTTCTGCAAATATTTACGAAGGTGAAGCTCCTTTGGAAATTCAATTTAAAGGCAGCAGTTCTACAGATGATAAAGAAGTTAAAAGTTATTCATGGGATTTTAAAGATGGCAGCACAGCTACCAGCAGTAATCCTTCTCATTCTTTCAACGAAAAAGGCACATATAATGTTGTTTTAACTGTTACAGATGAAGAGGGACTAAAAGATTCCGAAACTATAACTGTCAAAATTACCGAAACAGAAAACGAAGCTCCTAAGGCTAATGCTTCTGCAAATATTACCAATGGAGAGGCTCCTTTAGAAATCCAGTTTAACGGTAGTAATTCTACAGATGATAAAGGAGTTAAAAATTATTTTTGGGACTTTAAGGACGGTAGTACTTCAACCAGTTCCAATCCTTCACATTCATTTACAAAGGAAGGTACTTATGATGTATTGCTTACGGTAACTGATGAAGAAAGTTTAAAAGATTCAGATACCGTTACCATCAGTATAACTGAAACTCAAAACGAAGCTCCAGTGGCGGTAGCTTCAGGTACCCCTTTAACTGGTTATGCTCCACTAAATGTTCAATTTAGTGCAAATAACTCTACTGACGATACAGGCATTACAGGGTATTTCTGGGATTTTAATGATGGTTCTACAACAACAAATAAAAACCCTTCCCACGATTTTGCTAATCCGGGTACTTACAAAGTAGAACTTTCTGTAAAAGATAAAGATGGACTGACCCATGCCACAACTATTGATGTAAAAGTGAACGAAAGACCTGTGGACAACGGTGGCGGAGATACTGGTGGTGGTGACACTGGCGGTGGTGACACTGGCGGTGGTGACACCGATAATGGCAATAGTAATTCTTCAAATGGAATAAAAGCTTCTACTTTTGGCTATAATTCTAGCAACGCTACTTCTGCAATAAAAGCTGCTATTAATTCATCACACAGTGTTATTATTGTAGATAAACAATCAAGCGATTGGATCGTAGAGCCACTAACCTTTAAAGATATTAGTAATAAAACCATAATTTTTGAATCGGGAGTAATTCTTAGAGCAAAAAGTGGGGCATTTCGCGAAGTAGACAGACTGTTTCAATTTGTAAATGCAAATAACTTAGATATCGAAGGTTATGGAGCCACTTTGAAAATGAACAAGAATGAATATGGAGGTTCGCAAAACCATGCATTATCTATAATTGGCTCCAATAACATCTCTGTTAAAGGTTTGACTATTAAAGATAGTGGAGGCGATGGTATATACATATCGCAGTACACTTACGATGATTATTGCAGAAATATTAGAATAGAAGATGTAATTTCCACAAATAATACGAGACAAGGTATTTCCGTTACTGCCGTAGATGGTTTGGTTGTGAAAAATTCTACATTTTCATCTACTTCAGGAAAAGATCCAGGAGCTGGAATTGATTTAGAACCAAACTCCAAATATGAGAGATTAGAGAACATATTGTTTGAAAATTGTACTGTCAAAGATAATTATGGCCCTGGAATTCTCTTAGCTTTTACCTATCTAGATGGAACATCAAGACCTGTTGATATTACTTTTAAAAACATGTATCTCACAAATAATTTCTCAAGTTCAAATTCTAGGTTATATAAAACAGAAATAGATTTAGGCATGAGTATAAATAACCGAACCAACCCGGTAAAAGGTTCTGTAACATTTGACGGCTTGAGAGTTGAAAATAGCAAATGGGGTGCTATATACACAAAAAAGACATGGGAGGCTTATCATGTTACCGTTAAAAATGCAGTATTTAAAAATATTAGTACAGGCAGCGACCTTCCTGCTATTCATATAGGTTTGCTTAGTTATGGTAATAAATCATACGCTAATATGGGAGGGTTTACTTTCGAAAATGTTCTTATAGATTACGACGGAATAGACCCTTCTTTGGAATTATATGGGCCTTCAAACAATAACTGGGATTTAAAGGATATGAAAGGAGAAATCAGAGTTAAATCACCTAGTGGAATTGGTTTAAATGATAATACCAATAAGTTAAATAATAGCTCTTCTTCTGTTTCTTTAAAAGTAATTGAAGAATAATTACTTTTAAAATAATTTTATTCTACAATAATTTCTCAATAGCCCTCAATAAAAATTTAGCCATTGAGGGCTATTTTTTTATTCTACCTGCTTTAATTATAATTAATTGGTAAATTGGGAATTAGCTATCTTTCCATATAACAAACTAAAAAAGTTTCAGCGTTTTTAATGTTTGATAAAAATTAAGAACACTAATTACCAATATACATTTAATTTTAAAATTGTCTCAATTGATTCATTATTGGAGAAAAATTATGACTTGTTAATAAACAATGTAATTCGTCGGAATAAAATAAAATAATCGTTAATAATTATGCTATTCATCGAAATTAAATGTATTTCGACAATATATTAGCCTCTAAGCACTTATATCTATATCTATGTAATTGAAAATCATATATTACAAATATAGTTTGGTATTCATCCCCAAAGTGAACCCATCCTATTAAAAGTCAAAATCTTAACCTACTTATGACCAGTCTATTAAAAAAACTTATAAGGATTACTATGCCTTTTTTTATTTTAATTATAATCTTCTCATGTAGCAGGGATGTTGATCTTCTGGCTGACTACCTGGTTACAGACTCTCATGAAGCCAAATTATATCAAGGATTAATAAATGATGACTTTTATTTAGCAGCAACTAATACCCCTTTAGTATTGGATGTCCTAGCCAATGATGGCTTTGAAGATATTGATAATGTCAAAATTATAGACATTTCAACACCCGCTAATGGAACTATTACAACTAATGAAGATAAAACCTTAACATACACCCCTGAATCAATTAATGACTCGGGAAATACCACGGAAAAAGATATAACAGAAATTCCAAATAACACGGATAACAACCCAGCTGAAACTACAACTGAAACTACAACTGAAACTGAAACTGAAACTGAAACTGAAACTAAGGAAGATAGTTCAGAGTCAACAGAAACCTTCACTTACACTACAGAAACACAAAATGAGAATAAAGAAACCACAATTCAAACAGGTACTGTTACCATAAAAATAAGTAAGGAGTATGGAGAACTAAAAGCCTTCCCTTCTGCTTATGGCGCGGGGTCAAATGCCACTGGCGGACGTGGTGGGTCCGTGTATCATGTAACTAATTTAAATGATAGCGGTCTAGGTAGCTTCAGAGATGCCGTAAGCCAATCTAATAGATACATAATATTTGATGTATCAGGGACTATTGAATTGAAATCCAATCTAACTACTAGTTCTGACAATTTAACAATTGCGGGACAAACAGCACCTGAGGGAGGAATTTCAATAACAGGAGACCTTTTTTTGATGAGTAGGTGTGACAACATAATAATGAGATATATCAGATTTAAACCTAAATATATTCCAGAGTATATTAGCTCTGGAAATAACAAAAACACTGGATATGACGCCCTTAACCTTACACATATAACAAATTCAATATTTGATCATGTTTCAATTGCTTGGGGTGGTGATGAAGCTGTAAGTGTTGTTGGTGATAGTGATAATGTAACATTCCAAAATAATCTTGTAATTGACAGTCATAAAGGCATGATACTGGGAGATGGAAACAACACTACATACATTGCAAGTATGTCTCTATTAAATAACGTATTTGTAAATTCAGGTTATAGATTTCCCAACGTTTGTGTTTCAAATGCAGAATCAATTAACAATGTAATTCACAATTGGGCTAGAAACCTCAATGTATTTCCTTGTAGACAGGGTTCTGCTAGGTTTAACGAAATAAACAATTATTACCAAAGAGGAGAAAGACCCACCAATGTTTTAAGTTCTAAACAACATGGTGCTACTTGGCTAGACCTTAGGTTCCAACAAGATGCCAAGGCTTATACAAATGGTAATGTGATTAATGGAGTTCTTGGTGCTGACGATGATAATTGGCAAATGTATAGAATGAGATTTGATGTCACTAGTGGTCCTCATGCTGGTTTAAAGCAATGGGATCCAGCACCTAATGATTTTAGGTCAAATACTCCTTTTACACTACTTGGTCATCCAGTACCAGTAAAAACGGCAGAAAATGCTCTAAAGACAGGGCAAGATAATGCTGGGTGTTCAAAAAGACTTCACAGCAATGGTTCCATTTCATCAAATTACGATGCTATAGATAACACTTTTTTAAATTATGTGAAAACAAATACTGTGGTTAAACATGCTAAGGCTGACGACGTACTTAAAGCGTCTTATTATATTGAGTATCATCAAAATGTAAACTCCATCCCTTTTGAAATTAGAGCGCACAATTATGATTCAGATAAAGATGGAATGCCTGATGAATGGGAATTAATTGCTGGAAGTAACCCGAAAATTGCAGATCATAATGATGATAAAAACAACAACGGTTATACAAATCTTGAAGAATATTTAAATCTTATAGATTTTTGATTTAGCCTACTATTGAAAATACCCAATGTTTTAATAGTTCTAATTTTTTATTTTTGAACACGAAGGAAAATTTTAACACATTCTTAATATTATGTATTTAGTAGCTCTGCAGATACATGTCCCTTTGTTTGAAATACTCTAAAGAGCTTTAATAAATGTTAATATATTTTCAAAAAAACTATAGCCAAATCAAAGAACCTTTCATAAAGTACTACTATCAAAATCGATTTTAACTTCCACTTTAAAACAAGCGCTGCATTTGAAAGATGTAATAGAACCCTCTTTTTAACGTTCATTATTTGAAATAATGCCAGTAAACTAAAATACCAATGTACTATTCTTTCAAACGAATATAATGGTATTTCCGATTTTTGTCAGGTGAAATTTATATTACGAATAAATTAAATTGTCTATTTATTACCTTTCCATATTCACTGAATTATATAAGAACTACGTCTTTTTTAAAAGAGTACAATAAATTAGAATGTTCATCGTATTTTTGGTATATATTTTAAAGTAACCTATACTCAAACAATTATTTTAAATGCATGATTTGAGCAAATCACAACAACAGGAAAAAATAATTTCATTCTTTCTTTATTCCGGCTTGGTTTTTGGTCTTTTATATGTCTACTTTGCTCAGGAAAGATTATACTCTTCAATGACCAATGGATCTATAGCACTTGGGCCTGAGAAGTTTTTACGTATTTTTTCGGTCATTTGTATTTTCATTACCACCTTCCTTAGTATTTTCTCTTCCAGAGGTAAATATGCGGTATCTATTTTTTTTAGTTATTCAATTTTGCTATTAACAATCACTCTGAACTATGCTGTAAGTGGGGCAGATTTCTCTGACATGGCTCAATTTATGTCGAATAGAGGAATTGGGACTTGGATATGTTTAGGTGTAATTTTTGTTGGACACCATAATAAGCGTTACGAAACCTTCAAAAAATTCGCTTTGTTTTCCGCTATATTTATATCAGGACTGTGTATTTATAATTTTTTTGATTTTGGAGTTGGGCTCTGGAGAGGGCAAGCCTTAAGTAAATACAGAGTATATGCTACCAATATGGTTTGGATAGCACCTTATGTTTTTCTTATCTTAAAAAATAATAATGAATTTAAGTGGGCTAGAGTGTTTGTTTTATTCATGGGCGTTTTAATGGCTCTAATAACTCAAACCAGATCTTTTTTATTGATATACGTTTTAACACTTTTGTTTGACTTCTTTAATACAAAGAAAAAAGGATCATATTTAATACCATTGTTTACAGGTGTTTTAGGTTTCGTTTACTTAGTCTTAAATACTTCTATATTCAAACAATCCTTAGATCTATTAATTAATAGAGGTACCAATGACACAAGATCTGAGCAACTACATGTTTTTTTAAATCAATTAAACTTTATTGATTTAGTTACAGGAAGGGGTCATTTTGCTTATTACCAGCTTGGTAACGAAGTATGGACAGCTGTTGACAATCAATGGCTTTATTTATTGTGGTGGGGTGGTTTAATACCTTTTCTCTGTTATTTCTTTTTAGCGTTCGTGGCTCCGATTATTCTGATTTTGAAAGGTAACTTAGATTATGAAACTAGAGTTGAATGTTTTGTTCTTGTTTTATGGGTTTTAGGTTTAACAGGGTTAGCCATTTATAGTACAATGTCTGTCGAGTTTTTCTTCTTTACTATGAGTATAGTTTTAGGAAGAGTTCTATATAAATTTAGTTTATCCAAAACTCAATAATGAAGGCATCGTATAAAAAAATACTTACCATGTATGGTGCTAGTATTCTAGCAATAGTATTTGGTTTTTTAGTAAGTATTTTCAACTCAAGAGTCCTGGGGCCAGAAGGGTTTGGAGATTACAAGTTTATAGAAACTGTGGCTCGTTTTATTGCTAGTTTAGTTTCAGTAGGGTTTTTCATATCCATTTCACGATTATTGGCTATCAACACGAGTAATTTAGAAAAAAAGAAATACATTGGTCTTTTTACCATTATTTTTTTCGCAACTTCTGTATTAGGCATTTTTATATTTCTTGGTTTCTCATATTTTCAACCTTATTTTTTTGACAATAACCTCTCCTCTACTATAAGAATGAATTTCTTTATAGTATTGGTTATTCTAGGTCACCTGGCACTTGCTGAAATTCTGAAAGGATTACACCATATATATACTATTTCCATCATTAGTGTATTACCTTCTGTAGCCTATCTTATTTCAGCATACATAGCTAGAACATATTTAAATATAGAAATTAACGCTGAAATAGTTTTATTTCTATATTACGGTATACTTCTAATAACTCTTCTAATTGTAATTTCAGGTCTTAAACCTAATTTCAAATACGAAAAACAGTTTGTAAGAAATTTATTAAAAGAAAACAAGTATAACGGTAGACCTATCTATTATGGTAGTCTTGCGGGTGTAGCTACAACTCATATTGCCGGTCTCAGTATTTCCTATTTCATGAATAATTCTCAAGTAGGCTTCTTCATGCTTGCCTTGACGGTATGCGGCCCTTTACTTGTAATCCCATCTGTGCTTGGCACTATTTTTTTCAAACAATTTGCTACAATTAAACATATCCCAAAAAAAGTATTTTACTTTAGTACACTTGGTACTGCTTTTGCGCTACTTATATTCTATCTTTTTATTGATATTGTTATAGTCACTTTTTATGATACCGCATATTTAGAAGTTGCCAATATATCTAAATATTTAATTTTAGGTTTTATATTTCATGGTTTTGGGGACTTAGTAAATCGCTTTCTTGGAGCGAAAGGTCAAGGCAAATTACTTAGAAATGCGGCTTATTTTGTTGGAGTTATGAACATTTTAGGATACACCCTACTTATCAAGTTCTTTGGTATCAATGGAGCGATTTTAACAAAAATTTTAGCAAGTGGACTATATTTTTGTATCATGCTTTATTATTATCATAGGTTTGTTAAAGAAAATAAAATTTAAGAAAAACCATATAGATATATCATTCTAATATAGTTATGCCTATTCCTTAATTATTTTCTGAGATAAACTCTAGAACTCATTTTAATTTTTCTTTTCAACGTACAATGGAAAACTTTAACTATTATATATTTAGTAATTGTGATTTTTCTTACAATAGTGCAGCTAAAACCCGAATGCTTTACTACGCTAAAGCACTAGCTGGTGAAAATCATACCGTTTATTTAATAACCTGTTGTTCTACAAAATTTAAAAAAAAGGACTTTACACAAGTTGTCCCTAATGTGTACATTCTGGACCAAAAAAAAACAACAAAAAACATATTCCAAACATTTAATTTCCTTAGACACTTAGATGCTTTTTCAAAAAAGCAAAATGGAAAAAATATGTTTTTGATTTACCCTATGACATTTGTTTTTTTGGAACTTTTAACTGCAGTGTATCTTAAACTCTTTAAAAAACGTATTGTTTTTTACGAACTAAACGAAGTTAGAAAACATGCTTCCGCTGTACACGAAGTTTTATCATTCAAAAAACTTAAATACTCCATTAAGAAAATTATGTTTAAAATAGTTTTTACCATAACTGAACCCATCCTTAAACTTTTTGACGGATTAATTTGTATTTCTACTGAGATAGAAAAATATGGTAAAAAATTTAATAGCAATACAGTCCGTATTCCTATTTTGACGGATCCCGATATTGAGGTTTATATTTCTGATTCGGTGTATACTACCAAAGGATATTTTAATATCGGTTTTTCAGGTTCAATTATACCTAGTAAAGAAAACTTAATTGAATTTATAAATGTGCTTAATAAACTTACAACAAACAAGCAGAAAATAAAATTCAACATGTGCGGGCCAACAAAAGATAAATATTACAGTCAAATGTTGGAAATTGAAAAAAAGAAAAATACAATCAATTATTATGGTAACTTAAACCCTAGTGAGCAATCCAATTTTTTAAGGCAACAAGATTTATTAGTTATTCCAAGAGGATACAATTTACAAAATAACTATGGCTTTTCAACAAAACTATCTGATTACCTAAATCACAAAAAAGTAATATTAATAACAGATATAAGCGATAATGGATTATATATTAAAGATGGAATAAACGGTTTTATCGTTCCTCCAAATGACAATGAATCTATGTACGACAAGTTACTGTATATTATTTATAATTATAAAAATGTTGAAAAAACGATTGTTAATAATGCACAAAAAACATCTCAAGAAGAATTTAGTTATCAAAACTTCAGAAAACCTCTTAGAGACTTTTTTAATAGAATTAATAAAAATCATTAAAGCTTAAAAGTCAAGTTTTTGGACAACCATAGTTATGTAGAAATAGCATGCACTAAAAGTAATCTTTCAAGAAAATATTTTGCCTTTTTAGATAATTTCAGATTAGATAAAAATTATGATTTTAAATCATAACAATAAAAAATTCTATTTCAAGTTTGATAGTTAAGTTCAAATGGTTGTTGATTTAAAATTTCCTCCAAAAAACTTGTTAAATTTGAAAAAGTGAAGATATTATACATCAGTTCAAAATCTGTAAATTTTATATAGTAATTTAAAAAAATTCGATTTATAAATAACATACCATGTTCAAAGATAAAACCTTATTAATTACTGGAGGAACAGGCTCTTTCGGTAACGCAGTACTTAATCGTTTTTTAAAAACCGACATTAAAGAAATTCGCATTTTCTCTCGTGATGAAAAAAAGCAAGATGACATGCGAAATTCATTAAAAAATGAAAAATTAAAATTCTATATTGGAGATGTTCGCGATTACAATAGTATTGCCAGAGCAATGAGCGGTGTTGATTACGTATTTCATGCTGCAGCCTTGAAACAAGTGCCTTCTTGCGAGTTTTTCCCAATAGAAGCTACAAAAACTAATGTATTCGGTACTCAAAATACCATTGATGCTGCAGTGGCTAATAAAGTAAAACGAATAATTTGCTTAAGTACCGATAAAGCTGCTTACCCTATTAATGCAATGGGAATAAGTAAAGCCTTAATGGAAAAAGTAGCGGTTGCTGCTTCAAGAAACATTCCGAATGACGATACAATCGTTTGCTTAACACGATACGGAAATGTAATGGCATCAAGAGGTTCTGTGATTCCTCTTTTTGTAAAACAAATTGAAGAAAAAACACCTTTGACTATTACAGACCCAAATATGACGCGTTTTTTAATGTCATTAGATGATGCTGTTGATTTGGTGCTTTTTGCTTTTGAAAAAGGTAGCCAAGGTGATCTTTTTGTTAACAAAGCTCCTGCTAGTACTATTGGTGAATTAGCAAATGCTGTAAAAACTATATTCAAAGCTGATAATGATATTAAAATTATAGGAACCCGCCACGGTGAAAAACTATATGAAACCCTTTGTACTCGTGAAGAGATGCAAAAAGCGGAAGATTTGGGTGAGTTTTATAGAATTCCAGCAGATAATAGAGATTTAAATTATAGCAGGTATTTCTCTGAAGGTGAACCCGACGTTAGTGTTATTGAAGACTATCATTCGCACAACACTACCCAGTTGACCGAATCAGAGTTAAAACAAACCTTATTAGATTTAGATTACATTAAAGAACAGCTCTAAATGATTTTTCATAAAGTTTTTGACGGCTCTAATTTTTCTGATAAACGTGGTGGATTAATTTTTTTTAACACGTTCGATATGAGTGAGCTTGTTCGCATGTATGAAATATCACCTAGTGATACGACTAACATCCGCGGCTGGCAAGGGCATAAAAAAGAAAAGAAATGGTTTTATTGTAATGCAGGATCTTTCATTGTTAACTTGATTAAAGTAGATAATTTTGAAAAACCTTCCAAGACGCTCGTAGCAAAACGACATGTTTTAACTGCAGAACAACCCCGTATTATAGAAATATCAGGGGGGTATGCGACTGCATTTAAAGCTAATGAAGCCAACTCAAAACTAATTGTTTTTTCAAATTTTTCTTTAGAAGATTCCCAAGAAGACGATTTTAGGTTTTCTGTAGATAATTGGACGGCTGCCTGGTAATCAAGTTTAAAATATTTCCGTCTTCGCGGAATTTAAAATATAATACTATTAATACTGAAATAAATTCAGCATAAATGAAAAAGATAGGAATCACAGGGCAAGCAGGTTTTGTAGGCAATCACCTTTACACTACCCTATCGTTAGATGAAACGGTAGAATTAGTTTCTTTTAAAAGAGAATATTTTGATAACCCTACAGCTTTAGGGCGTTTTGTTAGCCAATGTGACACCATTGTGCATTTAGCTGCTATGAATCGTCATGAAGATCAAAATGTTATCTACAATACTAATCTAGAATTAGTAGATAAATTAATTTCATCATGTATAAGACAGCAAGTTAAACCTCATATTTTATTCTCGTCGTCGTCTCAAGAAACGAGTGATAATCTTTATGGAAAATCAAAAAAGGAAGGTAAAGCAAAACTGATGAATTGGGCAGATACCAGTGGTGGAAAATTCACTTCAATGACCATACCTAACGTATTTGGTCCTTTCGGCAAACCTAATTATAATTCTGTGGTCGCTACATTTTGTCATAAAATAGCTCATGGAGAAATCCCAGAAATATTAAATGATAGTGAATTAGGACTCATTTACATCAATGAACTGGTGCAACTTTTCATTAACGTAATACAAAACACACTAGAAACAAAAGCTATTGGGAAAAATAGCTACGAGTTAGCAATAAAACCCAATCATCCTAAGAAAGTCTCAGAAGTATTGAGCTTATTGAATCAATATAAATCTGATTATGTTGAAAATGGTGTATTCCCAAATCTAGAGGATTCTTTTGAAAAAGCTCTATTTAATACTTTTAGATGTTATGTACCACAAGAACATTATCCTGTAAAATACACAAAACATACGGATCCTCGTGGAAGTTTTGTGGAAATAGCCAGAACTCAAACAAGTGGCCAATTTTCATTTTCAACAACAGTCCCAGGTATAACCCGTGGAAATCATTTTCATTCTAGAAAAGCTGAACGATTTGCTGTAATTAGTGGTAAAGCATTAATACAATTACGGAAAATTGGCACAAAAGATATTATTAGTTATTATTTAGATGGAAAAGAACCTTCCTATGTAGACATGCCAATCTGGTATACTCATAATATCAAAAATATCGGTGATGAAGAATTAATTACTCTTTTTTGGATTAACGAACCATATAATCCTATTGACCCTGATACATATTTTGAAAACGTTTAATAATTTTATTATATAAAATAGAAGATTTGAAAAAACTAAAAGTCTTTACCGTAGTAGGCACACGACCAGAAATCATTAGGTTGTCATGTGTTCTTAATGCCCTTGACGCTAATCAAGCTATTGAGCACATTCTTGTTCATACTGGTCAGAATTATGATTATGAATTAAACGAAATATTTTTTGATGATTTGGGTATAAGAAAACCAGATTATTTTCTTAATGCAGCTGGTAAAAATGCTACTGAGACTGTTGGTAACATACTTATAAAAATAGATCCACTTTTGGAAAAAATAAATCCAGATGCTTTTTTAGTCCTTGGAGACACAAATTCTTGTTTATGTGCCATTCCTGCTAAAAAAAGAAAGATACCTGTTTTTCATATGGAGGCTGGCAATAGATGTTTTGATCAACGTGTTCCCGAAGAAACCAATAGAAAAATCGTTGACCACGTTGCTGATATCAACATGACTTATAGTGATATTGCTCGAGAGTATTTGCTCCGTGAAGGCCTTTCTGCTGATCGTATTATTAAAACGGGAAGTCCGATGTTTGAAGTTTTAACGAATTTCAAGACCAAAATCGAAGCTTCTACTGTTCTTACTAAATTAAATTTAGAAAAGCACAAATATTTTGTGGTTTCTTCCCATCGAGAAGAAAATATAAGTAATCCTCAAAATTTTAACGGTCTTATAGACTCTTTAAATCGAATTGCAGAAAAATATAACTATCCAATTATAGTATCTACCCACCCACGTACAAGAAACATGTTGGATGCTAAAAAAGTAAAAACACATAAGAATATTCAATTTTTAAAACCACTTGGATTTTCAGACTACAATGCTTTACAATATCATTCTTTTGCCGTTTTATCAGATAGTGGAACAATCTCCGAAGAATCATCAATATTGAATTTCAGGGCTTTAAACATTAGAGAAGCCCATGAACGACCTGAAGCAATGGAAGAGGCGTCCGTTATGATGGTAGGAATGAATCCTGAAAGAATTCTACAAGCCTTAGCTGCATTAGATGTACAAGAAAGAAATCCTAATAGAAATTTTAGACCTGTAGGTGATTACTCAATGCCTAACGTAAGCGATAAAGTGGTTCGTATTATTCTATCTTATGTTGACTATATTAATAGGGTAGTTTGGTCAAAACACTAATGATTATTATTTAAGTAATTTTTAAAAACCTCTGTAAATTAAATATGTTTTGATTAAGATTTATTTATTATGATTATTAAAAATTAAAAATCTGACAACCAAAAAAAATACTTGGCTCTTTGTTCTCCCCACAGATAGCGTACAAGGCTCAGAACATATTGTAAAAAGTATGGCGCTCTATGTATTGGGGTGCAGACAGAAATGTCGTGTCATTATATTATCAAAAAAAACTAGTAATGGCTGGAGCGATCTAGAAGAAAACCTTAATATCGTTTATCTTCCCTTCAATTCATATTTTGTTGGTGCGATCTACCTCCTACCCTATCTATTCTTTAAAAGTTATGGAGATGTATCCTTTACTTTCTCATCTCAGACCATAATAAACGGTACCTTAGGCTTAGCCAAAAGATTAGGCGTTATCAAAGCCAAAGTTATTCTAAGGGAATCCAATTCTATATTTCAACTTTTAAGCGGTTATAAACTAAAAATTTATTCTCTCTTTTATGCTATGGGGTATAAAGGCTCATCTTTGGTGATTACACAAACCGACTATATGAAAAGGCAGCTTATGGAAGCACTCCCTGCTTTAACAAAAAAGCTGAACATCAAAACTATTTCTAACCCCTTCAATTTTGATGATATTAATACAAGAACCGGAGCTATAGACAAAGAATATGAAACTAAAAAGTTCATTGTTGCCGCCGGAAGGTTGGCTCCCGCAAAAGGTTTTGATATTCTTATAGAAGCGTTCAAAGATATAGCTGTAATCAACAACGACTTAGACTTAATTATTCTTGGTGAAGGTGCGGAAAGGAATAATCTTAATAAAAAAATTGAAGAATTAGGTTTGAAAGAAAGGATTCATATGCCCGGTTATGTAAAAAACGTATACGCGTACTTTAAAAGAGCCGAGGTTTGTGTGTTATCTTCTCGTATTGAAGGGTTCCCAAACGTACTTTTACAGATGATGTCTCAAAACACAGCTATAGTTGCAACCTTAAGTGCTGGTGGTATTGAAGACATTCCAAACATCCAAACATGCCCTACTGAAAATACGGAAAAACTAAAAAGTAGTATAATTAATGTACTCCAAAGTGATACCAAAGCCAATAAACCTATATTTGATTCGTTCTTAAAGTCAAGAACACAGTCTTCATTCTATGCTCAAGTAATGGAATCTGTTAAATAATTTATTCCAGATAAATTGATTTATGAATACCAACAAAAATATACTTATCCTCTGCTCCGCGTCGTTTTCTTTGAGTAATTTTAGGGGAGACCTAATTAAACACTTGTTAAGCAAAGGCTTCAAGGTATACTGTGGTGGACCTGACTTTGAGGAAAGCACATTAAATTTGGTTAGAGATTTAGGAGGCATTCCTATTCCTTTTCATTTGCAACGAACTGGTTTAAATCCCTTAAGTGATTATAATACAATTCAAGAATTAAAAAACTTGATGACAGAGCACAAAATAGATATTCTTTTTCCATACACCATTAAACCGGTAATTTACGGTTCATTCGCTGCCAAAAAACTTGGTATTCCGGTAATTTCGCTTATAACTGGTTTAGGCTTCACTTTTAGTAGGGTCACCACAAAGGCAAAAGTATTACAATCAGTAACTGAATTCTTGTATCGTAAAGCTTTAAAGAGTAATAAGGCCGTTATTTTCCAAAACTCAGATGATCTTCAGCTTTTTAAAAACCATAAAATTGTTGCTGAAAATCAATCGTTACATGTTGTAAACGGTTCTGGTATCAATCTAGAGAAATTTGCTTTTAAACCAAGGAAGCATTCATTAAACAGTGCTGTAAAGTTTGTTCTTGTAGCCAGGTTAATGAAAGAAAAAGGTGTTGAACTGCTTATGAACGCAGCTAGACAATTAAAACCTCAATATCCCAATTCAGAATTTCATATCATTGGTGAACCTCCAGAAAATAGTAGTTCTGCCGTGTCTAAGAAAGAACTTGAGGAGCTAAATGAAAATGGAACTATTGTCTATCACGGAAAATCCATGAATGTTGCGAAAGCTATTTCAGAATTAGACATCTTTGTTTTACCTACCTATTACAGGGAGGGAGTACCAAGATCTATTCTTGAAGCACTATCTAGCGGGATGCCCATAATAACCACAATGCAACCCGGATGTAAAGAAACGGTTCTTGATGGTAAAAACGGTTTTTTGATTGCTCCTAAAGAAGAAAAGCCTCTTGTAGAAGCTATAAAATACTTTTTAGATAACCCAGAACAGATTGAGATTATGGGACAAGAAAGCAGAAAATTAGCAGAAAATAAGTTTGATGTAAATCTGATTAATAATGATATTTTAAGTATAATAAAAGAACACGCATAAAAACTTAGATAGTATTTAAACCGGTGATGATTTATGGCTAGATACTAAAGAAAAATACTTCTCAGCCCTACAACCATAAAAACCGTAATTGGTCTATTTACACCAATAAAAAGAACGTATTATAGTTAATTTACTTTAGTATTATTTAGCCACCATGTATAAAGATTTTTTAAAAAGGGTTTTAGATTTTTTAATAGCACTATTTGGCTTAATAGTAGCTGGCCCCATACTAGTATTCGTTATAGTCTTCTTAGCTGTATCCAACCAAGGAGACGTTTTCTTTGTCCAAAAGAGACCAGGTAAGAATGAGAAGATTTTTAAAATCTTCAAATTTAAGACCATGAATGATAAAAAAGATGAAAACGGAAATTTACTTCCAGATGAAGTAAGACTTACATCTATAGGGAAATTCATTAGAAAAACATCTCTTGACGAATTGCCTCAATTATTAAATGTTCTAAAGGGCGAAATGAGTCTTATTGGACCTAGACCGCTTTTAGTATCCTACCTACCCCTATACAATGAAACACAGAAGAAAAGGCATTTAGTTAGGCCAGGTATCACTGGTTGGGCGCAAGTAAATGGCCGAAATGCCATAGCATGGGATAAAAAATTTGAATATGATGTTTGGTATGTTAAAAACCTATCTTTTTTGTTAGATTTGAAAATAATTCTTTTAACAGTTCAGAAGGTTCTTAAAAGTGACGGAATTAGTTCGGATTCAAGCGCTACAATGGAAGTTTTTACAGGAAATAGTAAAATATGAAGTTAAGTATAATCATTCCCTGCTACAATATGGAATTATATCTACAAGAATGTGTAGATAGCCTATTGAACCAAAAATTAAATCCTGACGAATACGAAATCATCATCGTTAATGATGAATCTAAAGATAATACTCTTAAAATTGCCGTTGATTACTCCAAGCAAAATGACCATATAAAAGTTATCGACAAAAAAAATGCAGGCGTTGGTGCTGCACGTAACTCGGGTTATGATTTGGCGCAAGGCGACTATGTCTACTTCTTAGACCCTGATGATTATCTTGCCGAAAACACATTACCTGTATTATTAAAATTAGCAATAGATAACGATTTGGACATCCTGACGTTCAAAACGAAGTCTGTTGTAGAAAAAAAACATCCTGTTTCTGATAATTTAAGTGACCAATTGGCCCCACTTACCATTGAGGATGGCATTTCTTACGTAGCCCACAGAAAACATCAAAATGAAATTTGGTGGTATTTGATTAAAAGAGATTTTATTAAAAATACGGGGATACGATTTATTGAGGGTAAATGGATGGAAGATGCTATACTCACGGCAGAACTGTTCTGCCAGGCGAAAAGAATGGCTCATATTAACTTAGACACACATAGGTACCGTATTCTGCCAACATCGGCTATGCGAAATAAAAGTCCTGAACACTATAACAAAGTAATTTACGATAATGCAAATGCAGCTCATGCCTTTGATAAGTTAATCCTAACGATACCTAGTAATCATCCAAATGCAGAAGCCTGTATTAAACGTTTGAAAACAAGACAACAATCGTTTGTTTTTTTTCTTATGGTTCGTTTAATGAAATCAGATATCTCGGTTTCGGAGATTCCGGCAATGTTATCAGACTTTGAAAAAATAGACGCTTACCCATTAAAGAAATTCATAGGAGAAGATTATCACGGAATAGGCTATTCATGCTTGGTTTTCGTATTTAATAGAAAACCTTTGATAAATCCGTTCATAAAGATGTTCCGATCTTTTTATACTTTAACACAATGAATATCCTCATCTCTTCTGCCGGTAGGCGCGTGTCTCTGGTTAGAGCATTTCAAAAAGAACTTAAAAAGCTATATCCTGAAGGAAAGGTTTATGCTTCTGATGCAGACCCAACCCTTTCAGGTGCATGCCAAATAGCCGATGGCTATTTTAAAGTACCCTTTGTTACCCATCCAGACTATTTTAATGTTTTAATAAAAGAATGTAAAAGCCGTAATATAGGCTTACTGATTCCAACTATAGATACGGAACTATTGCCATTGGCACAAAATAGGTTGCTTCTGGAAAATAATGGAATCGTTCCTGTTGTAGCTTCAACTGATTTTGTTAGTAAATGCAGAGATAAAAGGCAAATCCACAAATTTTTTGAAGAACATAACGTTGCCGTAGCTAAAGAGTTTACTAAAAAAGACTATACCCTACCTCTATTTATCAAACCAATTGATGGTAGTAGAAGTGTAGATACATATCTAATAAAAGACCAAAAAGACCTGACTGATTACCATTTTGAAAATGATAAACTAATGTTCTTGGAATATCTTGATCATGATGTTTACAACGAGTTTACTTGTGACCTGTATTACGGTAAAGACAACAAGTTAAAATGTGTGGTACCCCGTAAGAGAATTGAAGTTAGGGATGGTGAGGTTTATAAGGCTTTAACCGTAAAAAATCTTCTCGTTAATTATATTAAGAAGAATCTAGGGACCGTAAATGGCGCTGTAGGGTGTCTTACCGCTCAGTTTTTTGTACATAGTATAGAAGATAAGATCCGCGCTATTGAAATAAACCCAAGGTTTGGTGGTGGTTATCCCCTATCCTATCTATCGGGTGCCAATTATCCAAAATGGATTATAGAAGAATTTGCTCAAGGAAAACAAATAGAAGAAAGTTTTGATTGTTGGGAAAAAGACCTTCTTATGATTAGATACGATGACGAAATTTTAGTACATGGATATAAAGGTTGATGAAAAAACGGTTATCGTTTTTGATTTGGACGATACGCTCTATAACGAATTGGACTATCTAAGGTCTGCTTATTGTGCTATAGCCAAAGAACTGAAACCAAAACAGTGGGAAAATCTTTTTGCCCAAATGTTCTCTATGTACAGAAATAAAGAGAATGTATTCCAATATTTAGCGGCTACTTTTAAAGTTGAAAAAGAGCTATTAATAACGCTGTATCGCAATCATAACCCATCAATCATTCCATTTCAGGGTGTTCTTCCTCTCCTAAAAGCTATTAAAGATAAAAAAGGTAAACTAGCCATAATTACGGATGGCCGAAGCAAAACACAAAGAGCAAAGCTCAATGCTCTCGGCATTACAGACTACTTTGACAAAATAGTAATTTCCGAAGAACTGGGTACTGAGAAACCAGATGCCAAGAATTACCTTTCCATAGAACAGACTTTTACTGGCTATACATGTTGTTATATTGCCGACAATGTTAGAAAGGATTTCATTGCGCCAAATAAACTAGGATGGGAATCTATAGGGCTAATTGATAACGGACGAAACATTCATAGTGATTCGTTTCTTTACTTTACTAAAGAGAACCTTCCCAAGACATTTGTCAAAAGAATTAGTGATATAAAAATCACATAGATTCCCATCGATTATTCTATCGATAGAATCAAAAAGTTAGTGTGCTTTTTTTTGTAAGTCACTATCAAAGCGGTAAATTTACAGTATTAATAATTAAGTATAATCCTTTGTAAACAGTGGGTTTAAGAACAAAAGAATATAATTGATTTTTAATCAAATGGCTCCTATACCAGGTCATTTGTTGACTATTACCTTTGAAAATTTTTATTACGGATATAATCCGTTTTTTAAATCAAATCAAAACCGAACCACTGAAGTAGGCTTTATGGTCTCTTCGGATTTTTAATCAACCTAAATGATTGAAATCTTAACGGAAAGAAGTGAGTGGAACAACATTATAAAAACTGTTGAACACTGTGATTTTTACCACACCTACCACTACCACTATCTCTCAAAAGGAGAAGATGAAACTCCTATACTCATACATTACGAAGAAGAAGGTTCTAGTATAATCTTACCTTTAATGTTAAGAGATATTGAAGGAACAAGCTACAAAGATGTTACCTCAGTTTATGGTTATGCCGGTCCTTTGTGCAGTACTAAAAGTCTTAATTTTGAAAATACAAAGTTTAAAAGCGAGCTAAAAAAACTGTTTTTGGAACAAAAGATTGTTTCCGTTTTTTCTAGGCTTCACCCATATATTGATCATCAAGAAGAAATACTTGCCAATATTGGTGAAATTTCCAGTCCTGGCGAAGTAGTCTATATTGACCTCACCTTACCAATTGATTTACAACGTCAGCAGTATAGCAGTCGTTTAAAGACCTATATTAATAAATCTAGAAAAGTCTGTTCGGTTAGAAAAGGTACTTCAGAAGAAGATATTCGTGCTTTTATAGATATCTATTATGAAAATATGCGCAGGGTAAATGCGGATGAAAGTTACTTTTTCAACGATCGTTACTTCTATCAATTCATGCTTAGTTCTTTTTTCAAGACAGAGCTTCTACTATGTGTTATAGACGAAACCAATGAAGTTATAGCTGGTGCCATGTTCATAAAGATGGATGACATTGTGCAATACCATTTATCCGGCTATAAAGAAGAGTATTTAAATCTTAATGCCATTAAGTTGATTATTGATACGATGCGTATTAATGCAACCGAAGAAGGTTACAAGTATTTTAACCTTGGTGGCGGAAAAGGTGTTAAAAACGATTCACTATTCGCCTTTAAGTCTACATTTTCAAAAAATCACAAGCCCGCCAAATTTTGGAAGTACATTGTAAACCCTAAGGTTTATAAAGATCTTACCGAAAAGCAAAAGGAGTTTCTTTCTGACAGCACCAATGATGGCGAAAGCAATTTTTTTCCAGCGTATCGCCAAATACCCAAATCACATTAAGCTGAATTTCTTTTGATACAAAATAACCCATTTTTATCGGATACCTACACTTCTATTTGGTCAAAACATTTTGATCAGAGCAAGAAATCCATTAAGTTTAATTTTCTTAAAAACATTGGTTTTTACAGACATGCAAGCCTACCGCTATACGTCAATTCAGGAAAAACCTTAACCAAGGGCATGGATTATAGTTTAGATTCTGAGCAATATTCAGAGGACTATAAGAACAAGGTATTCCTGATTTATGACGTACCTGCTTATTTTAATACTAAATGGCAAGCACCTTCTGATTCTACCTTAAAACTCTACCGATCAAAGCAGTATCCTGGTTTTTCTGTTGAGCTAGGACAATTAAGCAATTTTAACGAGTATATGCTCGCTACTTTCAGCAAGAGCAGTAGGTATAAACTTAACAAATACAAAAAACGATTTGAGGCTTGTTTTGAGGTTTCGTATAAAATGTACTACGGCGAAATTACCAAAGAGGAGTATGATGTTGTTTTTGACTCATTTAAGGAATTGCTTACCAAGCGCTTTGATGACAAACAAATAACCAATAACAATCTTGATCCGGAAGAATGGCAGTTTTATTATGACGTTGCCTATCCTTTAATTCTAGAAAACAAAGCTTCATTATTCGTTATTTATGACGGAGCAAAGCCTATTGGCGTTACCCTAAGCTACCATTCAAATACCGTTCTTTTTGATGCAATCACTGTTTTTGATATTGATTACGCTAAATTTCATTTGGGTTCTGTTACTATCATGAAATTGATTGAATATTGCATATCCGAAAAAATAGAAGTCTTTGATTTTTCTAAAGGCTACTTTGATTACAAGACAAGATGGTCCAATAAAACCTATGATTTTGATTATCATATTTTATATGATTCAGCCTCCTTTACATCTAAAGCATTGGCCTTTGGTTTAAAGTCTTTTTTTGATTTTAAACAAAAACTGCGAGATAAAAATGTAAATGAAAGGCTACATCGGTTTACTTATAAACTTAAGAATCGTAAAGCAGAAGTTAAGACAGCTGAAACCCAATTTAAGTTTGATGATATCTCTACAGAACCAATCCCAAATGAACTTGTAGAAATAGATTTGAACTTAAATGAAAACCATAAAATAAAAACCCTAGCATTTGAGTTCTTATACCTGAACGATGAATGTTCTATAAATCTCAAGGCTTTTACAGATGCTGATAATCAATACTATTTTATAGGGAAGACTAAAAAAGTAAAGGTCTCTGCAACGTAGTTTCATTTAGGCGTATTCAGGTTAATTATAAAAGAATGATTTTTAACTAAAATTAGATAACAGTGCTATTCAATTCGCTTGATTTTTTGATTTTTCTTCCGGTGGTATTCGTGCTGTATTGGTTCGTTTTCAAAAAAAGCTTGAAGATTCAAAATCTATTGGTTATAGTTGCCAGTTATGTCTTCTATGGCTGGTGGGACTGGCGTTTTCTTATTCTTATCTTTTTCAGTACCGTCTTAGATTTTTTGGTTGGTCAGCAAATTTTCAAGAATCAAGATAACAAACAGAAAGCTAAATATTGGCTGTGGGTCAGTGTGGCTTTCAATTTAGGACTTCTAGGCTTCTTTAAATACTTCAACTTCTTTATTGATTCATTTATTGAGTCCGTAAACGCGTTAGGGTATAACATAAAAAGTGTCTGGACGCTCCGTATCATTCTGCCTGTGGGTATCTCGTTCTACACATTTCAGACCATGTCATATTCATTTGACATTTATTACAAAAAACTTAAACCTAACAAAAATTTTGTTTCGTTTGCGGCTTTTGTGGCTTTCTTTCCACAGCTGGTTGCAGGACCTATTGAGCGGGCTTCCAATTTATTGAACCAAATTAATACACGCCGTGTTTTCAAATACGAACAGGCTACAAGTGGTTTAAAATTAATTCTATGGGGCTTTTTCAAAAAACTAGTTATAGCAGATTCGCTGGCACCTATTGTAGATGATATTTTCACCAATTATACAGATTACTCTGCCTCTTCCTTAATTTTGGGCGTATCACTATTTAGCTTTCAGGTATACGGAGATTTTAGTGGTTACACAGATATTGCAATAGGTACGGCCAAACTCTTTGGAGTAGAACTGATGTCTAACTTTAAGTTTCCCAACTTTTCACGGAATATTGCCGAGTATTGGCAAAGGTGGCATATATCGCTCAGCACCTGGTTTAGGCACTATCTATATATTCCTATGGGAGGTTCCCGAGTGAGCAAATTAAAATCATTGAGAAACATTGCCGCTATTTTCTTAGTAAGTGGACTATGGCATGGGGCAAATTGGACTTTTGTTTTCTGGGGAGGAATTCACGCTCTACTCTATATTCCAGTATTTTTAATGGGAAGAAATAGGGTCTACGCTGATAATGTTCTTGCCGAGCGCACATGGCTTCCTAGTATTACAGAAATTTTTCAGGTACTTCTAACGTTCTCTTTAGTCACTTTTTCAAGAATATTTTTTAGGTCTCCATCTTTATCCTATTCTTTTGATTTTATTAAGCAGATAGGAAATAAATTTTATTACGAACCCTACATGCACCCCATGGGGTATAGAATGTTAGACTTTTATTTATTGGTAGCCCTCTTTATCGTCTATGAATATTTGATTAGAAGAGATGAGCGAAATCCATTTAAATTCAGCTCTCCAATAGTTCGGTTTTTATTATATACGCTAGTAATTATGAGTATATTATTGTTCTATGATGATGGCGTAAACCGTTCATTTATTTATTTCCAATTTTAATTAGGATGAAAAAATTTATTCTAAAATCAGTTTTATATATTCTCTTAATCCTTCTTTTGTTAGAAGTGATTGTTAGGGTGTTCCACCTCTATACCGAAGATCCACCAAGATTTATAGATGTATATGGTGTAGAAAAACGGGTGCCCGACCATGATGGATATGCAGTTACCGGGAATAGAAACCAGAACTACTCAAAATTTCATATCAACAAAGCAGGTTTTAATTCATTTAGAGAATTTACCCCTTCGGCAGATAAATATGAAATGGCACTAGTGGGAGATTCCTTTATTGAAGGGTTTCACCAGGATTTCTCTAATTCCATAGGTAAACAGATTGAAAACCAGACAGAAGGTGTTGAAGTATACGAGTATGGTTATGCAGGATACGATTTTGCTAATCAAATGCATTTGGTTCATGCGTATGAAAAAGATTTTCAATTTATAGATCAAATTGTTTTATACTTGAATTATGAGAACGATTTAGGTCGTGCGGTTTACGAACCTAACAAAGACCGTATTAAAATGCTCTCTTCTACCCTATTTAAAATACGTGATAATATCAAATTGCTAGCCTATGGTAGTAAAATTGGTATTGTAGAGCCTCTAAAAAAACTTGCTCAGCGTGGGGTAGCATTTAATGAACCGGAAAAGGGCTATCAAACAAACGAATTGAAAGACAGCGAAGAAGAAGAATTAAAACGTGATCAAAAACGAATAGAAAACTTCAAAAGCTTAATTAATCTATACGGTTTGGATAAAAGTAAAACCAGCTTACTTCTAGATAGCAGAAAAACGAGCGAGCGGTTCCTGGATTTTTGCCGTAATAATGGCATCAGGTATATAGACTTTGCTCCTAATTTTGAAGCATCCAAAAAACCTACCACCCTTATATATGACCATCATTGGAACGCCCATGGTAGATCACTTATAGCTAAAGAATTAGCGGATTATCTAAAAAAAACAAAAAAATAGTAAGTGGTGAACAAAATTTTCGACTTGTACAAAAGTTGATTCTGACCACTATATGAATTCTACAAATTTCTTTTTCGACGCATATACTAAAAAGCAACTGCCAACCTATTACCGGCAATTGCAAAATAAGTATACAGATGAAATTGTTTTCAACAACGCCAATAACGAAGAATTTCAACTTCCCGAAACGGCTTTCGTGGTTAAAGACGTGCCCGATTATTTTAAGGTAACTACAAAAGAACTTCCAAAAAACATAAAGCGTCAGACCTTAATTCAATATCCTGGTTTTCTTATAAATTTTAAGAATGTATCCTCTTTAAGTGATTATCTAAATGAACGCTTTGGGAAATCTAGTCGCTATAAGTTACGTCGTGAGCAAAAAAAGCTAGAGCAGTGTTTTGACATTCGCTATGAAATGTATTTTGGTACGATAGATAAAAATGAGTATGATTTTATAATGGACGAATTCTATCGCTTATTAGAATTACGTTCGCTAGAAAAAGGAATCAAAGACAACGTAAATCTGACTACACAGCATTTTTATAGAGCTAATGTCTATCAAATGATTCTTGATAAAAAGGCTTCTTTTTACATTATTTACAATGGTAAAATGCCCATTGACATCTGTCTTAATTTTCACATGAAAGATGTCATTTTTCAGTATATACGTACGTATGACATAGATTATTCTAAATTCAATACGGGTTACACAGATCTAATGAAACAAATAGAATGGTGTATTGCTAACCAAATTAAACTCATAACGTTTTCTAAAGGCGACTTCTACTGGAAAAGACGGTGGTGTAATACGGTTTATGATTACCATTACCATATATTTTTCAAAAAGAGTTCTATCAGCGGACGGTTAAAAGCCAAATCATACTATTTAGCCAAAGTGATGAAACAATATGTAAGAGAAAAAGGACTGATTGAGAAATATCATGAATTCATGGTAAAAAGTAACCGTTCTAAAAAAGTTGCTGAAGATTTATCTAGTATTCAGCATAAGAGCATACACTACGAAACAGATATAAAAAATATTGAAGCCATAGATTACAAGAATGAGAAATTCGATTTTCTAAGGCGGACTATTTACGATTTCCTTTATGAAAGTGACGAAAAACAGTCTGAAATTGCTGTTTATTCAATTTTGGATCAACCGAAATCCTACTTAATTATAGGAAAAAAGAGTAAAGCGGTGCTTTCTAATACTTCGAATATGACAATTCTGTAAAATAAAACAGCGAAAAAACTACCTTTTCTGACATGGTTTTGCGCTTCATCGAATATTTTCTTAATATTTTCTTAAAAAACGTCCGAGTACTACACTTCGTCGTATATATTCGCAGTTAAACCCCGTAAAGAGAACATCGTGGCCCAGTCAAAAAACAAGTCCCTAAAATTGAATATGAAATTATGGTTCGCTGAATTAAAAGAAGATATTATTCTTTCAATTTATCACCGTTCACCAATCATTTTTCTTCTATTTATTCGTTAGACTTCTTAATTAAAAGTTTTTTTAATTTTATCTAATAAGTCCCATTGATAGACCTAAAGCGCAGAATTGCGCGGTTTCCTAATCGAAAAATTCTTTTTACAGATTTTTTTGACACCTTAGTTCACCGCAATGTACATCCCAATTATGCCATACGCTTGTGGGGCAAATTTATGGTTAGAGAACTTGGTATGAGCTTCTCCTCAGAGAAACTCTTTACCATAAGAAATGAGTCTTTAACTTATCTAGGCAAAAAACAAAGTAAATCTACTCTAGAGGTAAAATATAAAGATGTCATTAAAGAGGTATATAATAGGTTGGTAAATACCGGGAATCTCAATAATGTCCCTTTCGCCAAATTTAAAAAGCTCTTTGAAGAGGCTGATTATATTGCTGAAATCTCCGTTCAATTCAAAAATGAGGAATTAGTTGATATTCTAACTCATTACAAAGAAAAGGGATACCTAATCTACTTACTATCTGACTTTTACCTTTCTAAAAAAGTAATTGCAAAAATTTTAGAGCACCATAAAATGGGCCATCTCTTTGATGATGTTTTCATTTCAAGTACTGTAGGTGAAAGTAAAGCAAAGGGAGGTTTATATCCATATGCCCTAGATAAAACAAATGCAGACCCTAAATCTGTATTGATGATTGGAGACAACAAAAAAAGTGATGACATTAATGCTTCCAAGTATGCAATTGAATCCTTTCACTTAAAACACTTTTCTCATAAATTTAGGAATAAGAGAAACCTCTTAGGGTCTGATAAAAATGATTTTAAAAAGGTATGCCACACCATCAAAGAAAGGTGTTTGGAAAGTGAACATCAGTTTAGTGAATACATAATACACTTTTATTTTTTCACAGAAAGGTTGTACATCAATGCCAAAAGAAACGGAAATAAAGACCTTTTCTTTTTGGCTAGAGAAGGTCATTTTCTAAAACAATTGTTTGATTGTTATCAGGAAATGAACTTGTTTCAAGGTGAGGAGAAAATTAATACCCACTATTTAAAGGCCTCACGGCAATCTGCCACTCAATTAGCATTACGCCCTTTACCAAAAGAAGGCTTTGAGAAGTTGTTGAAAAAGTTTGGTGATATGTCACTACAACATTTTTTAGACTGGTTCCCCTTTTCAGATACCACAAAGAATGGTATTATAAATGATGTCCCATTTCCTAAAGATGAAATTATACCTGACTTTTTTAAGTCGCCTGCAATGGAACATCTTAGAAATAACATAGCTTTTCAAGATGCTTACGCTAAGAACCGAGAGATACAGAAGGGGGCTTTTATGAAATACCTAGATTCTTTTGGAGCTAATTACGAAGAGGATGGTATAGCATTAGTAGATGTAGGCTGGGGTGGCACTATGCAAGAGAGCATATATAAGTTTTTCAAAAAGAAAACGCCTGTTACTGGCTATTATTTGGGGCTTAAAGAAATCTATAATATTGAAAAGGATACCAAAAGATATGGTCTCAATTTTTCTATATACCCCAACCATGACTTTTCTGATGACATTCTTATGGCTAATGGGCAGCTGTACGAACAATTGTTAGCAGCTCCACATGGCAGTACATTATCCTATAAATTTGCAAAAAAAGGGGAGTCACCAACGGTTGAATATCACGAACCTAACGAGAAAATGGTTTACGATAAGTTTATTGGCTCTACTCAAGAATATATGTTTTTAGAATTTAAAAATCTGTTCACTCAATTACGTGCTATTGACTATACTCAAGAAGTAACACAAGAATACTTAACAGATATGGCGCTTAGAACGGGTATATTCACCACGAGAAAGAAGCTTAAATTTATAAAAGAAATTACAAAGGGATTTTACCAAAATGTTGGTGAGAATAAGGTAGGTCTTGAATATAACCCTAATCATATAAGCGTCTCTAAAGTTGGCCTTATAAAAACCTTTATAAAATCTCCAGAAAAAGTTTTCCGTTATTTGGTAAAGATAAAGCCCTTCTTATTCTATAAGGGGTACTATTGGCTCTCTTGGCCAGTGAACTTATCATACTATTACATTAAGCTTAATTTTTGGGCTAAACGAAAATGGCTGAAAAAGGGCTTAATCTCTTAAGATCTTAAAATTTAGTGATTACAAATTCTGAACGTCTATTCTCTTGATGCTTTTCTTCTTCGCAATACGTATTATCGTCGCATTCATTTAATAAATTTGTTTCACCATAGGCTTCTGTTTGAAGGCGACTAACATCAACTCCTTTTTTAACGAGATATTCCTTGGTACGAGCAACTCTTCGTTCAGACAACCAATTGTTGTATTTAGACGTTCCTCTTGAATCTGTATATGAACTAATTTCTAATTCTAATTCAGGGTGTTTTTGTAAAACAAGTGCTAAACCATCTAACACCTTCTTTGAATTTGTATTTAAATATGAAGAGTTCAAGTCAAAATAAGCTAATCCTAAAGCATCTATTTCGTTTTTAATACTCATCTCTCGTTGTTTCTTTGCGTCTATCTTAGCCTTCTCTGCAGCGGCTAAACTAGCTTCTTTCCTTTCTTTAGCTAAACGTGCTGCCAAAGCTGCTTGCTCTTTTTCTCTTTGTACAGAAGCAATGGAATCTTGCTCTTTTTGACGCTTTTCAGCCATTTCCTCAATCAGAGCCAACTTTGCTTCTCCCTTTTTTGATAATCCCTTCTCTATACCAAATTGATATACAATACCAGCAGCATGTTGCAAATGGTTGGTTGCATTGTCATTATTAGCGGCCCATTTTCCGGAAGAACTAAAATCAAGACCAATCCTATCTGAAAACCAAGTTCTAAACCCTACTACCGCATTGTATGTAGCACGTGATTCGTTATTAGCTTCGGTATAACCTGCACCAACACCTACATAGGGGTCAAACCAACCAGTCTCACCTATAAGTTTATTCAAGTCATAAGTTAACCTCGCGTCTAAGCCATAATAGTCGGTTTCTTCAAGATTGGTTCTTCCATCTATAAATTTTCCAACCTTATATTTATTATAACTACCAATAGCTTCTAAACCAATACCACTTTTAAAATAACGACCAATACTTATCCTAGACGGATACGCAAGTGCGTTCCATTGTTTTCCAAAAGAAAATAGTTCGTGAAATACATCTCCTGAATCATCTACAATGTTGTAGCCTAAGCCAAACATCCATGAACTTTTAACGAGGCTGTCTTTTTCGGTAAGTTGTAACTCTTCTTGTGCTTGCAACAGGTTAAATGAAGCACACAGCAGTAGCACCATACAATAGGTAAAGGTTTTCATAGCAATTAGATTTGGGTGTTCTAATTACAAAGTAATGACCATCAAACCAATATGCCCAAAGTACACTTTGAACGGCAACAATAATCGGTAGTTCGCTAGATTTATAGAATTGTTAACAGTATTATTTCAGGATAATTTCCTTTTGGGTAAGGGGTAATTTATAGACCGAAAATGGCGTAGTGATAGCTGTAGACGTTTTTTCTTGACTTTCGTTCTTGACACCAATAACTAGGTCTTTCTCTGACTCATTCTCTACAAAAAGCCTAGGTTCAAAAGAGTTATGTCGTTTTCCTGCACAATAGATAATGAGCATTTCTTTAGTAAAGTCTATTTGCGGAACTGGTAATCCGGGTTTCCGCGTTCTATTTACTTTTGAATAGAATTTCTGTAGGGTCTTTACATCTGTAATAACCACAAATTCTTCTTCATCAGAACCGCTATAATTATCACTTTCAATACGTTGCAATTGTTCTGTGGTTTGAGATCCTCCATCATTCCCAACACTTTTTTCCTGTCCTTTACAAGATGAAAACAGTAGTATAAGAACTAAGAGAATGGATTTCATATTAACTATAAGATTTATCAAACCTAGCCTTGTATGCCTTTTCGTAAAGTGCTTCATAAAGAGGGAGGACTTTCATAATATCAAAACGTTCCGCAGATATTACCGCATTTTTTTTGAATTTTTCTAAAACGGCATCGTCTTTTAAAATAAGAAGAGCATTTTTAGCCATATCAGCTACATCGCCTACATCACTTAAAAAACCGGTAATACCATCTTCGTTAACCTCTGGTATTCCACCAGCATTACTAGAAATAACAGGCACCTTGTTAATCATTGCTTCCAAAGCAGCCAAACCAAAACTCTCTGATTCTGAAGGCAATAAAAACAAATCTGAAAAACATAGAATCCGATCTATTTCATTACTGTTGCCTAAAAATATGACCCTATCGGAAATGCCTAATTCTTCGCATAACCTTTCGGCATTCTCTTTTTCGGGGCCTTCCCCTACCATGACCAATTTTGCAGGAATTTCTTTTTGGATGCGATTGAAAATCTCAATTACATCAGGAATACGTTTTACTTTTCTAAAATTACTAATATGGGTAACTATCTTTTCATGGTCTTCTGCCATCAAAGAACGCTGGCAATCCGTAAAAGAAGTACTATAATTAGATTTATCTATGAAGTTAGGTACAACTTCTATTTCCTTCTTAATATCGAAAATCTCCAGAGTATGTTGTTTCAAATTTTCCGAAACAGAAGTAACCACATCAGATTGGTTGATACTAAAAGTAACTGCTGGTTTGTAAAATGGGTGTTTACCTACTAAAGTAATATCTGTTCCATGCAATGTAGTAATCATTGGAACATAAATTCCTTCTTCTTCTAGCATCTTTTTTGCCATGTACCCTGCATACGCATGAGGTATGGCATAATGAACGTGAAGTAAATCTATTTTATACAACTTAATAGTATCTACCAATTTACTGGACAATGCCAACTCATAGGGTTGATATTTGAACAATGGATACTCAGGCACATGAACTTCATGAAAGTAAATTTTGTTACCCAACAGCTCTAAACGAACAGGCTGTTTATAGGTTACAAAATGCACTTCATGACCTCTATTGGCCAAGGCTATACCAAGTTCTGTGGCTACTACACCGCTGCCCCCAAATGTAGGGTAACAAACTATTGCTATTTTCATTAATCAAATTTAGCTAAATCTATAAAGTAAGTCGGTAAAACTCCTTTTTAATTTCAAGACAGGTCTTAGATATTTAAAATAGGTCGATTGTTGTTATTTAGATCTCTATGAATTAGACTGATAGAAACCAACAGTATTTAATTTACGATAGCATCGTAAATTACCTGTTGAATTCGGGTTCGTAAACCTGATTTAATTAAAAGCGTATTTGAAGATGAAGGATAAGTTCTATTAGATAAAAATACGTAGACAATTTCTTCTTCAGGATCAGCCCAAGTATAAGTACCTGTAAAACCACTATGACCAAAACTTTTGCGTGAAACACATCCGCAAGTAGGACCACTATCCTTTAACTGTGGTTTGTCAAAACCAACACCACGTCTTACATTTTTATCGCAAAAGTAACAGGTATTGAATTTTTTAACGGTTCGTGTATCTAAAAAACGTGTACCTCCATAGAAGCCATTTTGCAGATACATTTGCATAATCTTGGCTACATCTCCAGCATTGCTAAAAAGTCCGGCATGACCACCAACACCACCCTGCATGGCCGCTCCCATATCATGAACATAACCCTGAACGGTCTGGTAACGGTAATATTTATCCTCCTCAGACGGAACAATTCTATTCTTAGGGAATTTTTCTAGTGGATTATAACTGGTATTCGTTGCTCCTATTGGCTGATATAAAAAATCATTCACTTGCTCATCTACTTGTTTCTTGCCAACCTTTTCTATGTATTTTTTCATTACATAATAACCCACATCGCTATACCTATATCGGTTAGATTTCAAATCTTGACGGCCAATTCTGTTGTATATAGAATCGTTGTAAACATCTGCTAGATAAAGCTTGTCTGTTACTTTGTAAGAAAAACCATCCGTAGGTTCTGTTCTGTAAAATTCTTTTGATGGCTTCCTATCCTTATCCAAGGTGTCTACATAAAAGGCAATCCATGCTGGAAGCCTTCCGTAATGTGATAATGCTTTAAGAACTGTAACATTCTTTAATTCTGTATCGGCATATTCGGGAATCAATTCTTGAAACGTATTATTCAGCTTAATGTCTCCTTCTTCCTCCATTTTCATAATCATAGGGAGCGTCCCTAATATTTTGGTAATAGAAGCCAAATCATAAATATTATTGGGAGTAATACTGTCCTTAGAATCGTATGTAGGCTTTCCAAAGCCTTTATTATAAATAACCTTTCCTCTTCGTGCAATTAAAACTTGAGCCCCTGGAAACATAAGAGAATCTAGCCCATGTTGAACCAAAGTATCTACTTCTGCCAATTTAGCTGCATCAAAACCAACCCTTTCAGGGAAACTATACCCCAACCTAAGTAATGATTTCAGCTTAATCTGAGTTTTTACTGGAAAATCTTTATGCGCTGTAACCGGAAGTTTGCCTTCTGCCGGAATAGCGCCAAAAATCAATTGAGCAGCTTTACGCTGGGCTAATTCACTATTTTGATAAGCTACCACTACTCCATCTATACTTTTGAACGAAGCCACATCTAAAAGTGCATAAGGCTTGGCAAATACTGTCAGTATAGTATTAGACGTTCGTTCATCGGCTATTTCTTGTAGCCACTGTAATTCCTTCTTTGAAAACTTATACGCCTTCCAAGGACTTTCATTACTCTTATGATGACCTATAATCACCAAGTTATAATCTTTAAGCTTACTCTTCAATGTGGCAATATCACTGCCATTTACTTGCGTTACCGAAGCGTATTTATTCAGCTCTTCCACAAATGGGTCACTATCTGCATCACCAAACTTTACGTAGGCTATTTTCTTATTTTCCAACCGCTTAACACCCATAAGGTAGAAGTTATTCTTCACGACTGTCAAAGCATTTTCAATTGCCTCTTCGTAAATGAGGTCGTCGGTTCTGGAGTTAAGGTCCTCATACAAGTTTTCTAATGCTATAGGCTTATAGCTATTTAGTCCAACTTTATATTTAGCCATTAATATCTTCTTAACAGAACTAGCCAATCTTTCTTCGGAAATTTTACCCTTATTGTATGCTTTGGTCAACTTTTCTTTTGCCTTTTTTACTTCCGTAGGCATCAACAAAATATCATTACCAGCCATAAATGCAGCTACTTCAGCATCACCGTCTTTACCATGGCTGGTAACACCCTTCATATTAAGAGCATCCGTAAACACCAATCCTTCAAAACACATTTGTTCTTTTAGTAATCCAGAAATAATTTGCTCGGATAACGAAGAAGGAAGTTCTTTTTTCAACTCTAATGCAGGAACCTCTAGGTGGGCTACCATAACACTGCTCAAGCCAGCATCTATCAATCTTCTGAACGGATATAGTTCTACACTATCCAAACGTTCTTTTGTAAAATTAATAATTGGTAGTGCTTTATGCGAATCTGTAGCGGTATCTCCATGACCGGGAAAATGTTTCCCGCTAGAAAGTACTCCTACACTTTCCATACCTTTCATAAATGCAATACCCTTTTCGGCTACGTTTTCTCGGTCTTCACCAAAAGAACGATTACCTATAATCGGGTTTTGAGGATTTGTATTGATATCTACATCCGGAGCAAAATTAATATGCACTCCCAACCGCTTGGCATGTTCACCTATGCGTTTACCTACTTTATGTACAATTGTATTATCCGTTATTGCCCCAAGAGTCATATTCCAAGGAAAAGCGTAGGTAGAATCCAACCGCATAGCAAGACCCCACTCCGCATCCATACCAATCATAAGTGGTACTTTTGAAACCGACTGAAACTCATTAGTTAATTTTGCTTGTCTTACTGGACCGCCAGTAGAAAAAATGACGCCTCCAATCTGCTCTTCTTTAATAAGTGCCTTTACTTTATCCGTACTGGATTTTGCTTGATCAGAGGCTACCATGACCATAAACAGTTGTCCTAACTTCTGCTCTAAAGTCATTTCATCATAGCGTGCATCAACCCATTTGCTTTGGCTCAAACTATCTTTGGTAACCAAAGGATGTTGTTGCGCACTTGCACTAAGAAATACAAAAAAAAGTAAGGAAAAAATTGGTAAAACCCGCATTACTAAATTGATCTATGGCAATAACTAAAAACTAAATGGAATATTGCATTTCATCCGATATATATAATAAAATCAATACCTCAGAAAAGGAAATAGACTTCCTTTTTACATAAAACGGGAATGCCAGCTCTCCGATGCAGGTACTTCCCAGTGCTCTTGGTACTCCAGTTTATTAGTAACCAAGTTATTGAAAACAATAGTGTTTTTTGAGACTGCTTTCTGCTTAGCCATCTTCTTAAAATCTATTAAAGACTTGTAAGCCACATGTTCACCCTGTTTATAGGAAACATTCATTTTATCCAATAACTCAACATCATATTTTTTCTCTAAATGTTGAATAAAATGCACAGAAGCATCTATTGAACAACCTGATGCCGCGGTAGCACTTTGGTCTAAAGCCACAATAATAAAGCGTCTGTATTTTATTTCATAACCAGCTTTTAACTGACTCCCATGAGCAGTCCATTCAGTTATAAATTCATCAAATTCTTTCTGTATCTCCTCCAGTTCAGTATCCGTAAAGCTACGACTACCTTGATAGATCCAAATGCGTGAAGCATCCGGTAAAGTATTAAATTCTACTAGCATTTCTAAGTGTTCTAATTTGGGGTTATTAAATCAGGGCTTTACAAATCACCTGCCGACGCAATAAGCTCGGCTATATCCATTACAGCTATTGCCCCTTCTTTTTCTTTATTTTTAACACCATCCGTCATCATCGTATTACAAAACGGGCATCCCGCTGCAATAATCTCTGGTTTGGTCTCCATTGCCTGTTCAGTCCGCTCAATATTAATGTCCTTATCACCTTTTTCCGGTTCTTTAAACATTTGAGCTCCACCAGCACCACAACATAACCCTTTTTCCTTACAGCTTTTCATTTCTATAAGCTCGGCATCCAGTTTGCGAATCAACTCCCTTGGGGCTTCATAAACATTGTTTGCTCTTCCTAAATAACAAGGGTCATGATATGTTATACGTTTGCCTTTGAATTGCCCGCCTTCTAACGTAATTCTTTTATCATCAAAAAGCGTTTTCAAAAATTGCGTGTGATGAACTACCTCATAATGACCTCCTAGTCCAGGATATTCATTTTTTATAGTATTAAAACAATGCGGACAAGCCGTTACAATTTTATTTATTCCGTACGCATTCATTACCTCAATATTGGTAACTGCCTGCATTTGAAAAAGAAATTCATTTCCGGATCTTTTTGCAGGGTCTCCGGTACAACTTTCTTCAGTTCCCAAAACAGCAAAAGATACGTTTGCCCTGTTTAGTAATTGAACAAATGCCTTGGTTATTTTTTTTGCCCTATCGTCAAAACTTCCTGCGCAGCCTACCCAAAATAATACTTCGGGCTTTTGGCCGGCGGCAAAGAGTTCTGCCATTGTTGGAACTTTTAATTCGTTCGCCATTATAAAAAATTCAAGTTCTAATAAATTAATTTAAGTAACCTTAAAAGCCTACTTACTCTTCTTTGGCCCAATTTAGTCGGTCCATCTGATTAAAAGGCCACGGAGCACCATTGTTCTCTATGTTACCCATCATATTATTTAAATCCGTAGGTGCAGCAGACTGCTCCATTACCAAATATTGACGCATATCCATAATTATAGAAAGTGGATCAATACTTACCGGGCAAGCTTCAACACATGCATTACAGGTTGTACATGCCCATAATTCTTCACGAGATATATAGCCATCCAATAATTGCTTTCCGTCATCAACAAATTTACCGTTATTGGCATCTATATTCTTACCTACCTCCGTAAGTCTATCCCTAGTATCCATCATGATTTTCCTAGGAGATAATTTTTTTCCAGTTTGGTTTGCAGGACATTCATCCGTGCAACGACCACACTCCGTACAGGTATATGAATTTAAAAGTTGTACCCAACTCAAATCCGTAACATCAGAAGCACCAAATTTAGCAGGCTCTTCCGCATCTTCTGCTGGAGCAGCAAAAGGATCAGCCGAAGGATCCATCATTAACTTCACCTCTGCCGTTACTGCATCTGAATTTTTAAACTGTCCTTTAGGAACCAATTTGCCATAATAGGTGTTTGGAAAAGCTAAAAGAATATGCAAATGCTTTGAATAGTAGAGGTAGTTCAAAAAGCAAAGTATACCAACAATATGTATCCACCATGCAGTTCTTTCAACAAGAACTAATGAACTTATGGACATCCCTTCAAAAAGCGGCGCTATAAATTGACTTACAGGAAATGATCCCGCCTCTATGTAATGGGCAGCTCCCATTTGCTGTAATTGATAATCAGCTCCATTCATGGTTAAAAACAGGGTCATCAATACCAATTCTATATACAGAATAAGATTTCCATCTTCTTTTGGCCATCCTGCCATTTCTGGTTTCATGAACCTTTTAATACGAATGACATTTCTACGCATCCAAAAAATGGTTACCGCAACAATGACCAATATTGCCAATATTTCAAAAGAACCTATCAATACATCGTAAACGACACTTAAAGGAGCAAAAAGACGGTGCGTTCCTAAAATTCCATCTAAAATAATTTCTATTACTTCAACATTAATAATGATAAAACCAACATAAACGATGATGTGCAAAAATCCCGCAATAGGACGGACAACCATTTTACTCTGGCCTAAAGCAATTTTTGCCATGTTCTTCCATCGCTGACTTGTATTATCAGAAACATCTACATCTTTACCTAGTTTTATGTTCCTAGACAGACGTTTTACATTTCGTGCAAAAAAGCCGATACCGGCAATTAATACGATTACAAATAAAATATTTGAGAGGTATTCCATCTATTGTTCTGGTTGTTGAGGATTGGCTGGGTCTTCTTCGGGAAGTTCGTATTCCCTCTGTTTTTTACCAAAAACAGATACATTCACATAACGCTTAGGATTCAAGCGGAAATCTTGTAATAAGAGATCTAGTTCTCTAGAGGCGTTATTAAGATTATCATATAACTCTTCATCTTTCACAAGTTTACCAAGTGTACCGTTTCCATTTTCAATATTGGCCATTAATGAATTTAAATTGCTCATGGTAGATTCCAAATTTGCTAGCGTACGACCTAGACCGGCATTGTTTAAGGAGTCAGATAATTTAGCAAAATTGGATGTCAGCTCTTGAAAATTGTCCAAAGATTCGTTTAGCCTACTCTCATTACTACTTAAAATCCTATTTAGAACATCTGCACTTTTTTGAAAGCTAGCCACAGTACTGTTAAGACCACTAAGCGTTTGTCTTAAATCATTTTTAGCTCTATCATCCAAAACCTCGTTTACATTCATAAGCAAACTATCTGCATTGGTAACAGCGCCTTCTACTTTTCTTTGCAATGGTGTAAGTTGTTTTTGTACCAATTGGGTAAGCCCCAACTGAATGTTACTGGGCAAAGTATCACCAGATACCGCCATTGGAGTACCATCAAAAACGGGTTTTACCTGTATGCCCTTACCCCCAATAATACCTGTATCATATAATTCTGCAGTACTATGCTTGGAAAAATTGAAATCACTTTTTATAAAAAGCGATACCAAAAGACTACCGCTATGATCTTTAAATTTTACGTCTGTAACGTTACCTACAACAAAACCGTTTATAGTTACCGGAGTACCTACTTGAAGACCTCCAACTTCTTGATAAACAGCATACAAAGTTTTTCCATCTTCAAATAATGGCGATGATTTTAAATAGCTAAAGCCTAAAATGAACAACAGTATACCACCTATTACAATGATTCCTGTTTTTATTTCCCTGGATAGTTTCAAAAGGATCGATTTTGGGTTAATAAGAGACTGAGTTTTACATATAGGTCTCTAACAAAATTAGAAATAAAATATGGAAGGTACTTACTTATTGATACTAAACCTACTTAAGACTATCTTTAAAGGGTATTCGCTTACCATCTCTATAAGCTACGATGTACGATGTGGTATATCCCTTTGAATCTGCATTGGATTTTAATGTTTTCGCTTCTTCTACTGTACTTGCGCTGCCATATACATATCTATACAACCCTTTGAAAGGTTCTTTTTCCACACTAGTCAACCCATTAAAAGATGAGGAACGTAACGGAATATTTTTAGCACTGGCCATAATTTGAACTTTATAAACCACATTTGACTTAGCCTCCCTACGAGCAGTAGCTTCATCCCTTATTTTGGACTCTTCTTTTTTGGAAACAACTGGTTTTCTACCTTCTTTAGCTTCTTCTATTATCTGTGTTGCCGCTTTCTTTTTTGCTTCCACAGGTATCTCTGTAGTCTTAGCAACTATTGGTTCATCCTTTATTTTTTTAGAAACAGCTTTTTTCTTTGGTGTTACCGGTTCCTTTTTGGCGGCAACCTCTTGCTTCTTAGCTACTTCTGGTTCAGGAGCATCAGGAATAGTATTTATAGCATAATCTGCTACATTGGCCCTAACATTCTTTTTATAGGTAAGAATAGCATCCGCAATAGAAATCGCCATATCATTTTGGCCTTTTTTCGAATTTAAATAAGCCCCTTCGTCTTTATTGGTCAAAAACCCTGTTTCTACCAATACACTAGGCATAATGGTTTGGTGCAAAACTATAAATCCGGCTTGCTTTACCTTTCTATCCGTTCGTTTTAATTTATTTGAAAAATTATCTTGAATGGCTTTTGCCAAAGCGATACTCTGATCCAAAAACTCTTCTTGCATTATTGTAAGCCCAATAACAGACTCTGGAGAATTGATGTCATAACCGGCATATTTAGCCTTGTAATCATCCTCTAAATAAATTACGGAGTTCTCTTTCTTTGCGATTTCAAAGTTCTGCTTGTTAGCGTGAAGGCCCAAAACAAATGTTCCTGCACCATGTGCGTTTGATGTATGAGAATCACAATGCACGGAAACAAAAAGGTCTGCATTTGCCTTATTAGCTATCTGACCACGCTCATATAAATCAACAAACGTATCATCGTTACGAGTATAGATAACTTTAATATCAGGATTTTTTTCTAGTATAGCTCCCGCTTTTAAAACAATATTCAGGGCAATTTTCTTCTCTAAATAGCCATTTCCCATATTACCTGGGTCATGGCCACCATGCCCTGCATCTAGGACAACAATAAACTTGCCATCCTCGTTATCTTCGGTATTATTATTGTGGAAAGAAGATAATATTAGGGTTAAAAAAACAATAGGAAATAAAAGAAACCGTCGTACGCGCATGTTCACACTGTATTTGTAAGCCTTCATTAATGGTTAAATTTATGGTAACACCCTGTATGGGGAACGAAAAATATATGTAAGTTTGAACTCCGAAAACAAAGCCAAACGGTTACAAAAATAGGATATATAGCCTTGCAATCAAATAAACATTTTTTTCTTTTACTGGTATTGCTATTAGTTGGCACATTCTCCTCACTTGCTCAAGAAGACGGTTTAATACCTCTACCTATAAAAGCAGAAAAGGATACAATTATTGCGCCACTCTTCCCCGACCCTGCAAAAAAAGACAGTATTGCGGGAGATTCAACAACCTTAAAAACGAAAAGCGGAAAGGAGCCTCTTCTCCTTGACAAAATCAAATACAAGGCTAAAGACCACGTGCGCCTTAGTCAAAAAGATCAAAAAATATACCTTTACAACGAAGCCGAAATATACTACCAAGATACCGAATTAAAGGCCGGTATTATTATCATGGATTATATTAAAAATGAGGTTTATGCGGGTAGAATTAAAGATTCTTTAGGCAATTATACCCAACTACCTTATTTTAAACAGGGAGATAATGAGATACGTCCTGATAGTATTCGTTTTAACTTTGATAGCCAAAAAGCACTTATTTGGAATTCCAGAACCGAACAACAAGCAGGTTTAGGGCAATTAGGCAGTGATGCCATGAAAGTATATGCCGAAATCACGAAAAAAGAGAATGACTCCGTTTACTTTTTACATGAAGGAAAGCTAACAACCTCTTCAGACACTATAAATCCGGATTATTACATCCGCATCAGAAAAGCGAAATTTGTTCCAAAAAAGAAAGTAATTGCCGGGTTCAGTAACCTTTACATTGCAGATGTTCCAACACCCATTGCATTACCTTTCGCTTATTTTCCATTAACCGTAGGACGGTCTGCAGGTGTAATGATGCCTACTTTTGGTAACGATCCGGATAGGGGATATTTTTTACAAAACGGAGGTTATTACGTACCCTTATCAGATTATGCAGATATTACGCTTACCGGAGATTTTTATACCAACGGAAGTTATGGTTTTAGAACACAAAGTGTTTACACCAAACGTTATCGCTATAGAGGTAATGTAAACTTTAGATATGAGAACCTGGTTACCAGTCAAAAAGGGTTTGATGATTACAGTAACAGTAAGGTCTGGAATATTCAGGTTTCGCACTCGCAGGATACTAAAGCAAGTCCCAATTCCCAGTTCTCGGCATCGGTAAACTTAGGAAGTAGCTCTTACTACCAGAACTCTTTAAACCAGGTAAACTTACCGCTTACACAAAACAACAACTTATCTTCATCTATTTCGTACTCAAAAACATTTCCTGCGTATCCGTCAGTCAACATGAGTCTTACAGCCAGTCATTCTCAAAATACAAGTCCTGAGGCAAGGGAAGACCCTACTATAGACAATATACAGATGACGCTACCAACTTTTCAGGCTAGTATGGAACGTATATTTCCATTTGCTAAAAAAGACGGTATAAAAAAGGGAGTGATTCAGAACATTAATTTTCAATATGATGTTAATGCTCGTAACTCACTCATCACCAATGATGAAGATTTTGGAACAGCTGCAATGTTCGATAATGCTTTAATAGGTGCTCAACATAGAATTCCAATTAGCACAAATTTTAAGGTAGCTAAATTCTTTAGCGTTACTATGGGTGGTAGTTATGAGGATACATGGGCGCTAGAAACCTACACGCAACGTTATGAATTAGGCGATGACGGAGCTATAGGTTCCGTAGTAAGAGATACAATTTCAGGTTTTGACCGTTACAATACATATAACATGAGTGCCAGCATTGGAACTACCGTTTATGGTACTTTCAACTTTGGAGAAGATAAAAAAATCCAAGCCATACGGCACGTCATGAGACCGTCTTTAAGTTACGGCTACTCCCCATCCTTTGACCAATTCTATGATGAATATCTGAATAATGATACCGGTGACATTGTACAATATAGTCGTTTTGAAGGTACATTAAATGGAGCCCCTAGTTTAGGCAAGAGCAATAGCCTTAGCTTTTCTTTAGCAAACACTTTAGAAGCCAAGGTTACGGATAAGGATTCTACTGCCACAGAACCAAAAAAAGTTCCTATTCTTAGCAACTTTAATATATCAACAGGATATAATTTTGAATCGGATTCTCTAAAATTGAGTCCGCTTAGCATTAACGGAGGAACCACTATTTTGGATAATAAAATGTCCGTCAACTTTTCAGCAGGTTTGGACCCTTATGCTATTGACAACAACGGAAGTAGAATAGAAAAGTTTAATATTGATAATGGAGGGAGCCTTTTTAGGTTGACTCGGGCAAACATGAATATTGGATATTCCATAGATAGCGAAACTTTTGGTAAAAAGAAAGACGACAGAGATAAAGAAAAAGAAGAAGATACCGGCGCTTACGATTATGTAGCCCAGAGTGGTGGTAGAGATGATGACCTTTTTGGTAGAGCTGATAATTTTGATGACCGCCGAAGTGGTGATGACGATAAAGAAAAAGAAGGGGATCTTGAAAATCCACGTTACGCTACTAAGATTCCATGGAATTTCCGGCTGGCTTACTCTGCCACTTATTCTAATTCAGCCCGGCAGAAGGAATTTAGCAGTCATTCTTTAATGTTTTCCGGTGATATTGAACTATCACCTCGTTGGAAAGTGGGTGGCTCTAGTGGTTATGATTTTAAGAACAAAGGATTCACTCTTACACAGTTACGTTTTGAAAGGGATTTGAAAAGCTTTAAGATGAACTTTAACTGGACGCCTTTTGGACAATACTCCAGATGGTATTACTTTATTGGTATAAAAAGTTCTATACTTAGTGATTTGAAGTGGGAAAACCGAAGTCAAAACTAAAATTCTTACCAATTTATATTCTTAATAAGATTTGCTAGAACATAAGTCAAGTTTTATTCATACCATTCTACTATTAAAAACAAAACTATAAAATCATGAAAAAAATAATTAATACCCCAAACGCACCCGCTCCAATAGGTCCTTATAACCAAGCTATTTTAAGTGGAGATACTTTATATATTTCTGGTCAGATACCTATTGACCCTACCACAGGTAATCTTATTGAAGGTGATATAACAACGGAGACGCGCCAATCTATGGAGAACCTAAAAGCCATACTTACGGAAGCCGGTATGACTTTTGAACACGTGGTAAAAAGCAATATTTTTCTAAATGACATGAACCAGTTCTCTCAAGTAAATGAAGTTTATGGCTCCTATTTTAATAGTGAAACAGCTCCTGCTAGAGAAACTGTAGAAGTTGCTAATTTGCCAAAATTCGTAAACGTAGAGATTTCAATGATTGCTGTACGCTAACAAAAAAAAGCAGGCCCTGATTTTCATCAAGGCCTGCTTATATATTATTAAGAAGTAAGACTTAGATGGTCTTCTTGTGAAACTCCATCAAACCCTCTATAGGGCGTTGTCTAATAACCCCAACAATTAAATCATTACGTTTTAGCACGGCAATAAGCTCATCACGTAGGTAATGCGCAATACTACCCACAAAATTGATTGGCACTTTCGTAGCCAACTCAAACTGCATGATGTAATTGTTCACAAACTGCTGAAACCCTTTATCTATTACCCCTTTACAATACGGGTGGTCTTTGTTTTCCACTAAAAAGCGAGCAAAAGTAGCTAGATAGGTATTTGGATTAGGCTGCTTGTATAAATTTTCTTTTATAACATCGGCATCCAAATCATATTCTTTATTAAACTTGATACCTAAATCTTGAGGCATTTTATGAAAATAGTAATCTCTAATCAACTTTCTGCCAAAAAAATTACCACTACCATCATCCATAGGAATATAACCCAAAGAGGTTACTTTCTGAAACAACTGGTGACCATCGTAATAACTACAATTAGAACCCGTACCCAAAATACATACAATACCTTGAGAGCCAATTTGCGTAGTTGAGAAAATAGCTGCGTACGTATCTTCTTTTACATCTGCTTTTGCATTGGGAAAAAATTCCTTAAAAATTTCTCTCAAAAAGTTTTTCATGCGTTCCGTACCGCATCCTGCACCGTAAAAATGCAATCTAGAAACCTTTTCTCTATTTTTTGAAAGCTCAAAATTATTGGCCAATCTATCTTCGATCACCTCTCTTGTCAACACCTCAGGACTCAAACCTAATGTTTGGGTCATAAACAACTGGTCTCCCTTTTCATCCAAGGCAATCCAATCTGATTTGGTGGCACCACTATCTACAATTAAAATCATAATGTTCGTTTAAAAAAATAATCCTGAAAATAAGCAAAATTTTGCCCACTCTCAGGATTACAATTAGTAATATTCAAAAAAATTACAAACTAGCAACGTGCTGAGCTAAATCTACCATTTTGTTAGAAAAACCAGCTTCGTTATCATACCAGCAAATTAATTTGAAAAACTTAGAGTTCAATTCAATACCGGCACCGGCATCAAAAATACTTGTACGTTTGTCACTTACGAAATCCTGAGAAACAAGAGCTTCTTCAGTATAACCTAAGATACCTTTCAATTCGCCTTCTGAAGCGGCTTTAAAAGCTTTTTTGATTTCCTCGTATGAAGTTTCTTTTTCAAGACGAACCGTTAAATCCACTACAGAAACATCTGCAGTTGGCACTCTAAAAGCCATACCTGTAAGTTTTCCTTCTAATGCTGGAATAACTTTAGTTACCGCTTTAGCTGCACCAGTAGATGCAGGTATAATGTTTAACATTGCACTTCTACCACCTCTCCAGTCTTTTCTAGAAGGACCATCAACAGTCATTTGCGTTGCAGTAGTAGCGTGAACTGTAGTCATCAATGCCTCTTCTATACCGAAGTTATCGTTCAATACCTTAGCCATTGGAGCTAAACAGTTAGTAGTACAAGATGCGTTAGAAACGATAGTGTTAGAAGCTTTCACATCTTTATGGTTAACACCCATTACAAACATTGGTGCATCTTTAGATGGAGCAGATATAACAACTTTTTTAGCGCCACCATCTATATGGTATTGCGCTGTTTCTAAAGTTGTGAAAATACCAGTACATTCAGCTACTATTTCAGCGCCAACTGCATCCCACTTAATACTTTTAGGATCACGTTCTGCAGTAATTCTTACTGTCTTACCGTTAACGATCAAGTGACCATCTTTTACATCAACAGTACCTTCAAACTTTCCGTGTACGGAATCATATTTTAAAAGGTAAGCCAAGTGCTCAACATCCAACAAATCGTTGATTGCTACAACATCTACACCTTCTCTTCTTACAGTTTCTCTGAAGACTAATCTTCCGATACGACCGAATCCGTTAATTCCTATTTTTAAATCTGACATGCTCTTTTGTTTTGAATTAAATTATGTTGTCATTATTTCTGAAACTCGTATAAGCTCCTTATCAATTTTCGTATGACCCTTTATAGCCTTACTGATAGGAGTTAATATAATCTTATTGTTTTGAATACCCACCATAAAATTGGTCTGGCCTTCCAACAAACTTTCTACTGCTTTCACACCCATTCTACTGGCCAAAACCCTGTCATAACAAGACGGAGCACCACCACGCTGCATGTGACCAAGTACGGACACCCTTACATCATATATAGGTAAATGTTCTTCTACATATTCCTTAAGCTCAAAGACACTCTTTCCTATCTTATCACCTTCTGCAACAACTACGATACTGGAAGATTTTCCTGATTTCTTACTTCGTTTTAAAGACTCAAGCAAACGCTCAAGACCGCGATTGGCTTCTGGAATCAGAATTTCTTCTGCACCTGCACCAACACCTACATTCAAAGCAATATGACCTACATCCCTACCCATAACTTCTACAAAGAAAAGTCGGTTATGAGAACTGGCCGTATCTCTAATCTTATCTATCACTTCCACTACCGTATTCATGGCCGTATCAAAGCCTACCGTATTAGATGTACCAAATATATCGTTATCAATTGTACCTGGAATACCAATTATTGGAAAGTGATACTCTTGGTTAAACATCATGGCTCCGGTAAAACTACCGTCACCCCCTATTACCACAAATGCATCAATACCTTCTGCTTGCAATTGCTCATAGGCCTTCTTTCTACCTTCTGGAGTTCTAAAGTCATCACAACGGGCAGATTTAAGAATCGTACCACCCTTATTTATTATGTTGTTAACGCTTCTTGCGTCCATTGGCTTAAAATCCCCTTCAATCATGCCTTGGTATCCTCTATAGATACCCACACAATCTACTTTCATGTAGGCACAAGTTCTAACCACGGATCGTATTGCTGCATTCATGCCGGGGGAATCTCCGCCAGAGGTTAAAACACCTATTTTCTTTATTTCTGAAGCCATTGAAAAAAAACTAAGTCGCAAAACTAACAAACTTATTTGAATTCCAACTGTGTTGAGCGTCTAATTTAACATCATGATAACTTAGAACACATTTTCTTAGTAATTACATTTAATTATAACAAATTCCCTCCCTATATTCCTTAAAAATTAAGAATACTGTAAAATTCATATTTATTGAAAAATTGAGCTTTTTAAGTCAATTTTTGCGACTTTTTAGAAGAATCACCAACCTATCTGAAGTCACCTTTTTAAGATTTTTTTTTATAACTGGTTTTACTTTAACCTTTTATCTTTAGGATAGAACTTTAACAAACTATCCCTACCCATTACCGAACTTGGAACTTCGTTGGGTTCTGGAAGTTTTTTCTTTGGCTCTTCCTTTTTCATAATAGTCTTAAAAAGCTCTCTAAAACTATTAAAATCTACTTCATAGGAGATACCTACCCCTTGAGTATAGCCCAATCTATCTGCTAAATATTCCTGTATTTCATTTTCTCTGTTGAAAAATTTAGCACTTAAGGTTCCTTCTTCATTCAACAGTAATTGAATCTCAAAATCACCGGCAACAACTGTCTCCGTTGTTCCACCCACCGGAACTCCAACTTTACCATTAAAAAGTAAACGATCACTTATTTGGGTAGATACGGTTACCCCTATTCTATTTTCCGTTTGATAATCCGCACTTCTATCAAGAATTCCCTGCTCGTAAGAAAGACCGAGATTAAACTTTTCGTTTTCACCTAAAACTTGATTCAACAATCCTGATGCCGACTGCAACAAATTGCCAGTAAGTGCTTGCTGATCAATACCAGTCTGGTCATTTACGAACGAACCTTGCGCCAATAGGAAAAGTGCGTTACGTTCCTCTACCGTGGGGTCTTGAAGACGATATTCCAACTCTGACTGTACAATAGAATTGGTTCCCGGAAAATCAATATTAAATTCAATGTCAGGGCTCTCAAGGTCATCGGTCAACTTAATAACTACTTCCGTAGGTATCCGCCTAGTATAACCCGGATTATCCAACAGTGGTGCCGGGTTTGCGTTTAAGGCATATACCGCTTCAAGGTCTAATGTTGCTTTTAATGGTTCGCGATCCCAAACAATGGTCCCACCAGGTTTTACTTGAAATGTTTTATTGATAACTCCGCCAAACTTATAATTATACTGACCTTCCACAACAACAAAATCTCCATACATTTCAAAAGCACCACGGGTGTTGATACGAATTAACAAAATCCCTACCCCACTACCTTTTAAAGAACTTCCTGTCTTAGTATCCGTTACAATCTCTACTTCTGCATCTGGCGTAACATCCAAATCAAAAGTAAGCTCCAGCCCCTGAAATCCATCAAGAACACGTTCTTCTTCTACATGGTTCAGCTTGTTCTTTTCAACAAAATTGATAAAAGAATAATCCCCAATAGAAGCTACATCGCTTAAAGGAATCTTTAAAGAAGTACCCTTAGCTGTTTTTCCTTCAACCTTAATGTTTAATGCTTTTGTGGGTCCAAAAATCCTACCTTTTCCGTCTAAATAACCCGTTCCATAATAAAGAACCTCTTCTTCAAAAGCCGTATTTAAGATTAGAAAACCATTATCTTTTGTATCAACATTCAAATCAAGAAGCCAGTTACGAAAGAAAGAATGGCTAATGGTGCCATCTAAAGTAGCTTTTGTATTCTTGGTTACATCTGTAACTTTAATCTGATCAAAATCAAAGGTTTGTTTACTAAGGTTTACCCTAGAATTGGCTGCGAAATTATAATCTACATTCAAGTAAGGCACACCTAGTCCGGCTTTATCCAAAGTTAAAACACCGCTGAAATCTGGGTTATCTACTGGACCTTGAATACGCGCGTTACCACTAACAAAACCACGTATATTACTTAAAATATTCTCGCCTAAAGGTGCAAACGGCTCTAAATCAAACTTATCTAAACTGACCAAAAGGTCAGCCTTAGGCATCTCTTCTTTATTATTTATGTTCCCAACAACACTTAGTTTCTCAATGCCCTTGTCAGTTATTTGGGAATTTACCGCAAATTCTGTCAAATCCTTATTACCGACAATACCCACCGTTAAGTCTCCTAAACGCATGTCATTAATAGAGAAGTCTTCTACCGCAAGATTAGAAGACGGCAAATAAATATTGTCTTTCTGCAGAATATTGAGCGTACCGTTTACCTCACCCTGTAATCTAAGGCTATCTATTGCAGGTGTTATTTTATTTAGTGAAACAATCTTAAACTCAAGTTGTAAATCTTTATAGGTGGAATCCGCCAATTGCCCTTTTAACCTTATCTGCTCCTGAGCACTATTGTTCATTACTATCTCCCGAATATCAATGCTATCTAGTGTGCGGTTAATGACTACTTTGTTTTTGTTATCTCCATCTTTATTGAGAACCCATTTATTCCCTTTAAAGTTTATATCGGATGTTTTAAGGCCTATTACCGACTTGTTGTCTTTATTAAAAGTATGATAGAAGTTTAGATTGTAACTATCATTTAAATCACTACCTCCTTTAAATTCCGTTCTAAAAAACAAGGTGTCTTTTAGGGTAGTGTTTATGAGGTTAAAATCCTTTACATCGTAATAATTTGTAGAAAGATCACTAACCGAAATATACGTATTGAATAATGGGTTTTTATTATCTATTTTAACATCAATATTATCCGCTTCATTTCCAAAAGCGACTATACTAGGTGATTTGAAGTTGAGTTTAAAATCGCCCTCATCAGCTACTATGTTCCCTTTTATAAAAGTATTTGGGTCAAATTTTACCTCAGGAAAAAAGACGTCTACAATCTTATTATAAATCTTGAAATTGAAAGCAAGAGTCTGACCTCCTGAAATATTAAAAGGTCTATAGTTGGTATAAATACTACCCAAAGAGTTCTGAACCAATCTTCCGAGTTCCGCAACCCTAAACCGGCCTTTCATATACCCAGTAATAATGTCCGGAGAGTTGATATCTATAACTCTAACCCCATCATCCTCAAAGGTAGAGGACACTTTAAAATCTTCGAAATAATAGGTGTCATTTTTATTCTCAAAGATGGTCTTTGTAAACTTGATATCACCCACAAGATTATCTAATGTGTTTCCGGTAACATCCATATTTACATTTCCTTTAAAAATAGAAATGCTGTCTTTAATGAAATTTAACTTGTTTAAATCTGCATAGTCTACCGAAGCAATAAAATTAAAATCGTTCCGGTCCTCTCCAAAATCTGCAAGTCCTTTAAAACTAAACTTGATATTTTCATCATTGCTTAACAGCGTACCATCAAACAATTGTTCTTTTAAAATTCCCGAAACCTTGAGGTCGTTATACTCGTAATTATTAAATTCTATGGAGTAGACCTCTCCTATAACCTCCGTATTCAAAGTCTCCTGAACAAATCCTTTTCCTTCTACATTAAAATCTAAAGTAGTCTTACCCAACCTCTTATTTTCAGCAAAATCACCAAGATCAAAGTCAATTAGAGATACAAAACCTTTATAGTTGGCATTATCTATATTATTGATATCGGAGAGCGCCAAATCTGCATAACTACTACCAATTGCGGTGTTCAGGTTTACTTTCGCATCTATAGAGTTTTCAGTAACAACCGTATTCCCACGTATAGTAAATTGCCCTAATTTTTGAAATGAAGAAGGTAGGGATTTACCTAAAATATTAGGCATTAACGCACGTAACTCATAATAACTAGAGGTTACGTTTTTCATATCGGCATGCATAACGAACGGTTGCTTACGAACAAAAAGGTTTTTAAAATTGAAGTCTCCTCTTATTCCCGTGTTATCCGACTGCAGAAAAAGCTCATCGGCATTCAAATCATTTAAAACACCACTTATTTTAGAAGAAAAATTAACCGTCTTTCCTTTACCAAATTGGTCATAAAGCAAGTTAATTTCATCAAAAGCAACCTCTGACTCTACAAACTCTGCTTCTAAATTTACTTTGTTCAAAAAGTCTGCAAAGTCTTTTCGTTCATAATCAAAAACCAAATCTCCTTTTAGCCTAGAACCTTCGGTCTTGATGCGCAACGAGTCAAAACGCATCTGTTGCTTGGTATACTTAAAGTCCGTAGACATTTCTTTTACATTGATACCTCGCTGACTATTAAAAGCCATGGAGTTTATCTTGGCCGATACTTGCGGGCCCAAAATCTGAAAATCCGTAGCGCCAATATTGAGTTCTTCAAAATCCAGCAAAAGTTCATTTTCAAAATTTTCATCGATCAGACGGAAATTACTATTGGAAATTTGAACATCTGAAGACGAGAAAAAGAAAGGATCTGTACCGGGCTTCCGGGGTTGCCCATCATTGAACTTGTCTATGAAGACCTCTAAATTAGTATTCCTGTTGTCTAAATAGGTTTTTAGTTTAAAATCTAATTCATCAATCTTAATATCACCAAACTCCAGCTTGCCTTTACTTAAATTCCGAACACTTAGAATAGAAGTGGTAAGCTTGTTTACGTAAAAAATGGTATCTTTTTGATAATCTTCAATATAAATACCTTCAAGATTAGTATCCCAAGTAATTAAGGAAATACGAAGTTTATCTATGTTAATATTCGTACCAAAATCTTTATTTATGGTATCCGTAGCGTACTTAGCAAAACTTGTCTGAACGAATGGCAACGAAAGGATGACCGTACCTAAAATACAGATCAGCACGAGTACCATCATGGTTCTAATCAGTATTTTTCTAAGTTTTTTGATAGGTCTTTATGTTTTACCTTTGCGATGTCAATTTTTATTCCAAACTCGGTGAAAAACGAAACTATTTATATTCTTGCTATAGAATCTTCTTGCGACGACACTTCTGCTGCTGTATTAAGCAATAAAAAAGTGCTCAGTAATGTAACGGCCACTCAAAAAATTCACGAGGAATATGGGGGTGTTGTACCTGAACTTGCCTCACGAGCTCACCAACAAAACATTGTTCCTGTAGTACACCAAGCTTTGGATAAAGCAAATATCGACAAAAAACTAGTATCTGCCATAGCTTTTACGCGCGGTCCTGGATTGATGGGTTCACTTCTTGTTGGAACCTCGTTTGCGAAGTCCCTTTCACTGGGTCTTAACATACCTCTAATTGAGGTTAATCATATGCAGGCACACATCTTGGCCCATTTTATTGAAGGGCAACCAGATGGTGCTCCGGAGTTTCCATTTTTAGGAATGACCATTAGCGGTGGCCACACGCAAATTGTATTGGTCAAAGACTATTTTGACATGGAGATATTAGGCGAAACCTTAGATGATGCTGTAGGTGAAGCATACGATAAAAGCGCCAAGATTTTAGGACTACCCTACCCTGGTGGCCCATTAGTAGACAAATATGCTCAAGAAGGAAACCCAAAAGCTTTTCTTTTCCCTAAACCAAAGGTTGATGGACTAAATTTTAGCTTCAGTGGCTTAAAAACCAGTATCTTATACTTTGTGCAAAGGGAAACTGCAAGAAACCCGGATTTTGTTCAAGAAAATCTAAAAGATATCTGCGCATCCATCCAAAAAACAATTATCAATATTTTGATGGATAAACTTAAAAAAGCAGTTGAACAGACCGGAATTACACAAATAGCTATTGGCGGTGGCGTAAGTGCCAATTCAGGTATCAGAAATGCACTTAAAATGGCCGAAAAAAATAGAGGATGGAAAACTTTTATTCCAAAATTTGAATACTGCACGGATAATGCGGCTATGATCGGTATTGTAGGCTACCTCAAATACCAACAAAACCAGTTTTCAAAACAAGACATTTCCGCTAAACCACGTTACGTTCTATCCTCTAAATAAATCTGTTCTGAAATTTAAATAGCTTATTCTTTTGTAAATTTCTACCGTTCAAAATTGTTTATACCTTTGCACTATGCAACTATTTTACAATCCGGAATTAGACAAGAGCGTTTCCCAATTTACCTTTTCCCAAGAAGAAAGCAGGCATATTGTAAAAGTGCTGCGTAAAAAGGAAGGTGATGTACTCCATATTACAAACGGAAAAGGCTATATTTTTGAATCAGAAATCTTATTGGCAGACCAGAAGAGATGCAAGGCCCAGATTGTTTCCACCAAAAAAAGACACGCAAAAGCCCATTGGTTACATATTGTGGTTGCTCCCACAAAAAACAATGACCGATTTGAATGGTTCCTAGAAAAAGCCACGGAAATAGGCGTTAGCGAGATTACCCCTATATACTGCGATAGATCAGAACGAAAAATCATTAAGAAGGAACGATTGGAAAAGGTCATTCAATCTGCCATGAAACAGAGTTTGCGCACCTATTTACCCAAGCTTAATGACGCCATTTCCTTCAAGGATTTCATGGAACAGGAACAAAACGGACTCTTATTTATTGCACATTGTGAAGAAGAAGAGAAAGTAGATTTAAAAAGAAGAGTAGCACCTGACAAAGACATTACCATATTGATTGGCCCAGAAGGCGATTTTTCACAAAATGAAATCAGTAGCGCTTACGAGAAAGGCTTTCTGCCCGTTTCCCTGGGAGAGTACCGGCTACGTACCGAAACGGCTGCAATAGTTGCTTGTACCACCGTGAATATGATCAATAACGGATAGTCCCGTAAGAAGCTACCTAAGTAGTTCTGTTTTAGTGGCCGCTGTAATATCATAGCCTTGGGTTTCCATCAAAATAATAAGATTCAGCTTTTCATCCTTTTCAACCGCATTTGGTATGTTAATAAAAGCCTCCCCTTCCAAATCTTCTATTGCAATTCTCTTTTCCGCAACCACAATATTGCTATTTTTTAATATTCTATTTCTGTTTTCACCCCGCTTCACCTTTGTGGTTCGCTCATCCAAAACCAATATAGCTCTAAGACTTTTGTTGGCCGCAACACCTTGAAGTTTATAATTGAAGTAAACAGATTCCTTTTTAACTCTTACTTTACCCAATTCTATTTTATTCACTGCCTCAATCGCCCCGTATTTTGCTATCGCGGCATTCATTTTAGCAGAACTAGACCCTACAAAATGAGTTTTACCATTTACTACTACCTGAGGTGTATAATTACTTCTATTTTTAAATTTGATGTTATACTTACGCTGTTTATCTGCATACTCAGACTTGCTAAATGGGTCTTGCCAACCAATATAATTCCAATAATCTACATGATAAGACAAGGCGTAAACTGAACTTTGGTAATCTTCTTTTATCTGCTGCAACAATGCATCAGCCGGCGGACAACTAGAACAACCTTGCGAGGTAAAAAGCTCTAAAACCACAATAGCCTCATTATTCTCCGTAGGCTCAGATAATTTTTCTCTTTTCAACTTAAAATCAACTTTGAAAGCCATAGTTATACCACCAATTAAAACAATACAAATAAGAGCAATTCTTTTCCCCACCATAATTCATACATTTGAGATATTATTATTTAGTTCGCTCAAAGATGAAACAACTTACGTATTGCTTGGCAATTTTAACCCTTGTTACAGTACAACTACAGGGGCAGGAAGTAGCCATTTTAAAATATAACGGCGGTGGAGATTGGTACGCCAACCCTACTGCTTTGCCTAATCTCATTGCGTTTTGTAACGAAAATGCAGGTACCGAAATAAATAAAAAGCCCCAAACCGTAGAAGTAGGGAGTAGTACTATTTTTCAATATCCTTTTCTACATATGACCGGTCATGGCAACGTAGTTTTTTCTGCCGAGGAAGCAGAAAACTTAAGAACTTACCTCTTTTCTGGTGGTTTTTTACATATTGATGATAACTACGGCATGGCCCCATACTTAAAGAAAACATTAGAAAAGGCTTTCCCAAATAGCACTTTAGAAGAACTAGGTAACGACCACCCTATTTTTAAAGAAGTTTTCAAATTCCCAGAAGGTTTACCCAAAATTCACGAACATGACGGTAAACGCCCTCAAGCCTTAGGGCTTTTTTACGAAAATAGGCTTGTTCTGTTATTCACTACGGAAAGCGACCTAGGCGATGGCTGGGAAGACCCATCAGTACACAACGACCCTAAAGAAATAAGAACCAAGGCGCTGCAAATGGGCGCCAATATAATGGTGTATGCCTTTAAAAACTAACCTAAAGCCAAAAACGAAGTTAATAATGAACGCAAAAACGATTAGTCAAGGAATATTACGCTCAGTAGGAATTATACTTGGTGTGGCTCTCTTGCTTTATTTTCTATGGATGATTCAGTCCGTTATAGCCTATCTAGCAATAGCAGCGGTAACCGCCCTAATAGGTAGACCTATTGTCTTTTTTCTAAGACGTAAATTAAAACTTCCAAATACCTTGGCGGTTATAATTACCATGGTTCTAATGGTTAGTGTTTTAGCCGGAATTATTGCGCTATTTGTGCCATTATTAACTGAACAAGGTAAAAATCTTTCTTTGCTAGATATTGACCAACTCAAACTAAACTTAGATTCGCTACATGAGCAAATTGTAAATTTTATAGGAACTGCACCTAATGTAGTTGATGACATCATAGAGGAAACCGATTTTGAAAAGACCATAGTAGATAGTTTAAATATAGGGTTTATACCTAACTTCCTTAATTCCTTTTTAGATGTTCTCAGCACAGCTAGTATTGGTTTGTTCTCCGTATTGTTCATCTCTTTTTTCTTTTTAAAGGATAGTAATCTTTTACAAACTGGAATCTTGGCTTTTGTAAATAATGGTAACGAGAAAAAAACTGTACATTCCATAGATAAAATCAACAATTTACTTTCCAGATATTTTGTTGGACTACTACTTCAAATCTTTATTCTATTTGTAATTTACACCATAACACTGTTCATTGTTGGCATTGAAAATGCTATTGTAATTGCCTTCTTATGCGCATTGTTTAACATCATTCCATACATAGGTCCGATCATTGGTGCGGTGATTATGGTTATACTCACAATGACCAGTAATTTAGGAATGGATTTTAGCACCGTAATTCTGCCTAAAGCAGGGTATGTTTTGATAGGGTTAGCGGTAGGTCAATTAATCGATAATTTCTTTTCTCAACCTCTTATTTTTTCGAACAGCGTCAAGTCTCATCCGTTAGAAATTTTTCTAATTATAATCATTGCTGGTTTACTTTTTGGAGTAGTAGGAATGGTGGTTGCCGTACCCGGATATACAGCAATGAAGGTGATTTTAAAGGAGTTTTTATCAGAAAATAAACTAGTTAAATCACTTACAAAAAGTTTATAGTTTTAGTTTGAATAAAAATATACTACATACTGGTGTACAAGATTTTATACTAAAAAATTTGAATACTGACATCATGTCAGTATTACTAAAAAAACCTATTTTTGATAAAATTTCCAATCGCGAACTCGCCGAGCAACTCGAGGCTCGTAAAAAGTGCGAAAAAAAACTACCTACATGGTTTGCCACAGCAAATATTTACTACCCCAACAAACTAAATATTGAGCAAACCTCTTCTGAAACTTCGGCAAAATATAAGGCCGGATTAGTAAGCGGAAAATCACTTGTGGACGTCACCGGAGGACTAGGTGTGGACAGCTACTTTTTTAGCCAGAAAATAGACCAAATTCACCACTGTGAATTAGACCAGAATCTATCTGAAATTGCCGCTCATAATTTTAAAATTCTTGGTATTGACAACGTGAAGACCCATGCACAAAATGGATTGGATTTTATCAAAAATTCTAAAAAAACTTTTGACTGGATTTATATTGATCCATCAAGAAGGGATGACACGAAAAAACGCGTTTTTTTATTGTCCGATTGTCTACCCAATGTGGTCCAAAATTTAGATTTGTTATTTTCAAAATCAAAAAATATACTGATAAAAACAGCACCACTTTTAGATATTTCTGCCGGAATAAGTGAGTTGGATTTTATTAAAGAAATACATATTGTCGCCATAAATAATGATGTAAAAGAATTGCTCTGGGTGTTACAAAAAGATTACCAAGGAAGCATCTCTATAAAAACAATAAACAAAACCGCAGAACAAGATCAAATCTTCGATTTTAAGTTACAATCCGAAAAAGAGGCCATTTCTGAGTTTTCGGAACCACTCACCTATCTCTATGAGCCTAATGCAGCCGTTTTGAAATCAGGTGCATTTAAAATTACAGGCCAAAATCTCCAATTAAAAAAATTACACATAAATACCCATTTATATACTTCCGACATTCTAATAGATTTTCCTGGCCGCAGGTTTAAAATAGAAAGCATATTTCCGTATAATAAAGCCACTTTCAAAAAATCAGGGATTAAGTATGCAAATGTAACTACACGTAACTTTTCAGAAAGCGTAGCAACCATTAGAAAGAAGATGAAAATTAAGGATGGTGGGCAGATTTACCTTTTTTTCACAAAAAACCTCGTCGAAAACGTTATAGTTTTGCGTTGTTTTAAGGTATAAATGACACTTAACCGGTGATTTTTGTTTGATTTCTTTATTAAAAATTTTTAAATTTCATAAAAATTTTAACCTGAAAAAGACTACATAAGTAATTATGGTTACAGCACTAAACAATGATAACCATCAGAATATCAACGTTAATGAAAACTTAAAGTTGAGAAAATGCGCTAATTCAGAGAGTATTGAAGCTTTCTACCTATTAATATGATATTAAAAAAAATAACTAACTCTTTTTTCCATAATGATATTATTGTTACTTTTATTTTTTGATTTCCTTAACAGTTTACCGGGAATTAGAAGAATTAATAAACTAACAAACAACACTCACACTATGAACCAAAGACGCGATTACAAATCGTTAAGGTCCAAGAGTAAAATCTCTACTCTCGGAATTGGGCTTTTTTCAATGATGATTTGCGCTGGGCCACAAACGGCTTTTGCAAATTCAAGTTCACCCCTTAAGATTGAGGTCAAAGACATTTTTCAAACAACAATTACAGGAACGGTATTGGACTCAGGAGGTCTCCCGTTACCTGGAGCGAACGTTATCCTTAAAGGGACTACAACTGGTACTCAAACTGATTTTGATGGTAATTACACCATCAATGCAGATGAAGGTGCTATTTTAGTTTTTAGCTATGTAGGTTTTAAAAACCAAGAAATCACATTTAATGGGCAAGAAACCATTGATGTTACTTTAGAAGAAGACGCAGCAGCACTTGAAGAAGTTGTTGTAACAGGATATTCCACACAAACCAGAGGAGACCTTACAGGTTCCGTAGGTAGTGTAGATATATCAGAAGCAACCAAAGCTCCTATCGTAAACGCGGCAGAAGCGTTACAAGGAAGAGTTTCTGGTGTTACTATTACTAACAATGGCTCACCTGGTTCGTCTCCTACAGTAAGAATAAGAGGGTATGGTACTGGTAACAGTAACGATCCACTTTATATTATTGATGGGGTACAAACAGATGATGCCAGTATCTTAAACTCTATAAACCCTGCAGATATTTCGCAGATGAACGTGCTTAAAGATGGTGCAGCGGCTATTTATGGAGCAAGGGCATCCAACGGTGTTGTAATTATCACAACTAGAAGCGGTGGCTACAATATGGATACAGCAAAGGTTTCAGTTGATTCCTATACTGGTTTCTCTATAGCTAGAAATCTGCCAGAATTACTGGATACAGAACAACATGGAGACATGATTTGGCAAAGTATCAGAAATGATGGAGGTATACCTTCTCACGCACAATATGGTAATGGAGCAAGCCCAGTAACACCAGCTACTTTACAAAGGACTCCGGATGGAATTTCCGCAACAGTAGCACCTAATGGTGGAACAGATTGGCTAGACGAGATTTACAGAACGGCCATTACTCAAAATGCTTCAATAACTCTTGAAAACGGTAATGAGAAGTCTAAATTTCTTTTTTCAGCAAGTTATTTAAATCGTCAAGGTATTCAAATTGCTACTGGTTTTAAAAGAGGTTCTACTAGATTGAATTCTGAATTCAAAATTGGAGACCGAATTAAAATAGGACAACATGCCAACATATCTTTTGACAGAAAAAGTGGCGGACAGTCTTGGAATAATTTCGCAACAAGAATGTCTCCATTAGTTCCTGTTTACGATGATGCAGGTGCTTATGCGGGTAACTACAGTAATGATACTGGTCTTTCAAATCCTAACAACCCAGTTGCGGAAGCTAACAGACAAGCGGACAATTTTGAAAAATCATTGAGGGTTTTTGGTGATATTTATGCCACTCTTGATATTGTAGACGGTTTACAATTTAAAACTTCTATTGGTGGATCTATAAAAGCCTACAATGATAGACGTTTTAGGGCTTTAATTCCAGAATCATCCGAACCTATTTCTACTAATACACTTACTGAGCAAGATTATGACAATTACGAATGGGTATGGAATAACACTTTAAGTTATAACAAATCTTTTGGAGAGCACAGTATTAATGCCTTAGTAGGTATTGAAGCACTAAATGTTAAAAATAAAGGTAAAGAGATTTCAAGAACTGATTTCTTTTTTGAAACTCCTGAGTACTATTTATTAGAAAATGGTGGTGGTGCCGCTAACGTAGCATACGCTTATGATAATGCTTCATCTTTGTTTTCTGTTTTTGGAACAGCAAACTACAGTTACGGAGGTAAGTATTTATTAACAGCTACCGTTCGTCAAGATAAATCTTCTAGATTCTTAGGAGACAATCAAAGCGATATCTTCCCTTCTTTTAGTGCTGGTTGGGTCGTTAGTAATGAAGCGTTCTGGCCTGATGATGCCATGGTAAGTAGATTAAAGTTTAAAGGTTCTTGGGGACAATTGGGTAACCAAACTCTTCCTGTAAATAACCCTACGTATAATATCTCTATTTTAAGTGAGCAATATGCAAATTATGGATTTAATGGTAGTGGAGGTGTATCTCAAGGAGCTATTCTAGAATCCGCAGGTAATCCAGATTTAAAATGGGAAACCAGTGAAACTACAAACTTTGGTATCGAACTTGGTTTCTTTGACAACAAATTAAATCTTGAGGCTGAATATTTTATTATTAATACCAAAGATTTAATTAGCCAAGATAATAGTTCATTTAGTACCACTTCAATTGCTGCAAATGCTCCTTATGTGAACCTTGGTTCTATTGAAAACAAGGGTATTGATGCATCTCTTAGTTTTGCAGATGAATTAAGCTCAGGTTTTAAATATGGTATTGATCTTAACTTCTCAAGTTATAAAAATGAGGTTATTGATTTAATCAGTTCTTTTCAAGTAGGATATGATGGTTACAGAACTACTGGTGCCGTAACAAGAACGCAAGAAGGACAACCTATTTCTTCTTTTTACGGTAGAGTTGTTGACGGAATATTTGCTTCTGAAGCTGAGGTTAGCGCTAGTGCTGATCAAGGTTTTGCAACTGCAGCAGAGGGTGTTGGTAGATTTAAGTATAGTGACTTGAACAACGATGGTACTATAAATGATGAGGATAGAACATTTATTGGTTCTCCTCACCCTGACTTCACCTATGGTATGAACTTAAGCGCCTCTTACAAAGGTATTGACGTATCTGCTTTTTTCCAAGGATCTCAAGGCAATGATATTTTCAATAATGACAAAGTTTACACAGACTTTCCTTCATTTTTCAACGCAAACAGAAGTGTAAGAGTTTTGGATTCATGGTCACCAACAAATCTTGATGCAACTTTACCGGCTCTGAGCCAAAGTATTACTAATAATGAAGGTACTGCGAATTCATTTTTTGTAGAAGATGGTTCATACATGCGTATGAAAAACTTACAGATTGGCTATACCTTTAATGACAAGGTATCTGGCTTATTAGGAATGGATAGTGTTAGATTTTATGTTCAAGGTACTAACCTATTTACCATTACTGGTTATGATGGTGCTGACCCTGAATTACAGCCAAGGTTTAAAGATGATGGTTCTATTGATAACCTTACCATAGGTGTTTCAGATAATAACTACCCTTTAGCGTCAATATATTCGTTAGGTGTTAACTTAAAATTTTAAAAATGAAAAAGAATATAATATACTCAATAACACTTACATGCATGATGTTAGGTGCCTGTAGTGATGACTTTACCGAGATTGCACCAACAGGGGCCCTCTCCGACGAAGCCCTGCAAAATGCTACAGGAGTAGACTTGAAGCTAACTGCAGCCTATTCCGCAATGGATGGGGAACGTATTGGCCGACTAGGTGAAGGAGTTTCCGCAGGTGGAGACAACTGGTGGACCGATGTGGTTGCAGATGATGCACATAGAGGAAGTACAGATGGTGATAATCCCGAACTATTCCAGGTTGAAACCTTAGATTGGCAAACCGGTAACGGTTGGTTCTTAGGAAGATGGAGCGCACTCTTTGGTGGTGTTAACAGTGCAAATGCTGTAATTTCATTGATACAAACAATACCTGATGGAGATTTTAGCCAACAACTTGGAGAAGCCTCTTTCCTTAGAGGATACTACTACTTTGAGCTTCAGAAATTTTACGGAAATGTTCCTTTTATTTCAGTAGAAAATTTAGATAACTTAGAGTTTAACCAACCAAATTCAGGACCAGTTTGGTCTCAAATTGAAGCAGATTTACAAGTTGCAATTGATAACTTAGGGCCTGAAGTAGTTAATGGTAGAGCTAATTCCTGGGTTGCAAAAGCATTTTTAGGAAAAGCTTATTTATATCAAGAAAAATGGGACGAGGCTTTTTCCTTATTAAATGAAGTTGCTACTGAAAGTCCATATACTTTAAACCCTGAATATGTGAGCAACTTTAATTTTGCTGGAGAAAATAGCTCAGAGTCAATGTTTGCCATTCAGTTTGTTTCTGATGACGGACGTTCTTTTAATGGTAACGGAGCAGGAACATTGAATTTCCCTGGCGGTGGACCATTAGGAACTTGCTGTGGTTTTTACCAACCTACACAAGATTTGGTAAATGCCTATCAAACTGATGATGCCACTGGACAACCTTTATTAGATACTTTTGCTAATACTGATGTCAAAAGTGATTATGGAATTGAAAGCTCTGCAGATTTTACTCCACATACAGGGCCTTTAGATCCTAGGTTGGACTATACGGTATCTAGAAGAGGTATAGATTATAATGGTTTTGGTTTAAATCCTGGAAAAGAATGGATAAGAGCTACTTTTAATGATATTTCCGGTCCTTATTTACCAAAGAAGAATATTTACCAAGCAGATGAAGTTGATGCCAACCGTGGAACAGGTGGTTGGGGTTCTGATTGGTCTGGTATCAATTACAATGTTATGCGTTTCGCAGATGTGTTATTGATGGCTGCCGAAGCTGCTGTTGAAAAAACTAGCCCAGATCTTACTGTGGCACTCGATTATGTTAATCAGGTAAGAAACAGAGCAAAAAACATGACCTATGTGCAAAATGAAGCTGGTGATGGGGATGCTGCCAATTATGTGATTGAACCTTATGGTGCTTTCGCTGGTCAAGAATTCGCTAGAAAAGCAGTACGTTTTGAACGTCGTTTGGAGTTTGGTATGGAAGGACATCGTTTGTTCGATTTAAGAAGATGGGGTGTTGCTGCAGAAGTAATTAACGCTTACATTGCTAATGAATCAGCCGATATTGATGATGCTAGTTATGGTACCAAGTTTGGAACATACACAGAGAAATTTGACCTGTTCCCGATTCCTATAAATGCCATTGACCAAAGTGGAGGTATTTTAGAACAGAATTCTGGGTATTAATTAAAATTTCAAGAAATAAAATCTTAATAAAATATAGACATGAATAAATTTCGAACTATCAGTATTGTTTTTTCGATGCTCGCATTAATAGGGTTCAATTCCTGTGATGATGATGATGTCGAATCGCCTGGGGCGGCTATCGTTGGCCCAGGTACAGTGTATACAAGAATTACGGCAAATGGTAATTTAACATCATTAGAAGCAGCTCTAAAAATAGCAACAGGAGACCTACCTAACATTTTAGAGGGTACAGGCCCTTTTACCGTATTTGCTCCAACAGATATAGCTTTCAATTCTTTTGCTGAGTCAGTTGGTTATATAACCACAGATGATATTACAGCAGGAGAAGCTTTATTGGCGGATTCTAATTTAGATTTAGACGTGCTTTCACAAATCTTGACATACCATGTGGTATCAGGTACTATGGAAGCTAGTTCGTTTACAGATGGAACCACATTGACCACTCTCTCAGGAGATGATTTGGGGGTTATAGTTACAGCAGATGGTGATGTCCAAATTCAAGATGCTACTAAGGTTGGGCAGACAAATCCAGTATCTACTGTTACGCAAGCAAATAACTACGCAGATAATGGTATTGTTCATTTTATAGACAAAGTTCTTCTACCAGAGGCTGCCATTGAAGCTTTAAATTTTGACACTAGACCTACTCTCATAGAATGGGCTGCAGGAACGGAAGACTTAAGCCTTTTAGCGAGTGCTTTGGATAAAGCTGGTTTGGCCGATGCAATTGCTGCATTGGATACGGCAAGAGTATTGGCTCCGAACAATCAAGCCTTTGAAGATCTTTTTGATGCATTAGGTGACGATTACAGTAGCTTAGATGATTTTGATAATGAAGTTGAAATTTCTTTATTGGGTGAAATTCTTTTATATCACGTTTTACCACCTGCAAATGCTTCTATAGATTTAGTAGTTGGACCAGCAGTAACACTTTTAGAGGATAATCTTGTTGACGTTATCGCTGATGGAACCGGATTTGCATTTGGCGATGTAACCGCTACCACTGCTAACACAATTACTGCAGGTATAGATGCTAAGAATGGTGTTGTTGATATAATAGACAAAGTTCTTTTACCTCAATCAGCTTTAGATTTTATAGCATTGTTAGGCTCTGACGATTTAGCAACGACTGTTACAAGTTCTCCTCAACTTAGCATATTAGCAGAGGCCTTGACTGCAACTGACTTAGCAGACGCATTTGCTGATATCACTAATGTGCAGGATACGACGGCTACAAATTTTAGTTATCACATGCCTGCAACTGTATTTGCTCCAACCGATGCTGCATTTACTGATTTATTCACTGCTTTAGGACCTGATTATACTAGTATTGCTAGCTTTGACACTGATGAAGAGAAGGAGCTTCTTAGTGAAATACTTTTATATCATGTAGTGGCAGGAAAAATAGCTAGTGCTGATTTAGAGGCTGGAATGGTAACTACAGTTTCTGAGAATGATATAGAAATCATTAGCGTTCTTGGTACTGATAATTTTGTTATTGGTGATGCAACTAATGATGTAAATGCCAATATAACAACGCCTGACGTTATGGCAAGAAATGGCGTAGCGCACATTATTGATAAGGTATTACTACCTAAAAGCGCAATTGATTTTATAAATGATATGGAATAGTATAAATTATTTCATTCTGACGTTTATTTTCTAACGTCAAAAATTACTTAGCCACCCTGCACCTCTAGTGCAGGGTGGTTTTATTTATATACTATAGCACTTATAAATATCCTAAAAAGGTATTCAATTTATTTACTATTCATTACCATGTATTTTTCTAAATTTGATACTTAATTAGAGTAACGAGATACATCGTATATTCCTATATTGAATACTACAAGACACTTTAAACCAATGAGAAATTTAATTTTAATTTCATTTATTCTATTTCTATTATTCAGCTCCTGTGAAAAGAAAAAAAGCACACTATTTTCCCAAGTAACATCTAATTACTCTGGAGTCACTTTCAATAATACAATTGTTGAAAATGATAGTTTCAACATTCTTTCTAGTGAATATATTTTTAATGGCGGTGGTGTTGCTATTGGAGACTTCAATAACGACTCAAAACCAGATCTTTTTTTTACGGGTAACCAAGTACCAAATAAACTTTATCTCAATGAAGGAGATTTTAAGTTTAAGGATGTTTCAGAAACTGCCGAAATAGAAGCCAAAGAATCTTGGAAAACGGGTGTAGCAATAGTAGATATTAATAGTGACGGATTATTAGATATTTACGTTTGTGCAGCCATGTATACCAAAGCAGAAGAGAAAACCAACATGCTTTTTGTTAATCAGGGTATCAACAAAAGCGGAGAACCTGTTTTTAAAGAAATGGCCAAAGAATATGGCATAGCTGATACCGGAAACAGTATGAATGCAACTTTCTTTGATTATGATAAAGATGGCCTCTTAGACCTTTATGTACTTAATAATGTTGATATTCATGAACTTCCTTCTAATTATCGCGAAAAAATTATAGATGGTTCTGCGCCAAGTAATGACAGACTATATAGAAATAACGGAGACAACACCTTTACTGATGTAACCTTAGAAGCAGGTATAACTATAGAAGGTTACGGTTTAGGGCTCGCCATCGCTGATTTAAACTATGACGGATGGCCTGATATCTATGTAAGCAACGACTACCTTACAAATGACATTCTGTACACCAACAATGGAGATGGCACCTTTTCTAATAATATAGATAAGGTTATAAAGCACCAGAGTAAGTTCTCCATGGGTTCGGATATTTCGGACTATAATAACGATGGCTTTTTGGATATCATAACCATAGACATGCTTGGTGAAACCAATTATAGACAAAAAACTACCATACGAGATAGTAGATACAATGATTATAACTTGAATGAGAAATTCGGCTATAGCTATCAATACATGAGGAACATGCTCCAAATGGGACAAGGTGTTGACGTTCCGTATAGTGAGGTTGGTCTAATGGCTGGTATTTCAAAAACGGACTGGAGCTGGTCTCCTCTTTTTGTAGATGTTGACAATGATGGTGCTAAAGATTTACTCATCACAAATGGGTTTCCTCGTGATATAACAGACCTAGATTTTGGCGAGTTTAATTTTAACGTGAGACGTTTTTTAAGCCCTAGTCAAATACTGGACTCCATTCCTGTTGTAAAAATCCCAAATTACGCGTATAGGAACGAACAAAACGGATTGTTTAGTGATGTTGGTGATAAATGGGGCCTTAACATACCATCTTTTTCTAACGGAGCTGCTTTTGCAGATTTAGACAGTGATGGAGATATGGATTATGTAGTGAACAATATTAATGAAGAAGCCTTTCTATTTAAAAACAATCTTGATTCTGACAAAGAAAAACAACATAATTACCTAGATATTAAACTACAAGGAAAAAAAACAAATGCATCTGGTATAGGTACAAAAATTGTGCTTCGGTATGAAGATGGCACTTTTCAGTACCAAGAACATTATTTAACTAGAGGTTATATGTCCTCTGTTCAAGACATTATCCATTTTGGTTTAGCCGAAACTAAAGCGGTTACTTCACTAGAGGTAATATGGCCTGATGGAAAATATCAACAATTAAAAAATACAGAGAGCAATCAAATTATTAGTGTCAATTACAATGACGCTAAAACGATAGATGCGAATGACTTGACTTTTCCATTCGTTCAAAAAGAGTTGCCAACTATTTTCAACGAAATTTCTAAGAATATAGGTGTTGATTATATACATCAAGAACAAGACAAGGTAGATTATAATCTACAACGTATTCTACCTCATAAACTTACACAAAATGGTCCTTGCTTAGCTGCAGGAGATATCAATGGAGATGGTACTGAAGACTTTATAATTGGAAGCTCATCAGGCTACTCACCTGAAATTTTTCTTCAACACCAAGATGGCACTTTTACCAGCTCGCAATTATTCTCAGATGAGAATAGCAAATTGTATGAAGAAGAAGGTATAGCACTATTTGATTTGGAAAACGATGGAGACCTAGACCTATACTTAGTTTCCGGAAGTAATGAATTTGATAAAGAAAGCTCTTTCTATACCGATAGATTACTAGTAAATGATGGTAAAGGTAATTTCTCCTTGACAACAGATAAAATGCCTGAAATTAAATCTAGTGGGTCGGTTGCAAAAGCCCATGATTTTGATGGTGATGGATTTACTGATCTTTTTGTTGGGGGAAGAACACCATTTGCCGAGTATCCGCTTCCTGACAATAGCTATCTTCTCAAAAACGATGCAGGTACCCTCAAAGATGTTACTAGTTCCCATTGTCCGGAGCTTAGCAAGGCTGGTATGGTCACGGATGCTACTTGGACAGACATTGACAAAGATGGATTAAGTGACTTAATAATAGTAGGTGAATTCATGCCGGTCACCATTTATAAGAATAAAAAATCAGAATTTATAAAGCTACAAGAAACGGGGCTTGACAGTTTAAATGGATGGTGGGAAAGTATTATTACCAATGATTTTGACAATGATGGAGATGTAGATTTAATTGTGGGTAACCTTGGTGCAAACAATAGCTACCAGCCCACTCAAGAAAGGCCTGTGACTGTTCTTTCAAAAGATTTTGATAACAACGGAAAGGTAGACCCTGTTATGTTTGCCTATCTTAAAGACGACTTTGATAATCAAACCTACAAATCCTTCCCTGTAAATTTTTGGGGTGATTTATCAGGACAAAGTCCTATGTTTCGAGGGAAATTTAATTTTTACAGAGAGTATGCTAAGGCTACGCAATCGGATTTATTTAAACCTAAAGAATTAGAAGGTGCACTAGAATTAACTGCTAATCACGATAAGACTAGTTACTTTGAGAATACAGGTGACGGAAAATTTAAATATCACCAGCTTCCCTTGCAAGCTCAAGTTGCTCCTATAAATCGCATAGTTACCACTGATTATGATGGAGACAACAATACTGACTTACTCATGATAGGAAATAATTATGGTAATGAAGTATTTATAGGACGATACGATGCTTTTAATGGTGGTCTTTTAAAGGGAAATGGTAAAGGCAGTTTTGACTTTATAAATACTATCAACAGTGGCTTTAAGGTTACGGGAGACGCGAAAGATATGATTACTGTCAAAAGTGCTAATGGAGGTAATCCTTTTATCATAGTTACTCAAAACCGAGGTAAGGTGAACGTTTTTCAACAAAATTAATTTACCTCTACTCTTATAAAATAAGTGCAAAAATTTATTTGTATAGAGTAAACAACAGTTTTTAATATGATGGAAAAAAGTTGCTTCTTTATTCGGGTAATCATTTTTGTAAGCATTGGATTAGCTGTTTCTTGTTCCCCTTCTCCAGAAAAAAAAGCGGCAGTCTTATATAATACTCAATGTGCAGCCTGCCATTTGCTACCTGCCATTGAAGACCTTCCTAAACACATTTGGCAAAATGGAGTTCTACCCGACATGGCCGCAAGAATGGGAATTAAGGATTCTACAGTAAATATTTTTAAGAATGTTTCATTTAGAGAGCAGCATGCTATTTTAAAGAGCGGTATTTACCCAAACAGACCCTCTTTAACTTTGGAGGATTGGAATCTTTTAAAAAACTATATCATTTCTTTGGCTCCAGACTCTTTACCCTCCAGTATTAATTTGAATGATTACAGTGAATTAGTTCAGTTTACTTCTAAACCTATTAAATTGGACAGCATCCCAGGAACATTCATCACTTTTTTACAATTTGACAACCTTAACCATTCTATTATTACGGGTGATTTAAATGGAGACTTAGTAAATTATAATTTCAATAAAAGTGAATCTCATACTTTAATAAATGCTGGTAGTGCCATTACAGCATATTCAAAAAAGAATGAATCTACCTTCATCACCAACGCCGGAAATTTAAATCCATCAGAGATTGCCAATGGCTATATTCAGATGAAGACTGATGATACTCTTGAGCAATTACCAATTATTCTTCATAGACCGATTCATACTGTGGTACAGGATTTAAATAAAGATGGGGAAGATGAGCTAGTGGTCTCAGAGTTCGGTAATTTCACCGGAAGCTTATCTATACTTACAAAAAAGAAAGATGAAGAATATCAAAAAGGAATTCTATTAAATCAACCAGGTGCAATCCGTACAATTGTGAAAGATATGAATGCTGATGGAAAGGACGACTTAATAACTCTTACCGCACAAGGAAGAGAAAGTATTACTATCCTATATCAGCATGATAATTTAGAATTCGATGCCGAGCCTGTTATTAATTTTAGCCCGGTCTATGGAACTAGTTGGTTTGAACTCATAGACTATGATGGAGATGGAGATGATGATATTGTTACCGTACATGGTGATAATGCAGACAAAAGCTATGTTCACAAACCGTATCATGGTCTTCGCATACATATTAATGATGGTGCAAATCATTTTGAAGAGAAATTTTTCTTCCCCTTAAATGGTGCTACCAGAGTAGTTGCAAACGATTTTGACCAAGATGGTGATGTTGATTTTGGAATAGTAGCTACATTTCCTGATTATTTAAAAAGTCCCGAGTCATCATTTGTCTATTTAGAAAACAAAAATGCTGACAGCTTCAAATTTCAACCATTTACGTTTCCTGAGTCTAAACTAGGAAGATGGTTGTTAATGGACAAAGGTGATGTTGATGATGACGGTGATCAAGATATTATCCTAAGTTCATTTACATATAGCTTTACTCCTGTTCCAAAAAATATTTCTTCACTTTGGAAAGAATCTAAAGTTGATTTAATGGTGCTTGAAAACAAACTGAAATAGTCCTTTATTAGCTTTATTCCACTTAAAAAGTACTGCCCAGCATTTTATACTACGGCCGCTCCTGCTCCATAAACCATTCATACAACTCCTCGTTATCATAAGCTTGTATCCACGAATCGTGACCTACACCTGGGTATCTTGTAAAACGGATATCGTAATTCATACTTTTTAATTTTGCCACCATGGTTTCTGATTCTGAAATTGGAATAGACTCATCTTCTTCCCCATGAAAGACCCAAATAGGCATTTTTTTATCTATCCAAGAAGCATACGGCAATGGTGTCATACCACAGACCACAGCCATTGCGGCAAATTTTTCTGGATACTGGACGGCTATTTCCCAAGCTGCTCCTCCGCCTCTACTAAGTCCGGTTAGATAAATTCTGTTTTTATCAACTCGGTTATTCTCTACAATAGTGTCCAGTAACTGCATTACAGAGCGTGTATTCCACCACATTTTTTTCTGTGGATTTTGGGGAGCTAATATCAAGAAAGGGAATTTCTTTCCTCTTTGAATCAATTTTGGTGGGCCATTTCTTTTTACGTACACCAAACTATCGCCAGATTCTCCTCCTCCGTGAAGAAATAATAAAAGGGGGTACTTTTCTTCCGTGTTTTCTTCGTAACCTTCCGGATAATACAAGTAATAGCTATAGTTCTCTTTGATTACCGTTTCTTGCTCTGCATCAACCAATTTATATTTAGATTGGGCAGCACAACTTTGTAATACGAAACAAAGCAAAATGAAATATAATCTTTGAAGCATTTATGTATTCTTCTCCGTAAATAGATATAACGGAATTCAACGGTTAAAATACAATTTAAAAAACAGCGCAAAAAAGAAACGGATGCCTAAATAGGCATCCGTTTTTCATTTTATTATTTATTTAAGATTTAACGGTAAAGGGTAAAATGCCCAACATAACGTATATCTCTATCATCATTTTGATTCACTACATACCAGTAATCGCCAGTTGGTAGCTCCTTGCCTTCATAAAGACCGTCCCATTTATTTACTTGGTCCAGCTCAGCAACTACCCTACCATAACGGTCGTAGATAATTACTTCAATATTCGGGAAGAACTCTCGGTTGCCCGGTGCCCAGAAATCATTTTCATTATCACCATTAGGCGTAAAGAAATTTGGTATCTCTAGCATTCCAGTAAACTCAAACGGAATGACGGCAACTGCCACACAACCATTTTCATCAACTACGCGAATTTCAACTTCACCACTTTCTGTTGTTGTATACAATCCTTCGCTTCCGTAAGACTCTCCGTCAAAGAAGAACTCATAGCCACCAAAACCACCTTCAGCTGTTGCTGTAATCTCGTTTGGTCCAGTTTTTTCAGCTATTAGGGTTAATGGGTCATATGCCTCAATGGAAAACTCAACAAATTCTGTACAACCATTTTCATGATAGATGTATACCGTATGGTCTCCCGCTGGTAAATCACCCCAAGAACGTTCTGTCGTTGCTAAAGCAGTAATGGCATCAGTTGGGTCAATTGGATCTAATGCGAATAACAAGTCAGGAATTAAACTTTCCTCTTGCATCTGAACCGAAGCCGTACTATTAGGGAAAATACCCTCACAACCATACTGCACCAAAGGAGATGCTGTTAAATCAACTCCTATTTCTATAGGAATTAGAACATTGGTATCACATCCATTAGCATCTTGAACGAAAACTAAATAACCTTCTCCACCTATCAAATCATCAAAAGATAAATTATCGTTTCTCAAGAAAACCTCAGTTCCGTCTGAATTAGGACCAACTAAACGGGTCTCATAATATTCATCCATAGTTACAGGATCTACAAATGGCGTACCACCGGTTACTGTTATTTGCGCAGTACCATCTTCAAAACCTATACAGGTCTCTGGCGTCGTATCAAAATCTGTGATTTCTAGTTCTTCAGGTTCACTTACAATAATCTCAAAAGTTTGCGGACAACCTTCTGCATCTTGTGCCAATACCGTATATGATGGATTGCTAGGCGTATTAGCCTGTAAATCCGTAAACGTATACGTTGTTGGGTTATCTGGATCACTAAAGAACTCACTTAAATGAGGTTCAATAGCAAACTGCACCAATCCTCCCGTTGCACTGGTTACCTCCATTGTAATGGTACCATCCGTTTCACCAAAACAGGTAGTGGGTGTACTATTACCTATAATGTCTACTGGAATTGCCGGATCAATAACAAATGGACCCTGAACAACTCCACAATTAGCACGGCTAATAACCGATATCCAGTAACTACCTGCATCTAGGTTTTCGAACGTTCCGAAATCTTGAAATGCACGGTTTTCATAAGTCGGCATTGTCTCAGCAGCAAATGCATCTGTACCCGGGTCTGAGTTATAAACTCTAAACTCGTAAATACCGGTACCTCCATTAGCAATCGCTTCTATTCTACCATCTACTTCATAGGCACACGAAACATCAAAAGTAGGAGAGTTTATATCTATACTCAACGCTTCTGCATCTGTAATAGTAATACCGTTGGTCTTCACTGCCAAACAAGAACTTAAACTACCAACCTTACGAACTTCATAACGATATGAAGAACCAATGGTTCCCGGTATGTTTGCTGCTACTGGCAAACCATTTGCATCTGTTCCACTAATAAGAGTCCAAGGTCCACCTGATCCATTCACGCTATACTCATAAGTTCCGCCTTGTGGATTATTCACACGAATCATCATAGTTGCCGCATTACCACATGCAGGAACAGATGTTTGAATTAATGCCGGGTTAATTGGTGGTGGCGGAATTACCTGAATAGGTGCGGAAACCACACCACAATTTAATGTAGATACTACCTCAACAGCATACCAACCACCAGGAATAACTCCCGTTGTACCAGAAAACTCTGGACTGCTCTGGTAACCAGTCGTAGATACTATATTAGTATTATCATTATCTGCTAAGTGTAATAACCTGTACTGGTATCCAGCACCGGGCACGCCACCAATTGCTCCTGGTGTTGCACTATCTGTTGGATCAACGGCTAATATTATGGCATCATTACCTGTTGGGCATTCAAGTTCTCTAGTAATAATAGCTTCTACCTCAATTTGTGGCACTTCTACAAGCTCTCGCTCAAAAGTATCCGTACAGCCCTCAATATCTCTTACCGTTACTCTATAGTTTCCACTAGATAGCCCGGTAAAAGTATTATTACTTCCATTGGTTGCAAAATCAGCATAAGCGGGATTCGAATGTGGTGCAAAACCACTACCCACAGTAGCTTCATATTCTAACATGTATTCATAAGGGGAAGCATCCCATCCACCTTCCGTGGTGGCTACAATTTCACCTAAGTCATTACTACAACCTACTCTGCCAATTTCATCTAAAGTAGTGATAGCTAACGCAGTGCTGGGCGTACTTAATACCGTTACATTGCTGAACACTTTACATCCATCAACCGTTTTATTGCTTTCGCGAATTACAACACGGTGATTACCTCCTTCTAGTCCTGTAATGATAAAAGGATTTCCATCAGTAGCGATATCTACAATTCCATTTGAGTTACCATTAACAGGTGTACCAAAAGTTCCACCAGTAAAGCCTGGGTCAGTAGAATCGTAAACCCAATATTCATAGATTCCTGTAAAACTGCTTACATCAATACTTAATTCCCCATCAAGTGCTCCAAAGCAACCTACAGCTTCTGATTCTGTAATTACTACCGTTGGCAATACAGGTTCATCTACAACATAAGCAGCAATTGGATACGTACAACCTCCAATATCATTTACTCGTAAATTATATTCGCCAGCTACCATCGGAAGGTCAAATTCTATAAAACTACCGCTTGGTTGCGTCTCATCACCTACTGGTGATACTGAAAAACCTTGATCTTCAATAATAAAGTTGGTGCTGCCCGTAACGGTTACACGAACTCGTTCAGGATTTTCACAATCCATTGGAGACACCTGAGTAATTGTTGCTGTTACATTATTAGGAGGGTCAATGACCACATCTGCACTAATGTACTCACAGCCATTACTATCAATCGCATAGACGTTAAACGTTTGCTGCACCCCAGTATCCACTATTACAAAATCCATAGTGTTACTGCTCGTAGTTTGGTAACTATCTGTAGCATTAATCTTAAATCCGTAGTCCGCTCCATTACCTACACCATTAACGGTCGCAGTTAGTATTGTTGTGCTATATCTATTAGCTCCAACCTCACATAATAAGGTACCGGCAGAAGCATCAACCGTAAAAGCAGGTGGATCAATAATTACCACTTCTTCTCTATCAAAACAATTTCTATCGGTTACCACCTCCAATACATAAGTACCTGGATCTAGACCTGTAAAAGAACCTGAAATTTCTGTTCTAAAACGAGAAGTAACGTCATAGTTTCCTGGCATAGAAGCCAAATCACTTATATACAAGTTGTATTCTTTAATACCATCTACATCAGTACCTGCAACAATTGATGCAGAAATACTTCCGTCACCTAATCCATTACAACTTACATCTGTTTCTCCTGTTTCAAAAATCTCTGGAGATATTGGTGCTGATCGAATTATACTGTTCACCGAAGTAGAACATTGACCTACTCCATCACGGACAATTTGATCTTCAATTATTACATCATAAGTTCCCGGAGGTACACTTGTAAAATCAACAACATCATTAAATATAGCATCATCACCATCATCAAGAATGGTCATACTTACAGGGTTTCCATCAAAATCAGTTCCTGTTAGTGTATAATTAAAGTTACCACTACCACCGTCAGAAGTAATTGTTATAGTACCATCCTCTTCTTCACAATTAGGTTCTATGGTGAAGTCACCAGATGCAGTTAACACCTGATATACTTCGGCAACTCCATCAACTTCACAACCATTTGCGTCTATAATATTATAGGCATAAGATCCAACACTGTTTACTGTAAATGTAGCTGTTGTATTAATAGCTGGATCACCGGAATGTGCAACGGTCTGACTAATACCATTAAGTGTAAAAGTAGGTGTCTCAAAATCTCCTGGTAAACTTAATGTTATATCAAATCCACCTGCAGCAGTTGCTGTTACATCACATTGATTATCAACTACAGGGTCTAATAACGGCAAGTCAGGGTTTAATTGAATTATTGCCGCTGATGTACTTGCCGGACAACCACCTGCATCCCTTACCCAAATATCATAAGTAACACCCGTTAAAGAACCCGCCAATTCTTTGGTTGGCGAACTATCAAATTCTGATGGCGCTGGTGCAACACCAGGAGCTAATGTACCTTGTACTACAAAAGCAAACTCATAAGGCGCAGTTCCGCCATTAGCTCTAACTGTAATTTGTCCTAGAGCATTACAATTCGCATTTTGATTGTCAATAACATCTACACGTGGTAGGTTTAAAATTGCTTCGTCTTCAGCTCCTCCACTACAAAATGTGGTTGTATCCTCAACAGAAATGCCATAATGTCCAGCAGGTACCTGAATAAGATCATTCGTTACTACTGAATTTGACAGGTTAACCTCTTCAACCCCAGTATCAAGATCTGTAATGATTACATTGTATGGTCCAGTACCTGATGTAATCGTATATTCTAGTCCAACATTACCATTGTAGCACGTGGCGTTATCAATGGTCAAGGTTACATTTAAACCTGGTCCATCTGGTAAAGTAATGACTTCTTCATATGTACAATTTGTTACCGTATCCCTTACTTCTACAGTATAAGAAGCCCCCCAAAGTAGACCACTAAAACAATGCTGGTCTGGTAAAGCTGGTGCTCCATTTGGAGTTTCCCAAGCTAAAGCCGGATTTTCCAACAAACGAACTTCATAGCTACCGGAAGTACCTCCTGTAATATCAACACATACTGTAGTCCCACCAGGGCTACAGGTAGGTGGTGGTGTTGGATATATTGGGGTAATGTCTAAACTAGCCGAATCAATAATGAAAGGCTCAATATCATTACATCCTCTGGAATCTAAAACTATTACCTGGTAATTCCCAGGGATAAGGCTTGTGTCATTAATTGTAAGCGGAAAATCTGTATCTGTAACATCATTTTGCGTGTAGAAAGGATTTCCGAAATTATCTTCGATTACAACAGTATAGTTCTCAACTCCTGTTGTTGGAAGGTCAACTATTACGCCTCCTGACAAATCTCCTGTTGTACAAGTAGCATCAATAGGAGTTACCGTTGCGTCTGGTGCACCTATAGGATCTGTTACTACCGAAACTACAGTTACAGCAGTAACACAATTTCTTGCATCCCTAACTACATACTCGTAATCTCCTGCTGCCAATCCGGAATATACAGTTTGATCTGAATAATTATAGGTAATAGCATCACCTGTTGGACTATTTGGATCTAAAGGATTAGACTGTAACTCACCTACTGGAGCAAATACTACCTCAAATGGTGGCACTCCTGAAGATACTGTTGGGATTACCTCAACAAAACCGCTATTTGCATCACCACAACTTGGACCTACTACTCTTTCTGTAGCTGCTATATTAGTAGGTTCTGCGAACGTTAGAGGTTCGGATAAAATGCTACAACTATTATTATCAGATACCTCAACCGTATAATCTCCAAACTCCGTAAAAGTCATAGTATAGTCGAAAGTATTGGATGGGAGTGGAAGTGCCGTATGGGCAGGAACCGCAACTCCATCTCTGAAAATTGTATATGAGGTAGAAGCTAAATTAGAAATATCTCCACCAGAAACCGTAATCTGCATTTCTCCATCACCTCCACAATCTATCTCACGGTTCAAGTCAAGACTAACTTGAATTTGTGGCGGTATTCTTATTGCTGAGGTAGAAGCCGTACATCCGTTAGCATCAACCACTTCAATAGTATAGTTACCAGGAACTAAGCCTGTAAAAGTATGTGAGCCTGCTACACCAGGAACCAATGTTCCGCCATTGATTCTATATTCATGTGTTGTCAAGGCAGCTGTACCCGCAGTCGAAGAAACCGTAATTTCTCCATCATTTGTAGCTGAATAACAGTAATCTATTGCACCTGTTGTAATAGTTGGCGCATCAACACTAGTAAGAACAAAAGTTGTTGAAGCTGAACATCCTTCAGAATCGGTTACTGTTAAGGTATAGGTTCCTTCCTCTGTTAAATTACCGAATGTACGTCCTGTTTTTGGTCCTTGTACCGTAGTTGGAGTAGGCCATTGTAATTCATAGTTATATCCACCAAAACCACCAGTAGCGGTTCCGGTTACCCTACCAATATTATTATTCTGACAACTCATTGCGGTTTCTGCCGCAGTAATACTCAATGGAGTTGCCGCTTCTTCTACATCAAAAGAAGTTGTAGAAGTACAATTGGTTTCATTATCGGTTACCGTAATTTCATAGGTACCAGCACCTAAACCTGTAATAGGAATTTCTAAATCAGTACTCGTTCCTGTAGTAATAACCGCAGCAGTAGGAGCTGTTCTATTTACAGTATAATCATAATCAACACCATAACCATCTACTAAGAAAGCACCGGTACCATCTGTAGCTCCAGGACATACGCGTCTGTCTCCACCTGATTTTACACGTGCTCTAATGGTACTAAAGCCACCCGTTGTAAAACTTGCAGGATACGTACAGCCATTGGCATCAGTAATTTCAAACTGATAAGATGTATCCAAAGCTAAACCTGGAAAAACATTACTAGCCTGTGCAGCAGGAAGTGTTGTTGTAGGAGTAGAAGAAATAATTTCATATTGTGTAACCGCAAAAGTTGCTGGTAACACATCTATAGTAACTCTACTTGTTCCTGTAGAACAGTCAAGATCATCTTGGGCAAAAGTAATGGACGTTGGAGGTATTGGTTCCGAAATATCAATTGGTGTCAATGCTTGGAAACAACCGGCATCATCCTTAATATAAGGAATATAATTTCCTGGTGCCAACCCGGTAAAAGAGGTTCCTGGTTGATACGTGGTATTATTAATACTGTATTCGTAACCCGTTCCAGAACCGCCCGTAGCAACTGCAAAATCAATTATACCACCTGCATTTGCACAGGTGTAATCTTGTGTTAACGAAGCAGAACCGCTAAGACCACCAGCTGAAGTAACCGTAACGTCAGGTAATGCCAATACACAAGTAAAAGCACCTTGAGAATATTGAACTTCAACTCCCGTATACGTTCCATCTACAACAGGTATTGTAGAAGAACTTGTAAATGAGTCACCTACATTAACTCTATATTCTAAGTTAAAACCTTTGGGGTCGGTAACTGTAAATTCAACTTTTCCACCACCATTGGTACAGGTACCAACAATATCTGCTGCAGTAACATCCGGGGGAGTTAATTCAGCAACATATTCAGATTTCTCGGCTGTACAGCCTTGATCATCTGTAATGAAAAAAGTGTAGGTACCAGGGCTGGTAACCGTATAAGAACTAGTGCCCGTGAAATTACCGCCAGAATCTCCGCCATCACTAACCGTATAACTATATGTACCCGAACCTCCTGAAGGGGTTACATCTATATCTATACTAGATATGGTAGAACATCCAAAACTCATACCGTTGGTATCTGTAGCTACTGTAATTGGGCTTAAACCCGTACCTACCGTAATTGGGTCACCACTGGTATCTGAATATTCTATAGGAGCTGCAATACCATTAGGAATGTCTTCTTTACAATCATTGGTTTCTACCTTTACGGCATAAGTACCTTCACTTACCGCTCCAAAAGTATAGGTGTTACTAGAAATGGTAGAGGTAAACTCAATTTCTGCACCACTATCATCTAAAAGAGTATATACATAAGGACCAGGAACTTCAGGGTTAATCGAAACATCAATAGTACCTGTCTCTCCGCTACAAACGGGATTTGTAAAAGTTACATCAATGTCAATATCTACTTGTTCTATCTCTATAGGACCAATTAAATACTCACAAAGCTCTCCTGTAATGTTCAACCTTGCCTGAACTGTATAAGTACCAGCGTCTAAAGTAGAAAAAATAGAGGAAGATTGATAAGGTCTAACAATAGCTCCCCCTTCAAGAAGTTGAAATTGATAGCTATTAGGAAGTCCCGTAATTTCAATTCTACCTGGGTTATTACAAACATAATCTTTTGATGAAATACCATATGATATGGTACTTTTCTTAACCTTAAAGAAGTATTGTTGCCCATCTGCTACTACACGATATTCTGCACCTGTTGAAGCTGAGATTGCACTAGCATCTAATTGAAACGTGTCAGTGGTAGCAACCTCTGTATAACATGATATATTTGTATTGGGACAATCTTGGTTTATATTAGGACTACAACTACCACCTAAAACTTGCCATGAGACATCACTATATGAACCAGAAAGCGAAATAATCTGGTCATCAGAATCACCACAAAGATTAAATCGTGCCACCGTAGAACCATCTGCAGTACAACCTACTTCTTCATCCGCATTCTGAATGATGGTTGCAAACATTGGTGGAGCGGCAGCAACCTTTTTGGCTGTGCTACTCGTTAACGACGTGTTAGAAATTGTTTTTGCATTGTCAGTGGCTTTACTTTTTACAGTGACCACTTCCTTTACGGCAGAGGCTACTTCATCGTAAATTTTGAAAGCCGTCTTGCCTGCAATTGCAGAAGTACAGACTACTGAAAAGGTCATCAACAGTAGAGCGTACAGAATACGCTGTTTTTTTTTTGGGAGCATAGGTTAAGTCATTTTAAAAAGAAAATGAGCGATTTGGGTTGCATCACTTTCTCTCGGGTAATTCTTTTAAACTTGTAAATTCTCGCTATCTTTAACCATAACGAGACACCTTAATATTATCATTTAACGTCAAATTATGCGAAATAGTGTATTAACGATAGCGTTAGCTGCGATAACTCTCAGTTATTCTTGCGCACAAGACACTGAAAACAAAGTAGATACACCTACAAACCCTCCATTCACCGCCCAACTACTGATCGATGAAATGCAGTCTCCTTGGGGTCTAGTGTTTTTATCCGAAAAAGAACTGCTCATTACTGAAAAATTCGGGGAACTCATCCATTTTAAAAATGGAGAAAAAACGGTAGTCAAAAATACTCCGGAAGTTTACACCAGAGGACAAGGCGGATTGTTGGATATTGAACTACATCCTGATTATGAAAATACAGGATGGATTTACATCTCCTATGCTTCAGAAGAAGGCGAAGAAAAAGGTGGCCACACAGCATTAATGCGTTGTAAATTAAATGATAATACTCTAACAAGCAAAGAGTTACTATACAAAGCAACTCCAAACACAACCAAAGGCCAACATTTTGGTTCACGTATTGAATTTGACAATGACGGTTACCTCTATTTATCTATTGGTGAACGCGGGGCCAGAGATGAGAACCCACAGGATATTACACGAGATGGGGGTAAAATTTATCGGTTTTATGACGATGGAAGAATTCCGGAAGACAATCCGTTCGTAGGTAAGGAAGGTGCAAAAACCGCAATTTATAGCTACGGACACCGAAATCCACAGGGTTTAGCTAAACATCCAGAAACTGGTGAAATATGGGACAACGAACATGGACCCAAAGGTGGTGATGAAATTAATATTATTAAAGCAGGTGCCAATTACGGATGGCCCTTGGTTACTTATGGCGTTAATTATAGCGGCACACCAATTACAGACAAAACAGAGATGGAAGGCATGACCCAACCTATACATTATTGGGTGCCAAGTATAGCTCCAAGTGGTATGGCTTTTGTTACTACAGATAACTATAAAGGTTGGAAAGGGAGCATTCTAGTTGGTTCTTTAAAATTTCAATATATGGAGCGTCTCCAAATGGAAGGTACCAAAGTGGTAAAAAGAGAAAAGCTATTGACCGATTTAGGTAGAGTTCGCGATATAAAAGAAGGTCCTGATGGATTAATTTATGTTGCCATTGAAGGAAAAGGAATATATACGTTAGTACCCAAAGCCTAAATAACTACCATTGCCTTATAGATATTTGACTAGTTAAAAGAAACAATCCGCATGAAAAACTATTACAGTTCCCTTATTTTTTTAATTTTTACTGGTTGCTTTGCCCATGCACAAGAATCCGTACTCGCAGAAAGTATGATGCGAGGCAGTGAAATTTATGCTGATTTTTGTGTTACCTGTCACCTAGAGGAAGGTGAAGGAATAATAGGTTCTTTTCCTCCATTAGCCAAATCGGACTACTTAAGTCAAAACCGTAAAGCAAGTATACAGGGCGTTAAATACGGTTTACGAGGTGAGATAATCGTAAACGGGGTAACTTATAATAATATCATGACCCGAATGGGCCTTGACGATGAAGAAATAGCAGACGTTATGAATTACATTATGAATTCATGGGGCAATACCTCAGATGAAATAGTAACAGTCAAAGAAGTGGAAGCTATTGAAAAAAAAAGTAAATCTAAACGCCAGCGTCAATAGCCGCTTTTACAGAACCGTACTTTTTAAGCATTTTTTCAGCTTTATCATAATCAATACCCAAACCTTCGGCCACATAACGCGCTCCCCTATCTACAAGTTTGCTATTACTTAGCTGCATGTTAACCATCTTATTTCCTTTCACTCTGCCTATCTTTATCATTAAAGCAGTAGAAATCATATTAAGTGCCAGTTTTTGAGAAGTTCCGCTTTTCATACGTGTACTACCAGTTAAAAATTCCGGCCCTACATTCAATTCAATTGCAATATCTGCTGCAATAGCCAACGGAGATCCAGGGTTATTTGTAATCCCAGCGGTAAGTAGTCCTTTTTTCTTAGCCTCGGCAATACCTCCTAAAACATAAGGTGTAGTTCCAGAAGCTGCAATACCAACCACCACATCATTATCGGTAATGTTATGCTCCATCATATCTTTCCAAGCCTGTACACCGTCATCTTCAGCATTTTCAACTGCTTTTCGTATAGCAGTATCACCACCTGCGATCAAACCAATTACCCTAGTATGAGGCATTCCAAAAGTTGGGGGAATCTCAGAAGCGTCTAGAATCCCTAATCTTCCACTTGTACCCGCGCCAATGTAAAATAAGCGACCTCCTTTTTCAAAACGTTCCGCTAGGCCATCTACCAATTTGGTGATTTCTGGAATAGTTGCCGCTACGGCATCAGCTACCTTTTGGTCCTCTTCGTTCATTTTGTGAAGAAGGGACATTGTATCCATCTTCTCTAAATCATCATGATTAGATGATGTTTCGGTTATCTTAGTATAGTGCATAATGCTTATAAAATTCTAATGTCGTGGTTTCTAAATGAGCTTAAAAGATCGTCCTCTGGCTTTAACTCGGTAATAAGCGTATTAATTGCATTGATATCGCATGTTTTATAGCGATGCTGCGAATTCAATTTCTCAGAGATGGACAAAAGTACCGTTTTTTTCGAGCATTTAATTACTGCTTTTTTCACCTGTACAATATCCCAATCAAATTCTGTAAGCCCATAGTTGGAATCTACATATCCCGTACCTATAAAGCTGAAGTCTACCCTTATCTCTGCTAAATTATGAATTGCATTAGCCCCAATGGTCGTTTGCGAATCTGTAGAAACTTGTCCACCTACCATAATAACGGTTACATTTGGCTTTGTTAGCAGCGCCATAGCAACAGGAAGGCTATGGGTAAAACAGGTCAAATTTAAATTAGACGGTATTAAATGCGCCAGCTCCATACATGTAGTACCTCCATCTATGAAAATTACGCTTCCATCTTTTAAAAGCCCTAAAGCTTTTTCAGCAATTATTAACTTATCCTTTTGCCTATAAATATTACTATTCTTAGCACTATTGGTGGTAAAACCTAATGATATTGCTCCACCGTGTACACGGCGTAACTTATTCTCGGCATCCAGCTCCTTAACATCACGCCTTATGGTATCAATAGAAACATCTAGATTTTCGGCTACATCAGTTAATAAAATCCGGTTGTGTATCTCAACTTGACTTAGAATTGTCTGATGCCGTTCTTCTTTTAACATTGCATTTTAAATTATATTCTCAACAAAGATAGCAAAAATTGAGAATTGCCGTTTTATACTAACTTAAAGTTAAACAATCATTAAAAATGCATAAAACAGCATTATAAAAAAGCAAAAAACAGCAAATACATTTTGTTTTGCATATATTTGCATGGTTATTACGACACACAACAAACACAAAAGAGCAGCTTCTATGAAAACAATTTTAGAAAAAAATGGTGCAAATATCAGGTACAAACCTGTTGGACAATTTGAAGAAACCCGTTTTGAAAAAATTCATAATGTAATTTTTGCCGATTCAAATCAAGCTTCTATAAAAGTGGCCGAAGAAATTGCGGCGCTTATTAGAAAAAAACAAGATGCCAATAAAAATTGTGTTTTAGGTCTTGCCACAGGTTCTTCGCCTATTAGAGTTTACGAAGAATTGGTAAGAATGCATAAAGAAGAAGAACTAAGTTTTCACAACGTAGTTACCTTTAACTTAGATGAGTACCTTCCTATGGAAAAGGATAATCGTCAGAGTTACTGGTATTTTATGCACGAGCACCTTTTTAATCATGTGGACATAGCTCCTGAAAATATTCATGTTCCTGACGGGACGATTTCAAGTGACAAAGTAATTGATTACTGCATTGCTTATGATGAAAAAATCAAGAAAAACGGAGGTTTAGACTTTCAACTACTAGGTATTGGACGTACAGGCCACGTTGGTTTTAACGAACCTGGATCGCACTACAATTCTGGTACACGGGTTATCACCCTAGACCACATTACCTTGGTTGATGCAGCGCCTGCATTTTTAGGGATTGATAATGTGCCTAGAAAAGCAATAACCATGGGTATTGCAACAGTTATGAGCGCTAAGAGAATAGTGCTTTTAGGATGGGGGGAGAACAAGGCCAACATTATTAAAAAGACGATTGAAGGCGAGATATCCCCACAAGTTCCCGCAACCTATTTACAGAACCATAAAAACTGTACGTTCGTTTTGGATACTGGCGCAGGTAGCCAACTTACCCGAAATAAAACGCCATGGTTAGTAGATGAATCATTAGAATGGACGGAGAGCTTAACTTCTAAAGCTATTGTTTGGCTTTGTGATGAAACTAAAAAATCTATCCTTAGCCTAACAGACAAAGATTATAATGATAATGGTATGTCCGGTTTATTGACAACGGAAGACTCTTACGACTTAAACATAAAAATGTTTAATAAGTTACAGCATACGATTACCGGATGGCCTGGTGGAAAACCAAATGCCGATGATTCTAGCCGCCCTGAGCGTGCAGAACCAGCTAGAAAACGAGTTATTATTTTTAGCCCACATCCAGATGATGACGTAATTTCAATGGGTGGGACTTTTGATAGATTGATAGAGCAAGGCCATGAAGTTCACGTCGTATACCAAACCTCCGGAAATATTGCCGTGTCGGATACCGATGCACTTCGCTATGCAGAAATATCAAAACGAATAGGACCATCAGATGAGTCTCAGAAAATAATAGATTCCATTGAGGATAAAAGCGATAGTAGTTTTGATTCTCTTGAAGTAAGAAAGTTGAAAGGAAATATTAGACGAGGAGAATCCTATGCAGCAGTACGTTACTTAGGGTTAGAAGATTCTCATGTCCACTTTTTAGATCTTCCTTTTTATGAAACGGGAACCATTAAGAAAAATAATCTTTCGGAAAAAGATATTGAAATTGTACAATCTATAATTACAGAGATAAAACCTCACCAAATATATGCTGCAGGAGATTTAGCGGATCCTCATGGAACACACAAAGTATGTCTTGATGCTATTTTTGAGTCACTAGATAGATTAAAAGCAGAACCTTATATGGATGATTGTTGGGTTTGGCTTTATAGAGGTGCTTGGCACGAATGGGATGTAGATGAAATTGAAATGGCCGTACCTATGAGCCCTAGTCAGGTTCTTAAAAAACGTTACGCCATTTTCTGTCACCAATCTCAAAAAGATGGGGTTATGTTTCAAGGTGATGATTCCAGAGAGTTTTGGATGCGTGCCGAAGAACGTAACAAAAATACGGCAGAAAGATATCGTGCACTGGGCCTTTCTCATTATGCGGCGATGGAAGCTTTTGTACGGTACAAATTTTAGTTTTAAAAAATAAATTATAAAAGGCCTGTTGCTTCTAGCTAACAGGCCTTTTACTATTTTTTAATCTTTAAAAGATAGAATAAGTGGCGTTGTTTATAAGAACATTACACTTTGATAAGTATGCTATCCAAAATACCCACAAAAAATAGTAGCTTTAAACCACTTTTGAACTTCAAGCTACACATTTAACTTCATGATAGAAAAAGACAAAGGAGCATGGGTTTGGGTACCCATTTTATATTTTACCCAAGGATTGCCATACGTTTTAGTCGTAAGTGTATCCGTTATCATGTACAAACAATTAGGTGTTAGCAATGAAGACATTGGCTTATACACTAGCCTTTTGTATTTGCCATGGGTTTTAAAACCGTTATGGAGTCCGTTTGTGGACCTTAAAAGCACAAAACGAAAATGGTTTTTATCCATGCAGCTACTAATTGCATTGGCACTTTTCGGTGTTGCCCTTACTATCCCTACTAGCTTATTTTTAACCACTACCCTAGCCTGTTTTTGGATGGCCGCGTTTGCTTCTGCCACCAACGACATTGCTTCAGACGGTTATTATATGTTGGGTCTCACCGAGAAAAAACAATCGTTTTTTGTGGGTATGCGCAGTACATTTTACCGATTGGCCATGGTTACTGGCGAGGGACTTATTGTTGTTATGGCCGGATTTCTGGAAAACAAATACGGAGACAACTCAAAAGCATGGAGTATTACCATGACCGCAGCAGCTTTTCTTATGCTAGCACTTACAGTTTCAAACTTTTTTGCAGCTCCCAAATATGAGTCTTCATTAAACGTTACCAAAGACAAACCAACTGGTTTTTTTGAAGTGTTCGCTTCCTTTTTTAAGAAACCGGGAATTGGTATTGCATTGGCTTTTATTCTAACCTACCGTCTAGGGGAATCACAATTGGTGAAAATGGCAGCACCTTTTCTCTTGGACGCTCCAGACAAGGGAGGTTTAGGCTATTCTACAGAACAACTGGGAACAATTTTTGGTACGGCAGGCGTTATTTTTCTTTCCATTGGAGGCATTTTAGGAGGTATTTTAATATCAAAAGATGGACTTAAGAAATGGATGCTTCCTATGGTTATTTCCTTAAATCTTCCGAATGTCCTTTATGCTATTTTAGCCATGACCAAAACAACCAGTGTGTATGCTGTTACAGGCACAGTAATTTTAGAAAAATTCGGTTATGGTTTTGGGTTTGCCGCCTTCTTAATGTACCTCATCTATATTTCTGAAGGAAAGTCAAAAACCTCTCACTATGCTATCGCAACTGGCTTTATGGCTTTAGGAATGATGCTTCCGGGTATGGTTAGTGGCTATATGCAACAATGGCTGGGTTACGGCGGATTCTTTGTTTGGGTCGTAATTGCAGCTCTTCCTGCTTTATTTTTAGTGAATTTCATAAAATACCCCGCAGATTTCGGGAAAAAATCGACCAAATTAGATGCCTAATATATTACCATACAGCAAAGCCACAGAAACGCTGAATTTAGCCGAGAAAGTAGGTCAGTTATTCATGCCCGCAGCTTTTATAAACGATACCGAAGAGGAAATTCAACAGTTAGAAAAACTCATTAAAGAACATCATATTGGCTCATTATGCTTTTTCCATAGCAGAGCAAGTGCCGCAACCAATTTTGAAGGAAAGAAAAAAATAGTCTCCAATGAGAAGAGTTTTGAAACCTTGCAAAACCTAATCATCCGTTATCAAAAAGCTGCTAAATACCCCTTACTGATTGCAATTGATGCCGAATGGGGATTGGCCATGCGAATTGAAAAAACGCCGCAATACCCTTATGCCATAACCCTAGGCGCCATTCCAAAAAATTCAGAAAACTTGATTTATGAGGTAGGGAAAAACATTGCAAAAGACTGCAAAGCTGCGGGAATACACTGGAATCTTGCTCCTTGCGTAGACATCAACAACAATCCTAATAACCCTGTTATCGGGTACCGCTCTTTTGGAGAAGATAAAATTAAAGTCACCCAAAAAGCCTTAGCCTATATTAATGGGACCAGCTCAGAAGGCATACTAACTAGCATTAAACATTTTCCGGGACACGGAGATACCGCAACGGATTCACATTTAGGTCTACCCTTAATAAATAAGACAAAAGAAGATTTAGTAAACAACGAACTGTACCCCTTTCAAAAACTTATTCTAGAAGGAATAGATTCGGTTATGGCGGGGCATTTATCAGTTCCTGCTCTGGCTAATGGAAAAGACACGCCTTCAAGCATTTCAAAAGATATTATTAAAGGGGTTCTTAGAACAGAAATGGGATACGATGGTGTTGTAATTTCTGATGCATTAAATATGCATGCAGTTTCCAAAAACTTTCCTACAAAAGGGGATTTAGAATGGCTAGCTTTTGATGCCGGAAACGATGTACTTTGTTTTGCCGAGCACATAAAAGAAGGAATTGAAACCATCTTAAAAAATGCCACAGAAACAGCGATAGAAAATAGTTTCAACCGAATTTGGAAGCTAAAAACAAAGGCAATATCAACCTCGAAAAATGTAACTTCTGACTTAACTAATCCTTATGAGCTAAACAGTAAAATAGCAGAGCAAAGTCTTTCATTGATTAAAGGAACCAAAGAGATAATTGCCACATTCAAAGAAACTGAATTCAAAAGCCTTTCAATCTCATTAAACACTGACAATCAATTTTTTAAATCGATTTGTAAATACAAAAAATTCACTTTAATAAGTAAAACTAATGAAATAGATAAGGTTACTAAAAATATACTTTTAGCACTTTTCCCTCCCCAAGTAAAGCCCACCAATAACTTCGGTTTTACTGAAGAAGAACTTGTTCTAATAAATAGACTTATCAACACAAAAAATGTAATTCTTTACATCTTCGGAAATCCATACGTGCTTAATCACATCAATATAGAAAATGCAAAAGCTGTTGTGGTTGCATATCAAAATCAAAAATCATTTCAAGAAGTCGCAGCAAATCATTTTTTAGGTAATTTAGAAGCACGGGGCAAACTACCAATAACCGTTTAAAACTATGAAAACATATAAAATTCTGGGTCTCATGTCAGGCACGTCATTAGATGGCCTGGACCTTTCATATTGTACCATTTGGCAAGAGGGCCATACGTGGCAATTTGGCATCAAAAAAACCAAAAGTGTTTCCTATTCCACAGAAATGCAAACCCAATTAAAAGATGCCATTTATTTACCTGCCGATGCGCTTTTAAAGCTTCACAATAGCTACGGAACATGGCTAGGCGAACAGTGTGATTTGTTTATTAATGATCACGGCTTAGAAGTAGACTATATCTCTAGTCACGGGCATACCACACATCACCAACCAGAAAACGGCTTGACCTTTCAGATAGGGAACGGTCAACATTTGGCCAATGCCAGCAAACAAAAAGTAGTATGTGATTTTAGAACCAATGATGTGGCGCTTGGTGGTCAAGGAGCTCCTCTTGTTCCTATTGGTGACCGATTATTTTTCAATAAATATGATTACTGTTTGAATTTGGGAGGTATCAGTAATATCTCATTTGAATACAATGGTAGCCGCATTGCCTACGATATTGGGCTAGCCAACATGATTCTAAACCATATTACTAGAAAAAATGACCTAGATTATGACGCAGGAGGAAATCTGGCAAAAAACGGTAATATAAATACCAACATGCTTGAAAAACTCAACGGATTGGAGTTTTATAAACTTCCCTTTCCTAAATCAATCGGGTATGAATGGTTTGTAGACAAGGTGGTTCCAATTGTTGATAGCACAGAAGACAGTATGGAAAATCTGTTATGCACCAGTATTTATCATGTCTGCGAACAAGTAGCTATCCAAATAAAAGCAAATAGGAAAAAATCTGGAAGCACCTTATTTGTTACTGGTGGTGGCGCTCTAAATGACTTTCTTGTAGAGACGCTTCAACAAAAACTAGGTGATGCCGTAAAAGTAGTGGTCCCTTCCAAACAACTTTTAGAATTTAAAGAAGCATTGGTATTTGCTTTAATGGGCGTTTTAAGAATAGAGAAAAAAACGAATGTTTTATGCTCTGTAACCGGCGCTAAAAGAGACTCGTCTAGCGGAGTTTTATTTTTACCTAGTTAAAATCAGCTAACATTATTAGAGTGAAAAATTATTATTTTTAACACCATACTGTACGTTTCCGCAAATGTAAAAAAGAAAAACACGCCTCCCTTTGCTGATAAAAAAACATAGAATACCTCTCTATTTTATGTGATTTTGAAGGGTTTCTACACCATATCAATTAAAACAATCGAGACACAATGAGTAATTACCACATCAAACACCTAGAAGAATACTACCAAGTATATAGAAAATCCGTTAGGAACCCTGAAGCTTTTTGGGAAGAAATAGCGGAAGAACATTTTGTCTGGCGTAAAAAATGGAACAACGTATTAAGTTGGGATTTTTCTAAGCCTGAAATTAAATGGTTTGAGGGTGCAAAACTTAATATTACGGATAACTGTCTTGACAGACATCTCCCTACCCGAGGGGATAAAACAGCCATTATATTTGAGCCAAATGACCCAAATGAAGAAGCGCTCCACATCACTTATAGAGAACTACACGAAAGGGTTTGCCGCATGGCAAACGTTCTAAAAGACCACGGCGTTAAAAAGGGAGATCGTGTTTGTATTTACCTTCCTATGATTCCAGAACTTGCCGTTTCACTTTTGGCTTGTGCTAGAATTGGTGCGATACATTCCGTTGTTTTCGCCGGTTTTTCATCCAATGCTTTAGCTACCCGTATAAATGATTCCGATTGTAAAATAGTACTTACCTCAGATGGCTCCTTTCGTGGTTCAAAATCCATAGACCTTAAAGGTATTGTAGACAAGGCTCTTGAGGATTGTCCCGGAGTTAAAAATGTATTGGTAGCCAAACGCATAAACAGTGATATTCATATGGAAGAAGGGCGTGACAAATGGTTACAACCTTTACTTAATGAAGCTTATGCAGACTGTGTAGCCGAAATAATGGATGCAGAAGATCCATTGTTCATTCTTTACACCTCAGGCTCTACTGGAACACCAAAGGGAATGGTGCATACCACCGGAGGCTATATGGTGTATTCTGCTTATACTTTTAAAAACGTATTTCAATACAGAGAAGAAGACGTCTATTGGTGTACTGCGGATATTGGTTGGATAACCGGACATTCATACATTGTTTATGGACCATTGGCAAACGGAGCAACAACCGTTATGTTTGAGGGTGTCCCTTCTTACCCAGATTATGGTCGGTTTTGGGAGGTTGTAGAAAAACACAAAGTGAATCAATTCTATACTGCACCAACGGCAATTCGTGCCTTAGCCAAAGAGAATTTAGAATTTGTAGAAAAGCATGACCTTTCATCACTGAAAGTACTAGGTTCGGTAGGTGAGCCAATTAACGAAGAAGCTTGGCATTGGTACAATAATAATGTTGGTAAAAATAACAGTCCTATTGTAGATACGTGGTGGCAAACAGAAACGGGTGGTATTATGATTACCCCAATCCCATACGTTACCCCTACTGCGCCTACATATGCGACCCTGCCATTTATTGGAATACAACCCGCTTTGATGGATGAAGTAGGAAATGAGCTAAAAGGCAATCAAGTATCAGGAAGGTTGTGTATCAAATTTCCATGGCCCTCTATCGCTAGAACCATCTGGGGCAATCATGAACGATATAGAGACACTTACTTTACCGCGTATAAAGACATGTACTTTACGGGAGATGGCGCTTTACGAGATGCTGTAGGATACTACAGAATTACAGGACGCGTAGATGACGTTATTATTGTTTCGGGACATAATTTGGGAACCGCACCAATTGAAGATTCAATTAATGAGCATCCAGCAGTAGCTGAAAGTGCCATTGTTGGTTTCCCTCATGAAGTAAAAGGAAATGCCCTTTACGGCTATGTCATTCTAAAGGAATTTGGAGAAACCAGAGATCGAGATAATCTACGTAAAGAAATCAATCAACAGATTACTGAGCATATAGGGCCTATTGCTAAATTAGATAAGATTCAGTTTGTTTCCGGTTTACCAAAAACACGTAGCGGAAAAATCATGAGACGTATCCTTAGAAAAATAGCATCAAACGACACTTCTAACTTGGGAGACACAAGTACACTATTAAATCCAGAAGTGGTTAAAGAGATTATTGAAAATGTGCTTTAGAGTGATAAAAAAGCTGGCAAAAGATGGGTCTCACCTCATCTTTTGCCAATATATTTTATAAGTTCCACTGGGTTGCTAAAGCCCACTCCGCTCAGCAATAGCAAAAACTTTTCCTTTGGTTACCATTAGTATCGTAGTCAAAGCAAGTAATCCGCATACGGCAAGACCTACAAACATAGGCCAAACTGTTTCTTGTACGTGCCCACCTATATAATTAGCTATCGGTACAGAAAGAAGGGTAGAAATAAAACCATTTATGGCTGCTCCAATTCCGGCAATATGACCTATAGGCTCCATTGCTATAGACCTGAAATTTCCCCAAAGAAAACCCAAGCACAAAAACTGGACAAACAAGAATATCACTAAAATAGGCATACTTGGATTCGGTTTCCCCCAAAAGAGTACTACGTAGGATAATGCGATAACACAAAATGCGCCCATAGCCGTAACGGCCAATTTACGCATACCAAAATGCAATACCATAGTACCGTTTAAAAAAGTAGACAAGCCAACAGAACAAGCAAGACCGGCAAATATGTACGGAAAATTTTGCGCCATATCATATTGGTCTTCAAAAACATGCTGAGATGAACTTAAGTATACCAAAAATGCACCTGTAACAAATCCAGAAGCAAAAGTAAAAGCAACCGTTTCACGGTGTCTAAAAAACTCTTTGGAACCGTTTATGAAAACAGCTATTGAGAAAGGTATTTTAAACTGAGATTTTAAAGTTTCAGGTTGGCGTTTCCAGAACCAAATACTAACCACCAGTGCAAAGAACAACTGAACGTAGAATATATATTCCCATCCAAAAGCATCCATAATCCACTTTCCAATGGCTGGCGCTACTACGGGAACCAAAATAAAGAAGGCGGTAACGAATGACATAATTTTAGCCATATAATCGCCCTTATAGGTATCTCTAATAATAGCAATGGCAATGGTACGGGGTGCAGAAAGGCCAATACCTTGTAAAATACGTCCTACAATCATAACCTCCAATGAAGGTGCCAATACACAAATAACGCTTGCAATAGCAAAAATGGAGAAACCAATATAAACCACAGGTTTCCGACCATAACTATCCGACAACGGACCAAAAAACAACTGTCCAACACCAAGACCTAAAAAAATCATTGTTATCAACAGCTGATTTTCCAAGGGATCTAAGCTATTAATAGTAATTCCTATATGCGAAAGCGCAGGTAATAAGGCATCTATGGCTAAGGCTACAATAGACATTAAAGAAGCCATTAACGCTATAAATTCAAAATTCGGGCTTACATTATCATTCTGCATAGTACAAAAGTAAGTATTAGCTTAGGAAAGCGTATTACAAAAAGTTCCTTTTAGCTATAAACGCGTAATTGATTCACAAATATGTATTTTTGACAAAAATTTAAATAGCATGCTGATAATTGGAATAGCGGGTGGCACAGGTTGTGGCAAAACAACAGTTGTAAACCAGATTATAGACTCGCTGCCAGAAGGTGAAGTTGGAGTAATTTCGCAAGATTCTTATTATAATGACCTCTCCGAAATGCCTCTGGAGGAAAGGAGAAAAACCAATTTTGACCATCCGCAATCTATTGATTTTGCTTTGCTTGAAAAACACCTAAAGCGTTTAAAAGAAGGTCACTCGATCAAACAACCGGTGTATTCTTTTCTTGAATGTAACCGCACAGACAAAACCGTTCCCGTACACCCTACAAAAGTTCTCATTGTAGAAGGCATTCTTATTTTGACCAACTCTCTTTTGCGTAAAATGATGGACATCAAAATTTTTGTTCATGCAGATTCGGACGAAAGATTAATTAGAAGATTAAAAAGAGATGTTAATGAACGTGGTTGGAACCTAGACGAAACACTAGATAAATACCAGTCTAACATTAAACCCATGCATCTTCAGTTTATAGAACCTAGCAAAGAATACGCAGATATAATTATCCCAAACAATAAATATAACACAGTTGCAGTTGATATTGTACGTACAATCATCAACGAGAAACTAGCATAGTAAAAATGGGATTTAAAGATTTGAAAAAGAAAAAATGGTTTAACATCCTTACCAATATGTACGTATTGGTCCTAACCGTTTTTGTAATATGGATGCTATTTTTTGATACTAACTCCCTATTGATTCATCTAGAACTGAAAAAGGAAATTCAAAAACTCGAAAAGCAACAGGAGTTTTTAAAGGATGAGATTGCTAACGACAAAAAAATCCTAAAAAAATTATCGGACCCAGAAGAGTTAGAAAAATTTGCGCGAGAGCAATATTTTCTTAAAAAAAAGGATGAAGAAATTTACCTTATAGAGTATGAGGATAGCATGAACATTAAAGAATAAAGGTGAAATAAAAATCGCTTCAAAATTGGCCTCTTCCGGTTGCGACAATGGCAAAAGTAATTTTGAAAAGAGAGCCTGTCTTCTATTAATTTAAGTTTTAAAAGTCAAAATAAGATTATCTTTACACTGAATTAATCATTTACGAAATAGTTGTAAATAATTAAATATAAGATACTTAATCATACCTCAGCACTTAATATCAGTATTTAAATCAATTTAAACCTTTAAATAGGCAATTACCATAAGTTTCAAGTTTTTCATATTGAAACCCAACTCCAAAACCATATATCTAGCCAAAAGCCCCCTACAGTTAACTAACTTTAACGTAAAAGGTCATACTTATTCACTTTGTGTTAACAAAATGGTTTTAATTGCATGGTAAATAATTGTATTTTTACCCCCTAACTCAAACTAATAATGGGCAAGATTATTGCTATTGCGAATCAAAAGGGAGGAGTAGGTAAAACTACTACTGCAGTTAATCTAGCAGCCTCTCTAGGTGTTTTAGAGAAGAAGGTATTGCTAATAGATGCAGACCCGCAGGCGAATGCCACATCTGGTTTGGGCATTGATGTAGAAACTGTAGAATACGGTACATATCAGCTTCTTGAGCACACCATAAGTGCTAGAGATGCTATTATAAGTACAGACTCTCCCAATTTAGACCTTATTCCCGCACATATTGACTTGGTTGCCATTGAAATAGAATTGGTAGATAAGGATCAACGGGAGTACATGATGAAGCAGGCCATTTCTGACCTTAGGGACAGTTATGATTATATTTTAATTGATTGCGCACCTTCTTTGGGCTTACTTACTTTGAATGCTCTTACCGCCGCAGACTCTGTTATCATTCCTATACAATGTGAATATTTTGCTTTAGAAGGCCTTGGAAAACTTTTGAACACCATTAAAAGTGTTCAGAAAATACACAATGCCAACTTAGATATTGAAGGCATGTTATTAACCATGTACGATTCGCGTTTAAGACTTTCAAACCAGGTAGTAGAAGAAGTGCGTAAGCATTTTTCAGATATGGTTTTTGATACGATAATTCAGCGTAATGTACGATTGAGCGAAGCTCCTAGTTACGGAGAAAGTATCATAAAATATGACGCAAGCAGTAAAGGCGCAACTAATTACCTGAATCTGGCCAATGAAGTCGTCAAGAAAAATAAAGAGATAGCTTAATGGCGAAAGCAACAAAAAAACAAGCACTAGGTCGTGGACTCTCCGCTCTATTGAAAGATCCAGAAAATGATATCCAATCTGCAGCAGACAAGAATGCTGACAAAGTTGTTGGTAATATCGTAGAATTGGATATTGAGGCTATTGAAATGAATCCTTTTCAGCCTCGTTCAAATTTTAATGACGAGACGCTTAAGGAACTAGCAACCTCAATAGGTCAATTAGGTGTTATACAACCTATTACGGTTAGAAAATTAGATTTCAATAAATACCAGTTGGTTTCTGGTGAAAGAAGATGCCGAGCTTCAAAATTGGCAGGTCTTACCACTATCCCAGCATATATACGTATTGCCGATGATCAAGAATCGTTGGAAATGGCCTTGGTGGAGAATATTCAACGTCAAGACTTAGACCCTATAGAAATTGCTATTTCATACCAGAGGTTACTTGATGAAATTCAATTGACCCAAGAAAAATTAAGTGATCGTGTGGGTAAAAAACGCTCTACGATTACCAATTACTTACGTCTTTTACGCCTAGACCCTATTATTCAGACAGGTATTAGGGATGGTTTTTTAAGCATGGGACATGGCCGTGCGTTGGTAAACATAGAAAAAAAGGGAGATCAGATAGCCTTATACGAAAAAATCATAGGTCAGAACCTTTCTGTTCGCGAAACAGAGCGCGCCGTAAAAGCCTATCATGAAGGTGCTGCTCCGGAAAAACCTGCAAAAAAGGCTTCAAAAGCTCCAGAATTTGTTCAAGGAAACATTAAGCCGTTCACTGATCACCTTTCTGTTAAAGTAGATATTTCTGCCAGCGAAAAAGGAAATGGAAAAATAACTATTCCTTTTCATTCTCAGGAAGAATTCAATCGAATCAAAAAATTGATCCTAGGTGAGTAAATCCTTGCTAACCCTTATTTTTATTTCCCTTTTCACCTTAACCGTTGCTGCTCAAAAAGAAACGGTGGAAGATAAAGAGGTAGACTCACTTCAGACAAATTTAGCAGAAGAGGGTCTTATTGTAGTGGATACACTGGTAAAACAGAAAGTTGTTATAAATCCGCTAGCCCCTAGTAAAGCTGCCTTTTATTCAGCTGTTTTCCCTGGTCTAGGCCAGATTTACAATAAACGATATTGGAAAGTCCCCATTGTATACGGTGCCATAGGAGCTGCTGTTTATGGCTACACTTGGAATAATAACCAATACCAACGTGTACGAACCGCCTTTAAAAGAAGACAAGCTGGTTTTACCGATGATGAATTCTACGATATTTTAGGAGATGATGATCTACAGAACGAACAAGAAAATTTTCAAAGCCAACGAGATTTACTCTTACTAGTCTCCATTGCACTTTACGCTCTAAATATTGTGGACGCCAATGTAGATGCACATTTAAAACAATTTAATGTGGATGACGACCTTAGCTTTGACATGGAACCTTTTTTAGATTTAGACCCAGTGACCAATAACCCGAGTTATGGTATGGCACTTATAATAAAATTTTAAATACAAACAACTGTCTTTAAGTCAGTGATCGAAATAATTATACAAATTGAAAATAGCACTATTCGGGTACGGTAAAATGGGTAAGATGATTGAACAAGTCGCCCTAAGCAGAAATCACACCATTGTAGCAAAAGTAGATGTTGACACGGTTGATATTGATTTTTCAGAAATGGATGTCGCTATTGATTTTAGTATGCCAAGTGCGGCTTACGGTAACCTTACGAAATGTTTTGAACATGGTGTTCCGGTAATCTCGGGAACAACAGGATGGCTAGATAAATATGACGAAGCAGTAGCCTTGTGTAAAGAAAACAAAGGTGCGTTTATTTATGCTTCTAATTTTAGTTTGGGAGTAAATGTATTTTTTGAACTCAATGAATATTTAGCCAAGATGATGAAGAATTTAGACCAATATAAGGTGTCTATGGAAGAAATTCATCATACACAAAAATTGGATGAGCCTAGTGGAACCGCCATTACTTTAGCCGAAGGAATTATTAAAAACACCAATTATAGTGCTTGGAAACTTGAAAATGCTCCGGCAGGTGAAATTCCCATTGTATCAAAAAGGATTGGCACCACTCCAGGAACACACAGTATAGATTACAGTAGTGAGGTAGATTCCATAGAAATAAAGCATACGGCACACAATAGAGAAGGTTTTGCCCTTGGTGCTGTTATTGCTGCCGAGTGGATTGTGGGCAAAACAGGTGTTTTCACCATGAAAGATGTGTTAAACCTTGGTTAAGACATACAATAATTGAATAAAAATTAAGCTTACTTGCAATAGAGTCTCAGGAATTCAGTCATTTAAAAATTCCTTAGCTGCAATTAAAAAATACACAAATGGACGCAACACAGTGGTTACTTTTTATTCTGGTTATTCAGATTATCCATTTTGCAGGAACCTGGAAACTATACGTAAAAGCAGGTAGAAAAGCTTGGGAAGCAGCTATACCAGTATACAATGCTATCGTTTTAATGCAAATTATCAATAGACCAAAATGGTGGACAGTATTATTGTTCATTCCTATAATTAACCTATTGATGTTTCCTATTGTGTGGATTGAAACCATACGTAGTTTTGGGCGCAATAGCACAGCAGATACTTGGTTAGTTGTACTTACGTTTGGTTTTTACATCTTCTATGTAAATTATGCTTTAGACGTAAAATATATTGAAGACAGAAGCCTTCAGCCACAAACAGCAACTGGCGAATGGGTAAGCTCAATTGCCTTTGCAGTTATCGCTGCAACCCTTGTTCATACTTATTTCATTCAACCTTACGTAATTCCAACACCATCGTTAGAACGTACGTTACGTGTTGGTGATCTTTTGTTCGTGAGTAAGTTCAATTATGGAGCAAGAACCCCAATGACCACGGTTGCAGCTCCTATGGTTCACGATACATTACCAGTTATAGGTACAAAATCATATTTAACTAAACCTCAATTGCCATATTTTAGGTTACCAGGTTTCACCAAAGTAGACCGGAATGACATTGTAGTCTTCAGTTGGCCTGCAGATACAGTCCGTCAGTTTTTCAAAAGAGAAAAAGGAGTCATAAAGCCTATCGATAAAAAATCTAATTACGTAAAACGCTGTGTTGGTATTCCGGGAGATTCATTAGCTGTTATAGATGGTTATGTATTTATCAACGGAAAGCAATTACAACTTTCCGATAGAGCCAAACCGCAATATGACTATACATTATATTCTAGCAAGGGTGTTTCTTCTACATTATTAGAAAAAGTAGACGCAACAGGTTGGACTAGAAAATATATTATAAATTCACTGAACCAACAACAACTAAATGGCATACAGAAGTATGTTAAAGGCTACAGACAACGTGATGACGGTAAATTAGAGGTATATACTAATGAAAGAGGAATTCCTGTTGAAGTGGCACGAAAAAACGCTATTTCATTAGCGGAAGAAACCGGTCTTGAGCGCATTGCTCCATTAACAGATGAAATGGTGGAACAATTGAAAAAGGAATCCTCCTTGGATTCTATCGTAAGAATTGTGGATAAAAAAGGTGTTGCTGGCGGAAACATATTCCCACAAAGCAAGGATTACCCATGGAATTACGACCAAATGGGGCCTATATATATTCCTGAAAAAGGTGCTACGGTGGCATTGAATTTAAAGGTTCTACCACTTTATAAAAAGATAATAAGAGAGTATGAAGGCAATACCCTTAGTGTTTCTGGTAACCAGATAAAAATTAATGGAGAAATAGCTGATTCATACACATTTAAGCAAGATTACTACTGGATGATGGGTGATAACCGTGATCACTCTGAAGATAGTAGAGCTTGGGGTTATGTACCGGAGAACCATATTGTAGGTACGCCTATATTTATCTGGTTGAGTGTTGATAATTTCAACGACGGTATTTTTAGCTGGAGACCTAGATGGGATCGTATTTTTACAACCGTAAATGGTTCTGGAGAACCCGTTTCTTATTTTAAATACTTCCTAATAGCCCTGGTTGCTTATTTTGTGGGAAGTTGGTTATGGAACAAAAAGAAAGCAAAAGGATAGTATTTCGTTTTACGATTGCTTTATCTAAATATCAGATTATAGGATGATAACCTTTGAAAATGCTTTTGAACACGTATTGGAACATACGTTGGACTTTGGAGATGAAACCGTAACACTTTTGAAAAGTACCGGGAGAATCCTAAGTGAAGATATTAAAGCTGATAGGGATTTTCCGCCGTTTAATCGTTCTACCAAAGATGGTATTGTCATTGCTTTTTCGGCCATTGAAAAAGGGATTACCCGTTTTAAAGTAGAGGGTGTCCTTAGTGCAGGCATGCCTCAGCAAAAACTTTCCACGGACCATAATTGCCTTGAGATTATGACAGGTGCCGTGCTTCCTGAACAGGCTGATACCATTGTTATGTATGAAGAAACCGCAATTAAGGATGGTTGGGCTTCGATTACAAAAACTCCTAAAAAAGGTCAAAATATACATCGCCAGGGTACTGACGAACAAAAAGGTGCTATCCTTCTTAAGAAAGGAACAGAAATTACTGCTGCGGTTATTGGCGTATTGGCTTCTGTTGGAAAAAAGGATGTTTTAGTTAAAACACTTCCTAAAATTTGTGTGGTCTCCACCGGAAACGAACTTGTAGAAATACAAGAAACCCCGCTACCCCATCAGATTCGAAAATCCAACTCCCTTTCACTTGCATCTGCCCTCAAAAAAGTAAAAATTACACCTACCCTTTTGCATATAGCGGATGACAAGTCTATTATAGAAAAGGAACTTGAAAAAGCTATTTTAAAATACGATGTACTGATGCTTAGTGGTGGCGTATCTAAAGGAAAGTTCGATTTTATTCCCGATGCTCTTCATAATCTTGGCATTGAGAAAGTTTTTCACCGCGTGGCACAACGCCCCGGAAAACCTTTCTGGTTTGGAGTACAGAAAGAGAAACAAAAAGTTATATTTTCCTTTCCCGGAAACCCTGTTTCTACTTTTGCAAACTACCATGTGTATTTTTTACCATGGTTGAAAAAATCGCTCGGTACAGAAACTAAAAATCCGTCTGTTATTTTAGACGAACCCATACAACCTCACCCTTCGCTTACCCTGTTTGTTCAAGTTACCTGTCATTGGCATCAAGGCAAGCTAATTGCTAAAACTATAAAAGGTAATGGCTCTGGTGATTTAGTCAGTTTAGCGCTTGCAGATGGCTTTATTCGCGTTCCTCAAGGTGATAATGAAATTTTACAAGGAATGGTTTTTGATTATACCGAAGCTGGGTAAAGTAATCTATACAAACCATCAATACGCTTATTTTACTTCGTATTTTCCCTCATACCGCTTCCATAGTTCTGTTTGATGGGTTTCTAAAGAAATTTCCCTACCATCAATAAAAGCATTCATTAATCTATTACCCTTCATATCAAGTGCATCTCCTTCTGATACAAAAAGAGTTGCGCTCTTCCCTAATGCCAAAGTGCCATAATTATCGTCAATCCCAAGTATTTTTGCCGTATTACCAGTTATCAATTCTAACGCCTTTTCAACTTCCATTCCTTGAGATACCGTTTGACCTGCATAAAATGGCAGATTACGTATCTGAAAGTTTGAGGCTGTACCATTTTGAAGTCCTACTAATAACCCTCCATCCACTAAAAGATTAGGTAACTTATACGGCAAATCGTAATCATCTTCATCAAAAACAGGTAGATTATGAGTAGCACGTACCAAAACGGAGATATCATTTTCTTTTAGAAATGGGATTACTTTATGTGCATGATGCCCACCTACCAATACAATCTCTTTTACTCCCGTTGCTTTTATTTGTGTAACGGCATCAATGATTTCCTTTTCACCATCTGCATAAACAAATAGCTTCTGTTTACCTGTAAAAAGACCTGACATTGCGCTTAAAACAGGATTTTTAGTTACTGCAAGAGAATCGTAAACGGCTGCATTTCTTAGAAAAACAAGTGTTTCTTTAACCTCTTCCCCATACTTTTTGTTAGCTTGGTAGCCACGATCTTCACCTTTCCACCATTTGCCTTTACGAAACGTAGTAGGCCAATGTAAATGAATAGCATCATCTATTTTTATGGCAGCGTCTTCCCAATTCCAAGCATCAAACTGAACAATTGATGATGTACCTGAAATTCGTCCTCCTTGGGGTGTAATCTGTCCCAAAAGCACACCATTGGGGCGCATACTTTCTACTACCTTAGATTCCGCATTATAAGCAACCAGACTACGAATGTGGGGAATCATCTCCCCTATTTCATCTTGGTCTTTTGATGCCCTTACAGCATCTATCTCAATAAGTCCAAGAGATGTATTAGGGGCTATAAATCCAGGGTAAATGTGTTTACCCTTACCTATTATTTTTTCTCCTCGTCTTGCTATTCTAGACATTGCACTGCCAACAAAAGATAGCTTGCCATCTTCGAACATAATTAGTGAATTTTCAATTACCTCACCATTTCCCAAGTGTGCAGTTGCCCCTTCAATAGAAATGGCGACGCTCTGTTTTGGTGCAGGTGTTTGTTGAGCGTTTGCTTCTACACCTATGAATAAATAAGCAAGCAAAATGGCTATTGTATATTTTTTATTTACTATCATCGATTACTGATTTAATACCTTTTAAACTTTATTAATGTATCTCTGCGTATTCCGAAAGTGTATCACAATGCATGAGCTGCTTTTTACTTTGTTTGGGTTCTTGGGTTTTCTTCCCTTTTTCTTTTTCGCCCAACATCTGATTGACTAACTCATTTCTCTCCTTGCTTACTTTATTGCGTAACTCTTTATCTTTCTCTATATCAAAATAAATAGCGCCATCGATCATAGTCTTTTCGGCCTTGGCATAAATTGATAAAGGATTACCGCTCCATAAAACCAAATCAGCATCTTTTCCTTGCTTAATACTTCCCGTCCTATCGTCAATATGCAATAATTTAGCCGGGTTTATGGTAACCATTTTCCAAGCTTCCAACTCCGTCATTCCTCCGTATTTAATAGTCTTGGCAGCCTCTTGGTTCAGCCTACGAATCATTTCAGCATCATCGCTATTAATTGCAACTGTGATACCTTGATCATGCATAATTGCCGCATTATAAGGTATGGCGTCATTTACCTCAAATTTATACGCCCACCAATCACTGAACGTACCAGCTCCTGCACCATGTTCTTTCATTTTATCGGCCACTTTATACCCTTCTAAAATATGAGTGAATGTATTTACCCTAAAACCAAATTTTTCGGCCACCTTCATCATCATATTAATTTCACTCTGAACATAACTATGACAGCTAATAAATCGCTCACCGTTCATTATTTCTACAAGGGTTTCCATTTCCTCATCATATCTGTATGCTGCGCCGCTTTTTTTCGTAATCTCATATTCTTTTGCTCTTTGAAAATAATTCTCAAAAAGCTGTTCTACACCCATACGAGTCTGTGGGAAACGATTATAACTACCCCAGTTGCTTTGTTTTACATTTTCTCCTAACGCAAATTTTATGAATTTGGGTGAATTGTCATAAATCATCTTTTCAGCGCTTTCCCCCCACTTTAATTTCAAAATTGCCGAACGACCACCAATAGGGTTTGCCGATCCATGCAATAATTGTAGCGAGGTAACTCCACCAGCCAAAGCATGGTAAATACCTTTATCCTCATTATCTACCACATCTTCCATTTTCACCTCAGCCGATGAATTTTGTCCTGACTCGTTAACAGCTAAAGCAGCAATATGACTATGCTCATCTATAATTCCTGCTGTCAGATGTTTACCGGCAGCATCAACCACTTTGGCACCACTAGCAGATATATTTTGACCTACTTTTATAATTTTTCCGTTTTTAACTAGCACATCCGTGTTTTCAAGAATACCATCCTCTTCACTTGTCCAAACCGTTGCATTCTTAAAAAGTACGTTTTCAGATTTTGGAATCGCCTCATAACCATACCCAACATTAGGATAAGTTAGATTTGCTAGTTTTGGTAACACCTGTTTTGAATCTTTTTTCTTCTCTTTAAAAGGAGCTGCTTTAACCGCAGTAAAAGTGGTTTCATCCCCTGTGGGAAGTACAGCTTTACCATTCAATTTAGTATTAGTTTTCCCTACAAAACCTGTCATTCTATAACTACCCGCCTTCTTGGCATCTACAAATGAAAGTTCTAACCAATTATCTGAATACGCCAATTTTGATTTTAACGTAACCGTATCTTTTTTAACGGTTACTTTAGGCTTATCTACAGTACCTTTAATTGACACTTTAAATTCTTCGCTGGCAACAGAAAGAGTGTATTCTCCTCTAATATCCACTAAAGAAATATCAGAAATAACGTTTTTAGTGCCCTGTACCCAGTTCTCATATAGAATAGTGTTCTTATCAAAAATATCCCCAGAAGCAATTAAAAAATTAGCATAACTACCCTTAACCAGTGAACCAACTTGGCCTGATTTACCTAAAATCTGCGCAGGTACAGTTGTTAAAGCTTGTAAAGCGGTGGTCTTATCCAATCCATAAGCTATAGCCCTCATTATTTTTTCTTTAAATTCTGCTGGAGATTTTAGGTCGTGCAGGGTAAAAGAAAACGAGATATCATTATCTGCCAATATTTTGGGATTTGCAGGTGCTTGATTCCAATGACGCATATCTCCTAAAGAAACATATGCAGCAGCATATGAGTCGGATACATCATAAGCTTCTGGAAAATCCAACGGTAAAATTAACTGCGCATTAGAAGCCTTTATATCTGCCACTCGTTCATACTCATTTCCTCCTGCTAGAATTACATATTGAACCCCAAAAGCATCTCCTATACCATCTGCTCTTAAAACGTTGCCTTTATCTCCTGCCTCAAAAAACTGAACTAAATTCTTATTACGAGTTAACGCTTCTAGAGACATATCTTTACTTACCACACTACCTTGTGCATACCATTTTTCATCATGATACATTTGCCTTAAGAGCGCCATAGAGCCCATTAAAGAACTTGGGTACGATTGTTTCTTTGCGATACTCTTATTAAAGGAAAAGTATTGTCCCGAACGATCATCTAGTATACGATCAGCATTATTACCTGTACTGTTTAATGCTACCAATACACCGGTGCCACGGGCAATACCATCATGAATATGTGAATTTACTACACCAAAACCTACTTTTCGCAAAGTCTCAGCAACCGTATCATCGTAGTTAAATTTAGTAACTGCATCATTCTCAGGCATAATATGATCGTTCCAATAATAACCTGATCTAGATGGTTCATATTCGGCAGACCTACCTTCGCCTTTTGCTTTCTCTGGTTTTTCTATTCCAAAACCCGAATAAACATCAATAAAAGAAGGGTATATAGATTTCCCATTTAAATCAACTACTACCGTGTTCTTAGGTATATTTACTGTTTTACCTGCTTCAACTACTTTTCCATTTTGAATAAGAAGTGTTCCAGAAGGTATAACCTGATTTGGGGTAACAAAAATTTTAGCATTTGTAAAAGCTGTGTAGTTGGTGTTTTTTGCTTTTACCCCTTCATTAGTAGGAAAGTAATCTTGTGAAAATGCCGTTAATCCATAAAAAAGGATAACAGCTGTAATCAATCGTTTTTTCATCATTTCGTATGGTCTTCTAATCTTGTTTTTAAAAATAACTAAAACGTTTATGACCAAGAAATAATGTTACACTTACAAGCCTAATTATCTGAATATGATATTAATTTCTACAGTATAATGGGAAAAGTATTTTCTAATTCAAACTGAAAAAGAAAACCAAAACTGATGTATTTAAATTAAAGCGGATATTTCTCGTGATACCCCACCATTAATTCTACAATCTTACCATAACTCTTAATACCGTCTTTCTGCTGATTGGCTTTTAAAAAAGTACTGAAAATAGACTTGAAAATGGGCTCAAAAGGATTGACAAATTCTAGGTTATGCTCATAAAGCTCCCTGTAATTCTCTTGTACCCCAATATTTACTTTGGCGTACAGTTCATCAAATTTCTCCTTATCCGTACGTCTTATGGCGCTCAAGCAATGACTGAGTGCATAAGCAGAAGCCGAATACTGAAAATAATGGTCTTCATTTTTAATAGTCACCAAATACCCTATAAAATTAGTTTCATTTTCTTTTGAATACCCCACCTGGTGTCCTACCTCATGCCCACTTACCACAGGAAACCTAAACTCCGGAGTAAGCGCATTTACCTGAGCTTCATTGGTAAACGGATTTAAATAACCACCAATGCCCATATAACTGGCCAATTTACTGAACATAGACTTCTTTAGACTGCGATGGTCATATTCTAAAAACGGAAGTTGTTTTTCTAACTGCTTATAACCATCTACGGTTTTATCAAAGATTTCCTTGCGGCTATACGGTACCTGTACTCTTTTTGTACTGTCTGAAGTGAGTTCAAACTGAAGTTGGTTTGTTTTTACAATCAATCTTTCAGCTAAATCAATAACATCACTGGTTTGTACGCTATCCCGAATAGCAAAATTTTCGGCAATTGGTTTTCGGTAGTAATTTAAACCCCAAACCAAATTAAAAGTGAAGTAAAACACTGAGAGCACCACCACTACATTCCGCAAAAACTGAAAAGGAAATTGTCTGATTTTCAATCGGTTTACATAGAGATATCTCATGCCGAGCACAATAAGTAGCACATACATAATTTCGCCTACCGAAAAAGGAACCCACCCAAAGAGAATCCTAAAAAATTGACTGATTACAGGATAAATGCCATTACTATAATAGGTCTCTACGATCTCCGGATTACCACCTAACCAGCCTACCAAAAGAATTTGAGGAAGCAAACTTAAAGCGATACCGTTTCTTAACTTATTTTTCAAAAATCTGTTTTTAGTCTTAAAATCATCTCATTATAATAATGAGAATTTTAGCAACATTCATACGACCTATATAAAGCCAAAATTAACCAAATATCATCCATACCAATTTTTGACTGCGTATTTTTGCAAAAATATAACATCACATGAACGAAGCTATAAGAGAATTACAACCCAAGGAGGTCTGGAATAAATTTGTGGATCTAAATGCAGTTCCACGTCCATCAAAAAAAGAAGAGCGTGTCATACAATTCATGCTAGACTTTGGTGAGTCACTTGGTCTTGAAACTTTTAAAGATGCTGTAGGCAATGTTATCATAAGAAAACCCGCTAGTAAGGGTATGGAGAATAGAGTTACCGTTACCCTGCAATCGCATTTAGATATGGTACATCAAAAAAATAACGATACCATATTTGACTTTGACAAACAAGGTATTGAAATGTTCGTACAGGACGACTGGGTTAAAGCTAAGGGCACAACCCTTGGTGCAGATAACGGTATGGGGGTAGCGGCTATAATGGCCTTATTACAAAGCACAGAGATTACTCACCCACCATTAGAAGCTCTCTTTACCATTGATGAGGAAACGGGAATGACCGGTGCCATGGGTCTTGAAGGTGGTATTTTAAAAGGTGAGATATTATTGAACCTGGATACCGAGGAAGATGATGAGTTAGATATTGGCTGTGCTGGTGGAATTGACATTACCGCAACCAGAAAGTATAGTGAAAAATCAGCGCCTCGTGCTACGGTAGCTTATGAAATTACGGTTAACGGATTAACCGGAGGACACAGTGGTATTGAGATTCATAAAGGTCTTGGTAATGCTAACAAAATTATGAATCGTTTTCTTTACGGAGCTTCTAATTCTTTTATGTTACGTATTTCAGAAATAGATGGAGGTAGTCTTAGAAATGCAATTCCCAGAGAAAGTGTGGCAAAGATTGTTATTCTTAAAACGCAAAGCGAAGAATTTGAAAAGACTCTAAAAGAATATGAATCTATCATAAAAAAAGAACTGAACGTTTTAGAGCCCAACCTTAAAGTGTCTTTTAAATCTATAAAGTCGCCTGAGGGCGTTATGGGTATTGGAGCACAAGAACGTTTACTAAAGGGTATTTATGCTGCTCACAATGGTGTTTACGCTATGAGTGCCGCTATTCCTGATTTAGTGGAAACTTCTAATAATGTGGCCCGTGTTCTTGTAAAAAATGGAAAGGCAAAAATAGGATGCTTAACAAGATCTTCTGTAGATTCTGCGAAGATGGATTTGGCAAATGCCTTAAAATCGACCTTTGAATTGGCTCGTTTTGATGTTGAATTCAGTGGAACTTATCCTGGGTGGACACCAAATGCGGATTCCAAAATACTTAAAGTAGCAGAAGCAAAATATAAAACGCTTTTTGGCGAAAAACCAAAAGTAGCTGCTTGCCATGCCGGATTGGAATGCGGTATTCTAGGTCAAAACTATCCTGAGATGGATATGATTAGTTTTGGACCCACAATTTTAGGAGCCCACTCACCAGACGAACGGGTCAGCATTTCCTCAACACAGAAATTTTGGAAGTTTCTATTGAATATTTTAGAAGACATTCCTAAAAAATAAATCACAAAAAAAAAGGGTTTGCTATAATGGCAAACCCTTTTTTAGATATTTTAAATCCGACTATACTTTCTGCAAAGTCGCCTCTTCTTCTATTTTTGGATTAGCTCCATATTGGTTTTCTCCTTCTTCACTATCAGTACAAGCCAAAATAAAGTTGTAAATAGGCACAAGTAAAAACCATCCACTTTTACCAACATCATGCATTCTTCTTACACCAACGGCAATACCGGGTATTAACACTCCTAGTGAATAAATTAAAGACAAAAAGAGAAGTGCTGGAACATCAACCACAATGGATATAATTTGCAACCCATAAGAAATCAATATATTGAACAAGAAAAACATCCAATATTCTTTTCTTCTGGCACGACCTTCAAAGCCTGCATAGTTCTGTAAAACTTTTAAATACCAATTCATAGGTTTAAGATTTAGGGTTGTTTCAATTTATGAATGGTACAAACGCGCATCTTTACGAAGTATTATGATTTTTTAGATGAACTGCAGGATAAATGAATAAAATAGATTATCGGCAGAATTCCGTTCTATTTCAGGTAGGTTTTAGTTTTTCTGTTTAATTTCAGCTCGGACCATTTGTCCTGACGGAGTAATCTCACTTAAAGGCCACCCTCCCAAACCGCTTGCGCCGGGTTTAAGAGCGGCCGAGTTCTCTTCTTTATCCGCAACGGACCAATTGCACCATGAAATAGCGTTGGCATCTAAAAACGCCCACCACTCCTCCACCGAAACAATATCTATAAAACCGTCACCCGTATATTCCGTTACACCGTATTCGGTTACAAACAAAGGCACATCATTGTCTAATGCTGTTTGTGCATCAGTACGTAAATCTTCTTTGTGGGTTGATGCATAATAATGTAATGTGTACATAATATTGGAATCAGCTAACTTATTCCCTATAACTTCAGATACGCCTTGAGACCAATTACGGGTACCACACACCACTATATTATCAGAGTCGTATTTTCTTATTTCAGCCACAACTGCTTCGTGATAGGGTTTTAAGACAGCTTCCCATGAAACATCTAATGGCTCATTATACGTTTCATAAATTATATTGGGATAGTCTCCATATTTCTCAGCGACTTCGGCAAAAAACGATTTAGCGTCCTCTACATGGTCTTCCGCATGATGACTATGCCAATCTACCAAAACATAAATACCTTCTTCAATTGCAGCATCTATCACTTCAAACACCTTCGCTTTTTCAATAACTGCATTGGTAAGGTATCCTCCATCATCCTCAACACCCATTGAAGCACGAATAACCGTTATATTCCAATCGTCCTTTAACCATTTTACGGTTTCTTTGGTGTAGAATTCGCCCATCCACTGGCTCCAGAATAAAGACATTCCTCGCAATTGTACAGGGTCTCCATTTTCATCAACCATATTTTTTCCATCAACGCGCAACTGTCCGTATTCTTCCACTGCTGTATTAATTATTGATTCAGGAGCCTCACTTTCTTCCTTTTCTTCCTTTTGAGCTTCTAAGGTTTCCTCTGTCTCAAGAACAGCTTCCGCTTTTGAACTACATCCCAGAAAAACAATAAAAACGAATGTAAAAACAAACTTAAGTAGTTTCATATTTCTATATTTTTGAATTATTTTTCAGCCTTTATCCAGTTCTTTCGGTAATAATTGCCCATCCAATTTTCTCAATATAATCATATATTTTTAAAACTATTGGGCATAAAAAAACCCGCAATAAGCGGGTTTATATTTTACAAGTTGGTTTTTTACTCGACCTCTCCAGTTATTTCAAGATCAAATACTAAATCTGCACTAGGTGGTATTGGACCAGTACCTTGAGGACCGTAACCTAAATGCGAAGGAATAAAAATTCTAGCTTTATCCCCGATTTTCATATTCAAAAGACCTTCTTTAAAACCAGCAATTAAACTAGCATCTGGGCTGTAAATCATTGGAATAGGCTCATAACCGCCACCTTGCTTTCTTCTCTCATCAAATTTGTTGTATTTAGTAGCAATATCTTCATAGTTACTATCAAATAAAGTTCCATCTTCTAAATATCCCGCATAGTAAACAAGTACTTGACCACCAATAGTCGGCTTTTCTCCGCCACCTTCTTTCAATGTTAATATTTTAAGACCACTAGGTAATTCTTTAGCTTTTCCCTTTTCACCTTCAAGTGCTGCAACAAAATCGGTTTTCATCTTTTCAAATGCCGCTATTTTTGCTTCTTCCTCAGCAAAATAATCGGTCATAACCTGTACAGCATCAAATTTCTTAGCTGCTTTGCCATTACGAACAATCTCAACACTGTTCATAACAACATCTACTAAAGGTTTGTCCTGTGAGGCTGCATCTTTAGAAGTCTCTGTAGTTGCTATGGAATCAACAACACCTATACCTTCTACTACGTGACCAAATACCGTATGCCTCCCATTTAAAAACGGGGTTTCTTTATGCGTGATAAAGAATTGACTTCCGTTAGTAGCAACTCCAGAATTGGCCATAGATACGATTCCTTTTTTATCATGTACTAAAGAATCATTAAACTCATCCTTAAATTTATATCCTGGGTTTCCCGCACCTGTACCTGTTGGATCTCCTCCTTGAATCATAAAATCTTTAATAACCCTATGAAAAATAAGACCATCATAAAATTTCTTTTCTTTTAGGCTATCAGTAACAAACGGACTGTCGCCTTCCGCCAATGAAATAAAGTTTGCCACCGTAACAGGTGTTTTCTCATATTCCAACTTTATAATAATATCCCCTTTACTAGTATGGATATCTGCAAAAAGACCATCTCCTAACTCAGAATACTGACTTTTACAACTGGCTAGCAAAACCACTAGGGTAATTACGTAATAGATTTTTTTCATGTCTTAAACCTTTGTTTATATTTTACTTTTATTAATTATTAGATAAGCTCTACTCTACTAATTCTTGATTTTTTTCAATTTTAAACACCGATAAAGTAACCTTAAACGGTACATTTATTCCAATCTTATCATTATCGCCATGATAGCCATACCCCAAAGAAGAAGGAAACAGAAAAGTGCCTGTCTCACCTTCTTTTAACATTTTTACACTATTTCTCAAACCAGGAAATAAATCCTGTTTATCTACCTTATAAGTTAGTGTACCAATATCATCCATACTGTAAATAGTATCGTTCTTTAGGCTGATAATATTATAACTCATTATAACCAAATCATCTGGCTGTGCCGTATAGTCTGCCGACTCATTCTTAACATTATAGAAGAACCAAGACCCACTGGCGGAATGCGTATACTCATGCACCGTATCTTTGGCCATCAAGTCTTGCAATAATTTCTCTTCTTTAGCCAAAAGCTCTTTGCTCCGTTTTACCGATTGCTTAAAAAAGCTTCCTGATTTTACTTCAACGGGCCTTCTTGGTTCCGGTCCCCCACAACTAACTAGGGTTATTAAAAAAATAAGACTTAAGATTCTCATGCCTGTAATTGGTCTTGATGATTTTCTAAAAGTGATTCAAAATAAACAGCGGTTTCCTTGAGTGATCTATCGCTTTTTCCTCCCGCAGCATTATTATGACCGCCTCCTTCAAAATAGGTTCTTGCAAATTCGTTTACGTTGAAATCGCCTATGGATCTAAAAGAAATTTTTATAATCCCTTCTTCTTTATTCTCTATAAAAATAACGGCAAAGATAATACCTTCAAGGGTAAGTCCGTAATTAACGAAACCTTCCGTATCTCCTTTTTGATACTTATACATATCAAGCTCATCCTGACTTAACGTAATATAAGCTGTCCTGTATTTATCGTGAATAACCATATTCTTAAGGGCACAACCCAAAAGATGCAACCTTCCTGGCGTATTCGTATCATAAATTTTATGATGAATCTGTGTGTTTTCAGCACCTTTGTCAATTAAATCAGCAATAATACGATGCGTTCTACCCGTAGTGGATCTAAACTTAAAAGAGCCCGTATCTGTCATGATTCCAGTATAAAGGCAATCCGCCATTTCTGACGTTATTTTATCTACATCTCCCAAAAACTCAATGAAGTTGTATACCATTTCGCAGGTAGAACTCATTAACACATCTGAGTACATAATCTCTGCGTAGTCCGACGGTGCTTGATGATGGTCAATCATAACAAAAGGCACTGTCAAGTCCTCCAAAACAGATTGCATCTGCCCTATTCTACCCAAATGATTGAAGTCTAAAGTAAAAACTACCGTAGCTTCAGCTATTTTTTCTTTAGCTTGACTATTATGCTTTTCAAAATTTAAGATGTTCTCGTTTCCGGGCATCCATTTTAAAAACTTAGGATAGTCATTAGGTGCTACAACTACAGCTTCTTGCCCTCTATTAATAAGGTAATGACAAAGTGCCAAAGTTGAACCAATGGCATCGCCATCAGGGTTTTTATGCGGTACAATTACAATTTTTTGCGGTTGGGAAAGTAGTTGCTGAACCGCTTTTATAGACTCCAAATTCATGCGTGCAAAGATACAATTTAATAACGTAGTCTTTTAAGGCAAAGTCTTATTTTTGTAGTAAGATTTTAAAACCAATATATGTTTAATAAGTATATCACCATTTGTTTATTATGTATAGCTACGGCCTGTAAGACGCAAAACCAAGTAGAAGGGACTACAAATGACAAGATGATCGCCACGACCCCTAAAGCCGATTTTACCTTGGCATTTGGCTCTTGCAATAAGCAAAATGAAACCAATTTACTTTGGGACGATATTCTTAATACAAAACCGGATGTTTGGGTTTGGGGCGGTGATAATATTTATGCCGATACTGACAATATGAAACGCCTGCATACTATGTATGCCAAACAAAATGCCGTTGAAGGATACCAAAAACTTAAAAGTGAAGTACCCGTAATTGGTACTTGGGATGATCACGACTACGGACTGAACGATGGCGGTGTTGATTTTGACAAAAAGAAGGAAAGTCAGCAAGAGTTTTTAGATTTTATGGATGTAGGCAAAAATGACCCGCGAAGAACTCAAGAAGGTGTATACGCTGCGCATACGTACAATACACCGAAAGGAAGTATAAAAATATTGGTACTGGACACTCGGTATTTTAGAACTGACCTTACTATAGATACGGAAACTAAAAAACGTACCATACCTAACGACTATGGTGTGGGTACTATTCTTGGTACAACGCAATGGAATTGGCTAACCGAAGAACTCAAAAATTCAACAGCCGATTTTAATATCTTGGTAAGCAGTATTCAAATACTATCTAATGAACATGGGTTTGAGACCTGGGGCAACTTCCCGCATGAAGTAGATAAACTGGAGAAACTAATTGTTGATTCCAAAGCAAAAGGTGTTATTGTTCTCTCTGGAGACCGTCATATCTCTGAGTTCTCTAAGACCGAAATAGCTGGAGTAGATTACCCTTTAGTAGATTTTACAAGCAGTGGCCTTACACATACCTACACGAAATTCAATGGCGAGCCCAATCCGTTCAGGGTGGGCGACGTTGTTTTTACTAAAAGTTTTGGACTAATTAAATTCAATTTTAAAACTAAAGAAGCGCAAATGCAAATGATCGGAAACAACTTAAAAGTGATGGGTGAATTACATCAAACCTATTAAAAGTTGCCGATTGTTGAATAAAGCGTATTTTTGCAAAAAATTATTACAATGACTACGAACAGAACATTTACGATGATCAAACCCGATGCGGTTGAAAACGGACACATTGGTGGCATTCTGGAAAAAATAACTTCCGCAGGCTTCAAGATCGTCGCCATGAAATATACACAACTTAGCACAAGAGATGCGCAAGAGTTCTATGCCGTTCATAATGAACGTCCGTTTTACGGAGAATTGGTAGAATTCATGAGCCGTGGCCCTATTGTTGCCGCTATCTTGGAAAAAGACAATGCTGTTGATGATTTTCGCGCATTGATTGGAGCAACTAATCCTGCTGAAGCAGCTGAAGGTACTATTAGAAAATTATTTGCTTCAAATATCGCCGAAAATGCGGTACATGGATCAGATAGTGATGAGAATGCAGCTATTGAAGGTGCTTTCCATTTTTCTGGAAGAGAGATTTACTAAGATAGTATACTTTTATAAAAAGCCCGTAAACTTCAAATATTTGAAGTTTACGGGCTTTTATCTTAATACCAGTTTTTGCACCAATTCCTTGCCCAAATCTTCATTGAGCATCTTTACTATTTTTGATTTCCCCAAGCTTAATTCTTCACGAAGTACGGAAGATGATAAAGCTACAAAAAGCGTATCTCCCCTAAGCTCAATATCTGTTGTATAATTATTGACGCCGTTACCCATTAGATTACGCCATGCTTCACGCGCATCTACCTTATCCATACCTTTCTGAAGCCTATTTTCCTTTATGAATTCATTCAGGGCTTGGCTCATATTCAAATTCTCATTTCTTCTCTTCGCCATCTTTTTGGATTGAAATAGGTTCAAATCTTTTGTAATCGTAACGAATTCCTTCTTCGTTCAACACAGAGAAAGTAGTATCATCTAATTCCACTAACTTCTCAGACCATTCACTAAGCTCCGTTTTATAGTTAATTGAAAAATCGTTCTCTTTTCCAACAATTACAAATGCTTCTGCATCATCTGAGGTTCTATAAGTCCCATCCAGCCTAGGCTGCATTTTTTTACGGTATCCCTCATCTCCATCCATAGAAATATAATCTATGCTAGTATTCACTTTATATTCTTTAATATTTCCGTCAGGAAAGGTTACTTGCGTAATTTCCCAATATCCATCAAGTTTATTTAAATCCTCTTTTGAAATACCAGAAGAGCATGCCAAAAACAAACCTATGAACCCCATTAAAAATATCTTCTTCATCATTTTTAAAAATCTATTCCTATAATTTAAACAATTTATACGTTTGGTGTATTTGTTTTACCACTTCTTCTGTGCGTTCTGCATGGGTATCGCTAATAAAAATTTGACCAAAATTTTCATTGTTCACCAAAGCTACGATATGTGCCACCCGATGTTCATCTAATTTATCAAAAATATCATCCAGCAATAAAATAGGTGTTGTTTTAGATCGAGCTTTTATAAACTGAAACTGGGCGAATTTTAAAGCAATAAGAAACGATTTCTGCTGCCCCTGACTACCAAATTTTTTAATAGGATGACCTGAAATTTCAAAACCTAAATCATCTTTATGAACCCCAACCGAGGTATATTGCAAGGCTCTATCTTTTTCAATGGACCTCTCTAAAAGAGTTAATAAATCGTCATTAAGCAACTTACTGTCATAACTTAACGAAACTTCTTCCCGTCCTCCGGATATAGCTATGTATTGCTCTTTGAAAATAGGAATAAAAGTCTCTAAAAAAGCTAATCGCTTATCAAAAATTTTGGTTCCATAATCATTTAATTGTTCGTTATAAACCGCTAGGGTGTCTTTATTGAACGTATGGTTAATCGCAAAATATTTTAAAAGGGAATTTCTCTGCGCCAGTACCTTATTGTATTTTATAAGGTCTTGCAGATAGCTTTTATCAGATTGAGAAATAACTCCGTCTATAAACTTTCTTCTTGTGTCGCTGCCCTCTATGATAAGGTCACGATCTGCAGGAGAAATTATCACCAAAGGCAACAAACCTATATGATCAGACAACCGATCGTAGGCTTTACCGTTACGCTTAATGATTTTTTTTGCACCACGTTTTAAGCTACAAACTATCCTTTCTTCGCGATCATCTTTTTGAAACTCTCCATCAATTACAAAGAATTCTTCATCGTGTCTTATGTTCTGTGTAGAGACGGGATTAAAATAGCTTTTACCAAAGGAAAGGTGGTACACCGCATCTAAAATATTGGTTTTCCCAACACCGTTTGGACCCACCATACAATTGATTTTTTTATCGAATTCAATATCCTTTGAGTCAAAATTTTTGTAGTTGATGAGGGATAATTTCTTTAAAAACATGCGCTATAATTCCAGTTTTGACGGTACTTGGTTCACAAACCGCAAAAATAACGAATAAATACCCTTTCGGTTTTGGATAAAACCATTATTTTTGCGCGACCAATAAAATTATAAAATGGCTACATATAAGAAGCGGGGTTTTAAACCAAAAGACAAAGCAGAAGAGCAAGAGATTACAGAACAAGAAAGCGCAACTGCAGAAGTTTTTAGTACACTAGACGAAAGTGCCTCCAAAACCGAAGCTTGGGTAGCCGGTAACCAGAATTATATTCTAGGTATCATTGGTGTTATAGCTGTTGGTGTTCTTGGGTATTTGGCATACACACAATTTGTAGTAAAGCCAAAAGAGGCAAGTGCTGCTAATGAAATGTATTATCCTCAACAATATTTTGATCAAGCACTTAATAGTCCAACTGCAAAAGATTCTTTATTCAATCTTGCTTTGAACGGTGCCGAAGGAAAATATGGTTTTCTAGATATTATAGGTGAATATAGTGGTACAAAAGCTGCTAACTTAGCAAACTACTCTGCTGGTATGGCGTATTTGAACATGCAGAAGTATCAAGAGGCTATTTCTCATCTTGAAAACTTTAGCTCAGAAGATGATATTCTTGGCGCTTTGGCAAAAGGTGGTCTTGGTGATGCTTTTATGCAGTTGGGTCAGCCAGAAGATGCTTTAGGGTATTATGACAAAGCTATTGCTCATAGTAGCAATAACTATACAGCTCCTAAATTCTTATACAAAGCAGGTGTTACTGCTCTAGAATTAAAACAAAATGATAAGGCATTAGCATATTTTCAGAAAATCAAAGATGAGTATTCATCTTCTGATGAAGCACGTACAGTAGACGCATTTATAGGAATGGCTAAAACCAGCAACTAATGGCCACTGCAAACAAAAACTTATCTATCTACGATAAAGCAAAAATCCCAGACGCGAAGAATTTTCGGTTTGGGATTGTTGTTTCAGAATGGAATACCGAAATAACCGAAGGTTTATACTCAGGAGCTATTGATGCCCTTTTAGATTGTGGCGCCTTGGAATCTAACGTAATACGCTGGGATGTTCCAGGGAGTTTTGAATTAACCTATGGCTGTAAAAAAATGGCAACCACACAAGACGTGGATGCTGTTATTGCTATAGGAAGCGTTATACAAGGAGAAACCAAGCATTTTGATTTTGTTTGTAGCGCTACTGCACAAGGTATTAAAGATTTGAACGTACAATTAGATACGCCAGTTATTTTCTGTGTGCTGACTGATAACAACATACAGCAATCACGAGAACGTAGCGGGGGCAAACATGGCAACAAAGGTACCGAGGCTGCTATAGCTGCTATACAAATGGCTAGTTTAGGTAAATAGAAATAGTACAAACTTCATTTAAAAATCTTACTTTCTGGGTAAGGTCCATTCCCAAGAGAACAAGTAAATTGCCTGCTTATCCCTTTTTGAAACAGAGTGGGGAACAGTTTTATCCCTTACAAACCCATATCTCACGGTCTGTTAACAAATTTTGGCAGCTGTAACACGGCATATTTTTCGATTTTAAGTAACTTTGGAGTTCATGGGAATGCTAAGTAAATTCACGCGCTTAAAGCGAAGTAAAAAATTCGATTACGCCCCTCGTTATTATGACGATAAGGGTAAAGGCAATCCGTTTAAAATCGAACCAAAACTCGATCAATTTAGAAGTACACTAAACCCAGCAAGAGGTTTAAAAGGAAAATTTGGCAGCGCCATGTCCGATGTGAAGCGCCAAGGAGATAACAATATAAAAGTAAGAATGGCCATTATCATAGCCGTTTTAGTATTGATTGTACTTTATATCATCGATTTTGACATCTCTATATTCTTCCCTAAATAATGGCAGATATTATAAAACTTTTACCAGACCATGTTGCTAATCAGATAGCAGCGGGTGAAGTGGTTCAACGCCCTGCCTCTGTGGTGAAGGAGTTGCTTGAAAATGCCATTGATGCTGGTGCTAATAATATAAAACTAATTATTAAAGACGGCGGAAAAGTTCTTATTCAGGTGGTTGATGATGGTTTGGGTATGAGTGCCACAGATGCCAGACTGAGCTTTGAGCGGCATGCCACTTCCAAAATCCAAAAAGCAGAAGATCTTTTTAATTTAAGCACCAAAGGTTTTCGCGGTGAAGCTTTAGCATCCATTGCTGCTATTGCACATGTAGAAATGCAGACCAAGCCCGAAAATGAAGAACTAGGTACCCATCTAAAAATAGAAGGCAGTAAAATTATATTCCAAGAAGCAAGCGTTACCCCAAAGGGTACTTCTATGGCGGTCAAGAATTTATTTTTCAATATTCCTGCAAGACGTAATTTTCTAAAAAGCAATCAAGTAGAACTCCGCCATATTACAGATGAGTTTCATCGGGTAGCTTTGGCACATCCTACAATTGCCTTTCATTTTTATAATAACGGGAGTGAGCTCTTTAACCTTCCATCAGACAATTATCGGAAACGGATTGTGAATATTTTTGGAGCCCGAACGAACCAAAAATTGGTTCCTGTAGAGGAAGAAACGCCAATTGTAGTTATCAAAGGGTTTATAACAAAGCCTGAATTCGCTAAGAAGAGTCGTGGAGAACAGTTTTTCTTTATCAATAACCGATTTGTAAAAAGCCCTTATTTACACCATGCAATAGTAGCGGCGTTTGAAGGACTTATAAAATCTGATAGTTACCCTGGTTACTTTCTTTATTTGGAGGTTGACCCAGCGTCTATTGATATAAATATTCATCCCACTAAAACCGAAGTCAAGTTTGATGATGAACATAGTCTGTACGCTATTTTAAGGTCTACTGTTAAACATAGCTTAGGACAATTTAACGTTGCCCCTGCCCTAGATTTCGAACACGACCCTAATTTACAGACACCTTATGAATTCAAAAATAAGTCGGTCATACAGCCAAATGTAACCGTAAATTCAGGATTCAATCCTTTTCAGGAAACAAAGAATACACCCACTGCTTCTCGTAGCTATCAAAAACCAAATACACAGAGCTGGGAAAGCTTGTATGTTGGTCATGAATCAAAAATGGGAGCTGATGATAGTGCAGGAAGCATTAGTTTTGAGTCGGACATCATTACAGGTTCTATATTTGAAGGAGAAAAAGAATCAACAGAAGCCGTTACGACTACCTTCCAAATTAGAAGAAAATATATAGTAACTACCATAAAGTCAGGTATGGTTGTTATAGACCAGAGCAGAGCACACCAAAGAGTACTTTATGAGAAGTTTTTAAAGAACAGTACAGTACAACAAGCTGTTAGTCAACAATTATTGTTCCCATTAAACATTGCTTTCTCAAAATCAGAAATCATTGCACTTCAAGAAATTGAGGATATTTTGGTCTCCATTGGATTTCTCTTTGAAAAAATAGAAGGCGAATCCATTACCGTTACTGGTGTTCCATTATTGGTGGCAGAAAGCGAGGTTGGCATGATATTAGACCAATTGATTTCTGATTACCAACAGGAGATAACCGACGAAAGTTTTTCTCATACGGACATACTTTCAAAAACCTTGGCAAAGACTTTGGCAGTCAAAACTGGAGAAACATTGGACAACGCCTCTCAAATTGCCCTTGTAAACGACTTGTTCGCTTGTAAGGAAGCCATGGTTAGTCCGTTTAATAAACCGGTATACATCACTATTACCGAAAATGACATTGACAAAAAATTTATTTAGATGGGAAAACTAACCGAAGCCATAAAGCACCTACTCATAATTAACGTTCTGTTTTTTGTGGCAACCTCTATGTATGGTGATCAGATGTATCAGTGGTTTTCGTTATGGTTTCCAAAAAACGAAAATTTTGCTTTTTATCAGGTTATAACTCATATGTTCATGCATGGTGGTTTCATGCATATTGCCTTTAACATGTATGCTTTGTGGGCCTTTGGAACGCCACTAGAGAAAATGTGGGGACGTAATAAATTTTTATTTTTCTATTTCTCTGCAGGTTTGGGATCTGCATTACTCCATACAGGCGTCAATTATTACTATTTTAACGAGGGTATGCAAGCCCTGGTTAGTAGTGGAATGACCGAGAGTAACGTCCTGGATATCATCTCAGCAGGTCAATACAGTCCGGATTGGTATAACATCGCATCAAAAAGTACGATAGATAATTTCCTATCTGCTTACAACACTCCGGCCGTTGGAGCATCAGGAGCTATTTACGGAGTTTTAGTAGCCTTTGGCATGATGTTCCCTAATAGCGAGTTATTCTTGATTTTCCTTCCTATTCCTATAAAAGCAAAGTTTTTTATTCCAGTTTTAATCGGGTTGGATTTGTTTTCAGGGGTAACGGGATACGCTATTTTCGGTCAAGGTATAGCTCATTTTGCTCATATTGGAGGAGCCTTATTTGGCTTTCTGATGATGTGGTATTGGAAAAAAAATCAGTTTAACAACAACCGCTGGAACTAATATGACAAACGGAGACTTAAAATATCAATATGCACGATTGAGCGTTTCTGAAAAGCTCATAGCCATTAACGTTATTGTTTTTATCGTTATGGGCCTCATTACCGCACTAATTAGCCCGAATGTTGAAAATTGGTTTGCCCTACCCAAAGATTTTTTCGACTTTCTAATGCAGCCATGGTCTATTATAACTTACTCTTTTTTACATGGTGGTATATTCCATATTCTTTGGAACATGTATATACTTTATGTGGCCGGACGTATTTTACTGAACCTTTTTGACGGCAGACGATTTTTGAATATTTATTTTCTAGGTGTTATTTTAGGCGGACTATTATTCCTTTTAAGTTATAATATTTTTCCAACGCTAATAAGCGTAAACGCTTCCTTGATCGGAGCATCAGCAGGGGTAATGGCCGTACTTATTTTTGTGTGTACCTATATCCCAAACCAAGAGGTTCGTCTTTTCTTTTTTAATGTAAAACTCTGGCAAATAGGGTTATTCGTTGTTTTAATGGATTTGGTTCAGATTCCTATGGGAGGGAATATAGGTGGGCGAATAGCGCATTTAGGAGGTGCTTTATTAGGCTATATGTACGCCAGACAGCTTTATAATGGTAGAGACATTGGCGAAGGGTTTTCAAATTTTGTTGATGGTGTTGTCAACCTCTTCAAGAAAAGCGAAAAGAAAGCTCCAATGAAAACGGTTTTTAAAAACAATCAAAAAACAGCGGCCAAAAAGGCTAATTACGATAAAAAGACACACCAGAAAAAAATAGATGCTATTCTGGATAAAATCAGTAAATCTGGATACGAAAGCCTTTCGAAAGCAGAGAAAGACTTTTTATTCAAAGCTGGTAAGGAAGATTAATATATGAAAGGACTTTCATTTTTTAATAAAATACTTTTTTTCTTTAATGTAGTTTTTGCTTTTGCGCTTTTAATAGCTTGCATAGTTCCGTATCTATCCTTAGAGATTTTTCCTTTTTTATCTATATTAAGTATAGGCGTACCTGCTCTGGTTGTTGTTAACACACTATTTTTCTTATACTGGTTATTCAGCCTTAAAAGACAGGCTTTCACTTCTTTATTTATTCTCGTACTGGGCTATTTTATCCTAGGTACCTTTTTAAAATTCAGTTCTAAAGCTGTTGATTTTAAAGAAGATGAATTAAAAATCATGACTTACAATGTTCGTGGTTTTAATAGTAATGGAGTTATAGATAATGACAGTATACCTCAGCTTACAAAACGTTTAATTCGTAATGAAAATCCAGATATTCTCTGTTTTCAAGAAGTAGGCTACAATATGGATGTGAATTACTTAAACTATCCATATCACTTTTTCAAAAAAATACACTCGGGAGACAAAGTACATATGGCTATTTTTTCAAAATACCCGATAACGAAAGCAGAAATAATAAATTTCCCTGAAAGCATCAACAATGGTTCTTATGCTGATATCTTATACAAAGGAGACACCTTGCGACTCTACAATTTACACATGCAATCACTCGGCATAACACCTGGTACTGGTGTTTTGCGTTCCCAATCTTCAGAAAAACTTTTAAAGCGGGTTACAAGCAAATTTAAAAAGCAACAACAGCAAGCCGAGATTATAGCTGAACACAAAGCTAACAGTCCTTATAAGAATCTAGTTTGCGGTGACTTTAACAATACACAATTTTCTTCTGTCTATCACACCATAAAGGGTGATATGCAAGATTCTTTTATTGAAAAAGGCTCGGGTTATGGCCGCTCCTTTAATTTTTTAAAGATTCCTATTCGCATTGATTTTATCATGGCCGATTCTAATTTTGAAGTTATGGGTCACAAGAACTATGATGAAAAATATTCAGACCACTTCCCCGTTATGGCTTCATTTAGATTGAAATAGGAAGAAACAATCTGTGACATCCGCCAAAATATGAATCAAAAAGGCCAATCCGAAGATTCTTGTTTTTTTGAAGTATAACAATCCAAAGTAAATAGCAATAGCCCAATAACTGTGTAATGGATGAAAACCAATGCTACATCGGTTGGCATCAAAAACTGGACTAGCCAATAAATGGTCTAAATCTATTACAATACCCGCCAACAATATAAGAATAGCCTTTAACCGATATTCCTTATAAAAATACCACCCAACAAAGATGGGTACTAAAAAATGAATGCCGTAATGCATGAGAAATCTAAGCATTCAAGAAACTTATTTTTTGGTTCTTTAAGTAACTTAGTGCATTTGTACCTTCATTAAAAAGTAAATCCAATACACTGGTGTTCCCGGAAAACTCATTTCTATCGGAAAAAACTTGATTGTATTCTTCCTGATCAAAATTCAACTTACCCTTTGGGTTCACAAGAAATCTACCATCTAAAAAACCTTCTCGACTTACATCATATGTTACCGTTTTCTCAGTTGGCATATCCATCTGAAGACAATCACAAATAATTTCTATGGTTAGCAGGTTGTAATCTAACAAATACTCATATTGCTTCTCATAAAGCGGAGCTATCTCATCTTCGTAAAATTCAAAAAAAGGTGAAGTTCTATAAGCCGTTTTTAAGGTACGCCAGTGTTGGCGCTGCCATTCGTAGGTATTATCTAATTTAACATCTTTATTCAGCCTACCCTGCTTGTTACTCACATGTTGTATAGGTATGCTAAGCATATGTCTTCCACGGTCATTACAGACGTAAGCTCTGTTACGGTACGTTTGTTTCTGGAAGTTATCTTGAACTTCCCAACAAATCTCATTTTGAGCTATTACAGAAAAAGTTGCTATATCAGGAAAATAAGCTGGGTTTAAAAGAATTTTCAATGCTATTACTTTTTAAAATTGTTTTATTAAAATATCTCTGGGATATATTTGAGTAAAATACGAACCCCTACAATAAAAACCAATAAGGCCGTTACCCTCTTTATACCTTTGGGGGTAAATCTCTTTAAGCTCATACGAATACCCAGCTGCCCGCCAATTAGTACAGAAACAACTAGAGCCAACGTTTCCTTCCAAGGGAGATCTAACATTCCTCCTTGAATTAGGCCAGCTAAGCCTGAAATGGAATTCACTAATATAAAAAAACTGGCCAAAGCAGCTATTTTAATCGATTTGTCCCACCTAAGGTGATTTAGTATCGGTGCTAAAAATATACCGCCGCCAATACCTACAAGTCCAGATAAAAGACCAATTCCACCACCCAATATATAAGTTAAGAACTTGGGATATTTAGCAACCTTTTCAGAAAAATCTCTTTTTGAAAAAGTTTGTGAAGCCAAAAATATCGAAGAAGTTACAAGTGAAAATCCCAATAAAAGAAAGAAAACATTTTCTTCCAGTCGAAAAGAGGCTCCAAGAAACGCCAACGGTATACTGGCCAATACAAAGGGTAAAAAGTCTTTTAAATTCGCATGACCATTTTTAAAATATAAAAAAGTGCTACCCGAAACCACCACCAAGTTACAAACCAAAGCTATAGAACGTATGGCAAAAAAGCCTCCTAAAAATAAAGTCAATAAGGCTAGATAGCTAGACCCACCGCCAAATCCTACAGAAGAGTACAATGTAGCTACAATAAAGAAACCCAAACACAGGAGCACCAGGTTTTCAGTACTTAGCGGCATGTTTTGAAATTTGGTTCATCCCTCCTTCTACATTAATCAAACTGGCATTGGCATGTAATCCTTTGAGTTTCTCTACAGCTTTTCTACTGCGTACCCCAGACTGACAAACGACGTAAATTTTAGCGTCGTACAAAATCTCACCATACCGTTCATCAAGTTCGGAAAGTGGAATATTCTTAGCAAAAGATAAATGGTTTCTATTGAACTCCTTAGCAGTGCGAACATCTATAAGTTGCACCTCATTCTTATCTATAATTTGTTGAAAAGCATCCGAAGCAATAGAATTTATAGGCACTTCACAATCAAAATCATAATTCTTTTGAAGTGCCTTTCTCTTTAGGTTTTCAGGATTCAACAAAAAACGGATTTTTTGAAAATTGTTTGAAAGTCCATCAAAAAGCAACAATTTTCCTGAAAGGGTCTCCCCTATTCCTGTAATCACTTTCACGGCCTCCAAAGCCTGAAAATTACCAATGATTCCCGGTACAATACCCAAAACTCCATTTTCATTACAATTAGGCATTTCGTCTGCTTTTGGCATTTCAGGAAAAAGACAACGGTATGTAGGTCCTCCTTCAAAATTAAAAACACTTACTTGCCCTTCAAAACTGTGTAATGCTCCGTAAACAAAAGGTTTATTCAAAATCACACAAGCATCGTTAACCAAATATCGGGTAGGAAAATTATCAGAAGCATCAACTACCACATCATAATCAGAAATAATTTCAAGCGCATTTTCTCGTGTCAAAAATGTTTCGTGAGAAATGATTTTAGTTTCTGAATTCTGTTCTTTCAATTTTAAAACAGCGGTAGCTACCTTGGGCTTATTTATGTCTTTTTCAGAATATAGTACTTGCCTGTGTAAGTTAGATAGCGACACCACATCATTATCTACAATACCCAAAACTCCCACACCCATAGCATTCAGATAGGTAAGAACGGGAACCCCAAGCCCACCAGCTCCTACCACCAGTACTTTGGCCGACTGTAACTTTCGTTGAGCCTCCATACCAAACTCTTTTAGAATCGTTTGTCGGTCGTAGCGTTCTACGTTCATTCTACTGATAATTTCACGATGGCTTCCTTATACTCTTCCTCAGAATTTGCATTCAGAAGTACATTAGGGTTGGTAGGAAAAACCAATTTCACCTCGCTATTAATTAAATATTTTCTTGGGCAAGTTCCGTTACCGTTTTCCAAATAGGCTAAACTTTCTTCAAAAGCTTTTGGCTCCCAAATAGCACAGAGGGGTTCGGGCAAAGGGTCCTCTTTTTGGGCGAACGAAGTGGCTACTTTATTCGGGTCGCGAGCAGCTATTAATTCTTGCAGCGCTAGAAGGTCCATTAATGGAAGGTCACACGCCAAAACCAACCAAGCCACATCAGGCTGTTTTAAATGAGCAGATAGGAGTCCGTTGTAAGGCCCTCTATACTTGTTCTCATCAACAATTACTTCTATTTCATCCGCAATCTCATTCTGCTGCTCCGGTCTAATGCTCAAAAAAGTCTTTTCACAAACCCTTCCCAATAGATTATAAAGATAATCGCGTTGTGGCATACCGTGGTACGGAATTAAACCTTTGTCTTTTCCCATTCGGGTGCTTTTTCCTCCGGCTAGCACCAAACCGTATATTTCAGGACCTATAATCATTCTTTCCTCCTGTTTTTTCATCCAACTGAACGTTAGTTATTTGTATATCGTGAGACAACGCCTTACACATATCGTAAATAGTTAATGCACTAACCGATACTCCTGTCAACGCTTCCATCTCAACTCCCGTTTTCTCCGTACATTTTACGGTACAACTAATTTCTAAAGCTTGCCCATTGGGAACAATATCAATTTGTACTTTGGATAAGTTGATTTGATGACAAAGCGGAATCAGTTCTGATGTTTTCTTAACTGCCTGAATACCTGCAATTACTGCCGTTTGTATTATACTTCCTTTTTTACCCAAAAAATCTTGGGCTGCCAAGGTATCAAAAACCTCTTTTGGAAATTCTACTCGACCAGAAGCCACAGCTGTCCTGGATGTTACTTTTTTCTCGGATACATCTACCATTGCCGCGTTTCCCGAAGCATCAATATGTGAGAGTTTTTTTTCCATGAATCTACACTCTTATTACAATTTTTGAATTGACGAAGATGCCTTTATAGTTCTATATTACCCACCACTTACGGGAGGGATTATGGCAATTTCATCACCTTTACTTAAAATCCTAGCATCTTCGGCATACTCGCTGTTTACAGCTACCGCTAAAGAAGAAAGCTTCCCGAAATCCGGAAAGCTATTATTCAATTTCTGTTTCAATTCCGAAACCGATTTGGGCATTTCATCACCCTCCTCGAAACGAAACGATGACCTACCTACTATATCTTTGGCTATGCCGAATAACAAGACCTCCATATTCAAATAAAATTTAAAGATACAAGGTACTTAAAAAATAAGAAAAATTAAGGCTTTAAGATGACATTAGCATTTTCCGGAACAGCATAAAATGCATCAGGTTTTGAGGTTTCCTCTAGAACAATATTATCAAAAGTTACCGTTTTTTTAACCTCCTTTATTGATTTACCTTCATTTAAGTACCAAGTAATAGATTTAGGTAATTTTGCCCCATTAACATCTGCCCCATCGTTATAACGAATAAAGCTCAATTTGTCAGATTTCTCATCCGTTCCATAGGTAAATGTATATGCTAACCAAGCCATTTCGTAGGTTTCAGAGTCATAATACAAATAGTAATCATCTTTTGATGAAGCTCCAACGCCGTCATTATAACTTATGTGAATCCCAGGGTAATTTTTACCATCATAAACTAAATCTTCGGCAACTTTATAATTGATTCCAGAATCTGCCAAAACAAAAGGCATAGCATAGAAATAGAACATAAGATTATGATATAGTTCAGCATTACCTTTATAGGTCTTTGCTTCATCTAATAACCAAACATCTTTACCGTCAAAACCAATTTCAACCGGAGGGGTTTCAACTTTATCTTTTCTTGAATGCAAATCTATGGTGTGCTTTTCATTACCATCTGGCTTCACAATTTCAAAGCTCAGTGTGCGTTTACCTCTCCAGTTCTTTAAGCTACCATGGGCTGCAAAAACTTTGTTCAGTGCTTCAGGATAATTATCGTTCTCCTCATTTACCCCTGTTTTCAATTCCTTTTGATCAGATTTGCTTTGCTTAGGTGCTTCTTTACAGTTGGTTAGAACTAAAACCAGTAAAATTGTAAAAATTTGTTTCATGTGTTTATTTTTAGTTTTAGGTACATAGGTCGCGCAATTACACTTTTATTTACATTTGCGGTATGCATGAAATTAAGCAAATCTCTAGCGTTCAAAATGCGTTGGTAAAGAAAATACTGCTTTTAAAGGAAAAGTCTAGAGAACGAAAGAAAACCGGACTTTTTATTATAGAAGGCCAACGGGAAATTGAATTAGCACTCAAAGGTGGTTATGAAATTGAAACTGTGCTTTTTCAACCGGACTTGATTGACTTGAACACAACTAATGCACTTTTTGGAAACAGTAAATTAACCCCTGATTATATTGAAGTTACGAAGGATGTTTACCAAAAACTGGCCTATAGACAAACTACTGAAGGTGTTTTGGCCATTGCCATAAGCAAACCCACATTGCTGGAAGAATTGGAATTAAAAAATAAAAATCCGTTAATTCTCGTTGCCGAAGCTCCCGAAAAACCAGGAAACATAGGAGCATTATTACGTACCGCCGATGCCGCAAACCTTGACGCAGTTATCATTACCAACCCAAGAACAGACCTCTACAACCCTAATATAATACGCTCTAGCGTGGGCTGCGTTTTTACAAACAAGATAGCCATTGGTAGTACCTCTGAAGTTATTGAGTTTCTGAAAGCTAAAAATATCAATATTTACTGCGCAGCACTTTCTGCTTCTGAAAATTATATTAAAACCGATTTCATTCCTGCTTCGGCAATTGTGGTTGGGACGGAAGCGGACGGACTTTCGCAAGAATGGCTGGATAACTCAACCCAGAACATTATAATTCCTATGCAAGGAGAGATAGATTCCATGAATGTATCCGTCTCAGCGGCTATTGTTATCTTTGAAGCGAAAAGACAGCGGAATTTTGAATAAATAAAGCCTCAATTCTCAACATACCAACTCCCATATACCAAAAACAAATACCGAATGAGCATTCTGTTTTATACTATCATTGCCATTCTCGTGCTACAATTTATCCTCGAGACCGTTCTAGATTACCTAAACGCCAGACGCTATAACGACCCTATACCACAGGAACTCAATGATGTTTTTGATGAGGAGGAGTATAAAAAATCACAAGCATACAAAAAGACCAATTATAGTTTTGGATTATTAACATCTACCTTTTCCTTTCTCTTAACCTTGTGTTTTTTGGTTTTTGGTGGATTTGAATGGATAGACCAACTAGTACGTAGCACAACCAGTCAACCTATACCAATGGCTTTAATGTTCTTTGGTATTATTATGATCGGAAGCGATATCCTTACCCTTCCTTTATCCTACTATTCTACCTTTGTAATAGAAGAGAAATTCGGTTTCAACAAGACTACCAAAGGCACTTTCTTTTTAGATAAAATAAAGGGCTGGTTAATGACCGCAGCAGTAGGTGGACTCCTTTTAGCTGTAATCATTTGGTTCTTCCAATGGGCAGGCACTAATTTTTGGTTGTATGCTTGGGCTCTTGTATCTATTTTTACGGTGTTCATGAACTTATTTTACAGTAAACTCATTGTGCCTCTTTTCAATAAGCAAACACCTCTAGAAGATGGAAGCTTAAAAACCAAAATAGAAACCTTTGCCAAGAACGTTGGTTTTGAGCTCAATAATATATTTGTAATAGACGGTTCAAAACGCTCCACAAAAGCCAATGCCTATTTCTCTGGCTTTGGCAAAGAAAAAAGGGTTACCCTATATGACACCTTAATAAACGACCTAGATGAAGAAGAGATTGTTGCTGTTTTAGCCCATGAAGTAGGACACTACAAGAAAAAACACATTATTTTCAACCTCATAGCATCTTTATTATTAACAGGTATCACACTATTTGTATTGTCATTGTTTGTCAACAACCCTGCAGTATCTATGGCTATTGGCGTATCTCAGCCTAGTTTTCATGCAGCCCTAATAGGTTTTGGTATTCTTTACAGTCCTATCTCAGAAATAACGGGATTGATTATGAATCATTTCTCTAGGAAATTTGAATATCAAGCAGATGATTATGCCAAAAAAACTTATGCTGCACAACCGTTGATTACCTCATTAAAAAAATTATCTAAAAACAGTTTAAGCAACCTTACTCCTCATCCTGCCTTCGTTTTTATGCACTATTCTCACCCTACTCTTCTGGACCGGATTCAGAATTTAAAAAAGTAGCACAACCATCAATATTCAAAATTAAAGACACTTTGACATAGCCAAAAAAGAGGGTCAATTTTTGTTGTACGACTGCTAAGATTGTTCTATTTTTATTTGAATATGACCGAGGAAGCTATAGAGAAGGAAAACAAGGAGATTGCCAAGCAATATAAAGAATTGCTGCGCATTAGTTATCAACATCTCTCAGACGATGATAAGGTACTCATACGCTCTGCATTTGAGATTGCAGTAGACGCACATAAAACGCAACGTAGAAAATCTGGAGAAGCTTATATTTTTCATCCTATTGCAGTGGCGAAAATAGTGGCTTCAGAGATTGGTCTAGATGCTACTTCTATTGCTTCCGCCCTACTTCACGACGTTGTAGAAGACTCCGAATATACGTTAGATGATATTGAACGAATGTTTGGTGAAACCATTGCGCGTATCGTTGATGGCCTTACCAAAATAGCACATCTTAAAAAAGACACCAGCACCTCGCAACAGGCCGAAAATTTCCGGAAGATGCTACTCACTCTACATGATGATGTGAGAGTTATCATAATTAAGATTGCAGACCGTTACCACAATATGCTTACCATGGATGCCATGCCCGAGCATAAACAGGTACAAATGGCTTCCGAGACCTTATACATCTATGCTCCGTTAGCACACCGTATAGGGCTTTATAACATAAAAACAGAATTAGAAGACCTTAGTTTAAAATATACTGAACCTAGTGTATACAAAAGCATAAAAGATAAAATTGAAGAATCAAAAGAAGATCAACAAGCTTATATTGATGCTTTTTCGGGTGTAATAGATAAATCCTTAAAAGAAGAAGGCCTAAACTATTATATAAAAGGGCGAATGAAGTCCATTTTCTCTATTCGTAAAAAGATGAAGGTACAGCATGTAGCTTTTGATGAAATTTATGACAAGTTTGCCATTCGTATTATTTATAAGTCAGATCGGCAGAATGAAAAATTCCTGGCTTGGAAAATTTATTCCATCGTAACCGATCACTTTACTCCAAACCCCGTACGCCTCCGCGATTGGATATCATCACCAAAATCTACAGGATACGAAGCGCTGCACATTACTGTTATGGGACCCAAAGGAAGATGGGTAGAAGTACAGATTCGTAGCGAACGCATGCACGAAATTGCAGAAAAAGGTTATGCAGCTCATTTTAAGTACAAACATGGAGATCAAAAAGAAAAAGGTATTGACGTATGGCTCAATCGTTTACAGGAAGCACTTGAAAACGCCAATACAAATGCAGTAGATTTTGTTGAAGAATTTAAACTAAATCTCTACGCTAAAGAAATATTTGTCTTTACCCCAAAAGGTGAACTTAGATCCTTACCAAAAGGAGCCACCCCGTTAGACTTTGCTTTTAATATACATACAGAAGTTGGTATGCGCACTAGAGGTTCTAAGGTTAATGGAAAATTAGTTCCTTTGAACACTACTCTTAGCAGTGGAGATCAGGTAGAAATTATAACTTCTGCCCAGGCAAAACCAAATCAGAACTGGTTGGATTACGCCACAACGGCAAGAGCTAGAGCAAAAATAAAATCTTCTTTAAGAGAAGAGAAAAAATCCGTTGCGGAAGATGGTAAAGAAATTCTACGCAGAAAGTTAAAATCCCAGAAAGTTGCCCTTAATGAAGATTCCATTAATAAAATGGTAAGCTTCTTTAAACTAAAGACCAGCCTAGATCTTTTTTATAGAGTAGGCATTGGATCTATAGACAACCAAATGTTAAAAGACTTTTCTTCGTCTTATTCTAATGCGTTCATAAGTTTCTTCAAAAATAAAATGCGAAGAAACCCTAATCCGCTAGAAATCCAAAAGGAGGAGATTACCGCCAAATATGATGTGTTGGTTTTTGGTAAGGAAGAGGAAAAATTAGAATACAAACTCTCTCCATGCTGCAACCCCATTCCTGGCGACGAGGTTTTTGGTTTTGTTAGCATAAACGAAGGAATCAAAGTTCATAAGAAAAACTGTCCCAACGCCATACAACTTCAATCTAATTATGCGTATCGTATTATTAGTGCCAAATGGATAGATTCCAGTCAAGAAGAATTTCTATCCGAAATACGGTTAACGGGAATAGACAATCTTGGCTTAGTAAGTGAGATTACCGAAATTATATCCGATGACATGCACGTGAACATCCGTAATCTTAATTTTAGTACCGATGGCGGAACTTTCAAAGGTACTATTACGGTAGTAGTTAAAAACAACGGCATTCTGAAAAAAGTGATGGCAAATCTGAAGAAAATAAACGGAATAGATAAAGTCACAAGAATTTAGAATTCTAATTAAAATATAACCGTACCTTTGCGGATTGACGAATGTAACCCTAGTTATGGCAGCCAACAAAAATCAGGAAATCGTAAAAAACGTTTTTACCACTTTTTTAGGAGAGAACGGGCATAGAAAAACACCCGAACGCTATGCTATACTTCAAGAAATTTATGACAGCGAAGAGCATTTCGATATCGAATCGCTGTACATAAATATGAAGAATAAAAACTACAGGGTAAGTCGTGCTACACTCTACAATACTATTGAACTTTTATTAGAGTGTAAACTGGTTAGAAAGCATCAATTTGGCAAAAACCAGGCACAATACGAGAAATCATATTTTGATCGCCAACATGATCATGTTATCTTGACCGATACCGGTGAAGTTATGGAGTTTTGCGACCCTCGTATTCAATCTATAAAGAAAACCATTGAGGAAGTTTTTGATATTACAATCAATACACACTCCCTCTATTTCTATGGTACTCGAAATAAAAAAGAAAACACGAACAGCTAACCAAAATTTTAAATGGCAGTAGATTTATTGTTAGGATTACAGTGGGGAGACGAAGGAAAAGGTAAAATTGTTGATGTACTTACAACAGATTACGACATCATCGCAAGATTTCAAGGAGGTCCAAATGCAGGACATACGTTGGAGTTTGATGGAATTAAACACGTTTTACATACCATACCTTCAGGAATTTTTCACAAAAGCGCTTTAAACATTGTTGGTAATGGAGTAGTTATAGATCCAGTAATCTTCAAAAAAGAATTAGACGCTTTAAAAAAGTTCAATTTAGATATTAAAGCTAAATTGTTCATTTCAAGAAAAGCACATCTTATATTGCCTACCCACCGTTTATTGGATGCGGCTTCAGAAGCATCAAAAGGGAAAGCTAAAATTGGTTCTACCCTAAAGGGAATAGGCCCGACATATATGGACAAAACAGGCCGTAACGGTATGCGTATCGGTGATCTTGAGATGTCTGATTGGAAAGAAAAATATCGTAGCTTAGCTAACAAGCATGAAGCTATGATTGCTTTTCACGATGTAGACATTCAGTATGATTTGGCAGAATTGGAGAAAGACTTTTTTGATTCTATTAACGAATTAAAAGAACTGACTTTTATTGACAGTGAAGAATATCTTTACCAAGCTCAAAAAAGCGGTAAGAAAATATTGGCTGAAGGCGCACAAGGTTCATTATTAGATATTGATTTTGGAACATATCCTTTTGTAACATCTAGTAATACTACAGCTGCAGGTGCCTGTACAGGTCTTGGAGTTGCTCCAAACCAAATAGGTGATGTAAAAGGTATTTTTAAAGCATATACTACAAGAGTTGGTAGTGGTCCTTTTCCAACAGAACTTTTTGATGAAGATGGTGAGACTATGGCTCGTGTAGGTAACGAGTTTGGTGCAACTACTGGCCGTCCTAGAAGATGTGGTTGGTTAGATCTTGTTGCTTTAAAATATGCTGTAATCATTAACGGCGTTACCGAATTGATGATGATGAAAGCTGATGTTTTAAGCGGATTTGATACTTTAAAAATCTGTACTGCTTATAACTATAAAGGCAAAAAAATAGAACACCTTCCGTTTAATATTGAAGCAGAAAATGTAACGCCCATTTATTCAGAAATGAAAGGCTGGAAAGAAGATCTTACTAAAATGAGCAGTGCTGATCAGTTACCAGCGACCTTAATGGCCTACATAGAGTTCTTAGAAAAAGAACTAGAAGTGCCTATTAAAATAGTTTCTGTAGGGCCCGACCGTACACAGACTATACACAGGTAAGCAAAGGTTATAAAAGAACATCGAAATATACATTTCGATATGTAGTTTAGGATAGTTTGGATACTTATAGATTTTATCTTAATCTGTAATCCTCCTAAATCTATCCTAAACTATATTGCTTCCTTTAAAAAAAACCTACTTTTAGGCAAAATTTAGATAGCATTGAATCTACTTCGCATTTTATTGTTTTTACTTGGCACGTCTATAATTGGCTACGCTCAAGAAGAAAAGACTTCCACTCAAGACACCACACAAAGCAAACAGATTAATATTGTTTATGGTGCCAACTTCACCAAAAACGAATCTCAATTTCCTGGAGCTTCAATTTTTAGTAAAGATGATAAGCAGGTGCAGTTTGAACACCAAGGCGCTGACCTTTGGTGTGACATTGCCATATTTTATCAGAAGGAAAACCGCTTACGGGCAGTAGGTAACGTACGCTTACAGCAAGGTGACTCCATTGAAATGACCAGTGGAAAAATTAATTACGATGGCGAGACAAAACTAGCCAAAGCCTTTGAGAGTGTTCTTTTGGAAACCGATCAGCAGAGTGGTAAAATGACCCTAAGAACGGATACGCTCTATTTTGATCGTGAAAATCAAGAGTCGTATTACAATAGTTCGGGTACCATAATAGATTCTTCGAATACTTTGACCAGTGAAATAGGTCGCTATTTTATGGAGTTGGACAAATACCAGTTTTTAGATAGCGTTCATATAGACAACCCGCAGTACATTCTAGATTCCGAGCAACTAGATTACTACACAACCTCCAAGAATGCATATATGTATGGCCCCTCTACTATAACCGGAGAAGCCTATAAAATATATTGCGAACGTGGTTTTTATGACACAAAAATAGAAAGCGGCTATGGGATAAAAAATACTCGTATTGATTATAACAACCGTATTATTGAAGGAGATAGCGTGTATTTTGATAAAGCTTCGGAGTTTGCATCCGCTACCAATAACATTACGGTTACCGATACCGTAAACAATGGTATTATACGCGCTCATTATGCAGAAGTATTTAAAGCAAAAGATTCTGTGTTTGCTACTAAGCGCGCTGTTTCTATAAGTCTAGTAGAACAAGATTCGCTTTATATGCATGGTGATACGTTAATGATCACAGGAAAGCCTGAAAACAGAATACTACGTGCTTTTAGAAATGCTAAATTTTACAAAACCGACTTAAGTGGTAAGTGTGATTCTGTGCATTCATCCGAAAAAACAGGAATCACTCAATTGATTCGTAATCCCGTGATATGGAATGGTGATAATCAAATGACGGGTGATAGCATACATCTCATTTCCAACCTTGAAACGGAAAAACTAGATTCGCTCAAAGTATTAGAAAACGCTTTTATTATCTCTTTGGATAGTATTAGTATGACTGGTTACAACCAAGCTAAGGGTAAGGACCTTTTCGGAAAATTTGTAGAAAACGAACTGAAATACATAGACTTAGTCAAAAATACCGAGGTTATATATTATATGTATAATGACGATGAAGAGCTTATAGGAATTGACAAAACCATTTGCAGTAAAATTAATATTGTAATGGCCAATAATGATGTTGAAGACCTTTCTTTCTTTATTGATCCCGACGGCGATATTTTTCCTGAAACAGAACTTCCCGTTGAAAGTCGGAAACTAAAAGGTTTTATCTGGCGTGGCGATGAGCGAATAGTTACCAAAGATGATATTTTTGATGAAGATGATAATAATATAGAACTCCCTATCATAAGAGGTATAGAAAACCCTATTGATATTGATGCAGAGGAAGCAGAACGTTCCGGAAACTCCAGTGACCCGGTCAACAAAATTCCTCCTCCAAATAATAAGGCCCCTACGCCTATCTTAAGACCTAAGCTCAAAAAAGTGACTTCTAGTCCTTTAAAATGAAACAAGATTTTCTAAAATATCAAGCGCAAACTTCGCCACATCCTTTGGCCCTAGAGGTTTCGCATGCCAAAGGTAGTTATATTTATGACACCAATGGTAATGCACATTTAGATTTTGTTGCAGGTGTTTCTGCCTGTAGTCTGGGTCATTGTCATCCTAAAGTTATAGCTGCTGTTCAAAAACAAACAGAAACCTATATGCATGTCATGGTGTATGGGGAGTATGTTCAAGAACCAGCCGTGGCATACACCAAATTGCTTGCTTCGCTCCTACCCACTTCTTTAGAAACCACTTACATGGTCAATAGCGGAACCGAAGCTGTTGAAGGCGCGCTTAAATTAGCGCGAAGAGCTACTGGCAGAAGTCAATTGATAGCCGCACGCCATGCTTATCACGGCAATACCATGGGTAGTTTAAGCGTAATGGGTTATGAAGAACGAAAAAGCGCTTTTAGACCACTTATACCAGATGTTAGTTTTATTGAGTTTAACAACGAAGAAGATTTAAAGAAAATAACAGAAAAGACTGCCGGTGTCATTTTAGAGACCATACAAGGTGGTGCAGGTTTTATAGAACCAAAAAACGGATATCTAAAGAAAGTACGTGAGCGTTGTAACGAAACGGGAACTTTATTGATTTTAGATGAAATTCAGCCTGGTTTTGGCCGTACCGGTAAACTATTCGCTTTTGAGCATTATGACTGTGTGCCAGACATTTTAGTAACCGGAAAAGGAATGGCCTCAGGCCTACCTGTTGGGGCATTCACAGCGTCTAATCAACTTATGTCCACATTGCAGGACAGTCCAAAATTAGGTCATATTACTACTTTTGGTGGTAATCCCGTCATTGCGGCCGCCTGCTTGGCCACGTTGAAAGAAATTACCGAAACTCAATTTATTTCTGACACCCTTATAAAAGAAACTCTTGTTAGAAAACTACTCGAGCACCGACTAATAAAGGAAATTAGAGGAAAAGGCCTAATGTTGGCCTTAATTCTAGAAAATGCCGAAATAGCCAATTACTTAGTGCTAACCTGTGCCAAGAAAGGTTTAATCTTATTTTGGTTACTTTTTGAACCCACTGCAGTACGAATTTCACCGCCATTAACCATTTCTAAAGATGAAATTGAAACCGGTTGTGGCATAATCCTTGAAGTTTTAGAAGATTACAAGCAATAACTTGTTAACTAATTTGTTAATAATATAGGTGAATCAGGTTCGAAAGAGCACTTCAAAAGGCTACTTTTAATAACAGAGTTTAACCAAAACGTTCCTATGGCGTTAGAATCCAACGAAAGGCCGAACAGGCCAATTGCCAAGTTTGAATCGATGCTCAAAACCGATGACGTCTATTTTTTTGACTCAGAGGATTTTGAGGACATCATACATCATTATTTAAACAACGGCAAAATAGCGCTAGCGAAGAAAGCAATTAAAATTGGTCTTCAACAACATCCAGATGCGATTGAACTGAAGTTGTTGAATATTGAGGTATTAGTTTTTGAAAACCAATTGGATATTGCCGAGCAGTATCTAGACGAGCTTCAGATACTAGACCCTACCAATGAAGAAATCTTTATACAGCGGGCGAACATCTATTCAAAAAAAGACAACCATGAAGCAGCGGTAGCCCTGTTGAATAAGGCTCTTGACTTAGCGGAAAACAGCTTTGATATTCATTCTTTATTAGGGATGGAGTACCTTTTTATGGACGATTTTAAATCGGCTAAAGAGAGTTTTATGCGTTGCGTTTCCTTTGACGAGCAAGATTATTCGTCATTATACAATGTCATATACTGTTTTGAGTTTTTAGAAGATCACGATGGTGCTATTGTCTACTTGAACGATTATTTAGAGCGAAATCCCTACTGTGAAGTAGCATGGCATCAGTTGGGTAAGCAGTATACATATAAGAAAATGCATACTGAAGCCCTAGCCGCATTCGATTTTGCCATTATTTCAGATGATACTTTTATTGGAGCTTACTTCGAGAAAGGTAAAGTCCTTGAAAAATTGGGCAAATACAATGAAGCGATAGAAAATTATGAGACTACCATTAAAATGGAAGACCCAACTTCTCACGCTTATTTAAGGATAGGAAAGTGTCATGAGCAATTACAAAATGACGATATGGCCAAGTACTATTACTACCATACCGTTCACGAAGACCCTTTGTTAGACAAGGGATGGTTAGCCATTACCGATTTCTATTTCAGAAGAAAAAACTACGACAAAGCCCTTCACTACGTAAACAAAGCTTTGAACATAGATGGAGAAAACCCATCGTATTGGAAAAAGTGTGCCTATATAAATGCTGCATTAAAGAAGTATGATCAAGCAGATTTTGCGTTTAAACAGGCTGTAGATTTAGGCAACTATGAATTAAAGACCTGGCTTAATTGGGCAGATGTTCTCTTAAGTAATGAAGATACAGCAAGTGCGTTACAAATTTTGGCACAAGGCCAACAATTCTATCCTGAAAGCGCAGAACTTAAATACAAAACTGCAGGATTTCATTTAGCCAATAGAGATATGATAAATGGCCGTATCAGTTTTATGGATGCATTAAAGCTAGATCTTCAAAAACTTTCGCTTTTCTTTGAAGAGTTCCCACAATACACCAAATCTGACTGGGTATTGGAAGCTGTAGAAAAGGCCGAAAAAGCTTCAAAATAAAGAACTAATTACCAAGCTCTTATATTTTTAATCTATAAAAATTATAAGGGCTTGTTCCATTTTTTCCTACGTTCAAATTTTAAAAGCTATTTTTGCTTTTCAACGAACAAACCACATGGAAAACAGAAATTTTTTAGACTATACTTTCATTACTTTAAAAGGTATGGCCATGGGCGCTGCCGATGTTGTACCAGGAGTATCTGGCGGAACAATCGCTTTTATTTCCGGCATTTATGAAGAACTTATTTCTTCTATCAACAACGTAGATATTTCTCTTTTTAAAGAATTCAAAGAAAATGGACTAAAAGCAGCCTGGACCAAACTAAACGGTAATTTTCTTTTAGCTCTTTTTGTAGGTATTGGTATTAGTGTACTCTCTTTGGCCAAACTAGTAAGCTGGTTGTTAGAAAACAAACCTATTCTTATATGGTCTTTCTTTTTTGGTCTAGTTATAGCAAGTATTCTGTTAGTAGGTAAAGAAGTTCAAAAATGGGAAGCTAAAACCTTGATAGCACTAGTTCTAGGGGCTGCCATTGCATATTACATTACAACTCTGCCTCCATCAGAAAGTGCAGATAGTTTACCTTATTTGTTTTTATCTGGCGCGCTTGCCATTTGTGCCATGATTCTACCTGGCATTTCAGGTGCATTTATCCTTGTTCTATTGGGTTCCTATAAAACCATAATTGATGCGGTGCATAATCTTGACTTTAAAATTATAGGAGTTGTAGGTGTTGGTGCAATTTTTGGTTTATTGAGTTTCGCTAAATTATTGAAGTGGATGTTCAACCACCAAAAGAACCTTACCCTTGCCCTATTAACCGGTTTCATTGTTGGTTCTTTAAATAAAATATGGCCTTGGAAAAGAATTTTAGATACGAAGATGATTGGCGAAAAAATCATTACGATAGATGAAAACGTGAGTCCGTTTAATTTTGATGGAGATAATAAAATTATGATAGCCATTATTGCTGCATTGGTCGGTTTCTTGGTTATTTTCGTTCTTGAAAGAACAGCTTCAAAAAAATAAGTCCCCATTCATGTACAACACCAGAACATTTATTGACAAATTCTTTTTGGTCATAAAGGGTCTGTGCATGGGTGCCGCTAACAAAGTCCCTGGTGTATCAGGTGGTATAGTTGCGTTTGTTGCCGGGTTTTACGAGGAATTCATTTACTCACTTCAAAAAGTAAACGGTAAAGCATTCAAACTTCTTTTAAGTGGAAGATTCAGGAGTTTCTACCGGTATATTAACGGTACGTTTCTTTCCTTACTTATTTTTGGAATGTTGATTAGCTATTTCAGCATATCCAGATTATTGGATTATTTCTTGGCGCAAAAAGAACTTTTTGTCTGGTCTGCTTTTTTTGGTATGATTTTAGGCTCTATCTATTACATTTCAAAAGACTTTGAACACTGGAGCAAAAGAACCATAACAGCCGGTTTGATTGGGCTTATTGTGGGTATATCCATAAGTTTTCTTAATCCTGCAAAAGAGAATGACAATCTTTTTTTCATTTTTATCTGTGGTATTATTAGTGTTTCCGGTATGACATTACCAGGGCTTTCCGGATCTTTCATTCTTATATTATTAGGCAATTACGTGTTGTTATTAGTAGACTCCGTAAACGCTCTCTATGACACTTTTGCAGAAATAATAATTGGTGATTATAGCTTTACAAGTAATCCTGAACGTTTAAGAACTTTGACCATTTTAGCTGTGTTTACAGCAGGTTCTGCCACAGGGTTAGTTAGTCTTTCTCATCTACTGACCTATGTTTTAAAACATTTTAAACATATTACCACAGCGGTTATCATTGGTTTTATAACCGGTTCCTTGGGTGTGGTTTGGCCTTGGAAACGTACTATTTTTAAAACAGATACTTTTGGGGAGTTGATCCTGGACAGCAACGGAAAAGAAATTATCCTTAATTATGAACGGTTCTTTCCAGATTTGGGAAGTTCCGAAACTTGGTGGGCCATATTTTTTGTGATCGTCGGAATTGCCATTCTACTATTATTAGATTGGTACGGAAAGGTTCGAAAAGAAAATGAGCTCTCAATGTAACGAGTTTCAGCTTTATCAAAAAAAATAAAACATGAAAAGAATTAGGTTTGGATTAGTAGGAAAAGATATCTCGTACTCATTTTCACGAGGGTATTTCACCAAAAAATTCTCTGATTTAGGTCTAGATACCTATTCGTATGAAAATTTTGACTTTCAAGCTATTGAAGAAATTACCGATGTTCTTAAAAACAATACTGATATTAAAGGTATGAACGTTACCATACCCTATAAACAAGAAGTAATGCCTTTTTTATCTGAATTAGACCCAGAGGCTGAAAAGATTGGTGCTGTCAATACTATTCAATTTACAGAAAACGGACTAAAAGGCTTCAATACAGATGCATATGGTTTTAAGAATGCTATGGCTCCTTTTCTAAAACCTCACCATAAAAAAGCGTTAATCCTAGGAACTGGGGGTGCGTCAAAAGCCGTGGCTTATGTGTTGGGCGAAATGGGTATTTCATATATTTTTGTTTCAAGAAGCCCCGGAGATAACAAAATAAGTTATGATCAGGTTACTGAGAATGTTCTAAAAGAACATACCATTTTGGTAAACTGTACTCCCTTAGGTACACATCCTAATATTGAGGAGCGTCCTACCCTACCTTACGAATTTCTTAATGACAAACATTTTCTTTTCGACCTTATTTATAACCCCGAAAAATCGGCTTTTTTGACTGCCGGTGAGGCCAAAGGTGCCCAAATTTCTAATGGTCTAAGGATGTTGGAACTTCAGGCAGACCGTTCATGGCAAATTTGGCAAGAAAGCTAATTCACAATAAACGTCATTTTAAAATACTAACTCCCTAAGCCAAAGCGTCTTTAGCCTTGTCTGCCATTTACAGGGGCTTCAGTAATACTTCGGTTTTAATCAAAAGCTAAAATACTCCTATACCCTTTGTCATTAGAGCGGTTGTTAGTATCTTACCCTAGCAATTTGCAAAATCAATATCTTATATACGATGGAAGATAAGGAACGGGAACTACAACATAACGTAGGGGAAGAGAATACAGAAAAAATCACTGAAAATACTGAGGCTACGCCAAGTACGGAAGCTTCGGAAACGGTGGAAATTCCTGAAAAAGAACCATCCGGAACACTAGAGGAAAAGGACGCTCAAAATGAGGTCGAAACAAAAGAGACTACCGAACCTGAAGAAAGTATTCCGTCTAAATCGGAAGAAGAGAAAGAGCCTGTAGCTAACGATTCTAAAAAAGAAGAGACCACGGCAAATGAAGAAGATGCTGTTCTTGAAGAAATAGATGAAAGTAACGCCGAGGATGCCGAGGACACTGGTAACAACGAGCGTCATACCATTCCTGTTTTAGACTATCACTCCATGTCTATGGAAAATTTAGTTGGAGAATTACAGAAATTAGTTCGTAACGAGAAAGTGCAGGCCATAAAGAAACAAGTAGATGGCATTAAATCTGAATTTGACCTGAAATTTCAAGAATTTTTAGAAGGTAAAAAAGAGGATTTTATAAATGGAGGCGGTAACGAAATTGACTTTAGATACAATTCTGTAACTAAAAGACAATTCAATGAAGTATATGATGATTACCGTGAAAAACGAAATACATACTATAAGTCTCTTGAAAAAAATCTAAAAGAAAATCTAAGCAGACGTCTTGAAATCATTGAAGAACTAAAAAGTTTGGTGAATGTTGATGAAGACATGAACACAACTTATAAGGCGTTCAAAGAACTTCAGGAAAACTGGCGTAATGCTGGCCCTATACCAAGAACGGATTACAATAACGTGTGGCGCACATATCAGCACCATATTGAGATTTTCTATGATTTTCTACATCTAAACCGTGAGTTACGCGATTTAGATTTCAAACATAACTTAGAGGAAAAAGAAAAGTTGGTTGTACAGGCGGAAATCTTGACCAAAGAACCCGACTTAACCATAGCATTTAGAGATTTACAGACATTACATAAAATCTGGAAAGAAGATATTGGCCCTGTTGGCCAAGAACACCGTGAGGAAATCTGGGAACGTTTTAGTAATGCCACAAAGGTTCTTCATCAAAGAAGGCAAGATCACTACAAAGAACTTGATGCCGAGTATGAAAAGAACCTTGTTGCAAAGAATGAGATTATAGCCGCAATTGAAGCTATGTCCGGAAACGTTGCTACCAGTCACAAAGCGTTGCAACAACAGATTAAAAAGTTAGAGGAACTCAGAAATGCCTTTTTTGGAGCTGGCAAAGTACCCAGAAACCAAAATGAAAAAACCTGGGATGCCTTTAAGAGTGCCGTACGTAACTTTAACAAAAGTAAAAATGCGTATTATAAGAACCTTAAAAAAGAGCAACAAGATAACCTCGATAAAAAACGTGCTTTACTAGACCGTGCAGTTTCTTTAAAAGAAAGTGAAGAATGGGATCGAGCTACTCCTGAAATGAAACGCATCCAAAATGATTGGAAGCAAATAGGGCATGTTCCCAGAAAATACTCGGATAAGATATGGAAGGAGTTTAAAACTGCCTGTAACCATTATTTTGACCGAATGCATGCAGTAAAAAATGAAGGTCTTAAGGAAGAGCAGGAAAATTTTGAAAAGAAAAGCGCATGTTTAGATAAATTGTCGGCCTTTGAACTATCTGGTAAAAGAGAAGACGACCTTACAGCTATAAAAGCATTTATTGCTGAATGGAAAACTTATGGTAGAGTTCCATTTAAGAAGAAGAATATAGACCAGAAGTTCAATAAAATTCTTGACGGGATTTTTAAGAAATTAGATATTGACCGTCAGGAGTCTGAATTACTTAAATACGGTAATAAAATTCAGGAATTGGCTAATGCCGATAACGAACGTGCTATACAAAACGAACGTAGTTTTATTCGTAAGAAAATAGAGGAAAGCAAAGGAGAGATTCGCCAGTTGGAAACCAATCTTGAATTTTTCTCAAATGCTTCTGAGGACAATCCGTTAGTACGTGATGTTATTAAACGAGTTGAAAGTCACAAGGAAACTCTTGAAACCTGGAAAGCTAAGTTGAAAAAACTTAACATTCTAAAGAATGATATTATTAGAGCGCACGACGCCGAGGAAGAAGCTGCCAATGGAGAAACTGAAGCAGGAGAAGAAGAATAAGCGCTATTTAAGAAAGAATCACTTACCACCAAATCAAAACAAATGAAAGTTATAGGTATCGGAAAAAATTATGTCAACGATAAATCCGAAATAAGCGGATTAAAAAATGACACTCAATTAATATTTACCAAACCAGATTCATCTTTAGTTACAGATAATAAAAATGTTGTATTCCCTTTAATAACGAACCAATTAGCTTATGAAGTAGAATTGGTAGTGAAAATTGGCAAAAAAGGGAAAGATATTGCTCTAGATGATGCAAACTCATATATCTCTGAAATAGGAATAGGTATTGACTACACGGCAAAAGATGTTCTTAGCGCAAGTAGAGAGAAAAAACAACCTTGGGCATTAGCAAAAGGTTTTGATGGCGCTTCGCCAATTTCTAGTTTTAAACCTGTATCAGAATTTCCTGATTTAGACAATATTAATTTTGATTTGGTTATAAACGGTGAGCAAAAGCAAGTAGGAAACACCGATTTTATTATTTATACTTTTGCAGAAATCATAAGTTTTGTATCCACTTTTATGACTTTAAATCCTGGAGATTTAATATTTACCGGCACACCAGCATCTGGGACCGGACAAACCTTTAAAGGTGATCACTTACAAGCTTCAATAGAAGGAGAATTGTTACTGGATTTTAAGATGATTTAATAAAAGGTATTCTCAAAATATGGATTTGTAGTATCTGGCAAAAACCTGTGGTAAAAAACAAGTGAAATTGACTTAATCGTACTGAAAAGTAGGTTTCCGCAATTTTAGACTTAGTGAGAGCGTTATCTAAATTATGGTAACTAAACATAATTTAAGTGCGTTAATTGTCTGTATTTCCTTGAATTTAATCTCTTGCTCATCAGAGAGTGACTCTTTGGAAGATAACGAGACAAATTTAGTTGAAGAAAATTCTACTGACAGCACCTCTGACAGAGAGCCTGAATCAGAAACAACAAATCCTGAAAATGTTTTAAGTTGCCTAAAAACATTTGGGACAAACTATGTCGTTTTTGATGCGGAAGCAACAGAATCACCTTTAGACCAATGGAAATTAATTACCAAAGGTGACTCTGATTATTTAGACAAAGAAAATCTTGGCCCCATAAATGAAACACATTTAGAGTTTACAGGTAATAATCAAGCTAGTGGTACTGCAACTTCTCCTTTAGATTACGTATTTAAGGCCCCATCTACTGGAGAATATAAATTACTAATGCGTTTATACCAGCGTTTAGAAGGGGCCGAAGAAGATAAATCTAATGATGTTTACATAAAAATGGCTGGCAACTTCACTTCTGCTACCGATAAATATACCACCGAAGATCTACAAACTGATTTGAAATTTTTTGGAAGAGGTGTTGATCAATGGGGAGCTGTTTATTCTGGAGATGGTGGAGAAGCACATAACAAAGCAGCTATTTTGTATAATTTAATAGAAGGCGAAGAATATACTTTCACCATGTCTGGTCGTTCTCAAAGAGCCAATATAGATTATATCTTACTTTATGACACCAAAGACATATCAATCACAACTGGAGCTAATAAAGATCTTGCTGAATTAAACGATGCTGAATATAGACCTGATTGGGATTGTAATCAATAGGCATACTCCTATATAAAAACCCAAAATTTTTCTTTAAAACTTACTTCTTTATTTAAAGACAAGCTATACTTTTTTAGTATCCTGAAAAAGACAGCTAAATTCAATTACAGTTTTTCAAGATTACAATAGTAATCTTATTTGAGATACTAAAACAAACCTTCAGATTCTCTAAACGATTTATCTGCATACAAATTTGTTGTTCGATAAACTTTCCTGCTCCCCTTTCGAATGTTAATTCTCAATATAACTTTAGTACAGAAGAAACCCTGAGTACTCATATCTTCAATTCTATTTCCATTTTAGTAATATCCTGTTTCCTTCATTCTAAAAGGGACTAAATTCATTACTTGCAATTTTTTTAAACAAAAATTATACATAAAAATGCTATCTTTAGATTGTGCTGTATTGTTTTATTTCGCAAATTACAGGCATCAAACTTCCCTCTACACTTAGTATTCATAAAAATTTTCATATGAGAAAAATGTATATTTCAGGTATTCTGTTTATAATACTTGGTTTCAATCTTAATGCTCAAATATTTGAGGTTAGCTACGGTTCAGGTTTAGTGGATAAAGACTTTTCAGGCAATGTTATACTCTATCTTTCGAAGGAAAAAAAATCACCCAAAGATATATTTGTTGGCCTTGAATTAACTCCTGTTTATAGAGTGATTGTTAAAAAATTAAAAGCTAATGAAAATGTAGTTTTTAATGATGATGCTATATCATACCCTGTAGAATTATCAAATATTGAGAGAGGAGAATACTATGTGCAAGCGGTCTTTGATATGAATCTTGGGGATGCTAATATTGGTTCAAGTTCTGGTAATTTTTATTCTGAATCAACAAAAATTAACCTAACAAAAGATTTTGACAAGGTTTTTAAGATTGAAGCAAATAACATTATCGAACCTATAAAATTCAATGAAACTGAATTTCTGAAAGAATTGAGAGTAAAATCAGACCTCCTAAGCAATTTTCATAAAAAGGATATTTTTGTAAATGCTGCGGTGAGTTTACCAGAAGAATACTACGATCAACCTGATAAAAACTATCCAGTGGTATTTTCTATTTTCGGTTTTGGAGCCAATTACAAATTACATTCTGGACATAATAAATTTCTGAGACAACTGGGTGAGCAACCCACTATTGTAATTTATTTAGATGGCAATTGTCCCGAAGGTCATTCTACTTACGCGAATAGCGATGTTAATGGACCTTGGGGAGATGCACTTGTAAAAGAATTTATTCCTGCCCTAAATCAAAAATATAGAACTAATGGTGCCTTTTTATTACATGGGCATAGTAGCGGAGGGTGGACTACTCTTTGGTTACAAGTAAACTATCCAACAACATTTGCTGGAGCCTGGTCAAGTTCACCCGATCAAGTAGATTTCAGAAATTATCAAAACATCAATATTTATGAAACAGACAATATCTTTTACAACAAAAAAGGTACTCCGTTACCTCTATTTACCATTGCTGGACGAATTCCTGTAATTAGTGCAAAAGACTTCTATAGAACTGAGCATGTTCTTTACAGAGGTTCACAGATTCATTCTTTTGACGCTGTTTTTGGAGGATACGATGAAACTGGCAATAGAATTAGACTAGTTAGTTCACCTACTGGTGAAATAAATAAAAATGCGCTCCCGCTCTGGAAAAGATACGACCTCTCCGTTATACTAAGAGATAATTGGGGGAATCTTAAGGAAGATGTGGATGGTAAGATTAGAATATCAGTAGGCACCAGTGATAATATCTTTTTGAATCGCTCTGTTGAACTATTAGAGAAAGAAATGAATGCTCTGAATGCCAATATTGAATTTGACTATTTTCCCGGAGACCATTTTACTTTATTTACAGAAAAATATAAAAAAGATGGAATTGATTTTTTGGAAAAAAATTATAAAAACTGGTTAAACAAACAAAAATAGCGCATGCCGATCAGTGTCAATCTATTTAAAATATCAATTATGAAAAATTATTTAATGCTTTTGTTAGTTGTCTTAGTTTTAAGTTGCAAGAGCAACAACAAAACTAGCGAAGAGCTGGCTGCAGTTGACCAAACCACTATTGCCAAACATATTGAGCATCTAGCATCAGATGAATTTCTTGGAAGAAAACCTTTTACGGAAGGTGAGGTAAAAACGGTAAACTATTTAAAAGATGAGTTCGAGAAATTAGGCGCTCTTCCAGGTAATGAAGATAGCTTTTTCCAAGAGGTTCCTATGGTAGAAATTACAGGAACGCCTTCAGAAAAGATGGTTATTTCCGGAAAAGACGGAAGTTTTAATTTAGATGTTTTAAAAGATTTTGTTGCCACAACAAGTAAAGTAAAAACAGATGTAAGTCTGGACAACTCAGAACTTGTTTTTGCAGGTTATGGCATTGTTGCTCCAGAATATAACTGGAACGACTATGAAGGTATCGATTGGAAGGGTAAAACTGCTGTTGTTCTAATAAATGACCCTGGCTTTCAATCTGGAGATTCCACCTTGTTTAAAGGTAATGAAATGACTTACTATGGTCGTTGGACCTACAAATATGAAGAAGCCGCTAGGCAAGGTGCTGAGGGTTTAATAATAATTCATGATACCGAGCCTACTTCTTATGGTTGGAACGTAATAGAGTCCGGATGGAGCGGAGCTAAATTAATTATTGAAAGCAATCTGCCCCATCTATCGGTTGAGTCTTGGATAAGTAATGAAAGCGCCCAAAAAATGTTTGATGCCTCTATTATGAAAGGTGAGGATTACAAAACCCTTGCAAGAATTAAAGGATTTAAACCTACCTCATTAGATTTAAACGTTTCCGTTGCCATTCAGAACAAAATCAAAAAAGACGTTTCTAAAAATGTGGTTGCGCTGATCCCGGGAACAGAAAGGAAGGATGAAGTAATTATCTATTCCGCTCATTGGGATCACTTTGGTATTGGTAAAGCTATAGATGGGGACTCTATATACAATGGCGCTATTGATAATGCATCTGGTACTGCAGGTCTGTTGGCCATTGCCGAAGCGTTCAAGAAAAGTACGCCCACAAAACGTTCCATTGCTTTTATAGCGGTTACCGGAGAGGAGCAAGGTTTGCTGGGTTCTGCCTTTTATGCTGAGAACCCCATTTTTGACCCTAAAAAAACAGTTGCAAATATCAATATTGATGCCCTAGGTAGTCCCGGAAAAATGAAAGACCTGACCATTACCGGTTACGGCCAATCTGAAATGGATGAATACGCCGAAGCAGCTGCACTAAAACAAGACCGTTATATTATTCCAGACCCTGACGCCGAAAAAGGATATTTCTTTAGATCTGATCATTTTAATTTTGCGAAAATTGGGATTCCCGCTCTCTATGCAAGTGGTTCTTATGAAGGATTTAACACTAGTATTGAGGAGATAAAGAAATACAAAGAAAACTACCTTATGCACAAATATCATCAACCTTCTGATGAATACCATGCTGAAACAAGTGAGTTAAGTGGTGTACAGCTTGATTTACAACTCTTTTTTAATGTAGGTTTAAAACTGGCCAATGAAGATACTTTTCCAAAATATTACGCTAGTAGTGAGTTTAGAGCGGCAAGAGAATAAAGGCAATTATGATCTGCCCTAAGCAAAGACTTCAATATTTATAGTTACAAAGACTTCAACAACGCCATGTTTCATACATAATTTACATCATGAGATATGGTTATAGATAAATCTAAGTGGCCTAAGTTCGGATAAAGAAGTCTGCTACTGGGTTTACAAGCATATCTATTTCTTGTTATTTCAATTTTATTGAATGCCAAAGTTTGCTTAGTATATAATTACCTAACCGCCTTATAACTAGATTATTTAACCAAAAAAGGAGATGCAAACCGAAACGAAGGAGTTTCAATTTATTGAATATATAAAAGCTAACATCAATTTAAATAAAGCTCATTTACCAAGGAGGGTAAATGGAATATTAGAGTCTTTTATATTTGATCTCTTAATAACATTTGAAATAACCACTAGAATTGAGTTCAAGAGCTCTGAAACCAATTTGGTCCACTTTGTAATTCCCTTAAATTGGAAATTTTTACTACACTTTACCTCGTCTCAATAAAAAATACGCATTCCTGTGTATAGCTTAAAAAAAATGTGACCTTTGTATTATGCAATAAGGTAAATGAAGAGTGAATGTTCAGACATCAAGGTAAAAGCAGAACATTAAAACATAATCTGCAGATTGCTATAGTCTTGTCTTTTGTAGCAGGAATCGTTAATGTAACAGGGTTTTTATCAATTGAACAATTGACCACCAATGTCACAGGCCATTTTGCGCTGTTCATTTATGATGTAGCAAATTTTAAGTTCTGGAAAGGAACCATATATTTTCTTTATATTTTCTCATTTCTTTTTGGTTCCTTTTTATCTAGTTTCCTAATAGAAAAGTTTAGAGCGAATAAAAGATTAAACGTTTTTGTGCTACCCACAATAATTGAATGTCTAATTTTAGTTTCTATAGCCCTATTGAGCAATATTATGGAAATTCAATATAAGGACGCTATTGCCTGTATGTTACTTTTTGCCATGGGCCTTCAGAACTCTTATGTAACAAAAATTTCTAATGCCGTAGTTAGAACTACCCACCTAACAGGCCTTTTTACCGATTTAGGCATAGAAATTTCCCAGTTGTTCTTTCCAAAATTACACCCAAACAGAAAAAAACTAAAGTCGACTATTCAGTTACGCATCTCTATTATTCTTTTCTTTTTTGGAGGAGGATTAGTGGGCGGATTCCTCTATTCTAGAGCTAATTTAAAGCTGAACACTCTTATAATAGCTGCTATTATTCTTATTATTAGTTTGTTTTATGATGATATTAGATATCGTCTCATAAAAATCAAAAGAAAGTTTAATCAAAAAAAAAGTGATAAACACAATCGTGCGTTTCGGAGGTGATTTAACAGGCTAAAATAATACACTGTTTTTTTATAATCACTTTAATAGGTTAGATTTTAATAAAACTGATCCGTAACTAGGTCAATCTTATTTGCCCATGTGTTCGCCATAGCTCTTTTGTATGCATGTTCTGCTGCCTTTTTTCTAAAATCTGGGTTTGAATACATATGTTCAATAGCACCGGCTATATCTTCAGCTGTGCCATCTGTAGTAGTAGGTGTTATTTTTATACCACAATCTTCGGTCACAATAGTTCTCATTCCACTTATATTCATTGTTATAATGGGTAAGCCAAAACCCATTGCCTCCGTAGCTTGAAGACCCGCCGTATCCCTCAAAGGACAAAAAAGCATTATATCTGCATTTTCATATTCTTCATGAACTTGGGAATAAGGAATCCAACCCATGTGTTGTATTTTAGAAGCGTCTAATTCGTACTTATTAATCCAACTAGGGATTTTACCTGCCTGATCTCCATCCCCAACAATAATAAGTTTGTACTTCACATATTCTGGTAAAAATGAGAGGGCTTTTAAGGATAATTCCAAACCTCTCCGTGGAATTAATCTACCTACCCACAATATTCTAAACTCTTCGGTAGATTCCTTGGCCTTAAATTGATTCTTCTCAAATTGTTTTGGTAATGCTGAATCACTGACACTAAAGTCGTGTCCTGCTTTATAATATTTTGAAGTTTTTAGTAACGTTTCTGTTTCTTCATTGACCGTTAAAACAACATCTGCTCTTTTTAAAGTTTCGCTCAAAGAAGTATTGTACTTCATAAGAAATTCAGACATATATTTTCTCATTATCTCGGTTCCCCATGAAGACCCAAAATAAGGTTTAAAAATGGGTAATGACATCTGTCCTCCACCCACCGGGCCAAATATAATTTTGCAATTATTTAGTTTATATAAGCTGCTACCTTGTTGAAAACTACCATAACTTACGTGATGGGCAATATCAAAATTATATTTTTCATGTAAAGCTACAGCTACATTTGAAGCCTTCTTTTTCCACAAATAGTAATGCGCGTAAATTACTTTTCTTGAATTATTAAGCCAGTATTTATCTGCTACAACAGGAAGTTTTACTGGTATAAAATGAAGGTTATCCAACTTTAGTTCTTGCTTCTCTTTTTCACAATCTTTATAATCTTCAGTATTGGTCATACACCATACTTCAAAACCTTTTTTAGAAAGGCCTACAGCCCATGACCAGCCAACACAATATTCTGAGCCTTTATATGGCGAGCAGGCATATGCACTTAATAACACTCTTCTCATTTGAGTTAATTAGAAAATAGATCTTCGTCTAGTTTTGTAATTCCAAACATAACTTTCAACGTTGTCTCCTAACTGGTAAAGAAAGGTATACACATCATTATAATTGGACTATAGCTGAATCTCTACTCCTACTTTACTAAAATAGTTTATTGAACAACTATGACTAAAGACTATTAATGGTTTGGTATTAAACGATTTTGTAATGCTACAATGTACTACGATTATCCTACAAAAATAAGGTTTTACAAAACAATAAAACCATTACCTCAAAGACACTTTAAACCGCATGATTTCGAAAAATTAAAATTACTTATACTAATAAACGTGGTTTACACCTCCGTATTATAGTTTAAAAACTATCACAGTACATTATTCGGTCGATAAAATTAGATTTTAGTCGATAATTTTAAAATGAGCCTTTAATTTTTTACCAAAGGCTTTATCTTCGCCACAAATCTCAAGAGATCGCAACTCATTAAAAAAATGCATTATAATTTAAAGTGAAAAGGATTTGCTTTAAATGATTAAAAAGTCATTTTGCATGAATACCAAAACGGTGCACGTTAAAAATTGTTTATTAGGATATGGTTATGCTTCTTTAATTGCCTATCACAAATTACTTAAAACAAACAATCACGAAGATATTCTGATACTGAGGAATGAGAATTCTAGACCAATCTTTTCAATAGAACACGAAGGCACCCGTTTTAGCCCCCTACCCATTTTTCCTGTTGAAGAATCTGAGCTTTACAATTCAGATTTATTCGATGATGTACCAAAGCAAAAGCCTATTTCGGTTAGTTTCTCTGAACTGACTAATTTTAATTATAAAGACCATACTATAGAACAGGGCTCACTAGCATCTTTCATGCTCTCTAATCAAGGTATTGACCAGAGATTATGCCTTGGACTGAAACAATGGGGCGATTCTATGCTTTCGAAACCTTTCAGTCAAGTTCAAGATAAAATTAAAAGACACTACATATCCAAAAGCGGTAATACCAGAATAGGATATGTAAACGGAAAATCAATTTTTAAATATGCTATTAACAAGTTAAATCCTGAAGTATTGAATTTTGCTAATCTTCAGAAAATAGATATTGAAAAAAAAGAGGTGCATACCAATGACAGTATTATTAAATATGAAAAATTGGTTTCTACTATACCATTTCATTATTTGCTAGACCTTTGTGGATTAAAGCATAACCACAATACTGACTACGCTAGCGCATACTTTTATTTTTTTAAGTATAAAGACGGTTTTGACGAAAACCAAGTAGTCTACGATTGCGATTTCAATTCTGATATTCTTCGTATTTTCTCTATTAAAGATGACTTTTTACTTGCCCAATTAAGAAGCGATAAACAGGGTCAAATACCCATTGAAAAAATAAGGAAAAGAGTGCAAGAATTGGTCCCTAGCATAAAGGAATTAGAATTTGCTCAAGAACTTTTTGTACCCATGAGTTATCCTTTAGAACTTGTAACAGAACCTAGCACCCTTGAAAGTATTGATACACTTAAAGAAAATGGAGTTGTTCCCTTTGGACGATTTGGTGAGTGGGGTTATTCCGATTTACACGAGCTTGATTGGTCAACCATATTTTAGACAGGAGTAGATTTATTTCCTTAAAGAAAGAATGCTTACTAAAATTAAGTAGCTTTACATTTCACTTATCCTGTTAAAAATGGCTATCAAAAGCCATATCGTTCCGCCACTTTCATCTCCAATCCGACTTCAAGAGTATGGTGTTGGAATTTTTATGTCCGTTCCCACCAAATCGGCATTAAAGAAAGTTATCAAAAAAAAATATGTAGAAGTAGACGATGTAATTGCTACGACAGCTACCTATATACGCGGCGGTGAAACCATTACATTAGCTATTCCGAATGAAATAAGTTCCAGTAAAAAGTTAGTTTTTCCATTGCAGGTTCTGTATGAGGACGAACATCTTGCTATACTCCACAAACCTGCCGGGATCCTAGTAAGTGGTAATGGTTTTAAAACCATAGCTCATGCTTTACCTCAAAACTTACAACCAAGTGCTTTAACCGACGTAACCAAACCACAACCTGTACACAGGTTGGACTATACCACAACAGGAGTATTGTTAACGGGAAAAACAGGGAGTGCCATTCGTAAACTCAATCAACTTTTTCAGGACAAAAAAGTTCAAAAGGTATACTATGCGGTAACTATTGGAGAAATGCCCCCGCACGGAAAAATCGATACTCTAATTGATGGGAAACCTTCAGAAAGTCCTTTTGAAGTTATTCAATCAGTGCCTTCGGAAAAGTATGGTTTTTTAAACTTGGTAAAACTTGACCCAAAAACGGGACGGCGTCATCAGTTAAGAAAACATTTGGCTTCTATTGGCAACCCTATTCTAGGAGACCAGATGTATGGTAAAGAAGGTCTTATCTTAACGGGAAAAGGACTCTACTTACACGCCTATTCACTGGATTTTACACACCCTTTTACAGAAGAGCAGATATACATAATGGATAATTTACCGGAACGATTTACCAAAATATTTGGTACTCTTTAAGTCGATAGTACTCAAAATCAAGCAAAAATTTCCCAATCTTTAAAAACAGGTTCATACCCTTGTTTCTTTATCATTTCTTTAATTTCCGCTGTAGAGCGTTCATCAGAAATCTCAAACTGTTCTAAAGATTCTGGTTCCGCTGTATAACCACCCGGATTGGTTTTAGATTCCGCACTGATAGATGTAATTCCCAGTTTTATAATATTGTTCCGGAACGTTTCACTCTCCCTCGTAGACATGGAGAGTTCTACATCTTCATCTAAAAGTCGATATGCACAAATCAACTGAACTAAATCAGAATCTGTCATTTCTACTTTGGGCTGTACATCACCTTGATGCGGTCTCAATCGCGGAAATGAAATACTGTATTTCGTTTTCCAGTAGGTCTTCTCCATATATTTTAAGTGCAAGGCCGTATAAAAACTATCAACCCGCCAGTCCTCCAAACCGAACAAAGCACCTAATCCTATTTTATGAATTCCAGCTTTTCCTAATCGGTCTGGGGTATCTAGTCGGTAATGAAAATTCGACTTTTTACCTTTGGGATGGTGAACTTTGTAAGTAGCTTCATGATACGTTTCTTGATATACCAAAACAGCATACAGCCCAGCCTCCATCAACTCTTCATATTCTTCTTGGTCCATGGGCTGCACCTCCATACTGATATTAGAAAAATGCGTTTTTATCAACTCAATAGCATGCTTAATATAAGCTACACCTACTTTTCTATTAGCTTCACCTGTAACCAATAAAATATGGTCATAACCCAATTCCTTTATATGCGCTACCTCTTTTAAAATCTCCGTATCGCTCAAGGTTTTCCGAGGAATTTTGTTGGTCATACTAAACCCACAATAGGTGCAAATATTCTGGCATTCGTTGGACAAATACATGGGCAGATACATCTGCATGGTGTTCCCAAAACGCTTCTTGGTCAACTCATGACTCCGTTGCGCCATTTCTTCCAAAAATGGTTTGGCAGCGGGAGAAATCAGTGTTTTAAAATCATCTAGCGAAATTTTATCTTTCTTTAGAACTGCTGCCACTTCTGCCTCGGTAACCGCATAAATTTCTTGTTCAAGGGTATTCCAATCATGCGCATCAAACGTATCTCTAAAGGACATAAGGTCTATTTTAATTCAAAAATGAGGTAAGTGGACTACTGGCTTCAGCAATTTCTTTCATCGGAGCCAATTTTGCTCGGTATGCCATTCGGCCAGCTTCGACCGCCATTTTAAAAGCAATTGCCATTTCAACTGGACTTTGGGAGACTGCTATGGCCGTATTCACCAAAACAGCATCTGCACCAAGCTCCATGGCATAAGCCGCATGAGACGGCGCACCAATACCGGCATCTACAATAACTGGCACATTACTTTGTTCAATAATTATCTTAAGAAAATCATCTGTTTTTAAACCTTTATTACTCCCTATAGGCGCACCCAAAGGCATTACACATTGTACACCCACATCTTCCAAACGTTTGCACAATACCGGGTCTGCATGAATATAAGGCATCACTACAAAACCTAGTTTCACCAATTCTTCGGCCGCTTTTAAAGTTTCTATAGGGTCTGGTAAAAGATACCTTGGATCTGGGTGAATCTCCAATTTCATCCAATTGGTTTCCAAAGCCTCACGTGCCAATTGTGCCGCAAAAACGGCTTCTTTGGCCGTCCTTACCCCAGAAGTATTTGGTAATAGGTTAATATGTTCTGCATTGAGGCTCTTGAGCATATCATCAGACTTATTATCTACCTCTACCCTTTTAAGCGCAACGGTAACCAATTCACTTTCCGAAGCCAGAATAGCTTCTCTCATTTTTTGGGAACTCGAAAACTTCCCCGTACCTGTAAATAACCTTGAGGTAAAGGTTTTATCTTCTATTTGAAGTGCATCTGTCATATCTAAAAATTTGTTTCCCTGTCCCAAGGTTGTTCGTTGGTAGAAGACGCTTTCAAAAGTTTATGAAAAGCATTTATTTTATTAAAATCCTTAGTTATTTCACCTGATGCGGCAACTCCGTAAACACCTGTTTTTAAAATTTCCGGCACATCATCTATGGTAATTCCGCCAATGGCGATAATGGGCATATCTGATTTTAACTCCTCCACAATGCCTTGGTAGCCTATAAGTGGAATAATTGGACTCAAATTTTCTTTTGTAGTAGTAAACCGAAAAGGGCCTAAACCAATATAGTTTACTCCTTTTTTGACTAAAGCCAAGGAATCGTCCAAAGTATTTGCGGTACCTCCAATGATATAATAATCGCCCAAAAATTTGCGGGCAACTGCTGGGTCGGCATCAGTTTTACCCAAGTGCACACCATCTGCCTTTACTTCTTTAGCAATTTGATAGTGGTCATTAATAATTAATCGTGTTTGAAAATGAGCCGTTATTTCACGTGCTTTTTCTGCAGTTTTAAGTACCACACTTTTCTTTACGTTTTTTAAGCGCAATTGTACCAATTCAGCTCCCGATGTACAGGCTTTCTGAATGTTTTCTAAATGCTCTTCCGGTGTCTTTCCTTGAGAAATGTAATGTAGTTTCGGTATATTCATCTTCTCTTATTTCTATAAAATTCTTGCATCGCCTTAAAATCTTCAATAGGCGTCTTACTGTTCCAGATTCCTCCTAAAACTCCTACACCTTGAAATCCTAATTTTTCAATTTCAGACAAGTTGTTTTTGGTTACACCACCCATACCAATAATTCTTTTATCAATATGGTTTACATTAAATCCCCTACCCTCATATCCTTTCTTTGAAATAGATGAAAACACCGGACTCAATAAATGATAATCGAATTCAAAACCGCAAGCTTCTAACTCTTCTGGTTCATGAAAAGAAGAGCTAATGGTTTTTCCATACATACTAAGGTTTAAAAAATATTGACCTGGATTATCAATATTATCGCGCCTTTTCTGTTCCTGAAAATGAATACCTTTTAAATTAAAGGTATTTACCAGCTCATGATAATAATGAACTACTATCTTATTATGGTATTTCTCTTCTATTAAATGCAAATAGTCACAATGTTGTTGATAATCTTTGTTTGGTTTTCTTAAATGATAATATTCCAACCCTTCCTCAAACAAGCGATTAAGTATGTCTATTTCATTTGATATATCTTCTTCTGGTGCAATCAATATAATCATACTATAAAACTATGAACTACAAATATACTTCTGATCCTTTATCCTTGAATTCTTGCGATTTTTCATCCATCCCTTTTTGAATGACTTCGTTATCTACAATATCATTAGCAGCGGCAAAATCTCGAACTTCCTGAGATATTTTCATAGAACAGAATTTAGGTCCGCACATAGAACAGAAGTGGGCTATTTTAGCTCCATCCGCTGGCAAGGTCTCATCATGATACTCAAGAGCTAACTCTGGATCTAAACCAAGATTAAATTGGTCTTCCCAACGGAATTCAAAACGGGCTTTGCTCAAAGCATTATCACGATGCTGCGCTCCTGGATGTCCTTTTGCCAAATCCGCGGCATGGGCAGCTAATTTATAGGTAACCACACCTGTACGCACATCATCCTTATTTGGCAAACCTAAATGCTCTTTTGGAGTTACATAACACAACATGGCACAACCGAACCAACCGATCATAGCCGCTCCGATACCTGAAGTAATGTGATCATAACCTGGTGCAATATCGGTAGTTAAAGGGCCTAAAGTGTAAAATGGAGCTTCGTCACAAACCTCAATTTGTCTTTCCATATTCTCTTTAATCATGTGCATGGGCACGTGACCTGGACCTTCTATAAAACATTGTACTTCATGCTTCCTAGCAATCTTTGTCAATTCACCTAGAGTTTCCAATTCAGCAAACTGAGCTTCGTCATTGGCATCTGCAACCGACCCTGGTCGTAGACCATCTCCTAATGAAAAAGCAACATCGTACTGCTTTAGAATCTCGCAAATATCTTCAAAATGAGTATACAAAAAGCTTTCCTTATGATGGGCCAAACACCACTTTGCCATGATAGACCCGCCGCGGGAAACAATACCCGTAACGCGTTTTGCCGTCATGGGCACGTAACGTAACAAAACGCCTGCATGAATTGTAAAATAATCAACTCCCTGCTCGGCTTGTTCAATTAAGGTATCCCTGAAAATTTCCCACGTAAGGTCTTCGGCAACTCCGTTTACTTTTTCTAAAGCCTGATAAATTGGCACCGTTCCTACTGGAACCGGAGAATTACGAATAATCCATTCTCGTGTTTCGTGAATATTTTGACCAGTTGAAAGGTCCATTATATTATCTGCTCCCCAACGACAAGCCCAAACTGCCTTTTCTACTTCCTCCTCTATTGAGGACGTAGTAGCCGAGTTGCCAATATTGGCATTAATTTTTACTAAGAAATTACGACCCAAAATCATGGGTTCCGCTTCTGGATGATTTATGTTAGATGGAATTACTGCACGTCCACGAGCCACTTCTTCCCTCACAAATTCCGGTGTAATTTTATCTGGAATTGCTGCACCAAAATGCTCGCCTTTATGCTGCTTGGTAATCTCCGTCATTTCATCTATTCGCTGATTTTCACGAATGGCAATGTATTCCATTTCAGGGGTAATTATACCCTGTTTGGCATAATGTAGTTGTGTTACATTCTTCCCCTTCTTAGCACGCAACGGCTTTTTTAAGAGTGAAAAACGCATATGATCTAGACTGTTATCGTTTAAACGCTCGTTACAATACTCCGAAGAAAAACTGTCTAGCTGCTCAACATCTCCTCGCCCTATAATCCACTGCTCCTTTATTCTTTCGATTCCGCTATGTACGTCAATCTTCTTTTCTGGATCGGTATATGGTCCTGAAGTATCGTAAACCGTGACAGATTGGTTTGGTTTCAACTTTCCTGTTAAAGAATCCTTGGTATCGCTCAATGCTATTTCTCGCATAGCGACATTAATCTCCGGATAAATCTTACCGCTTACATAGATTTTTTTTGAATTCGGAAAGGGCTGTCTGGTAATGTGGTTTTGTTTTGGGGCAGTGTCTTTACTTTTCATTTTTTTGTGGCTAGGAGCTTCAAGCTAATTGCTTTGACTCGTTTATATATAGTTTTCTAAATTCAATTGATTTTTCGCTTTGCGCTAAAACTGTATTCCAATTACCCGCCTTGGACGGCCTGGATGACCAATACCTGATCTTGATCTTCCAGTTTTTGGGTTTGCCAATTATTTTTGGAGACAATTTGTTCGTTTATAGCTACCGCAACACCATTTACAGAAGAATCAATTTGTTGTAAAAATTGATAAATGGTGGTATTAGAATTGACTTCTAACCGCTTTTGGTTCATGTGAATAGTTATCATACAGTATAGATTTTATGCTGTAAGAATAGAAGTCTAGAAAAGGTCTTTGAAAAGAAAACACTCCTATAGAAAAAATAGAGTATTCTAATGAAAAGGCTGTAAACACCCATTTCGAGGTGTTATTCAACTTTTCCCTTCGGCGGTACTAACCGCATCAGGTTCAAAGGGTATGTCTCAGTTCCTAATTTATTGGAACACCCCTAAAGCTTACTTTGCAAATGTATAGAACGAAACTGTTATAGAGCTAAAAAAACTCAAGAAGTTTGTTTTTTGGTAAACACCAGTACCTTCTGGATACTGATACGGGCATCCTCCCAAATAAAGTACTTGTAAAAATAAATAGATTCATTGTTCAGATAATTAGCGAGGTCTATGCCGATAGGGGAGCATTTGTGCCTTTTAGCCTATGAGACCATGTTCATTTCGGCCAGCCACAGAAAATATATCTTATTTTTTATGTCTTGACTGCTTGTCTATTAAAAGAATCTTGGGGTGATTACGCGTTTGTACCTGTTTAGGAACTCGTACCTGAGGAAAATCTCGAAAGACCCGTCGTTGAACCTCGTCGCTCCCAGGTCCGTGGTCTCCCTATCGTAGGCAAGGCCTACCATGAACTGGTCCGTTATCTGGAAACCGAACAGTGCGCTCACCGCGGCGTCCCATCTGTAGGCCGCTCCCAAGGAGAACTTGTCGTTCAAAAGGAAGTTCGCGCTCAGGTCTATCTGCAAAGGTGCTCCCTTGACCACCTTTACAAGCCCAGCAGGCTTGAACTTCAAACGGTCGTTCACATCGAAGACATATCCTGTGATGAAGTAGAAGTTCATGCGCTCCTCGGCAAGGAACGAACTCGCGTTCGTGTTCGAATCGTCAAAATGCTCCGTCTGGAGGAAGTTGGGTACCGATAGCCCCGCATAGAAATGGTCCGTGTGGTAGTACACCCCCGCCCCGATATTGGGCGAGAACTTGTTGTCTATGTTCGGCAAATTGCTCTCCGCACCGTAGTTCCTCAACTTAGAGAAATCAACGTTGAGCAAATGGCCGCCCGCTTTTAGCCCGAAGGAAAGCTTGCCTTCGTCCGACGTCTTTACCGTATACGAAAAGGCAGCGTCCACGTACGTATCCTGGTTCGTACCGTTCCCGATCTCATCGTTCACTACGGACAGGCCAAGACCGATACGCTTGGAGACCGGCGTATGGAAATTGAGCGTCTGCGTCGTAGGGGCGCCGTCTAGGCCCACCCACTGCGAACGGTGCAGCGCCGCTATACTGAACACCCCACGGGAACCTGCATAAGCAGGGTTCACCGATATCGTGTTGTACATGTACTGCGTGTACTGCGCGTCCTGCTGGGCAAGCAAAGAAGTACTACCAGCAAAGACGAACAAGAATAGTGCAAAAAGGTTTTTCATGGTTATTTGTTTTGGACAAATATTTTATCTATTGATATATAGGTAGCCTGCCTTGCTTAGGTTTATCCCGTTGTTCTCATACTTGATCACGTAGAAGTATACACCTACCGGTAGTTTGGAATCCGTATTAATGGTTGTTCTACCACTAGAAGTACCGGTGAATACATTTGTACTATTATCGTAACCCGACATTTCATAAACAATCACTCCCCAACGATTATAAATTTGTACGGTGTTATTAGGATAGGATTCTATATTTTCTATAATGAACCCATCGTTAGTACCGTCGTTATCTGGTGTAATAATCTCGTTACTCACTGCAATACCAGAGTTAACTACTTCAGGGTTACAACCAGCATCAAGCGTTGGTACTCCGTTTAACGAGTCACAAGGATTAAGTGGATCTGTTCCATCCTCTATTTCTTGACCATCAGGTATTGTATCACCATCCGTATCGGCTTCATATGAATCCGTACCTATTGCATCTTCTTGTGCCGTGGTAAGTCCGTCACCGTCACAATCACTATTCGGAAGTGCCGTACCATCAATATGGTCACAATCATCTAAAGGGTTTGTTCCGTCTAAAACTTCTTGACCATCCAAGATACCATCATCATCGGAATCGGAATCATTTGGATCAGTATCTAGAGTAACTTCTTCCCCATCAAGAAGTCCGTCATTATCGCTATCCGGATTGTCAATGTCTGTTCCTAAAGCGACTTCCTCATCTGTTGTTAGTCCGTCATCATCACAATCACTATCTCCTAACGGATATCCGTTGACAGAACTACAATCATCTAATGGATCTGTATTATCTACATTGACTTCTTGGCCGTCATTAATTCCATCACCATCGGTATCAGGATTATTAGGGTCTGTACCTAATCGCGTTTCCGCATTATCATCGATTCCATCATTATCTGTATCTACAGAAACCGTTACCTCTCCTATTCCTGTATTTCCTGAAGGATCAGTAGCTGTAATAGCAATGACATCTTCATCTAATAGATTGGGAAAGCTACCGGAATCTGGTGTTGTAGTTTCTGTATCTAAACTCCAATCTCCATTTGTATCGGTAATTACCGTATACGTAACATCAGGAATATTATCTCCGTCAGTATCCAATTCAATTAACAATGTTTCATTTGCATCACCTTGACCTGTTAGAACAGGAGTAATATCTATAGTTGAAAAACTATCGACCGTAGGATCTGTAAGATCAAGTACCGCCATATCGGAAGTACTATCAGGACCAACGTTACCAGCAATATCTGTTATATTAGCAGTCACTAAAATAGTTCCCGTATCACCAGGGTTGGCGATAACTACGTCAATACTACCATTGGTAATATCGATTGCCGTCAACACAACATCTTGTGCGTTTCCGTTTCCGTCAGTAATCGTGACCGTATCTCCGACTACCGCATCCATTGGAAGCGTTACTACGGCATCGATATCGCCAACCAATTCATCTTCACTTATTAATCCGTCATTATTGGTGTCTTCAGTGATTTCAACTATTGGTGCAGTTGGGTCGGTAAGATCAAGTGTTGCGGTATCCGTAACACTGTCAGGACCTACATTACCTGCAACATCTGTAATGTTAGCGGCAACTATTATAGTTCCCGTATCACCAGGGTTGGCGATAACAACATCAATACTGCCATTGGTAATATCGGTTGCCGTCAACACCACATCTTGTGAGTTTCCGTTTCCGTCAGTAATCGTTACCGTATCTCCAACTACTGCATCCGTTGGAAGCGTTACTACGGCATCTATATCACCAACCAATTCATCTTCACTTATTAATCCGTCATTATTGGTGTCTTCAGTGATTTCAACTATTGGTGCTGTTGGATCAGTGAGATCTAATACTGCTGAATCCGTTGCACTATCAGGACCAACGTTACCAGCAACATCTGTAATGTTAGCGGTTACTACTATAGTTGGCGTATTACCAGGATTGGCAATAATTACATCTATAAATCCATTTATAATATCTGTTGCCGTCAACACCACATCTTGTGAGTTTCCATTTCCATCTGTAATAGTAACCGAATCTCCCGCTTCCGCATCAGTAGGGAGCGTAACGCGAGCATCGATATCACCTACCAATTCATCTTCACTTATTAATCCGTCATTATTGGTATCTTCCGTAATTTCAGCTGTTGGTGCAGTTGGATCTGTAAGATCAAGTGTTGCGGTATCCGTAACACTGTCCGGACCTACATTACCTGCAACATCCGTAATGTTAGCGGCAACTACTATAGTTCCCGTATCACCAGGGTTCGCGATAACAACATCAATACTACCATTTGTAATATCGGTTGCTGTCAACACCACATCTTGTGAGTTTCCATTTCCGTCAGTAATCGTTACCGTATCTCCGACTACCGCATCCATTGGAAGCGTTACTACAGCATCTATATCGCCTACCAATTCATCTTCACTTATTAATCCGTCATTATTAGTATCCTCAGTAATTTCAACAGTTGGAGCTGTAGGATCTGTAAGATCAAGTGTTGCGGTATCCGTAGCACTATCAGGACCAACGTTACCAGCAACATCGGTAATATTTGCGGTTACAACTATAGTTCCCGTATCACCAGGGTTGGCGATAACTACGTCAATACTGCCATTGGCAATATCTGTTGCCGTCAACACCACATCTTGAGAATTGCCATGTCCGTCCGTAATAGTCACTGTATCTCCCGCTTCCGCATCAGTAGGGAGCGTAATGCGAGCATCGATATCACCTACCAATTCATCTTCTGAAATTAATCCGTCATTATTGGTGTCTTCCGTAATTTCAACTGTTGGTGCAGTTGGGTCTGTAAGATCAAGTGTTGCGGTATCCGTAGCACTATCAGGACCTACATTACCTGCAACATCCGTAAGATTTGCGGTTACTACTATAGTCCCTCCATCTCCCGGGTTATCAATTACAACTAATATAAAACCATTTGTAGCGTCAGAAACTGTTAATACAACATCTTGAGAATTTCCATTCCCATCAGTAATGGTTACTGTATCACCGGCGACCGCATTACCAGGTAGTGATACTACAGCGTTAATATCGCCCGTCAGCTCATCTTCGTTTATAAGCTCGTCATCATTACTGTCATCTATAATTATAACAGTTGGAGCACCAGGGTCTGTAAGGTCAAGTACTGCGGTATCCGTTGCACTGTCCGGTCCTACATTGCCTGCAATATCCGTAAGGTTTGCGGTTACGACAATTGTACCGTTATTTCCAGGGTTTGCGATAACTACATCAATATATCCATTACTGATATCAGTTGTTGTTAATATAATATCTTGAGAGTTTCCGTTTCCGTCGGTAACAGTTACTGTATCTCCTGCTACAGCATCCACTGGAAGCGTAACACGAGCATCGATATCCCCTACTAGTTCATCTTCATTTATTAATTCATCATCGTTAATATCTTCCGTTATTTCTATTGTTGGAGCGGTCGGGTCGGTAAGGTCAAGTACCGCTGTATCCGTAGCACTATCAGGACCTACATTACCTGCAACATCCGTAAGATTTGCGGTTACTACTATAGTCCCTCCATCTCCCGGGTTATCAATTACAACTAATATAAAACCATTTGTAGCGTCAGAAACTGTTAATACAACATCTTGAGAATTTCCATTTCCATCCGTGATGGTTACCGTATCACCCGCAACGGCATCAGTAGGAAGTGTAACTACAGCGTCAATATCCCCAGTTAACTCATCTTCACTAATTAAACCGTCATTATTGGTGTCTTCTACAATTTCCACAGTAGGAGCCGTTGGGTCGGTTATATCAAGTACCGCTGTATCCGTAGCGCTATTAGGCCCTACATTGCCTGCAACATCCGTAAGATTGGCGGTTACTACAATAGTTCCCGTATCTCCAGGGTTGGCGATAACTACATCAATATATCCATTGCTGATATCAGTTGTTGTTAATATAATATCTTGAGAGTTTCCGTTTCCGTCGGTAACAGTTACTGTATCTCCTGCTACAGCATCCACTGGAAGCGTAACACGAGCATCGATATCTCCTACTAGTTCATCTTCATTTATTAATTCATCATCGTTAATATCTTCCGTTATTTCTATTGTTGGAGCGGTCGGGTCGGTAAGGTCAAGTACCGCTGTATCCGTAGCACTATCAGGACCTACATTACCAGCAACATCCGTAATGTTCGCGGTCAACACAATAGTACCTGAATCACCAGGATTAGCGATAACAACAGCAATAGTACCATTAGTAATATCCATTGCGGTAAGCACTACATCTTGAGAATTTCCATTTCCATCCGTGATGGTTACCGTATCACCCGCAACGGCATCAGTAGGAAGTGTAACTACAGCGTCAATATCCCCTGTTAACTCATCTTCACTAATTAAACCGTCATTATTGGTGTCTTCTACAATTTCCACAGTAGGAGCCGTTGGGTCCGTCGTATCAATTGTCAACTCTAAAGTTGTTATATCCACCGCACTGTTACCAGCAGCATCCGTACTTGTTACTGCCACTTCATTAGTACCATTTATATTTGGTGCAAATGTTCCACTAATTGGAGCGATTACTTCAGTATCAATTGACCAGTCTCCTAAGCTATCGGCAACCGTTTCATATGTTGCTCCGCCAACTACTACTGTAACTGTAGAATTAACTTCTGCAGTTCCTGTAATAACAGGTGTGGTATCATTTGTAATTTGACTTTCTACTGTTGGAATTTCTGGTTCTGTAGTATCTATCGTTAACTCTAAAGTTGTAACATCTACAGCGCTATTACCCGCTGCATCAGTACTTGTTATGACTACTTCATTAGTACCATTTACATTTGGCGCGAATGTTCCGCTTTCTGGTGTAACTGTTTCGGTATCTATTGTCCAGTTGCCCGAGCTATCGGCAATTACTGTATAAAATGCTCCTCCTACTTCTACTTCTACTGTAGAATTAGCCTCTGCAGTTCCGGTAATAACAGGTGTTGTATCATTTGTAATTTGACTTTCTACCGTAGGTGGAACTGGTGGAGTTACATCTACAGTTAGAAGTGCATTCGCTGAAATTAACGGAGAACATACAAAAGACGTTTCCGTAATTACTACTCTATACTCATATCCGTTTTCCGTAATTGTAATGCCGGTTAACGTTAGTGTTGCAGTTGTACTTCCCGTATAAATATCAGTTGCATTGGTATCATCTATATCAACAAAACCACCACCTAATTGATTATCAACTTGCCATTGGTATACTACTTCTGTACCTGCGGCGGTTACTATAAAGGTCTCTGGAGAACTTCCATTAGTTAGCAAATCTTGAGGTTGTTCTGCTGCAGTTGCAATTATTGGAACAGCACCTGGTTGTTGAAAATCAAATGCTGTATCTGTAGCACTATCCGCATTATTTGGTGTGGTGTATCCGTCAGAAACATTGGTTCCTGTTACAATTCCATTTGAATCTACAACTGTTATTCCATCACCTAATATTCCGTCCTCATCTGTATCTGTATATCCTGCTTCAATAACATCATTACATCCATCTCCATCAGCATCTAATTCAAGGAAATCTGCTATTCCATCAGGGGCAGTTTCAGAATCTAGTGCCGTATAATCTATAGTACCGCTATTTTGCTGACCACTTGCTTGTACTGTATTTGGAATACCATCAGTACCCACAACACCATCTAGAATACCAGCAGTAAAAGCTTGATTACTTCCTGATTCTACCGCATCATAAATACCATCATTATCCGCATCTAAATCAAAATGATTGGGAACACCATCATTATCGGTATCAAAAATATCTACAATACCATCTCCATTTGCATCAGTACCTAAATCTGTGTCTTGATAATTTAAAAGTCCGTCAGAATCGTCATCAGCACTTGGATCAGTACCTGAAGTTTCAAGCGTATCCAAAATACCGTCATTATCATCATCTAAATCGATTGAATCAGCTATGCCATCCAAATCATTATCATCAATACCAACTTCACGGTAATCTACTTCGGGAGTTGTTGTCTTGGATATATTGGGTAAATCTGAAGCTCCATTGTCTTGATCATCATTTGAATCAAACACACCACCAGTGGTATCTACATCATCATATCCATTTAATAAACCATCAGCATCTGCATCTAAATTATTTGAAGCCAAGGTAAAGCCTGCCTCAGTCGTATCATTGATACCATCATTATCAGAATCTAAATCTATATAATCTGGAATGCCATCTAAATCCGTATCAATAGTTGTTAAGCCTTCATTACCTGAACCTTCATATGCATCACCTAAACCGTCCGTGTCACTATCATCTACTCCTCTAGGGATATATGACGCTGTAAGTTGTGCTTCTACGTTATCTGGAATTCCATCATTATCAGAATCAATATCCAGATTATCGGCAATACCGTCATTGTCACTATCAATACCATCGTTCACCGTAAAGACCGGAGCAGTTCCTGGACCAGATTGGTTACCGCCTGACCCCGTATTTGTTGTTGTATTGTTAGGGCTGAATAATCCGTTGATACTGCATTCATCTAAGTTAACAGAACCTAAATGCGTGTTTGGACTTACATTTAGTGCTTCCGATATAAATGATAAGGTGATATCATCTGTTTTGTAGTAGTTAAAATACATGGCTAATCGAGCACCATCATCCACACCTGTCCAAGTTTCACTAGGACCAATAAATGTAGTCTTACCTGTTGCTAAATTATCAACTTCAATTAATAAGCTATTACTATCAATAGCATATAAGCCGGGCCTTATTAATGCGACACTTTCTTTAAAATTAGCTCCATCAATATCTGCTATGGTACCTCCAATTCTGTCTACATTAAATTGCGTGAGGGTTCCGGTAAGAACAAACTGGATATTGAATTCCATTTCAAACTCTTCATTGGCAAAGGATGGCGAACCACCGTATTCCATATTCCATATATTATCACCAGGTGTTTTTTCAATATCAAAAGTGGTGATATTACTAGTTTTGTCTGTTATGGTAATAATGGCATCCAATACATTACCATCTATAGTATTAACATTAGAAAATCTATACTGATCTCCAATCGCACCTGTATTACTTCCTCCCACATCCGTTGGAGTACCTGTAAAAATGAATGGTGTAACAGGACAAGGATCACCTAAATTATCAGTAGGGTCGAAACCTAAAGATTCTACATAATCTAAAATACCATCGTTATCATTGTCGATATCTATGAGATTATCAATGCCATCACCATCGGTATCAGTAGGTTCTAAATGCACATGTTCATCTCTAAAATCTACTTCGCTGGTAAAGGGATCTTGAGTATTTAAGAACCCAGTTACATCTTGATTGTTATTTGTTGCTCCATTAGGGTCTTCTAAACCATTAGGCGCCGCGATACTTAAATCAAAAGCATCATCAATTCCATCATTATCAGCATCTGTGCCCGAAGGTGTAACATCTGCTGCTAAATCATCATTATAATCATACACCTCTATAGTGTCGCTTAAACCATCATTATCAGAATCTGTATCCCTAAAATCTGGCATATCCTGACCATCTGAGTTTTCAGGTTCATTTATGGATTGACCAGAACCGGCAGGTGCTACTTCGTAATTATCTGCCAAACCATTACCATCAGAATCTGTAGATGGACTAAGATAACCCGATGTAGATTGCCATTCTATGTTATCTACAATGCCGTCCGCATCACTATCTAAATCTAAATAATCTGGGAAACTGTCACCATCTGTATTTTCAGGCGCATTACTAAAGCTTCCTCCATTGTCTACATCAAACGAATCATCAACACCATCTAAATCCGTATCATTACCCGATGCTTGCATTAATCCAGCATCTGATTGTGCTTCAACCAAATCTTTAATACCATCATTATCAGAATCGATATCTAAATAATCTGCACCAGCAGCATTATCACTGTTTACAGGGACCACAGAAACTCCAGCCCCATCAACTCCGCCATCTTCTGCTGCATCTGGAACACCATTTGTACCAACATTACTTTCTGAACTATCTATAGATCCGTTCCCATCAGTATCTAGACTACCATTCCCTGTTTCAACAACATCTGGAATACCATCATTATCACTATCAAGATCTAAGCTGTTTGGAACACCATCGCCATCAAAATCAGTAGCTCCTTCAACGGTATCTGGAATACCATCGTTATCATCATCTTCATCACAGGCATCTGGCCATGCATCACCATCTGCATTTATGGCATCATCAAAACCTTCACAAGCATCTAAAGAATTTTGCACGCCATCACTATCACAGTCACTTGTTGATAGCGGAGTACCTCCTATAGATTCGCAATCATTTAAAGGGTCCGTACCATCTAAATCTTCTTGACCATCATCAATGCCATCACCATCTGAATCTGCATTATACGGATCTGTACCATTGACAACTTCTGTGCTATTTATAACTCCATCGCCATCACAATCTGCCGCTGCCCAAATAGGGTTAGTGGCATCATAACCTGTATAACCTGCAGCTTGTACAGGAGTACAAGGATCTAAAGCATCTGTATCTACATCATCTGCAACCCCATCTCCATCTGTATCTGTGCTATATGGATCAGTACTGTTAGTAACTTCTGTACCATTTGTAACTCCGTCGCCATCACAATCCGCCGCTGCCCAAATGGCATTAGTAGAAACATATCCTGTATACCCTGCAGCTTGTACTGGATCACAAGGATCTAATGCATCTGTATCTACATCATCTTGAACTCCATCACCATCTGTATCTGTATTGTAAGGGTCTGTACCATTAGTATCTTCGGTACCATTAGTAACATTATCGCCATCACAATCTGCCGCTGCCCAAATAGCATTGCTCGCATCATACAAAGCATATCCTGCCATTTGTGAAGGGTCACAAGGTTCTAATGGATCTGCATCTGTATCATCCGGCACACCATCGCCATCGGTATCTGTACTATATGGATCCGTACCGTTGGTAACTTCTGTACTATTGATTACTCCGTCGCCATCACAATCCGCTGCCGCCCAAATTGCATTGCTAGCATCATAACCAGTATAGCCTGCTGCTTGTACTGGATCACAAGGATTTAGTGCATCGCTATCAACATCATCTTGAACTCCGTCACCATCGGTGTCGGTGTTGTATGGATCAGAACCATTAGTAGCTTCCGTGCCATTAAGAACATTATCGCCATCACAATCTGCCGCTGCCCAAATGGCATTTGTAGCATCGTAACCGGTATACCCTGCAGGTTGGACTGGATTACAAGGGTTTAGTGCATCCGTATCTGTGCTGTCCGGTACACCGTCACCATCAGTATCTGAACTGTAAGGATCTGTACCATTGGTTACTTCTGTGCTATTTATAACTCCGTCACCATCACAATCTGCCCCTGCCCAAATAACATTGGTGGCATCATAACCTGTATATCCTGCAGCTTGCACGGGGTCGCAAGGATCTAATGCATCTGTATCTATATCATCCTGAACTCCGTCGCCATCGGTATCGGTGTTGTATGGATCAGAACCATTGGTAGCTTCCGCACCATTGGTAACATTATCACCATCACAATCTGCCGCTGCCCAAATAGCATTGGTAGCAACATAACCCGCATAACCCGCTGGCTGAACTGGATCACAAGGGTCTAATGGAGCTGCATCTATATTGTCGGGTATACCATCACCGTCAGTATCTGTACTATAAGGGTCGGTTCCATTTGTATCTTCGGTTCCATTGGTAACTCCGTCACCATCACAATCTGCCGCAGCCCAAATAGCATTGGTTGCGTCATAACCTAAATAACCTGCAGCTTGTACTGGATCACATGGATCTAGTGCATCGCTGTCAACGTCATCTTGAACGCCATCACCATCCGTATCAGTATTGAAAGGATCGGTACCATTAGTAGCTTCTGTTCCATTATCAAGATTATCTCCATCACAGTCTTCGGCTGCCCAAATAACATAGTTCTCATCTGTTGAAGTACGTACCGTTGGAACCGTAACTTCACAAGGGTCTGATGGATCTGTACCGTTGGCTATTTCGAATCCGTTTGTTTCGCCATCACCATCACAATCCAATGCATTCCAACTTGCCTCTGCATTTGCTGCAACTTGATTTGTGCTAAATACACAAGGATCTAAAGGATCAGTATCTGTAATATCTGGATCGCCATCACCATCATCATCTAAATCACAAATACCTACTAATCCATCGCCATCCAAATCTAAATCTTCGGTAGTTACCGCACTTACATTGCTAGTTGAATAAGCAGCTGACGCTACCAATCCATTCGCTAATATTGTTCCTGAACCATCGCTGACGGTTGCTGAATCCGAATCATTATATTCTAATCCATCACCATTATCTGCAGTACTGTCCTCATATGCTTCATTGGCATCAGAACAACCATCTGCATCACTATCTAAATTTAAGTAATCTGGTGTTTCTATTGTTGTTTCAATAGGAGTTGTCCCAGCCCCTGCCGTACTAGGAATACCTGTTGCGCTAATGCTACCATCTGCAATACCATTGGCATCCGCATCTGTACCACCTGATTCTACTACATCATAAATTCCGTCATTATCACTATCCAGATCAAATATATTTGGAACACCATCATTGTCTACATCACATGATACAACAGACCTAAAAGCAAAGCCTTCGTTTACATGATTTGCACTACTATTTATTGTGCCATCTGCATCATAAACGATATCCATAGGGAAGGTTATTCCGGTACTTGTATCTATTAATAAAGACCATTGAGAATCTGGTGCTAATCTGGAAAGTCCAGCTGCATCAGGAGCAACTTGAAAAGGTGTACCTGAAGTTATTACCGCGCCATTTCCTAAATCTGTTTCTCCCAGTGGGTCAGACAAAACTGCCGTACCGCCTCCTGGCCAAGTAATGGTTATGGTTTTATCTGCATTTTGTATGCCACCTACTTCACTATTAGGCTCATAATAAGAAACACGAATTCCTTGTTGAACCGCATTTACCGGCTCTTGTAAAGTAAGGGTTATTTGAACAGTAGGATCGGTACCCTGATTCCACCTTAGTTGTAAACCGTCATAAGCTGGGCCCGTTTTATCTGAAATATTATATTCTGTAGATGTAATTGTAAACTGTTGACTAACTCCATCGCCATTATTATATTCTCCGGTAAGTAATAGTGAATCATCTCCAGTTAAAATTGAGCCTTTTGCAGGTGTGCATTCTAAAGCATCCGTTATACCATCATTATCATCATCTTCATCACAGGCATCACCTATAGAATCTCCATCTTCGTCATTATATAAGGGATGGTTTGGATTACATTCTGAACATTCGATAGCTTGTTGTAAATTATCCTTAGAAGTTCCTATACCTTGAGAAACCCCTCCAGGGATTCCTGCAGCATCAATAGTTGCCGTTAGTCTAAAACTTCCATCTAAATCACCATAATCATAACTTGCGTTACCTTCTAAAGCATCAGGACAACCATCGTTATCACTATCAGAATCAAGGTGATCATAAATACCATCATTATCAGTATCCGTATACAGTGTACACAATGTATTAACCCTCCAGCCAATATTATCGGCATTAGCGGTTGTAGATTGTGTTATAACTATTCTATTAATTCCTTTGTCTATATTAAATCTGAAGTTCGCTTCTTGGGCAGAACCACCAATTATGGCTGCTACCGCTTCTCCCGAAACTTGATCATAAGAAGCTCCTGTACCTACGGTTCCGCTAGTAGAATAAATATCTGCAGGAAACTCTACTTGAACGCTATTATTATAAAATTTGATATTCTGACTTTCATCGTAACTGCCTGAAGCATTTCTTGCTAAACTTCTTACATTAAATTCTGTGGATAGTATAAGTTCAGAAAATACAATTTCTGTTGTTGTACCGGTAACTGCAGAATTTGAGTTACGGGTTTGCATATCTACTTGTATCGTACCATCTGTGTAATTTGGATTTCCAGCTGGGAATGTACCTGTTCCTATCGTAGTAGTGGCAACCGCTGTAATATCATTATCAAAATCTTTTATGTATGCTACTAAATCGCCATCATTACTATTTGCCGGAATTAAATTATATGAAGAATCCGTAAAATGAATATCATTTGTAGCAACTAAACCACAATCCTTATTAAATTCATCTACATCTAGAATACCATCATTGTCATCATCACTATCACAGCCATTTGGAATTCCATCTAAATCAGTATCTACGGTATCATCAAATCCTTCACAGATATCTAAAGTATCCGGTACTCCATCATTATCATCATCTAAATTTTCTATGGTAATTACTTCTGTCGTATCATCAACAGAAGAATTGGAGTCTATTTGATCTTGCGTGTTAGAGATAGTGTTCGTAACGCTTATGGAAGGAACCGCTGCATCTATATCATCTGCCGAAGCTACAATAACCAATGTTTGCTTTTCACCCTTTACCATAGTACCCACATTCCAATTTGGAGCGGACCAAGTACCTGTGTTGGGAGTTGCACTAACTAACGTTAAACCAGCAGGCAAAACATCATTAATAACCAGGTTTGTAACATCATCTAAACCTAAACTTTCTACAGTAATTGTAAATGTTATATTTTCTCCTTCGGAGTAAATTGTGTTATCCGCTGTTTTGGTTAAAACAATGTCTGGATCACAGAAGAACATAGGTATTACATTAGAATCGTAAGAACAACCGCCCTTAGAAACTCTAACAAAAATATCCCCAATGGATGGAGGTGTAAAATCAATAGCATTTGCACCAGCTACAGCAACGCCATCTTGGTACCATTGGTAGGTATCAAAAGGTTCGTCTAGCGATATAGTTTCGCCTAAACACCCTAATCCAGAGATAGAGTAATCTACAGTAGGTAATGTATCAAAACCAGAAAAATACCCTCCAATACCTAGTGCACCACTTAAACCAACAACTCCCACTGCTATGGGTCCAGAAGATTCTACAGAGATACTTCCTGTTAAACTAGGTAAATAAAAACTTTTCCACGGCAGCCCAGAGGCCATATTTGGTGTTGGTAATGTAACGACACCTGATCCATCTGTTACTACGATATTCGCATCTGGTGTTGTAGTAGATGCAATAATAGTTAAACCTCCATCAATATCTAAACCTACTAAATCTTCTATTTGAGCAATATTATTTAACGAACTCGGTAATAAACAATTTACCGGTGCAATAAAATTTAATCCATTTGTAGCCGGACTAGTACTACCCGCTAAACATTGGTATGCGTATACATTTTTAGAAGTAACTACAGTTACATTACTACCTGCCGTTGAACCTAAATAATTAGATCCTGGAATTAGAAAATAATCACCGTCGTTTATGGTTGCAATAGGAGTTGTAGCTCCGTTAACAAAAATCTCAGTACCATTTACGGTTCCAATTATTATAGGAAATTCAAGGGCATCAGACCCTCCTCCTCTAACAAAAACATATTCTCTTCCAAGTGTTTCAATAGGTACCGGTTGATCTATACCTGCATCTTGTGCACCGGACGAAGCGACTACTCCAACCAAAATATTTCCGTTACTAATGACAATATCTTTATCTGAAAGTACATCGGCACCTAACCAACCATCCTTGTTTGCATCTCCTAAAGCGCCTCTGTTCTCTACTACGTAACTTTGACCTTTATTCAGCGTTACCGTAATTGTATCAGCTGTTAGTCCATCAACATCTGTTCCGAGCCTAAATACACAATCCGGATTATAATCTGATATAGTAACCGTGGTATTATCTTCTGTAGCCATAATACCTAAGGTGGCATTATGTATACTTTTATTTCTAATTAATGGAGCGCCACCCCATTTAAAATGCTTCCCTATTGCAGCCCTACCTTTAGAAGTTAAAGAGGCACCCTGAACAGTATTTCTACCTCTATAATTCACATAAAACTTTTCCCCACCTGGAGCCTCAAAACGCAGTCCGCTAGAACTTAATACAACACCAACGTTTACATCATTAACCATGGTTATATCGTTCTGACCATTTGGTAATGTATAAACATAAGGTGCTAAGTTAGAAACGCTTACTACAGCCACTGGAGTAGTTAAAGTTCCTTGATAAATATTAACGGTAAAAGGTGTGATCTCTGGTGTAGATAAATAAACCGCTTGCTCGTTTAGATCGGCTGCTCTTTGTCGTAACGGTGGTAAGTAATGTAAATCGCTAAGCTGTGCATAAGAACTTGCTATGGCAAAAAGCAAAAATACCAGCGATAGTAATTTGTTCTTAAATTTAGAAGATTCTATTTTCATAATGCAATATTGAAAGCGTGGGGGGCTGTTTTGAAAATTGACATGATAGACTTGGTATTGATTCAAGAAACTATTAGACAGTAGTACTCTTGGATATCAAGAAACCTAAATCACCAAGTCAAAGAAAATCATTACGGATTTATCGAAACAATTTTTAAAGCTATACACCATAGGTCTATAGTTGAACGGATAAAAAGTGTCTTCCAATGGTTATATATGCACATGAAAGAAAAAATTAGCTGAAACACACAACAATAATTCCTTCATTTTATGTTTAACATGACCTATATTGACACCGCCACGGGTAGTAAAACGCTAAAGACTAAATAGTAAAGTTTAACTTTTTTCAAAACCGTAGTATTTTAAGTTTATGGTATGGAGTAATTCATAGTCAAATGGTTAGTGTTAGAATATAATTTTGTAAGTTAAATACTACTTAAATATAGTTAATGTTCTTAAATATACTATCAGATAAAAAATTACTCTAGTTATTGTTGTGAAGTGTATATAAGTTGTATGGGAAAACCTATAATTTGTATATGACAAAAAAAATAATTACGCATTTCGTCGATAATCATAATAATAGCAAGCGTTTTCAGACAACTTATTTTTGACCTCATTTTTGAATACAAAAATTATTATTTTGGAATTTTTAGAAAAATACAAACCATTATTTTTGTAAGATTTTTTAAAATTGACAGGTGATTTTATCGCACAAAAAAAGGGAAGAAGCAATGCTCCTCCCCTTTTCTATTTATATTATTTATTAAGTTCCTATTTCACGACAATGAACTCCGAACGTCTGTTCATCTGATGTTGCTCCTTGGTACATGGCACCCCATTGCTACAATCGTTCGTTAGCTGTGTCTCACCAAAACCTTCATAAGAGATACGGCCTTCATCTATGCCTTGTTCTACCAAGTAAGCCGCCGTGGACTTTGCCCTGTTGGCAGACAGTTGTAGGTTGTAGCTGTCGTTCGCTCTAGAATCCGTGTGAGAACCTACCTGTATCTTCACATTAGGATATTCGTTAAGATACGCCAACACTTTGTTCAGACTGATACGCGCATCCTCTCTAATGAAGTACTTATCGAAATCAAAGTATATCGGTTCGATGTTCAAATACTTCGCTAGGTCCGTCCCGATAGGTGCCGATTTGTCCTTCTGTGCCAGTACCACTTCTATACCCGTGGCGTCCTTGGCGTTTACCGTGGCGAATATCTTGTCGCCCTCGTCGTAGTCCGCTTTCGTGGCCACCACTTTGTAGTTGCCGTCCGTACAGTCGCCTTCCATAGCGAACGCGCCGTTGGCGTCCGTTTCCGAACTCGCTATTAAGTTTTTCTTCGTATCGTACACCTTGATGCTTGCGTTAGCTAGTAAGGCTCCTGTCTTCTTGTCCTTCACTACCCCTGTAATGTTCGTATGGCAGGTAAAGTCCAAAGGTTCCTTTTCCAAAAAACTATAGATATCGTCGTTCCCTTGCCCCCCATCTCGGTTCGAGGCAAAAAAGCCCTTTCTAGTCCCTTCGTTTACGATATACGAGAAGTCGTCCTCCTCACCGTTCAAGGGTCTTCCCACGTTAAGTACCTTGCCGCTATCGTCGTTCAGGTCCGTTCCGAACACGTCAAGACCGCCAAGGCCGGGATGCCCGTCCGAGGAGAAATATAAAATGTCCGATTCCGTTACAAAAGGAAAGGTCTCCCTGGCCTCCGTATTGATCTGTGGACCCAGGTTCTGTGGTGCTCCGAAAGTACCGTCCTCGTTTATCTCTACAGAAAAAATATCCGACTCCCCTGCCGTTCCCGGCATATCAGAGGCGAAATACAGTTTTGTCTCGTCGTTGTTCAAGGTTGGGTGTGCTACCGAATAACTGTCTCCGTTAAAGGGTAGTTCCACAATATTGCCCCACTCTTCCTCTATCAGGTCGGCCCTGAATATCTTCAGTCTGCTTATCCCTTCCTCGTCCCTTGAGAATTTACCGTTCACGGAATTGTTCCGTGTAAAATACATTGTCTGCCCGTCCTTAGTAAAGGCCGTAGAGGATTCATGGGTTTTCTTGTTCAGTTTCCTGTCCAGTTTGTCCAACGCCGTAAAGTTCCCCTGGTCGTCGCCAGTGGCCTTGTAAAGGTTCAAAAAAGCACCGTTGTTCCATCTGTGGATGTTCTTCGATATCAGCCCGCTGTCACGTGCCGTTGAAAAGACCAAATCCTTTCCATAGAAAGAAGGCGCGAAATCCGATACCTTGGAGTTCAGCCCCAGGTTCTTCAGTTCGTACCTGCCCGAACGCTCTTCTATCTTCTCCAGGTAATCCTCATTGTTTCCAAATGCTAACGCACGTTGATCGTTGGACATCGCAGACTTAAACTTGTTCATCCAAACATCCGATGCATCGTACTTTTCCAAGGACTTCAACGTTTGTGCATAACGGTACATGTATTCCGGGTCTATATCTGTTACCCCCAATTGGAACAATTGGCCGTACCAATTGGAAGCCTCCCCGTAGTTCGCGTTAAGGTAGTTAGCGTTGCCCAAATTCTTGAAAATTTCCTCTTCCGTATAGCCGTCCTCTACAAGGTCCTCATAGGACTGTATTGCGGAGGCATAGGAATAGTTCGTGAACTTCGTATCCGCCTTTTTTATCTTTTTTTCCTGTGCTTGTGATACCATGGCCATCAATGCCAGACCACAGAATATATATCTTGTTTTTTTCATGTCTTGTCTGCTTGTCTATTAGAAGAATCTTGGGGTTATCACGCGTTTGTACCTGTTCAGGAACTCGTACCTGAGGAAAATCTCGAAAGACCCGTCGTTGAACCTCGTCGCTCCCAGGTCCGTGGTCTCCCTATCGTAGGCAAGGCCTACCATGAACTGGTCCGTTATCTGGAAACCGAACAGTGCGCTCACCGCGGCGTCCCATCTGTAGGCCGCTCCCAAGGAGAACTTGTCGTTCAAAAGGAAGTTCGCGCTCAGGTCTATCTGCAAAGGTGCTCCCTTGACCACCTTTACAAGCCCAGCAGGCTTGAACTTCAAACGGTCGTTCACATCGAAGACATATCCTGTGATGAAGTAGAAGTTCATGCGCTCCTCGGCAAGGAACGAACTCGCGTTCGTGTTCGAATCGTCAAAATGCTCCGTCTGGAGGAAGTTGGGTACCGATAGCCCCGCATAGAAATGGTCCGTGTGGTAGTACACCCCCGCCCCGATATTGGGCGAGAACTTGTTGTCTATGTTCGGCAAATTGCTCTCCGCACCGTAGTTCCTCAACTTCGTGAAATCAACGTTGAGCAAATGGCCGCCCGCTTTTAGCCCGAAGGAAAGCTTGCCTTCGTCCGACGTCTTTACCGTATACGAAAAGGCAGCGTCCACGTACGTGTCCTGGTTCGTGCCGTTACCGATCTCATCGTTGACCACCGACAGCCCCAGGCCTACACGCTTGGAGACCGGCGTATGGAAATTGAGCGTCTGCGTCGTGGGCGCGCCGTCAAGGCCCACCCACTGCGAACGGTGCAGCGCAGCGATACTGAACACCCCACGGGAACCTGCATAAGCAGGGTTCACCGATATCGTGTTGTACATGTACTGCGTGTACTGCGCGTCCTGCTGGGCACTTACCGAGACAAGGCCGGCAAACAGGGACAGAAATGTTATTATTACTTTTTTCATGGTTATTTGGTTTTTTGGGAAACGTTTTTTTATCTGTTGATGTATAAGTAGCCTGCCTTGTTTAGGTTATCTCCTTTGTTCTCATATTTGATCACATAGAAGTATACACCAACCGGTAGTTTCGAATCTGTTTGAATAGTAACTCTTCCGTTAGAAACTCCTTTAAAGGTGTTCGTAACATTATCGTAACCGTTCATTTCATAAACTATGATACCCCATCGGTTATAAATCTGAACCGTGTTATTAGGGTAAGACTCAATATTATCTATTAAGAACTCATCGTTTGTACCGTCTCCATCTGGAGTAATGACTTCGTTGATAACAGAAATACCTGTCTCTACTAATTCTGGATCACAACCAGCCTCTAACGTAGGTACACCGTTCAATGAATCACAAGGATTAAGAGGATCTGTTCCGTCTTCTATTTCCTGTCCGTCTAGAATTGTATCCCCATCCGTATCTGCAACATCCGGATCAGTACCTATAGCCTCTTCTTGAGAAGTGGTCAGACCATCTTCATCACAATCAGAAATTAAGTAATCTCCACCTTGTTCTAAGGTTATGCTACGCTCAATGTAATCACAAGGATCTTCTGGGTTGGTATCATCGTCGATTTCCTGACCATTAATTACACCATCACCATCACAATCAGCAACTAAGTAGTCACCTGAGAAAGCCAAAGTAACATTCTCGATTACGTAATCACATGGGTCATTCTTATCTGTCCCGTCTGCTTCTTCTTGCGTATCTAATACACCGTCTCCATCACTATCACCTATTTCTCTAAAGTTTACTTCTGGTGTAGTATCATCGTCGTCATTATCCGTACCATCGGCACCTGTATCCAAATCATTATTAACATCTAGACCTGGTGTATCGTCAAAGCCGTCATCCAATCCATCAGCATCAGAATCAACACCCGTAAAGGTACCTTGGCCCGCTTCATCAATATCTAGAACACCGTCATCTTCAGAATCAAGGTCTAAGTAATCTGGAGTTCCGTCTCCGTCGGTATCTTCTGGAATTAATCCACCTGGGTAGTTGGTATCCAACCCTTGTTCATCAAAAGCGTCGGCAGGAACAACATACGCTAAGGTAGGCTGTGCTTCTACGTTATCTGGAATACCATCATCATCCGCATCAATATCCAAGTAGTTAGCTTCACCTGTACCATCTGTATTTGGAGGAACCGTTCCTTCTGAACTATCTGCTTGACCATCGGTATTCGCATCTGCAAAACCAGTATCGTTATCATCGATAACACCGTCATTGTTTGTGTCAAGTGCACCATTACCTGATTCCACTACATCTGTAATACCATCATTATCGGCATCAATATCAAAGTGGTTAGGAATTCCGTCACCATCAAAATCAAACGCTGGTTCTGTTGTTCCGTTTACATCGCCTACTAATGGATTGTTAAGATCATCATCGGAATGGTTAGGAACACCATCATTATCATCATCTGCACTTGGGTCGATTCCGTTGGTCTCCACTAAATCAGCTATACCATCATTATCGTCATCAAGATCTATTGTATCAGGAATACCATCTTTATCAAAATCTAGGATATCTCTAAAATCTACCTGAGTTAAATCGGCATCATCTTCGTTATCCGTTGCAATGGCACCTGTATCCAAATCATTGTTTACATCTAAACCAGGAGTATCATCATAGGCATCGTTAAGACCATCTCCGTCAGCATCTGCTAATGGATCAGTCATTGTACCTTGACCAGCTTCAAGAGCATCAGAAACACCATCGGCATCTGAGTCGTCATCCAAATAATCTGGAATACCATCCATATCTGTATCTGCTGGGTCTATACCACCCGGATAATTCGTATCCAATCCGGTTGCGTCAAAAGCATCTGCTGGTACGATATACGCATCAGTAGGTTGCCCTTCCACGTTATCTGGAATACCATCATCATCAGCATCTATATCCAAGAAGTTAGCTTCACCTGAACCATCTGTATTTGGTGGTACTGTTCCTTCTGAACTATCTGCTTGACCGTTTCCGGTTGTATCGGCAAATCCGTCATCATTACTATCAATAACACCGTCATTGTTCGTATCAAGATCTCCGTTACCAGCTTCCACTACATCTACGATACCATCATTATCAGCATCAATATCAAAGTGGTTCGGAATACCATCACCGTCAAAATCAAACGCTGGTTCAGTTGTTCCGTTTACATCGCCAACCAATGGATCGTTAGGATCGTCATCAGAATGGTTTGGAACACCATCATTATCATCATCTGCACTTGGGTCGATTCCGTTAGCCTCATCTAAATCTGAGATACCATCATTATCGTCATCAAGATCTACCGTATCTGGAATACCATCTTGGTCAAAATCTAACATTGATCTGAAATCTACCTCAGCTACATCTGCATCATCTTCGTTATCCGTAGCGATTGCCCCTGTAACCAAGTCGTTGTTTACGATAATACCAGGGGTATCATCAAAAGCATCATTAAGACCATCTGCATCAGCATCGGCTAAAGGATCTACAAGAGTACCTTGACCAGCTTCCAACATATCAGATATACCATCTGCATCTGAGTCAGTATCGATATAATCAGGAATACCATCCATATCTGTATCTTCTGGCTCTAATCCGCCTGGATAATTGGTATCTAATCCTGTTAAATCAAACACATCTGCAGGAACTATATAAACTGCCGTTGGTTGTGCTTCTACATTATCTGGAATACCATCATCATCGGCATCAATATCCAAGAAGTTAGCTTCACCAGAACCATCTGTATTTGGTGGCGTTGTTCCTTCTGAACTATCTGCTTGACCGTTACCGGTTGCATCGGTAAATCCGTCATCATTACTATCAATAACACCGTCATTGTTCGTATCAAGATCTCCGTTACCTGCTTCCACTACATCTACGATACCATCATTATCGGCATCAATATCAAAGTGGTTAGGGATTCCGTCACCGTCAAAATCGAATGCTGGTTCCGTTGTTCCGTTTACATCACCAACCAATGGATCAAGAGGATCATCATCGGAATGGTTTGGAACACCATCATTGTCATCATCCGCACTTGGATCGATTCCGTTGGCCTCATCTAAATCTGAGATACCATCGTTATCGTCATCCAAATCTACCGTATCTGGAATACCATCTTGGTCATGATCAAGTACAGATCTGAAATCTACTTCAGCCATATCTGTATCATCAACATTATCTGTATCAGTAGCACCTGCATCTAAATCATTGTTTACATCATTACCCGGTGTATCATCATAAGCATCGTTCAATCCGTCTCCATCAGCATCCGCTAAAGGATCTACTAAAGTACCTTGACCAGCTTCTAACATATCCGATATACCATCATCCTCGGAATCCAAGTCTAAATAATCCGGAGTTAAATCACCATCTGTATCTTCAGGAACTAAGCCTGTTGGATAGTTGGTATCTACACCGTCTCTGTTGAAAGCATCCGCAGGAACTATATAACCTGTTGTAGGTTGTGCTTCTACATTATCTGGAATACCATCATCATCTGCATCAATATCCAAGAAGTTTGGATTACCTGCAGTGTCTGTATTTGGTAACGGTAATGGGTCTGCTGCTGTATCGTCATCTAGACCATCATCATTACCATCTGTAAAGCCATCAACACGACCGTCATTATCCGTATCGGTTCCACCTGCTTCTACAATATCAAGAATACCATCATTGTCAGAATCAAGATCGAATGGATTTGGTATGCCGTCACCATCAAAATCGCATGATTGCGTTAAAGAAATACCGTCAATTCCAAAATCGTTTCCGATACCACCGCCAGTATTATTATCAATAGCGAAAGTCATACTTGTATCCGTAGCCGTGAAGATTAAAGAAACTTCTTTCCATTCTCCATCGTTAGGAATATCTCCTGAATCAAACTGATCCATAACAGTACCTCCACTATTTAGCACTATCATTGAAACATTTGGTGCTATAGGCGTGTTACCTAAGAATTGTTCCGTACCGTTATCTGCATATCCAGGATTGAACAAGTTGATAATTGCCGTTTTAAACTCATACGTTTCTCCTACAGTTAAACCTGTTATGGTTTGTTCATAGAAACGACCTGCCGTACCATCTGCGTTGAAAAGAGCAAAGTACCCTATTTCACCAGGAGCATCTGTTGTGTAATCTTCTATATCCAACCAGAAGTTAGGAATAGGCTCACCTGCTACATACGAAAGACCTACTGAGTTCGTAACTATTGCATAATTGCCATCGGAAGGTCTAGGGGCATCATTACCATACGTAGTAGTTATACTTGCTGGCATTGGCTTAGTGTACGTGTTATAGTTATCTGGGTTACCAGCACCGTCACCAGCACCATTAAAGTAGGTGTCACTAGCGATATCCGCTACTCCAAAATCACCGTCAGGAATTAATGATACGCTTCCCATACCGCTACACTCTTCTACATCTGGAATACCATCATTATCATCATCAAGGTCAACAATATCCATAATACCATCTTGATCGCGATCTAGTATAGATCTGAAATCAACCTCAGCAGTATCAACATCATCTTCGTTATCCGTTGTGATCGCACCTGTGTCCAAATCATTGTTGACATCATTACCCGGAGTATCATCAAAGGCATCGTTCAACCCATCTCCGTCTGCATCTGCCAAAGGATTTGTAATTGCACCTTGACCAGCTTCCACTACATCTGTAGTACCATCACCGTCAGAATCTAAATCTATATAATCAGGAACTAAATCACCATCCGTATCTTCCGGTCTTAGACCATTAGGGTAATTTGTATCTACGCCATCTCTGCTGAAAGCATCTGCTGGTACGATATACCCATCTGTTGGTTGTGCTTCTACATTATCTGGAATACCGTCATCATCTGCATCAATATCCAAGAAATCTGCATTGCCCGTAGTATCTGTAGTTAAAGGAATAGTACCTTCTGAACTATCTGCTTGACCATCATTATTGGCATCTAGAAAACCAGCATCAACACTATCGATAACACCATCGTTATTAATATCCAAAGCATCGTTTCCGGCTTCGTATACATCAAAGATTCCGTCATTATCCGCATCAATATCAAAATGGTTAGGAACACCGTCACCATCAAAATCAAAGGCTGGCTCTACAATTCCGTTCACGTCACCAACTAGTGGATCAGCAGGATTGTCATCTAAGTAGTTTACAACACCATCATTGTCATCATCGGCACTTGGATCGACACCATTAGATTCATCTAAATCTGATATACCATCATTGTCATCATCCAAATCAACGATATCCATAATGCCATCTTGGTCACGGTCTAATATAGATCTGAAATCAACCTCAGCAGTATCTATATCATCTTCGTTATCCGTAGTGATTGCACCTGTATCTAAATCATTGTTTACATCTGTACCCGGTGTATCATCAAAGGCATCGTTCAATCCGTCATTATCAGCATCGGCTAAAGGATCAGTCATAGTTCCTTGTCCGGCTTCAATAATATCTGGCGTACCATCATCGTCAGAATCCGGGTCCAAATAATCAGGAATTAAATCACCGTCTGTATCTTCTGGTGTAATACCATTTGGATATTGGGTATCTAAACCTTCAGCGTCAAAAGCATCATCTGGCTCAACATAAGCTGCAGTTGTTTGTGCTTCTACATTATCCGGAATACCATCATCATCTGCATCTATATCAATATAGTTTGCACCACCTGTAGTATCTGTATTTAATGGGGCCGTACCTTCTGTAGCATCGGCTTGACCATTATCATTTGCATCTAAGAATACATCATCAGTACTGTCAATAGCACCATCATTATTGGTATCTAAAGCACCCGTACCATTTTCAACTACATCTAGAATACCATCATTATCGGCATCTATATCTAAGTGGTTAGGATTAGCATCACCATCAAAATTATCTATTGGTAAAGCTGTACCAGGACCATCTGTAGCCGTAGGCGTTGTATTATCATCTGTATCTACGATATCTGAAAGTCCGTCACCATCTGCATCAGCAATAGTTCCTGTTCCGATAACACCATCGTTATCCGGGTCAGAACCACCTGCTTCTGTTACATCTGGAATACCATCATTATCAGAATCTGTATCAATTCTATCATCAAATCCGTCACCATCGGTATCAGGACTTTCTAAAGGGGTACCTGGAGTAGTTGCATCTTCAGGATCAACACTATCTGCCAAGCCGTCACGGTCTGTATCCGTAGCGAAAGTATCTATAACACCGTCATTGTCCGCATCTGGACCACCAGCTTCTGTTACATCCGGAATACCATCGTTATCAGAATCTAAATCTATTCTATCTTCGATACCGTCACCATCAGAATCTTCATCTGGTAAAGGAGTCGCTGCAATTTCATCTGCAAGTCCGTCATTATTCGTATCTGTCATAGACGTTGGGTCACCAGGGGTTGGGTAGTCTATATGACCGTCACCATCATCATCGGTTCCACCAGCTTCTATTGAATCTGGAATACCATCATTATCAGAATCTAAGTCAATACTATCTGGAATACCATCACCATCTGTATCTCCTGTTTCATCGGTATCTAAGATTCCGTCATTATCATCATCAATATCAACCGTATCCATGATACCATCATTATCAGAATCTAATATGGATCTAAAGTCAACCTCTGCTGTATCTAAATCATCTACATTATCTGTAGCAATTGCACCTGTATCTAGGTCATTGTTTACATCATAACCAGCAGTAGTATCATCAAAAGCATCGTTCAAGCCATCTGCATCTGCATCGGCTAAAGGATCTGTGATTGTTCCTTGACCAGCTTCCTCAACATCACTAACACCATCGGCATCAGAATCTGCATCCAAGTAATCTGGAATTAAATCACCATCTGTATCTTCTGGAGTTAATCCAACAGGATAACTTGTATCTAATCCGTTAGCAGCTTCAGCATCTGCAGGCGGAATATACCCAGCAGTTGTTTGTGCTTCTACATTATCTGGAATTCCATCATCATCTGCATCTATATCTAAGTAATCTGGACCACCTGTGGTATCTGAGTTAGGAATTGGAAGCGGAGAAGCAGCTGTAGCATCATCCCAACCATCTGTTGTAGCAGTGTCATCAAAACCATCTACTATACCATCTCCATTAACATCAAGACCACCAGCTTCTGTAGTATCTGTAATACCATCATTATCTGAATCTATGTCTAAGTGATTAGGCACGCTATCTCCGTCAAAATTATCAATAGGTAAGGCTGTACCTGGACCATCCCCTAAGGCAGGGTCTGTATTGTCATCTGGATCTACTAAATCTGAAAGTCCATCGCCATCTGTATCCGTAATTGGACCTGTACCAATTCTTCCATCATTATCAGGATCGGTACCACCAGCTTCAATAACATCTGGAATACCATCGTTTTCTGAATCTAAATCCAATCTATCATCTAAGCCATCGTTATCCGTATCTGGATTTGGAATTGGTGTACCAGGACTAGCAGGACCAACTGGATCTACACTATCGGCAAGTCCGTCATTATCCGTATCGGTCATAAACGTATCAATGATACCATCACCGTCACCATCCATACCACCAGCTTCTGTTACATCTGGAATACCATCGTTATCAGAATCTAAATCTAATCGGTCTAAAATTCCATCGTTATCAGAATCTTCATCTGGTAAAGGAGTCGTATCTACGCTATCGGCAACACCGTTACCATCTGCGTCAACAAAACCATCTACAGCACCATCGCCATCTACGTCTTCGCCACCGGCTTCTAAAGTATCTGTGATACCATCGTTATCGGCATCTAAATCCAAGTAATCTGGATTACCGTCACCATCTGTATCAATAGGGTCTATACCATCTGTATCTGTTCCTACTACAGGAATACCTGTTAGAGGGTCAACAGCTCCAGGTGTATTGAACCCGCTTGTAGTTTGTGCTTCTACCGTATCTAAAATTCCGTCATTATCAGAATCTAGATCGTAAGCATTTATTAAGCCGTCTCCGTCAAAATCTCCACTATCATCAGTTGTACCATCCCCATCTGAATCAAAAATTGTAGATGTAGAATTTATTTGAACACAACCTGTTTGTGGTGTACATGGAGCACTTCCTTCAGGACCATCCGTAGTATCATTATCCACTACATCTGCAAGTCCGTCATTATCTATATCCGTAATAATATCTATGACACCATCTCCGTCTGCATCTATATTTCCTGAGCCTACCTCAACAATATCGGTTATACCGTCATTGTCAGAATCTAGGTCTAAGTGGTTTGGAACACCATCGCCATCTGTATCAAAGTTGATACATACTCCGTTAGCATTCAATCCTCCACAAGTTGGGAAATCTGTATCATAATAATTAGGTGTACCATCCCCATCTAAATCTCCATCTGGATCAGGTAATCCCATTGTTGCACAATCCCATCCGTCTACACCATCAAAATTAGCTGAACAGAAATCAGGATCTTCATAATCTAAAGTTCCATCACCGTCTGCATCACCATTGTAAACCTCAATAGCATCTGGAATACCGTCATTGTCATTATCTAAATCTAATGGAGCACCAGAAACTACAGGAACTTCTATTAGGATAGCCTCACATTGGCAGTTTGTACTAGAAGGTAAAAACTCCACTATATAATTTGTACCAGAACAAGCGGCACCAGAAGTAGTAAACGTAATTTCTTCTGTTACAGTTGCGGTTTTAGCAATTGTACTAGCTACCGTTCCTGTTGAGATAGCAGCACCATCAATATCTCCATTCACATCTGCACAGTATACACTATACGCGTAACCAGCATCTGCATCTACATCACTTGTATTTTCTAAATCTATGGATAAATGATATTCATAATTGTTACTCGTATCTACCGTAAAGAAACTGTCATTTGCAGTACCGTTAAAAATTGGTTTTTCTAAAGGCATTATTTCATAAGACCCACCTGTTGCTACTTGAAAATCCGTGCAACTAGCCGCAGAACAAGTTACCCCTGTAACCTCTACATAGTTTACTATCTGCACTTCTGCCTCATCACCACAAATACCGTCATCGGTAGTTATAAAATCAAAGTCGAAAGTTATAGTTGATCCAGCAGTAACACCGGCTGGATAGTTTAATATAAGTTCTTGGTGGTCGCCCACTGTTGCTATACTATTAAAAGTGGCTCCGTCTGCACTTGCAAAAGAGGAAGCTACATATTCAATGCCTGGTATTAAGGTTACTTTTCCAAAATCAGCACCACCAGTTGTTCCTCCTGTAATTGTGGTAACTACATTTATATTATCAGTAATACCACAACCTTGAACAGGCGCACCAAAACCAGGTAAGTTTATTGTGCTTAAAGCATTGTAAGGCGATACTGCACCTTGCGCTTCTATAGAATTAGAAACTACTCGTGAACCATTACCTGCGGCAATATCACCACATGGCTCTTCTCCGTAAACCTTAAAGGTAAATTCAGAATTGGATATAAAATCGCACTGCAATTGAATTTCAAGATTAACGTGTGCTGTTCTTTCATCTATTGTATTCGTTGCAGGATTACCGGCAATACCATTTAGAGCTGCTATATTGGTATGTTCCAATAAATTTACCTTGGCTATACCGTTTTCAATGGTTACGGTTACTGGCTGAGTGTCAGCCAGATCAGCCGAACCTTTAGGATAAGTAACATTAGTACTTACTATGGTAATACCACCGTCTCCACCAGGAATGGCAAACTCCAATGAAGGGTTTATTAAATCTCCCAATTGTGCACTAATAACATCAACTTCTATATTGAATGGCGTACATAAATCTTGTGCGGCAGTAGGTTGATCAGTGATAGCTACCTGTACTTGAGAACCTTTAGGCTCTAATGTTATAGAAGTAGAATTCTGATAACAGGTAGCTCCCACTCCTAGAAAATCTGAAGTATCTATACTTGCATCTGGATAGCCAGGGTAACCTGAACAATCCCAACCATGCTCTACAAGAACTGTTAAATTTTCACACTCATCAAAATCTGCTTTGAATCGTATAGATTTTGTGGCACCTGAAGCAACAGAACCAGCCTCGATCCACGTTTTGTCACCAGATTGATAAAAATTGACTGCAGTTTCAACACCTCCTGAGACACTATGCGCGCTAGTAATATTTATACCTACTGGTGAAGTAACCTGTAACCAGTTATAATCTACATCTTCTGGACTGGTATTACTTATATTGGTATCAAAATCTACCGTATAGGCATCACCATTAATGGTAGGTAGTGGTGATTGAATTTGAAACGTAGGCTGTATATAACTAAAAGTATTTGAATAACTAAAGTTTGAAGGCACTGGTGTTGCGTAAGCAAAATCGTCATAGTTTACCGTAAAATCATATGCCGCAGACGGGGGTGATTCACAAGTACCCATAAATTCTACATAAAATCTAGGAATGATTGAACCTCCTTGATCCCTATCTCTAAAATTAGGCCCAGGGGTAATGATTACTTGATTACCACTTTCGGTTGCAATAAACTCACCTGTTGCGGTAGAATAAGCTCCTTGAAATTGGATAGATGTAACATTACCAGTAAATCTAGCCCCTTCCGGTATATCTACAATTGTAGAAGTCCAATTGGTAAGTGGTCTATATTCATCACCATGCATATCATCCGGCGCCATTTGATGTCTAAAATATATAATTCCGTTTGAAGGCGTACAACCATTAGTAGCATGAGCTAGGTTAGCTCCATAAATTCTAGGTCTAGCATAATAAGCTCTATCTCCCCAAGTGTCGCACCCTACTCTATTGGGTGGTGTATTGGCAGGGTAATCCGTAAAGGCAAAGAATTCACCTCTTAAATTGGTAAGTTCAAAGTAAGCTATATCTTGAAAATCTTTACTAAACTCAAAAGTCAATTCAACTTCAACAATATCTCTATTTGTAGCGTCTCCTTCAAATAAGTATGCTGCGCTTATTAAATCTTTTTCATCGCTCAAATCAAAACTTAACATATGCTCTGTAGAGCCATTGGTAGTTAAAACCGGTGCTGCGTTAATTACACCAGAATTTGAAGTGCCAGCGCTATTATCATTAATAGTAATTTTCGTGTCTATCAATGTAATGATATCCGAACCACCAGCAGCTAAACTAGCTGTATCATAAGTTAAATCAAAATAAAGGTTATCTAATGAAATACTATTTATAGAAGCAGTAGTGGTAATCTTCATTTGATCACCTGCTAAATATTTTTTGATACCATCTGTATTATCATCTAAAACAACTTTAGTAGTCATGGTATCATCTGTCCATCCTGCGGTAAGTCTTCTGGCAGTAAATCCTTCAATTGCAGGACCAACACAACCACCTGGGCAGTGTGTGTATATATTTACCGTACCACAATGAATGTCTTGTGTCCAACAAACACCAGCAGCACTTGTAGCCGTGTAGTTCGTTTTGTAGGGAATTGCTTGATTACCATTTGGACCACATGTAAAGGTCATCGGAAAATCTACCCATTCTTTATTTGCTCCAGCTGTTAAGTCTGTTGTAGTATATGTAACCTCATTGCCACTTTGGGTAAAACCTGCCGGTAACGGAGTTTGTAATGCCATACCTGTAGGTACTGTAAGTGTTATGCTCCATACTGAAGAGGCATCATTAGAAAACATAGCGACACCATCTATTGTAGGCAAACCTGCCCCTCCCGCATAAAAAGCGGGAGCAACACTTACTACAAAATCTTCGTTATTTACTATATCTGTAGGTGCTTCTACCTCTGTAACATCTGTATAATCTCTAATGATATTGAAATAACCAATATCGATACGTTCAGGAATACGATCACTTTTACATTGATCTTTAAAATACGTATCTATATAGGTATGCTCCCAAGCCATGTAATCAAATCTAGCCACACCACAATTATCTTTAGGTGTTACTGTAAAATCGAACGAAAACTCTGTAGCTTCCCCTGGTGGTAAATCATCAAACCAACCATCATTATCTAAATCATCAAAACCTCCCGGTCCGTCAGGGTCAGAACCAAAAAAGTTTGGCGGTATAGAAACTGTATTACCAGACCCTCTTGCAGTATATACTGTACTCGGTCTATCTTCTGGAGTAAAAGATATACCCGATGCAAACCTGAAATTGGAAACGCTTCTAGTATCAAAATAATCAAAATCCCAAAGTGGATTGTTAGAAGCAGTTCCAACTGGTGTAGCATTAGCACCGTTACCAATATTAACACCTAAGTCCAAAGCCATTGAACCTACAGCGGTGTTCGTATTTTCTATTCTAATCGTATAGGTAACTGCACCACATAAATCTGGTGTAGTAGAACCTACTTTTGATATAGCTATATCTGGTACATTGGCACCAAAATTTAAAGAACCTGTTTGTGGTTCTGCCGCTTGGCACGTTTCGCCTGAGCTACAACCCCAATAGGTATTGTGTACTATAGTGGTATCTAAACAGTCATCTACCCTAAAGGCTTCTTGGAAAATAATTACTTCCCCATTATCAAAGCAATTATTTCCATCACCAACAGTCCCTGCAAAAGGAGCTGCGTTTAAATCTATTTCGTAAGTTAGAACTTGTCCTGCTGTTGTAGCTGGAGTTAAAAAACTACCATTATAAGATAAGGTATACAGGTCATCTACATCTTCACCTAAATCTACATAATAGGTAAATGTTTCCGTACAACCATTACCACCTTGTGCTAGAGTAATATCTCTAGTGTACGATTCACCAACATTTGCATCAACAGTTGGTATGGCAGAAATATTTAAAGAAGCGGCCAATAACGGATAAGAAGCTATAGTTACTTCCGTATCCGAATCTGAGTTAGCTCCACCAGCATCTTGAAAATTAATAGTGTGTGCATCTTTAAACAAACCACCAGAGTTAGAATGCGCCACCGCATCACAATTTGCACTACGTTCAAAAGTAAAGATTACTTCATCTCCCACATCCCAATTTGCATCACTAGGGCGTAAAACAGTAAAAATAGGGTCAGAAGGTGTACCACCCTCCCCTATTGAATATTGATCCGTTGCAATTGGATTACCAAATGAATCTGTTTGCGAAGTTATACTTGCCGTCCCTGAGACATATTCCACACCGGGCGGAAGGTCAAAAGTAATACTGAAGTCATGACAAGTAGCATTCTGACCTCTAATAAGGACTTCTTCAAGAGAATTGTTGACTCCTCCACAGGTAGCCAAATTTTGAGGTGTCAATAGAACCGTGTATCGGTTACTATCGATTTGTGCATTTGAATTGATAGCATAAAATAGAATAGCGATCAATGCAAGGACACTGGTTTTAATGGAAAAATTCATAGTGCGGTGGTTAGTGTTAAAAACGTAGGTTTACTTAAAAGGTAGGTAAAAGACTACATATAAATAGTTAATGTTATCAAATATATCGTTAGAAGAAAAAAAAAACCAGTATTTGTTGTCAGCTAAGTAATCATTGTATGTGAAAACACCTATTTTGTATATGAGATAACGAAGGAATTGTGCACTTTATCGATAAGCCCAATAAAATTGGTACTTTCAAGAGGATGTATTTTTAACGAAAAAAGAGAAATAACTATAACGTTATAGTAACTTGCTTTATAACACTAACTTTTAGTCCTTGAATCGCACCATTATTCAACAGTAAAAAAGTCCGTGAGCAAGTGTAAAAGTCAGGCTGGGCAATAAATTAAGTTTTTAATAAAATGTAAGAATTTTTAATGCGATAATAGCCATGTCTCCCCACCTCCTTTTAAAATAATTCTATACTTTTGATTCTCTTATATTTCCACAATTGTATTCTTCGTAGTTATGATTACAAGATATCCTAGTGTTCTTACCATTGCCGGAAGCGATTCTGGAGGTTGTGCCGGTATACAGGCCGATATTAAAAGTATTAGTGCCAATGGCGCCTTTGCCGCATCTGTCATTACAGCTACTACCGCTCAAAACACTCAGGGTGTTTTTGATATTCACCCTATTCCTGTTGCCCATATACGCAAACAATTAATTGCGGTTCTTGAGGATATTGACTTTGGCGCTATTAAAATAGGAATGCTCCACTCTGCAGAGGTTATTAAAATGGTACAGGACACCCTTAGGGAATACTCTATCAAGAAAATAGTTCTAGATCCTGTAATGGTCGCTACCTCTGGAGATAGACTTTTAGATAAGACTGCACTAGGGAATTTGAAATATTTTTTAAGCGATGCCTATCTTATTACGCCTAATATTCCTGAAGCTGAGATTTTAATCGATAGAATAATAGATTCACAGAAGCTTGGTGAGGCCGCAAGAGAAATAGGGAATACATTCAAAACCTCTGTTTTATTAAAAGGAGGACATTTAGAAGATTCCGAACAAATGACGGATACGCTATTTTTATATGATACCCAGAAAACGGTTTCTATTCAAAACAAAAGGGTACATACAAATAATACCCATGGCACCGGATGCACTTTATCTTCTGCCATCGCCGCTCAATTAAGTTTAGGTCTTACCCTAGAAGAGGCCGTAAAAAATGCCTGCTCTTATTTAAATAAAGCCATTACACAGGGTAAAGACAAAACCTTGGGCAAAGGCAACGGTCCCGTCCAGCATTTTCCTATATAAAAAAAATGTTAAATTTTATATTACATATCGATAAATACCGATATTTGTATCTATGGATGTAAAAGAAGCAGTTGAAATTAGCAAATGTTTATCTAATCAGACTCGAATGCAGATAATGGAATGGCTCAGGGAACCTGAAAAGAATTTTCCGCCACATATCAGCATAGATCATTTTAATGACGGAGTCTGTGCTACATACATACACGAGAAGTCTAGATTGTCGCAATCTACAATTTCAAATTACTTGACCAGTATGGAAAAGTGTGGATTATTGGTTATGACTAGACACGGAAAATGGTCTTATTATAAAAGAAATGAGGCTTTAATTACTGATTTTGCTAAATATTTATTATAAAATTATTAACTAACAAATCGATATATATAGATATTACTATTTAAGATGAAACTCCTTATTGATGTTTTTGGATGGATGGGCTCGGGGCTCATTATCCTAGCCTACGCCATTACAATGATGGAAAATAGAAAGTATTTAGGCTATAGTAAGTACTTAAATTTAATTGGTGGATTATTAATTGCGGCAAATTGTTATTATTATAGTGCCATTCCCCCATTTGTATCTAATATGTTATGGAGTATTATTGCTACGCTTACCATATATAAAACGCGTAAAAAGAACCCTAAACAGAACAAGCGAAAACGTTTGACCTAAAACTAGAAAAACATGAAAATCCTGATTATTGGAGGGCACGGAACTATCGGAAGAAAAGTAAGCGCTCATTTTTCCGAACATAATGAGGTGCTAATTGCCGGCAGAACCAATGGTGATTTCTTAGTAGACATAGAAGATAGTTCCTCTATTTCTAAAATGTTTGAAAAAACTGGCCAATTAGACGCTATTATCTGTATAGCCGGTGAAGCCAAATGGGCAAATTTCAACGATCTTACGGAAGACGATTTTCATATTGGGCTAAATAGTAAATTAATGGGGCAGGTAAACCTTGTTCGTTTGGGCAAGGATGCTCTAAATCCTAAAGGCTCTATTACACTTTCTACTGGTATTCTAGCAGACGACCCTGTTGTAAAAACTACTAGTGCTGCCATGGTAAATGGTGGTGTTCATAGTTTTGTACAAGCTGTAGCTTTAGAGACAGAAAATGGTATCAGGGTTAATGTGGTATCTTCTGGTATGGTAGAAGATGCTTACGAAAAGTATAAAGATTATTTTCCTGGGCACAACCCTATTCCCATGAAAAAAGTAGTTAATGGATACGTTCGCAGTGTGAACGGAAAAGGCAATGGCGAGGTCATTCGCATCTACGATTAAAAACCTCTTTTTTTTGATAATTCCCCCAATTTGGCAATTATACCTCGTTTGTTAGTCAAAATTGACTCGTAAAAAACATTTGTGGTAGTATAAAAAATGTCTGTTGTCCTAGTTAAAGCTATAAATTTAGAATTTACAGCCTCTTTAGAACACCAGAACAGATGACAAACAAAATTACTACCATTGTAACATTATTACTTTATTTGTGTGCCTTTTTTTTATTTTCATCTCAAAAATCTGCGCCTAAAAAATCATCTATAAATTGGGAAAATCCTTTTCCCAAAGATGAACTCGGTACCGCTTACACCATCACTCCAAACGAACTGCCCGATAATCAGCAATTATTCAACATCAAAAAGAATAAAATAGAAGTTCTCTATGCTTGGAAAGGAGACGAAGCTCCTTTTGGCATGGTTACCACTAATAAAGAATACAGTCACTTTAATTTAGAACTTGAATATAAGTGGGGAGAACGTAAATTTGCTCCTCGCCTAGAAGCCAAACGGGATGCTGGTATCGTTTTTCATATTAAAGGAGAAAAAGTTGTCTGGCCCACTTGCCTAGAATGTCAAATTCAGGAAGGTGACACGGGTGATCTATGGGTCATAAAAGGCCCAAAAGTAACGTGGTTTCAAAAGGATGGCTCTACTCTATTATTAGATTCTAGTGGAAAAATAGACTATCTAGAAGGTGATAAATATGGTAATCATGAAGTTGATGGCTGGAACAAAGTACGCGTAGAAGTAAAAGGTTCAAAAAGTGCCAAGTTCTTTGAAAACGGCCAACTGGTAAACGAACTGAAAGACTTCTTAAATGCAGATGGTACTCCATTAGAAAAAGGAAATATTGCACTACAAGCAGAAGGCTCTGAAATTATCTATAGAAATATCAGAATTCAAGAATTAAAATAAGAACAAGCATACTTTATTTAAATGAAAAACAAGATTGCCCTTCTTTTAATATTGGTACTTACTGCTACATGTTACGCTCAAGAAAAGTTTGAACCAGAATGGGAAAACCTTAACCAGCATAAAGCTTCTCCTGAATGGTTTGCAGATGCCAAGTTAGGTGTCTATTTTCATTGGGGCGTCTATAACGTTCCTGCCAACGGAAATGAATGGTACGGGCGTTTTATGTACGAGAGTGACCGGGTAAAGACGTGGGGCAAAGATGTCTATGACTACCATACCAAAACCTACGGAAGAGATGTAAATTATCATGATTTTATTCCCCAATGGAAAGCCGAAAAATTCTCTGCTAAGCGTTGGGTGGATATGTTCGAAAATATGGGTGCAAAATTCATAGGAACCATTGCAGAGCATCATGACGGATTTTCGCTTTGGGAAAGTGAAGTCAATCCTTGGAACTCCTTTGATAAAGGCCCTAAAATCGATGTAGTAAAACAAATTGGTGACGAAGTAAAAAAGCGCAATTTAAAATTCATGACCACTTTTCACCATGGTTTTCACATGCATTTTTATCCCAAAAAAGAGAATAGTTTTCTTCGCCCCGTAAGCATGCATGCCGTAACTTATGCTAACCCAGAAGTTCCTCAAGAAGATGAGTACCGCATTCTTTACGGAAATACCACCTATAAAGAAGAATGTGATATCTGGCTAGGGAAATTGAATGAAGTAATAGATGCTTATTCTCCGGATTATATTTGGATGTATTTTGCCCAAGGGTATATTCAAGAGGATTACCGCAAACAATTTCTGGCCAACTATTTCAACAAAGCAAAAGAGCAGAATAAAGAGGTGGTGATTAACACCAAAGGGTCATTTTTTCCAACGGATTTAGCTGTTGTAAATTTAGAAAGAGCTACGGTTATAGATATCGCCCCAGAAGTTTGGGTAACGGATTTTCAACTGGGTAGCTCATGGGGCTATAATAAAGACAAACGTACTGCTTTAGACCCTAAAAAAGCCATTCGTATTTTGGCCGAGGTAGTCAGTAAAAACGGAGTTATGATTTTAGCCGCTGCCCCAATGGCAGAAGGTATTATTCCAGAAGAACAGGCCAAAGCAATGGAAGGCATTGGAGCTTGGTTACAATTGTACGGCGAGAGTATTTACAAAACACGTCCATTTGTTGCGTATGGTCAAGGACCAACCGAATTGAAACGAAATCCAGAAGACGAGTGGAATGATTATGGAGCCATAAAAGCTGGTTTATATGACTTGAATTCAGCTGATATTCGCTACACCATAAAGGACAAAACAGTCTACGCCATTCAATTAGGTTGGCCGGGTGAGAATACAGAAACGGTGCTGACAGTTTTTGCTAACAAAGCCAAGGATATGGACATCAAATCGGTTTCTGTATTGGGTAGCAAACAAAAAATAGAATGGAAAAAAACAGCAGAAGGCCTTTTGGTTACTTCTCCAAGAAAAATACCTGCCGAAGCGGAAGCTGCTTTTGTTTACAAAATCACTTTAAAATAATTAGAACATATATAATGAAGAACACTAAACTTTTATTCACTTTTGCTTTAGGTTTCCTAACAGCCCTACCCATTGTAGCACAAGAAAAAAAGCCAAATATTATCGTTGTCCTAACGGATGATCAAGGTTGGGCAGATGTTGGCTTTAATGGAGCAACGGATATTCCCACCCCAAATTTGGACAAATTAGCCTCCCAAGGTGTGATTTTTGATAACGGATATGTTTCCCATCCGTACTGTAGTCCTTCACGCGCTGGACTTTTAACCGGTCGCTATCAGGCTCGTTTTGGTCACGATTGTAACATGCCATACCAAGCCGAAAACGATGACACGGTGGGCACGCCACTTTCCGAAAAAATGATTCCTGAAGCCCTAAAAGAACGGGGATATCGCACGAGCGCTATTGGAAAATGGCACTTGGGCGATCATTCTAGCCTTCACCCTACTCAACAAGGTTTTGACCATTGGTTCGGTTTTGCCGGTGGTGGAATGAACTATTGGGGCGTACCTGATGGCCCTATTAAAACTATTGTTAGAAATGGTAAACCGGTTCCTCAAAATGAATTGCGTTACCTAACGGATGATTTCACAGATGAGGCCATCGATTTTATTACCAAGAAAGATGATAAACCATTTTTTATGTATTTGGCTTATAACGCGCCACATGCTCCTGATCACGCTACCCAACAATATTTAGAAAACACAAAACATATTGAATATGGTGGACGTAGTATCTATGCCGCCATGGTAAATGCTGTTGATGCAAACGTTGGGAGAATAGACTCTACACTAGTTGCAAATGGTATGAAAGAAAACACAATTTTAGTATTTTTAAGTGATAACGGAGGACGTACGGAACATGCTGACAACCGACCGTACAGAGGCCACAAAGGCATGTTGTTTGAAGGTGGAATAAAAGTTCCTTTTTTCATTACTTGGCCAGAGAAATTGAAAGCGGGTCAACATTATGAGAAACCTATTAGCTCATTGGACCTTTTCCCTACTTTTCTAGAAGCCGCTGGCGGTGATGTTACAAAAGAAACACAATTAGACGGCACCACTCTCCTACCCTATATTTTAGATGGAAAAACCGACACTCCCCATGAAAAATTGTTCTGGCGTTCCGTTGGCGGATTTGAATATGCCGTTAGAATAGGTAATTACAAACTTTATAAGAGTTCATACAAGAACAAAACGTTGCTTTTCAATTTAAAAAGCGACCCTTGGGAACGAACGGATATAGCAGATAAGCATCCTGAAAAAATTGCTGAACTAGAAAAAGCATACACGGCTTGGGATGCTAAAAACCTAGTTCCTGGTTGGTTAGACCCGCACCGTGAAAATGTTCTTAAAGAAGAAAAAGCTTTACAGGGCATGCGCAAAAAAGCCCAAGGTCCAACATTAAAATAAGAAGAAAATCATAATTTAGGAAGTATAAAATGAAACAGGACTTTCAATTAAAATTGCTAAAAAATTTGGTCATTATGCTCTGCATTTACGCCGCAACAACCGTATCTGGTTGGGCACAAGAGCAGCCAAATTTCATCTTTATATTAACGGATGACCAGCAGTACGGCCTCATGGGCTGTACGGGTAATACCATTGTAAAAACGCCAAACCTAGATAAATTGGCTAGTGATGGGGTTTTGTTCACCAATGCCCATATAACTACTGCTATTTGCACACCAAGTAGAGCCAGTATTCTAACGAGTCAGTTTGAGAGAAAACACGGTATAAACTTTAATTCCGGCACCAGTATGTCCAAAGAAGGTTGGAAGAACACCTATCCTATGGTTATGCGTGAAAATGGGTATTACACCGGTTGGGTGGGGAAAAACCATGTTCCTGTTGGAGAGGGTGGTTATGATAGCGGACTCATGGAAAAAAGTTTTGATTACTGGTACGCAGGCCATGGTCATCTGGGCTTCTATCCAAAAGACCGTCACAGTATTTTTAAAGATGCTAAAAACGACACCCAAGTAGAAGTGGTTGGTGAAGGAATTCAAGACTTTTTATCCAATGAGCAGAAATTAGGCGGGGCCATAAAATTCATAGACAACAGACCTACGGATAAGCCTTTTATGCTTTCCGTGTGTTTTAACCTTCCTCACGGAGCAGGGACAGGTTCTATGCAAATGCGTGATTCTGACGATGAGATTTACAAAACGCTTTATCGCGACCAGAATATTCCGTTACCAGAAAATTATGTCGCTAGAAAAGATATAAAAACACCAAAATTACCTGCAGAAATACATCACGCGGAAGACCGCCAGGTGGGTTATGATTATGTAGATACGCCAGAAGGTTTTAGAGAGCGTTATATACGCCAAATGGAAGCTATGACAGGTATTGACCGTCTTCTAGGAGAGCTTAGACAAACTTTGAAGGACCAAAAATTAGATAAGAATACCGTTATTGCTTTTACTTCTGACCACGGTCTTTTTATGGGGCAATTCGGTCTTGGCGGAAAAGCGTTGTGCTACGAAGAAACTACGCATGTACCTATGATAATCTTTGACCCAAACACCAAGAAATCAAAGAGAGGAAAAACTTCCGATGCTTTGGTACAGAGTATAGATATAGCCCCAACTATGATGACCATGGCAGGCGTAACTATTCCTGACAGTTACCAAGGTAAAAACTTAACCGGACTTTTAGCTGGTGAACAAGAAGCTGTGCGCCCCTACCTTTACACTGAAAATTTATGGTCTACGCAATTTGGAAACCCTAGATGTGAGGCTGTCCAAGACCATGAATGGAAATACATTCGCTATTATAAAAACGAGAATTTCTCGGCATTGAAAAAAATAGCTACTGCTAAAGAAATGGGTATTAATACCAGCGCAATGTTGTACAAAGTTCACGACCCAGATATAGCTGTTTACAGAGATTATGCAGACGGACCACTAAATGGCGAACCAGCTGTCTATGAAGAGCTTTTCAACCTTAAAAATGACCCCAAAGAAACGACCAATTTAGCCTCTGATGCCTCTAACAAGAATAAATTAGAAGAGTTGAGAAAAGTTTGGAAAACAGAAATTACCAATGCTAGAGGTAATGAATTTCCAAAGGTTCTTAGGTATACTTCGGACAGTGAAGGAGAAAGAGGCCTTATTATAGAACCTAAGTAATACTATATGCAAGGGATAGTACATTTTATTGATTTGTGTTATTGTTTTGGGGCAGTTGCATAACCAAAAGGACATAGGTGTAAGAAGTAAAGATCGGGGTGAAGTAAATAGCAAAAATGTTATTTTATGCACTCTTATGAACGTTAAGGCATAAGGTCCTTTAAAAAAAGTAATTATTCCGTAAAACATATCATAAACAAAACAGGTTTTATCGCGGCTCCGTACTTCTGTAAATGCTTTAATAAACAGTTTGAGATAGTACCTAGCAAATACGTAAAACAAATTAGCAAGAAGAAAGAATCTGCTGACTCCTAAAAAAATGTTGAAAGGTTCAATGAACACTATCTTGTTAATACACTATTTTTTTATGCCCACGAAGTTAATAAGTATCTAAAATACACTTTAAGTCATGATTTAGTATATTTACAATGTCATTATTACCACAAACAATTTAACTCCAAAAATTAATCCTTTGAAAAATTTAACGCTTGCCCTTATTACGGTATTGCTATTCTCTTGCAAGGCCGAAAAGAAAGAAATACCGCTTTCTAAACCCAATGTAGTTTTCATTTTTGCCGATGATATGACCTACTCGGCCATAAATGCCCTGGGAAACAAAGAAATTAAAACCCCAAACTTAGACAAACTAGTGCATAACGGAACCACTTTTACACATGCCTTTAACATGGGAGGATGGAACGGTGCCATTTGTGCTGCTTCCCGTGCCATGATTATTTCTGGTAGAAAATTATGGGAGGTAAATGAGTTTCGTGAAAACTGGAGTAATGGTAAAGAGTTTGACAAAACTTGGGGTAAACTCATGGAAGGTGCCGGATACGACACTTATATGACCGGAAAATGGCATGTTGATGCCAAGGCCCAAAATGTTTTTCAAAACGTGATTCATACGCGACCTGGAATGCCTGGTGATGCATGGGCAAAAGAGCTAACTGGCTCTAAATTCTCAACATTGAAAGAAAACGGACTTAAACCTGCTGATATTATGCCTATTGGCTACAACAGGCCGCAGAACGAAAATGACACTACGTGGACGCCAACCAATATGAAGCACGGTGGATTCTGGCAAGGTGGCAAACACTGGAGCGAAGTTTTAAGAGACGATGCCCTTGGGTTTATAGACCAAACCAAAACAAGTAAAAATCCTTTCTTTATGTACCTGGCTTTTAATGCTCCACATGATCCAAGACAGGCGCCAAAAGAGTTTGTAGATATGTATTCTTTAGATGATATAACCATTCCTGAAAGCTTCCTTCCTCTCTACCCTTACAAAGATGGCATGGGCAACGGACCTAGTCTTAGAGATGAGGCACTGGCGCCCTTTCCTAGAACAGAATTTGCCGTTAAAGTACATACCAAAGAGTACTATGCTCTTATAACTCACTTAGATTTCCAGATTGGAAAAATTATAGAGGGATTGGAAAAAACAGGCAAGATGGATAATACCTATATCATCTTCACGGCTGATCACGGTTTAGCGGTTGGGAAACATGGCCTAATTGGGAAACAAAGTCAATTTGACCATAGTATACGGGCTCCTTTCATGATTGTAGGACCAAAAATCCCTAAATACAAAAAAATTGATACGGATATCTATTTGCAGGATGCCATGGCCACAAGTTTAGAATTAGCCGGTGTTAAGAAACCTGAATATGTATTCTTTAATAGCGTCTTGGACCTTGTAAACGGTGATAGGAAAGAAAGCCACTATGATGCTATCTACAACGGTTATATAGACTTACAACGTATGATTCGTAAAGATGGTTATAAGTTGATTCTATATCCAAAAATGGATGTAGTTTTACTTTATGATCTGAAAGCAGATCCAAAAGAAATGAATGATTTAGCTGCAAACCCAGAATACAAGGAAAAAGTAGATACTATGTTCGCAGAGTTGATGATACTCCAAAAAGATATGGAAGACACTCTAGATATTAGCAGCGTACTCAAAAACTACAGAGCAAAGAAATAAAATACCTTTACTGAGTACACCTACTAAAACAGCCCTGTTCATATTCATATGAACAGGGCTGTTTCTTTGCTTAAAATTCAAGGAAAAAAGTCCCCAAACATACCCTAATCTTAGGCATGAACATAAAAAAAGTGCACCAACTATGAACGATTGATGCACTTAAAACTAACACAAAAAAACAATTTTATATAGAGCTTTACATTAAATTGAAATCTCTAACACATGGGCGTACTCGCCCGATTTTTCACCTAATTTCTTAATCGATAGTGCTTCTTCTGTCTGCTCAAAATCAATTTTAGCATCACTACCCAATAATTTAACTCCTTTGATGTCTACACCTTCCGCAAATGCATTGGCGCTTCCCAAGGACTCAATATCAATCTTACCATTTTCTGGCCAAGCCAACATAATGGCATATAGCTTATCCCCTTTTTGAGTAAACCTGATATCTTGTCCTGTAAAATCCTTGTTTTTTCCTTCGGAATGATGTCCTTTTTTAACCTCTGTTGGACCTTCTCCAAAAGTTTTCCAATATCTTGTATCGTAGATGGCATCTCCATTTGTAGCAAGCCAATCTCCTATTTGCAACAGAATCTCTTTTTGGTCATCAGGAATAGTTCCATCGGCTTTAGGACCTACATTTAATAATAGATTTCCGTTTTTAGAAACGATATCTACCAAATCATCTATTAACTGATTGGGCGTTTTTGAATCCCAATTGGTAACGTGAGACCAAGAGTTTTTACCAATTGAAGTATCGGTCTGCCAAGGTAATTTTCTAATACCCGGAAGTTTTCCTCTTTCTAAATCATAGATTACAGTTCCTTCAGGAAATGCCTCATGACCAAAATTCTTATCATTAATTAAAACTTCTTTACCCCACTCGCGGCCCTTATTATAATAGTATGCTGCTAATTTTGGTCTTAAGTCCGTAAAATCCTCAATATCTACATAAAAATCAAAATAGAGAATATCTGGTTGGTAAGTGTCCACCAAATCAATTGTCCTTTTCCACCAACGTTCTTTGAATTCTTCGGAAACCGGCTCATTTAAATCTTTTCCTTTACTGGAATATAAATCGGCATACTCTGGGTCAACCGTATCAAACTTGTCTTTTTTGTTATAAAAAGACCAGTTAAAGGCAAAGTGAGAAGAAGCTCCCATTTTTAGGCCCTGAGCCTTACCTTCCTTAAAAAGTTCGCCCAATACATCTCTTTTTGGTCCCATATCAAATGAATTCCATCGTGTGGTATTAGACTTATACATCGCAAAACCATCATGGTGATCCGCTACAGGAACTACATATTTAGCTCCAGATTTTTTAAATAGGTCGATCCATTCCTTAGCATCAAATTTTTCGGCCTTGAACATGGGTATAAAATCTTTGTAACCAAATTCCTTTTGGTCTCCCCACGTCTTTTTATGGTGTGTATAGGTTGCATTAGGTCCTTTCTTACCTTTTTTTAGTGTCGCAGAAAAAGTAGCCGTATCCATATACATCTTTCTAGGATACCATTCCGAACCAAAAGCAGGAACCGAATAGGCGCCCCAGTGAATAAAAATTCCGAACTTATCATCAGTAAACCATTTAGGGTCTTTATAGTTTTTCTTGATAGATTCCCAATTGGCCTCAAACACCTTAGTGGTGTCCGCAGCTTTCAATTGAGCCGTGTCTTTTTGATTTTTTTTATCCGAGCTACCGCAAGAAGCTATACAGATAATGGCGACTGAGAGTGCCGCTAAATGTTTAAAATTCATAGTGTGGTTGTTATTGACGATACCTGTTTATTTCGCCCTATTAGAAGTTGCTAAATTCTAATTTTATGATTCATCTGCGAGCCACGAATGTGCTAAAGATTATAACAAATGGACATTTACTCATGATTTTTCAAGCAACCTTCATGCTGCTATTCGTTTATGACAAACCTAAAAACTAGACAATACATTGACAAACCTTAATCTCTCATAAATCTCAATGTTTACTCTGTGACACCCTAAATTTTAGATTAACTTATCCAAGCTTCTCTAAAAAAAACCATCTGTTCTATTCTTTCAGCTGTTCGTGGTCTTTTGCCAGAGAATTATTTTAGACTTTCACCACTATAATTATTAACGCAAATATGATGTTGAGAAAAAGCTTTCTATTTATCCTTTTACTACAATTCAGTTTTTCTTTTGCACAACTGAATTCTGAAGCTACAAATGGTGATGTATCCTTTAATAGCGGTTGGCTCTTTCAAAAGGGTGATCCTTCTGGAGCTGAAAAGTCCACTTTTAAAGATGGTGCTTGGCGCAAGCTTAATTTACCGCACGATTGGGCCATTGAAGGTCCTTTTGATAAAAAATACAATGCTCGTACAGGTGGTTTACCGGTACACGGAACTGCTTGGTACCGTAAACATTTTACCATAGACAAGAAATATGCAGCTCAGCAAATAGCTGTTTTATTTGATGGTGTAATGAATAATAGCCGTGTTTACATAAATGGAGCGTATATTGGCGAACGTCCTTTTGGTTATATGGGTTTTGAACTGGATTTAACACCATATATTAAATTTGGAGAGGACAATGTCATTGCTGTTAGGGTTGCCCCAGAAGATTTGGCCTCCCGTTGGTATTCAGGTGCTGGCATCTATAGAAATACCTATCTAAAAATAAATAATCCGGTCCACATTCCGTTTTGGGGAACTTACATTACTACACCCGAGGTAAGCAATGAAAAGGCTACGGTAAAAATTGAGACTACGGTAAAGAATGCCGATGAAAAGAAAGCTTCGGTAACGCTAGAAACCAAAATAATTGACGGACTCAATAACGTAATAGCCTCCAGCAGTCAAAAAATCGGACTAGAAAAATCTTCGGAGAAAGTTATTATAGATGAAATCATAGTTAACAATCCCAAACGATGGGGAGTTGAGAATCCATATTTATATGATGTTGTCACCCAAGTGAAAAAAGGGAACATAGTTATAGATGAGTTTAAAAGCACACTGGGTATTCGTAGTATTTCTTTTGATGCCAAAGAAGGATTTCTATTGAATGAAGAACCAGTTGAATTCAAGGGTGTATGTATGCACCACGACCTCGGTCCTTTAGGAGGGGCTGTAAATTATAGGGCTACTGAACGCCAAATACAAATTATGCAAAGTATGGGCGTGAATGCCTTGCGTACAAGTCATAACCCACCATCGCCCGAAATGCTTCAAATCTGTGATAAATTAGGTATTGTAGTATTGGACGAAGCTTTTGATGAATGGAAAATACCAAAAGTCATTAATGGGTATAACAAGTTTTTTGACGAATGGCATGAGCGCGATTTAAGGGATATGATAAAAAGAGACCGTAACCATCCTTCCGTAATCATGTGGAGTATCGGAAACGAAATTATAGAGCAGCGCGAAAAAGACGGTTGGAAAGTCGCCAAAATGCTGAATGACATCTGCCATGATGAAGATCATACCAGACCAACTACCGCAGGTTTCAATAATTACCCGGGAGCATTCAAAAACAAATTAGCCTATCAGATAGATATTGTAGGTTTAAACTATAAGCCTTTTGATTACGGGGAAGTGATAAGAGAAAACCCTGATATAATTGTTTACGGTTCTGAAACCTCATCGCAGACTAGTAGCCGAGGTACCTATGCCCTACCTATTACGCATGACCATAAGAAGGAAACGTTGGAAGTTTCTAGTTATGACGTAACTGTTGGTCCTCCATGGGCATATCCTCCTGATGTTGAGTTTGATGTGCAGGCAGAAAACCCTACATTTTTAGGTGAATTCATGTGGACGGGCTTCGATTATCTTGGTGAACCCACGCCTTACGGTGGTCGCGATAATTCTACAGATGGATATTGGAATGCTGACTGGCCAGTACACGCCTCTTATTTTGCTCCTGTAGATTTATGTGGATTTCCAAAAGACAGATACTACCTCTACCAAAGCCAATGGACTACAGAACCTATGGTTCACGTACTGCCACACTGGAATTGGGAAGGAAAAGAAGGTGAAGAAATTCCAGTTTATGCCTATACCAATTGTGATGAAGTAGAATTGATCGTAAACGGGAAATCTTTGGGCAAAAAGGTAAAAGGAGTTGATACTACCGATATTCCAGCGGAATTCCGTGGATTTGAAAAAGGAATGTATACTTCAAAATACAGGTTGAGTTGGAATGTTCCTTACCAACCGGGAAGCTTAAAAGTAATTGGTTATAAAGACGGAAAAGCTGTTGCTGAAAAAGTTATTAAAACAGCTAAAAAAGCATCAAAAATACGCTTAACAGCAGACCGTACGGAAATTACCGCAGACGGAAAAGACCTTTCTTTTATTGAAGTTGATATAACAGATGCGGATGGAAACCTTATTCCTAATGCTGATAACCAAGTACAATTCACCATAGAAGGAGCAGGAAGTCTTGCCGCTGTAGGTAATGGAAACCCAGCTTCTTTAGAGTCGTTTCAAGATACTAATATCAAAGCATTTAACGGAAAATGTTTACTCGTAGTGAAATCTACCGAGGCTGCCGGAAACATCACAATTTCTGCTACTTCTAACGGATTAAAAACCAATACAATAACCATTAGTTCAAAATAAAAACTTAAATGAAAATCAAAATCCTAATCCCTTTTATAATCGGCTTACTTTTTCATTTACAGTCATATGCCACAGACTTTAACGTGTTAGATTACGGCGCAAAGGCCGATGGCACCACCATAGACACCAAAGCGGTTCAGAAAGCCATTGATGCCTGTACAAAAAACGGCGGAGGAAAGGTGATTATTCCCTCAGGAAAAACGGTTGTAATCGGCACTATCTATCTTAAGGATTTTGTTACCCTTCATATTGAGAATGGAGCAACGCTTCTTGGGAGTCCTAATTATGAGGATTATGCCACGGACACCCATAAGAATATGTACAAGAACGAACCTCACATGGACCGTTGCTTGATTTTTGCCAAAGACGCACGTTCCATCGCCATTGAAGGGTATGGAACTATTGACGGGAATGGACACAAAGAAAACTTCACCAAGAAAAAAGGAGGCAGACCTATGATGATTCGGTTTGTAAACGTAAAAGACATTCATTTAAATGATATTACCTTAATCAATCCTGCGGCATGGACCTCAGCTTGGCTCTACTGTGATAATATTTCGGTGAGCGGAATCAACATCATAAGTCGCGTAAACAATAACGGAGACGGGCTGGATTTTGATGGATGTACAAACGTGCGCGTGAACAATAGTAATTTTGATAATAGTGATGATAGTATTTGCCTGCAAGCCTCAAGACCGGATAAACCTTGTAAAAACATCACGGTAAGCAATTGCCATTTTAGCACAAAATGGGGCGGAATGCGCATAGGACTACTATCTCGCGGAAATATAGAATCGGTTACCGTTACCAACTGTACTTTTAAGGATATTCAGGATTCGGGACTTAAGATTCAACAATGCGAAGGAGGCGAAATGAAAAATATGGTCTTCAGTAATTTGGTTATGGAAAATGTGCCAAGACCTATTTTTATGACGTTCGCCCAACAAATTGCATCCGTTGATACCCCTGAGGGCCAATTTGAGCCGCTAAAAAGCATGCACAACTTTAGCTTTAGCAATATTGTGGTAGATAATTCCAACCTTGATAAAAACTCTGCTTTCTTTTTAACCGGTTTTCCAGAGCATCAAATTGAAGATATCACTATTAAGGATGTTCAATTTGTAGTTTCTGGTGGAGGTACTGCTGCAGATGCGCAAAAAACGGACATCAAAGAATACACCCAAGAAGTACTCAATGGTTGGTGGCCAGAATTCAGTTTAGTGGGTACCCTACCCGCTTCTGGACTTTATGCTCGGCATATAGATGGGTTGGTGGTTGAAAATTTCAGCATTAAGACTATAAGAGAAGACAAAAGAGCCCCAATTGTTCTAAAAAACGTTACAAATAGCGAAATAAATAGAGTTTTCCTAAACAAAAAAAATATCTCAAAGAACCAAATCCAGAGCAACTAAAATGAGAACCAAACTACATTATGCAAGCCTCCTAATTACCTTTATTCTATTGGTAAGCTGTAATTCAAAGTCAGACAGTTACAACGTTGTCGATCATGGTGCCATAGGCGATGGTAAGACAATAAATACCAAAAGCATTCAACAAGCTATTGATGCCTGTAATCTTGCTGGTGGTGGCACTGTTACTATTAAAGACGGCGATTACATTTCAGGTACACTTCTCCTAAAAGACAATGTAACCCTACATATAGCTAAAGATGCAAAATTGATCGGAAGTTCAAATCCATTAGATTACCAGAGTATAGATACGTTTGAAGATGCTACTGGGCAACAACGTGGCAATTGCCTTATTGGTGCAAAAAATGCCACAAATATTGCCATAACCGGTAAGGGAACTATTGATGGAAACGGAGAAGCTTTTCTATCCAAAAATATAAAGGCGAAAATTAAGGAGCTGAACATTACCGAAACCGAAGGTTTTGGCTCAAATAGGCCTTTTCTTTTACGGTTTGTAAATTCTTCTCAAATCAAAGTACAAGATGTTCATTTACGCCAACCAGCTGCATGGACTTGCCATTTCTATCAATCCAATGATATTTTGGTGGACAACGTTTCCATTTACAGCCACGCCCATAAGAATAACGATGGCATAGATTTGGACTCCAGTTACGACGCTGTTATTAAAAATTGCGATATTAACACGGGCGATGATGCTATTTGCATTAAAACTACGAGTCCAAAACCTACCTATAACATACAAGTTAGCGATTGCAAGCTCAGAAGTGATTGGGGTTCTATTAAGTTCGGAACCGAGTCTATGGGAGATATGTACAACATAGACATTAAAAACTGCCAGATTTATGATACCAAAGGTGGCGGAATAAAAATCTTAAGTGTAGATGGTGCCAACATTCACGATGTGACTATAGACGGGATCCATATGGACAGAGTAGATATGCCTATTTTCATTCGTCTTGGAGAGCGCCTACGCACCTACCGTAATGCCAAAAAACAAAAAGTAGGTTCTATTACCAATGTAGTCATCAGAAATGTTAAAGGTAACGCCCGGGTTTTGGATAGCTCAAGGGTAAAACCACCATCGGGCATATTAATTACGGGAATTCCAGACCATAAAGTTGGTAAAATAACTTTAGAAAATATTGAATTGGAACTCCCCGGAGGAGGCTCAGAAGAAGATACCATGGCCAAAGTTGTGGAAGATGTAGATAGATACCCAGAATTCAGTTTCTTTAAGATACTACCCGCCTACGGCCTGTACGGAAGACATATAGAAAGTATACAAACCAACAACGTCGTGTTTACTTTAAACGGTGACGACAAAAGAGAAGCTCAAATTTTAGTTGATACAAATACAATTCAATCTGAATAACCTTATGAATTTTAAAAATCGATTTTCCCTTTGCTTTTTAGTTGTTTTTAGCATGCTATTGGCACTTCCTGTTAGTGCTCAAAAACGTAAAGCAAAAAAGAAAGACCAGCCCAATGTACTTATTATCTATACGGATGACCATCGTTTTTCAGGTGTTCATGCTTTAAGCGGGATGCAAGTAAAAACACCAAATATGGATGCTTTGGTTGCCGATGGAGTTTCATTTTCCAACGGTTATCTAATGGGTGCTTTTTCCGGTGCTACCTGTGTGCCAAGTAGAGCCATGTTGTTAACCGGGAGAAACGTGTTTGATTTAGAAGGACAAGGACACAGCATTCCTTCTGAACACACAAGCATAGGCGAAGCTTTACAAGGCCAAGATTACAACACCCATATTGTTGGAAAATGGCATCAAGATAACGCTTCCTTGGCACGCTCTTTTGATTCGGGAGATAGGCTTATGTCCAGGGGTTTATATCTAGTCGACCATTTTCGTATGCCTTTGTGGGACTGGAAAAAAGATGGTGACTATAAATTTGAAGACGGCTACTTATTGGAATATGATGAAAACGGAAAAGTGGTTCGTAGAACGATAACCAAAGATGAGAAAAGAGGTCCGTCCGGTACGGAGAAAAATGGCCCGCATACCTCTGAAATCTTTGCTAAAAGTGCTTCTAAGTTTATTACGGACTATAAAAAGAAAGACCCGTTCTTCATGTATTTAGCTTTTCACGCACCACATGACCCAAGACAGGCTCCACAGAAATACAAAGACATGTATCCTATTGACGACATTATACTTCCTCCTTCTTATATGGAGCAACACCCTTTTGACAATGGAGATATGTTCCTTAGAGACGAAGAACTAGCTAAATGGCCAAGAACACCAGAAGTTGCTAAACAAGAACTTTCTGATTACTATGCCATTATTACGCATCTAGATGACCAAATTGGTAAAGTCATTGCTTCATTGAAAGAAAGCGGTGCCTATGAGAATACGTTAATCGTTTTTGCTGGTGATAGTGGTCTTGCAGTTGGAAACCATGGTCTGATGGGGAAACAGAATATTTATGATGAAGACGGAGTTCATATTCCACTTGTTTTCTCGGGTAACCTTATAAAGGACAAGGGCAGTAAAAGAGAGGCCTTCGCTTACAATTTTGATATTTTCCCAACCATATTCGATTTTATTGGAGTTGACGCGCCTAGTTCTGTAACTGGGGAAAGTCTATTACCTGTTATATATAAAGAGAAAACCAGTTTTCGGGATTACACCTATCACGCATACAAACAATTTCAGCGCGCCTATAGAACAGGGGATTACAAATTAATTGAATACGTACGTGCCAATAATTATGATAAAAAGAACGGAGAAACCATAAAAGGTTCCCGCGTTACCCAACTATTCAATATAAAAAATGACCCTTGGGAAGTGTATGACCTTTCCTTCTTTCCTGAATATGCGGAACAAGTGAAAACGATGCGTAAAGAAATGAAAGAAAAAGCTAATGAATTAGGTGACACCAAAGAAAATATTGAGGGTGAGAAATATGGTTTTTGGGAATTTTATTGAATCCAGACTAATTAAAACAATTCCTAAATGTAATATTCATGAAACCCAAAACGATGCTCCTACAAATAGCAAAGGAAGAATTGACTCGGAAAAATAAAAAATACTCCAATGATTATAAGAATAGCTTTTTTAATTTTCACATTTACAACAGGTAATCTCTTTGCCCAAGCACCACCAGAGACTCCGATTTCACCAGAACAAGAATCTCGCCAAGGACCACCTAAACCACCTATGGGTAAGCGATGGGTTTTAAATCCTGATTTTTCAGATGAATTTAATGGTACCGAGTTGGACACCACAAAATGGTATGACCACCACCCCACTTGGATTGGACGTCCACCGGGACTTTTTATGGCATCACAGGTTTCCGTGGGTGATGGTTTTCTGAAAATGACAAGCAAAAAACTTGAAAAGGACACCATAGTTCATGCCTACGGCAGAGATATTACTTTTAACGTTGGAGGGGCCGCCGTGGTTTCAAAAAAATCGACTCAATTTGGTTATTACGAATGTCGGGTAAAAGCTGCCGCTACAACCATGTCCACCACATTTTGGTTTTCTAGCTCTAATAATTTTACAGGCCCTAATGATTGCGATAAATATGGCTTAGAATGGGATATTCACGAATCTATTGGTCGTGAAGGTGATTTTAGCGGAAGCTACTTTGCTAGTGGCATGCACTCCAACGCACATTTCTGGTATACGGACTGCAATGGCGAAAAACATGATTACAGAGCCCCACAAGTAAAATTTGAAGACAGTAAACTTACCTCCGAAGATTTTAATATTTACGGTGGATGGTGGCAAAACGAAAGTACGGCCAGCTACTACTATAACAACCGGGTACCCAAACACCAAAAATTTTATGACAAGGTAAAGGATAAGCCTTTTGACCAACCTATGTATATGCGTTTAGTGAGTGAAACCTATCCTTTTCCGTGGATAGAAATTCCTACTGCCGAGGAATTAAACGACCCAAGCAAAAACACAGTGTACTATGATTGGGTTAGGGCTTATAAACTGGTAGATGCCAATGATTCCAATGCCGTGTTTAAAAGCAGATTGAAACTTTATAATGAAAATGTATCGTTCAATGCGGCCATGATCTCTCAAAAAGAGTCGAACACTGTTGAAATTCCCCTTACCTACCAAGCAAATAAAGACCGAGAAATAGAGCTAAAATTATTCAATTCTAAAGACGAAAAAATACTTGAAACAACACTACAGGCCTATGCAGGCTACGCATACCTATCTTATACTATAAAATTAGAGTCGGAATTAATGGAAGACACAACCTATAAACTAACGGCAAATATTAAACCTAAAGGCGGAGATAAAAAGAAGGTTTTAGACACAAGTACAATCTACATCAATTTTACAAAATAAAAAGTTTAGCCAACCAAACCATAAAATCCAAAAACCTGATATAAGAACAGAATTATGAAACGAATTATTTTTACACTATTGGCCCTAAGCGGTTTTCTTACTTCATACAGTCAAAAAAAAGCTTTTCCCTTTGATCTACCAGAAGAAAAACCGAATAGACCCTTAAGTGCCGCATTAAACCGTAATTATGATAATTATTTAGGCCCTCGTCAGGAAAGCAATGAGTTGTATACCCAGTTTAAATATACAGAGCTCAAAGGCTTTGATTACAACGGTAATGACGGTACTATTTCTCGCCGTGACCCTTCCAAAGTGATTTTTGAAAATGGCCAATATTATATATGGTACACTCACCGTGAAACCCCTGTAGCTCCAGTAGGCATTCCAAGGGTTGAAGAATCTAATGACACTATTCCCTCTGCAGATTGGGATTTAGCCGATATTTTCTACGCGACATCAAAAGACGGGTTTACTTGGGAAGAGCAAGGTGTTGCGATTCCTAGGCCTCCAAAACCACAAGTAGGTTGGCGTTCGGTTACCACGACCGATATTTTAAAGTGGAAAGGGAAATACTATTTATACTACCAAGCTTTTTCCGAAGCACCCGGAAAAAGTGGCGGAGACAATTGTCCGGTCGCAGTTTCTTATGCCGATTCTCCAAACGGTCCTTGGACACCTTTTAAGAAAGAAGTAATACCTAACGGCGCACCCGGTTCTTGGGACCAGTTTTCAATTCACGACCCCTACCCTATAGTACACAACGGTAAGATATACCTATACTACAAATCAGATTTTGGTAAAGTTAACGGTAAGAACAATGTACGTATGCACGGTCTTGCCTTTGCAGATGATCCGTTAGGTCCGTTTACAAAACATCGTTTGAACCCTATACTAAATTCAGGACACGAGACCACTTTATTTCCATTTAAAAAAGGGGTAGCCGCTTTTGCCATTAGAGATGGTAATGAGGCCAATACCATACAATATGCCGAAGATTGGGTAAATTTTGAAATCGCTTCTATGGTAGAAATGATGCCAGATGCCGGAGGACCTTTCGTTGCCGATGCTTTTACAGATACCAAAGATGGTCGTGGAATTACTTGGGGAATTTCACATTTTGCCAACCCTACGCGCGACTGGAAAAAAAACCATGTGGTATTAGTCCGTTTTGATTGCGACCTTAGCCTAGATGTTGATGACCAGCAAATGAAACGCCACCATAACACTCCTAAGTTCGAGTATTTATTAGAGCATGGTCTGAATGCCAAACAGCGTGAGCGTGTGAATAATGGAACAAAACAATTAAATGAAAACTAGCATATATATTCCTTTCCATTTTACTTTCTTATATAGGAACCTATGCTAAAGAAAAGCCATTAATTCCACAACAGGCCAATGAATATGTACAAATCTACAAGCCTGATGGCGATTATTTTTTCGCCTCTGATACACCAAACCTAAAAGAAGCAAAATGGTATGATGAATGGGTCCTTTTCATGCCATTCGCGAAGGTAATTTTAAACTAATCATGATAGCGGATAGTAAGAAAACCTAAAAGGACTAAAAGCAATTGAACTGTATGATTTAAAGGACAATGTACAAGAGAAGAAAAACAAAAACCTAATTAATGAGCCCGGGCAAGCAGAGCGTATACAAAAAATGCAAGAGACCTATCTGGACTTAAACACCAATGGAGGAACTACACTTTTTTAAAAGCTAATTAACGGGCTTTAATCCAGCTTAAAATATTCTTATACGTATCAGAACCACTTACCAAAATAAAACAACGATTATGAAAAAAACAGTCTTCATTTTAATGACCATTTTGTTATCTCTACCCTCTTGTTTACAAGCTCAGGAAAAGAATTATGAACCAGCTTGGAACTCCTTAAGAAACCACCACACCCCAGAATGGCTGGTTGATGCTAAATTTGGAATATACTGTCACTGGGGCATTCAGACCATCAGTTATGAAAAAGGAAAAGAAGATTGGACGGATGAACAATTACTCAAACAATTTAAAGGCGAAAATTTTAATGCGGATGAATGGGCCAAACTGTTTGAATCCGCAGGAGCTAAGTTTGGAGGGGTCATCGGTTGGCATGGTAGTGATTTAAAACACTGGGACAGTGACATATCAGATTACAACACGGCTAAAGTTGGACCTAAAATAGATATCGTAGGCGAAGTTTTTAAAGCCGTCCGCAAACGAAATATGAAAACCCTGGTTTCCTATCATTCTATTGAAGGTGATGAATGGATTAATTTTGCTAAAGAGGGAGTAAATAAGTATGATCCCGATATTTTTTGGGTGGATGCCAGTTTTGGTGGTACCAAAGGCTCTCACAATAAAAAAGTGACTCGCAAAAGCAAGTTTATTGGTGAAGGAACTTTACCATCTCCCGTATTTGAAGATAAGTACCAAAGGGAGTTTATTTCTTACTTTTTCAATAAGTCTTTAGAGCGAAAAAAAGAAGTTGAATTTGTTTATAAATCCAATGATATTCCGCCTTCCGTAGGCATGCGAGATTTAGAAAATGGTATTCTTACCGAAACCGCTTATGACGTTTGGATGACCGATATGGATATGACCGTACCGCCAGATTTTCCAACCCATGGTTGGTTTTATAGAGAAGACATTCCTTTGCGTTCTACCAATGAATTGGTAGATATGTTAATGGATGTTATTAGTAAAAATGGAGTCCTTTTACTAAATATCCCTCCAAAGTCAGATGGTACTTTTCCAGCCGAAGTAATCAAGAATCTAACGCAGATGGGTAATTGGTTGGAAAAGAACGGCGAAGCTGTTTATAATACCGCTCCTTGGTTTATTTATGGTGAAGGCCCTACCGATATTGATGAAGGCAATTATACCTACCATCACAACAATCATTTTGCACAGGTACAATACACAAAAGAAGACATCCGGTTTACTGTAAACGGAAATAATCTTTATGCCTCTTGCTTGGGTAAACCTGATGGTGACCTTTTGATTAAATCCTTAAATTCAAGTTTTAAACTTCGTAAAGGTGATATTCAAAAAATCGTTCATTTGGATACGGGTAAACCTGTTCAATTTGACCATAATGAAAACGGACTTCTTTTAAAATCAAAGGGCATGGAGGTTGATGAATCGGCCAACGTTTTTAAAATAACACTTAAATAAAGTTGTTCATGAGAATAATTCGCACCACTTTATTAGCACTGCTATGTTGTATGCAAGTCAGCGCCCAAACACCTGAAACAACATCAAAACAATATGGCGAACTATTGCAAGATTTTGTTAATATGCGCTTTGGTATGTTCATATGTTACAACATCATGTCTTACGGGGCAAGTTGGGGCGAAAAAAACTATGATATTTCTACTTTCAACCCAAAGAACCTGAATACGGACCAGTGGGCAGATGCTGCCGTTTCCGCTAAAATGAAATTTGGCCTACTGACCACAAAACACCACGAGGGCTTTTGTTTATGGGATAGTGAGGTTACCGATTATGATGTTGCTTCTACTCCATACAAAAAGGACATCGTAAAGCAATATGCTGAGTCTTTCAGGAAAAAAGGACTGAAAGTAGGCCTCTATTATTCCATTTGGGACAGCACACATGGTATCGATAAAGATAAAATCGGACCTCCAGAAATGGACTTTATAAAAACCCAGATTACCGAACTGCTGACCAACTATGGTAAAATAGATTATTTAGTTGTAGACGGCTGGTTTTGGCGGATGGGCCATCATGAAGTACCCTTCACTGAAATTCGTGAATTGATTAGAAAGATACAGCCCGATTGTTTATTGACGGACCATACGCATTTACAGGCCCCTTATCAATTAGATATTCCTTATTTTGAAGGTCCCTTTGGAGCTTTTCCCGATGAGGACAACCAAATGGCTTCGGCATTAGGGCATTGCAGCTTTAAAGGAAACGGATGGTTCTGGGGTCCTGAAACCCCAAACGGTATGTTGAAAGAAGGAAGTGCCGAAAAGCTAGTTTCAAAATTGGAAACGCTAGAAAGCAGGTATTGTAATTTTATGCTCAATTGCATGCCCAACAGAGAGGGTCTTTTAGATCCTGCGTTTATCTCGCTTTTAAGCGACATTGGTAAAAAATGGTCTCCCAATGAATCCAGAATAGACCTCCCATCAAAAAAACATCTCATTTTCTCGGCGCCTATTGTAACGGCGACTGCATCCAGTGGCAAGGCTTCCCATATAATAGATGCTACCCAATACAAAACCGATTTTAAACACTGGGTTTCCGATGCTTCTTCAATTCAGACCCTTACTTTTGATTTGGGCCGTCCCAAAAATATAGACATCGTCACCTTAGTGCCCAACCACAAGAGCAAACCAGCTCCGGAAACGGCCCTTTCGGAAGGAAATATTTTAGAATGTAAGACCTACATCAGCAATGATAATAAAGAATTCCTGCTGGTATCTACGGATTCATGGCCAACGAATTCAAAATATAGAAGCATTGATTTTAAGGCCTCTAAAGCCCGATATATCAAAATTGAAATTTTAAAATGGAACGGTATAAATGCCATTATTGCCGAAGTAGAAATCGGAAATACCACTCATCAGATGAATTAAAAATCATCAAAAAGTACATATGATATAGGCATATGATCATTTGTAACAATTTCAATAAGGTGCTATGATTATTTTTACGGACAATCACTCTTGCAAACTAACATCACCGTTTTAACCAAAAACAAACAAACGCCAAAAAACCGAATATGAACCAATTATTTTACCAGTTAACAAATCGTTCTACAATACAAAAAAGTCTCTTCGTTACTTCTGCCCTTGTACTATTCACTCTTGGCAGTTGTAAAAAAGAAAAACCGGTCTATGCAGATGTTATTTATACCAAACCAACACTCGTAAAGGACCCACCAGTTGTTTTTATGTCTCCAGAAGAGAGTATGAAAACCATGCATCTTCCCGAGGGTTATCACATGGAGTTGGTAGCCAGTGAACCCATGATTAATGAACCAGTTACTATTGCTTGGGGGCCAGACGGGAAACTTTACGTTGCTGAAATGCTGACATACATGCAAGATATTGACGGAACCGATGAAAATGAACCTTGGAGTAGGGTTTCCGTTCTTGAAGATACTGATGGTGACGGAAAAATGGACAAAAGCACCGTTTTTGTGGACAGCTTAATTCTTCCAAGGATTATACTTCCGTTAGATGACCGCGTCCTTATTGGCGAGACCTATAACCGTAGTCTTTATAACTACAGAGATACTGATGGTGATAATGTTGCTGACGAAAAGAAATTAGTACTTGAAAATAACAAAAGGGACAATGCAAATCTAGAGCACCAATCTGCAACAATGATATGGGGATTGGATAACTACCTCTATTTATCCAACGGTTCGTTACGATACCGTTTTACTAGGGATGAAATGGAAATTGACACCCTCAGAGATGCGCCTTCAGGACAATGGGGTATGACACAAGATGAAGTTGGTCAACTTTACTATTCCAGCGCAGGTGGCGAAACACCCGCATTGGGCTATCAACAACATCCCTATTATGGCAATCTAGAAATGGAAGGCAAATGGGAAGAAGGTTTTGAAAAAGTGTGGCCCATAATTGGAACACCAGATGTGCAGGGCGGTCTTCATAGGCTTCGAGAAGACGGTACACTCAACCATTTTACGGCAAGTTGTGGGCAGTCTATATTCTTGGGAGATAAACTACCTATGTACGGAGACCTTTTTATTCCAGAACCGGTTGGTCGTTTAATTCGCCGTGCGAAAGTGAACTTGGTAAACGGGAAAAAAGTATTGTCTAATCCTTATGGCGAAACGGAATTCTTGGCATCTACGGATACCAACTTTAGACCGGTTGATACACGGACTGGTCCTGACGGTTGTCTGTACGTAGTTGACATGTACCGCGGTATTATCCAAGAGGGTAACTGGGTTAGAAAAGGTAGTTTTTTACGCCCCGTGGTAGAAAGAAAAGGTTTTGACAAGAATATTGGGAAAGGTAGAATTTATAGAATAGTACATGATGAAATAGCTCCTTCAAAACAAGAAGATTTGTTGCATAAAACTAATGATGAGCTATTAGAATACCTACATCACCCTAACGGTTGGTACCGTCTTACAGCACAGAAAGTATTGGTTCTAAAACAAGATAAAAGTATCGTTTCTGATTTGAAAGATATGGTTACTGGTGGAACTCCTTTTATAGGTTCTATGTTAGACGATGCCGATTATGCCCTAGGTAGACTTCATGCTATCTGGACGCTAGATGGTCTTGATGCTATTGACAAACTTGTTGTTCTAGCTGCTTTACAAGATGAAGATGCGCGTGTACGTGCAGCAGCCTTACGCGTAAGTGAACCATTTTTAAAATCTGGAGATGCGAATGTTTTTGAAGCCGTTCAGGCTTTAAAGAGTGATAAAGAGCCAGAGGTTTTACAACAAGTAGTCCTTTCTTTAAATTCAGCTAAAGACAAAATGGGAAAAGAAATCATTTCTGAAATTATGGTGGCTAACCCAAATAATGAAGCAATTGCAACTATTGGTGAAGAAAGCTTAAAGGCGGTTCCTTTAGAAATAGAGAAAATTAAAAAACAGTATGTTTTACAAAACAGTAATACAAGAAAGAGAATTGTGGAGGGCTACAACAATTTTAAAAATCTCTGCGCTGCTTGCCACGGCATAAACGGCACGGGTATTGAAGGAATGGCTCCATCATTGGTAGGCTCTCCTAGAGTAACTGCCAAAGATTGGAATATTCCAGTGAAAATTCTCCTAAATGGACTTACCGGACCTGTGGACGGTAAAGAATATTCCGGTGTTATGGCGGGTATGAAACAACAGGACGATGATTACATTGCCAGCGTGGTCACTTATATCCGAATGCACTTGAACAACGAAAAAGGTGTTGGTGGATGGCAAGTCAGTAAAGTTCGAAAAGACCAAGAAGACCGAGAAGATTATTGGACGATTGAAGAGCTTGAAAAGAGTAAATAAACAATTTTCATTAAAGAACATTATAGAATGAAGCTTTACAGATTAATGCTCTGTGCACTATTGTTTACGGCAATAGCTTGGGGGCAACATACAACTTTACCAGAAGGGTTTACAAAAACGGACCGTTCCAAACTAAATATCAACCAAGGATGGAAATTCCATTTGGGTGATCCAGATGCCGATTTTTTTAAATTGGATACGGATGATTCCAATTGGGAAACAGTTACTGTGCCTCACGGATTGGAACTTACTACTATGGACCTCAACGGGGTTCAAGATGATAAGTACCAAGATACATTTATGCGTAAAGTAGGCTGGTATCGTAAAGAAATTCAGGTTTCAGAAAACACGAACAACAAGGTATTTCTTGAGTTTGAAGGTGTTCATCAGGTAACGGATGTTTGGGTAAACGGTAAGCATATTGGCCAGCATGCTGTTGGAGGCTATACTCCTTTCCACTTTGATATTACGGATTTTGTAAATCGAGGTGAAAAGAACCTTGTAACGGTTTTAGCCGATAACAGAAAACGAGATGATATTCCACCAGACCCTGGTCCAATGGACTATATTAAGTTCGCTGGCCTGTATCGCGATGTGTATTTAGTAGAAACTAATCCACTACACATAACTTTTAATTGGGAAGCTGAAAATGCAGGTCAATACATTACTACGCCAACCGTAGATCCAGTTAATCTTAATGCTACTATCAACATTAAAACTACGGTTCGTAATGAAAATATTCAATCTAAAAAGACTACCGTTTTAAGCAGAGTAATAGATGCTAAAGGTTTAGTCGTATTAAAACTAAAGCAGACCAAAACTATTCCAGCAGGAGCCGATGTTCTTTTTAACCTCATTGGCAGTATAGAAGATAATCTAAAACTTTGGTCTATAGATGAACCTAACCTCTACCGAGTACATACGTTAGTTCTAGAGGATGATAAGGCTGTGGACCAAGTAGAAGTTAAAACGGGATTCAGGAAAATTGAAATGAACAACCATGACGGCATAGTCCTGAACGGAAAACCCATAAAACTCATTGGCACCAATTTGCACCAACACTACGGTTTTATAGGTGATGCCATGCCCAATTCTTTGCATTATAAAGATATTCTGCAATTAAAAAAACTGGGAATGAATGTTATCCGAACGGCACATTACCCACATGACAATTCTTTGCTAGAAGCCTGTGACGAACTGGGTATGCTGGTATATGAAGAGGCCCCAACATGGATGTCCATCGGTAATGAGGCTTGGTTCGATAATTTCGAAAAAGCAGCAAGAACTATGGTCAGAAACCATAGAAACCACACTTCCGTTTTTGTCTGGGGAGCTGGTATCAATCACAGGGGTTATGTTCCAAGGGCTCACAATGTAATTAAACAAGAAGACCCGTTTAGATATACCGCTTCGCAAAGTAGCCGTTGGACGGGTTGGCAAACCTCTGGTTTAACAGATATTTATGGGCAAATGGTATATGGACCCTATTATTGGAGTGGAGATGAACCCATGCTAGCAATGGAAGGGCGTCGTGGTCCTGAGGCTATTAATGAATATATGAACAGTCCCATGAAATTGGGTCTCATATCATGGACCGCACATGCCTATTATACTTTTCATCCTACCGACACGCCAAAAGATAGAAGTCGAGGCGGTTTTATGACCGCTTTCCGCTACCCGCGTCCCGAAGAAAATCTGGCCTGGTATCCCGCCGAACTAACCGATTATCCTTATCTCCATATTAATACCGATTGGAAAGAAGGTACTAAAGAAGTGGTCGTGTTCAGCAATTCTGAGAAAGTGGAATTAAAAGTGAACGGTAAGACCATTGCAGCACAACACCCTTCAAAAGCAGATAAATACAAATATTTAAAACATGCGCCGTTCGTATTTTCTATCCCACAATATGAAAAAGGAAAACTTACTGCCAACGGCTTGCTTGACGGTAAAGTTGTTGTTTCTCAAACTACGCAAACACCGGAAGCCGCTTATAAAATAATTCTTGAACCTGATACCGAAGGCCGAGAATTTGTTGCCGATGGTTCTGATATTCTTGTGATTTATGCAAAGGTGCTAGATAGAAACGGCACACTACTGGGTGATACTAACACAGCTATAGAATTCGCTATAAAGGGCGATGCAGAAATTATTGGCGATAAGGAAGGTATTGGTTCCAATCCTATGCCAACACAATATGGTGTTGCCCCAGTATTGATTCGCGCAGGTAATTCTCCCAGTGAGATTACGATTACAGCTAAAGCAAAAGGTCTGAAATCCGCCTCCGCAACGATTGCAACCGTAAAAGCTAATTTTGATGTGATAGCTGCAAACGCAAAGCCAATCTATGATTTTGAAACGCTTCGGGTAGATTTAGGAGGAGATGAACAATTAGTTCAGTTTGATTGGACTCCTTGGAATGGTAAAGACAATGCTGCCTCTACAAAGCAATTTGAAGAGCTTGGTGGTTTCTCCGCTACCGTTCAAAGTAATGGTGATGCTAGCTCAACCCGTTGGTTAGGTGAAATAAATGTTATTGGCAAATATGGTTTCGCTCATGGCGAAGGGGTTCTGGGTGTGTCAAAAGAAGGACTGACCTTAGAATTTTCAGGATTGAAAAAGGGAAAATATAAGTTGAATACGGTTCATCATGCACCAAGAACCAATACAGATAGTATGGACCCTAATCAAGAAAAAATGGCTACTTATAAAATCTATAGGATTCCATATGCCAAAGAAATTGGTGTTACTATTATTGATGCAAATGGTTCCTTTACCCTATCGAACATAACAGTAACCGAAGGGGAAACTATGCAGACTACACCTTTTAAACCCACCGAAATTTATTTTGAGTCGGATGGGGAAAATAAAATTCGATTTATCTTTAAAGGCTCGGATGAAAAAGCAGTTTGGCTCAATAGTTTTATTCTGAGTGAATGGCATTAAACAGATAGCATTAAGTATTCTATAAATCCCCCAGGTATAGCCTTGGGATTTTTTTTTATAAACAACTTAAAACTCCCCTCACTAATAAATATTCAAAATCTGACCCAAAAATATATTAACATCAATTATTTAAAGGTAAATAATTAGATTAAAAATAATTTTATATATTTACATAAACCGTACTAGACCGTACTAGATTTATTTCGTCCTGATACAGAACATTATACTTTATGAAAAATTTACTGACCGTCCTCATCCTCTTTATCGCTTCGCTCAATGCAGTAGCACAAGACATCCTTTTAGAAGCTGAAAGTTTTGATAATCCCGGTGGTTGGGTCGTAGACCCACAGTTCGTAGAACAAATGGGATCGCCCTACCTCAATGCGCACGGCATGGGTAAACCGGTAAAAAATGCTTCTACTGCTGTAGAATTCAAAAAATCGGGTACATATCATATCTGGGTACGCACCATGAATTGGGTTCCAGGTGAATGGGAAGCACCGGGAAGATTCCAATTAAAAGTAGGCGAAACGGTATTAGATACCGTTTTAGGAACCCGCTCTGGTTGGGGATGGCAATATGCCGGTGAGGCCAAAATCAACAAAAAGCAAGCTACGCATATTGAATTACAAGATCTTACAGGTTTTAACGGACGTTGTGATGCCATCTATTTTTCAACTAAAAAAGATACACCTCCCTCATCCACTAAAAAGTTAGCAGCTTGGCGTCAAGAAATTACGGCCCAACCTAATGCTCCTGAAGAAGTAAAATCTTATGATTTGGTAGTTGTTGGTGGCGGTCTAGCGGGTTGTGCAGCAGCTATTGCTGGGGCAGAACAGGGATTGAAAGTTGCGTTAATACACGATCGTCCTGTTTTGGGTGGTAATGCAAGTGAAGAAATTCGTGTTCATACTTTAGGCATCTACGGTAATTTTGAGAGGATATTAAAGAAAATCGATACAGAACACTATCCAAACGGTTCAGCAGATGCCAAACTAGACCAGGAAAAAAGAGATAAAAATGTTAAGAGTTATGACAACATAGATTTATTCCTGAATTGGCGAGCTTACGATGCTTTATCTGAAGAAAACAGCGTAAAATATGTAGATGCGAGACAAACCTTTACAGGAGAAAGAAAGCGATTTACGGCTCCTTACTTTGTTGATTCTACGGGAGATGGCTGGATAGGTTTTTGGGCTGGTGCCGAATTTTCATACGGTCGAGAAAGTGTTGACACCTACGGTGAACATTGGGAAGAACATGGTGAATTATGGAGTCCAAAAGAGGCAGATAATGCTGTTATGGGTTCTTCTGTACTTTGGGGTTCTAAAGATACAGATAGTCCTCAGAGTTTTCCTGAAGTTCCTTGGGCCATGCCTGTTTCTAAAGATTATTCCGAGGTTAATGGTGAATGGCAGTGGGAGTTTAGCCGTAACGATTTGAGTCAGATTGATGATGCCGAAGAAATACGCGACCACATGCTCCGCGCTATCTATGGTTCTTTCTCCAGTGCTAAAAAAGACGAAGTAAACGAAAATCGAAAATTGGAATGGGTATCATACCTAGTAGGTAAAAGAGAATCTAGACGTTTGGTGGGAGACCATATTTTCACCTTCAACAATGCCAAAGAAGGAACAGAATTTCCTGATGGCGTGGTAATCGAAACAAGAGCGGTAGATGTACATTATCAAACTGTTCTAGAGGATGAAAATAATCCAGATTTTATTTCTGAAGCGTTATTCTACAGGGGTCCACAATACTATATTCCATATAGAAGTTTGTACTCTAAGAATATTAAAAACTTGTTTATGGCCGGCCGTAATTTCAGCTGCTCACATGCCGGACTTGGAGGTCCTAGAGTTATGCTTACTACAGGTCAAATGGGAGCTGCTGTAGGTTATGCGGCTTCGCTTTGCAAAAAATATGAAGTTATGCCTCGTGAAATTTACACGGGTTATTTACAAGAATATTTAGATTTAATAGAGGAGCAGAAATATGAAAAAATTCCGACTTCCAAAAAATGATACGAATTGCGTTAGGCTTCCTTTTATTTGTAACCCACTTTTGTGATGCTCAATTTGGGTCGCCTGTCGCATTTTCTGATAGTCAAGAAAAAACTGTTTTAGAGACTAGTCCGGAGTTTTTTATATTGGACTGGAAACCAAATACAGCGCTTCACATTTCAGAAACTCCATTGGAAATCATTACGGATTCTGTGGGTGCTCAAAAAGTAAACTTATTTCGCGATAATACAGAGGCGCCCATCTTATATTCCTCCAACATTATAACTCCTGTCTGTGCAGATGGAGATTGCAAATTTATGCACATTACACTGTATTGGACACTTTTGGGTGATTATGCTGGTTTTGACCGCTCAGTTAAGGAGCCATTGACCAAACATGATCACGATGAGTTTTTGTTCTCAGATTATTGGAAGCTTCACGATTTGCTGAAAGATGATAATTCAATCTTAAAGAGAAGAGCCATAGACGAGTTGGTTACCAAACCCAAGCCTTCTAAAATTGAAGGTGTAGATGCCTTGTCGGGCGCTACTGTAAAAGAGGTGAAAGAATCTGTTGTCTCTGGCGCCCTATATTCATGTTACGTAGCTTGGCATTTAGTTCACGGTAAAATTAAAGAACAACTAAAAGCATATACTGTTGAGCAGCTAAATGAAGAAATGTTGGTTCGTATGCTGAATAGTGAACATACCAATTATCAGATGTATGCATTAGAAAACCTTGACCAAAATCAGTATAAAGTCAATTTTTCAAGAGTATCGGAGCTTTTCAAATCAGGTATTCCATTAGTACGTTCTTTCATCATTAAAAATTTAGCAAACTCTTTTTCACAATCTCCAACTACCATGCAACCTTTTTGGGATGCACTTCCCTATATCGATATCAATACCAGAAGTTTATTGCTTCAACATGTTGATTTCGCTTCTGATGCTACCGTGACGCATATCTCTACGCAGTTAAGTGTACTTACTAGAAATCAGCTACTTAAATACTTAGAACACCTAGGAAGTAAAAAAGTAATTTCCACGGAAGTATTAAAAAATCTTGAGCAGTTTGCTGCATCCAATAAAGAGAAGAATGCATACCTTGTTACTGAATTTCTAGAGGATAATAGCTAATCTGATATTTTAAAATCTACATTTTATGGTTTCGTTTATTATTTCTGTTCTTGTATTGATACTGGGTTATTACACCTATGGGAAACTGGTAGAAAACATTTTTGGTGTTGATACAGAAAGGGAAACCCCTGCCATACGATTACGGGATGACATAGATTTTATGCCCCTACCCGCTTGGCGTATATTTCTTATTCAGTTTTTAAATATAGCCGGTCTAGGCCCCATTTTTGGTGCCATTGCCGGAGCAATGTTTGGACCTGCCGCTTTTTTATGGATAGTGCTGGGTAGTATTTTTGCCGGAGCAGTTCACGATTATTTTTCAGGCATGTTATCCGTACGTCATAACGGACTAAGCATTAGCGAAATTGTGGGTATCTATTTGGGGCCACGAATGAAACATATCATGCGTTATTTTACCGTTATACTTTTGATTTTTGTGGGTACCGTTTTCCTTATGGGCCCAGCAAAAATTATAGATGGGATGACCGGTAATATGTGGAATCTTTGGATTTGGGTCGGGATAATCTTGGTGTATTACATATTATCCACTCTCTTACCTATAGACAAAATGATAGGCAAAATCTACCCTGTATTTGGGGTCGCTATGTTGCTTATGGCCTTAGGATTATTAATTGCACTATTTTTTGGTGATTATCATATTCCAGAGTTGGTACCTGCCAATCTAATTAATATGACTTCTGACCCAGAAGCCACACCACTCTTTCCTATACTTTTTGTTACGATTGCTTGTGGAGCCATATCTGGATTTCATGCTACGCAATCGCCGCTCATGGCACGTTGCATGCAAAATGAAAGACTAGGTAGAAAAATTTTCTTTGGAACTATGATTACCGAAGGTGTCGTGGCTCTAATTTGGGCTGCTGCAGCTATGACGTTTTTTGGTGATGTGGGAGGTCTTAATGATGCTATGCTCGCCAACGGAAATAACGCAGCATGGGCAGCCAATGAAATATCCTTAAACATGTTGGGTAAAGTTGGTGGTATTCTTGCCTTATTAGGTATTGTAGCTGCTCCTATTACCTCTGGCGATACTGCTTTCCGTTCTGCAAGACTTATATTATCGGATATTTTTAAAACTGACCAAAAGAAAATAAAAAATCGACTTTATATCAGCATTCCTCTGTTTATAGTCGCTTTTGCACTTACCCAAATGGATTTTGGAATGATATGGCGCTATTTTGCATGGAGTAATCAGACCTTGGCCACCGTAGTGCTGTGGACGATTACCGCGTATTTAATTTATGAGAATAAATTCTATTGGATAACTCTCATTCCGGCAATTTTCATGACCATGGTATGTACCACGTACATTCTTATAGCGCCAGAAGGATTTGAATTAGAAAATAACGTTGCCTATATAGGGGGCGCTGTGTTAACGATACTAATTTCGATGCTATTTTGGTATTATGCCGTGCAACGAAAAAAAGTGTTTACACAGCTGATGTAATTGATATTTTAGAGCGAATTCCTTAAAATCAACTTGGTTTCATTGCTTTTATGTTCCCTTCTGCCTTCCAAAATCATTTTGGCAGCCTCCTCTCCCATTTTCTTAAAGTCAGTACTAATTACTGATATACCACCAGCTAAAATTTCTTTGGTACTGGTATCATTGTAACTAATCAGTCCAATTTCTTTACCCAATTCCCAGTTAAATTTACGAGCCAATTTTATAATCTCCACCATGTCCCTGTCATAGGCGTCAATGGTGATGTAAAGGGTTCCTTTTTTAAAGTAGTCCGGAGAAAAATTATAATACACCTCACTCTGAAAGTTGTATTCGGTGCAAAATCGTTCAAAACCCTTTTGGACAAAATCTCCGTGTGGCGCATTTTTACGATTGAAAAGTACTAGCCTATCGTACTTGTTAACCAAATCAATATTTACCTTTAATAGATTAAGAATGTCATTCTCAAAATCTTGAAAAACCATACCACAACCATCGTTGACATTAGGCTCATATTTATCCAGAATAATCAATTTTTCGGGTGGTATTTTATTGAGCACTTTCTGAACAGATTTTGAATCCTCTATGTATGTGGTAACTATAAAGTGTGTGTAGTTTTTGAGATTATCTAAAATTAGAGACGCAAAAAGTTCAATGTTTTGGTGATGAAAATATAAGCGGACCTTTACATTTTCACCCAAGCTTGAAATAAGTGAATTATACAAGTCTTCTTTGAAAGGTGTTAATTTATCCAGCAAAAAGAACACCTTAAATTCTGTCTCAACGGAAAGGTCGTTCACAAAATAACCAATCTTGTCCACTGCCCTAACAATTCCCTTTTCGCTTAGGTAGTTTAATGCTTTAAAAACTGTTTCACGACTAAAGTTAAAATGAGCGGAGAGCTTGTTTACTGATGGTAACCTGTCATCAAGAACTAATTGCTTTTGTTCAATTTGGGAAGTAATACTATCTGCAAGCAGAAGATATTTAGGCTTCTTTGAGTTCTTTTCTATACTAAGTTTTACCATTTATTCTTTCTTAACCATTTGGGACAAATACAAAAGTACTAAAACCAAAATTACCTGTTTTCAGGTACAACTTAAGACGCCCATTAATAAGAACTAAATCTACACGCGTAAAGATCTATCGACTTTACAGATTCTAATTTAGGTAAAATTAGCTTAGAAGTAGTTTGTACAAATATTTTAGAGAAGACAAATCCTATGAAATATCAGAGTATTTAAGATAATACCAATTGTTACCACGTCAAATTCAACATTTAGCAAAAAATATTTGGCAAATATGTAATAATGTTATTTATTTGTTAAACAGACTAGACCAGACTAGACTTGTAATTTAGAACGGTCAAACCTTAAATTACTCACTATTCACCTCTCAACTTAAACTAGAGCTTATGAAAAAAGCAGTTTTATTTTTTCTTTTATCGATATTCGCGCTTTGTGAAATATCTGCCCAAATTACGGTCTCAGGTATCGTAAGCGACAAACAGGGTATTCCCATACCAGCTGCCAACATTGTTGAAAAAGGAACGACCAATGGGGTTGTAGCAGATTTTGATGGAAATTTTAGTATTGAAATTCCAGAAGGGGCTACCTTAGTTTTCAGTTCTATTGGTTACGGAACTGTTGAAAAAGCAGTAAACGGCCAAACTACACTAAACGTTACCATGGCTGAAGAAGCATCACAACTAGACGAAGTAGTTGTGGTTGGGTACGGAACCCAAAAAGCAGTTAACTTAACTGGATCTGTAGAAACGGTTAAGGCAGAAGAAATAGCAAAACAACCCGTTGCACAGGCTTCACAAGCACTAGCTGGTCTTGTTCCTGGTCTTACCGCAACCCAATCTAGTGGTCAACCGGGCTCAGACGGTGCAGCTATCCGTATTCGTGGTGTAGGTACTTTAGGTAGCGGAGCAAAAAACAACCCACTTATTTTAGTTGATGGAATTCCTGACGATATTAATGGTTTAGACCCTAGTGATATTGAATCTATTTCTGTTCTTAAGGATGCTTCGGCTTCGGCTATATATGGTTCTCGTGCGGCAAACGGTGTAATTCTTATTACTACAAAAAGGGGTAAGGAAGGGAAAATATCAACCTCTTACAACACTTACGTTGGGGTACAGAGCATTGCTCAAAATCTACAATTCGCAGATGCTTTAGGGTATATGGAAGCATTTAACTCTGCTGAGCCTGGTGCATTTTCTGACGACGTACTTAACCAATACCGTTCGGGTAACGGAGTAGGTTCAGAGGCCTTACCAGATACGGATTGGGTTGGTCTTCTATTCAATTCAGCTGCTATTCAGCAATACCATAGTCTTTCTGTACGTGGTGGTTCTGAAAAATTGAAAGTAGCCAGCTCTATATCGTTCACCGATCAAGACGGTAACATTCCAAACTTTAAATTTCAAAGATATAATGGCAGGTTTAATCTAGATTATGCACTTAGCAAAAAATTAGACTTAGCATTTGACCTTAACTTCAGAAGAGAAGTCAAAAGTCAGCCCGCACGTTTAAATAATCTTACTCGTTCGGCATACCGTCTACAGCCACTCTTTGTAGCTTTTAATGATGATGGCACCTATGGTTCCGGTTTTGGTGGTAGTAATCCCGTTGCACTAGCTAATTCTACTGCAAAAGATGAAACCGTTTCAAATTACTTTAGAGCTTTGGCCAAAGTAACTTACAGACCATTCAACAATTTCTCAATTGCTGCAACGTATGCACCACAATTTTTTGACAGGGACCAAGATGATTTTAGAGCACGGTACACCTATTACGAAGGTTCTGGCGGTGTTGCTCAAAGCACTGTAGGTGGCGGTATTTCAGAAAGTTCACTTTTTAAGGAAACCTTTACCACGTTTCAAGACAACTTTAACGCAGTAGCTAACTGGGGAAAAGAATTTGGTGACCACAATGTTTCGGTTTTAGGAGGCTATGAATTTCTTAAATTCAATTCGGAAATATGGTCCGCTAGTAGAAGAGGATTTGTTCTAGACGAATTTAGAGGTCTCGATAACGGTTTACCAGATACACAGCTAAACTCTGGTAATTCAACCTTAAACGGGTTAGAGTCTTTATTCGGAAGAATAAACTACACGTACAAGAACAAATATCTTTTTGAAGCCAATGTTAGAAAAGATGCTTCTTCACGTTTTGCTGAAGGTTACCGTTCTGCAACCTTTCCTTCCTTTTCTGTGGGTTGGGTAGTATCAGAAGAGAAATTTCTTCAGGATAATGAAACCATCAACTTTTTAAAATTAAGAGCATCTTGGGGACAATTAGGAAACCAGTTCATTTTTGCAGCCAACAGAACGGACAATAACGGAGATGTTATTCAAGGTTCTGATGGTTCAGCTGTGGCTCAAGAGGTAAACTTCCCGTATACTTCTCTTTTCGGTCTTGGTAATGCCAATGCTGTTATTGGAGGTACTCCGGTAGTAGGTGGAGCCCAGTCAGTCTTGGCCAATTCACAATTGCAATGGGAAACCGGAGAAACCCAAAACGTTGCTATGGATGCCAAATTTTTCAACAGTAAATTATCTTTTACTGGCGAATATTACGTGCGTAAAACAAAAGATATTCTTTTAGGTGTTACCATACCAACATCTGTGGGTCTAGAAGCTCCAGTTCAGAATGCCGGTGAAGTTTGGAACACAGGATACGATATTAGTATTGGATGGAACGATACGATAGGTGAAGATTTCCGTTACGGAGTTAATCTTAACTACTCTGGTTTTGACAACGAAATCAAAGACTTGGGCGGTCTAAATCAATTACCTCCAGGTAACACAATAAACCGTGTTGGCGAAGAAATTGGTTCTATATACGGTCTAAAAGTAGATGGACTTTATCAAGAAAGCGATTTTGATGTAGATGGTAATCTTAATAGTTCATTACCATCGCCAGGATTTGGAGCAATCCAAGCGGGTGATTTAAAATATGCTGATATCTCTGGCCCTGATGGAGTTCCAGACGGAGCAATAACAAATGACGACCGTACCATTATTGGTAGTGACATTACTACTGAAAATTGGGGATTAGAGCTTTTCTCTGCCTATAAAGGTTTTGACCTTTCAGTATCATTACTTGGAGCTGGAGGACGTGATGTGGTATTGCAAGGTGATGCTGGTTGGGCCTTTTTTAACGCTGGAAAAATTCAGGAATGGCAAACGGATTACTGGACTCCTACTAATACAGGTGCAGCCTATCCACGTTTAACTCCAGGAAGTTCACACTCTAACTGGCGTGTGAATGAAACTTGGATGCATGATGCCTCTTATGTAAGACTAAGAAATATAACTCTTGGCTATAAGATACCTAGAGATGTATTGGATAAATTCAGTATTTCAGCTGCACGTATCTATCTGTCTGGGCAAAACTTAGCTACCTGGGATAACATGCCTGAAGGTATAGACCCGTTGACCCCACAGTTTTCCAGTGGTGCTTTTTACCCTGTTACCAAAGTTTTCACTATGGGCCTTAACGTAACATTCTAATCGTATAATTTCTTTACAATGAAAAACATAAAATATATCATCTTAATAAGTCTTAGCTTGCTGGTATTTCCTGCCTGTGAAGACAACGTATTGAACTTAGAAGACCCTGGGAGCCCTACGGATGCTACATTCTTCAGAACTGAAGCACAATTGGAAGTTGCTCTTACAGGGGTTTATGAATCCTTGAATTACGTGAGAAGCGTTCCTTTCCCTCAGTTATTAGATCACACCACAGACTACGCATATAATAGAGGTAATGTTGGCGGAACTGTAGCGGTAACGACAGGTGGAGTTACCTCTACCGAAGGTATTATAAACGGCTTCTGGGATAGTTTTTATACCGGTATACAAAGAGCGAACAACCTATTGACCAATATGCCCAAGGCCGAGGAAGCTTCTGACCCTGGTCGCTATGAGCAAATCAAAGCCGAAGCACTGTTCTTAAGAGCTATGTTTTACAGTTACCTGACCGAACTTTACGGTGATGTTCCTTTTAGAACCGAAGTAACTTCCTTGGAAGAGTTGGAGATTAAATCCAGAACGCCTAAAGCTGAAATCGTTGCAAGTATAATAGTTGACTTGGAAGAGGCGGCAAGTATCTTACCTCCTACTCAATCGGCAAATGAACGTGGGCGAGCCTCTGCTAATGCCGCTAATGCTCTAATTTCTCGTATTGCATTATATAATGAAGATTATGTATTGGCCGAAAGTGCCGCTCTTAAAGTGATGAATTCTGCCGAAACGCCTAGTTTGTTTCCTGATTATGAAGCTTTATTTACAGATGCCGGTGTAGGTTCATCAGAGGTGCTATTAGATATATCCTATATAAACGGAACAAAAACACATAGTCTGTCCCAAGTTCAAGGTAGTAGGTTTGGTGGATGGTGCCAATTGGTTCCTTCTCAGCAAACAGTTGATAGTTACGAAACTGTAAACGGACTACCTATTGATGAGGATCCTGCTTATGATCCTGCAAATCCGTTCGAAAATCGTGATCCTCGTTTGGCCGCTTCCATTGCCTTACCAAATAATATCTGGACAGGACATATCATTCAGCAACATAGTGATAGTATAGCAACCTGGCGTATTGAAGATGGCGCTAAAGTTGAACGTGTTTTCAATCCTAATGCGGCAAACCCAGCAGGTCGAAAAATAATTGACCCTGTAGATGGTACTGAATATGTAACCGGAGGCGCGAATCGTTTTACTGCATTTACCGGATATTTCTGGAAAAAATTCTCAGATGCACCTAGATTATTAGGGTCATTAACAGGCGGCCCTAGCCCTTTACAATCTGAGCAAACCATTTATTTAATGAGATATGCCGAAGTACTTCTAAATTATGCCGAAGCTAAAATTGAAGCTGGTACAATAGACGGAAGCGTTTTAAATGCTATGAATGATGTACGTGAACGCGCTTATAACAATAGCGGTTTCGCTTTTCCTGCAGTTACTACAACGGATCAAGCAGAGTTGAGAAAAATTATTAGAAGAGAGCGTAAAGTAGAGTTCGCAGATGAAGGACTTCGCCTATTTGATATTAGAAGATGGGGGGTTGCCGAAAAGGTTATGAACACTACCGTTTTTGGTGGTCCTGCCAATGGCTTTAGCAAAATTGGGGATTTAAACTATGTTCCTAGTATTGATGATGATGGGTATATAGATTACACTGGCGCACCTTCTCAGCCAAGAGTTGAAATGGGTAACTTAGATTACAGAGAGTTGGAAGAAAGAACCTTTGACGCCGGAAAACACTATTTATGGCCAATACCACAAGCAGAAATTGATGCTACGGAAAATGTAGTAACTCAAAACCCTGGGTATTAAAAATGTTTGTTAGTTTTTGTTAGTTTTTTCAAATAGGGGGTTCTAGTTTACCCCCTATTTCTAAATTACAGAAAATTAGAGTTAATAGTATATTCATCAAAAGAATGGGCACAATAGACATTACGGTTATACTTATTTTCACTTTGCTTGTCTTCGTATGCGGACTAAGCTTTTCAAAGTCGGGCAAAAACATGAAATCATTCTTTGCTGCGGGTGGGGCACTACCCTGGTGGATGAGTGGCCTTTCTCTATTTATGAGTTTCTTTTCTGCAGGTACTTTTGTAGTATGGGGCTCCATAGCATATTCCAGTGGTTGGGTTGCCATTACCATTCAAACCACAATGTGCATTGCCGGTGTTCTAATCGGTTTCTTCATTGCTCCTAAATGGCAAAAAACAAAAGCGCTTACCGCGGCCGAATTTATAACGGACCGTTTAGGGTACAGCACTCAAAAAATTTATACTTATTTATTTTTGTTGATATCCATCTTTACCACGGGTGCTTTTTTATATCCCGTAGCTAAAATTGTTGAAGTATCAACAGGTTTCCCTATAAGTACCAGTATTATCGTACTGGGTATCTTAATTTTAATCTATACCGCAGTTGGTGGTCTTTGGGCAGTAATTGTTACAGATGTTCTTCAATTTGTGGTACTTACCGCAGCCGTTTTAATTGTTGTTCCGCTTTCGCTGGATAAAATTGGTGGTATCGAAAATTTTGTATCACAGGCTCCTGAGAATTTTTTCAATTTGGTAAATGAAGAATACACTTGGGGTTTTATGGTTGCCTTTGGTTTGTACAACCTTTTCTTTATTGCCGGTAATTGGGCTTATGTACAGCGCTATACCAGTGTTGCCACTCCAAAAGATGCTAAAAAAGTAGGGTGGCTTTTTGGCGGACTTTATCTTGTAAGTCCAATAATTTGGATGTTACCTCCTATGATTTATAGAGTTCTAAATCCTGAATTAGGTGGTTTGGCAGATGAAGGCGCATACCTTCTAATGTGTAAGGAAGTACTCCCTGTGGGCATGTTAGGCTTAATGTTAGGCGGAATGATTTTCGCCACTTCCAGCTCTGTAAATACCACTCTAAATATCTCGGCTGGTGTATTGGCCAATGACGTTTACAAACATTTTAGACCCAATTCAGACGGAGATAAATTGGTGAAAGTAGGTAGAACGGCCACAATATTACTCGGTATTTTAACTATACTAATTGCACTACTCGTTCCTTATATGGGCGGTATCGTAGAGGTAGTTATGAGCTTAGCGGCCATAACCGGTGGAGCTATGTTTTTACCACCTATGTGGGCGTTGTTCAGTAAATATCAAACAGGTAAAAGTGCTTTGATTGTGACAGTCATTACTTTGGTTATCAATGCCTTTTTTAAATTTTTGGCCCCTACTCTGCTAAACTTTTCATTTGACAGAGCCCAAGAAATGGGATTTGGCATGGGTATTCCCGTAGTGCTATTAGCAGCATTTGAGGTATACGCGCGCTCCCAACAAAAGGCCACTGTAGAATACGACAACTATCAACTTAAAGTTGCTGAAAAAATTTCCGAGACGGAAGAAGAAGCTGCTGCCGGAAATAAAAAAGGTACTCGGGTTATAGGTATAGGCGTAGCACTTACCGGCCTAATGATTTTAATATTATCCTTTATTGCAAAAACAGGTGCACTCTTGGTTGGTGGTATGGGAATCCTGGTTTTACTTCTGGGTAGCTATATCATATTTAGAACCACCAAAAAAGATTCAGATTAAATAGTTATCACTTACTACGCTCCAAAAAATACCAAATCTAATTACTAAAGTACAAATTGCATTATATGATTTTAGAAGCCTATAGTTCCCAAAAAAGAATCACGAAAACCATACCGTTACAAAGTGACCTTGTCGTTGTTGGCGGTGGTCTTTCGGGAGTTTGTGCCGCAATTACAGCTGCTCGCTCAGGTTTAAAAGTTATACTCTTACAAGACCGCCCGGTTCTTGGGGGTAATGCTTCTTCTGAAGTTCGTCTTTGGAGTTTGGGCGCTACCTCACACATGGGTAATAACAACCGTTGGAGTCGTGAAGGCGGATTGATTAATGAAATTCTTTTAGAGAACCTTAAAAGGAACAAAGAAGGAAATCCGTTAATTTTTGACACCGTACTGCTCGAAAAAGTATACGAAGAAAAAAACATAACCCTACTCCTTAATACAGCTGTTTATGATGTTGAAAAAAATGATGATAATAAAATTAAAACAGCAACTGCTTTTTGTAGTCAGAACTCCACAACATACATAGCTAGTGCTCCCCTTTTCTGTGATGCTTCGGGTGATGGAATTATTGCCTTTATGGCCGGAGCTTCGTTTCGGATGGGTGCAGAAACCAAAGAAGAGTTTGATGAAGGTTTTGCCCCCAATCTTGAAGATTACGGTAACCTCTTAGGACATTCACTTTACTTTTACACCAAAGACATTGGTAAACCTATTACCTATACTCCTCCCTCTTTCGCCATAAAAAATGCAGAAGAACTTCCCCGCATCAAAAACTTTCAACTAGGAGATCATGGTTGTAAGTTGTGGTGGGTAGAACATGGTGGACGACTAGATACTATTCATCAATCAGAAGACATAAAATTTGAACTTTGGAAAGTTGTGTATGGCATTTGGGATTACGTAAAGAATAGCGGTAAATATCCCGAAGCCGCAAACCTTACCTTAGAATGGGTTGGGACTATTCCGGGCAAACGGGAAAGTCGCCGCTTTGAAGGTGATTTCATGCTTACCCAAAAAGACATTGTTGAGCAACGCGATTATTATGATGCGGTATCTTTTGGCGGTTGGGCTATGGATTTACATCCTGCAGACGGTATTTACAGCAAACACAATTCATGTACACAATGGCATGGTAAAGGGGTGTATTCCATTCCATACCGTTGTTATTATTCCAAAAACATAGATAATCTTTTTCTTGCAGGCAGAATCATAAGCGCAAGTCATGTCGCTTTTGGCTCTTCTCGCGTAATGCTTACCTGTGCGCACGGAGCACAAGCAGTAGGAGAAGCAGCTGTTATTTGTAAAGAGGAAGGTTTATTACCCCGAGATATTGCGTCCAAAGAAAAAATAGGAAAACTACAACTGGCCCTTAACAGAAACGGACAAAGTATTCCACGATTATTATTGGAAGACAAAGACGACTTGGCTATCAGAGCAAATATAGAGGCTAGTTCTACTTTAGCGTTTACCGGTTTTGCTGCTGCAGACGATTGGCAAGTACTAAAATTTGGATTAGCTCAAATGGTGCCTCTTAAAGCCAACGAAACTTACAGTTTTGAATTTGAAGTAGATGCTTTAGAAGCTACTAATTTAGAGCTTCAACTTAAAAGCAGTTCGGCTTGCAGTCATTTTACCCCAGATGTAATTATTGATAAAAAAGAGATCGATTTACAGAAAGGGAAGCAAAAAATCACTTTTACAACTACTAAAACACAAACGCAAGACCACTACTCGTTCTTCTGTTTAATGAAAAACGAAAAGATAAAAGTGCGTCTTTCGGATGAGCGTATAACGGGCTTAATGACCGTTGAGAACAAAGTAAACAAAGCGGTATCTAATTTTGGAAGACAAGACCCACCTGCAGAAATAAACGTTGATAGTTTTGAATTTTGGACTCCAGAAAGACGCCCAAAAGGTAAAAACATAGCCCTTAAGATGACAACTCCTCTGCTTATTTTTAAAGTCGATAATCTTAAAAACGGAGAAGTGAGACCCAATTCAAACGGAAGTACCAATGCTTGGGTAGCCAACATTGCCGATAAAACTCCAACGCTTGATTTAAAATGGGACGATAAAGTTGGTATTAAAACCATAAAACTCTTTTTTGACTGTGATTATGACCACGCTTTGGAAACTACCCTTATGGGACATCCAGAAGATATAATTCCTTTTGTGGTTGCCGATTACAAAATAAAAGATGGTTCTGGGAACACTCTAAAGGAAGTGAAAGGTAATTATCAAGCTATAAACACTATTGAACTAGACCAGGCTATTTCAACAGACAAGCTAACGTTTGAGTTCGTCAAAAAAGAAGATAATATACCTGTTTCTGTTTTTAAAATATCAGTTTATAACTAAACCCTATAAAATGATTAAGAACGTAATTGGGCTTTCTATATTTCTAATTCTAGGCATTACGCAGGTAATAGCTCAGAAAGAAAATAGTACCCAATTACCTGATATCAGCTCTTTTCATCAAGACCTTTTTGTTCCTGAAATAACGGAGGGAAAACCCGAAGCTGGTAAACGAGTTCGACAAACTTTAGGTTCATACCAAAACACAGATGTCTATCACTTAGTCTACCTGCCTACCAATTATAAAAAAAGTGAAAATTATCCTGTTATTATAGAATATCCGGGTAATGGACCATATACAAGTTCTTCCGGAGATGTTTCTACAGGCCAAGTAGACGGTTGTAATTTGGGGTACGGTCTTAGCTCAGGCAAAGATTTCATTTGGGTAAGCATGCCTTTTATAAGTGCTGATGGCAACGAAAACCAAAAATGGTGGTGGGGAGATATAGCAGCAACCAAAAAATACTGTATTGACACGGTTAAAGAAGTCTGTGCTAAATTTGGGGGTGATGCTTCCAACGTTATTTTAACTGGTTTTTCAAGAGGAGCCATCGCTGTTAACTATATCGGGCTTCATGATGATGAAATCTCCCATCTTTGGAAGGCCTTTATAGTCAATTCACACTATGACGGTTTAAAAACATGGGACTATCCAAATTCCGAAAAAACATATGCCCTTGCACGATTAAAACGATTGAACGGAAGACCACAATTCATTTGTTCAGAAGGTAATGGAACGGCAAAAAGTAAAAATTACCTGGACCAATCAGGTATTCAAGGAAACTTTACTTTTATGAACATCCCAGTTAGAAATCATACCAATACTTGGACTTTATTTGATTTAAAAGAACGAGAAAATATTAGAACATGGCTAGCGGAAACAATCAAAAAAAACTAAGAAAACATCAGTATAAAATGAAAAACGTATTCTACAAATCCACTTTGCTTTTTGGTTTCTTGTTCGTGCTTTTCTCCTGTAAGACTAGCTCAGGAGATGATAAGCTAAATCAAACCTTAAATTATGGCACTACTAAAGTGTCTTTGTTTACGGCTACGAACGGTCAGTTAGCATTTCAAATTACCAGAAATCAAAAAATAGTTCTAGACACTTCCCTCCTGGGCCTTAAAGTAAATGACAAACATTTAGGGAAGAATGTGGAAATAGCACTTCTGGAGCAAAAAGAAATACAGATACAATATCCGCTTAACGGAATTAAAAGTGAAGCCTCCTACACAGGAGATTTACACACTTACAAAGTTTCAGAAGCCGATGGAACCGACTGGAAATTAGAATTTCAACTTTCCAATGAAGGTGTCGCATATCGCTATATAGTTTCAGGCGGTGGCATCCAAAATGTAAAGGGAGAAGAAAGCAGTTTTAAAATACCGAGCCAAACCAAAGTTTGGTACTTTGAGCGCGATAGCGACTGGAAATTAAAATCCCACGCTGGTGAATGGCTTTCTGCCGATATTTCCCAAATGCCTACGGTTTCACAAATGGGTCCTATTCAAGGCTTGACTCTTACTTGCGAACTCCCACAAGGAGGGTATGCATTATTGGCCGAAGCTGCACTTTATAATTATAGCGGTATGCGTTTGGAAGCTGTTGGTAACAACACCTTTAAGGCCAATTTTGAAGAAGGTGATACCGGTTTTGATGTTTCGGGCAATGTAACCACACCATGGCGCTGTATTTTATTGGCAGACACTTTAAACGATTTGGCCAACAATACCATGGTAGCATCGTTAAACCCTGCTCCCGACCCCAAGTTATTTACGGACACCGACTGGATTAAACCCGGAAAATCCGTTTGGCACTGGTGGTCTGGAAAATATGTCAACTATAAAGAAGAACATGATATGGTTGATGACGCTCAGGCGCTAGACTTTTCATATTCCATGGTAGACGAAGGCTGGGAAAGGTGGCCAAATAAATGGACTAAGGTGACGGAACTCTCCAACTATGCGAAAGAAAAAGGAATCGGCATTTTTGTATGGAAGCATTCCAAGGAAATCAATTTTCCTGAAGACGATTATGCTGTAATGGGGCATTTTTTAGATAGCGTAAAACAAACCGGCGCCGTTGGGGTAAAAGTCGATTTTATGAACGGCCAGAGCAAAAGCATCATATCTTTTGATGAAGCATTATTAAGAAAAGCAGCGGAAAGACAATTGATGGTCAATTTTCATGGTTGCCAACAAAGCTCCGGAGAATATCGCACTTATCCCAACGAAGTTACGCGTGAAGGCATAAGAGGTTTAGAGGTAAACCATATGAAAGAAGGTCCTTTAACCGCTTCTCACAATGCTGCATTGCCGTTTACGAGATACGTAACCGGTCATGGTGATTATACACCGCTTGGGTTTACCGAGCCAGGAGAAACCACATGGGCGCATCAATTAGCTACTTTGGTAACTTTTTATTCTCCTTTTAATTGTATTGCAGAAAACACCCAATTCCTTTTAAAAACCAAAAGTTTTCAGCCCGCTTTGGGTTTTATTAAGACCGTACCTTCTGTCTGGGATGAAACCTTTGTATTACCTCAAAGTAAAATTGGAGAATTGGCAGCTATAGCTAGACGCACGGACAATGATTGGTATTTAGGCGTTCTACGAAGTGGAGCTGCCCAGAAAATGATTATCGATTGTAGTTTTTTAGGCGATGGCGAGTACACCGCGGAAATCTTTACTGACGATACCGAAGCCGAGCGCATTGATTTAAAAGGACTTAATAAAGAAACCGATTTAAGACAGTGGGACACAGCAGTGCCCTTTAAAAAACGTACCGAAACAGTTTCTAAAGATAAAACGATAATTATTCAGCTTGCCGAACACGGTGGTGCTACCATTAAATTTATCAAAAAATAAAGTCTAAAAAATTTAGAACCTATACTTAGAACCATTACGTATGAAGCTGATTAAAACATTTTTATTAGCGCTTATTTTAATGCCATGCAATATGATGGCACAAAGCAATACTAAAGCCCGTCCAAACATTGTTTGGATCATGTTGGAAGATTGGGGTCTTGACTTAGGCTGCTACGGTACTCCGGGAATAGAAACGCCCGTGACGGACAAATTAGCTTCAGAAGGCATACGCTACACTAACGCTTTTTGTACCTCGCCGGTTTGTTCAACTTCTCGTTCGGCAATGCTTACAGGCTACCACCAAAATTACATTGGCGCCCAACAGCATAGAACGGCCAAAGAAGACAAAAACCCTTTACCTTACGATATTGAACCGATGCCGGTTCTATTAAAAGAAGCTGGGTATTTCACTGCTTTAATGATCTATAACAAAACTGACGCCAATTTTAGTGGCGATTTAGGGTTTATGGGTAAGGATTGGAAAGAACGTAAAAAAGGTCAACCTTTTTTCGCTCAGATAACATTAGGAGGAACCCACAGAGCTTGGAACAGAGACCCTAAAAACCCTATTGACCCTGCTAAAGTAGAGCTTCCACCCTACTATGCAGATACACCTTTTGCCAGACGCGATTGGGCTAATGGTCTAGAACAAATGCAAGTCTGTGATCGCGAAATTGGAGGTATCCTAAAACGATTAGACAAAGAAGGTCTCGCCGAAAACACCTTGATTTTTCTGATTGGAGATAACGGCCGATGTCATATCCGTGGAAAACAATTTTTATATGACCCAGGTCTTCAAGTGCCAATGATTATAAAATGGCCTGGCAAAGTTGCACCTGCTCAAGTAAATACAGATATGGTCCAGACTATTGATATTACCGCTACTATTCTAGACGTTACAGGAGCCAAACCAAGACATGAGTTACAAGGGAAAAACCTCTTTCAAGAAGAATCCAAGAACCGAGAATACATTTTTGCTGCAAGAGGTAGAATGGGCGGCACTCATGATGCTATGCGTACTATTCGCTCTAAAAAATATAAATTAATCCATAATTTAATGCCAGAGCGTGCATGGTTGCAATACAGCGGTTATAAAGAGGATATGTATCCTATGTTGGCCGAGATGAACATCATGTATATGGAAGGAAAACTTAATGAAAACCAAGCCAAATTCTTTGCTCCAACAAAGCCTGAGTTTGAGCTTTTCGATATTGAAAAAGACCCTTACGAATTGAATAATCTTGCAAACGACTTACACTACGGAGACGTTAAGGATAAACTTTTGGAAGAATTATATGTTTGGAGAAAATCTATAAAAGATGAAGGTGTTTCCCAAGAATTTAGGGAAGGCGGTCTCTCTTCTAAATATCCTACTAAAACACTGGAAGAATGGAAAGAACGCTACGAAACTTGGAAGCCTTGGGTTTTTCGCGAACCTAAATCAAAAGTGAAACATCCGTTCGTTAAGAAAAACTATTAAACCTTAAAAAATTTATGAATTTGAAACATTTGGCATTCCGTATTCTCTTTCTTGTTGTTGGCATTTGTTGTGCCCAGACTGAAAAAAATAAACCCTCCAGTGAGGAACAATTTTTACTCAGCGGCGATTGGAAATTTCATGCCATTTATGGTGAAGGTTCAAATTATATTGATATTTCCGCAACTGCCGAAGATATCGTAATAGATAACACAGATCAAACTCAGGTTACGGTACAGGGTGAATGGAACACAAAAACAGAAGGAGAACGTGGCTCCGGTTTTTTTGGTGAAAATTACTTACAAAGGGATTTTAAGACAGGGGAATCCGAAGGTAATTATGTTCGTTATAGCCCAGATTTATTACAATCTGGACTATACGAAGCTTTTGTTCGTTTTCCGTTTGCATCACATTTAACGGCAGAAGTGAATGTTAAACATGCCAACGGGACCGCTCCTTCTTATTTCAACCAACGTAATCGGTGTGACCAATGGTTGAGTTTGGGTGTTTTCAGTTTCAATACTTCTGATGATAATTTTATTGAAGTAACTGCAATTACAGGTAGTTCTGTGGCGGCGGATGCCGTGATGTTCAGACCAGTTTCTAAGGATAAAATGGACGCTTCCGTTACTGAGAAAGCGACTATATTTCAATCGGATTTTGATGATTCTAACTGGAATGACTTGAGCGTTCCGGGACATTGGGGAATGCTTAATGAATTTTCAAACTACACAGGAAAGGGTTGGTACCGCAAAAACTTCAATCTTCCTAAAAACTGGAAAGCGAACACAAAAGAAAGAGTGCGCCTTAAGTTTGACGCCGTTTACCACATTGCCAAAGTCTTTTTAAACGGAGAACTGGTGGGCAGTCACCAAGGTGGCTTTACCCCCTTTGAATTTGATGTAACCGATAAACTGAATTTTAACGGGCAGAATGTTTTGGCCGTAGAGGCAGACAACAACGCGTTAGTAGGTGCTACTTGGAACTGGGGCGGAATTATCCGAGATGTCCATCTAGTCAAAAATAATGATGTTCGCATCAGTTATCAGTATATTCATGCAGACCCTGACCTAAAAAGAGGTTCGGCCAATTTGCAACTTAAAATCCGCGTTAAAAATTCATCGGCACAAAAGAGAACTATATTACTAGCTTCTACAATTGACGAAGCATCTATGCCCGACTTACAGCATACAATTACCATACCTGCAAACAGCACAAAAGAAGTTCAATTAGCAACTACATTGTCTGCAAACGATGTTAAATTATGGCATTTTGATACGCCCAATTTATATCACATTACAACTACCGCTACCGAAAACGAGCAAGTCTTAGATACTCAGAAAGACCGTTTTGGAATTAGAAAAATAGAATTGACAGATTCTCAATTAATTCTAAATGGAGAACCTGTACGTCTAGCTGGTTTTAACCGCGTGAGCGACCATAGGTATTGGGGCTCTTCTGAACCGCAATATTTAATTAATAAAGATGTGGACCTCATGAAAAATGCTGGTGCCAATTTTATGCGAATCATGCACGGTACACAGAATAAAAAATTGATTGAACGCTGTGATGAAAAAGGGATTCTAATCTTTGAGGAAGTCAATGTACGTGAGCTTACCAATCCTGAGTTTACACCTCCGCACTACCCTTTGGCCAAACAATGGTTGAAAGAGATGATTGAAAGAGATATTAACCATCCCAGTATTATTGGATGGAGCGTGGGCAATGAACTAAAAGACCATTTTGATTATGCCAAATTGACGATTGATTATGTCAAAAATGAACTGGACCCACATCGTCTGGTTACTTGTGTGAGCAATAGCGGTTGGAAAGATTCGGCTACTCCTGAGAACGACCCCAATAGTTTAGTGGATATCATTATGCACAATCTATATCCGTTTCAAGGCAAGCCAGATGAAGTATTTAAAACCTTGCGTTCTAAATGGCCCAACAAACCAGTTTTCATCTCGGAATATGGTATAAAACCTATGGCTACTACTTCGCTGGATGGTGATATTCCAGAAATATCGGAATGGAACACAAGTCTACGAGGCAAGAGTCCTTTTGTAATTGGAGCATCCTTATGGACATTCAATGACTACCGAAGTGGTTATGCTGCTACCTCACCAGAGGAAAACCGAGTTTGGGGACTTGTAAATACCTGGCGCCAAAAGCGAAAATTATATAATCGAATAGAAAATGAACATAGCCCTATTCAACAAATTAAAGTATCAGATTTAGATGCAAGAAAAGGAAATGCAAAGATAATAATTACTCCTAAAAACTCAGGAGACTACCCTAGCTATAGTTTAAAAAATCACCTTTTAGTATGGTCTGTCCATGATTCAAAAGGAGACACATTGGCTAAAAAAACTATAGAAATGCCGGTATTAAAACCGGGAGCTGGTCCAACAGAAAATAATATTGACTGGAAACCATACTTAAGTGACATCTCTAGCTTACATGTAAATCTGGTTTCGCCAAATGGCTACAATCGGTTCCACAAAAGTTTGGCTATTGCTGTTCCTGAACAACCTTCCATTTCTAAAATTGAGTCCGGAAATACATCGGTTCGGATTCATTTTAATTCTGTATTTGGTGCGGACGCCTATCATATTATTCATCAAAACACCAGTGGTGAGCTCGTGAAATCTGAAAAAACTACAGCCAATTTCTTAGAAATTGAAAACTTGGAAAACGGAAAAGAATATATTTTTCAGCTCATTGCTACAAATGAAAAAGGTATAAGTAAACCTTCCGAAACACGAACCGGAAGCCCCAGCGGCAAAGAGCTTCCGCCCGTAATCTGGGATGCTTTTCTAGTTGGGGATAAACTTGTAGTTGGTTATTCTGGTAAGACAGATGACACGAGTTATGTGGTACGATATGGTACGCGTTCAAGTTATCTTCCTTTCAAGAATGCGACCAGAACACGAGGTATGACGGTAATCGATTTTGAAGGTGATGACCCACATTTTGTAAGCATCATGAAAAAAACCAAAAACGGAGAAAGTGAATGGTCTAAACCAAGGTATGTGTACACATTGAGAAATATTAATAGAAAACAACTCTGAAAATTCAAATTAACTGTAAAACAAATAGCGAGTTAAGAGCTTCTCTTTCATAACTCGATTCAACAAAAAGAATATAACTATGAAAAAACTATATATAATCGCGGCCTTCGTGACTGCCTGCTTGTTCTTTTCTTGCAAAAGCGAAAAAAAATCCAGTTCGGAAACTACTATGGCAAATAATGAAGTGTCCGCTACCAAAGCAGTTCCCGACTACAAAATAGAATTCGGAAAAGTTTCACCGGAGTCCATATTCAGGAATGACAGTCTCAGTATTTGGGGCGGTTCTATGGTAAAAGGCGAAGACGGACTTTACCACATGTTTTACTCCCGATGGCCTAAAAATATTGGTTGGGAATGGGTAAACTATTCCGTAATCGCCCATGCGGTATCAGAATCGCCCTTTGGTCCATTTGAGCATAAAGATTTTGCCTTACCGGACCGTGGTACAGAATTCTGGGATGGTTCTACGACCCATAACCCAACTGTGCATAAGTTCAACGGAAAATATTATCTGTATTATATGGGTAATACAGGAGATAAGAAAATTGTAAGTGTTCCCGGTAAACCCAAGATTAACTGGGTACACCGTAATAACCAGCGTATAGGCGTAGCTGTAGCGGATTCACCCAACGGACCATGGAAGCGATTTGACAAACCTGTTTTAGATATCGCACCTAACGAAGATGCCCTAGATGCTTTAATGACTTCTAATCCTTCCGTATGTCAAATGACAGATGGTAAAATCTTGATGGTGTATAAGGCTGTGGGTAAAAAAGACCCACTTCCAGGAGGTGGACCCGTTGTTCATATGGTGGCCATTGCAGATTCTCCTACTGGTCCATTTAAGAAATACCCGGATCCCGTTTTTACTTTTGAAGGTGAACGTTTCCCTGCCGAAGACCCCTACATTTGGTACCAAGATGGTAAATACAGAGCCATAGTAAAACGTATAAAACACGAAGGTAAAACTCGCGAATTCTCTTTGGTACATTATGATTCTGAAGATGGGATACATTGGAATACCGCTAAGAATTTTGAAATCTCAAAACGTATTGTTGAATGGGAAAATGGAAGAAAACAACAATTTGAACATTTAGAACGACCACAAGTGTACATGGAAAATGGTGAACCAATAGCGCTTCTATGTGCTGCAGACACCCTTGATGCCAATGGTATACGTGAATCTTTCAATATACAGATTCCGTTGAAAGTTGAAAAAATAGCTAACTAAAGTTAGTATTCCAAAACAAACTAAGTTCAAACTATAAAACACTAAACATGAATATCAATCCTTTTCTTAAGTGTTCCGCACTGAGCATTCTAATGGCTAGTGCACTTATCGCTTGTTCAGACCAAAAAACGGAAGTTAAGTCGGCTTCAACGGAAGGTTCAACACCAAAGGAACACCAAGTTTTTCCTCATAAAATGCCTTCCGAAAAACCTGATATGCCATTAAGCGCAGCAGCAGAACGTATGTTCAACTATCCTACGCCACGCGTTCAGGATAACGAGCTTTTTTCTCAATTTAAATACACTCGTTTAAAAGGATTTGATTATCACAACGGAGATGGAACTGTTTCTAGACGTGATCCTTCCAGACCAATTTTGGTAGACGGAAAATACTATTTGTATTATACAAAAAGAGATACCAAAGTACCACCAATTGGTTGGAACCGCGCTGATGAAGCTACGGATGAAATTCCATCTACGGATTGGGATTTGTGTGATATTTGGTATGCTACCAGTGAAGACGGAACCACATGGAAAGAAGAAGGCGTAGCCATTGGAAGACCAGAAAAACCAAAAGCCGGATGGCGTTCAGTAGCCACACCGGATATTTTGATATGGAAAGGAAAATACTATTTATACTATCAGGCTTTTAATGAGCCTAGTGGATTACGAGGAGATTGGTGTCCAGTATCCGTCTCGTCCGCAGACTCACCGAGTGGCCCTTGGACACATGGAGGTGACTCGGTAATTCCCTTTGGAAAAAAAGGAGAATGGGATCAAGACGCTACGCATGACCCACAACCCATTGTTTACAAAGGAAAAATTCACTTATACTATAAAGCAGCTTATAACAAATGGCCTGACATTCGCGATAAATATGCAGTTGGCCATGGTCTAGCTATTGCCACTGACCCTTTAGGTCCATTTGAAAAACACCCTTTAAACCCGGTGATGACTTCTGGGCATGAGACCACCTACTTTCCGTTTAAAGAAGGTGTGGCAACGTTGGCGATAAAAGATGGTAACGAAAGGTACACTATGCAATATGCAAAAGACGGTGTTAATTTTGAAATTGCTTCTGTGGTATCATTAGCACCTACTGCAGCAGCTCCTTTTGCTGCAGATGCCTTTACGGATTCAGGTGATGGAAGAGGAGTTTCTTGGGGGCTTTGCCATTTTACCAATGCCAGTAATACGCCTAAAAAAGGATATTCCATTATGGCCAGATTTGATTGCGACTTGAGCCTAGACGTTGATGAACCTTCGTATAAAAAAACAGGTGTATGGCACAAACCTGAAGTTTATTTTGCACAGGCACCCAAACAAAATAAGAACCCAGAAGGGCGATAAGGATTTGCTTCAATATAGAATTATAACAGTCTAATTTCTGATTGTTAAACAATGGTAAAAACCTAATTATTATCTTAAATTTAGCAAAGGACTTTTTTGTTGGATAGCGCCTTAATATATCCTCTTTTACACAGAAAAGTCCTTACCATAGAATACAAACTACCAAACCACTGTTTACATGAACAACTCATCTATTTTTCTCGCTTTCATTACGTTGCTTTCCTTTAATTTCTCCATTGCCCAAAACCAAGATAAAGACCGTCCCAATGTAGTTTTGGTTTTTATTGATGACGAGGGTTATGGTGATGTGGGCGTATATGGCGCTACAGGATTTGAAACACCTAACATTGACCAACTGGCCGCAAAAGGCACTCGTTTTACTAATTATTACTCTGCGCAACCAGTTTGCAGTGCTTCAAGAGCGGGAATATTGACAGGGTGTTATCCCAATAGAATCGGGTTTTCCGGTGCTCTATTTCCAAGACATGAAATCGGCTTGAACAAAGATGAACTTACTATTGCAGAAATATTCAAAGAACAAGATTATAAAACGGCTTGTTTTGGAAAATGGCACTTGGGATGGCAGAAAGAGTTTTTACCATTACAACATGGTTTTGATGAATTTGTTGGCTTACCCTACTCTAACGACATGTGGCCTCACGACAGTGCTACGGGAGAACATCTTTCTGCAGAGAAGAACAGAGCTCAGTTTCCTGATTTACCAATTATAGAAGGAAACGAAACCATAGCGTACGTTAAAAGTTTAAAAGACCAAGATAAATTGACCTCCCTTTATACAGAAAAAGCGGTAGATTTTATAGACAGAAATGCCAGCGAACCCTTTTTTCTCTATGTACCGCATACCATGGGCCATATACCTTTGGGCGTATCGGACAAATTTAGAGGCAAGAGTGAGCAGGGTCTTTATGGCGATGTTATGATGGAGATTGATTGGTCCGTAGGTGAAATAGATAAAGCCTTAAAACGAAATGGTGTTGCGGATAACACTATTTTTATTTTCACAACGGACAACGGGCCATGGTTAAACTACGGTAATCATGCAGGCTCCTCGGGAGGATTAAGAGAAGGAAAAACCACCAGCTGGGAAGGCGGGCAAAGGGTTCCTTTTATCATTCGGTGGCCTGGAAATACTCCAGAAGGGACTGTTTCTCATAAACTGGCTTGTGCGGTAGATTTGCTTCCCACATTCGCGGCGATTACCAATGGAAAACTATCCAACAATAAAATAGACGGCTTAGATATATCATCTCTTTGGAAAGGACAATTTTCAGAAACGCCTCGTAACACCATATTATATTATCACGGAAAGAACAACCTAAACGGAGTTAGAAAAGGCAATTGGAAACTCGTGCTTCCCCATACCTATAGCAGCTATAACGCAGAAAGTGGTAACGATGGGTATGGCGGAAAGAGAATAAAGACTGTTGTAGAACAGCCAGAACTTTACAATATGATGCGTGATCCAGGAGAACGGTATAATGTAATCGCCTATCACCCGGAAAAAGTAAAAGAACTGATGGTTGTTGTAGAAAAAGCTCGCAAAGAATTGGGCGACCTAAATGTTAATATTGAATCTGGAACCGAAAACAGGGAGATAGGCAAATTATAAAGAACACCTTGCTACTCTTCAACTAATAAAATTAATAAATACCACTATATGAAACTGAATAAACTAATCTGTTTGGCTGCTTATCTGCTACCCTTACTCACCATTGCCCAAGAAAAGAAACCTAATATTGTCTGGATTTTTTCTGATGATCATTCCTACCAAACTATTGGTGCTTACGGTGGTAGACTGCAAAGTTTGAACCCAACTCCCAACATAGATAAACTGGCCGCAGAAGGAATGCGTTTTGATAAGGCCTATGTTGAAAACTCAATCTGTGCACCAAGTAGAGCTACCTTATTAACAGGTAAAATGAGCCATCTTCACAAGAAGCTAGATAATACCAAGAATACAATTTTTGACCATGACCAGCAGCAGTTTCAAAAAATACTACGTACCAATGGTTATCAAACTGCTATGATTGGGAAAATTCACCTTCCGGGAAAAATGCAAGGTTTTGATTATTGGGAAGTACTTCCTGGACAAGGGAAATACTACAACCCGGATTTTATAACCGAAGAAGGCGATACAAACTATAAAGGCGAATACGTTACCGACGTTATTACCGACCGTGCCCTGAATTGGTTAGAAAACGAACGAGACCAAGACAAGCCATTTATGATGATGGTACACCACAAAGCTCCACACCGTAATTGGGATCCGGCAGAACGCTATATGGACAAATATGAGGATATAGAAATCCCTGAGCCAGATAACTTTTTTGACGATTACGCTACACGTACTACGGCCGCTCATAAGCAAGAAATGGATATTGCCACAAGCATGAAAATTGATTCCGATTTAAAAGCCGAAGGTGAACGTTATGCTAACGACCCAAGGTATAAAGAACGTTACGCAAAATTTGCCCAAGACAATCTTAAAGGCAAAGAGCTTGTTAAATGGAAATACCAAACATACATGAAAGATTATTTACGTTGTATTTGGTCTGTAGATGAGAGTGTAGGTGAAATAATGAAGTCGCTTAAAGAGCAAGGTCTTGACGAAAATACGATAGTAATCTACTCTTCTGATCAAGGTTTTTATATGGGTGAACACGGTTGGTTCGATAAACGTTTTATGTACGAAGAATCGTTTCGGACACCGCTTATTGTAAAATGGCCCGGAACAGTTAAGCCTGGAAGCGTAAATACCAATTTGGTACAAAACATTGACTTTGCCGAAACCTTTCTTGACCTTGCCAATGCTCCTATTTCAGATGATATGCAGGGTAAAAGTGTAGTGCCTCTTTTAAAAGGAGAAGCCCCTAAAAACTGGCGTAAATCTATGTACTATCATTACTACGAGTATCCTGGAGCACATGCAGTTCGTAAGCATGAAGGTGTTGCCAATAAGCGTTATAAGCTTATCCGTTTTTACGGAGAAGATGTTCCAAACGGGGAAGAATGGGAATTTTATGATTTGGAAAAAGACCCTTCGGAAATGGACAATATATACAACTCATCTGCTGCGGCAAAGCAAGTTTTAGAGATGAAAAAAGAGCTTGGTAAACTAAGAGTTCAATACGCGGTAAACGAGTAAAAAAGCATCAAAAACAGAATAACTAAAGACCGATGAAAAAAACACTCCTAGCCGCATTATTATGCGCCACTGCTTATTGTACAGCACAGGAAACAACTATTGATTCAAAAAAGTATGAACCCTATGTCAACCAATTGGGTTATAACTTAGGAGAATCCAAACGTTTTGTGTGCTATGGTGCCGAAAATGATACACCTTTCCATATTTTGAATGCCACCACTTCCAAAGTAGTATTTGAAGGGAAAATGTTGAATAACGAAGGATGGTTTTCTGAGTTTGAGCCAAAAGAAACTCAAGACGAATTTGTAATTAAAGTTGATGGGCATGGCAGTTCGGTTCCTTTTTTAGTAGCGGATTATCTGCTTGAAACGGCATCCTCAAAACTAGCTTATGATTTCTTTGTTGACGCCCGGGGATTCGATGATTTGAGCACCTATGATATGGCTGCCGTATATGGTGGTGGCCCAACACGTGATGGAGGGGCTTACGGACTTGAAACCATTTTTGAAATATTGCAGTACGCAAGTAATCCAGCCCTATTTGATAACTGGAAAACTGAATTGGGCGATAAAAAAGTAGCCGATGTTATAGACCTCATTCTCTGGCATGCTGAGTTTGCTTACAAATATGTTGATTATAATGGTCCCGTAAAAACCCGTCACGGTACTTTAGGTTATCAGGGGGAACCCAGAATGAACTATGATTATTGGAATAGTTTAGACCAACTGGCAGTGGTCTGTGCTGCATACCACTCATTTCTAAAACCCTATTTAGCCGAAGAAACCTATCAAAAATATAGAAAGGTCTGTTTGGATAATTGGGAGGCCTATGACCGCCATAAAGTAGTCCGGTTCTGGACATACAGTACCAAATGGGTAGATGAAGGCTTTCAAGAATTCAATGAAATGGGCAACGCCTACGGACAATCGGTTTTTCGTAATCTTTTTATGTACGAGTCCGAAAGGCATGAAAAAGATGGCTCTCCTGAGAAGTTTTTAAAATGGGCACAATCCGGTGCTTCGGATATAATAAAGAACTGGGATTTTAATAATCCACGTCATATGTGGTGGATTAGAAATGCCGAACATATTACGCCTCAGGCCCTAGCATATTTTCTTCTTTTAGCTCCAGAAAAGGCACCTGAGGGAACAAAAGAAAAACTAGAAGGTTGGGCGCTTCATATAAAACAAAAAAGCAATAATTTTTGGAAATACCGTAAGCACAGTGAAACGGAATGGGCACATTCAAAGACTAAAGAATTAGGAGGGGCTCCTGCTCTTGGCGGTTCTATGTTTGCCATAGCTCATCTTTTGAATGACCCTGAGCTTAGGGCGTTAGGTTGGGCTCAGACGGATTTTGTTTTTGGAGTTAATCCTGTAGGCACGCACCTTAGCAATAAAAGCGATGCACGTGTAAAAATTGGCGGGTACTGGAACGGTGTTGAAAAAGGGTGGCCACAATCCCACCCACATGGTTATGGAGAATTAGGTAACGTTAGGGGTACATTAGATGGTTCTCCATTAGACAGTCAATTCCCGATTGCTGAAAAAGTTGATGCAATTGAAGGAAAGAATGAAGGTCGGGTTTTTGGTAAAAATGCCTACGCAACTGAAGGTTGGGGAGTTTCTAACCGCGGTTGGCAAGCCACCCTAACCTTTGCTACATTAGGTAGCCACAAACTTCAAGTTTTTGATGGAGATTTTAAAGAGGAAATCTCAACTATAAAACCAGGCCAAACCATTACCGTACAACTAAACGCCGCCCTAAATATTGATAGAAATGCCATAGATAAAGGCTGGGTGATTGTAAAACAAGGTGAAAGGATTGAAAAAATTCAGCTTGCGGAGACGGGTCTAAATACTGGAATATTTGCTTCCGAATTCAAAATACCTAAAAATACGAACGTGAATTTTTTAGAGTTATCTTACGGTTTCTTAGGCTTTGAAAAGAAACTTAAATTAGACGTTCAACACTAAATTAACCTCATTTTTAACATGAAATATTTTTCCAATCCCCTAGTATTTTTTATCCTAGCGACAGTAGTAATATCATGCAAGAACGAACCTAAAAAAGCTACTATGAAAGAGGTTGAACAAGAGGTTAAAAAACCGAATTTAAAACTATTGGTAGGTACTCACGCAAGTGGAGATGAGCAAGGTATTTATCAGCTTGACTTTAATCCAACAACCGGCGAATTATTGAACTCGGAACATTTAGTAAAAGAGAACAATTCAGGTTACTTGTACCTCTCTAAAGATGGAAAAAGGGTGTATTCTTCCAACGGAGCAGTACCCGGTAGCATTTCTGCATTTGAGTGGAATGCCGATGGAAGTAAATTGAATAGAACAGCTAATGTAACCAGTGAAGGTGACGGAGCTTGTTATATTGAATTAAGTCCTAATGAAGACCTCCTTGCCGCTGCCAATTACGGTTCAGGCGGTATCGTATTGTATAAAGTAGATGAAACCGGAAAGATAATTGGTAAGCCAGAAGCTAGAAAACATGTAGGGAATGGGCCTCATGACAATCAAAAATCCCCCCATGCGCATTGTGTGAAGTTCAGCAAAGGGGGAGATTTTCTTTACGCCGTAGATTTAGGAATTGATAAAATATTAGCCTACCCTATTACCAGTGATGGTACATTAGGAAAAGAGCATACCGCTTTACAATTAGACCCGGGCGATGGGCCGCGTCATCTTATTTTTCACCCTACAAAAAACAAGGTTTTTATTATTAATGAATTGTATAGCTCTGTAGTCTCTGCAGATGTGGACACCAAAACGGGGATATTTACTAAAATTGATAAGAAAAGCACATTACCCGAAAGCTATGATGGAGCTAGTTTTTGCGCCGATATTCATTTAAGCAATGACGGTAAATTTTTATACGCCAGTAATCGCGGACATAATAGCATTGCCGTTTTTTCCGTATCGGATGATGGGCAAATGAGTTTTTTGGGTACGGAGTCCGTTCAAGGAGATTGGCCAAGGAATTTCACCTTGTCACCAGACAATAATTTTCTACTAGTAGCGAATAGAAAATCTGAGAATATTACCGTATTTAAAAGAGATGCAACCTCTGGTCTTTTGTCATTTACAGGTAACGAAATAAAGTTACCGCAACCAGTTTTTCTAAAATTTAGATAGCTTGTCTCCCCTTTTGGACTTTTAAAAAAGTAAAAAAATTGCCATAAATTTACCTTCCAAAAGGAGAGCGCCAATTAGCTACCTTTATTATTATATACTATTTATATTAATGTATTTATGTTCTTGTTCTACAAGTTCTATGAGCATACGCTGTTCGCCAGCAGGAAAATCCCATATTAACGCATCGCCTTGTGCATAACCGATTACAGCAGCACCCATTGGAGTTAATATTGATATTCTACCACTGTTTACATCACTCTCTGTGGGAACGACCAACTTAAATTTCTTTTGCCACCCATTTTCTGAGACAATGGTAATGGTAGAGTTAAAGCGGATAACATCTTCGGGCATTTCTGCCTCATCGTATATTTGTGCCGATTCTAGCTCTCCCACTAATTTCTCTACCGATTTACGCAAAGTTTCATCTTTGTAATAGCCCGAAAGGTTCATGAACCTTTTCAACAGTACATATTCTTTCTTTTCAATAACCAAGCCACCGTATTTCATTTCACTTTTATTTATGGAAAAATTCCCCTTTGTACATAAGTTTCCTCAAGCCTTTCAATGGCTATGATAAATGCTGCCGTACGCATATCAATCCCTCTTTGGGCTGAAGTCTCCATTACTTTAGTAAAAGATTCCCTTAATTTTTTCTCCAGTTTTTCTAATACTTCGTCCATTTGCCAGATTTCGCCGTTGCGGTTTTGAAGCCATTCAAAATAACTTCCTATTACCCCACCGGAATTACAAAGAATATCCGGTAAAATGGTAACCCCTTTATCCAGTAAAATCTCTTCTGCCTCAACATCAGTAGGTCCGTTCGCACCTTCTGCAATTAGATACGCCTTTATTTTTGGGGCATTAGCAGCAGTAATTACATTTCCTAATGCAGCTGGAATACAGATATCGCAATCCAAACTGAAGAAATTTGCCTTGTCTAAAGTCTCTGCTCCGGCAAAGCCCATAATACTACCTTTATTCGCTTTAGTATACGCCAACAAATGATCTACAGAAATACCTTCTTCGTTAATAATACTTCCGTAAGCATCTTGAACCGCAATCATTGAAGCACCTTCTTTTTCAAGAAAATAGGCCGCCCAATATCCTACGTTACCAAAACCTTGGACAATAAAACGCTTGTCTTTTAGCTTTATATTTTTGTGCTCTGCCCAAAATTTAATGTTCAGAAAAACACCATAACCCGTTGCTCTATCACGACCTTGAGAACCTCCAGCACCAATTGGCTTACCGGTAACCACGTGCATATTTGTTGACCTCTCTGCAGGCGATTTTGTAGACATATACGTGTCTAAAATCCATGCCATAGTCTGTGGATTGGTATTTACATCCGGAGCAGGAATATCTAATTCCGGTCCAATATTATCCCCCAATGCATAGGTAAACCTTCTGGTAATACGCTCAAGTTCTGCGTTCGAATATTTGGTAGGATCCAATTGTATACCACCTTTAGCACCTCCGTACGGTAATCCGGCCAAAGAAGTCTTCCAGGTCATCCACATTGCCAAGGCACGTGCTGCATCTATATCTACCGTTGGGTGATAACGTAAGCCACCTTTGTACGGTCCAAGAGCGTTATTATGCTGTACCCTATAGCCCGTAAATATTTCAACCTCGCCATTATCCATTCTTACAGGAAAATGAACGACCAGTTCATTATTGGTTACTTCTAATATCTTTCTGATATTAGAGTTTAATCCAATGATGTCTGCGGCATTATCAAATTGTCGCATGACGTTTGAGAGCATACCTTGCTTAACAGCTTTTTTCTGCTCAGGAGTTTTTACTATCATAAAATTATACTTAAAACAAGACCTTTGCGGCCTTTCGATTTCTAATAACTCGTTTCAATTCCGGTTTTCTCCGTATCGAACGATTGTTTTCTATTGGCCCATCATCAAAAAGATGAATATATTCACTACACGAGCTAATAGCATTTTTATTTGTAGTGATTACACAATGACTAACGTACCTACACGTACTGCAAATACTTCTGTTATACCCATTCATTTTATAATTTGATTAAAATTTTAAGTATAAAACCTACCCGATATTCCTGAGAATTCAACAAAACTCAGGTGCGGACAATCGGGTAGATCTTAATAACCACTATCAAACTAATTCATTAGCAATTCACCTGCGGCAAGTGCATTGTTTATATCTGCTGAAACAACGGTATGACTTCCAAAAAAGCGACCACCGTCTTTTCGTTTAATTTTTATTTTGGTAGAACCGTCCTTGTTCGTTTCTATTGCGGTAACCACAACTCTATCTCCTTTTAGTCCTTTGTAATTTGCCAAACCACCTCGTTTTATAATAAAATTGGCCCTCGGAAAATTTATATGTTTATAATCCATGCGCTTAGATGTACCTATTTCAAGTACATCACCAATCTGAACTTTAGACGTGTTAATTTTTACTTCTTCTTGTGCCTGTAATAAACTTGCTGAAAACAATAAGGCAAATGCTAATTTCTTTATCATACGCTATTCTATGTTTAAGTTAAAAATGAATTTACACTTCTACTTTTTCCAGCTTTAGATTACCCACTTTACTTATTTTTAAAGAAACACTGTCTGCTGGAGGTCCATAGGTTATAATATCATCTTCTGATCTACCGATAACCAAAGAACCCATAGTGCTTGTAACGGATATCTTTCCGTTCTTGGGGTCATTATTTAGAGGTGAAACCAATTGAAAAGTATACTGAAATTCTGAAATACTAGAAACCGTAACCATTGAATTAAATCCACAGATGTCTTCTGGCATATCTTCTCCTTCAAAGATTAATGCCGTTTTTAAGTTATCTTCTAAAGTGTCTAGCGCATCTTTATGCGAATAATCTTCTATGTACAGGTTATCCTTTAGGTATTTCTTTAAAACCCTATAATCTTTCCTCGCCAATACTAGACTTCCATACTTCATACGCTTTACTTTTCAATAATGTCATCTCTAACTGATGACTCACCAAAAAGCAAAACATATGCCTAGCAGAAGAAAAATATTTGCAAACAAATACAACCCACTGAATATCAGTAGATAAATAAAAAATATTCTTTTTGGAAAAAAATATGAAGTGAGGAAAATCTACCCAATTGAGTATATTTCCCCCAGGTAATTACTTTAGTCTTTCCCGTAGGGTTTTACGGTCTATTTGAAGAATTTCGGCCGCTTTTGTCTTGTTACCTTGCGTGTGAAGAAGTACGCGCTGCACATACTCTTTTTCCATTTCCCGGAGAGGCTTAAAGTCATTTTCAGGAAAATTTATTTGGAATTTTAATGCTTCAGGAAGGTCTTTAAGAGTAATAGCTCCATCAGACATGATCACAGCACGTTGTACTACATTTTCTAGCTCCCTAATGTTACCAGGCCAATTATATCGTTTTAAAACAGCTAAAGCATCTGGAGAAATTTTCAGCAATCGGTCTTTATATTCCACTCCGTATTTAAATAAGAATTTATCGACCAATAGTGGAATATCAGTTTTACGATCACGTAAAGGAGGAACCTGTATTTCTACTACGGTTAGTCGGTAATACAAGTCTTCCCTGAAGCGGTTTTCTTTAATATCGGTCAGTAAATCTGCATTGGTGGCGGCTATGATCCGGATATCTACTTTTTCACTTTTTCTGGCACCTACTTTTGTGATTTCTCGCTCTTGTAAAGCTCGGAGTAATTTGGTCTGAACAGTTAATGGAGCTATTCCTATTTCATCTAAAAAGAGAGTTCCACCTTCAGCCGCCTGAAAGAAACCTGTTCGGTTTTCATTAGCCCCGGTAAATGCCCCTTTTACATAACCAAAAAGTTCTGCCTCTAGCAAATTTTCAGGGATTGCCCCACAATTGACCGCAACAAAAGGTGCGCGAGAAAATTTCCCGGAATAATGTATAGCCCGTGCCACCAGCTCTTTTCCTGTTCCACTTTCCCCTTTTACCAAAACGGTAGCCTTGTTATTTTTTACCCTTTCGATTACATCGGTAATTTTTTGAAAGGCCTCTGATTCGCCTATCATTTCATTATGTACCGACTTATTTGCTGTAACTGTTTTTGATTTCACAGCTTTGCGACTCTTGCCGTGCTCAAAAGCTTTCTGCACTGCTTGTCTTAACTCTTCTTTTGTAAAAGGTTTGGTTAAATAATCTGTAGCTCCGGATTTAATTACTTCCAAAGCACCATCTACAGAAGGGTAACCGGTAATAACCAGTTTTGGAATTTCGGGATAATGTTCATCGGTGAATTTTAATAATTGCAATCCATCTACCTCAGGCATTTGAATATCGGTTATCAATAAATCAATAAAAGTATCTTTCAAAACATATAGTGCCTCCTTTACAGAAACCGCTTTGTAGGTATGATAATCCATAGACTGCAGATGGCGCTGCAAAAGCTCTAGGATATTAATATCATCATCTACCAGTAGAATGTTCTCTCTTTTAAGCATACTTATAATTTAGGAAAATCCAGAATAAAAACAGTGCCTTTAAGCTTATTGGGTCTATGTTCTATGGTGCCCTTATGACTACTAATAATACCATGAACAACACTTAGCCCAAGTCCAGAACCTTCTCCCAAAGGCTTAGTAGTGAAAAATGGTTCAAAAATTTTATCTTCTATTTTGGGATCAATACCTACTCCTTCATCTGAAATACGGATTTGAATATTCTTCCCTTTTTCAATTATAGAAACACCTACCGTTCCTTTTATTGGTGAATAATAAATTGCATTCATCACCAAATTAAAAAGTACTTGGGTAAACTGAACTTTATCTGCCCGCAACCGAATATCGTCTGAACCAAATTTTTTAATAAGTTTGAGATTCTTTTCGCGGAACGAAGGTGTTAATAATTTAAGTGTACTTTCTATAATAGGGTTCAGTTCTACCGGCTGCATTTCCTGCGGCATTTCGCAAGCAAAGAACATTAATTTTTTGACTATTTCACGACTGAATATTGCATTCTCAACAATTTTATCAAGATCTCTTAAGGCACCTGCATTACTTACCCGCTCTTTAAGAAGTTCCGTAAAACCTAGAATATTCGCCAGCGGTGTATTAAGCTCATGGGCAATACCTGCAGTAATCTCACCAAGAATATGAAGCCTGTCCGTACGTTCCATTTGGCGTTTTACTTTTGCCTCGCTTTCTCTAATCTGCTTTCTTTCCAGTAAGTTCCCTATGGCTATGGAAACATTGTTCAATAAGTCTTTTTCCTCCTCCAGAAAGTCTGCATAAAAATACCTGTCCTCTGGATATCCTACTTTTAGAGTACCACTAACCTTATTAAAAACCTTAATATCAGAATGCATTAAAGTCATGGTATCCTTGAAGCCATCTGTCTGGACGCTATATTCGCCCAAACTTAAATGTACTTCGCTAAGTAAATTAAACTGCCACGCGTTTTTAACACTATAAACAATAGCTTCTAGCGAAATCTCTAACTGATCAAAGTCGGAATTTGCTATTATTGAAGTTACCTCATAAAGGCAAGTCAACTCTTTAATACGTTCCTTTAATTTATCTTTAACCGTAGCCATATGTAAGATATAATTCTGTTTACAAAGATGATATTTATAAGATACTTCTGTATATATTTTAGAAAATCTTGTGATTTGGGAAGGTATAATTATGATTAAGCATCCGTATCAAATTTAGTTTTACTATTTCTAAAAGTGGTTGGGTAGACCAAACCTTGACCAAGAATTTTAAGCTTACAGAACCTATTCTTTTGTAACTCAACAAAAGATTTAAATTATAAAGAGCTTTAAAAAAGTACATTAATAATTATGATTGTACGTTGATGTTATTTGGTAGAAACAAACTAAATACCTCCTTAGGACTACAGGTTACTTTTGATGTATGTAGCACACAGGACAAATCATATTGAAATAAAATTCTTACAATTAAAGAATAAAGCCTACATTTAATATAAAAAATATAGCTAACTTGAAGGTGTATTCTTATAAAATTGCAAGATTTGGGGAAAACTACCAAAAAACCGAAATTGAAAATACCATATCTCGAAATCTTTATTGAACAGGCACCGACCGCTATTGCCATGTTCGATAAAAACATGTGCTATATAGCCGCTTCCAATTGCTGGATAAAAGACTACAAATTACAGGGTATAGAAATTGTTGGTCAATGCCATTATGATTTGTTTCCAGAAATAAATCAAGATTCAAAAGATTTACATCAACAATGTCTTGAAAGGGCTATAGACGTCTATGACGAAGCTCCTTTTAAACGTGAAGATGGCACGGTACAATGGCTCTATTGGGATATTAGTCCTTGGTACATTTCAAAAGGCAAGGTAGGAGGTTTGTTCATACATACTATAGATGTTACACACCATAAAGAAAGTGAACTAAAAAAAGCCAGAACAGAGGATATTTTCACTCAAACAAAAGAGGTTGCCAAAATGGGCACTTGGGAGATAAATTTAGCTACAAAAAAGGTATACTGGAGTAAAATAACACGTGAAATACATGAAGTGCCCGAAGGTTATAAACCCAACCTAGATAAAGCTATAGATTTCTTTGAAGAAAAAACTAGTCGTCCTAAACTCCGTTCCTGTGTAGAAGACACCATTGAAAAAGGTATTCCTTTTGATTTTGATTTTGAACTCATAACAGCAAAAAACAATATACGATGGGTACGGGTTATTGGAAAAATAGAAATTATAGATGGCAAATACAGTAATGTTATTGGACTTGTACAAGATATAAGTGATGTTACATTTTACAAAACACAGTTAAGCAAAGCACATGCGCAGCTAAAAGCCATATACAACTCAGAGTCCATTTCTATTTTCTCAACAGATAGTACGGGTTATATAAACCATTTTAATAAAGGTGCTGAAAAACTTTTAGGGTATTCTGCGGAGGAGATGGAAGGTAAGAAAGACCCAACTTGTTTTCTATATCCGGATCAGGTAAGCAAGTTTAGAGAAGACCTTGCTACTACGCACGGGAAGAATCCTGATAACTTTAGCCATTATGAAGATTTACCTGTTGAAAATGTAAACGACACCAGAGAATGGACCTACATCCGCAAGGACGGCTTTACAGTACCTGTACAATGTACAGTATCATCAGTAAAAGATGATTTAGGAAAAAATATAGGCTTTATAGTTGTGTCCACAGATATATCTGAATTAAAAAAGTACCAGAACGAACTTATCGCAAAAAATGAGTTGTTGAATTTCGCTGAGCAAATAACCTTAATGGGGCATTGGCGACGCAATTTTATTACCGGCCAAGGGTATTGGTCTAAGAGTCTCCATGAAATTTTTGAAAGTCAAGGAGATGGCTCTGATTTTAGCCAAGATAAGTTTGAAGCACTCGTCCACCCAGATGATAAGCAAATGATATTAGATCATATGCGAGAAACTGTCCAATCCAAAACTTTTAGAAGTTTTACCCATAAAATTGTAACTCCTTCCGGAAGAGTTAAAACAATTCATGTAATGGGTAAGGTCGTTACTAATGAAAAAGGAGAAATTACGGAGATAATAGGTACAACACAGGACATTACGGAACTGAAAATGGCCGAAAAAAAATTAAAAGGTCTTTTAGAATCAGCACCAGATGCTATTATAATCATCAATGAAGAAGGTACTATCCAGATTATTAACAAGCAGACTGAAACCTTATTCCAATGTTCACCAGATGAATTATTAAAAGAATATATAGAAGATTTTATTCCTAATATATTACCCTTTATAAAGGCGTCTAAATTCTCTAATTCTAATAATACAAGACAAGTTGGTGTTGTAGAAGAACTTGTTGGATTACGTAAAAACGGAGAAGAAGTACCTATTTCAATAAATATGGGACCTGTAGAATGGGAAAGTGAGCTGTTTACATCTCTTGCTATCCGAAATATTACCAAACAAAAAGCGGCAGAATATAAAATTCTTAAAGCCAAAGAAAATCTAGAAGTCTTAGCTCACAAATTAACTGAACAGAACAGACAGTTAGCAGATTTTACCCATATAACCTCTCATAACTTACGTTCACCAGTAAGTAATCTTAATTCTCTTTTAGACATTTATAAAACAACAGACGATGAAGTCCTAAAGGAAAGTTTGTTCGATAAATTTGAAACAGTAATAAATCACCTCACCTTAACACTAAATACCCTCATTGAAGCGTTAAAAACAAAAGGTCCTCATTCAGATGAAGATGTTGAAGAAATTGAGTTTGAAGACGTCTTAAATACAACCAAAGATTTGTTGGCCGGTGAAATATTAAAATCCGGCGCTTCTATTACCTCTGACTTCTCTAAATGCTCAAAAATTAAGTATCATAAAATATATTTAGAAAGTATTTTTTTGAATCTGATTAGTAATAGTATGAAGTACCGATCAAAAATTCGCAAACCAGAAATAGAAATTGAATCCACAAACCTAAATGGTAATATAATGTTGGAATTCAGGGATAATGGTCTAGGCATAGATTTAGAACAACATGGCCATAAATTGTTTGGTTTGAATAAGGTCTTCCACAGACACCCAGATGCCAAAGGTGTTGGTTTATTTCTAACAAAATCTCAAATAGAGTCTATGGGGGGCACCATTAATGCTTCCAGTAAAGTAGACGTTGGGACAACTTTTACCATAAATTTTAATTGAACAAATGAAAAGTACCCCTAAAATTTGTATCATAGATGATGATTATATCTATCGTTATACCGTTGTAAAAAAAATGGAAACCATGCATTTAGAAGCAAATACCATGGATTTTGAAGACGGTGAAGTGGCGTTGGCCTTCATATTAAAAAACCTTAACATTGACTCAGAATTACCCGATGTTATCTTTCTAGATATTGATATGCCCGTTATGGATGGATTTCAATTCATGAAAGAATTTTCTAAAATTGAAGATCAGCTAAGTAAGAAAATAAATATCTATATGATTTCATCTTCCTTAGACCCTATAGATATTGAAAGAGCCAAAAAAATTCATTCTATCGCCGACTATTTTGTAAAGCCTATAAAAGCAGAACAGCTTCAGTCTGTGTTCTCTTTATTGTAAAACATTGATTACCAATGTTATATATTCAATAAACATTTTTCTTTTTTCTCTGCATTGAAAAAAGAAGAATGTTTTTCTTACTCAGTCGGCTATTTTTACCCTTACTAGCACTTCTTACATTACGGATACTTGTCCGCTTTAATAATTTCTCATTAGATTTTTCCAAAAGCACTGTGGTTTCTCCAGTATTTCTCTGTTTTTAGGCAGCATGTTATCAAAATTCTTCAAAAAAGCTAATTCTAAATTAGCATAAACTCAATTTAGGCACAATTTATCCACTAAAACCCTAAAAATGGTAAAATAGTGCAATCCCTAGTTAAATTTCGCAAATATCTTCCTTCGTTTTTGTGGTTCATTTGTAAAAATTAAATGAGCATTAACAATTTAACAAACCAATTCAACTCCTTATGAACCAATTACTCAATCCTTAAAAACTAAAATATAACTGACAAAAAAAAAGGAAAGTGCGCTAACACTCCCCTTTTAGAAATTCATGCTATGCATGAAGTAAAGTAATACCCCATTGACTCTGGGGCATATTAACTCTAACTAATTCAAATTTATGAAAATCAAATGGTTTACTGATGCGGATTGCCCGGGCAATTCCATCAAGAGATTACTCGCATTAAAGTTCGCGATAATCTTAACGATAACGATTCCCTTCCAATCACACGCGTCTTCAGATTTAACGGAATCATCTTTAGAAAACGACCTCACCTCCAACCCAATTCAACAAACCGTAACAGGTACGGTATCGGATGCAACGGGTCCATTGCCAGGTGTAACCATTCTAGTTAAAGGAACCACCAATGGTACTTCAACAGATTTTGATGGTAATTACAGTATTACTATTGATGATGACCAAACTACACTTGTATATTCCTATATAGGGTATTCATCAAAAGAAGTTCAAGTGGATGGCAAATCGGAAATCAACGTTACCTTAGAAGAGGATGCTGCATTATTAGACGAAGTAGTTGTTTTAGGGTATTCTACTAAGAAAAAAGGAGAAGTAACTGGATCAGTAAGTACTATTAATAGCAAGGCTATTGAGCAATCATCAAGTAAGGATGTTGCCAAATCATTAGCAGGTAGAGCTTCAGGTCTAATTATTAGTGACCGTGGTGGTGTACCAGGTGCAGGTAATGGTGGGGGTGGCGATACAGATGATGATGCTACCACTATTTTAATTAGAGGTAAATCTACTTTAGGAAATAATACTCCACTAATCTTAATTGACGGGGTTCCTTCAGATTCGTTCTCTCAATTGGCACCACAAGATATTGCATCACTTACTGTACTTAAAGATGGCGCTGCCGCAATTTATGGCTCTAGAGCAGCGAACGGAGTTATTCTGGTAACTACAAAAAGAGGTGAATCCGGCAAGCCTAAAATCAATTTCTCTCATGCGTATAACGTTTCATCTTTTACCAAACGGCCAGAATTGATGGATGTAAACCAGTTTGCAACCTATGAGAATGAAATAAATGCAAGAGTTAATGGTGCAGATGCCGACCCATTATTTACACCTCAGGATATTGCAGGCTTTCCAAATACTGATTGGGCCGATGAGGTATTAGCAAAGACTTCTCCTGAATCTAGAACATCTCTTTCTGTTTCTGGAGGTAGCGAAAAAGCTAAGTATTTCGTTAGTGGTGATTTTATAGACCAAAAAGGTTTATATAAATCAGGTTCTTTAGGTTTTAAGCAATATCAACTTCGCTCTAATATTGATGTCAATTTAACTGATAGCTTCAAATTAGGAGTAGATTTAGCTACACGTTTTGGTAAAAGGACTGCGCCAGGTGTAGATGCCAATAATATTTATAAACTAATTTTTGGTTTACCGCCAAATGAAATTGCAAGATATCCCAATGGTCTTCCTGCACGAGGAGGCGATGAAGGAAATCCTATTTTAACCTCTAGTAATGCCTCTGGGTTTGATGATATCTTTACAAATACCACTACAGGTCGTTTTACAGTAGATTGGAAGCTGAGCAAGTTATTAAAAGGGTTAAGTATAAAAGGATTTACAGGGTTTAGAAAAATAGAGACCAATAGAAAAACTTGGTATTCTCCTTGGACATTTTACGCACAAGGGGATGATGGAACTTTTGAGCCAAGAATTGGATCTAATCAGCAAGGAACAGAACGTATCTTGACCGAGAGATTTGATAAATTTGATGAACAAATCTATAATGCACGTTTACATTACGATAACACGTTTGGCGACCACTCCATAAGTACCTTCGTAGGAATGGAAAGGCTAAATAATGATTCAAATAATTTCTTTGCATCAAAAGTTGGTGGATTTCCTGATGCTAGCAGAGGAGAATTGTTTCAAGGTAACAATGATGATAGACAGGCCTCGGGTGGAACTAGCTCTGAGTTTAAAAGACAAGATTTCTTTGGATCTCTATCGTATGATTTTAAGAAAAAATATTTTATTGACTTTACAATGCGATACGATGGATCCAGTAGATTTGGTGAAGGCAATCGTTATGGGACATTTCCAAGTGCTGCGGTATCGTGGGCAATTGATAAAGAGAGTTTCTTAGAGAACGTTAGTTGGATCGACGGTTTAAAACTAAGGGCTTCTTGGTCAGAAATGGGTAACGATCGTATTGGCGCTAACCAATTCCTTTCCTTATTTGATCTTGGAACAAATACGGGTAACACAAATAATCCATTAGGCACAAGATTTCCAAATTATTATGTATTAGGAGAAGGTGGTGAAAATTTTTCCAACACCTATAATCTTGCTAGGCTAGCAAATACCGACGTAACTTGGGAAACGGCTAAGCTATGGAACATTGGTTTGAACTTTACCTTGTTTGATAGTAAATTATCAGGTGATTTCAACTATTACGAACAAGATAGATCAGATATTTTAGTAAATAGATCAGGGGCTATTCCTGGGTTTATAGGATTACAGAATAGTCAAATTCCGGCTGAAAACATAGGTGAGACCAGAAGTTGGGGTTACGAATTTGAATTGGCTTGGAATGATCAAGTAAACGATAACTTCTCCTATAATTTAGGAATGAATTTTACAAATGCTCGTAACGAAGTGATTTCATTACCTGAGGGAGAAAATATCCTAGATTCCCAAAAGCAAGCTGGTAAACCAATAGACTCCTATAATAACGTCTTCCCGACTAATGGAATCTTTAAAGACCAAGCTCAGGTTGATGCCACTGCTATTAAAAGAGAGGGCACTGTACCGGGAGAACCAATTTACGTAGACGTAAATGATGATGGTGTAGTTGATGGAAATGATTTTATCAGAACATCAACTTCAAACATTCCACAAGTACAATACGGTATATATGGGGGCTTCAATTACAAAGCCTTTGGTTTCAATTTCTTGTTACAAGGGCAAGCTGAAGCAGAAACGTTGGTATTCTTTGATCAATCAGGTGCAAAACCAGAATTTGTATTCAATGAAAGATGGACACCAAACAACACAAACTCAATCTACCCAAGAGCGTTTGCGCAAGGAGATGCTATAAGTGGAGGGCAAATAGACGGAACTGATGGTTTTGCTGACATTTACTATTTTGACGCCTCTTTTGTACGCCTTAAAGAAGTGGAACTTTCGTACACTTTAAAAAGCGATGTTATCAAATTTGCTGACATTCGTCTGTTTGCCAGAGGATTTAACCTAGCCACTTTCTTCTCAGATATCTGGGATTTGGGCCTTGACCCTGAAGCTACGGGGTATAACAATTTTAGAGGAGCACAGTATACCCCCCTAAAAACATATACTTTGGGTGTTAATTTTAGTTTCTAAAAAAAAAAAAATATGAAAAATAATATAGTACTAAAAAGAATAAGCATTACAATGCTGATGGCGTTCTTTATAACCTTTAGCAGTTGTGAAGAAAGCTTGGATATAGACGTAAGGGACTCTTTTGCCAGTGATTTGGTATTGAGTACACCAGAACAAGTTGAATTGTTATTACTTACAACTTATAACAGTACGGAGTCATTTGGGGTTGGCTCCCAATTTTGGGCTCGTTACATGAATGTGGAGATAGCATCCCTTGAAGCTAGAATGAATTTCAACGCAGCAACACAAGCCTTAGACATCTTTGGAGTTCTTAGAGGGTGGTCTTCTCAAAATGTAGGACAGTTAGGTCAAAAATGGCAAGACCTTTATACCTATGTAAGACAAGCCAATGTATTTTTAGAATTAGTTGAAGGTAGTGAGGCTCAAGTAAATAATCCCGATGAAATAGAAGCCTTAAAGGCAGAAATGCGTTTTTTAAGAGCTAATCAGTATTCGAAATTACTGAAGTTCTATGGAGGGGTACCATTATTAACTTCGGCAACAACGCTAGATGATGACTTTAATATTCCGCGTAATAGTTATCAGGAGGTCGTAGATTTTATAGTTAGTGAAATAGATGAAATCGCGCCACTTTTACCTGTAACTAGAGAAAGTAGAGAATTTGGCAGAGCTACAAGATTGGCTGCATTGGCCCTGAAATCTAGAACTTTGTTGTATGCAGCGAGTGATTTGCACGACCCATCTATGGCTCCGCAATCATCTAATTTAGAATTGTACATCTATAACAAGGCCAACAAATGGCAAGATGCCGCAGATGCTGCTAAAGCGGTTATTGATTTGGTAGGGGATAGAGATTTGATAAGTACTCCAAATGCTAAGGCTTACCAAGAACTATTTTTATCAGCAAATCAAGATATCTTATTCGCAAGACCTTTTGGGGGAACTGTTTTTGGCTACGGTACCGATGTAACGACCCAACCTGACAATGCGCAATCGCCTAGAGGTTTTGATGGATGGAGTCTTTCTACACCATTGCACAACCACACCTTAATTTATAATATGGATGACGGTAATACTACGGATAGTCCTTCCTATGATGCAGCGAACCCTTACGAGAATCGCGAAATGCGTTTTTACGCCAATATCAATTACCAAGGGGCTATTTTTAGAGGAAGACCTATTGATTATGCTATTTCTTTAGATAACACGGTTGTACCAGATGGTTTGGATTCCTTTTCACAAGACCAACAAACCTTAGGGAATTTTAGACACGGTTCTACAACTGGGTATGCAATACGTAAATTTCAAAATGAGGCATTGGGTACAGATGTAAAACAAGCTAGCCCGGGAAGACCTTATATCATCTATCGACTTGCAGAAATTTATCTAAATTATGCAGAGGCTTCATTTAGAGCTGGTGATGAAGAGACGGCAAGAAGATATGTAAGTAGGGTTTCAGAAAGAGCCTTGCAGCCAGCTATTACAGCTAGCGGTCCAGAACTATTAGAGGCAATAAAAAGAGAGCGACGTATAGAGCTTGCCTTTGAAGCTCATAACTTCTTTGACGAAAGACGTTGGTTAAATGAAGATAATCTTGGTTTTGACGTACAAGGTATGCGCTGGATAAAAAATCTTGATGAAAATGTTTCTTCTGAAGAATTTACAATTGAAACAAGACCATTTGATAAAAAACAGTACTACTTACCAATACCGCAATCAGAAATAAATATAACTGAAGCGCTGATTCAAAATGAAGGGTATTAATTACCTACCAAATGAGGTAAATAAAGACAAAAGCCGGAGCATGTTTCCGGCTTTTAAATCAATTAGTATGTTATTACCACTATAAAAAAAGAATGGAGCTAAAAAAGCCCTTTCTGTTGTTTAAAAATAGGGGTTACTTAAAGGGAGCCTACTAAAAAGAGTTGTTTGTTGAGTTAGTTTGTTACCAGAGGGTGTAAAAGCTCTCTGGTTTTTTTATACTTAAAAAAAGCTAACAGCTCTAAAGACAAAAAAGGAACAACCCGTGTGCAGAGTTGTTCCTTTTTATATTTACCAATTGCTATAAAGGTTGTCTTATAGTTACTTTGTTCTTTCCTGAACAGAAATCGTAGTTTTAATTCTTATGAATGTTGTTATTTTTTCTTGTTTTTCCTTCTTGCTCAAGAAGCTGAGCATAGTTGAGTTTACGATACTGTTTCTTCTGGCTCTCGGGAGCTTTTCTATCAAATAAAACAGTGTATTTTTCATAATCGTTGGCTTTCATTCCGTCTTTTACTAAACGCTTATAGCGTTCATCATAAAGCTTGCGCATATTGGCGAGTTCCGACTTGTAACCTTCATCCTTTGCTAGGTTATGCATTTCAAGTTTATCTTTTGATATATGAAACAGTTCCTCTGTGGGCTGCATACGATCATCTGTATATTGCCAATAGATATATTTATAATCTTCGGTTACCACGGATAAGGCCTGTATTTCATCATTGCCCCACATATTAGTCAATGCTATATGGTCTCTTTTAATACCGGATTCCTTTTCTATTAAAGGAATTAGGTTTTCGCCATCCAGATTTTTAGGGATGTCCATACCGGCATAGGTTAGGATAGTTGGAGCCATATCTATATTAGCCGTTATAGTCTTCCGTTTTACACCCCGTTGCTTTTTGGGAGCTCTTGGGTCGTAAATAATAAATGGAGATCTGGAAGCTTCCTCATACGGAAGTACTTTCCCCCCAAGATTATGAGCTCCACAGCTATAGCCGTTATCACCAGTAAAAATGATGATGGTGTTTTTATCCATTCCGTGCTCCACTAACGATTCGCGAATCATTCCAATAGCATAATCTACGCCATGAATTAGCTGATTGTAAGCTCTAATCGCCTCTTGATAAGATGCTTCCGATTCTCTCCAGAAATCATATGAATTATATTGACGTCCAGATTTTGCCTGAGGCGATAAATGTTTAGCATATTCCGCTCCGTAATTATCCGGCTTCTTATACGTCTGCCCAGCATATACATCATCAAAGAAAGGGTCTGGTGTAAAAGGTAAATGAGGAGCCTTAAAACTGATGGACATGCAGAAAGGTTTCCCTGAGCTTTTTGCTTCTTTTATAAAATCTCCTGCCCAAGCACCATAGGCGCGTGTACTATGTGGATACTTTTTTGCGTATGCTGCTATAGTTGGGTTCTTGGCCGTCTCATATATAGTTTGGCCAGGTCCCCCACCCCATTTATCAAAATAGCCTACTGGTAATCCGTCTTCAATTTTTTCCGATTCTGGTCCGTCTAGAACAAAGCCTACTTTGCCCGCAAAACCAGTAAAATACCCAGCTTCTTTCAATAGTACCGGATATGTATTCTCAAACTTATCTACTGCAAGATCACCATGCATAAAATTGCACCCGGTTTTATATTCATACATCCCCGTTAAAATATTAGCTCTACTGGCCATACAGATAGAAGTAGTATTATAGTGATTAAGAAAGAGAACACCCTCTTTCGCCAGTTGATTTATATTAGGTGTTTTCACCTGGTTGTTTCCATAACAACCTGTGGCTACACTGGTCTGGTCATCAGAAAGAAGGAATATAATATTTGGGCGATTTATATTTTCTGATGATTTTTTTCTTTCTTGAGCAATTATCGTTGTTCCGGTAATTAAGAAAAGAAAAACTATAAATTGGCGCGCACTTGCTTTGTAGAATATTTTCAAATTAGGCATTTTCAAGGATTTAAAAGAGATAAATTAATTCTTAATTGGCTTGAGCATTCAGAAACGTGATGCGGCGCATTACTTCTGATTTCTCTCCCATAAACTCAGGATTTATTTTACTCTGATCAATAGAGAATTTATATCCATAAAGATCCGAATTTAGAAGTACAATGGAATTTAAAATCAATAATGCTTCAGTTTCAAATTGGGCGGAATAAAGAGCATTAAGCATAACCGGAGCTGGATCTGCTGCTCTAATAACCCCTAAAAATTCTGCAGCCCTTACCCTATTGATTGCCTGCACATCATTCCGTGCTATTTTATTGATATCCGGAGTTAAAGCTTTTATTTCTTCACCAAAACTACTACAAACAATTAGTGCCCAATACCGCTGCCATGGATCCGAAGATATTAATAACTCTTTTAATTGTGCTTGTACAACTGTAGCATCCTCCAACATTAAATTGGCGGTTGATATGTACTTTTGAATATCACCTTTATGAATCCTTCCAAGCTTCACAGGATTATCAAATGCATTTTGGACCAGATAGAATTCAGGATAAAAAGAAAGGTCAGGCATACCACTAATCCAATCATTCAATAGACCGCGCATCTCTTTTAGAGTAGTTTCAAACTTAATATCACTGGCCAAATTTGTGGTTTCATACGGATCATTTTCTACATCAAATAGCATTTCCGGAGCACGTGATTTGAAAAAAGTGGATTGTACTTCATTTAACTTTCCTTCTTCGTTCATTTTTTTCCATTCGCCATAAGCCGCTTGCTTGTAACGGTATTCGTTCATTAATCCGTCAAAATTAAACGGATTAAAACTTCTTATGTATTTGTACTTTCCCTTACGCACGGATCGCACCATATCATACTTTTCATCAAACCGATCGGCATACCCATAGGTTACATTTTCTTCACTCAATTTGTTGGCATCAACACCATTACCTAAAAAAGGTTTCCCATCTATTTGTTCGGGTATTTCTATGCCTGCCAAGTTCAATACTGTGGGTGCCAAATCTATAAAACTAACAAAGCGATCTGCTTGACTTCCTGTTTTTAAGTCCACCATATCTTTGTAATTCTGGGGAATCCTAACCACCATGGGTACATGAAGGCCTGTTTCATATAGATACCCTTTACTCCCCGGCAGTACACCTCCATGATCTCCGTAATAGAAAATAAATGTATTCTCTAATTGACCATCTGCTTCAAGCTCTCTGACTACCTCACCCAATTGACCATCCATTTCAGCAATTTTATCACGATAACGGGCATTTGTATAACGAAATAGCTTTGTATTAGGGTGATTAGGTTGCACCGTATAGTCCTCTACATTTGCTGTTGTAGGTGCATCTTCTATATCACTTTCCGGAAAATGAACTCGAGATTCATGTGTAGTTCCTATATTATGTACATAGAAAAAAGGTTGATTATCCTTGCGGTTTTTCCAAGTTCCTTTTGACGATGATTCGTCCCAGACATTATCACTTTTAATAAAATTATAATCCTCTTTGCTATTATTAACCGTGTAATAACCAGCATCCCGTAAATATGCCGGAAACATTTGTAGAGAGTCTGGCATAGGTACTAATTTTGAACGCCTGTGAAATTGAGAACCAGTTCGTGGTGCATAACAGCCAGATATAATAGTGGATCGCGCCACGCTACAAACTGGTGCATTGGAAAATGCTCTATTGAATTGTACCCCTTCTTTTGCCAAAGCTTCAATATTTGGCGTTTCAATCCCGTTTTTATCAAATAGTTGTAGGTAGTGCTTTGAGTTATCTTCCGAAACAATCCAAACAATATTGGGAGGAGAATGATTTACTTTATTTTGTCCTTTACAGGATAAATTTAATATTACGATGAATACAGTAAATAGGGATTTGAATTCCATAAAACATAAATTATTTTGATTTGAAACAAATTAGAAAGTTCATTTGGTTCAAGCTTCAAAAATGTAATATATCTTTTGAATTCTTTGCTACTATGGGTTAAAATTGTAGAACAAAAGTCTTTTGTATAGAAATTGTTGCGTTTTTAGAACCTCTTTCTTTTTTTGATATGAACAATTTCTTAAAAATTAAATAAGAAAATGGTATTGGAATTGAAAACTTGAAATACACGTTTTCAATCTTTTCTCTTAACTATTAAAAAGTAAAGTCTCTTTTCAAGGCATAAAAAATTTAACTGAAACCTACTCGTATAAGCTCAATTTATTTTTAAGCCTAATCATCTCTTCATTAGCTTTTTCTATGCGTTTCAACAAGCGCGTAATGACCTCAACACCTTCAAGGTTAATATTCAAATCTGTGTGCAGCCTCAGCACTTTCTCGGCCATAGGAAGTTCCTCCATAGGTATATATGAGCTATCACTACGTTCTATGATGCTTACAAGGCCAAATTCGTTCAACTGATTTATAACCGTTGTAGAAATACTATGACCATTACAAAATTCGGTAACCGATACATATTCTTGTTGTTGCATAATCTTAGTTTTTAAGGGATGCTAATTGTTTGAATAGTTCTTTCTCTTTATCGGATAGATTGGTAGGGGTTTGAATGTTGTAAGTGATGTAAAGGTCTCCGAACTGGCCTTCCTTTTTATAAATAGGAAAACCTTTACCTTTTAATTTTACCTTGGTTCCACTTTGGGTTTCTGGTTTAACTTTAAGTTTTGCTTTACCATCAAACGTATCAACAGTAATTTCTCCACCTAAAACCGCAGTGTACAAATCAACATCAACATCTTTATACAAGTTATTTCCGTCTCTTTTAAATGGCGTATTGTTATCAATAATAAACTTTAAGTATAGGTCGCCCTTTGGACCATTATTTCGGCCTGGTCCACCATGACCCGGTATTTTTATGGTCTGTCCATTTTCAATTCCTGCCGGTATGGTAAGTCTTATATTCTTACCATTAACGGTTAAGGTTTGTTTTTGCGTTGTAAAGGCGTCTCGCAAATTTAGGCGTAACTGGGCATTGAGATCTTGCCCCCTAAACCTAGTTTGTTGCCCTCCACGTTGTGAGAAACCGCCGCCTCCACCGCCGCCAAACATAGATTCAAAGAAATCGGAAAAATCACCCCCGCCAAAATCTTGGCCATACTGCTGGCCGCCACCACCTCGTGAACCCTGTTGTGCTTTTGCCTTTTCAAACTGCTCGGCATGCATCCAGTCTTTACCGTACTGGTCGTATTTTTTTCGGTTTTCAACATTTCCTAAAACCTCATTGGCTTCATTTATCTCTTTAAATTTTTTTTCGGCAGTTGCATCATTTGGGTTTACATCAGGATGGTACTTTCGTGCCAATTTCCTGTATGCTTTTTTAATATCTTTTTCACTAGCCTTTTTAGGCACGCCCAAAACCTTATAATAATCTACATAGTCCATCTTGATGTCAATTTAAAGAGTGACGCTTATCACAGCATGAAATTAACTAAAAATCCCCTCTAGGTCAAGCCTTTTAAAGATTGTTTTTAAGAGAGTAAAATATAAATAAGAACACATGATTTGGGTCATTTATCAGAAAATAAAATATAAAAAAACCATAGGATTGCAGTTTAAAAAGAGGGAACTACCTATGGTTTATATATCTAAATCTATTAAATGCCCAATTACAAATGTGGTTGTAGCAAATTAAAGTACCTCTTACTTTGCAACCGGTTTATAAATTCGGATCCAATCTACTTTAAACGTATTGTTATCTAAATTCTCTAACTCTCCATCAGTTGGGGTAACCGTTTGAGATTGTAATCCTGATGCTGGTGTAGATCGCCAGGTTTGGTCTTCGGTGTTTATAATGATATCCATTTCTTTACTGAGACCGGTACGGGTATCTACTTCTATGTTTCCGGGGTCTGATGTGTTCGTAAAGTATTTAGGGTCTATCATATCCTTTCCTGAAACGGTGCGCACTAATACCCCATCTATATAATACTCTAAATACCATGGGTTTTTCCAGTAGACACCATAGGTATGGAAATCTTTATTCCATACGGTACCGTCTTCAAACCAAGTTCCTGCATCTTTTGGTTGATAGTCTTGAAAAGGTTCCCTAATAAATACATGATGACTAATATGTATTTTTTTTGAAAAATAGGATTGCTCTTTTTGGGCACTTTCAGAATAGTCTGCTCCATAGGCCTCAAGGATATCTATTTCTTGGGTGTCATCTTCACTTAACAACCACACATCTGAAGCTAGGGTTGAGTTCATAACCTTTGCACGTGCTTCTATGTAAACAGGATAAACTACTCGCGTTTTTGAAGTAATACAGCCCATATTAATCTTTTCTGAGCTTGGTTTACGCGTGGCCCACATTTGTAATTGCCCGTTTGCCACATAAGAATGTTCTCTTTTCCATTCCGTAAGGCCCGGTCCGCTCCAGTGGTTATGATAAAAATCATCCCACTTTTCAAGGAATTTATCTCCTTTATTATCCGCAGGAGCATCATACTTAAAATCATCGGAAATTTCTTGAAACTCCCATGTCATATCCACCCCGGCATCTGCCGGTACAGGAATTTCTTTATAGTCAACTTCTTCGGATATTTCTTGCACAGGCTCTATTTCTTTTTCTTCTTCCTCAATCTGATTTTGCGTAACAGGTAATTCGGACGAATTATCAAATTTTGAACTGGTACCGCAACTATACAATAAGGCACAGCAAAACACCAATTTCAGTGGATTTAAGCTCATTTCTTTTAATATTTTAAATATTTAAATTAAATTCTAATAAAAAGGGAGAATCTCTCAATTCTCCCTTAAACTCAAACAAACAACATTGTGGGGATTATGGTCGTTCTTCTTTTTCTACAATAGAAAAGTCATCATAATACACTGTCATATCTGTAGTTTTATCCGCATTTGGAATAATCCTTAAATAAAATTGAGACAACGGTGTTGTACTTTGATAATCTGAGGTGTGTGTAGTCCACTCTCCTACTGGATGGGCAAAATTGTTCCAAAACTGGAAACCCCAATTCTGTAATAAGAAAAGACCGGTATGTGTACCGCCATCTGTACCTACACCACCTGGCGCTATATACATTTTATAGGAAACGATATAGGTCTTGCCATCTTCAAAAATGATAGGATTAGCGAATGCTGCACCAGCTTCTGCATTATCTTGACCTGCCTCTACTTTTAATTTTAAGCTGTATTCACCTGTGGCAGCTTGTTCCGTAGAATATTCAGCAGTTCCTTTATTGCTCCAGAAAGGAGCCCAACTGTCCGCCCCTGTTTCTAAACCGGCAATATCTGCAGGTATTAAATTAACCGAACTCATTAGTACAGGTTCATCTGTAAATGGTAATGCCTCTCTAGTATCCGATGATTCTATGCTACCACCTGAATAAGAAACCGTAATAACATCTGGGCGATATATTGGAGCCGCTAGCTTAATATCCATTTTTGTAGCATCATCTGCATTAACTGCAACGGAAGCAACTTCAAAAGCCTCTCCGTTTACCATAACAGTAAAAAACTCTTCTTGGCCACCAAAAGGTGTAAACTCTCCATTAAAAGGAACCTGAATAGTTTCATCCTCTAGTTCCTTAACTTCTCCTGTAAGCTCAAAAGGTTTAGAAGAAGGTATAACCTTGATTGGTGCATTCACTACATAAGTTGCAAAATCACCAGGAATGTTCTGCCCTGTACGAGATAAATTCATAGTTGCACTAAAGCTTCCCAATTTATTGAAGGCAATGTTAGCAATTGCATCGCCGCTACTACCTACAACAGGATTCTCTACAACTTCCTCACCCGGTTTTAACGCTTTTCTTATGCTCCAAGTACGACCGGTAGGCTCTCCTATAGTAGAGAGATCTGTAAACTCCATTGTATTCCCTGCTTCAATATAAATGGTATCCCTAGCTTCATGATTTACAACCACATCTCCATTTCTTACCTTTATTACTGGAACAAGTTTAGGGTAGACCTTAACCATAAAAGTAGTATCAATAACAAATAGGTCTCCTTCTTTTTTTGCAGCCATCTCATAATCTACATTATCACGATTCCCCTTAAAAACAACCATTTCATTAAAGGTGTTGTATAACCTAACTTTTTTCATTCCCGAGGTTTGAAAGAGTACATGCACCGTCTTTTCAAACGAGGTTGTGGTTCTAGGTTCTATAATAAAGGGGTCTAAGATAGAATCTGTTCTATCTATTGGTCCTTCAAGAAAGACATCCGTTTTTTCAATTCTCCAGGAATGGGCCTCCGCACCTTGAGATAAATCGGTAAAGGACAAATACTCATTTAAATTTACCTGGAGGTCGTTTGCCGTACCCTTACTCGTATAAAAACCTACATCCGAAAAAGGAAAAGGAGCCTCATATTCGTTGTCGTCGCATCCCACGAAGAGGATGGCAAAAACGGCTAATATTCTTATTGCGTTTTTCATTTTTTGCTTTTTTAATTTCTTGTTTTTGGCATTGTTCATTGATTTAATCATAGTATCCTTCAATTCTAATTATTCAATTGAGGGTTAGATATGATTTCTGAATTTGGTAAAGGCCAATATTCATGGATTGATGAATTGTAATTCACCGCAGCCTGTTGAAACTCATTCCAATTTTCATCAATATCCGGATCACCTGCTGGTAATTCCTTTACAATAGAAGCCCATCTGGTAACCTCTTTACCATCCTCATCCAAAAGGGGATAATGATCTGCTGCATAACGTTTTTGGGCAAGCTCTTTAAAACGTTCTGCCTTTATGCCCCATCTTCTAAGATCAATATTTCTGTTACCGTCACCTTCTGCAGAAAGCTCCAACGGCAATTCCTTATACATAAGATGCTCCATTAAACTTTGGGCATCGTAAGCAACATTGTCATGATCGTTTGCTGGGAACTCTCCGGTTCCTGCCAAGCCCAACAATTGAACTCCTGATCTTCTACGTACTTTGTTGATATAGGTAAGTGCTTCATCTACGTTGCCTAATTTTATCTGAGTTTCTGCATATTGCAAATAGATTTCTGCTAAACGAATTAAACGCTCATTAACACCTGATCTAACTTTACCAGGTGACAGCTCTTCCTCAGACCTAGTGATGTCCCAGTTGGTGTGTTTTCTCCAAAATGCAGTCATTTTAACATTAAAATTTGAGGCTTGTCCTGTTTCGTCTCTCAGGTAATACCCCATATCCGTATCGTCAACCAAAGCAACTGACCAAGATGTTCTTAAACTAAACTTTCTAAAGCCTTCATTACCCTCTTCATCAATAACCTTATTTCTAGGGTCTGAGAAATCTAAAGGTTCATTTCTATATTCTAATATTAACCAGTTGGCAACAACAGCTCCGAACCATGTTCCTGCTCCTCCTGTAAATTGTCTAACATATGCTGAATTTGCAACATCTCTACCATCCCAAGGACCTAACTCATTTTTGAAATCTAAAGAATACCCTACTTCTAAAATAGATTCTTCGTTAAACTCATCCATAGTAGTAAAGTTGCTACCAATATTTGGAGTCAAAGAATACCCAAAATTGTCAATCACATTTTTAAAATTTGTGGAAGCGGTTTCATAATCACCTTCATAAAGATAGGATTGCCCTAAAACCGCTACGGCTGCACCCGCAGTTACACGGCCTTTGTCTTTATCCTCCCATGAAATCGGTAAATTTTCCGCAGCAAATTTTAAATCTTCTAAATAAAATTTCTTTACATCCTCTGCTGGTGAAACCACTTGGTAAAATTCATTTTCTTCTATAGGTACAAAATCATAAATTGGTACAGCTCCCCCGTTAAAAGAGTTATATAGATTAAAGTACAAATAGCCTCTTAGAAACCGTGCTTGCGCAAGGATGACCAACCCATCTTCTATCTCTTTTTCCGTAGTATAGGTTTCTGCCAACACAGCAGCCGCCTCAATGACTTGATTTGCCCTAAAAATAGCTGTATAGTTTGCACTCCACTTATTGTTAGGTACAGAAGAAGCTTCATTAAAAACCTGTAAGTAATACTCGTTTGTATTATTTGGTCGCTGATAACCACTTGACCAGGCTAAGTCAGTTCTAGCAAGTTCGCCAACTAAATTTATAGTATTTGAATTCGCGAAACCCTTATAACTCGCGACTAAGCCTTGTTCTAAATCTCCATTGTCTTTCCAAAACGTTTCTGTAGAAATCTGATTTGGATTGGTCTGTTCCAGAAAATCATCTGAACAGCCCAAAATTGCTAACATGGGCACTAGTATAAAAAGTAACCGTTTTGTTATCGTTGTTTTCATAACTATCATTTTTTCATTTTTTTTGTCGGAATTGCTCTTCTTCATCTCAAATCTCATTAAAATTCAATTTGAAGCCCGGTTCGTATTTGGGAGCTTACCGGATAAGTTCCCTTATCGATTCCTCGTGTACTTAGGCCGTTATTACCCACTTCTGGATCATATCCATCATATTTGGTAATCGTTAACGGGTTCTGTGCCGCAACGTATATTCTGAATTTTGTTATGCCTAGTTTTTCGGTATAATCTCTAGGAATCGTATATCCTAAAGAAATATTACGCAACCTTACAAAAGTGCCATCATCCAACCAGTAATCTGTTTGGCCTCTATAATTGTTGTGGGTTGCATTTCTATTTACTGGAATATCCGATGTGCTATTTTGCGGTGTCCATTGGTATACCAAATCTTGGTGGTTCCCTACCTTATAAGCCAAGGCTTTGTTCCCGTTTATGATTTCGGCACCGAATGAACCATACCATTGCATTGAGAAATCTAATGCTTTGTAATTGGCTGAAAAGTTAAAGCCCATTTCAAATTCTGGAGTACCACTACCCATATATTGACGGTCACCAATACCAATCGTTCCGTCTTTATCAAAATCTACATATTTTAAGTCTCCTATTTTGGCATCTGGAACAATCGCTTGGTACGTAGCCAATTCTTCCTCGGTTTTAATAGTACCGGCAGTCTCCACCAAAAAGAAAGCTCCACCTTCATAACCTTCTGCCAAAGCGGTAACCAAATCCTGATCATTGTCATGCCCAGAAATACTACTATCATCAAAATATATGATTTTGTTACTACCGCTCATTTTGGTAATGATATTATCATTTCTGGTGTAAGTAAGCCCAGCGTTCCATGACACTTTACCTGAATGTTGATAATTCATGGCGAATTCGACACCCTTGTTGGTCATATCGCCAACATTTAAAACTACTTCAGCATTATTACCGCCTCCTGCTGTTGGAGGTAACAAAACAGGAAATAACATATCTTGTTTCTTGGTTTCGTAAATATCTCCTGAAAGTGTCAATTTATTATCAAAAAAGCCCATGTCGAAACCACCGTTTAACGATACCGATGTTTCCCAACGTACCTTAGGATTGGCAAATCCGGTTTGAGTAGCCCCTAAAATTAAATTTTGATTGGTTGCAACACCTAGAACATAATCATTATCCAGTGTAATTGTAGGCGTATAGGAATAATCAGCAATACCTTGGTTACCAGTGGTACCTCTACTAGCTCTTAATTTAAACGAAGACACGGTACTCTTTAAAGGATTCCAGAACTTTTCGTCAGAAACATTCCAACCTGCAGAGACAGAAGGAAATACACCCCATGGCTCTTCTTTAAAACGAGAAGATCCATCTCTTCTAACAGCTGCGCTCAAAAGATACTTGCCTTTATAATTGTACTGAAGTCTGGCCAACATACCAATTAAAGTACTTTCGCGATCTTGAGTCCATTGATTGTTTCCTGATCCTACATTTGGATCTGATGTTGCGCCGTTAAGAACAACTACATCATTTGAAGCTAAATCACTTTTCTCAGCAAAAAACTCTGAATAGTTATACTTCTCTGAAGAATAAACTCCCGTAAAATTTATATTATGATCTCCAAAACTTTTTTGATAGTTCAATATATTCTCCCACGTAAATTTCTTTGCTAGTGAGCTCATATTTCTAACCTTTGAGCGCTGTGAAGTTACCTCTGTTCCGTCATCTCTATATGCTGTGAATTTTGGATTTATGGTAATTCTTGTTCCATTATCGTAGCTTGTTGCAATTCTTGAAGTAAACTTTAAGTTATCTGTAAAGCTATAAGTTAAACTCAAGTTGCCATCAAAATAATTGTTCTCTTGATTATCCTCTTGTAAAAATCTGTATCCCAAATAAGATAGATTGGTAGCTCCGTTACCATCAGGTCCTGCATTATCTAAAACACTAGAACCCGGGTCTATGTTTGGACTGTATGCAGTATACTTTATAGCATCACCAAGTAGACCCCATGGAGCATGTTCCCTATTTTCTACCCTAAAAGACAAACCTGTTGTAATGTTCCATTTTCCTTTTACGAACTGGGTATTAGCCCTAACATTAAAGCGGTCATATCCAGATTTGATAATTACGCCCTCTTGGTCAAAATAATTACCCGTTACGTTGTAAGTAAGACCATCTTTTCCACCAGAAAGTGAAAGGCTATGGTTTTGAATTGGCGCCATGTCATTTTGAACAAGTTGTACCAAATCCGTATTGTTTGTAAGAAAGTGAGGACTTTGCTCTATTGTGGTCCATGTGTTACCATAACTACTGCTGTTCAATGCTGAACCTTGCAAAAATTGGACATACAACTTATCCTCTACATTAAGTAATGGAGTTGCAGAAGTAATAGTCTGTAGACCGTAATAACTATCTACGGCTATTTTCATCTGGCCTTCTTTTCCTTTCTTAGTAGTAATTAAGATTACACCAGCAGCACCTCTAGTACCATAGATTGCGGCAGAAGCCCCATCTTTTAATACATCTATAGTTTCAATTTCATTGATACTCAATTTTGGATCTCCATCAAAAGGGATACCATCTACAACGTACAGTGGCCTATTCGCTCCATTAATAGATGTAAGTCCACGAATCATTACGTTCGCTTCAGAACCAGGAGCTCCTGAACTTGCTGTAACATTTACCCCAGCAATCTGGCCTTGTAAAGCAGCACCAATGTCTGATGTTGATGTTTTTAATAATTCTTCTGATTTCACCTGAGCCACAGCTCCTGTTAGCTCTTTCTTCTTCTGAGCACCATAGCCTATTACTACAACTTCGTCTAGTGCAGAAACATCTTCTTGGAGTGTTACATCTATGGTCTGCTTACCACCAACAGCTACTTCTTTGGATTTAAAGCCAATATAGGTGAATACTAAAACGGCATTAGATTCCGCATTAATTGTGTATAAACCGTCAAAATCTGTAACTGCTCCGTTGTTGGTACCTTTTACCACAACGCTTACTCCTGGTAAAGGGGCATCATCGGCATATACCGTTCCACTAACGCTTTGAGATTGTGCGGCCATTGTACTTAGACAAAAGACCAAAAACAATCCCATTTGGAAAGTGAAGGATTTAAAATGAAAAATGTGTTTGAAATTCATATAGTTTCTTGTTAAATTTTAAAAAAGACACGATTAAAAAAAGTAGGTCTAACCTTATTTTAAAAGTTGAATTCAAATTCAAGTAATGATGGATTTTCTTTATTAATTAAATCGAGACAAATGACTCCCCCATACCTTGTTATAGTTTGACATATTTAAGAGGTCATTCTAGAATTGGTATGGCTTCATTTACATGGCAAGACTTCTATTTTTATTCTGTTTTGAGTTTGAAAAAAACCATTACTTGTTCTAATTGAAATCAACATGATGTCTGTTGATTTAGTTTAGGAATACATGTTGATAAACACCCTAGAGAAAATTGGGGGTGCGTTGTTGGAGGAGAAGTGATTTTTTCTTTTCATAATTAGAGTTGGTTTAAATTGAGTAAAGGTTAATTATTGAATTATCAATTAAGAGCTAAAAAATTTACATATGCTCTTTAATAGGTGTCCAAAATAGAGATATTGTTAAATTTTGCCTAAAAAAAGTGCTTGACAAAAACTTGACAGATTCAACTTTTTTTGTCTACTTTACCCTCCCAACCCCTTAGAAATACAGATTTTAGAAATTGATCATATCATTTACAACACTACAAGAAAGCCTTCTTTTCAAATGTTAAAATTTGATTTGTTCCAACAAAAAAAATAGAAAAAAAAGCAAGAATTACATACAAAAGAATACCGCAGAGTCCCTTAAAACATTGGGTTTACACTAATTTTAACTTAGGTTGGATGAATTTATATATGCTAGAATATTTTTGAAGTATACAGAAGTAACGGCTAACTGGGAGTATAACATATGGTTTTAAATAGAACATATGTTACCCTATAGCATACTCCCATTTTACCTTCTCTTTGGTTATATGCCAATTTCAAAAAAACAAAGGGTTCTTACTATCCTAAAAACTATCAATGAGAAATTTACATCCCGATTTACCTCATCACTACATAGATATAAACCTCCTTTAATAGGTAATTTTGAAAACAAAGGCATGTTTACCAACGGGAACATTTGGTAAAATTATGTGCAGACCATCCGGTTTATTAATAAATTCTAGTTCTTGTGATGCTCCCAATAGTTCAATAGATTTGATTTCTTTTTTAAGCAAGCCACGTTCCGTACCCAAGCTTCTTATGACCGTCTCACCAGATTTTGGCCAATCTAATTGTATGGCATATAAAGCGTCTCCCTTAACCGTAAACCGAATGTCATCTGCTGTATTGTCCGGATTTTTGCGCTCACTTAAATGACCCTCAGTTACTTTTGCAGACCCTTCTCCATATACTTCCCAAGGCCTAGTACCATAAATAGCTTCTCCGTTTTGACTCAACCACTCCCCTATTTCCAGCAAGCGTTCTTGTACTGGAGCAGGTATTTCACCATTTGCTTTAGGTGTAATATTTAACAACAGACAACCATTTTTACTGACCACATCTACTAAAAAATCTATAATACGGTTTGTACTTTTATAATCGGGATTACTAATGTCACTCCATGCTTTCCAATCAATAGAGTCATCTGTTAGCCATGGAAAATCTTTCATTTCGCTCATTCTTGCGCGCTCTACATCTAAAACTGCCGTGCCTTTTGCAAAATCATAGAATTTATAAGTAGCAACTACTTCTTGGTCATTATTAACTCCGTGGTTATAATAGTAGGATAGAAATTCTTTTCGGTAAGCCTCATCAATAACATCAACCTTATTATCAAACCAAACAAGATCAGGACTATAATTATCTACAATTTCTTTTAGTCTGTCTAACCACTCTTCATTGAATTTTTTATCACCAACGGGATAGTACCGTTCGGAACCTTCATCAATTTCTTTAGTACTGAAAGGGTACTGAAAATCACCTTTTTTTAACTTTGGACCATATAAATCTGCGTACTGCGGGTCTGCGGCATCGGTAGATTCGTCCCAAGTTGGGTACCAACCAAATAACCACTGGCGGTGATATGTGGCTATGAATTTCATGTCTCTTTTTCTAATCTCTTTTGACAGTTCTCCCATGATATCCCTTTTAGGCCCCATATTTTTAGAGTTCCAACGGGTAAGTTTACTGTCCCACATAGCAAACCCATCTGCATGTTCGGATACCGGTCCTGCAAATTTAGCACCCGCTTTTTCAAAGAGATCGGCCCATTCTGCAGCATCAAATCTTCCAGCTTTAAACATGGGAATAAAATCTTTATAACCAAACTCGTTTAACGGTCCGTAAGTTTTAACATGATGCTCGTAAAAACGTTTTCCTTGTTTGTGCTCTGGGTTATTAGGAGATGTATACATCCAATGTGAATACCATTCATTCTCATAGGCTGGAACGGAGTATGGCCCCCAATGACAGTATATACCAAATTTTGCATCTCTAAACCATTCGGGAGTTTCGTGATTTCTCAAAGACTGCCAATCCCCTTCATAGCTCTTTTCTTGTGCAGAAACTAAATTCAAGGTCAACATCAATACCAATACTAAATAGATAGTTCTCATTTTTTCAAAATTTTGATCAACATTCAATGCTCCTAAATATTAGGACATGACAGATATGGAAATTACAAATTTGCAAATCAAATCATAAGGACTACAGCGGGTTATATTGGTTTGTTGAGTTTATGTATAGTTAGATTTTAAAGAAAGTTAAACCAAATGAAGAAATCACTCCTCGATTTTGAAAAATGAAAGAAATTAATTACACTTGACTTCTAACTTTTATAGAATTATACAGCATGTAAGCATAGTTTACATTACGAATAAAAGCCCTAGCTTTCGATTTAATAAATATCAAATTAGTTTTAATAAATAATAGAACTGCATGTTATTGTCAAAAAGACTTATCCCCACTTACGGTCTTATTATTATATTCCTGCTTTCTGGTTTCTCCCTTAACGCCCAAGACTCTTCCATTCCCCTCAATGCATCTATTGTTCATACGGATACACTCGCAGTTCGTCCTAATGTACATAACATAGATTCCTTAAAATCAGCCATTGCTTCAGGCCTAATTAAAGGTGACACCCTAAAATCTGTTTGGACGTTGTTAAAACTTATGGATGCTTATAGTCACCAAGCACAGTATGCTAAAGCTTATGAGACTGTTTGGTCTGCTTTAACCTTAGTAGACTCTTCTGATAAAAAAGTAATAAAATCTCATATTTATCGAAGATTAGGGGCTATGTACAGTTATAATAAAAGAAAGGAAGAAGCTCTTAAATATTTACAGATGTCACTAGACATCATGAAAGAACAGGTAGAAAAAGGAACAATGCCAAAAGCCTCATTGGCTCATAGTTACTATACTTTTAGCTACACCTATAGGGGGTTGGATGAGCCGGAAATGGCAAAAAAATACTTGGATAGTTGTTATATATATTATGGCGATGTACCTGACAAAATTGCTTTACCTTATTTAAAATTTGAAGAATCCTATGTTTTAAGGGAGGAGCAAAAATATGAGGAAGCCATGCAAACACTTGCTGAAATAGAACCATGGTTTCAAAACAATACACCCTCCTATTTAGTACTTGTATACGCATATTGGGCGGTTATCTACAAGAGACTTGGTAATGTTGACAAAACCATAGAATATTATAAAAAAGCTCTTATAATTTCAGATAAATACCAGAGTCATATAGATTTTACTCCCTTCATTTATGAAAAACTTTCGGATAACTATAGACAAAATGGAAATTATAAAGAAGCTTACCAATGCTTGAATAAGGCAAGAACCTTAAACGCAAAATTTTTTGATGGGAGAAGCCAAAATAATATTCCTCTCATGGAGATTAAAAACGAATACCGTTTAGAAAAGGAGCGCCAGCAAGAAGTGATACGCCAGCAACGTATGGAAAAGTTAGAGCAACAAGATAAAATCTTGCTGCTACAGCGAATTATCTTGGGGACTAGCCTCATATTCGTGGTTATAATAGGTTTTGTCTACGTAAAGCACATTCGGTCTAAACACAGGGCTGAAAAACTTTTGATGCAAAAGACAAAAGCGCTCGAAATGGAACAGGCAAATGAACTTCTCGAGACCAAAAACAAAGAGCTAGCTGCCTCAACACTTCAGTTGGTTGAAAAAGATGAGTTTTTAAAAAGGTTAAAAACTGAATTACGAGGCGAAGATGGCACGGTAAAGGTCTCAGAAATTAATAGGGTTTTAAAGTCCATTTCTGTTGGTAACGCCAATAACTGGGAGGAGTTTAAACTTCGGTTTACAGATGTAAATAAGAACTTCTACGAAAAACTAAATAATACATATCCTAACCTAAGCCAAACAGATCAAAAAATTTGTGCTTTAATCAAACTAAACCTTAGCAGTAAGGACATGGCCCGCCTATTAGGTATTTCAACTAAATCTGTGCATACCACGCGACATCGTCTCCGTAAGAAAATGGAGCTACAGCGAAGTGACAACCTTGAGGAACTAATCTCTGCGTTATAACCTCTTCCGTAAGGCTTTAACTACCTGATATAGGGGCACTACCCACTTTATTTCATTACACTAAAATTTTATCCTATCACATTAAAAATAGCCGTTCCGAAAGGTTATTTTTACCGCTTGTATTTTTACAACATAAAGACAATTATATGAAATTTAAAATCTCAATATTGATTTTAATAGGGCTACAATTTCTAACTTCGGACCTAAGCGGGCAGACGCTAACACGAGAAGAAGTTCGAGATACCATGCAACTAATTCCCAGATTTTCTATTCACAACGATAATTATTTCGCTACCGGAGTTCCTACCAATAAAAGTATAAACAGTTCTACTGCCGATGCCAAGTACCAAATTAGCTTTAAACAAATTATAAGCCGTAACACTTTACCTTGGGATACATACGCATTCCTAACTTACAGCCAAAAATCTTTCTGGGATATCTATAAAGATTCATATCCTTTTGATGAAATTAACTTTAATCCAACTATAGGTGTTGAAAAAGCCTTTTATGATTCTGAAGATAGAATAAATGGGTGGGGCTCATTAGTATTTGAGCATGAATCCAATGGCCGCGACAGTATCTATTCTAGGAGTTGGAACCGCATAAGCGCTCAGTACTCTAGACTTTTAGGCCCCAAGACTATGCTACATGTTAGAGGCTGGATACCTTTTGGTTATAAATCTGGTAATCCAGACCTAATTGATTATGTAGGTTTAGGAGAAATAAAACTGTCACACGATATTATTGCAGACAAGCTTTTATTTGAAGTTAAGGTCAGAAAGGGGTTAAGTAATGATGCCAAAGGTATGATACGAACTAGGTTACATTATAGTCCATTTAAATATCCCTCTAACCAATATTTTATGATTGAGTGGTTTGCCGGGCATGCGGAAAACCTTATTGATTACGAAGAATACAAAAGTATGATCAGATTAGGATATGTTATAAAAAGTAATGAATTTAATATCTTAAAACGAAAGAGAAAGCAATTTTAACCTTTGACTTTTTACATAAAAAAAGCCCCTTTTCAGGGGCTTTTTCATTACACTATTATTTTACTATCTAACGTCTTCTAACGTTTTAATGGTCTTTAAATCATCCATTAACCAATCGCGTTGTTTTCTAATTACAGAAGCCGCCTCTAATGGCAAATGTGTATCTGCCAATACTTCATTATATTCCTCTATAGCAGCGTTATCTCCGCGTATAGCTTCTTCTAACATGGCTTCATCATTATCTCCGGCAAAGAAGGTCTTAACGTCCATCCATGCTCTGTGCATAGCTCCGGTGACACTACCATCTACTTCATCCCGCGTTTTTAAATCTGGGACCGCTGCTTTAAGTGAAACCAGGAAATTTCTGCGTTCAATAGATTTGGTTTGAAAGTAACTCTTTAACCCAATCTCTGTAGCATTTTCCGTTGCTTTTTGATACCCCTTTATGGCGTCTTCGTTCTTTTGTATAATGTCATTTATACTGTCTTCAATCTCTTTTATATCGCTATTCATATCATTTTTATTTTGCGGTAACTTAAATGCCTACCGTTTGACATATATTAAAATTAATACTAAATATTGTTTCCGATTGATTCGAAAAAAATTCATTTGAACGCTATTCAATTAGCTTCTTTAAGCAACGCTTTTAACGTTGTTCAATTTAACAATACAGATATAATCTTCATTCTGAAGCGTGCATTCGCCCAATCTTCTCATTTGGGCTTCCGTAGCTATATAATCAAAAAAGTCATCATATATTAAACCTCCCGTCTTACTCAAATCAGTAATATTAGAAAAAAGTGTTTCTTGTGTAATCTTAGAAATAATGGTGTACTTATAATTAAAATCGTTCATGTTGCTTTATTTAAATTAGACATCACCTGCTTTATTACAGGTACTAACTAGTTCAATTTTGGGTACTTAAATACCACTTACTTTCATAAGGATTAACTACAATCCTAATGGCACTAAACAGAATAGTTGGTATCTAGGTTTGAATACATTTTCAATATGGAATCCAATCCTTATGAAGTAAGGACCATTGCCCTCTCTGAATTCTGTTTATTATTATAATCTGATATCAAAAATAAAGTGGAGTAAGAATGTTGTTGAACTTTTTCAGTTGAAAAATGACCTCGATAAATAGCAAAAAAAGCATCCTGAATTTTATTTCAGAATGCTTTTTTTAATGGTTTACCTAAATTATATGGGTTATGAACGCATAACATCTTCCAACATAAAGTCTTCTATGGGGCGGCCGTGCTGTTTATGTAGAACTGAAATATCTCCCGTAGTTTCAAAAATTACTGCTTTTACCTCAGATAATTCAGTAACATTAGCTTCACGTAATTTCGCCCTCAAATCTGATTTTGCCACTCTACCCTTTCTTAAATTTTCTTCCAAAATAGTTTCTCCATCCATTAGTAATAATGGTTTATTATCCATCAAATCTTTAACTGTATCGTTTCTTCTAGCCAAGGCAGCTCCCATTTGTAAAAGATACACTACCACAATGCCAACAATTCCGTCTGCAAGACTTACTGTTTTAGACAAAATTGTTGTAGCCAAAATGGAACCTACAGCAACTGTCATGGCAAAATCAAAACTGGACATTTTTGAAAAACTACGTTTACCACAAATGCGCGTCATGACTATTACCGTAATATAAATCCCTACTGCGGTTAGGCAGATGGCAAATAATGCATCCCAAGAAAATACGAACCACTTTTCCATAAAACTATAATTACTAATACCCATTCTAACACTTATTCTAGAATGGCAGGTTGAAAATTTAAATTGATATCAAATCTTAATTAAGATCACAATTAATCATCCAATTGATGCCGTAGCGATCTGTGAAACGACCAAATAGAGCATTCCATTCACGTTCCCGTAATTCATGGTGTATACGACCTCCTGAAGATAGTTTCTCATATAGTTCCTTAGCTTCGTTCTTATCGTTCAGGTCTATACTCAAATGAATTTTTGTGCCTTCTGTTAATGGTGTATCCGGCGCTGCATCATAGGCCATAAAATGTACACCCTTACCTTTTAGCTCCGCATGTTGTAAACGATTGCGATAAGATGCAGGTACATCTATTTTCTTATCTGCGTATGTTTGTCTGTTCTTAATTTCTGCGCCTAACGAATCTGCGTAAAAGTTCAGTGCTTCTTGACAATTTCCGTCAAAGGCTAAATATGCTTGTGTTTTCATGATATTGAATATTAGAATTTATACTAAAATACTAGCAGAACCCTTTTGCGATCGATTACATCGATAATAACTTTAACACAAACGCAAAATGTACGTGTTCCCTAGTATCTAAAATAGAAAAGGGCATTCGCAACACTTTGGAACACCCTTTCAAAACTAAATACGTTCTGTGCTATCCGCCTATTACTTCACCACCGTTAATGTGTAATATTTGCCCTGTCATATAGGTGCTATCTTCAGATGCTAGATACACATAGGCCGGTGCAACTTCAGAGGGTTGTCCGCACCTTCCCAAAGGCGTATCTTCTCCAAAATCTTCTATATTATCCATAGTTGAAGGAATTAAAGGGGTCCATATAGGACCTGGAGCAACACCGTTTACCAAAATCTTTTTGGGTGCCAATTGAGACGATAAGGCTCGTGTAAAAGAAGTAATTGCCCCTTTAGTAGAAGAATAATCTACTAACTCCTTATGCCCTCTGTAACCTGTTATTGATGTAGTATTTATAATTCTGGAGCCTTCCTTTAAATGTGGAAATACCTGTTGGGTAAGGTAAATCATGGCAAGAATATTAGTATTAAAAGTTTCCTTTAGCTGTTCAATAGAAATATCTGTAAAGTCTTTTTGAGTGTATTGAGTAGCTGCATTATTTACCAGAATATCTATACTACCATAAGTATTCATTACCTGCTCTACCAGATGATTACAAAAATCATAATCTTTAAGATCTCCCGCCAAGTTTAGACATTGTGACCCCTCGTTTTCTACCATGCGTTTTGTTTCTTCTGCATCTTCGGTTTCATTTAAATAGACAATAGCTACCTTGGCTCCTTCTCTGGCATAGTGTACAGCCACTGCACGTCCTATTCCACTATCCCCTCCAGTGATCACCGCTATTTTGCCTTTTAACTTATTACTCCCTCTGTAGGTAGCTTTAATAGTTTCTGGCTGAGTTTTCATATTGGCCTGAAGACCCGGTCTATCTAAATTTTCTTTTCCTTTTTCAATTGTTGCTGTTTCTGACATAGTTAAATATTTTAAAGTTACTAAGTTTCGCAGAAGGAAGATTAAATCCTGATAATCAAATGAATATTTCTAATATCCCTCCTATAATACCACTAAATTATAAAGGCAAGTAGGGATAGAATAACTCAGTTCCTCTAAAAATTGACGCAAATAAATAGACTCGTGCAACCTTGAAATATCACTGGTTTTATTTTAATGCAAATTTGTAATTGCACTAATAAAGATTTTTTTACAGCCAAAACATTTTTAAACAGTCCAATAATTTTAAGGTATCATAATAATACATTAATAGTTATGGAATGTTTAGAACAACTTCTGAAAGTAATTGTAATTAGTGAATTACGTTACGTAGAAGGTGCCATTAATACGAAGGCCCCGTTAATGCGAATATTCATGGAACAATGCGCTATTGAACGCTCAAATTTTATTTTAAACGTTTGGCATGTAGCACTAAAACAAAATCAGAAAACAACATTATCTGATTTGTACAATTGGCACAACCAACTTTATGGTAAGGATTATTTACATATGCAGATTGGTTTAAACCTGAACATAGATGTATTAGATAGAAAAGCCCTAGAAATTTGCCGATTTATGTTGCAAATGAATCTACCGGATGAGCTTACTGCAATCCTTACGGAGCAGTCTATTAAAATAGAAACCAGCTTATTAGCTCTTGTTCAGATTAGGTCGCTTAGTGAAAACTAAGGGTCAAATATGGCTTTCTTGCCAAGTATATTGTTAAAGATAACTACATCTTATTAAAATTATTCCCCAAATATTATTTACTAATAAATGAACTCTATATGGAATCTAAGAAAACATCTAAAAAAGAAATTACCTCCAAAGACAAACAACTTCAAAATTATGAGGTAGACTATCAGAAAAAGCCCTTAACTACAAGACAAGGACTCAAAGTAAACGATACCAACAACTCTTTAAAGTCCGGTGAACGTGGCGCCACTTTGTTAGAAGATTTTCTACTACGAGAAAAAATACACAATTTTGACCATGAGCGTATTCCAGAGCGAATAGTTCATGCTCGGGGAAGTGGAGCCCATGGCTATTTTGAGCTTTATGAGAGCATTGAAGAATATTCCAAGGCAGGTATATTCACAGATACCTCCCGTAAAACTCCTGTGTTTGTCCGTTTCTCTACCGTTGCAGGATCTAAGGGGTCCACAGATTTGGCACGAGATGTTAGGGGTTTTGCCGTAAAGTTTTATACCGATGAAGGAACATGGGATTTAGTAGGTAACAACATGCCCATATTCTTCATACAAGATGCCATGAAATTTCCAGACCTTATACATTCGGTAAAGCCTGAACCACATCAAGAAATACCTCAAGCAGCATCGGCCCATGACACGTTTTATGATTTTGTTTCCCTTACACCAGAAACGTTACATAATCATATTTGGGTAATGAGCGACCGTGCCATACCTCGTAGCTTCCGTATGATGGAAGGTTTTGGGATTCATACTTTTCGTCTTATAAACAAGGAAGGAAAGGCACATTTTGTAAAGTTTCACTGGAAACCTAAATTAGGAGTGCACTCCGTAACTTGGGATGAAGCAGTTAAAATTAGTGGTGCTGATTCCGATTTTCATCGTAGAGATTTATGGAACGCCATTGAAGCTGGACACTTTCCGGAATGGGAACTCGGTCTACAAATCGTACCCGAAGAAGACGAACATAAATACGATTTTGACCTTTTAGATCCCACTAAGCTTATTCCAGAAGAAATGGTACCCGTAAAAATAATAGGGAAAATGGTTCTGAATCGGAATCCTGAAAATTTCTTTGCAGAAACGGAGCAAGTGGCCTTTATGCCTGGTAGTATTGTACCGGGAATAGACTTCACGAACGATCCTTTATTACAGGGTAGATTGTTCTCTTATCGCGATACACAGCTTTCCCGCCTTGGATCGCACAATTTTCATCAAATACCAATAAATAGACCCGTTGCAGAAGCTCAAAACAACCAACGAGACGGGCATATGCAGACAGAAATCCCAAAAGGAAGAACTGCTTATTTCCCCAATTCCATAGGTGGCGGCTGCCCCTATCTTTCCACCGTTGCCGAAGGAGGATTTGAGTCATATCAAGAACGTATAGATGCAAAAAAAATAAGAACGAGAAGCGAAAGTTTTAATGACCATTTTTCTCAGCCAGCTCTATTTTACAGGAGTCTTTCAGATTGGGAAAAAGAACATATAATAAATGCTTATTCCTTTGAGCTGGGTAAATGCGAAATTAAACCTATTAAAGAAAGAATGTTGTACCTCATTGCTCAAATAGACGAAAACCTTGCAAATAAGGTAGCCAAGAACATAGGATTAAAAGTACCATCATCAGTTCAAGAACCCATTAATCAAGCAATTGGTGCAGATGCAAATGTGGAAGAGCAACAACCGGGAGAGAAAAAAATATATTTGGAGAAGTCACCCAAACTGAGTCAAGCAAATATGCATTTCAACACTATAGAAACACGTCAAATTGCGATATTGGTGGCTAATGGTTTCCACATGCCCGATGTAATGAAAATGACCGATGCCCTAGAAAAGAAGGGAGCTGTCATTAAATTGGTAGCACCCCATGGAGGCACTATTATTTGTGACGATAATATGGAACATAAAGTAGATGCCGCCATCATGACCACAGAAAGCGTACTCTTTGATGCCGTATTTATTCCAGGAGGGAAAAAATCCATAGATGCACTAGTATCACAATCTAAATTTATAAAGTTCGTAAACGAAGCTTATAAACATTGCAAAGCAATAGCCGTTGCCAATGAAGGAAAAGAGCTATTGAATAAAAGTGAAATACAAGATTTTGATAATGATGAAGCCCTATTTATTAATGGTACGCCAGAAGATTTTATTGCAGCCATAGCAAAACACCGTAATTGGAACAGAAGAGAGAAAGCGGAAAAAATACCCGCTTAAAATTAATACTTAAAAGATATAAATTATGAATAATCAATATGCAAAACACGAGACGGATTATATTAAAAGTTATGAAAACTTAGGGTATACAGATTCCTATAGGTTTATCAATAACCAATTACGGAGTACAAAAACAGATACGAATTATACCCCCAAAGAGATAACTATTGTTAAAGAGCATAGGTATGAAGGAATGAGTAATCCCTCTGACATGTCCTTGCTCTATGTTATTGAAACGGCTGATGGTGGTAAAGGAACTCTACTTACAGGGTACGGTCCTAGTGCCAACACAGAACTGTATGAGTTTTTAGATAAAATTCCGGAAGGGAATATTAAGAATGAAAACGTGTTACCTCCAGACGCTGAGTAATAAACAATAATAATTTTATTAATTAATCCCGACAAATTCTTTTGTCGGGATTATTTCTTTTTAGATTTAATTCCATTAGCTATTCGCGAGAAAATGTCCAAGATTTTATTTTAATAGGTGCTTTAGCCAGAAATGCATCAAACTCATCTTCATCCTTAAATTTAATTTCCGATAGCAAACGGGATTCCAAGGATAAGTCAAAGGAACTCTCTTTAAAAGGCCAAGGTTTTACAATTAGATTTCCTTTAGCAGATTCATATATAAAATACTTTTTGTTGTCTATAGATGTATTTATCTCTAGTTCCCTACCCAACTGCGGTACTTGGTCTTGACATAAAATAAGAGATAATCTATCAGCAAAAATCATAATTTTATAGAGTTCCGCGATCTTATCAGGCTTTACTTTGTACCGCTCGCAAACCGTCGCTCTAAAACTTTTTAAATCATTTAAGAAAATATTAAATTCAGCATGATCCTTAGCGGTGTCTTCATACAAAAATTGAAGGTGGTGGGACAGAATTAAAGCAGACCAACTAGATTTTTTATTCACCTTTTCAAAAACCGCTTTAGCATGCTCAAACGATTTGGCTATTGGGGTGGTGTTTATGGCAAAATCCATTGGCATTCCTATTTTAGAAATACTCTTTTTAGCTTTATGCGATATCTGTTCATCATCATGCTCAATTATAGCAGTCATAGTTTCTAACCAATGATCAACAAAGAGTTTATGTCTTATTTTATCAGCTATTTTACCAGCCAACAGGCCATGTGCCGGATGTGATATTACCTCCACTCCATCGTGTAAAAAATTTATAAGCATAACAAAATAGATTATAGGTTTATTGTTAAAAGTGTGTATTGCTCTATAAAAATAATACCTCACGTAGAACGCTATTAATGTCATCCCTATTTAGTTTAATCCAAATGCATTAGCAGGGTAATGAATGGTTTTGTTTGAGCTAAAATTTGAACCAATAGCGAACTTCCTATTTTCATAGGCTACATAATTTTATAAAAAAAACGATGAATATCTCAACAACCCCCAAAACATTGAAACCTGAAAAAAGTATAATGAAAACCTATCTCAAACAATTGAATAAGCAGATTACAGAGTTACGAAAGACTTTTGAAAGTAACTTCCCAAAATATCCCTCAAGGAAATTTGAAGCTGTTCGTGAATTCAATATCAAACTCGTTAAAACCAAATTGAAATTGAACAGTATTCCAATATCAGAAACCACAGAGAAATCAAAAATACAAAAGCGTTTAAATCGCATATCAAATGAAATTCAAAAACTAAATAAGGTGAATCAAAATCTTATAGACTGAATATTATAGTAATTACCTTCAGCTTCCTCTATTATAGCATGATTGATTACCAGAACAGTACAAAATCGTGTGCGAACACAAAGCAAGCTACGGTGCTTTTCTAAGATTAGAATTTTTCCTATATTTGACATACAAATAATTCGACTATAACAAATTAAGACTGGTTAAATTGAAGTCGATTACTACACTATAAACTACTTTATTGAAAACGATTAAAGATATTGCCGAAGAAGCCAAGGTTTCTACAGGTACAGTAGACAGGGTAATTCATAAGCGTCCTGGAGTATCTCCTAAGACTAGGGAAAAAGTTCAGAAATTACTAGATAAGTACGATTTTGAAAGAAATATACTTGCCAGCACTTTGGCTTTCAAAAAGAAGTATAGAATTGCTACGCTAATACCATCGGTCATATCTAAAAATCACTTTTGGCATGGACCACATTTAGGGATGAAATCGGCCGCTAAGGAAATACAAAAATATGGTGTGGAAACACACAAGTTTTTCTTTGATCAATACGATTTAAAATCGTACGAACAGGCGCTAGATAAAATTCTAGATTTGAAACCCAACGGAATTGTTTTCGCCCCCTTCTTTTACAATACTTCATTGGCATTCGTAGAGAAATTAAAAGAAAAGGAAATACCCTGTGTGTTTATAAATATTGATTTAGATACTCCCGATAAACTGACTTACATTGGTCAAAATGCACTACAAAGTGGTTACTTGTGTGGCAAAATGATAAACCTGATTACCAAACCCGAAGAATCTGTAGCCATATTGACCTCGCAAAAAAATGTGGGTAGGCATTTGGCAATAGAGACTAGAATGAAGGGATTTTTAGATTACTTTTCCGACCATAACAGTGATAAGCAGATTAAAAAAATAATCATTGACGATTTTGATACGGAAATGATTGAAAAAGCACTTACCAAAGAATTGGAAAGCAATAAACAGATTTCCGGTATTTTCGTGCCGTCTAGTGCTATTTTCATGATTGCTAAATTTCTTGAAAGCAGAGGTCTCAACAATATACGCGCTATTGGTTATGACACCCATATAGATAATCTTGAATATATTAGAAAAGGATCTATTGATTTTGCCATAGATCAAAACCCTTTTGAGCAAGGGTATATGGGACTTAAAATACTCACAGAGTATCTACTTCTAAACAAAACGCCAAAACCTAAATACAATTCAGCCATAAATATAGTTACCAAAGAAAATGTAGACTATTTTGATGTTGCCGACACTATTGAGTACGCCGTTTAGCTTAGATTACCGAGAAGCATTTTACGTACAGACCAACCAATGAAAAAACTACTGCTATTACTTCTTGTCTTTGCTGTATGTACAGCCAATGCGCAACAATCTGTTGCCAGACAGTGGAATGAAGTATTGCTAGATGCCATACGTTCTGATTTTGCCAGGCCTACTGTGCATGCTCGTAATTTATACCACAGTTCCGTAGTAATGTACGATGCTTGGGCCCTATTTGACGATACTGCGCAAACGGTCTTTCTTGGGCAAACATATGGTAATTACGATTGTAATTTTAATGGCATTTTACAACCTGAAAATATTAACACTGCTCGCCATGAAATCATGAGCTATGCCCTATATAGGTTATTGATACACCGTTTTTCTACTTCTCCAGGGGCGACTGAAACTTTAGAAAATATACAAGACTTATTCCTTTCCTTTGGATACGACCCATTATTTGCATCTATTGATTATAGCTCAGGTTCTTATGCCGCTTTAGGAAATTATTTAGGCAATGAGATGATTGCTTTTGGTAACCAAGATGGTTCCAATGAAGATTTAGAATATGGCAACCAGCTTTACAGACCTAGCAACCCTCCTCTAGTTTTATCAGAATATCAAGATATTACGGATATAGACCCAAACCATTGGCAGCCGCTATCATTTGACCTTTTTATAGATCAGTCTGGGAATTCAGTTCCCGTGGCCATACCAGATTTCCTAAGTCCTGAATGGGGTTCTGTTGTTCCTTTTGCTTTAGATGAAACGAACCTACAGATTAAAAATAACGGTTTTGATTCTCATTTGTATTTTGACACGCAAGAACCGCCTCTAATAGAAAATTCTATGACCGATGGGCTTAGCGACCCGTATAAATGGAATTTCACTTTGGTGGCTGCATGGTCAGCTCATTTAGACCCAGAAGACCCTACGGAAATAGATATATCACCAGCTGCTTTGGGTAATGTTGATATAGAAACCTACCCTACTTCATTTGAAGCGTACAAAACTTTCTACAATCTTATAGATGGAGGAGACACTGGTAAAGGTTGGGACCTCAACCCCTACACAGACCAGCCATACGAGCCTCAACTTGTAAAACGTTCGGACTATACAAGAGTCCTTGCGGAGTTCTGGGCAGATGGCCCCGATTCTGAAACTCCGCCCGGACATTGGTTTACCATCTTAAATTATGTGAGCGACCATCCTTTGGTTGAGAAAAAAATTAAAGGAGAAGGTTCTATTATAACTAATTTGGAATGGGACGTAAAATCGTATTTAGCCCTTGGTGGAGCCATGCATGACGCGGCTATTTCCACTTGGGGCATTAAAGGTTATTTTGATTATGTCAGACCTATTTCTGCCATCAGGTATATGGCAGGCAAAGGGCAAAGTAGCAACTCTGAATTACCAAGTTTTGACCCAAACGGTATCCCTCTCATCCCTGATTTAATTGAACTTGTTGATGAAACCGACCCATTAGCGGGACCCATGGGAGAATTTGTGGGAGAAATTAAGATTAAGGCTTGGAGAGGTCCAGACTTTATAAATGACCCAGAAAATGACGTTGCTGGTGTCGGGTGGATATTAGGAACGCACTGGTGGCCCTATCAACGTGGTACTTTCGTCACCCCTCCTTTTGCAGGTTATATTTCTGGTCATTCCACGTTTTCTAGGGCTGCCGCAGAAGTTATGACACTATTGACCGGAGATGCTTTTTTTCCTGGAGGGATGGGAACTTTTGACATCAAAGCAAATGAATTTTTGGTATTTGAAGATGGCCCTTCCGAAGACTTAACCCTACAATGGGCTACCTATAGAGATGCTTCTGACCAAACTAGTCTTTCAAGAATTTGGGGAGGAATTCATCCTCCTATAGATGACATTCCAGGACGACTAATGGGCGATAAAATAGGAAAACAAGCTTTCGCTAAAGCAGAGCGCCTTTTTGGTGTTAAAACATCTTCCGAAGGCGGTGACGATAACGCTGTTCTGTTTCCTATACCTTTTCAACAAGAAATGAACCTAGCTACTGATCTCACGGGAGAATGTACTGTACAGCTTTATAGTTTAAACGGTGAATTAGCTTTTTCTGAAAAAATAAATTTCAACGAAAAATCAAAAATAGAAACCCCTACCCTTTCTTCAGGGATGTATATTTTAACTATAAAAAATAGCGATGGAACTACTGTCCACCGTCAAAAAGTAATCAGGCAATAAGTATTGACACTTATTCTTTCATCAATTCTTTGATAAAACTAACACCAAAAAGGCCCGTATGAAAACTTCATACGGGCCTAAAAAAAACTAACAAAAAAATCAACTAGCTCATAACCTCTTGGTTACAAAGCTTTATAATTTTGGCTCCCAGCCTTGGGCATATTCCCTTTTCCAGCTTTCCATGGCCTTTTCGTTGTTTAAGATTTTACCAGTTTTCTGATCTATTTTTATAGTCTCTCCTGCATCTTGCGCGATATTACCTAAATGGCACAACATAGTTGAGATACTAGCATCCTGAATATCCGAGTGAAGGGATTTATCCGTTCTTATAGCTTCAAAGAAGTTACCTACATGGTTTACATCTAATTGCCCCTGCCCCATTGTATTGGTAGTTGCACTTTCTGCTCCCTCTTTTTCTTCCTTTAAAAGGTTACCATCTAAATCATATAACTTATAAAAGTTTCGATCTAACTGAATAATACCTTTACTGCCATAAATGGTAGCACCACGACCTGGTTGGTTTGGTATTATTTTACCACGGCTATGACCTGTCCAAGTAATGAATTTATCATCTTGATATGTATAGGTAACCTGCTGGTTGTCTACAAACTGCCAATCATCATCAAAAGTGTACTTACCACCAAAAGAAGTAACACTTTCTGGTAGGTCTACACCCAATGCCCAACGGCATAAATCAATTTCATGTGTACCATTATTATGTACCTCTCCTGTACCCCAAGTCTTAAACCAGTGCCAGTTATACGGGTGTATATTATCTCTATACTTTTCTCTTGGTGCAGGACCTTGCCACATATCCCAATCTAACGTATCTGGAACGGCTATTTCATTCCCTTTTCCTATAGAACCACGATTATTACTATAGTACGCCTCGCCTTTGTATACTTCACCTATTACACCATCTCTAATGTCCTTCACTCCCATTATAGAAGTCTTTGCGGACCTTTGCTGGTTACCCATTTGTACTTTTTTACCGTACTTTTTATGAGCTGCTACCAACAAATCGTTCTCATAAGGGTTGTGGCTACATGGTTTTTCTACATACACGTGTTTGCCCGCCTGTAAAGCCATTATGGCCATAGGAGCGTGCCAATGTTCTGGTGTGGCAATAAATACAGCATCTACATCCTTATCCTCTAGTACTTTTCTAAAATCCTTTTCATTTTTTGGGATGTAACCAATATTTTCTTGGCACCACAAATTATGCTCTTCAAGTATAGTATCATCTACATCACAACTATAAATAATTTTAGCATTTTTTTGCTCATGGACTGCCATTACATGCGCTTTGGCTCTACTACGAACACCAATAATAGCACAGTTAATATGGTCATTAGCACCTAGAATATTTGCATTGGCCATAGATGGCAAAATAAGACCACTGAACGATAATGCTACTGAACCTGTTGCCGTTTTCTTTATAAAATTTCTTCTTGTCGTCATTATTTATCGGCTTTAGGTGTTTTTATTTGAATGTTTTTGAAGCTAACTCTGTCTCCATGGTCTTGTAATAAAATTTGACCATTGTCTAACTCTCCAAAGTTTGGCCACTTAGCATATTTACTCTCCGAAACTAATTTTCTATACGCATCACTCTTACGGTCATACTCCAATACTTTAGCGCCATTAAGGTAATGCTCAACGTGATTTCCTTTTGATATGATGTGTGCTGTGTTCCACTCGCCAATTGCTTTTATTGGCTTCTTTGGGTCCGCTTTAATCAAGTCATAAAGAGAAGAAACCGTACGGCTACCTTCGTGGTTTCCTTTTTTTGCATCTGGATGTCTTTCATCATCTAAAATCTGATACTCCAAGCCTATTGAAGAACCTTCTCCTTTATTGATGTTGGTATCTACATAATATTTAATACCGCTATTGGCACCTTCCGTTAATTTAAAATCGACTTTAATCTCAAAATCCCCATAGTTTTCTGTGGTAACGATATCACCACCTGCTGCAGATTCTTCTCCACCGGAAGACAAGACCGTAAGGATACCATCTTTAATTTCCCAACCTTTATCTGGAAAACCTTCTAATTTAGCTCCTCTCCAACCATCTGTAGTAGCACCGTCCCAAAGTAATTCCCAACCTTGATCTTGTTCATTTTTAGTTAGTTGATTTGCCATATTAACTGCTGGCAACGGACTCTTTTCTGAATATTTAGGTAAATCATCTGTAATGATTTTGATATTCTTCCATACAATTTCGGTACCTGGAGTTTTGTCCTTTCCTATAGAATGCACCTGCAAACCAATAAACCCACTTGCCGTTTGGCTATCGATCAAATGAGACGCTGGCACACCATTAATCCATGTTTTTAAGGTATCACCAATAGCTTCAATTCGGTAATGGTTCCAATCGTTTTGTTTAAAAGCTTGTTTTGCCTTTGTATTGCTATCAGGTAATGGATGCAACCAACCTCTGCGGGCTTCATCATAAATACCTGCGCTCCACGCGCGATCAGATGGGTCAATTTCTACCTGATACCCGTGTATTCTACCATCCATATAATATGGAAAACTATTACTCCGAATCTGAATACCGGAATTCATTGACGGATCTACCTTATAATCCAACTCCAATATAAAATCGCCATACATCTTATCAGAAGTCATAAAAGAATTTGGCGTGTTGCTTACCGTTGTTCCCACTATAGTGTTATCTCTAACTTCATAGATAGCTTCACCACCTTTTTGGGTCCAACCCGTTAAGGTTTCACCATCAAAAAGTTCAGTCCATGGGGTTTCTTCTTTTTGAGCCTGACAGCTTATAAAAAAGCTTGATGCCAATACTAAAAGGGCGCTGTTATACCCAAAGGATTTTAGTTTACTTGTTTTTAAATACTTCATCTTCAATTGTTCTAAGTTGTTTTACGTTTATGATTTTACTATTTTTCTTATATAAGTTGTGTTGCCACTAACTATTTTCAATACATATAGGCCAGCTGGCAAGGTCTCATATCCACTGATTGTTATAGAACCTCTTGCCGCCTTACTATTTACCATTTGATTACGGACGACATGTCCAGAAACATCGCTTAAAATTATGCTTACATTATCTTCAAAGGCAACGCCTGACACTATACGCAACATATTATTAAATGGACTTGGATAGACCACTATTTCACGACCATCAATATTTTCTTCGCTCGGCACGGTTACTAGTGAACACCCCCCTGTTCCGTCAGTATTTACTACCAATTTAGTTAATTTTACAGTGTTATTTTCACCTTCGGTTATTAACTCTGTGTACACCCCTTCTTCACTTACGGTTTGATTACCGATAGTAATTTCATCACCCTGGCAAATTTGAATGGTTTCAAAAGCACGTTTAAAAATGCCCTCGTCTTCTTTAATAAAATAATCTGTATTAGCTTCCAAATTTTTAAATACCTCTCGCTTATGACCTTTTGGCCATTTTACTACCAAACTATCTACTGTTTCCAGCTGACCTAAACCAAAGTGTACTATAGAACTGTGCACGGACAAGTAACTGCTTCCTCCGGAAACTTCCCTTATTTGCTCTTTTCCATCAGTATATATTTTAACTAAAGCCCCGTACCCACTTCTATTGTTCTCAGTCCCTTCTAGTTTTACTTTTAACCAATTTGCCTCCTCAGAACCTGAATTCATATAAATTTTAGTGCTTCCAAGATTCCCTTGGCTCACACGAATATTTACAGCAATCATATCTAGCCTGCCGTCATTGTTCAAATCTCCATATGCCATTCCCCTAGCTTTGTTGGGTTCCTTGGTTACCAATGTTTCGGAAACATTCTCAAACCTTGTTTCTTTTCCAAAACCCAAGTACAATAAATTATTCTGAGTATCATTAAGGTTTAACAAAGATCCTTTTGAAGCATAGAGATCTAAATGTCCATCATTGTTTACATCCAAAAAAGCCGCACCCCAACACACCCCTGTTCCATCACTGACATTTATATCTCTTGCCACATCTTCATAAGAAAGCAAGCCTTGATTTTGATACAGTTTATTATGACCGATGTTCGTTACATAATAATCAAAATTTCCATCTTCATTAAAATCACCTACCGCAATACCCATACTATTTATGGCGGCATTCATACCGGAAGCATTGGATATATTACTGAAGTTCCTTTCTGGATAATTGTTGACCAAAACCTTATTGGGTTCATAAAAATCCCCAAAATCATTAAGTACAAATAAATCTGCATCTCCATCTTGATCTATGTCCGAAAAAGAAGAAACCAAGGTTGTTCCTTTTTCATTTGAGGCTAATGGATTATCAATCTTTAAAAAAGTACCATCACCCTTATTTTCATAGAAAAAATCAGCTAATGGACTCGTAATATTTTGGTCAAAAGGAAGGTTATCATAAGCCACATAATTACCTACATAAATATCTAAATCCCCGTCTAGGTCATAATCGCCCATTGTTGCCGTCATACTCCATGCTTCATGGGTTATACCCCCTGCGGGTGCTATATTGGTAAACGATTTCCCTTCTAAATTTTTTAATAAATAACAACGAGCACCTTCTGCTGTAGTAATAAAAAGGTCAGTAAAACCATCATTATCTACATCACCGGCTACCACGCCCATGGTCTTTACACTTCTGAATTGAGTAATACCCATTTCTTCGGTTACTTCTCTGAAATTATCATTACCCAAATTTTCATAAAGCTGGTCATTTTCATCACCACCAGTAAGGTAAATATCTTCCAGACCATCATTATTAAAATCAAAAATGGCAACGCCCCCTCCCATAGCCTTAGAATCTGATATATAATGATCAATACCAAGCTCCTTTGCTTTTTCAGTAAAATTTTGTGCATGAAGAGACCAGCTCAGTAAACTGAACAAAAAGCTTAAGTAAAGTGCTCTATCTCTCATGGTCTTATTGACAACCTTAAAAATTTGGCACAGGAGAAATTCCTATGCCAAATCATTTTATTTGACTTCTGTTTTGCCCAATTATTATTAGTATCCCGGGTTCTGTTTTAAGTTTGTATTGGCATCCATCTCATCCTGTGGAATGGGCAAAAACTTATATTTATCAGGAAAAGAATTGCTAAAAGCCGGATCTTCAAAAATCGTAAACGTAAGTTGTGATGGGTCAAAAACGTGTTGTGGACCACCATCCCCTGCGGTAGCCACTCCATTACGCTCTATTTTCATACCATGGAAAGTATTGTTAAGAACTGTAGTAGCTTCTCCCCAACGAATTAAATCAAACCAGCGATGGTTTTCAAAAACTAATTCTATTCTTCTCTCTTGTCGGATTTTTTCACGCATATCTTCTTTAGAACCTGCTGATATTTCTGGCATAAAAGCTCTTCTTCTAATTCTGTTTAGCGCCTCAGTAACTTCTGCACTTGGCCCATTCACTTCATTTTCAGCTTCTGCATAAATTAATAGAATTTCTGCAAAACGTATTTCTTGCCAAGCTGTGTTACTAACTCCTTCTGGCGCAAACCCCAAGGACGGATCAACAAATTTTCTTACCAAATATCCTGTAATAGAAGCATTACCATCGCGTACGGTACCCGGTCCTTCGTTAAAACCGTTCCATTCCATATCAATAAAAGGTTCTCCTCGTGAAGGTGATACTTCAGAAAACTCCGAACCATGATAAAATATAGAAGCATAGAAACGAGGATCACGATCTGCATAAGGATTTGTGGAATCATAACCAGATGCCGCCTCTTCAATTGCAAGACCATTAAGCATTTCAAAATCATCTATCAATTCTTGTGTTGGATCGGTCTGTCCTCCATTATCATTTCTCCATCTTACTGGCCAGTTACCGCGATCAAATTGATGAGATCTTTCTGGTGGCAAAAACAAGATTTCATATATGGTTTCTACATTTCCACCCGTAGATAAAAATAAATCGCCATAATTCTTGATTGCTTCTTCTGCACTTGTTGGATTTGCTCCGTATAATTCAAGTCCGTCATTTTCTGTTCCGCTAATCAAAGTATTAGCCAAAATAGACGCATCTTCATAACGTTCCGCAAAAAGCATTGCACGGGCATTCAAAGCAATAGCTGCCTGCTTGGATAACTCACCAGCTTTAACTTCTGATTTATTCTGAAGTCCAGCCGCTACGGCGGTCAACTCTTGATTTACAAAAGAATAAATTTCACTTCTTGGTGTTTGAGATGGAAATATATCCTCATCATCAAGAGATTGAGCTGCTGTCAATAAAGGAACATCGCCATATCTTCTAGTAAGATCAAAATAGAACCAAGCACGCACGTACCTTGCCGAAGCCGCTGCTCTAATTTTAAACTCATCATCAAACTCAGAAGTTTCTAGACTTTCTAAAAACTCATTAGACTGACGAATGGCGGTATACGCATCATCCCATATGTCTAATGCTCCTAAGTCTAGAGGATTTAATGAGCCTACACGTACTACGGCGTTGGATGGAACCCACCCACTCTTTGAACGAGCCTCGTCTGATATGGAAGCTAGTAAATAGTTATTTCCGTATCCTGCTCCAGTACTACCATATTGTCCTGAGGGCAGTTGCCCCACAATGTTATTTAAAAATGCTTGGGCTAAGGATTGGTCTTCGAACACCGTTGATGCCCCCAATTGATCCGTTGGATCTTTATCTAAAAAATCGTCGCTACAAGAGGTCGCAAAAGCAAGACCGAGCGCTAATATTGTTACAATCTTTTTCATTTTGTTCACTTTAAGTTTTGTTTTTAGAATCCTATGTTTACGCCGAAAGAAATTACCCGTGAGATTGGATAAAATAACGAGTTCCCCTCGGTTCCTTCAGGATCTCCTAAAGAAATATTGGTAAAGGTCAAAAGGTTGGTACCTGATGCAGTAAGACTTAGTGTTTTGATTCCGTAGGCCTCTAACTGTTCTGAAATAGATGCAAAATCATAACTGATTTGTGCGCGTCTTAAACGTAAGAACGAAACCTCTTCTATCCAGAAATCACTAGTCTGGTTATTGTTTGAGTTTCCATCAGGTAATATTCTAGGATATTTTGCATCAGGATTATCTACCGTCCACGAATCGTTTAACACTTTAAAGTTATTCCCTACATCTAACAAGAAACCTCTTGGTGTAACCTGTCTAGTATAATCCGTTGCTCCTTGGAAACTGAATGCCAAAGAGAAGCCTTTATAGCCTAATTCTGCATTAAGACCATATATAACACCCGGAGTATTACTGGATCCTATTAAGGTACGGTCATCTTGGTTTACTTCGCCATCTGGTTGCCCTGTAAGATTCCCGTCTGCATCACGGCCGTTAATATCTTTATATCTTATATCACCCGGTGCCAATTCTCCAAACTGAGACGGACCGTTTGCTATCTCCTCATCATTCTGATATATACCATCCGCAAGGTATCCTACACGAGCACCTATCTCATTTCCGGTTAAACTTGCTCCCGGTAAAACATCGGCAGGCTCATCTAAAAAAACAATTTCATTGTTAGCCAATGTTAGGTTAGCATCTAGATTATAGTAAAAGTTTTCACCAATAGAGTATTTATGCTTCACGGTAAATTCCCAACCCCAACTATCAACAATACCTAAATTTTCACTTGGTAATTCCGCTCCAAAAGTACCTGGTACGGATAAACTTCTTTCGGCAAGAATATCTTCTGTTCTTTTCTTATAATAATCTACTTCCAGCCCCCATTTACCCTCTAAAAATTCGGCTTCCAATCCAATATCCGTAGTAGTAGCGGTTTCCCATGTTATATTTGGATTTGGAATACCAGATGGGCTTATACCTTGACGAAAAGCACCATCGGCCACATAACCACCTTGAAAGTTAAAACCAGTAATGTACTGAAAAGGATCTACTCTATCATTACCTGTAATACCCCACGAACCTCTAAGTTTCAAATCTGTGATCAAATCAGAATCTTTCATAAAATTCTCTTCTGAAATTCTCCACCCTGCAGAAAAAGCAGGAAAGTACCCATCACGGCCTTCCTTTGGAAAAATATATGACTGATCTAAACGTAGATTGGCTTGAAATAAATATCTGTTTTTATAGCCATAATCCGCTCTAACTACAAACCCTCTTCTTGCTGTTTCTGAAGCTCCACCTGTATTCTGGTCATTATCTACAGATCCTGCAAAAAGCTCTTGTATGGCCGGGGAAAGAAACCCATCCCTATAAGCGAAAATATTATCAGATTTCTGTTCTATCTTCTCATAAAGTGCCAATGCAGAAATTAAATGATCTCCAAATTCTTTCTTATAATTTAAACTCAGTTGCGTAGTCTGTTGTGTAAAATCTCCTCTACGCTCATCTAAATAACTTAGGTTATCACTAATATTTGGAATGTATTCGCCCGTTGCTTCGTTTAACTGATACGAGGTATAAGGTGTAAAAAACACTTTTTGTTTGGTGACATTTCTATCATAAGAGTACATGGCTTTTGCTGTTAGACCTTCTATTCCTGGTACTTCATATTCTAACTGAAAATTAGTTTGGAAATAGTCGCTATCTCTTCTATCACTACCATTTCTATTAGCATCACCTACAGAGTTACCACTGAATCCGTCAAAACCAAGTGATCCTTCAGGAAGACCCTCTGCTCCTGGGCGACCATCTACAAAAACTGGAAATAAAGGGTTTGCCCGTAAGGCATTAGAAAATATTTCAGCATCAATATCCGCAGAACGTAAAGTATTCTCTAACCTACCCGCTATGTTAAGACTAAACTTTAAACGGTCTGTAATATCCGCATCTACATTAGAACGAATACTACTTTGTTTGAAACCGGCATTCTCATATAATGCGCTTTGGTCCAATAAACCGTAGGAGAAGAAATACCTAAGCTTTTCACTTCCACCGTCTACAGAAAAATTATACTGTTCTTGTGGTGCAGAATTCCGCAAGGTTTCATTCCACCAATCAAAACTTTCTACTGTACCGGCGTTGGCCTGGTCTACTAAGTCATCATACGGTAATGCATCTGGAGCAGTACCTCTATTTAAAAAAGACTGTCTAAATGCCAATACATACTCACTGGCATTCATAAGTTCCGGTCGTTTTGTTGGCGATTGAAATCCATATTGACTAGAGAAATTAATAGAAGGCTTTCCTATTTTTCCCCTATTCGTGGTAATTAAAAGTACTCCGTTCGCAGCACGCGAACCATATACCGCTGTTGAAGCCGCATCTTTAAGGGCCGTAACACTAGCTACTTCAAAAGGGTTCACCCTTTGATACGGACGCTCAACTCCATCAATAAGAACTAATGGACTATTATTTCCTAAAGTACTTCTACCCCTAATCTGGAATTGCGCATCATCTTGACCTGGTTGACCGGTTGTCTGCACGGCAATAACACCAGAAAGTTTCCCTGAAAGTGCTGCAGATAAGTTTGGTGGTGGCGCTACGGTAAGCGTCTTACCTTCTACTTGTGAAAGAGACCCCGTAACATCTTCCTTTTTTTGTGTACCATACCCCACAACAATTACTTCTTGTAGACTCTGCGCATCTTCAGCTAATTGAATGTTAAGAGTTTCGTTTGCGCCCACGGTTACTTCCTTAGAAGCAAAGCCTATGGAACTAAAACGCAATACAGCATTAGCATCTGCTACCTGAATGGAGTAATTCCCGTCAAAATCCGAGACTACACCATTAGTGGTTCCCTTTTCTACTACGTTAACACCGGGTAAAGGAACGCCGGCTTCATCTGTAATAACACCAGAAATAGTAGACTGCACGGTAGAGATGCGAACCATTATTTCTTCATTTTCATTGACGAGAGGTCTTATCCCTTTGTCATCTACCAACAAGATATCTTCGCTAGAAGATTTAGCATTGGCAGTACTCACTAAAAGCAAAACAAACGCAAAGGAACCTAGCCGAGATTTAAAACTCGAATAAGAACCCGTACGCAAAATTCTTGCACATCGGTTTTTTCTTTTCATAATTGAGATTGAGTTGGTTACTAAAAATTGTGTTGAGTGGTATTCTTTTAAAATTTTGAGCTCTTGTTCACTAATCACCTGCTCAGCCTACTAAATCACCAAAAGCTGAAAGCACAAAAATGTATGCGTTAATTAATTGACAATCAAATAACTAAAACAGGTTTCGTGTTAACAAAATCCCAAAATTTATTACAATATTTTACGAATATAATTTCCCAACCTGAAATAACCTAGTAAAAAGTCTTAAAAAGTGTGCGCACACAAATAACAATCGTGTTCGGACACGAGACAAATACTAAGATTATGGTAGAAATACTGTAAATAATTACCGATTACGTATTAAAATCCTCCGCTCCTCTGCTTCTATTCTTACTCCCTTCAACTCTTCACAAGCTCGGTTCTAAAAAGAAAAAATCCTTTTTGAGTTAATATCTATTCTAATTCGTTCCTGCCCTTTATTACAAAATCTATATTTTCGGTTTAAAATTCTATCTATAAAAAAAATTGAGAAGTAAGCTCCAAAAGGGTTGTGCTTCACGTATATAAAAAAGCAATTGTGTATTGCCTTTCTAAATCCGGACAACTAGTTATCAGATAAATGAAAGTGAATATATTATTTGATGACCAATCAAAAACATAAAACAAGTATGACTCTTAACCTTTATTTAGCGGACGATGATAAAGAAGATCGCGAATTGTTCGTAGAAGCTCTTGATGAAATAAATATCTCTACTAAAGTAACTCAGTTCGATAATGGTGTGGACCTTATGGATAATCTGTTTTCCAAAACAGATTTACCAGATGCTATCTTCTTAGATTTACACATGCCGCTTATGAATGGCTTTGAGTGTTTAACGGATATTAGGAACTTTTCTAGATTTGACGATATTAAGGTTATTGTCTATTCTACTTCCTACCTCCAAAGGGAAGTGAACCAATTGCAGGCAGATGGCGCCAACCAATATATTCAGAAACCTTCTTCTTTTGAAGACCTTAAAATTATGCTTCACAAGAGCTTACTATCTATGGTTGTAAAAGATGATGAAGAAGCTAACTCTGGCCAATTTGTTATTTTGGTTTAATTTAAATCATACCTCTATTTAAGTAGGATTACATTGACTTTAATCCTATTAATCTTACCTCAAAAACTCCTTTTTTTTGCATCATAATTATAATTTTTAGCGCTAACCTCAGCTACAATCACCCTGTACTTTTGTATCAGAATTAATGTTTAATCTAAATATTATTGATATGAAAATTACAAAATCGATTTTAATAGCAGCTACCTTTCTTTTTACTTTAGGAGCATCCGCACAAGACAAAGATGACCAAAGAGTAATGGCAGATGCCGAGAAAGCTAAAGCTAAACTACAAACGTCAAACGAGGGTCTAGACATGTTTTTTGAAAACGCTTCTGGCTATGTAGTTTTTCCGAATGTTGGTGAAGGTGGCCTAATTGTAGGTGGCGCTTCCGGTAACGGAGTACTTTATGAAAATGGTAAAGCAGTTGGGATGGCCGATTTGAAAAAATTGGACATAGGTCTGCAAGCTGGTGGACAAGCTTTAACCGAAATTATTTTCTTTGAAACTGCTGAAGCTTTACAAAGATTCAAACAAGATAAATTTGAGTTTTCTGCGGAAGCTACTGCTGTAGCTCTAGAAAAAGGTGTTGCTGCCAATGCAAGTTATAACGACGGTGTTGTTGTATTTGCTAAGCCAAAAAAAGGATTGATGGCTGACCTTTCTGTAGGTGGACAAAAATTCAACTATACAGATATGAAGAATATTGAGAAAAAATAATTTATTTTTCTAAAGAAAAAGCCGGTCTAAAGACCGGCTTTTTTTATGCCTTATTTTCAAAACTTCTCATCTACAATTCCACATTAGAAAACTGTAATAAGAAACCTATTTAAAAAAGATGTTTACTGATTATTTCTGTCAACTGCTTTTTCATTGCGTTATAAGACCTAGACTTGGTAACGAACATATTGGCCCCCAAATCCAAACAACGCAATTGGTCTTTGGGGTTACTTGTAGTAGAATACATGATTACGGGTATTTCCGTAAAAAGCGTGTTTTTTCTAATTCTGGTCAAACATTCCGCACCGCTTACTACCGGCATATTCAAATCTAAAAATATCAGTTTTGGCAAAATAACCAAATCACTGGTCAACCGTTTCAAAAAAGACGATCCGTTATCAAAAGACTCCACAGGCAGCATCGGAAAAAGCTCTTCTATAGCTTCTTGAAACAACATGCGGTCATCTTCATCATCATCAATATAAATAAGTGGTCCGGTATTCATAATAAGCTTATTTCCAGCGTACCCTCCAAACATTATATCTCTGTTAAAGGGAGGCCAAAGATAACCTCCAAATTTTTTTAACAATCACCATGCTAGATAATTAGCAAATATTTATTGTTATGGCAAAAATTACTGGTAATTATTAATCAAAAAGCGGTATCAAGTCCCTAAAACGTCTATCTAGGTGGTTATTTTACTAATTTCTCAATAGCTACGAATTTTAAGTTGTAAGGCTTACCTTCAAATTATTACGGATTTCTATAGAACACCCGCTTTTTTCAATTCCATCTTTAATAATGAACATAAAATCAAAATACCTTAAATTGGTATTTATCGGGTTAATATTTAACGGGTTAGGGGTATTTATAAGCCCTCGTTTTTTACCTTTTTATTCCTTTTCATATTATTTTTGATAGGACACTTATGAGCTCCTTTTGCTTATAGAAAATACAGATAATATGGAAGTTACTTTAGATAAAAGTGCAGGCATGGGAGCCATCTTAACAGATGATGCTTCTACAACCTTTAGGGTTTGGGCACCCAATGCCGATAAAGTTTTTGTTATTGGCGATTTTAACGACTGGAAAAAAGACAAGTTAGAACTAGAACTCGAAGAGAATGGCTATTGGGCCGGCGTTACCGATAAATGTAAAGAAGGCGACGAATATAAATTTTTGATCATAAATGGCAAAAATGAATACCAACGTAACGATCCCTATGCCGTAGAGGTCACCAATAGCGATGGAAATTCCATTGCAAGGAAACTAGATTTTGATTGGGAGGGCGATGATTTTCAAATTGCCAATTGGAACGAGCTCGTTATCTACGAACTACATGTGGGGACTTTCAACCGTAAAAAACCAGATCAGGTAGGTACGTTTGAAGATGTTATTGAGAAACTCCCCTATCTAAAAAAACTGGGCATTAACTGTATAGAATTATTACCTGTAGCAGAATTTGCAGGCGGAATTTCTTGGGGCTATAACCCAGCGCATCCTTTTGCTATTGAACAAGATTACGGCGGGCCGGATGGTTTTGCTAAACTGGTAAAAGAAGCCCATAAACAAGGTATTGCGGTTATTATGGATGTGGTTTACAACCATTTTGGACCTTCTGATATAGCCCTTTGGCAATTTGATGGTTGGAGCGAAAATGATAAAGGTGGAATCTATTTTTATAATGATTACCGTTCGGAAACCCCATGGGGAGATACCCGCCCCGATTATGGCCGAACCGAAGTAAGGAAATACATTGCGGACAATGCCATGTTCTGGATAGATAAATACCGTTGTGATGGCCTACGGATGGATGCTACTTCATACATTAGGTTTGAAGGTGGCGGTCTGGGATTGGATACGGAAATAAATGAAGGGAATATCCTCATGCGGGATATTAACATGCAAATTCAATCTAAATATCCTCATGTATTGACCATTGCCGAAGACCTAAAAGGTGATGACAAGGTAACGGACAGTTCTGAATACGGTGGATTGGGTTACGGCTCTCAGTGGGATATGAATTTTGTACACCCCGTTCGTGAGGTGTTAACGATGATCAACGACTCAGATAGAGACCTTCAACAAATAGTGAACGCCCTAACCTACAGCTATAGTGGTGATGCCTTTAGAAGAATCATCTATACGGAATCTCATGATGAAGTTGCCAATGGCAAGGCCAGGGTTCCCGAAGAAATACAGCCGGGAGATGCAGAAAGTCCGTTTGCTAAAAAACGTGCCATTCTGGGTATTGTTCTTACGCTAACCGCACCGGGAATACCTATGTTGTTCCAAGGTCAGGAATTTATTGAAGATGAATATTTTCAAGATACGGAAGCTTTGGACTGGGGAAAACTAGACAAACTAAAGGGCATTAATAAACTATCTACGGACCTTATTGCGCTTAGAACCGGAAAAGCAGAACGCACCAACGGACTGCGAGGACAACAGATAGAAATTATTCACTTTAATCAAGACACAAAAATTCTTGCCTACGTACGTAGCAGGGATGCTGATGATAATGAACCGGTATTGGTTATTCTAAACTTTGGGGACAAGGCTTTTGAAGAATACGGAATTGGCGTTGCCAAAGATGCGGAATGGAAATTACGTTTTAATAGCACATGGAAAGGCTATGATGAAGATTTCTCAGAACTAGCCGTAGAAGGCATGGAAAAAGTAGAAGAACCAACGGACGAAAAACCGTTCACTGGTCAGGTTACCATTCCTGCGTACGCAGCGCTCATTTATACAAAATAAGCACAAGCACGGTTTACGGAAGCATATAGAACTGCCCCATGGCACAAGTACATTTTACTTGGAGTTATGGGGCAGTTTTTTAATACCATAATGTTTTTGGGACTCTGATAGGCCACTTAAAAACCAATTGCTATGTTATCCATCAAAAAAGAAACGGATAGCGGCTATGCTCCTCAAAACAGCCCTTTATATTAGTGTCATGTTTAACCCGTGTTCAAAAACACTTCACTTTAAAAATTCATAAAATGAAGTGCAAAATGCCCGTTTAGAGCCCTGAACACCTTAAAAAAGAGAAAAAAACATGAAATATCTTATATATAGTATCATAATAGTATTGATTATTGGATGGATTTTAGGATTTTTGGTCTTTCAGATTTTGGGAGGTCTAATTCACCTATTATTGGTATTGGCCGTTATCCTAATTGTCTATAACTGGTTTATAGGTCAGAAAAATAAAGAATAATTAAAAAGCACCCCTTTAGCTATGGCCTCAGGATTTTTTGCGTTACTAGATGATATTGCTGCACTTATGGATGATGTTGCGGCTATGAGTAAAATTACCGCCAAGAAAACGGCTGGTATTCTAGGAGATGATTTGGCAGTAAATGCAGAGAAAGCCTCCGGTTTTATGTCCGATCGCGAAATTCCTGTACTGTGGGCCATCTCAAAAGGGTCTATGGTCAATAAGCTAATTATTCTACCCATTGCCTTTCTACTCAGTTACCTCCTCCCCTCTGCTATAATTGTAGCGTTGGTGCTTGGTGGACTTTATTTGGCGTATGAGGGAGCGGAAAAAATCTATGAAGTTTTTGTGCCGCACCATGATGCCGCACACCAAACGCTGAACACAGAAATGACCGAAGCAGATATACTTGCTTTAGAAAAAGAACGCGTAAAAGCAGCCATTGTAACAGACTTTATTCTTTCTGTAGAAATTATTATCATTGCTTTGGGCTCCGTGGCAGATGAGCCGTTAAATATTCAAATACCTGTAGTTTCGCTAATTGCATTAATTGCCACCGTTGGCGTGTATGGTATTGTTGCCATGATTGTTCGTATGGATGAATTTGGTCTTAAACTCATTAACCTTAATGAGCAGGACAATAGCTTTTCTGATTATGTGGGCAGGTTCTTGGTTGGTGCTTTGCCATGGGTCATAAAAAGCCTTTCCGTAATTGGTACTATTGCGCTCCTATTGGTTGCCGGTGGTATTTTTGTGCATAACATTCATTTCTTCCATGACCTTTTACCACAATTACCGGACATTGTTAAAGAATTTCTAGTAGGCCTTGGCGTAGGTTTGGTAGTCTTGGCAGGCGTTAAATTGGTAATGAAGGTGATTAGTCTTTTTAAGAAGAAGTAACCACATTACCCAACCGGGAATTGTGCCTAAATATTATTTTTTGCTTTGCAGCGGATGTTTTATGGGCTGTAAGCCGATGATGTTTGTTGCCGAATACGCTAGAGATGATTTTCATTTTAGGCCGAAGCATTCTTGCAGATTTCTAATTCCAGATTTGTTTTTAAATAAACTTTCCACAAGAATTGATGTATTTCCCTCTTACGTCGATAAATTCCTACACTTTAACGAATAGTGTTCATCTTACACTATACTTACAGATTTCTGTAATTGTATTATGATTAGTATTGTGATCTTTATAGATAAGTCTAAAAAGTAAGGAAAACTGCATAAAACCACTAGTTGCTTTTTACCGCTAGATTAGAGATATAAAGTAACTAGTTGCTTTATATAATTGTTAAGCATTAATTATTCATAAATAATGAACAACCAGATTATTAGACAAAATTTAATCAAGAATAGAAACAAGTACTTCTCTATTCTTGACTCCAATTCAAATTTAGACAGCTATTTAAAAGATATTCTCCAAAATTTGAAGGAATTTGATTTTGAAAATTACAAACAAAATTTAGAAATAGAAGTTGTCAAAAACTTAAAGGACTGGTGGTCAAATCCTAAAAAAGGAATAAAAAAAGAGGAAGAATTATATGCCATACTTTTTGAGTATGATTACTTTTTTCAAAAAAATGTAGAAGCTACTGCTTACGGAATTGGCGAATGGAAGGACTTCCAAGTACAGTTTGACAAATTCGATATGGGGTTTGATTATGACTTCACAACCGATTTTTATGCATGCCCGGGAATCGGGTTAAGATTTTTTGATAGTCTTGAAAGTTTACATCATGAAAATCTACCTGAAAAATACACAAACGACCATATCAACTATGATGAACTGAAAGATGGAGATATCATCGAAATGGAGGAATTTAATGATATCGAATTAGTTGAAGGTTATGATGAAATAATTGAAATATATAAGTTAGAGGGAATGATTGCAATCCATGATGTTCTGTTAAAAATTGACAGGAATGGCGGATTTGAATCCCTAAATTATAAAGATAATTTCATGTTTATTATTGACGAACATGATTCAGGAGAAGTATATCCATTGCTCGTAAAGAAAAAATAACTAATGCTAACAATACCTAAACATAATGCGGGCTTTAGGGCTTAATCGAATGGTTTGTGTATTTTTATGAAGTCCGCAAAATCTTTGGGATTTTGCTTTAAACAAGAAAAAGAAAAAACAAAACAAAAAGATTTTGCTATGTGCGTGGCGGAAAGCAAACGCTAGTTTGCTCGCGTACTGTTGATAATTAAACCGTTATAGTTCATTTCTCAAGAACACTTAGTAACAAATGAAAATATATGCAATTAGTGGACTTGGAGCAGACAAAAGGGTGTTCAAATATTTGACTCTTGACCACGAATTAGTTCCTGTTGAGTGGATTAAACCCAATACAAAGGAATCTATTATAGAATATTCCAAAAGACTAATCGTTGAATACGGAATAGGCACGGATAAAAATTTCGGGATTTTGGGGGTAAGTTTTGGCGGTTTAATAGCAACTGAAATCAGTAAATTAACTAAACCAAGATTCACTATTTTAATATCATCTGTTGAAACAAGAAATGAATTGAGCGGTATTATCAAACTAACAGGAAAATCAAAACTGATAGAACTCGTTCCTGAGAGCTTGTTAAACCCACCGAAAGCAATTGCACGTTTTATGTTTGGAACGGACAAGAAAGAACTATTAAACTCAATAATAGACGATACGGATGTTAGTTTTACAAAATGGGCGATTAGGGAACTAATGAATTGGAAAAATCAATCTCAATTACCAAGTTTGATTAAGATTGGAGGAACTAAAGATAAATTACTTCCACCAAAAGGAGATAATACAATTTTGATTGATAAAGGTGGACATTTTATGATAGTAGATAAAGCTAAAGAAATAAGTAATATAATAAACCGAGAAATAAAAACGTACTACAACAAAATCTAAACGTAATGCAAAGTTTAGTACTAAATCGAAAATTACGTGACAGCGAAATATTCAAATTTAGCTTTGGACAAAAAAAAGAAAACTAAACTTTAGATAATATAAGAAATGTATTAATATCACTAAAAACCATAAGCTGGTCTACTAATTCTTGCAAACATATTTGATTTTTTACCACCACTTTTAAATGTATATTTTCCTTGCCTGTTATGCTATGGGCTTCTTTAATTTTTTAACCCCTTGTTATGTTATACGAAATATCCTACTTTTAGAATGTTCGTATAAAGACTTATTAATCGACTTTTTATAACAATATTGGACGTAGTCAAGCACTATTGCTATTAATAAGTCTTCCTTCTTGAAAATAAAATAGCAATGAAGCATATTTTTTCTTTAAAACTTTCTCAGCAGCAAAATATAGATACCGTAAATAGCTTTCAGGTTGCTTCTGACAAACTACTTTTATCTACTAAAACTGTTCTTCAAAATCATAACTTCCGCACCGAAGAGAATGGCAACGGCATTAATTTTATATATCCCATTGGATTTACTACACATTCTGGAGATAATGAAAGGGCTGGAATGAGAATCTTAAGAAAAGGGCGTATTGAGTTTCTAGAGCTACCTAATCACAGAATTGAAATTAAGAGCATTACCAGTTTAGAACATTTAGCTTTTATAGCTGTTGGTGTTGGTCTTACCTTATTTTTCGCAGGACTGTTTATTCCTGAAATCAAGATAAATTATAAGCTCATAATAGCCAGCTTAATACTTATTGGACTCATTTTTGGAATAGGTAGAAAATCTATAAAAAATAGAATCGCTAATATTCTTACAAACATCGTGAAAAATTAAGTTTCCTACTATTCCAAATAATTAGACGATTACTAGAATAGCTACTCCATTTTTCTATTTAATATATATATATATATTAAGTTATGGAAAAGCGCACAAATTATTAGTTAACAGCGGTATACGGGCTTTTCTTTATTAACTATTATTTTAAAACTGGTCTCGTAGAAAAACTAATACAAGGTAAAATCTACATTGACATTTCTCTTACACTAACCGGCATAAGCGGAGCGGTGTATTACTGCGCCCAAGACTATTATATTCTAGATAGTATTTTAACGATTAGAGGATTCATAGGTTTGGCTAAAATATGAGACCCGTTTTTGGAAAAATCATAGCATAGAACCAATTTATAGAAATCTCAAAACTGGCCAACTCCCCAGAGGATGGTGGTCACCCCTATGTATTGCTGATTTTTATTCAATTTTTGATGAAGCTAGGACAAAAAAAGACCCTGTTTCACCAAGGCCTTCTCTAACAATTGTAACGCTACGTATGAAAGTCTTTACAGCCTTTTATACGATACCATAAACTCTTCAATTTCCGTTGCGGAGGTGGGTAGTCTGTTTCCTAGTATTTGTGCACCGTTGCTGGTAATCAAAAACACATCTTCTACTCTAATACCCCCAAAATCTCTATATTTTTCAAGTTCTTCATAATCTATGAATTCTTGATACTTGCCTTCTTTTTTCCTCAAATCAATTAGTTCCGGAATAAAGTAAATACCAGGCTCTACGGTCAACACCATACCTTCTTCTAAGGCTCGGCCTAATCGTAAGGAACGGAAACCAAAATCCGTTCGTTTTTTTAGGGTGTCCGTATACCCCACATATTGCTCTCCCAGATTTTCCATGTCATGAACATCAAGCCCTAACAAATGCCCCAGACCACATTGAAAAAACATGGTATGTGCTCCTTCTGCAACTGCTTTTTTAGGATCTCCTTTCATAAGGCCAAGGGTAATTAGACCTTTAACTATTTTTTCGGCTGCCGCCAAATGCACATCTAAAAACAATTGCCCTGGTCGTAACATCTCTACCGCTGTGCGGTAAGACGCATACATAATATCATAAACCGCTTTCTGAGTTGCACTGAACTTTTTAGCAATGGGAAAGGTACGGGTAAGATCTCCCGCATAACCAGAGGCCACTTCTCCCCCACAATCGCATAGGAGCATATCTCCTTCACTCAATTCATTACCTCTGTAGTGGTTATGCAAAATCTGACCATTGATGGTTACAATACGCGGAAACGAGGTTCCTACTCCTTTGGCAAGTGCAATTTTACTTACTTCCCCAAAAACATCGGATTCTTTTAATGCCGGCTTGGCAACTTCCATTGCCCTATATTGCATTTCTACCGTAATATTCAATGCCTTTTCGATTTCTAAAACCTCAGCAGCAGATTTTTTAGTTCTCAGTTTTACAATCGCTTTTATAAGCTCCACAGAACTATGCTCCTCAAGTTCGGGTATAGCAATATTTAGTAAAGCCGATAATTTTACGGAATGTTCTGCTCTGTACGGCGGTAAAAAATGTACTTTTTTTTCTTTGGAAACCGCCCCTCCAATATATTCGGATAATTCTGAAACCGACTTTACAGCTGACACTCCCACTTTACGAGCTTGGTCTTGTAATGATTCTATAGGACCGGAGAAAACAATATGATCGATTGATGGATTATCACCAAAAATAATTTCCTCATCATTATCTAAATCAATAATAGCCGTTAAGCCAAAAGTTTGGATTCCAAAGAAATAAAGAAAGGTGCTATCCTGTCTAAAAGGGTATATGTTGTCTTCAAAATTTATACCTACTTCATCGTTGCCCGTAAGAAGAATTAATCCTTCTCCTACCAGCTTCTTTAATCCTGCTCTACGCGCTATATATTCTTGTGTTGAAAACATTCTTAAGATGTAAAAAAATTAAACATACTATTAAATAAACAGAAGCCTCACGAACTACTATTTGCCTCCTGCCGGTAGATTCTCTTTCCAATACTTCTCCATAGTCTCCCTTAAGTGATAAGATGTATTTTCACGCTCATTAATTCTATGAGACCTCATGGGGTAAGACATCATATCGAAAATCTTATTATTTTCGATTAGTTTATTAATCAACATTTCAAAGCTTTGGTAATGTACATTGTCATCTGCCGTTCCGTGAATAACCATAAGATTACCTTCTAGGTTTTGGGCGAAATTTATGGGCGAACCATCATGATATCCTTTAGCATTATCCGTTAACAGGCCCATATAGCGTTCCTGGTACGTGGCATCATATAATCTTTGATCGGACACAAAACTAACCGCCAATCCGGATTTGTAAGTTTCAGGATAACGGAACATACAGTTTAAGGTCATCTGACCTCCACCACTCCATCCCCAAATACCAACTCTAGAGGCATCTATAAAATCATAGGTGTCCATAATTTTATGTGCCGCCTTGTTCTGGTCCTCAGAAGCCAGAATCCCTATTTGTCCGTAAATAGCATTACGCCATTTCTTACCCCTTGGCGTCTTTGTTCCCCTATTATCTACACTCATAACAATATACCCTTGTTGTGCCATATACTGGTCCCAAAGGCTACCTCCGCCCCAATTATCCTGCACCGTAGAACCCGCAGGCTCACCGTACACATAAAAAAGTAACGGGTATTTTTTTGATGGGTCAAAACCAATAGGTTTGATCATAAACGCATCTAAAACGGCATCTCCTATATCTACTTTTACGAATTCTTTAGGCTGAAGTTGCAGCGCATCAAATTTCTGTTTCAAATCTTTATTGTCCTCAAGCACCCGTATTTGTTTATGAGCAGGCAAACTCACGAGCGAATACACAGGAGGCGTCGTAGCATTTTGAAAAACCTGAATTCCCCATTTCGCATTTTCAGAAATCTGGTATGCGTTCTGGCCAGAATAAGATGTGGGCGTAACACGCTGGGCGGTTCCTTTTCCGTCAATTCGGCTTCTATATAAATAACGTTGTGTATAGTCATCCGGTGAGGCCGTATAGTACACATACCCTCCTTTTGGATCTATACAGTTTATACTCACCACATCAAAATCGCCTTTGGTTATGGGTTGAAGATCCGTCCCATCTCGCGATACTTTGTATAAATGCAACCAACCGTCCCGCTCACTAGACCATGTAAAATATTTCTCGTTGTCTAACCAACGGATATCATCATGCATATCTAAAAAAGCTTCGTCTTTCTCTGTTAGGATATTTTTAAACTTTAGCGTTTCAATTTCTGCTACATATACTTTATTCGTGTTTTGCGGACGGTTCAGTTGTTGGATCATTAACTCGTTGGAATTCGGTATAAAATCCATTCGTGCTAAATAATTATTCCGTGGGTCACCAGGAATATCAAACCATTTCGTTTCCCCTCCTATTGCCGGCACTACGCCTACCTTCACGGCAGACAGTTGTGTACCCACTTTTGGGTACGGCATAGGAATAGGCTTGGAATAAATAGAATCTACATTATTGATCATATAAAAAGTACCTACACCCGCTGTATTGGATTGCCAATAGGCAATATTCTCCCCATCAGGACTCCATCTAAAACCATCCCTACAGCTTAGTTCTTCCTCATAAACCCAATCAAAAGTCCCGTTTATGATATTACCGCCACCATCTTTGGTAATCTGGGTAACGCTATTTGAGCTTACCTCTTCTACATAGATATTTAGTTCACTTACATAACCCACTCTAGACCCATCTGGCGAAAATTTAGCGAACATTAGCGTAGCCTCTGGCAAGGATTCACCCAACTGGCTTAGTTTCTTTGTAGCTAGATTCAGCACCCAATAATTTCCTCTAGTATGGTAACGCCATACCTTTCTGGTATTGGTAAAAACAAGAAGTTTGGTATTATCATTAGACCATTTGTAATCTTTGATCACTAAGGGCTTTTCGCTTCCTTTAGGTATTAAATCAGAAGCGGAAACTACAATAGTCCTTTTCCCCGTTTTGGCATCGTATTTTACAATATCTTTCCCGGCAAGACCGGCACTTTCCTCTAATGTAGAATAGCCCTTGTTATCTTTCATCCACCTAACGGGACCAAAACCTTTCTGACCAAATGCGTCATTTTTATAAATATCCGCCAGGGTAAGTGTTTTTGCTTCTTGTGCAAACCCTACGTTCGCAAATACTAGAATTGCCAATAGGTTGATCCATACCATTTTCTTCATACGTATTCCTCTTTTTACCAATAATGAGTTAGAAATTATTTACTTTCACTTAACAATGCTTGCAGGTATCCTTTAGAAATTAGGTCATGCCAAGAGAAGCGTCCTAAGTTACAATACGCACTGGTTATTTTTAAACCCTTTTTGCACTTTTAACAAAACTATAGGGCAACCTTTTTACAAGCTGCGCATCTATTAGACTGAACCTATAATCTATATCGTATAATGAGAACAAAATGTATTCTTTTACTTACTACGGCACTTACTAGCGTATTATTTTTATCCTGTGATTCTACGGATGATACTATTGACTGTACCGAAGATTTCTCTGGTGTTTTGGCTTCCGCCGAAGAAAAATTACCCGGAGACTGGGTCCTGACCGCCATGACGGCCGATACCGAGATAGACCTAACCGATGATGAAACGGCCAACCCTTCCACAGACCTTTTTGCGCAGTATGAAGATTGCCAGAAAGATGCTTCCTACTCTTTTGGCACCAACCGTACCTATGTATACCGACAAGCACAAAATACAGCGGACTGTACTAACCAAGTCACATTGGGCGGTACGTGGCAACTTAGCGATGATACCCTCCGTTTGGTAACGGATTGTAACCTGAGTTCTATTGCGCTAACCTTTGCAGAAGACGACTCCGCTTTTATGTTTACCAACTCATTTTCTATTGCAGATGCCGAGGGTAAGACCATACAGACCAACGTAACCTTCACTTATACGCTTACGGTGCAATAACTTTAAGGAAACACGGTCCGGTTTAACTTAACATTTTAATAAGTATTCAATAACTTCATAAAAACACATACAAGGTAGCTTTACTTCAAATATGTAATTGAAGTGAAAGAACTTAAAATAGTATCCGTTTTAGCCGTATTAGTATTAAGTCTCGTGGTAATAGAAATGAAAAGCAATGCGCACTCCCTAAAAGTTGGGGATATTTCTTTTACATCCATGAAATCTACAACTAGTGACGGTTTTTCAATTACAACCGCTGTAAAATTACCCCCAAGAACCAAGATTCGTTTTACGGATTCTGAATGGAATGGAAATCATTTTGGCTTTGATGAAAGTGATATTTTATGGGAAACAGGAAATGACACCATAAACGCTAACTCTGAAATTAAATTCACAAACTTAAACTCAACCCCTTCTGTTTCCATTGGGAGTGTTTACGGTTCTATGAGAATCTCTAAGAAAGAAGATGCCATTTTTGCTTATACAGGCAATGAAAGAACGCCAATGAAAATCTTAGCCGCCTGTGCAAATGATGAATTTGGTTTTGGGACGTTAATAAATACAAGTCTCACAAAAGGTACCACAGCACTACTGTTTCAATAAAAAGCTCTGTAACCCCGCTCTTAATGAGCGATTAAAAAAGTAACATACATTTACCTACATCAGGTACAATTAATTGCAAATATATCTTACAATAAACTTAACCTGATAGTTTAATTGCCGATTAACTGGACCTGTTACTCCTGATCGGCAATTTTCGTTTAGAATAGTCTTAGCCCTGTTTATTAATAGGGTTAACAAAAACCTGACTTCATTTAAGCGGGAGTGCTTCTAATATTTAAGTCTGCATATTCCCACATTTTAAGGAATAGCATATTTCTTAAACTAAAACTAATGGGCTTTCTATAATCGTAATCTAATTTGTATTGCGATATTTATAACTGAATCTTTACCGCTAGATTAGCGATATAAAGCAACTGGTTGCTTTATACAATTGCTAGCTTTAATTAAAAAAATATGACGAGAAACATTCTAATCGTAATTTTGATTTGGTGTTCTAATATGTATTGTCAAGATACACTGGTTTATACTAATCCGAATTCTAAGGCAATTCAAGACCAATATCTATTATTTACTAAAACAAATACTTTTGAACACTATGTAATTAATAACAAACTCGAAAACTGGTTTGGAATAGGAGAATATAAATTATCTGACAATACTTTGGATTTAAAATTTGGTGATTCTGATAGATTTAAAAAGACAAATCTTGTAGAACATGTCACTGTTTATGATTTACCAAACTCAAAAAATGATACACTAATAGTTAGATTTTACAAAGAAAACACAATTCCTATTGACGGTCTTTTCAAATTTAATAAAAAAACATATGAACCTGATGTCGAAAAAGGAGTCATCAGAATTTCTAAAAGTATTTTTAATAACACTGAAAATCCTAAAATAGAAGTATATATTAACAACCAATACAAAGAAATACAACTTAAAAATATGAAAATTTTAAGGGCTTTGTATTTAAGACATTACGATTACAGTAAAACTTATCATTTCGAATCTAATTTTGAAAAAAAAATACCAATAAAAAAAGGAGATATAATCACACACAGTGAATATCTTAAAGAATGCAATTTGAATCTTAACTCACTTATGAAGAGTTTTCAGGTTTTAGACAAGCAAAACTAAAGCTAACAAAAGTAACCGTTACACAACTCGTCATCATCAATAAATTGATAGCTTATAATTAACCATCGCAATTTGTCCGAGTATAAAAAACAATCCTAAACTAGGAATAGAAATATATCTAACGTAATTAAATGAAAAAATTAAAAGAACTAACTGACGCTAAAATTGAATCAGGAAGACAGGCTAATCCTGAGTTTATGAATGGTGTAGATGCTATAATTAAACAAGCAAAAGAATTTCAACAAGGGGAAGATGCCATAAAAATTGCACAGAAAGCGCCTAATTTTAAACTACCTAACCCAGAAGGTAAATTAATAGCATTAGATATTTTATTAGAGAAGGGTCCTGTTGTTATAACTTTTTACAGAGGTAATTGGTGCCCTTACTGTAACCTACAACTTAGGGCTTTACAAGCTAGATTAGATGAAATTCATGCATTGGGAGCTACATTGGTTGCCATTAGCCCGCAAGTCCCAGATGGGTCATTAACAGAAGATGAAATTAGTAATATGGACTTTACCGTATTGTCTGATCAAGACGCAAAAGTTGCTTTGCAATATGGTGTTGCCTGGCAAGTGCCAGAATTTTTAGCAGAACACATGCGCGTAGACCGTAAACTTGATTTAGAGAAAATTAATAATGGCAACGGCAATGTATTGCCAATCCCAGCCACCTTTGTATTAAATAAAGACGGACTAGTTACTTGGCGCTATATTAACGTTGACTACAGAACTCGTTCAGAGCCCGATGAAATTATTGAAGCCTTAAAAAATCTATCATAAGAACGTACCGTCATTTATTGATAACACAGGTCGTTTAACTATTTCTAAAAAACTGGCTACAACTAAACCCTTTTCCCACCTGCTCCCAACAAAGTAAAAAAATGAACAAGCTATTACAAACCGACTTATTAGAACTAGACTCGCTTCTTGAAAAAGTAAAAAAACAAGGAGTAGATTATCTACATACCATAGACGACAGGAGTACGTCTTCAAATGAAAATATACCTGATGTACTAGCCCTAAATACCAAAGGTATTGGTGCTCGTGAAACGCTGCAATTATTTAACGAGAGGTTTGAACCTATCCTAGTGTCATCCGGTGGACCTAGATTTTGGGGTTATGTAATTGGTGGTTCTACGCCTGCTTCTATTATGGGAGATTGGTTAGCAACCATCTATGACCAAAATCCGCAAGCTATAAACGGACAAGGAGATATCTCCGCGAATATTGAGCTAGAGACTATTAAACTTATTTTAGACCTTTTTGAGTTGCCGGAATCTTTTGTAGGTGGCTTTGTTACCGGAGCTACAATGTCCAATTTTACCTGTTTAGCAGTGGCTAGACAATGGATCGGTAAAACCTATGGCAAAGATTTTGCAAAAGAAGGCATTACAGAAAAAATAAATATCCTAACGGCCTCGCCTCATTCTTCCGCTATAAAATCGCTTGCGCTTTTAGGTATTGGCAGCAATACTATTATAAAAGTAAAAACCATTGAAGGAAATAGAGAGGCCATTGCAATAGATGATTTAGAAGCTCAAATCAAAAAATTAAACGGACAGCCATTTATCCTCATATCCAGTGCAGGAACCGTAAATTCGGTAGATTTTGATAATTTTACTGCCATTAAAAGCCTAAAAGAAAAGTACAATTTTTGGTGGCATACCGATGCTGCCTTTGGTGGTTTTGCGGCTTGCTCCAATACCTATAAACACTTTCTTAAAGATTGGGACTATTCAGATAGTATAACCCTAGACTGTCATAAATGGCTAAACGTCCCCTATGAGAGTGCTGTTTTCCTGGTAAAGGAAGAACATAAATTATTGCAAACGGAAAGTTTTCAAAACTCTAATGCACCATATCTTGGTGACCCTTTAGAGAATTTCAATTATTTTAATTTTCTTCCGGAAAACTCACGACGCCTTAAAGCACTACCCGCTTGGTTTTCCCTAAGGGCATACGGAAAAGAAGGCTACGCAACTATTGTAGAAAACAGTATTGATTTGGCTATGTATTTTGGGAGTAAAATAGAGAAGTCCGCGGACTTTAAATTATTGGTGCCCGTTAGATTGAACAATATTGTTTTTAATCTAAAAAGTAATCAGAACCAAGATAAAATAGATACTTTCTTAACCCAGTTAAATGCCACGGGCAAAGTATTTATGACACCAACTTTCTACAATAACGAAAAAGGAATTAGAGCTTCTTTCGTAAATTGGAGAACGACCAAAAAAGATGTCGACTTGGTATTTGATGAAATAAACCGAATCATAAGTTTAATTTGAATAAAACCAAGACCAGTATACCAGTACGTAGAGTTCACCCCTGAACAACTAAAAGCAACCTGTTTTGCGAAGCACCAAGCCGAAACCAAAGTGCTTATCTCCTACTCTACATTTCTCGTACTAAACACACAGACCAACACACTACTCTCCTATTTCCTTACTGCGCAGCAACACTATATCCCCTACAAAAACTTTTGATTTAGTGATTTTATAGCGTTTTAATATTTTGATTAGCTATTTATTTTAAAAACGATGGTAGCGCTGTTAATAAACAGGGGTAACAAAAACCAGTCCTCATTTAAAAAGATACTTTACTGATGTTCTACGTCGATAAATTCCTACGTTTTGACGAATAGTGTACATCTTATACCAAAGCTTACGCTTATCTGTAATCGTGTTATGATTTATAATGTGATATTTAAGGAGTGAATCTATAGGAGAAGCTTGTTTGTGGATAAAGCAACCAGGGTGTTTTTACCTAGAGATTAGAGATATAAAGCAACTAGTTGCTTTATACAATTGTTATGCAACATAAGACCAATCAAACTTAAAAAATGAAATCAATAGGAATTAGAGCAACACCAAAAGAGATATATTTCGCAGTAGTTGAACAAAATGACGAGGGAAATAATGTTATTGTTATCGATAAATTGATTTTACCTCTATCATTAGAAATACCTGACAGGCTTAACTTTATTAGGAAAACTATTATTGATATAATTAACCAATATAACGTTACAAAAGCGGGTATCAAAGTTACAGAAGGAAATGCTCAAAGGCTTAGTATTGAAAGAATCTCTATAGAAGCTATAGTCCAAGAATTATTTTCTAGTTGTTCTGTTCAAAAGTATTTTGGAGGTAATATTTCTAAAATCTCAAAACTCTTGGGACTTTCTAATAACGGAGATTTAAAGAAAATTATAAAAGGAGAAAGTATTCCAGAGGAGTTAGAATTTCTTCAAGAAAATAGCGAAACAGAAAGAGAATCAGTATTATCAGCACTTGCTGCATTAAATTTATAAAATGAATATAGGTCTAAGAGAAGCTACTCTAAATTTTGAATTAAAAAATAATATCGGTGCAGAAGGGAAAAACTCTGATGTTTTTATAGCACACGATAAACAGTTTGATGCAGATATTGTAATAAAGAGAATTCCTAAATCAGATTTTAATTCACCTAACGATTATTATAAAGAAGCTAAATGTTTATATGCTTCAAAACATCAAAATATTGTTACAGTAAATTATTCTTGTGAGGATGATGACAATATATACATTGCAATGCCACATTATGGAAAAGGCTCTTTAGAATCATTGACAAAAACAAGATTTTTAACAGTTAGAGAAATTCTAAAATATTCTATAGATTTTTTATCTGGTCTAAATCATATTCACACAAAAGGATTAATACATTTTGACATAAAGCCAACTAACATTCTTATATCTGATTCTAATGAAGCTTTGGTTACAGATTTTGGTTTGGCTAAATTTACGAATGCTCACAGAGTTGCAGAACAAGATAGATTTTATAGCTTACATACAGCACCTGAATGTCTTGTAACAAATCAATTTACTATTCAAGTTGATATTTATCACGTTGGTTTAACTTTGTATCGAATTTGTAACGGTTCTGATATATTTAAAAACCAACTCGCTGGTATAAAAGATAAAGCAGAATTGAACAGTTTAATCACATCAGGAAAATTTCCTGATAGAAATCTTTTCTTACCACATATTCCTCAAAAATTAAGAAATGTTATAAGAAAAGCACTTTCTGTTAATCCATCTGATAGACATAATAATTTAATAGAGCTTTTAAACGAACTATCTAAGATTCAAGAAAACTTGGATTGGCAAATAAGTGGAATCCCTAATGGCAGTAAATGGGTGTTAGACGAGGACAATAAAATATATGATATTTCGTTGATAAATAACAATGGTTCTTTTAGTATCGAGACATACAAGACTATGAAAAGCTCTGGAAATAGAACAAGAGTAAATGGAGATTTTAGAGCTAATTTAACTATTCAGAAAGCAACAACAGAACTAAAGAAAATACTAAAGTCATATTAATTACGTAAATTTGCACATTAGTTTTATTAAATGAAAGTAAATAAAACAACATATAATCCCAATAAAAATTTGACAAGAGGACAACTTTCGAACCCTTTTTCAAATTCCTCAATTCATACTAGAATTAAAAAATCTGGTGCTATTGATTTGAGAAATAATTCTATGTGGACTGAAAAAAACAGTTATTCTCAAGTAAAATCAATTGACAAAACAAAGAAACTGAAATAAATTACGTTGGGTACAGCGTATATAATTTATAACTAGTTTCAGCCTACTTACCAAAATCCTCGTAGATTTTCTATTCCGTTTTTATTTGCTAAACTACGTGCTTAACCACGCAACAAACCATATACAAACACGTTGTGTAACATTTACAAAAAAATTAACTCACTCAATACTAATGCTTGCAGAGTTATTTGAAGAAAATAAAAAAGCACCATCCCAAACGATAGTTCGGTTATCTAAAAGTTATTATTATTGGCAAATAGTACTTTTTCTTTTCTGGATTTCTATTGCCATTATTCTAATATTTTTGGACTTGAAAATATTTGGGTTTTTACTGGTCTGTTTAGTAACGTATAATATGAAAGACATCTTCAAGGTTTTCAGTATAATCCAAAACAACTTAATACAAATGACCTTATCCTCTAAAGGGATTTCCCTTTGCGACGGAAAAACATTAAGCTGGAACTCAATTGAGGACGATAAAATAATTGTAAAACCAAATTATGTTGCATCAGTTATATCTAAAGAGTATTTGACTTTTAAAATAAATCACATTGAAAAGGAAATATTTATTAATAATCTGGACATAAATTCTTTAAGATTAGAATATCTGCTAAAAATCTACCGAAATAGACACTTAAATGGAAAATAAAAAACGTTACACAACCCCCGCTAACGCTCGTTTGTAACGAGTGCTCTACACCGTTTTTGCAAGTATCAATAAGGCCTTTTAATGGATAAGAATAGGTTAATGACCAGTGCAGGTAAAGCTTTTTACCTATACATTTAACCTTATAATGATAACTTAGATTGCGAACCAAATTTCAATTGAAAAAGGACTTGATTACATCTGTTGAGATTGATGAAGAAGAAGGGCACTGCGAACTTCAATTGACAAAGAATACTAAATGGGTAAATATTTCAGCTAGTCTTTTAAAATAAAGACAAAATTTAAAAAACTGGCTTCTGTATTATCCGAAAAGTAACCGCTTATTTACGGTGTTATTTCTCATAGAAAAGACTGTTATGAAGTATTTAAAATCAATTTTTCTAACCATTTTTCTCATCGTAATTTTAGTTGCGCTCGGGGTTTATATGTCAGATTGGAATCTTACTAATCAGGATTCTGTACCCCGGTTTTACGGGCTTATGGCCTTAGTTTTTATTTTGATACTCGCAACTCTCCCAAAAAAGAAATGGCAAAAAATCTCAATACTACTGGGTCTCTCTGCCGTGACAGGATGTATTGGTTTTTTTCTTCTTTTTTTCTCCTTTTTTAAATGTGAAGAAAAGGTTTTGACCATTTGGGATATTGACGACTATAAAATCTCATACGGCTATTCTGAGTGCTGGGCTGGCCCAGCAGAAGAAGCTAAATACAAATTAGAGCAAAGAGCATTGGGCGGGCTTTTAAACAAACGCCTAGCCGTTATTTGGAAGTCACAAACAGAAAATTTGGTGAGCAACAAAACGTTTGTAAATGACAAAAACTGTATTATAGAATTTATGAACGGAAAATATCAATTTGACCTCTGTTCAGAAATAAACGTAACGATTAAAGCACCTAGCAACCCTTATTAAACTCATGCCAAAAATCACTTTAACAACAAAAATTAAAGCATCCAAAAAAATTGTGTTCAATCTCTCTAGGAGTATTGATTTACACAAAATTTCAACCGAACATACAAACGAAACTGCCGTTGCTGGAAAAACTAGCGGATTAATTGGCTTAGATGAATCGGTTACATGGCGTGCAAAGCACTTTGGTGTGTATCAACTACTCACTTCAAAAATCACGGAATTTGAAAGTCCTAATCTGTTTGTAGATGAAATGGTTAAGGGCGCTTTTAAACGTTTTAGACATGAGCATCATTTTACAGAATCTAAGGGAGTAACTTTAATGACCGATTATTTTGATTATGAATCTCCACTTGGTTTCTTAGGCAAGCTAGCAGACAAGTTATTCCTACTTAAATATATGACGGACTTATTAAAAGAACGGAATAGGATTGTAAAAGACTTTGCGGAGACGGACAAATGGAAAAAAATAGTTAAGGAGTAAAAGTACATCTGTAATCAGAAAAGGCAAGTAACGCAGGTTTTAAATGGTCTGTGTATATTTATGAAGTCCATCAATCTTTGGCTTTTAACTGAAGATGAGAGAAAAAACTAAAGAATAAGCTAGTGTCTTTTTAGATGCTAAAGCTCATAACCAACCCCTTTACCATTTATTAAAAAAAATTAGTATGAAAAAGTTTTACCATATTTTACTACTTTCTTTGACATTAATAGCTTGTGAACAATCTGGTGATGATGATATACAAAACAAAGATTTGCAAGAGGACGTTGAAAACTTAATTTTAAAAAGAGTAGAATCTATATTGGATTGGGAATTATATAAAGAGGTAATAATATATAATGATGATTTGTCTTATGATTTAAATAATCGGTTAACAAATTGGAGTACAAAAACAAACGATGACCCAAGTATATCTATAGATATTACCTACTCAGGAAATCAGATAGTACAAATTGGCGAATTCTCCGTTACGTATGATGAAGACAAAATAACACTTATCTCGCCCTTAAGAAAAGAGGAGTTCTTTATTCAAAATGGAAAAGTAGTTATGTACAAGTGGTATCAGTTTAATACTGATACTTCTAGTTTCAGATTAGTTGTAACCAATAAATATACGTATGACAAGGATTTTAGAAATACAATTAGGACCGATGAATTCAATGCCGATGGAGAATTAAGGCAATATGCTACTTATGAATATGATAATAAAATTAATCCATATAGAAATATAAATAATGTTTTAAGTGTAGTCTCATTTATGGAATTAGGTTTTTTTGGTACAGATAGCGAAAATAACGTTGTTCGCATGGAAAGTTTCACAAAATTCAACGATGGGTTTAATTCTAGAGTATTCACCATCACATATTCTTATAACGATTTAAATTATCCAACAAATTTAAAAAGGGTTGGAGAAGATTACTCCTTAGAACAGATCTTTATATATGAGGAATAATTACGAAGCATTTTTAATAAATAAAATAACTTGCAAAAATCTAAATCTACTAGTAAAAAAGACAAGCTAGCGCCCACACGAGTAAATAATGAACACATTTTAAACTAGCATAGAACCATCCTAACCATGAAAAAGCATCGAATTTTTACCGTTTTAGCCTTTCTTTTATTTTCACTTTCTGCTTGTAATAAAGACGAAACAAAAAATGAGAATGGGAAAGCTCCTGGGCAAATTTCTTATCTCTTATCCTTTAACGAAGCTGATGGTTTCGATTTTGAATCTGGTTTATGCACCATGTCAGGAACAGCTTTTCCTCAAGAAAATACTATTCTTTATCATTCAGGAACTTCCATTACAGAACATTCAAATGAATTTGAAAAACCTATTACATCTGTTATAGGAAACAATGTTTTAGCTTTTGATAGTGTAGAAAAATTATCCGTTAGTTTTAAACTAGTACCTAAAAATGCCGGTGAGCCAACTCCACTTGAATTTGCCTTTTTAGTTTTTTATAATAACGAGGAAGAACCCACGTATTATAACAACTATATTTCTGATAATGTTACAGGTGACTTTGTACATGAATTTACATACTCTTTAGAAAATGGCGTTGAAGTAGAAACAAATACGCATTAATACTAGACCACACCCAAACCACTACAACCTAATAATCCTATCCAAAACAATGGATAATCTTTGTATACCCTCGCGTATTAAAGAAATACTGATGGACATTGAACCCTTTTAAAACCTCAATCCATTTCTATTAGATTATATTCTCCGTGCTTTTTCAACATACCAATTAAGTGTTGTTTTCCATTACCCATTTCTATTTCTCTTATCGCAACCAAGTTGCAATAAAGAAAAATATCTTACTTTTATCCAAAAAGTAACTAGAGCACAATGGAAGATAAAAATGAATTTGACGTAATTATCATTGGTGGTAGTTATGCCGGCCTTTCGGCAGCCATGACCTTAGGAAGGGCGCTACGCAACGTTTTGGTAATAGATAGCGGAAAGCCCTGTAACATTCAAACACCGTTTTCCCATAATCTAATAACCCAAGACGGAAAGACACCCAAAGAGATTTCGTCCCTTGCTAAAGAACAGGTGCAGCAATACGACACCGTAAAATTCCATAACGGACTTGCGGTAAAAGGAAGGAAGACAAAAACAGGTTTTACACTTGAAACGGAAAAAGGAGCACTCTTTACCGCTACTAAATTAATTCTAGCAACGGGTGTGAAAGATTTGATGCCCAATATAAAAGGGTTTTCTGATTGTTGGGGTATTTCTATACTTCATTGCCCCTATTGCCATGGGTACGAATACAAAGGTGACCCTACAGGAATTCTCGCCAATGGTGATAGTGCTTTTGAATTTGCCAAGCTTATTAACAACTGGACCACCAACTTGACTATTTTTACAAACGGACCCGCTACCTTGACCAATGCACAATTGGAAAGCTTATCTACATACCACATTAACATTAACGAAACTAAAATAGATGCTTTTAACCACGTAAATGGACTTTTAGAAAGTATCTCTTTTGTTAATGGAGAGAAAGCTTCAATAAAAGCTTTGTACGCCCGACCTGAATTTGAGCAGCATTGTAAAATTCCAATAGAACTGGGTTGCGAACTTTCCGAACAAAATCATATCATCGTAGATAGTTTTCAAAAAACAACCGTTGATGGCGTTCATGCCTGTGGTGACAATGCAGCTATGTTCCGCGCCGTTTCTTACGCCATTGCAACCGGTACAATTGCCGGTGCAATGACAAATAGGTCGTTAATAGAAGAAAACTTTTAAACACATCAAATGCCCTTCTTTAGATACCGATAGCCATCACACGAATCTATAATCTATATAAAAAAAGACCTCATCGCTTAAAAACGGTGAGGTCTTTTTGAGTTAACCGAGCCTATAGTTTTTAAATGAGCAGGGTTACCTGTAACAGCAAAATCTTAGTCATCCGATGAACAGGTAAACTGAAGCGCAATTGGTTCTCTGGGTTCAAAATCTATATCGTCTCTATAATCAATCAACTCAAAATTATGCTCTGGCCAAACAATGTTGGTGGGGTTACAGGAGTTGTAAACAATACAGTCTACTATTTTATTGGCACCCGTACCTTCAGCAGTACCAAATGCCGCAAATATTAAGGAATTAGAAGTTGGTACGCCCCTATTCTGTCCCAAATCACCACATATAATCTGCTTGGCACGTATTCTGGTAAAAGTCACGTTTTTAGAACCTTCCACAGAAGAAACCACACCATTACCCATTTCTAGAAAATCTACATCTTCAACCAATCCGCCAAAGCCACCACGGGCACCTTCCGTATTCTGGTCTTCAAATAATACGCCTACACCCGTAGGGCTATTGTTACCTACAATCAGGCCTTTTTTAATTTGTTGTCCGGCACTTTTGTAAATACTAATATTATCTTCCGTCCAAGCGATATTCCGGTCATTTATCACCGAAAAATTCTCTAGTAATCCGCCTATACATTTATCATACTGTACAAATTGCCCTCTAGGGTACGGACCTCTCATATTATGCCCTTCAATGTAGGTCAATATAGAATCATCGCACTGGTTTAAGCTAATACCCGTAGAACCATCTGTAACTTTTACATTGGTAATCACTAAATTTTGAGATTCAATACCTTCAATACAATTTCTTGTGGAATCCGGTAAAGGACCGCTAGACGGCGCATTGGTATAGGTAATGGAACAATTGTCTATAGTTAAATTATCGGCATTTGCGAATTTAATGCCGGTATAGGCACCCGTATACTCAATAATACAGTTGGTTATGACTACACCAGAAAAGTTATTTATTTCTATACCATGCTGGTTGGAAGTTTTAATATATAGATTTTCTATGCGTTGGTTGTTAGCGCTAACTAGAATAGGACCTGATTCTTGAAGGTTAGATTTGCAAATGTTTCCGCTTAGAGACGGTACTATGGTATACGTTACTATGGTGCCGTTTTCTGAAGTTACCGTATAGGTAATTTCACTACTAAAATCTTGAACAGTTTTGGATTCCGGACTCACGGTTGCTTCCGAGGATAAGGTAATAGTAGGCGTTAATTCCTGGATGGCAACGCTATAGGGATTCAGTTCTACATGAATGGTTTTGTTATCCTTATCCAATGTGCCCATGATATCCGTAACAAGACCTTCATTATCTGCAGTACTAAATCTAAACTCCGTTATTTCGGGGTCGATACTTACCACCGGTGTTTCTGGTGTTTCTTCTGGTGTTTCTTCTGGCGTATCTTCTGGCGTATCTTCCGGGGAATCTTCCGGACTAGCCTCTGGTGTTACATCAGGAGGTGTATTTGCAGTGTTAGGATCACTAAATGCATCAGTATCCGATGAACAAGAGCCTAGTTGCAATGCTAGAACTGCTAATACCAGTAATACTGTAGTATTGAAGTATGAAGATTTACGCATAGTTCTAGCCATAATGGGTTTTTAATTCATTAATACATAACTCAATAGGTTCGCATTACATTTGAAAAACCTACTCCCTTTGGATAACTATTTTTTAGGCTGATTGTTGTTCTTAAAGAGGAAACATTTCACCACAAATAGGTCTAATTACTGTTTTTAATTGAAGTACGTTATACTTTGGCTTAATTCATGTGGGGCAGTAAACTATCTCTAGGCAAGCCCACGAGGCACTAAAAAGTATACATTGGTTTCGAGGCAGGCCTCGGATTATTTAAACTCGATTATCGAGTAAAAATCAATACGTTAAATCTCGTAGATCAATTAAACTTTAAATCAGAACACTAATGAAAAAAATCATGACGTTACCGAAACATCACTAATTACATATGACCGGTCTGGTTTTGGAACAATTGAATTAAATCCGAAATTAGAAAATGCTTAAAAGAACAATTAGCCAGTGCAGATTTGGAGTTTATTTCAATTGATGGTTAAAAAGCAAAATATGATATTTGTAAGCGGTTTTTATTTTAATATGTTGAATGGATAATTTTAAACAAAACTATAAACGAAGCTTTTATTTAAGTGGCGACCGCAAGAAATATTGGTATTCCGCATTCTTTCTAGGCTTCTTTGTCTCTTTAATTCTCATAGGCCTTAAGCCGTTTGAAAAAAGTATAATAGACCACCCGTATATAACGCTTGTTCATATTGGTGTTGGGTTAATTTGTACGGCAGTCTATGTTCTGGGGTATGAAATTTTATTAAGGTGGTTTAAAACCATAAAATTCAATTATTTAAAACTTATTCTTTTTGATGTTTTTCTTGCGTTAGTAAGTGTGACTCTTATTTTTCTTTATGACCGTTATATTATTGTAAAAGATGGGCATGTTACTTTTGGTTTTCTATTGGAATATATTCTTGTATTGGGTTTACCTTTTTACCCTGTTATTCTTTCTATTTTCCACTTTTTGAAAACAGTAGTTTTTCCCATTCAAGTATATGCACCCATCTCCAAAGAATATTTAGCAGATGCGGAAAATATTTTAAGCATAAAAGAAGATAATGGTGCAGCTGGGTTTAGCACAAATTTGGAACAGCTTTTATTTATACAATCTCAAGATAATTATATAGAGATACATTATTTAAAGGATGGAGATTACACCAAACATCTAATGCGGGGTACATTAAAGAGTATTCTAAATGACTTTGCCTTTCTTCTTAAAGTACATAGATCGTTTGTTGTAAACCCAGATAAGGTAGAATGTTTAGTAGGAAACTCTAATAAGGCCACTATTTCTTTTAAGGGCGTTGCGGTTTCGGTGCCGGTTTCTAAATCCTACTACTCTTCTGTCAAAAACTATTTATCTACTAGTACCAAAATCTAGTCATTTCGCCACAAAAGGACTTACTTTCTTTTTCAAAAATCAAGCGCTTTATATTTTAGTCGTCAGTAATACTTAATAGTAATGAACATTTTTTAAACTATAAATAACGACCTAATGAAAAATTTCTATTTTAAATTCTTAATGATTTTCCTTTTACCGCTTTCCTTCTCTGCTCAAGGCCAAGACACCTTAGTAGATGTAGGAGGTTACAAAATGCATTTCAATATTATAAAAGGAGAAGGCACTCCCATTCTTTTTGAAGCTGGCGGAGGTAATGATGCTTCTGTTTGGAATGGCATCCTAGAAAAAATTCATACCGTTACGGGAACAACACTAATTACTTATGACCGGTCAGGAATTGGAACAAGCGAATTAAATCCGAAGCTTAAAAACGATGCTGATTTTGGAATAGAAAACGGAATTAAAGAATTAGAAATAGGTCTTTTTAAATTAGGGTACGACAAGGATATTATCTTAGTTTCCCACTCCTACGGCGGACTCTACAATCTACTGTACACCCGTAAACATCCTGAAAAGGTGAAGTCCATTGTTTTAATAGATGCCACGCCCATTGATTTCTGGAATGACGAATTACTGACCATGAGAGATATGAATGTGGATCTCAGTACTATTCCAAAAGGTACCGGTGATTATTATGCGAATGCTAATTATAATGAAACGATGCGTTCTATAAGAGGAATGCAGTTCCCAGAAAGTACGCCTATTACAAGCGTTTTTCCAGAAAATTCATTTCCATATTTTCCTGAGGTGCTTTCAACTAGATGGAAAAAACTACAGGACGAGCTAGGCGAAAAAAATAAGAATGTAACTTCTATTATAGCCAAGGGCAGTGGTCATGCCATTTTTGAAGATAATCCTGCGTTGATCATCAATATCATTGTAAAAGCCTATTCAGAAACACTAGATAATGACCAACAAAATACAATATTAAAAAAGGCGCTAGACAATGCTATAACATTAGCTATTGAGGATAGGGTAAACAACCGTTCAGAACACGATTTGAATACCTTAGGCTATTCATATATGCAAACCGAAGAACTTGATAAGGCTTTAGAAGTTTTTAAAGTTGCTACTATTTTGTTTCCAGAAAGTGCTAATGCATATGATAGTTATGGCGAAGCTTTATTGGCAGCAGATAAAAAAGCAGAAGCCATTGAAATGTACAAAAAATCTATTGAATTAAACCCTGAAAACGAACATGCAAAAGAGGTGTTACTGGAATTGAAACAAGGGTAACTAGTATAAAGAACTCTATTTTTAGAGAACCTACCATTCTTTAAGAATGGTAGGTTTTTTTATACTTTATAAACTCTTATAAACTAGAGGTACACTTAAAGCCATAACTTAATACGCCAGTCCAAAATAATCCATAACCTCTTCGTAGCTCATTTTTTTAAAGTTGGGTTGTTCAGAACGCCCAGAAAGTGAAACCCCGCCAGGAACCATTACATACTTGTATTGCGGCCTAGCAATAGATGAGCCCGTTAATTCATGCTCGCTAAGTTCTGTATCATCCGTGGAGTGTGCTCCAAAACGTATTTCGCCCCTATCCGAAAAATGGATGGCAACAAAATCTCTCCGTATAGCAAAAGAAGAGTGATCAAATACCAAGGGTAATTGATAAACAGTATTTGAGCTGCTTCTATAATAGCCTAATACAAAACCGCCATTATTTAAAAATTCTTGGGTAAGTCTAATTTCGTCAACTTTCATGCTTTTGGAATCTGGTCCATCATAATAGCTAAAATCTTGATCTAACCAATCGCTGTACATCACGTTTGCAGCCCCTGTTTCGCCTGTATCTCCTTTTGGACCTTGCTCGCCTTGGGCTCCCGTTGCCCCCGTTGCTCCTGCTACACCTGGCTCACCTTGAATTCCTTGTTCACCTTGTTCTCCTGCTGGGCCCATTGGACCTATATCTCCATCTGCTGAATCTTTGCTACAAGATGTCATTGCTAGAGCCATTACCATTAAGCCGCTCAATAAAATTTTCAGTGTAGTTTTCATAATATTTACGAATTTCGGTTTTACACTTATTAATGGTATCAGAGGTAAAGGGTTAACATTAGAAATAAAAAAAAGTGGGAATTGATTATTGGTAGATGCAGAAAGAGTATTTGATTTTTTGGTACTTGGCCAATCATTGAAATAGGTGCTAACACTCTGATTACCTATTTTAATTACTGATGAAGGGTCATTTTCAATAATTTTAATGGTAAATCTTTACTTTTCAGCTCGTTCATATATTCTGCGGTAGTAAACGGTATCATATGGGCCACCTTTTGTTTCGTCCTGTTATTTACCTTAGAAGACAGCTACTCTATGATGATTCCTGCTGTATTGGCGCTACTCTTTTGTACGCTTCTTACTACCTTTACTTTGGGCTTGTTAATCACCTATCTTATCAAAAGCATCATTTAAATGAAAAAAGCACTTTTAATAGTCCTCTTATTGGGTTTTGCATTCGGTTTTTCGCAAACAGAGGTGGCACAAATAGACCTATCCGATGGTGCGCTAGAGTTGACGGAGCAAAACGTTATCTATGACCCCAGTTACTTTTCTATTGATTACCCCAATGGAGATGTGCCTAGTGACAAAGGAGTTTGTACAGATGTTGTTATACGTGCCTATCGAAAAATTGGAATTGACCTTCAGAAAGAAGTTCATGAAGATATGAAGGCCAATTTCAGTGTCTATCCTAAAAATTGGGGCCTTACCTTTACGGATAAAAATATTGACCATAGAAGGGTTCCTAATCTTATGACCTATTTTAAACGGCAAGGTGCGGAAAAACCAATTTCTGACAACCCAGAGGATTACGCATCCGGAGATGTAGTTTGTTGGAATCTGGGAGGCGGCACAACCCATATTGGCATTGTAGTGGGCAAGAAATCAGAAGACGGAAACCGAAACTTAATTGTGCACAATATTGGTGGAGGTCAAGTTTTAGCAGATTGCTTTTTTGTCTATACCATTATTGGTCATTACCGTTATAAACCATAAGGAAACTTTGTAGCCATTGCATTGCTGAAATGTCAAGAAAAGTCAAAAGGAGATATTAGAACAATTTTCTATTAAGCTGTCCAATACGATGCTTTTATTAGAAAAGGGCCAATCTTGAACAAAAAAAGGCCATCTAATTTAGATAGCCTTTTTTGTACTAAGATTACTCTAGAACTATTTTATGACTTTTACATCAATAGAGATTCTTTCTGCATTTAAAAGATTAATCTTAATCGCTCCTATTTTTCCTTCGGCAGTTTCAAAAAGAACTACATCTCTATAGGTAATCGGTTGAGATTCATCATCGTTAACAACGGTAAGGTCCTTAAGTAAAGTATCGTCTTCGATCATATCAAATTCCTCAGCAGTCATTTCTACATTGGCCATTTGTATTAGTGTGGTCTTTGCTCCCTCTAGCTCTTCAAAATCCCGGTCATTATCAGGGCTATTAAAAGCAATAAAAACCTGGTTAGCAAAAGATATCAAATCAATTTCAGCAATATTTTCTTCGGCAATTTCAGATTGTTTGTAAGTCTCCCCTGTAGTAACAGAAAAAGCGACACCATACTCGTCAGAATCTGAATCTATTAGTTTTAGCTCAACATCTTCATAGGATAAAATAGCACCTGTTTCTTCTACTACAACTTCATCTTCACTATCATCATCCGAACATGAAGTAAATCCAACGAATAATACGAGTAATGGCAATACTAAGATTTTTTTCATCTTGAAATTTTAAAGATTAGAACTTACAAACGGGAAAGAAGTTGTCTTTATTGCAATAATTTAAATGGCCGAGGTGATAAAGACATTGATTTTGTTGTGGACACCTATGGTTTGCCCAAAGAGTGATATTACTTCATTGTGTTGCTTTATTCTACCATATTATTTAAGTTTAACAAGTGAATTATTAATTATCATATATTTTAAATGAAGTACCTATTTTTTATCCTCTTTATGGGAACTACAATCTTATATTCTCAGGTTCCCGACGCCAAATCCTTAGTTAAAATCCACGAAGCTACCAGTATAGAAATCAATAGCATAACAGCTCCTGAAAAAGGTTCTTTTGTATATGATACCACTTTAAATAAAATGCTCTTTTACAATGGCAACGGCTGGATAGAAATTAATGATAATCCGTCTACGGCCTATACAGGTCATTTTATAATTACGGGAACCGGTAGCCAAACCATTACTGGGCTACCTTTTGAACCAAGTTCTATTTCATTTGTAGCACATGCCAATATAGAAACCACAACCATAAATGATGATAATGGGATTGCGGACAATACCAATACTATTGCAAATGCCTTTGGTTCTATGAATGGTTACGCCCGAAATGATAGTGGCACTATAAATCAACAGGTAATTTACGTTGGTGGTAATGGAACTTCCATTAACGATATTTCTAGATATGCCAATCCTAACGAATGTGTGGGTATTAGATATTCTAATCAAAATGGAGATAACATAGGGCTCACTACAGCTAGTTTATCGTCATTTACAAGCGATGGTTTTGTTGTTAATGTAACGAATTCGTCAGATAATTTAGTTGTACTGTTTACAGCTTATAAGTGAGGATTTATGATGTGCTGTTTTTTTTGGATAATACGAGTCCCTTAGCATGAAAACTTGCTTTATAATTATATGATATCACCAAATTTTCGGAATAGCCCTTTTCAGTCTAATCGTATGGAAATATGAAACCCTATTTTAAAAGCAACCAAATAGAATGATTATCATCTATGAATAAATGATTAAATATGAAACAAGGCCCCAAAGTACTTGCTTTGCTATTTTTATTATTCACCCAATCCTGCAAAAACGATGATTGCGAAACTATAGCCTGCTTTACGCCTCCAACGCCTTTTGAGTTTGAATTGGTAGATATAACCTCTGGAGAGAATGTGTTTACCAACGGTACGTTTAGTTCAAGCGACATTAAAGTTATTGATGTTGCCGATGAAAGCGCCATTGATTTTTTTTTCATTGCTGAAAACGATTATAATATTCTACAAATTAACACCGTAGGGTGGGAAACTGAAATAGTTACCTATTCCATTCAAATTGCATCAGAACCTGTATTTGAACTTTATGTAGATGCAGAACGAAAGAGCAATACCTGTTGCGCGTCTACTGAATATAAGGAAGTACGTATTGACAATGCAGATTTTGAATTAGACGAGGACACTGGCATTTACAAAATAAGGGTAGAATAATTACTAAAGTAATTTGTTAACAACCTATCTTTAGAGGTATTAAATAGTGCGTTTGAGATACATCATTGCCCAATATTTCAGACCTTTGCACCAATAGTATAACAGACTCATATACCCAAGTCTAACACCTGTTTTCAATGAAAAATTTTACTTGTCAGCATTGCAAAAATGTTGTGTATTTTGAAAACCATACCTGCGAAGCCTGTCGCCAATGGTTGGGTTATGAACCCATTTCTTCACAAATGCTTTCTACAGGTTTGCAACAAACCGTTCCTAGGTTTCAACTCAATGGAAGAAACTATCAGTATTGCAGCAATCACCAGTATCACGTATGCAACTGGTTGATAGACGCAAATAGTGCAGATACACTTTGTGAGGCTTGTAATCTAAACCGTACCATTCCCAATCTCTCCGTTAAGGAAAATGTATTGGAATGGAAAAATCTTGAGCGTGCCAAAAGTCGCCTTATTTATGCTTTAAAACAATGGAATTTACCTTTTGTTCGTGGTGTTAATGGTAGTTATGACCTGTTGTTCGACTTTCTTTCTGGAGACGAAAAATTAAAGAAAGACCAATCTGCCATGACCGGCCATGCCAATGGTCTTATTACCATAAATCTTGCCGAGGCCGATGCCATTCACAGAGAACAGGTAAAGCAAGAACTAGAAGAACCCTACCGCACCTTAATCGGACACTTTAGGCATGAAGTGGGCCATTACTATTGGGATAGGCTTATTAACGAGAACCAATACAACCTAAATGCATTTAGGCAACTCTTTGGAGACGACCGTGCAGATTACGGTAAAGCCCTAGAGCAGCATTATAAAAAAGAACACAATTACAATTGGAAGGGGAATTATATAAGCAAATATGCCAGTTCTCACCCTTGGGAAGATTGGGCAGAAACTTGGGCGCATTATTTACACCTTGTGGATATGGTAGATACAGCACTCAATGTTGGTTTATTGAATAAAAACTATACACAAATTAGTGATGCCTATCATCATCATAACTTCTCTGACATCTATAAAGCTATAGTTCCATTGTCCATTGCCGTAAATAGTCTGAACCGAAGTATGGGCCAACCGGATATCTATCCTTTTGTAATACCAAAACCCGTGCAGCAAAAGCTGGAGTTCGTACATTCCATATTGCGGAATTATAATTCGTAGCAACCATTCTATTTTGACTTAAACCCATATAAAAGGCTCATAAAATATTGGTAAAATAGAGATTCCATTTTTCTATTTAAAAGTTATGTATTAAATTAGTAAACTGCCCTGTAGGTCAATAGCACACAGGAGTACAGCCGTTTTACTAACTTTTATCTTAAGCCCCATCTTATGGAAAGAGTAATACAAAGCAACATCTATTCGGACTTTTTTTACATGCTATTTGGTGTAATAGGCGCAACAATTTACTATATGAAAGGCAGCTATATACTTGGTAGTATTTTGGCTGTTTATGGCATTGTGTATTTGGTGAAAATCTTAGAGTATTTTTTTAAGAAAAATCAAAACCAACAAAGCCCTACTGAATAGTAATTGAACCCCTATTTTTCAAAAACAAAAGTAGTCACCGATTTCTCACTCAACAGAAACTTGCCGTCTACTGGTTTTTCTAAGGCGTTATGCTTCAAATCCTGGTCTTTATTGGTTTTATAAGACCTCAGCTTGGTATATGCTGCCATATTCATTTGAAGGGCTAGAAGCACCGTTTCTTCGCTTTGGTTGACCGCTACCACAACCCTACTCCCATCCGTATTCTCGTACGCAGAAACTAAAACGCCATTTTGTAGCCCCTGTACCGTAGTACTGTTATCATATGCAACTGAAATTCGGGTAGCGCCCGGACGTACAAAGCGTGCATAGTTACCAAAGGCCCACAACAGTTTGGAATCATAGATAGCACCATCCGCAACGTTTTTATCATGATAGACCAGGCCATCTTTAAAGTCATATGGACTCATAGCGAGCCACCAATGCCACGCACTTGCATTGGCAATGGTGAGATCAGCATGAATAACACGCGCCACGTATAAGGCCGTTTGCATACCCAAATTCCTACCCTTGCCTTTAATCTCTTCGTTATTCTCTAGGATGCAATATTCACTCATCCAATATTCCAAATCTGGAAATTTTAGCAATTTTTCTGCAATGCGTTCTCGCTCTCTTTTTAGCTTCTCTACGCTCCAGGTCGTAAAATAACTATGCGCAGCTACTTTAGATGCCAATGTGCTTAGACTTCCTAAATAATACGGACTTTTGGGATTAAAGAACGTTTCAATCTGGTCGCTTCTATTTTGGTGTTTCTTTTTTATTCCTGTTAAATAATCAATAGCTCCGGCCTCCGTAAGCTCTATTTTAGAAGTGATTTTTTTAAGTTGAAAAATAGAATCGATTACCCTAGCGGCCGAAGCCAACTCAGTATTGTTCCAAGGCGAACCTTCTTGCCCACCTTTCCATTCCCATTGCGGTTCGTTAAACGGACTCACATAATCAAAATCTATGGCTAAACTATCTTTAAAGTGGTGAAGTACATCTGCTAAAAAATTGGCGTATGCAGCATAATTGTCACTACTCAAATTTGCCGATAACCCATCTTCTGAATGCGCTTTTTTGTTTTTTGTAAAATATATAGGCGGACTGTTTACAAAAGCAACAAATTGTTCTACACCTTGCTCTTTGGCGGCCTGCAAGAACCAACGCTGTCCTGCTTGTTTTTGCCAGTTATACGTTTCATTGGCTTGCAGAAATCCTTCGGTTCTTCGCCATGGATCTTTAATACCGCTATTATCGCCTTGCGTGGCGCTTCCGGCTCCTATGTTAAAACGCCAAGCGGTTAAACCAATCCCTTTTGGTGAGCCCGTTGTATCGGTTTCGGTACTGAACAACCATTCGGTTACTTTATACTTTTTAACTTCAGGCCAAAGACCTACATATTGCGCCGCCCAAGCATCCGAAGCTCCAAAATTATGAATGGTCTGAAAGGTAATAGCAGCATCAATTTCCACCTCAACAACAGTTTGCCCTTGCCCCGATAGAAAGTAAAAACTGCTACTCGCTAAACTCAATAAAACCCACTTTTTCATCCCCTTCCTAAATATTTCAATGCCGTTATTTCTTCGCCTCACTTGGAACTTTTATAATACTACCCTCATTACTGAAGAATCCATTTTCCAAATCACCTTCACAGGCTTTCAAAAGTTCCATTTTAAGTGCTTCTAATGTGTCAGAATGTTGTTTTGATACATCATTTTCCTCTTTGTAATCATCAGGTAGAAAGAACAATTCAAAAACTCCCTTTTTTAAATCGGTTCTAATTTTCCATCCTTCTTTGGTAATTAAAGTGGGGCCGGTATACGAGGAATACACCACAGATTCATGACCGCTATCTGTACTTGTACCAATTAATTCATCATAGTATGAAATACCATCCGTATGAAACGGTTTGTTAAAACCAGTAACTTCTGCAAGTGTGGCCACTAAATCATAATTAGCCACAAGCCGATTACTAGTTTTTCCGGGTTGTATCTGAGCAGGCCATTTAAATATGAGCGGAACCCTAATCCCGCCCTGTAGATTACTTCTTTTCATACCTGCTTGGCCGCCGTTGCCATCAAAAACATCTCCTGCGAGATTGCTATAATATTTATACTCCACATCGTCAAACCGTTGGCCTGTTTCTATATTGGCATAGGGTTTTAAAACTCGGCCTTCCTGCGCATAGTAGATTTCATGGCCGTTATCTGCCGTAAATATGACAATGGTATTCTCATCTAGTTCTAATTCTTTCAATTTTTGCATTAACTGCCCCACGTTATCGTCCAACATTTTGATCATAGAAGCATATTCCTTTTCAATAGGCGTAAGTCTATCGTCATTTACAAAATCTGGATGTATTTGAGGAATGGCCACAGGACCGTGTGGTAGCTGAGTGGGGAAATAGAGGAAGAATGGATTGTCGCGGTTGGTTTCTATAAAATTGAGCGCCCGATTCATAAAAAGGTCTTGCGAATATTGGGCCTTCCCTTTCATATCATGCCTTTCCGTGAAGTTTTCAGATGTTTCCGGCTCACCGGACTTCCCTGCGTTGGCAAGGGTATTTCCTTTGATATCTACCTTTTTACCATTTTCAAATAAGAAAGGGGGATAAAAACCATGTGCTCTAACATGATCTAAGTATCCGTAATAATAATCCCAACCATGCCTTTTCATTTGCTGGTCCGTAGCAGAAAAACCCCATTCTAATTTACCGATTTCAGCCGTTTTATATCCTACTTCTTTTGCTACTTGCCCAAGAAACACCTGATCTGCAGGTATGGGGCGTAGCGCTTCGTTTATGTTGTTTTCAACTTCGGTTTGAGTAACATTATCCGTGCTTATTTTTTTATACATTGCCCCTGGCGTAATCTCAAATTTCTGAGCGTGGCAATCCGTAAGCCCTGTAATAAGAGATGCTCTAGCGGGAGCACATAGCATATTAGAGTATGCGTTTTGAAAACATAATCCCTCATTAGCTAGCGCATCTATATGTGGAGTTTTTATGATTTGTTGTCCTTCATGACCCAATAAACCTATCCCCAAATCATCTGCATAGATTAAAATAATATTAGGCTTTCTCTCTACAACATCATTGGTTTTATCAACATTCGGTTTACAAGAAAAAAATAATACGAACGAACTCAATGCTACTAAAAAGGATATTCTATTCATCGCTTTTTTAATTTTCAATTCGCCTAAAGTATAACCAAGGCAAAATTTAATTAGAAAGAAAAATAGAGGTTCAAAACTGAACCTCTATTAAAAAAACTCAACTAACTAAAATGATTTTCTTCAACTTTCTGGTTTGGTTTGGTGAATTTGAATATGATTCAATTCGCTACTAGGGATTTCTCAATATACTTCACCACGGATTTAGAAAGCAATTCAGAACCTTCTTTGGTATAATGAACATTACCCGGACCTGCAGCATGTTTTTTATGCACCTTTTTGGAAATCTTACCTAAAGGGTTCACCGTAATCCCATACTTTTTCATTACCGCCAAGGCTTCTTTGTTATATATCTTTTCTGCGTTTGCAAAACGGCCTGCCTCTCCTTCCGGAACATAACTTGTAGTGGCAAAAATGAGCTTTGCGCCCGTCTTTTGTAACCGGATAACCAAGCTTTCTAGATTGGCTCTATATTCCTCTGGGGTATACGTAACCGTACCTTTTATTTTATCTCTATTTCCCACTTTTTTTGAGTCTGGATGCCGGTAACACAAATCCCATAATCCCCAATTAAAATGGATAACATCCCATTGGGTATCACCTAAATATTCATCCAATTTCTCTAGTCCAGTACCCGTGTGCTGGGCATTGCCTTCATTATGAACCACATTGGCACGATCTTCTAATGCAAGTTTTACAAAAGGCGTATACCCTATGGATATGGAATCTCCTATAATCAATACATTAGGGCGTTTGTCTTGAATAAACCCAACTAGAATGGCGCAAAGTGCGATAATTAGAATCAGTTGCTTTGTCATAGATACTTGTGGTTGTCTTATTGTTCTACCTCTTCTTTTAGTAGTGAACTGAAGTTTGTTCCTTAAATCTAATAAAGAGGCCCAGAAACTGGACCTCTTCAAAAAAAAAAAAAACAATTAACTAACTCTAACAATTATTTTTATTTGCTATCTAAATAGGTCTCTTGGCTGAAAGTAAATACATCAGACGGTGTACGTGCATTTTCAAAAAGCGTTTTCATCTCCTTTATGACTTCTGGGTTTTTCTGAGCCACATTATTTTGCTCGCCAATATCTGTAGTAAGGTCGTATAGTTTAATGGCAACATCTGCTCCACCGAAAACATCATACTTTACCGCTTTCCAATCACCTTTTCGAATAGCCTGTCTACCGCCTTTTTCATGAAATTCCCAATACAGGTATTCATGATTTTTTTGCAAGTCTTCATGACCTAAAAGTGTGGGTAAAAATGAAATCCCATCTAAGCCTTCAGGTGTTTCAATACCAGCTATTTCTGAAAATGTTGGAAACACATCCCAAAAAGCAGATACCAGCTCCGTTGTACTTCCCGGTCTAATTTTTCCAGGCCATGCCGCAATCATAGGAACTCTAATTCCTCCTTCGTAAAGATCTCTTTTTGTACCTCGAAACGGTCCGTTACTATTAAAATACTCTGGATCTGCACCACCTTCTGTATGTGGACCATTATCTGAAGTAAAGACCACAATGGTATTATCTGCAATACCCAACCCTTCTAACTTTGCCACGATTTCCCCAACTTGCGCATCTAATAATTGTACCATAGAAACAAATGCCGTGTGCGGTTCTTTTTGTGACCTATATGGCCCTTGGTTAAACTCCGGACCATCATCAACACCTTCATAAGGTGTTTCTGGCGGGAATTTGCCTCTGTTTTTCTCCATGAATTCTTCAGGAGCAGCCAATTCCGCATGTGGAATAATAGATGCCACATATAAGAAGAACGGATTGTCTTTGTTCAATTCTATAAACTCCAACGTTTTTTCATGAATCAACCCTGGTGCGTAAGTCCCTTTATTCTTTCCTAAATTGCCTTTAAGCACCAATGAATCTTTATTTGCCCATAGATGATCAGGATAATAATTATGGCCCAACCGCTGGCAATTGTACCCAAAAAAGGTATCAAAACCTTGGTTTAAAGGGTCCCCTTCGGAACCAGGAAATCCAAGTCCCCATTTCCCAAAAGCACCTGTAGCATAGCCTGCTTTTTGCATAGCTTCGGCCATGGTAAAAGTATTATCAGGTAAAGGATATTGGCCTTCTGGCATGATTTCCTTATTTCCCCTAACAACGGTATGACCGGTGTGCATACCCGTTAATAAAGCCGACCTAGAAGGTGCACATACCGTACTACCCGAATAGTGTTGGGTAAAAACTATACCGTCTTTTGCTAGCTTATCGATATTAGGAGTAGAGAATTTTTGCTGCCCGTAGGAACTTAAATCCCCATACCCTAGGTCATCTGCCAAAATATAGACAATATTAGGTCTGGCATTAGCAGTTTCAGTAGTAGGCTCACTTGCTTCAGTGGTATTTTTTTCCTTGTTTTTACACGAGAAAACCAAAGTGCCGAGCAAAATAAAATAAAAAAGTTGTTTCATATTCTAATCTTAGTAAGTACCACGGAGTAAGAAATCCTACTCCGTGGCAGTTATACTTATCCTTTTAAAAAGTTGTTTCATATTCTAATCTTAGTAAGTACCACGGAGTAAGAAATCCTACTCCGTGGCAGTTATACTTATCCTTTTAATTACCGGTATCCATTATTGGTAGGATCTGATTCCAATAAGTTTGGATTCAGCTCTAACTGGATTTGAGGTACAGGTAACAAAACATGATATGGCTGAATGTTAGCCGCTGGATTGTTCCATGGTCTGTGTTGAACGGTCTGTACCGTTTCTAACAAAATGCCCCAACGTATAAGATCCATTCTTCGATGGCCTTCCGCACTTAACTCAAACTTACGCTCGTCATATATTGCCTCTCTAAATTCTTCTTTAGACAAGCCAGTCCAAGGTTGGTCTGGCTCAAATGCTCTTTCCCTAACCTTATTCACATAAAAAAATGCAGCTCCAGGACCATTCAACTCGTTTTCAGCCTCAGCTGCCATTAAATACACATCTGCCAAACGAAAAACAATATAGTTTTCTGGGTGATTTCCTCGTAATGAATTTTCTTGATCTAAATTCCAGTTCTTGCGGAAGTAAGGAAACGCTAGTTTCCATCCCAAATACTCCGTAACAATGGTAGCATCATATCTAAGATCACCATCTTGCCAGTTTTCTTGCAAAGCAAACTCTGGTAAAGGTACTGACCAACCGTAACCGGTCATATCCTCTCCTTGATCACGCAAAAGGCCTTGAAATATATCCACTTTTGTTCCAGATACCCCATTTACAATAGTATCATTATTTCTTCCTGCAGGTTCGTCCCTAATACGTGGATTGTAGTCATCTGTTCTTGTGGTAAATAAGCCATCATAATCTGCCTCAAAATCAACTACAAAAATATGTTCGTCATTATACTGATTGCTTGGGTCTGACTGATCAAAAACATCGGCATAATTATCTAATAACCGGTGCGCTCCACCATCTATTACAACATCACACTCCGCTTTTGCCAAAGCCCATTCCTCATCAAAAAGATGATATTTTGCTTTTAACGTTGCGGCAGCCCATTTACTGGCTCTACCTAAATCGTTACCTGAGTAAGCGCTAGGCAACAAATCAAAAGCTCTTGCTAAGTCTTCCTTCATAGCACTTCTTACCTCTTCTTTTGGAGTTCTTCCTAAAACCGACCTTTCCAATACAGGCAACTGCTCCGTATAAAAAGGTACATCTCCCCATAAATTGGTTAAGTGATAATACGCCAAAGCTCTTAGAAAAAGTAGCTCACCTAATCTACTATCCATAGCTTCTTGAGATAAACTTTCATTACCCTCTATATTTGAGATAAATTCTGTTGTATTATTAACCACTTTATACAACTGTATCCAAGTTCCGTTACCATCTGCGGTTCCTTCCTGAATTAAGTAATTATGAATAGAGCCGTTCACATCTCTATTGGCGGCTTGTACATCTGCACCACTGGTGTAATAATTGTCTAACCCACGTTGCCTATACACATTATTGTCTTGCAATAATCTATACACTCCATTAACAGCCAATTCTGCTTCTTTATCATTTGTGAAAAAGGCATCTGGTGTAATTTGATCTCTTAAATCCTCTTCCAAGAAATCATCGCATGAGCTTAAAACAAGAAAGCCCACAAGTAGTATCAAAAATTTACTCGTTATATTAGTTTTCATATCTGCTTTTTTAAAATTCTACTTTTATACCTAAGGTTATTGATTTCGCATACGGATATTGACCAGATGCAAAACCCTGGGAAACAGAATTAAGACCGCTTCCGTCGCTAAAATTATTTACCTCAGGATCACCCAAAGTAAAGTCTGTAAAAAGTAAAAGATTTGTTCCGGTAACATACACGTTCAATGAACTGAACACATCACTAAGTCCCCCTGATTCTAAAGGCACATTGTAGTTTAACGATAAGGTTTTTAACCTTAGGTAAGAACCATCTTCAATATTTAAACTACTGTTAGGATTAAAAAGACTGTTGGATGGTCCTGCTCTTGGAATGTCTGAAGTTTCATTTACACCAGCAATCCAACGATCAAGTACTATTGGATCCACATTTTGTTCTCCCCTACCAAAATACGCCGTTTGCGAACGTACATTATAAATCTCTGCACCATAACTTCCGTGGAAAAAGATATCTAACGTAAGGTCTTTGTATGTAAACGTATTTCTAAAACCACCATAAAAATCTGGGATAGGGCTACCTAATACTACTGAATCCTCATCGTTAATATTGGAATCGCCATTAACATCTTCGTATCTCGGACCACCAATAAAAGACCGTCCTTCTCTGCCGTCTGCAATAATCTCATCTGCACTTTTATAGGTTCCCAAATATTTAGCCCCAACAAAAGTTGGTAGTGATTCACCAACGATTAATCTAGCAGAATTACCTCCTTGATTTCCTGTGGATTGTAAAGTAATATACTCTTGACCATCTAACTCCAATATCTCACTATTGTTAGAAGATATACTTAGATTGGATTCCCATTGAAAATTCTCATTCTCTACGTTAACCGTATTTAAACCAAATTCAAAACCACTGTTCCGTACAGAACCTAAATTTTGCAATTGGGTTGTGGAGTTGGCTCCTACTTGCCCAGACAGTGCTACTGCTAATAACAAATCTTCCGTAGTCTTTCTATAATAATCAGCCTCAAAAGTTATTCTATTATTAAAGAAACCTAATTCAATACCTAAATCTAATTGTTTTGTGGTTTCCCAGCTTAACCCGCTACTTGGTACATCACCAACTGCCACACCATTTATTAAAGATCCATTAAAGACCGTTGTGGTATTATTATATGTTGCTAAAGAATTATATGCTTTAACCCCTTGTTCTCCAACAATACCGTAACTACCTCTAAGCTTAAAACGGTCTATGACATCTGAATCTGCCATAAAATTTTCCTCATCTACATTCCAAGCAGCTCCTATTGAAGGGAAAAAAGCATATTTGTTACCCGTTTCAAATACAGATGAGCCATCATACCTACCCACCAACGTAAGCAAGTATTTACTTTTATAACCATAGTTAACTCTACCTAAAAATGAACTTAAGGTACGTTGACTATAACCCGACCCAACTACTGCAGTTGAAGCATCACCTAAAGCCAGATTATTAAAAAGTACCACATCATTAGGAAATTGATCAGCTTCGGAACGGGTACTCTCGTTATTATCCTTTTGCCAAGTAAAACCACCTAGTACTTTTATAGAATGATCATCTAAGTCTAAATTATAATTAAGCGTATTTTCATTCAGGATACTCTTCGTAAAGTTCGTATTAATACGACCGAAACCTCCATTTACCCGCTCTGGTAAAATACCAGGTAAATAGTTATTTTGCTTTGTGTAATTTAACTGGGCTCCAAAAGTAGATTTAAAAGAAAGGTTTTTGGCTATTTCGTATTCTACATATGCATTAGTTATTACTTGAGTAACCAAATCATGATCTACACGTAATTGTATATCTGCTTCTGGGTTTCGTTCCAATCCCGCACTAATAGGGTTTTCGAAAGAAAAGCTTCCATCTTCCAAATAAACCGGACGTATAGGTAGTACTTGAGAGACAATACCACCATAATCTACTTTGTTATTTTCTATCTTATAATGCGTAATATTAGCTCTAATACCTGTCTTAAACCTATCGGAAACTCTAACATCAAGATTGGTTCTGAAGTTTACCCTTTCTAAACCAGAGCCTCTAAGAACCCCTTTTTGATTGAAATAATTTCCAGAGATAAAGTAATTGGCATTTTCAGAATTCCCAGTTACAGATACATCCGTATTTGAAATAGAGCCCGGTTGCTCCACTAAATCCAACCAATCTGTGGTAGTCGTAGTTTCTGGATTTAAAACCAATGGTAACGTGCTATCCGTAAGTCCAAAACCATCTGGCCCCGGTGTAAACTGATACGATTCATTTTTATAGTTTACAAAATCTTGTCCCCCAAGAATGTCTATACGGTTTGCCGTTCCTTGCATACTTTGGTAATGGTTAATGGCAACTACCGGTTTCCCTGGCGCCATACCTTTACCATTTTTAGTAGTAATTAAAATTACCCCAGAAGCACCCCTTGTACCATATATAGAAAGTGCGGTGGCATCTTTTAATATTTCAATGGAGGCAATGTCGTTTACGTTAATCGTATTCAGGTTAAAACCTGTTCCTGCAATGAATCCATCAATAACATATAACGGATCATTATTTCCGTTGATGGAACTATTACCCCTAATACGAATAGTAGAACCAGAACCTGGCGTACCGTTGTTTGAAGTAACCTCTACCCCTGTAGCACGCCCTTGTAAGGCTTGATCTACTCTGGCTACAGGTTGGTTTTCTAGAACATCTGATTTAACAGAAGATACAGAAGACACTAAATCTTTTTTAGTAGATGTACCATACCCAATAACGACTACCTCTTCTAAAAGAGCCACGTCTTCTTGTAGTACCATATTAATGGTAGTCTCGTTTCCTACCGAAATACTTTTGGTAACAAATCCCAAATAACTAAACTCTAATGTAGCACCCTCGGCTGCTTTTATAGTATAGTTTCCATCAAAATCGGCCACGGTTCCTACTGTAGTTCCTTTTACTAAAACATTCACACCCGGTAGCGGTTGGCCAGACTCATCCGTAATGGTTCCTGTTAAATTTTGCTGTGCCTGAAGCGACACCATGCCGAAGAACAGCAGTAGCAATAACATTCTTTTTAAATTCATAGTGGTTTATTGTTAGTTAAATAGTGGCCCTTTGTTGAGTTCAAAGCCTTAGGGTAAATATATTCTAGAGTTTTTGCGCATTTATCTCATAATGGTATACATATGTTGCAGATGACCGTTTTACGGGCTTTAAAAGCGTCTCATGCAACATTTATAACCTATATTTAGTACATATTTTAACCCCTAATTATTGAATTACACGCCTAAATCTCAACTTAGCTTAAGGAAATACTCCTAATACATCATTGGTTGACCCAGATTTTTTATTTGAACTACACCTTACTTAAAAGACCACTTTGACCAAACCGCTCTTATGAAACAAGTTCTCCTCTTTTTAATACTACTTTGTTCAGGGGTAAATTGTGTTGCACAAAATACCAACACCTATTTTCATTCTTTACATATAGATGATAGCCGTTTTAATAAAAGAACCAACGTTATCTACGAGGATCATTTAGGTTATTTATGGTTAGGTACCGATAGTGGATTATATAGATATGATGGGCATTCTTTGGTTGAAAATCAATATGATGTCTTTGATGAAAAATCTATACCTAATAACAGTATTAATTCTATTATAGAAGACAGCTACGGAAATTTGTGGCTTGGAAGTGAGAGCTACCTCATACTCTATCATAGAAAAACCAATAGCTTTAGAGGGTTTTATAAGAACAATACAACTACAATTCTTGGCAAATCTAAAGATGGTACGGTCTGGGTGAATCTAAGAAATACCGGTATTGTTAAGGTTGTTCCGCAGGAGGATATAGGTAAGATTGAATTTCACACCCAACTGAACTACAAACAGAACAGTAAAATCTGGACCAACGATAAAACCATAAACGACTTCTCAGAAGACCTCTTTGGACGAAATTGGTTCGCTACACCCAAAGGCATCTTGGCGCTCAATCCAGATGATATGCTGGTAGAAACGGGATTCTCTAAAAATGTATCCTTTCTAACACCCTTAGAAAACAACACTTTATTGGCAGCTACGGATGAGGGTATGTTTCTTCTTCAATACGGAAAAACCGATTTTCAACTCAAGATATTGGAAACTATAGACGTCTTCAATAAAAAGAACCAAACCAACACGGAATTTACCTCTATCTCAACAGATTTAGGTTCAGCAACTATTTGGGCCAGTACCCAATCTGGTTTATATAAAGGGAAGAAAGTCAATAATTCATACGTTTTTACTAACGTAACTGATGGTCAAAAGACTGAAAGTACACCTTATGAAAACCGAGTTAACTCTTTAATTATAGATCGATATAAAAATCTATGGGTGGCTACCAATAAGGGCATTAAAAAACATATTGATAGGAATTCAATTTTTGAATATACCACCATCAATACCAACTTAAACAACCACTTTACCCAATCCTTACTAAAAACAACTAAAAACGAATTACTGGTATCATATAACCACATTGGGCTATACAGTTTCGATTTATGGACAAATACCAATAGGTTACTAACAGCAGCCAATGAAAATTATAGCGTTGTAAAAGAATACTTCTCCAAGAAAGAAGTACTCTTTGCTTCCGGAAAAACCCTTTTGCTTTCTAAAAATTATAACGATCAAACTAAGAAAGTACAATTTGATACGCTCAAAAAATACAACTACAACATTCGTGACTTGGTTACCCTAAATAATGATGAAATATGGGTTGGACTTTGGGGCGGAGGGATAAGTATTGAAACCCCTAAGCAGGAAAAAAATGCATTTAAAAGCAAGGTCATTTCTACCCTCTTTGGAAAAAATGTTTCGGTAATGCACCTAGATCAAAATCAAAATATGTGGATTGGCACCCGGGGAGATGGTCTTTTTAAGGTCAACTTAATTAATGAAGAAATTAAAGTATTCAACCCTTCATTGGAAGATGGCCTGAGTTCAAATGCTATTTTATGTCTGCGTGAAGATGATAAAGGCAATCTATGGATAGGTACCAGAGGGGGCGGGCTAAATTTTTATGACCAAGCAGCCCAAACTATTAAAAGCTATGGTAAAAATGAAGGTTTAGTATCCACTACAGTTGCTAGTATTGAAAGAGATGCTTCTCAAAATTTATGGCTAAGTACCCGAGATGGTATTTCTCGATTTGATATCAATAATGAAAAGTTTGTCAATTTTAGTATTGAAGATGGTGTAACCGAGAGTCATTTTACATTCAATTCAAGCGCCGTAGATGAAGATGGCAGAATTTATTTTGGTTGTCCTGGAGGTTTCTTTTCCGTAAATGCTAAAAACTATAAAAAGGAATCGTTAGTTCCCAACACCATAATTACGAACTACACTATTTTTGGAGATTTTGATAAATCAAATACCGCCAATAAAGAAAGTCATTCAAAAAAATATCTTCATACCACGGACAGCCTTAAGTTAGCACATAATAGAAATAACATTGCCTTTGAGTTCTCTACATTAGATTTTACCGCGCCCAACAAGAACGAATTTGCTTATATACTTGAAGGCACAAACGATTTCTGGCACTATACAAAAGCATCAAACAGAAATGCCAATTACAATGACCTACCTCCGGGCAGTTACACCTTTAAAGTAAAAAGTTCCAATAGTGACGGGGTCTGGAACGATAATCCAGCCACCTTTCATTTTCAAATTAGCCCTCCTTATTGGAAAAGCAATTTGGCTTTTCTTCTCTATTTTCTTTTACTAATAACTTCCATTTATACTACCTGGCTAGTTATTAAACGCTGGTATAGATTAAAAAAGAAACTAGTAGCTGAAACGGTAAGCAGAGAAAAAGATAACGAAATGAACCGCATGAAAATGGTGTTCTTTACTGATATTTCTCATGAGTTACGTACGCCATTAGCCTTAATTCTAGGTACTATTGAAAAAGTGGTGAAAGAGAAAAAGTTTACGTTAAGCCCTATTACATCGCAAAGAATTTACAATAACACGTTAAGAATGCATAGGCTTATTAATCAATTGATGGATATCCGGAAGTTTGACGAAGGGAAGCTTAAACTACAGATTTCTAAAAACAACATCGTTAACGATATTGAAATTATCAAAAATGCCTTTAACGACTTTGCCAAAATTTATGATATAGCGTACCAATTCGTTACAAAGGAAAGTAAGATCGTAGGATGGTACGATGTAGATATTCTAGAAAAAATTCTTTTTAATCTCTTATCTAATGCGTTTAAGTACACTCCTAAAAAGGGAATCATTACAGTTTCTTTAGGACTGGCATCCGGAAAGGAGAAAAGCCATTTTCATCAACAATTTAGAAATGGTTCTTATATTAAATGTAGTGTTAGGGATAATGGTATAGGTATTCCCCAAGAAGATATTGAGCAAATTTTTGACCGCTATTATCAGGCTACTAAAAAATACAGCAATCAGATACCGGGAACCGGAATTGGGATGGAATTGGTACAAAAACTCATTGAAAGACATCATGGTACCATACAAGTAGAGAGTGAAGAAAACACCTTTACCGAATTCACTTTTTACCTACCCATTTACAAAAACCGATATCATAAAAAGGAACGTATCAACAGAGGTACGCCACTCACAAAAAACTTCATTAAAAACTCTGAATTTCAGGTAATTGAAGATATTTCCTCAGAATTTGAAGGCAAACCCAAAGCACTCCAAACGACCAAACCGTTGATATTACTTGTTGAAGATAATGAGGACCTAAGATCGATGGTAAAAGAAGAATTAAAAACCGATTTTAATATTATTGAAGCATGCAACGGTAAAGAAGGGTACACCACCTGCTTAACACAACGCCCCGACTTAATTATCTGCGATATCTTAATGCCCATAGAAGATGGCATTTCTATGCTGCGGAAATTAAAGGCTAATCCAGAGACGAAGACCGTCCCTATTTTTATGCTCACCGCTAAAAACTCTGAGGAAACAAAAATAGAGTGTCTTAGTTTAGGTGCCGATGATTACATAGAAAAACCGTTTAGCCTAGAATTTGTAAAATGGAAGGTGAAAAATACGTTCAATACTCGCGAAGACCTTATAAGTAAATACAGTAAGATTATTACACCTGTGCCGTCTGAAATAAAAGTAGATTCCAACGATGAAAAATTTATACGGAAGCTCGTGACCATTATAGAAAAATCCATTGACGACAAACATCTTAATGTGGAATTTTTAGCATCTGAGGCAGGCATGAGTAGGGCCAACTTGTACCGTAAAGTGCAAGCCATAAATAACGATACTCCTGTAAATTTTATAAAACGAATTCGTCTAAAAAGAGCTGCTCAGTTATTAAAAAGTAACAAGATGTATATTTCTGAAGTTGCCTATATGACCGGTTTTAGTAACCAGAAATATTTTAGCAAGTGCTTCAGCAAAGAATATGAAATGAGTCCTACAGACTATGCCAAGCAGTTTTACAAAGAAACAGAAACGACCATTGAAGTATCTAACGAAAACTAGATACCACTCCCTTTACTATATAAGTTGAACATTTGTATCACCTAAACGATTCATTATAGCCCTTTACAATCTGTAGAATATAAATATTTTTACTGTTCTATTACCCTAGAACGCTATCCTTATGAGGAGCGCTATTCAACTGAAATAATCTGATACCCATATGACTCTTCCCATTAGTAAAACCTTTTGCGTGGCACTGCTATTAATATGTGCGTTACACTCGTGCAAACCCTCTAAAATTGATATCCAAGAGCACAAAAAGCCAAATATTGTTCTTATAAACATAGACGACCTTGGTTATAAAGATGTTGGTTTCATGGGTAGCCAATATTATGAAACTCCCAACTTAGACGCTTTGGCCCAAGAAGGTATGATATTCTATAATGCCTATGCTGGTGCGGCAAACTGTGCTCCTAGTAGAGCCTGTCTGATCTCCGGTTTGAATACACCTAGGCATGGTGTTTATACGGTAAGTCCGTCTGATAGAGGAAACACAAAAACCCGAAAACTAATTCCGATTAAAAACACAGATCATCTTAACGATACCATTTTCACCCTACCTCAGATGCTTAAATCCGCTGGGTATATTACGGGTAGTTTTGGTAAGTGGCATGTGGGTAAAGACCCCAATACTCAAGGAATTGATGTTAATGTAGGAGGAAGTGCAAAAGGAAACCCGGGCAAAGGCGGCTACTTTTCACCGTACAAAATAGATAATATTACTAATGGCCCTAATGACGAATACCTAACAGATAGGCTAACCAACGAGGCCATAAAGTATATAGAGAAAAACAAAGACACCACTTTTTTTCTTTACATGCCCTATTACACGGTACATACTCCTATTATGGGTAAAGAAGAACTAGTGGTCAAGTTTGAATCAAAAAGCGGGCAAAACGGACAAAATAGACCTGATTATGCTGCAATGGTATATGCTATGGACCAAAACGTAGGCAAATTGTTAAACGCTTTAAAACAAAATGGCCTTGAAGAAAACACCGTAGTAATTTTCACTTCAGATAATGGAGGTATCCGAGCTATCTCCGAACAGAACCCGTTAAGAGCAGGAAAAGGTTCCTATTACGAAGGTGGTATTCGCGTTCCTCTAATTATAAAATGGCCGGGGAAAATAAAGCCAAAATCGACCTCTACAGTTGCGGTCAGCAATTTAGATTTTTACCCCACGCTTCAGAATATTACAAAACCTCAAAGCAAAGCTAAACTTCTTGATGGTGTAAATCTTGAGCCTATTTTATATGGAGGCCAACTCGCTGAACGCAACCTCTATTTTCACTTCCCTATTTACCTTCAAAAGTATGACCAATTAAAAGACCAAGGCAGAGACCCTCTTTTTAGAACCCGCCCAGGTTCCGTAATCATTTCTGGAGAATGGAAATTACATGAATATTTTGAAGACGGAGAACTCGAACTCTATAATTTAAAAACTGGTATAGGTGAGAAAAATAACTTGGCAGAACAAAACCCAACTAAGACCAAACAGCTATACAAAGAATTGAATAAATGGAGAACGCAAACGAAAGCTCCAGTTCCTACTAAAGCCAATGAGGCCTATGACCCTACTAATTTATAGGAATAGTCATAGCTACTTCTCTACTCCATAAATATCTTTCAAAACAGAGACCACCGAGCCTTCAAAATGCGTATCAAGGTCATACCGTATTCTTACTTTCGTACCTAACGGAGCGTAGTAATAAATTACCCAAGCATCACCTTCGGCAGTGCCAATGCATCCATTGGAGTATGCTTTGCCCAAACTCTTGGGATTCGTGGTAGGATGAATCATTTGTCCGTTTCGGATGCCATTAATTTCGGTTTCCATCCATGGTATTTGTGGCATTTGTGTAAGTTTTCCATCATCACGATGTGTGGTATAAAATTGTTGTCCGTTTACAGGGTTATAAAAATCAGGATGTTTGGCATGTCTAACAATCATACCCTCTCCTGTTTTTGTTCTTAAATCCGTGACCCGTTCACCCATTTTCAGGTATCGCTGTTTGTCCTGTCCTACCCTTACGGTAAACTCATCCTTCAAAATAGAATCTTGATATATACGCAGCTTAAATTCCGGGATGTTCACATCAATCTCGGTATGGGCTAAATTGTCCAGTATACGGCAGGCTTTTGTAGAGTCCGGAAGATGTAAGACACTTCCTTTTGGCAGTGCGATCATTTGTCTTTGGTCATATACAAATGAATCTCTGGCCATCATACGGTAGTAATCCGTATTGGCCAGCGTATCTATGATCCAAGGATTGTTGCGCACTAACAAATGTTCGGATAGCGGATAGGGCACTACAGAATCATAACACACCACCAAAGAGTCTATATATTTAAAATACTCCGCTATTCTAACGATTCGGGATACGTTGATATCCTCGTATGTTTTTGGTTTTTTAATGGGTGAAGGAGCAGCTTCTTCTTCTTGGACTGGTTCTTTTTCAGAAACCAACTTGGCTTGGTCTTTGCACGACCCTATTCCTAAAAACACCATCGCTATAAAAACAGTATATAATAGCGCTTTTCGTTGTTGAAAGAAATTCAGCTTTTCCGGGGACTTTAAGATACGTAGCATGTTGTTATGACTATATGTAACTGGGTGATTTAACACCTAACTTTACTGTGATTCTAACTGGGTTCATATTCGTTAGGAGCTACAAATTGAAATGCCTCTTCTAGCTGTGTAATATCAAAATAACGTTCTTGATATCCTTTTTGTAGCCTTTCGAAAAAAATATTGTCAATAGGAATTAGGGCTTTTAAAATCTTAGAGTGTGCTACAATAGCTATATTTCCTATTTGCCTATAGTTTCTTAGAATCCAGATGATGTCTTCCATGAATACTTTTGTTTTACTCTTGCTTACATTTAGTTCGTCTAGTTTAACCAGAACATTCACGTAGTCAAACCCTTCTTCTACTTTTTCCTTAAAGAACTTTTGGGCCAGTTTTTCGTCTGTTCCCGTGAATTCATCTATGACTTCTAACGTAAGTGTATTTCCTTTGTACGTTTTTATTTTTTCAATCATGTCCTTAATTTTAAATGTACGGAAATTAGTCTAAACGGACTATTATAAACACATCAAAAGTAAGGGCTAAAATTCACCCATACCATGACCTGAGTCAGCAGAAAATAAAAGAAGATTTAAGAAATAATTTTACCGTCTTCCATCTGAATAATGCGATCGGTACGTTTGGCAAAATCCTCATCATGGGTTACAATCAATAGGGAAAGACCTTCTTCTTCTTTCAACTTTTTAAAAATATTGAACACGTTATCTGCATTGTGGCTGTCCAGATTTCCTGTAGGTTCATCTCCCATAAGAATTATAGGATTATTGATCAAAGCCCTGGCAATGGCCACCCGTTGCTTTTCACCACCCGAAATACGAGAAGCCCGTTGTTTGGCAAGATGATCTATTTTTAGCATTTCTAGCTTTTGCATGGCGTCTCGTTCAATATCTGAGTGCGATTTCTCATTTAGTTTCTTTGCAGGGAGCATTACATTTTCCAAAACACTGAATTCCGATAACAAATAATGAAACTGAAATACAAAGCCAATATGCTTGTTCCGGATGCGAGAAAAATCTTGATGCGGTTTTCCGGTAACCAATTCATGGTTCAGATACAATTCGCCCGTATACTCCGTATCCATCGTAGAAAGAATATAGAGTAAAGTAGATTTCCCCGATCCGGATTTGCCCATAATAGAGGCGAACTCCCCTACTTTTACTCCAAAAGAAATGTCTTTGAGCACATGAAAGTCTTTGGGCTTATAAAAATGTTTATTGATATTTTTTGTTTCAAGAACATACTCCATTGCTTCCTTCTTTAAGTTCCACGAATTATACGAACAGGGTCTATTCGCCTAGCTTTTGCGGACGGAAACCAACCAGCAATAAAAGTAGAGAGCAGCGCAAAAACGATTCCTATTACATAATACCCAATATTATAACTTATAGGGTATGTGGTTATCGTAGGCAATGCAGACGTTTCAAAAGCTACGTTATCTATTAGACGAGCTAATCCATACCCTACCACCAAACCCATAACACCACCAACCAACCCAATAATCATAGCTTGGCTTATAAAAATGAGCTGTACGTCCAAACCTGAAAATCCTATTGCTTTTAAAATGGCAATATCCTTCATTTTCTCATAAATAAGCATGTTCAGAATATTATAAATTCCAAACCCGGCCACAATCAATAAGGTAATGGAAACGGCATAGGTAATGAGATCTCTTATGTTAGAACCTGTCTCAAACTGTGCGTTGGCTTCATTAATATCCGTAGCCTTTATCGTGAACTGTTTTTGAAGGCGTTTTGCTAAAGCGGGGGCTAACGTAATATCATAAAGTCTAATATTAATATCCGTTATATAATTCTGTGCTTCGCCCATAATACGCTGTACTGTCTTAAGGTTGGCATAACTTTGAATGTTGTCTACATCTGCCACCCCACTTTGGTAAATTCCAACAATCTTGAGTGGAAAAATATCTCCGCCAACTGTACTTATCTGAACTCTTTCCCCAACCGATAAAGACATTTTTTTGGCAAGACCGGAACCTAATATAATTCCGTTATCGGTATTTTTGAGTGCCTCTGGAGTTCCTTGAGTAATATAATCACCCATACTGGTAAGCCTTGTTTCCTCCATAATATCCACACCCACCAAATTACCGCTTAAATCAATAGAACCGGACAAGTAGAAAATTTGCGCTCGTAGCTGGGGTGTTGCCCCTTTTACTTCTTTATCCTTTTTTAGGTACTTTAAAATGGGCAAGGCATTATGAATTTTCTTTTGGCTTTGCCTAGGCTTGATCGAGTGTACGATGTTGAAGGAATTTTTAAATTCATCATAAAGCGATACGGGTTGCGTTTCGCTAGGTTCAATTTCATTATACAGGTGAATATGCGGAGTTTGGCTCAAAACCATACCATCTAACATCTCATTAAGTCCGGTCATAAAACTGATCAGCGTAATATAAGCTCCAATACCAAAAGTAACGCCCAATGCAGCTGTTGCCGAGGACTTCATTTTTGTTACCAAATGGGTTTTGGCAATGTTCAATATGACGCTCCAATTGATCATTGTTCTGGTTTTAAAAGCTCGGTCTCTTCGCTAATACCTTTTGTGATTTCTATACGATCTAAGTTGTATAAACCCGTAGTTACCTCTACTGTACCATTGGCGGTCTCTACCTTGTTCCCATCAATTAGATAGTCTTTAGGAATAGTCAGTACATCCTTTCTTTTAGCAATGACAATGTTGCCCTCGCCTGCCAAACCGGGATATAGAATTTTTGGCGGATCGTCAAAACTGGCTTCTATCGTAAAAGTCTGTGAACGTTCATCTTTACGGGGAAAGATTTTATCTACCGTAGCCATAAAAACTTTGGATGGATAAGCATCTAGTGTAATCAACGTTTTTTGACCGAGGCTCAATTTTACAATATCTACCTCGTCTACCAACATTTTAATTACGAATACCGAATCGCTTCCAACTGCAGCAATGGGTTCCATAGTGCTTACGATTTCTCCGGTTTCTTTTAGAAGTTCATAGACCTTACCGTTTATTTTACTAGTTACCGTAAAGTCTTTGGTATTTATCTGCGCAGATTCATAATTGTTACGCGCTTGGCTCAATTGGGTCTTTAGTTCGTTTTTGGTACGGTCATATTTACTTTGTAACAAGTTTAAATTATTACGGGAAAGCTCATAGGCCAGTTTACGATTATCAAAATCTATTTTTGAACCTATTTCTTGTTCCCACAAACGTTTCTGTCTGTAGAAATTAATGGAATCATTATGAAAAGATAGTGTCGCTGCTTTTATTTCATCTTCTAAACCCGTGAGTACAGCGGCACTTCCGTTATAGTTTTCCTGTGCCAACTTCAGTGAAAGTTTCGCATTTTCCGTATTCAGCTTAGGTGTATTATTAATAATTTGAAGTAATGGCGTTCCCTTTTTAACCAAATCTCCTTCTTCCACCAAATTGCGGTCTAAAATTCCGCCTACGGCCGCATATACTTTATACAGGCTGTCTGGCTGAACGATGGCAGACGCATATACAGATTCCGTTAATTCTGTTTTTTGAGGAAATACCTTCTCTTGCTCGTCACCACAAGACTGTAATGCGATTATGAAAACTAGTATGAATAAATAGCGCATAGTATAAAATTAGCCAGTATTCAAAATAAAATGAAAATCAATTCATAGCATATGAGATAAATCATGTCAAAAACTATTGTAAAAGAATAATTTGTAATCCTAATTTTTAGCTATAGAAACCTCCGGAGATAACAGGCAAAAACTATTCTTATAAACTTATGTAAATCAGCTTAATAAATGTTATTTGATTTATTTTTATAAAAACTATACGCATGGCTGTCGAAAATTTTGGCATTAAGGGGTTGACCGATGAGCAAGTCGCAAATTCAAGAAAGGTTCATGGTGCAAATTCATTTACTTACAAAAATGAAAATGGATTTTTAGAAGCCGTAAAAAGCATCCTTAAAGAGCCTATGATTTTAATATTGTTGGTAGCCTCTTCCATCTATTTCATCACCAGAAATTTTGGAGACGGCATCTTTATGGTTGCAGCAATTATATTGGTTGGTTCTATATCTCTATACCAAGATTCTAGAAGCAGAAAAGCATTGGCAAAATTAAAGAACCTTACCGAACCCAACAGCAAGGTTATTCGGAATGGGGTAACTATGGAAATTCCAAGTGAGGAACTGGTTGTTGGAGATAGCCTTATGGTAGAAGAAGGAACCATGGTTCCTGCCGATGGTGCTATCGTACATTCCAACGATTTCTCCGTAAACGAATCCATCCTTACGGGGGAGTCGCTTTCCGTCTTTAAAGATGCCTCTTCTGCGAATAACTCTATTTTTAGTGGCACCACCGTAGCCAGTGGTTTGGCCATAGCCACAATTACAGCTATTGGTAACCATACCCAACTTGGCAAAATTGGTGATAGTCTAGATAACATTGAAGATGAGAAAACTCCCTTAGAACTACAGATTGCCAATTTTGTAAAGCAAATGGCCATTTGGGGAGGCATTACTTTTTTAATGGTCTGGGGAATTAATTATTTCAATTCTCATGATATTCTGGATAGTCTGCTCAAAGCCTTAACGCTTGCCATGAGTATTCTTCCAGAAGAAATCCCCGTAGCCTTTACCACTTTCATGGCCTTGGGAGCCTGGCGTTTAATGAAACTGGGAGTTGTGGTAAAGCAAATGAAAACCGTGGAAACTTTGGGTAGCGCCACCGTTATATGTACGGATAAAACCGGAACGCTCACCCAAAATAAAATGAGCCTCGCCAGATTATTTTCCATTAAAACTGGAAAAATAACTTCTACCGAAGCTATACTTGAAAATGAAGAAAAAGAGCTTATAACCATTGCCATGTGGGCTAGTGAGCCCATACCTTTTGACCCCATGGAAATTTCTCTGCATGACGCTTACGCAAAACATACAGATGTGGACGAAAGGCCAAAGTATCATATGATTCATGAATACCCTTTAGGTGGGAAACCGCCTATGATGACCCATTTGTTCGAGAATGAATCTAGGCAACGTATCATTGCCGCTAAGGGTGCTCCAGAGGCTTTGATACAACTCTCCAATCTGACTGTTGAAGAAAAAAAATCTGTCTACGCTACCATAGATGAACTTGGTAAGCAAGGGTTTCGCCTATTAGGTGTTGGTCAGGCTGTTTTTGAGGGAACCGATTTCCCAAAATACCAACAAGATTTTCCTTTTCAATTTAAAGGGCTCGTAGCCTTTTATGATCCACCAAAAGAAAACATTAGTCAAGTTCTTAAAGATTTTGATATGGCTGGGATAAATGTAAAACTGGTAACAGGAGATAATTCTGCCACGGCCGTAGCTATTGCCAAAGAAATTAATTTTATAGGGTACGATAAATGTATGTCCGGTGATGAATTGATGCAGCTTACCGATACCGAATTACAGAAGAAAGTGATAGATACGCAAGTATTCAGCCGCATGTTTCCAGAAGCCAAACTCAGAATTATAAATGCGCTAAAAGCAAATAATGAAGTAGTAGCCATGACAGGCGATGGCGTTAATGACGGCCCTGCGCTAAAAGCGGCACACATTGGTATCGCCATGGGAAATAAGGGTACGGAAATCGCCAAGCAAGCTGCCTCTTTAATTTTAGTAGATGATGACCTTTCTAAAATGGTAGATGCCATTGCCATGGGCCGGAAGATATACACCAACCTAAAAAAAGCGATTCAATATATCATCTCTATTCATATTCCTATTATACTCACGGTGTTTATTCCTTTGGCTTTACGGTGGATTTACCCCTCCATATTTTCGCCATCACATGTCATTCTATTGGAACTCATTATGGGACCTACCTGCTCTATCATCTACGAAAATGAACCCATGGAGAAAAATACCATGAACAAAAAACCAAGGCCGTTTACTACTACATTCTTTAAATTTAATGAGTTGTGGACCAGCATCATACAAGGTTTGGCTATTACTTTGGCTTCATTATCTGTTTACCAATATGCCGTAGGACAGGGTTTTGTTGAAGATACAACCCGCACAATGGTCTTTATGGTATTAATAGTTGCCAATATCTTTTTAACCTTAGTAAATCGTTCTTTTTATTTCTCTTTATTTACGACCTTAAAGTATAAGAATAATCTAGTAGGGCTTATTATAGGTACTACCGTTGCTTTGGCCGCTCTCCTACTCTTTATTCCGCCATTGACCGACTTCTTTGAGTTTAATACTTTGAGTGTAAATCAATTGCTTGTTAGCCTATTTGCAGGAAGTATCTCCGTGCTTTGGTATGAAGTCGTAAAATGGGGACAAAGAATAAAAGCCAAAAAAAGCTAATATAGATATGTAATGTTAAAATATAAAGCCAAAGACTTCCTAAAGCTTTTCGCCGTAGGCCAAATCCCCTGCATCTCCAATACCAGGCATAATGTACCCTCTTGCATTAAGTTCCGGGTCTATTGCAGAAATCCATAAATGGGTGTTTTCAGGGAATACCTTTTGTACGTGATCAATACCCTCTTGCGCTCCAATAACAGACACAATATGAATCTGAGAAGGTGTACCATGTTTTTTAAGTGATTTTAGTACATTTTCTAAAGTGCGTCCGGTAGCTAACATTGGGTCTGTGAGTACTAGTATTTTCCCTTCTAAGGAAGGTGCAGCAAAATAATTTACGATAACTTCAAAAGCATCCTCGGCTCCCTTGTGATGTCTATAAGCAGATATAAAAGCATTTTCCGCCTCATCAAAATAATTCAATAGTCCTTGGTGTAATGGCAATCCAGCACGTAAAATGGAACACAACACTATTTTATCCGTTGGCAGAGACATTTCTTTAGTACCTAAAGGAGTGGTTACCTCACTACTTTCATACTGAAACGATTTACTCATTTCATAACCCAGCACTTCCCCAATACGCTCAACATTCCGTCTGAAGCGCATCGCATCTTTTTGGATGTTTACATCTCTAATTTCAGCGATAAATTTGTTCATGAGCGAATTGCTTTCGCCAAGGTTATGGACTGTCATAGAATGAATCTGATTTGAATTATGGTTATAATTTATAACAAAAGTATGTTACTTTTTAAATATGCTCAAAAGGTACATCTAAATGGTAAACCGAGAAAAATTTAGCAATAAAAAAAGGGTCTTGTAGATTACAAAACCCTTTTTTCAACCATCTAAAAATAGATTCTGAAGAACTACCTATTTACTAATTATCTGTATTATACAATTGCTATTAATACAATTATTTATCACTATAAAATTCAATACTCCACATACCGCGTACTTGGTTTACATCGTAACCAAGTGCCATATCATTGGGGTACAGTTTATTCAATGCCGTCATGGTTTCTGGCAATACTTGTTTATTTGGTGTGCCATGACATTGTAAACAAAGTGCGTTGGTTGTGATCGGATAATAAAAAGACACTTCGCCATCTTTGGTTTCAACAACAGGTTCAATTTCATCACCAGATGCCACAACTTCTTTAAACCAGTCTATATATTCCAATTCCTTGGGTGTAGCTTTATTTTTAGGATTTCTTAATTTATCTGAAACTCTCTTAATAACGGCATTTTTCATCAAAGAAACGCTGTCCGTAATTTGCATAGCTTCAAGATTACAAAACCCAATAGCCCCAACAGTTCCTTTTTCCTGAATAGCTTTTGTTAGGCTTTGACCCAGTGCTTTCTTGGCTTCTTTTGCATAGGCCATGCCAATGGTTCCATACACTTTTTCCGGTCCTGGGCTCTCATAACAGTTACAATCTTCCAAACCCGTTCCTACCTTGTGCGAAGATTTAAAATATTCCTCAAAACCTTCGGGACGTTCCAATTCATTGTTGTAAATGTAATCTGCTATCTGGATCAAAGCATCCTCTCGATTTGGCAAATACGGCATTGGCCCAAACTCTTTGTGTGCTGCAGGTATCTTGGTTTCTGTTTCCGGATCATTTATCCACTTGATTAAAGCCTCCGTAAATTCCTGCTGTGAAACAGTAGAGTCTATGTAATGCCTTTTAATGGCTTCCATAGGTGGTGCAAACCTATCTGCCATTTTTGCCTTAGGATTATGGCACAAATAACATTCGCGCTCCATGATTACCTTTCCAGGGTGCGGTTCTTGAGTTTTAGCATTTTGGGTTACTTCAATGTTTTGGGCAGATTCAATTTTACCCTTCTGGTTTTCTTTACAACTAGAAAAGAAAATTACAATCAGTAAAAAAATGGAATATTTTTTCATATTTGGTAAGATTAGATACGATTAAATCGAATTAAGAATTCGACTTTACAATTTGTACGATGTCATTTTTTTGTAAAACACCAGATTGTCTCCAAACTTGTTTTCCGTTTTTAAATAACATCATAGTAGGCACACCACGTACATTATACGTGCTGGCCAAGGGCTGATTTTTATCCACATCTATCTTTACGATTTTTATGCTATCTCCCAGTTCTTCTTTTACTTGCTTTAAGATAGGCGCCAACATTTTACAAGGTCCACACCAATCCGCAAAAAAATCTACCAATACGGGTGTATCAGATTCTATTATAGTATTAAAACTGCTTTTCATTTTTCTTATTTAGATTTATAAAATTACTAAAAATTGACCTTGATTAAACTGACGTAAGTCATGGTTTTTAATATTCTTCTCAATTAACTTTATATATGGATCTTAAATTAAAAAGGCACTTCCGGAATAGTAATGTTTATAAGGATTGCCCAATTATAAAACAAACAAGATGAAAAATATATTGGTCGCCACGGACTTTTCAAACAATGCATATTGTGCTCTTTTTTATGCCACGCAAGTATTGAAGTCAATTAAATGCAACTTTTACCTTGTAAACGTGTATAATGACCTCACTCCTTTAATTGGAGGGAAATCAGAATTTTTGGTAGGTCAAAAACTACTGAACGAATTAGCTGCTACCTCTAAGGAAAAAATTACAGCTCTTAAGCATAGAATTACTTTAGACAATGAAAATCCTTTACACAAATTCGAGACCATTTCTAAAAAAGGGAATCTAATTAAAACCATACACCAAATGCTGAATGCATTTGAAATTGATTTGGTAGTTATGGGTAGTAAAGGTTATACGGGAGCTAAAGAAATTTTCTTTGGCAGCAATACCATTCAGCTGGCCAATACCATAACCCAATGTCCTGTTTTGACCATTCCAAAAGAACTAGATTTTGTAGCACCTACGGACATTGCCTTTGTAACCGATTATAAAAAAGGGTGTACAAAAAAAACTACAGCACCTCTTTTGTTCATTGCAGAACTCTTTAATGCCAAAATTAGGGTCATGCACATAAATGAAGAAGAGGAGCTAAGTAAAGAACAAGAGTCGCACAGAGAAATGCTTGAGCTATGTCTTAAAAATACAGAGCATAGTTCTCACTGGGTACAGGCTTTTGCTGATAAGGCCATGGTTATTGATGATTTTCTAAATAATAAGGGCGTAGATATGTTTGCTATGGTACATTATAAACACACCTTTTTTGATCGCGTATTACGTGAGCCTGTGGTCAAGAATGTAAGCATGTACTCTAATATACCATTTCTAATATTACCCTTTAAAGGCTAATTAACAGCCCAGTAAAAAAACTATTCAGGAATTACATTTAATACTCACTTAAGAAATAATATTATGTACAAAAGAATATTGGTACCTACAGATTTCTCCAAAAATGCCCTCAATGCGGTGCGGTACGCACTTGATTTATACGCAAAGTTAAATTGCGAATTTTATTTTTTGAATGTTTTTAAGCTAGAAAACTACACTACTGATACGCTCATTATACCCGAACCGGGCAGCGCGGAGTTTGAGGTTGCAAAAGCCAAATCAGAAGAAAATTTCGTGAAATTATTAGATATGCTTGCGCTACATCATGACAACCCAAAACATATCTACCACACCATACCAACTTTTACTTTTCTATCTGCTGCGATTAAAAAAACCATTTCAAATAAGGATATTGATTTGGTGGTTATGGGTACCAAAGGGGCATCTGGTGCCAAAGGTGTTATTTTTGGTAGTAATACCGTAAAGACTATGGAAATTGTTTCTGAATGTCCGGTTTTGGCGGTACCTAAAGAGGTACGTTTCACTTCCCCTAAAGAAATTGTTTTCCCAACAGATTTTAAATCGGTCTTTAAAAGGAGGGAGTTAAGATACCTCATTGAAATTGCAAAAATGCATGAAGCAACTGTTAGGGTACTTCATATTTCAAAAAAACCATTTCTAAAACCTGAGCAAGAAGAAAACAAACAATTGCTAAGAGATATTTTAGATGAAGTTGCCCACAGTTTTCATACGCTGACCGAAAAAGATGTAGCAGACGGAATTACCGCTTTTGTGGAAAGTAGAGATAGCGATATGATTGCTTTTATTAACCACAGACACTTTTTCTTTGAGAAAATATTTACTAAACCATTAGTCAAAGAAATAGGGTATGATGCTACTGTCCCTATTTTGGCATTGCATTAAAAGAACCTAACAATGAATTAAATAGGAACTTGGGTAAAGAAGAATACTTACAGAACCACTATTTTTTTTTAATATCTCAACCGTGGTCTTTGTATGATAAAAAGCTTCTCAATATCTCCGTATTATCAGTTTTATAAAAAACATTCATGGACGCACTACTCAATTTTCTAAAGGACCCACTAGCCGCAAAGGTTTTAAAACTTTTGTTATGGATTATCTTTATTGTTTTCTCCATTGGCTTTCTAAGGAAGCTGCTTAAGAAACGTATTAGTGATGTAACCATTAGGTACAAGGCTCAAAAGGGTGTTGAGCTGGTAGGTTACTTTTTGATTTTCTTTTTAATATTGATTTCTTTTACCGTAAAAAGTATAGCGGACTATACTATTATCATCGGTCTGTTTACTGCGGGAATTACCTTTACGTTACAAGAACTTATCTTGAGCATAACAGGCTCATTTTACATCTTTTTTGTCCGTGTTTATAAACCTGGTGATAGAATTGAGATTAACGGTATAAAAGGCGATGTAATTGATATTGATAGTATTTACACGACCCTTATGGAATTGGGCGAATGGGTAAGTAGCGATAACTATTCTGGGCGAATTGTAAAAATCAGTAATTCTTTTGTTTTTAAAGGTCCCATTAAAAACTACTCCATGGATTTTCCCTTTCTATGGGATGAGCTAAATATTATGATTACCTATGAGTCTGATATTGCATTAGCGAAAAAAATTATATTGGATGATGCTACAGAGCTACTTTCTGAATACACCAAAAACTCATTGACAAAATGGAAAGAAATGGTCGCCCATTATTATATTGAAGACGCTACTCTAGAACCAACCGTAGCACTAAAAATTACCGATAATTGGATTGAAATTAACCTAAGGTATATAACGGATTATAAACGACGACGCATTACAAAGAATCAACTTTTTGAGCGTATTCAACAATCAATATTCGCCTCTAACGGCAAAGTTGTGTTAGCCTCTACTACGCTACAATTACTAAAAATTCCAGACGTAAATGTTCAGGTAAAGAGCTCAGTGTAAAATAGATTTCATCCCCCTTTAATAACTCAACTTATGAAAAAGGAAATCGATATAATAAAATCATCAGGTGTAAAAGCCCATTTTTCTATGGATAAGCTTCGCAACTCCCTAAAACATACTGGGGCAAATCATGAGTTGGTTGAGCATATTGTCGATCAAGTACGCGATGAACTTTATGAAGGCATATCTACCAATGAAATTTACAACCGGGCCTTTGCCTTATTGAAAAAAAAGAAATCTGTTTTTGCTTCAAAATATAAGCTGAAAAAGGCTATTTATGAGTTGGGTCCAACGGGGTTCCCTTTTGAACGTTTTATAGGAGCCCTCTTAACGTATTCCGGCTATGAGACCAAGGTTGGTATCGTAATGGACGGTATTTGTGTTACTCATGAAATTGATGTAGTTGCCGAAAAAAATGGAACCGTAACTATAATAGAATGCAAATTTCATAGCGAAGAAGGTCGCAATTGCAATGTTAAAGTACCGCTCTATATACACTCGCGCTATAACGATGTAAAAGCACATTGGAAAACAAAAAAAACGGAGACCAAAACCCTGAACCCCGGTTGGGTAGTGACCAACACACGTTTTACTTCAGATGCCATAAAATATGGTAAGTGCGTTAATTTATACCTTTTAAGTTGGGATTACCCTTTAAACGATGGTATTAAAGACCGTATTGATAGGCTTAAGTTATATCCTATTACCGTTTCTACCATATTGACCAATCGTGAAAAACAATTCTTGCTGAGTAGAGATGTGGTACTCTGTCGTGAACTATGGAAAGAAAAATTCTTGTTGGACCATTTGGGAGTTTCTAATACGCGAAAGGCAAAAATATTAAGCGAGGTTGAACAACTCTGTAATCTTTAAGCTATGAACAAAGTAAAAATTCACTTTTTGGGAGCCTCCGGCACCGTAACCGGATCTAAGTTTTATTTAGAAACACCAGAACTTAATGTTATGGTAGACTGTGGTATGTACCAAGGCTTAAAAGAATTACGGCAATTGAACTGGGAACCCTTGCCTATTGATGTCTCAAAAATTGACGTAGTGTTACTAACACACGGGCATCTAGATCATACAGGATATCTTCCTAGATTGGTCATGCAAGGCTTTAATGGAAAAATAATTGGTACGCCCCCAACTTTGGCCATAACCGAGATCATTCTTTTAGATAGCGCTAAAATTCATGAAGAAGAGGCTGAACGTGCTAATAAAGAAGGGTATAGCAAACACGATCCAGCAAAACCTTTTTATACGCTTCGCGAAGCGGAAAGGGCAATAGACCTATTTTCTTCGGAAGAAAAAGATGAATGGATATCTCTTTCTGAACATGTTCGTTTCAGGTTCAATTTTAACGGACATATTATAGGCGCCACTTTTATAGAACTGGAGATTTTAGGAAAATTATTTGTTTTTTCAGGTGATATAGGTAGAGAGCATGACCCCCTATTGGCTCCTCCCGAGCATCCAAAATGGGTAGATTATCTTTTTATTGAAAGTACATACGGAAACAAGTTACATCCACAGGAAGATGTAGAACAAATCTTGGTTGACCTAGTTACTGAAACCATTAATCAAAGAGGAAACCTGATCATTCCATCTTTTGCTGTAGAACGTCTACAATCCCTTATGTACCTCTTATGGCAATTGTTCAAAAAGAATAGAATACCCAATATTCCTATTTTTATTGATAGCCCCATGGGCAATAATGTGCTGTCTGTTTTTCAACAATTTCCTGAATGGCACAAACTCTCAAGTAAGGAATATGCGGCCATGTACAGACATTTTAATATCATAAGTTCATATGCAGATACCTGGAAAACAATTGATGATACCAGACCAAAAATAGTTATTGCCGGTAGCGGTATGGTTACTGGCGGAAGAGTACTCACTTATTTAAAACAGTTAATGGGGCGTTCTTCCACAACGGTCTTAATGGTAGGACACCAAGCAGAAGGTACTAGGGGCAAACAACTATTAGAAGGCGCTTATGAATTGAAACTATTCGGAAAGTATTATCCTGTAAAATCAAAAATATATCACTTAGAAAGTCTCTCCGGTCATGCAGACCAAAAAGAGCTATTACATTGGATGCAAGACATTAAGAACATACCCGAAGAAGTTTTTCTTGTTCATGGAGAACCCTCTTCACTAGATGCTTTTAGAGTTAAGATTCGCGATGTATATAATTGGAATGTACACATTCCAAAACTAAACGAAATTAAAGAAATTATCTTATAATTCTGTAACTGACCCAAGTCATTGCCTACCATTCTAACCTGCCTTAATTTTAAACTATATAACGAGAGCTATGGTAACAAAAATGGAAACAGAAAAATTAAATTGGACAGGACAGAAAAATGAAGATGACCTCTATAAGGAAACTGAGCAATGGAAATCAAGCCTTAAATTTGCCGATAATGCAATTCTTTTTGTAGAACGTTTATTGAATTCGTATGTTTTTGAACCAGACACTCCTGATCTTTTTGAGTGGTTGCAAAACCACAAGATTAGATTACACAGGGTAAGAGCGGCAAAAAAAGAAATTCAAGAAGAAATCAGTCAACACAAAAATATGTTGGCCGGAATTTTAGAATCCGCTGCCGATTCTTGCGATATCAGTTTCCTTAGAAGACATGCCGTATTAAAGCAAAAAGTAAATGCGTGTACTAAGGATTTTAAGGACCTAAAGGCAGATGTATTTAATTATGCAGGAGCTATTCTTAGGAAGAAACGTAAACCTTAAATGTAATTTCACCTTATCTTAAGCTCTTTAAGAAATGACTATTGTCATTTTAATTTACCCTGATATATCTTACCTTGCGCCCAACTCTTATTGGGCGCAACTGCAAATAAGCGCAATTAAGAATAAGTTGAAAACAAAAAATAAGATTATGAAAAAACTCTCTGCACTACTCTTATTAGTTGTTTTAAGTTGTTCGTCAACAAGTTTGGTCGAAAATTGGAAAAACCCCGATATCGTATTGTTCGATGCTCAAAAAGTTCTTATTGTAGGTATGACCCAAAACCAAGATGCTAGGGAAAGTTTTGAAGCCCAACTACAAAAAGAGTTTACCAAAAGAAATGTAGAGGCCATGCAAAGCCTAGATGTTTTTGATGTATCCTTTACCGATAAAAGAAAAACAGAAAAAGAGCTGGATGATGTAGAGGAAAGTTTATTGGATAAAGGCTTCGATGCTATTTTATTTACCAAGATTACCGGTTCTGAAAACAGAGAAAGTTTTTTAAGTGCTATTTCTAGACTAGATAACCACAAAGGACGCTTCAATGATGATTATCTAGACAATCAAGATATTTATTACGATGATAATTACTACGATGATTTTAATGTTTACCATGCAGAAACTACGCTATACTGTATTTGTGCCGGTAAAGATAGGTCTATGATTTGGAGAGGCAGTATAGATATCTCGGATCCAAAAAACATAGAAAAGTCCGTAGATGATTACATTCAGCTTGTTGTTACCGCCATGGAAGAGCAAGACTTAATCTTTAGAAAAGAAAAATAGCTTTCTTTAAGTCGATTTTTTTTATCACTATTTTAGAATAGACTTGTTAAGGTTCTACTCTCCTACCAAGCTCTATTTTATTTCCCGATTGTATTTCCTAAATTTAGCTACTTGAATGACAAACCTGCCGTTCTAAATTCTAAAAATCCATGGAAGATTTGCAGCTAAAAATCAATCCTGAAGTAGCATTGGTTTTTAATAAATATCCAGAGACTGTTCGGAATCAAATGCTGACTTTACGAAAATTAGTAATTGAAACAGCTAAAAAAATTGATGGTATTGACCAGTTAGAAGAAACGCTAAAATGGGGCGAACCTAGTTACTTGACCAAAATAGGCAGCACGCTCCGCATGGATTGGAAAGCCAAATCTCCCGACCAATATGCCCTCTATTTTAAGTGTACTAGCAGATTGGTAGAAACCTTTAAAATCGTTTTTAAAAACACCTTTGACTTTGAAGGAAAAAGAGCAATTGTTTTTAAGCTAGATAGTGAAATCCCTACCGAAGAACTTACCTATTGCATAAAAGCTGCCCTAACGTATCATAGAGTAAAACACCTGCCTACATTGGGTATTTAAGAAGCTATGGCAAAAACGGAAATAGACAGCTACTGCCCTAAAAACCCTAAAGAGTGGCGGACATGGCTAGAAAAAAACCATATACAAGAAGACTCCGTTTGGTTGGTCATTCATAAAAAGAATACTGCTAACACCAATTTATCTTGGAGTGAAGCGGTTGACCACGCACTTTGTTTTGGTTGGATAGACAGTACGAAAAGAACGATAGATTCGGAGAAGTACAAACAGTATTTTTGCAAACGAAAAGCAGTAAGCAATTGGTCCAAAATTAACAAAGAGAAAATAGCGGATCTTATAAAAAAAGATCTAATGACCAATGCTGGCCACAAAAGTATTGCTATAGCAAAAACCAATGGTTCGTGGTCTATTTTGGATACAGTTGAAGCTTTAGAAATTCCACCAGATCTGGCGGAGGAATTGCAAAAAAGAAAAGGTGCCGAAGAATTCTTTACTATGTTAAGCAAATCTGCAAAAAAAATCCTGTTATATTGGGTAATTTCTGCCAAAAGAAAAGAAACACGCGCAAAACGAATTTTAGAAATTACAGTGAATGCCAGTAAAAACTTAAAACCAAAGCAGTTCAGGTAATACAAAAATAGCTACTTTTAAAATTCTAGTGGTTATCTCTACAACCAATATGCGCTATTATGAAAAAACTATTTTTCCTATTGTTATTCCTATTGAACTTTAGTGTTCTAACTGCACAGCAAACTCTTCAAAAAAATAGGGTAATTATATTAACTGATATTGAGGCAGACCCTGACGACGCCCAATCATTAGTCCGTTTGCTAGTATACTCCAATGAAATAGATATTAAAGGCATTGTTGCCTCCACCTCCTGCTGGCTCAAAAATAGCGTACACCCAGAATCTATAATCAGAATACTCCATGCCTATGCCAAGGTACAACCTAACTTAAAGGAACATCATCCGGATTTCCCTGAGGCAAGTAATTTGTTGGCCGTAGTAAAAACAGGCCTACCTGTATACGGTATGTTGGGTGTTGGAGAAGGAAAAGATTCCGAAGGCTCCGACTGGATCATTAAAAACCTAGAAGAAGATGATGAACGCCCGTTATGGATTTCTGTTTGGGGTGGTTCTACCACTCTGGCACAAGCGCTATTCACAATAAAAGCCACAAAAACTATAAAAGAACAAAAACGACTAATTTCTAAACTTCGCGTATATGCCATTTCTGACCAAGATGATAGTAGCATCTGGATCAGAGATAACTTTCGTGACCTCTTTTACATTGTTACTCCAGGAGACGATTATGATCGTGCCACATGGAACGGTATTAATAGTGTTGTCTCAGGCATTGACAATACTGAAATCAGCAACTCGTGGCTTGCAGAAAACATACAACAAGCACATGGGTCTCTTGGTGCCGCCTATCCCGATGTTGCTTACGGAATGGAAGGAGATACGCCTGCTTTTCTTTCTCTTATTCCTAACGGATTAAATTCCTCTGAACATCCCAATTGGGGAGGTTGGGGTGGTAGATACGAATTTTACAAACCTTACTTTTCTGGTCGAAAGCAAGGGAAATCCGGTGTGCCATTTGAGGTTGAAACCAGAAAAATATGGACCAATGCCGAGGACAGTTTTACGCCTTTTGTTACAAATGAATATGGAAGAACTATAACTTCAGATACTTTAAATTTCACAAGTGATAAGGTATCATTATGGCGCTGGCGAGATGATTTTCAAAATGATTTTGCCGCCCGGATGGATTGGTGTACGCTACCTTATGAAGAAGCCAATCACGCTCCAATTATTGTGCTAAACCATCCTGAGAACATTACTATTGAATCTGGTAAAAGTATCACTTTTGATGCCGCTAATTCTACTGATCCGGACGGAGATAACTTAAGTTATCTGTGGTTTAATTATCCTGAAGCCGGTACCTACGAAGAACCTCTATCTATTAACGGTGCAAAGAATCTACATTTCGCCAAAATCAATACACCAAGACTTAGGGAAGAGGTAACCGCTCATTATATTCTAAAAGTAACCGATAAGGGCGAACCTGCATTATCTAGTTACAAGCGAATTATTGTTACGATTAAACCCAAGGTTTATTAGCGTATTTATTTTTTAATCAAATGGTTTGGAAAATCTGAAACACGTTCACAACAAATCTGTTCCATTACCTGCTGTAATTCGGTTTTAAGTAATGATATGGTGTGGTTTCCGCCGTTGTTTCCTAAGGCACTTACACCGTACATAAACGAGCGTCCCATAAAAGTGAATTTAGCACCACTGGCCAAAGCTCGGGCTACATCAGGACCGGAACGTATACCGCTATCCATCATTACCGTTAGTTGATTACTATATTTCTCTGCTATTCTGCATAATGGTTTTATGGTAGATTCTCCCGCATCTAACTGTCTACCTCCATGATTGGAAACAATTACGCCATCTATACCTAACCTAACCGCTTTTTCGGCATCGGCTTCATTAGCTACTCCTTTCAGAACCAACTTGCCTTTCCACATATCCCGAATCGGTTTAATCTTCTCCTCATTCAATCTTCCCGAAAAAGTCTGATCCATAAACTTACCTAATTGTTTTAAATCCAATCCTTTGGGCATATAGGGTTTTAAGGTTTCAAAACTAGGTTGTCCGTGAATAAGCGTTTTCATTGCCCATTCTGGTTTGCCCATAATCTGAAGTATGTTTTTAACGGACATTTTAGGAGGCATTGCCAATCCGTTTCTAATATCTCGCGGTCTAAAACCAAAAGTAGGCACGTCACAAAGAATAACAAGAACTGGACATTCTGCAGCGGCAGCCCTTTTGATAATATCATCACGTAACGAATTTTCCGCTGGGTGATATAATTGAAACCAAGCATTACCTTCTGTTATCTCAGAAATTCGTTCAATACTACTGGTGCTTACCGTACTTAAAACAAAAGGGATATTATGCTCAAAAGCAGCTTTCGCTAAAATTTCAGGAGCATTAGGCCACATAAGTCCTTGTAGACCAACAGGTGCTATACCAAAAGGAGCATCATACGTGTGACCAAAAAGTTCCGTTTTCATTACAGACTCCGTATGCTTGCTTAGATAATAAGGCAAAAGTTCCACCTCTCGTATTTCAGCTGTGTTCTTACGTAAATTGACATCTTCGTTGCATCCTCCATCCAAATATTCGAAAGCAAATTTTGGAATCTTTTGCATCGCTTTATTCCGCAAATCATCAATAGAAGGATACCGAGGATCCAATCCTGTTTTAGATTTTTTTCCCATTGTAGTAAATTATAGGTAAAACAGCACAAATTAAAAGGTGCCGTTTAAATTTTATCAAAATAAATTCTATTCTAAATCGTATTTTTTATACGCTCTGTGACCATAAAAGGCTACCACAAAAAAGCAAAGCATAGGAAGTATAAACGAAAAGTTCACCTCTGGAACTCCTAGTATACGCACATCGCTATATCCAGTTCCACCAATATCTAATATTAAGCCTTGTAACATGGGCATAAAAGCACCACCTACTATAGCCATTACTAAAAAAGCAGAAGCAGATTTGGCATCATCTCCCAATCCTGTTAATGCAATCCCATAAATAGTTGGGAACATCAAAGACATACAGAAAGAAACCATAACCAGGGAATAAAGGCCACCTATACCTTCTATAAAAATCGTACCCGCACAGAAGACAATTGCTAATAAGGATAGCATCATTAACAGTCTTCCAGAATTGATGAACTTCATAAGATATGTACACAAGAACCTACTGACCAGAAAAATCACTAAGGCAGCATAAGCATAGTTAACGGCATCTCTATTGTTAATGCCAATGTTTTCTGCATACTGGTAAATGTACGTCCAGCACATAATCTGAGCACCTACATAGAACATTTGCGTAAGCATTCCGCCTACAAAACGTTCCTTTTTAAATATCCTCTTTATAGATTCTCGTAACCCTACTTGGTTTTCCGTCTTGCCCTCTGGCATTTTTACCATGGCAATCACCACTAACATGAAGATCACGAAGAGCCCCAGCCCTACGTAAGGGTTTCTAATCACCATTAAATCCGAAGTCTTAACAGCTGCTTTTGCAGATTCTGACAGGGTTTCATAGATATAAGAACCGTCTGGTGCCACATCATCTGATTGTAATGCTCCCAGTATAAAAAACTGTGCTACAAAAAGACCAGAAAGAGCTCCTAATGGATTAAAAGCCTGAGCAAGGTTCAATCGTAAAGTTGCTGTTTCCTCTGCTCCCATGGCCAAAATATATGGGTTAGCCGTAGTTTCTAAAAACGCAAGACCAAAGGTTAGTACATACAAGGCCAAAAGAAAGAATATATAACTTTCCATAGCTGCTGCGGGATAGAACATAAGCGCTCCCACTGCGTATAATGCAAGTCCGACTAAAATACCCACTTTGTAACTAAATTTCTTTACCACATAAGCTGCTGGCAATGCCATAGTAAAATAGCCGCCATAAAAGGCAGCTTGCACCCAAGAAGCTTGCGTATTATTAAGCTCCAAAATTCTTTTAAATGCTGCTACCATGGGGTTGGTGATGTCATTAGCAAAACCCCAAAGCGCAAATAAAGAGGTGATTAATATAAATGGGAAAAGTAATTCTTTAGCTACTACTGGTATTTTTTGTTCGGTTTTCATATGTAATCTTAAACTGTTATTGCCCTATCTAAATGTGTATATCCTCCATCTACAAAAAGTAATTGTCCTGTAGTATGGCTAGATAGTTCTGACAATAGAAAAACAACCGTATTGGCTATTTCTACAGCTGTCGTCATACGGTTACCTAATGGAATTTTATCCGTAATGGATTTCATTTTTTTCTCAGGTTCCGAAAATGTATTGATCCACTTTTCATACAGAGGGGTATAACATTCCGCAACTATTAAGGCATTCACCCTAATCTCGTAAGGCAAAAGTTCTACTGCCCATTCTCTGGTCAGAGCATTTCTTCCTCCATTGGAAGCTGCGTAACCAGATGTTCCCCCTTGGCCCGTAAAAGAAGTTTTGGAGCCTATATTTACAATGGCTCCTTTGCTCTTTTTAAGTTCTGGAAGGGCATACTGAGCCATAAGATAATAATGGACTAAACTTTTTTGAAGGGAAGCCATAAAGTCTTCGTAATTGCCATTTTCCAGACCAACCCCATCATTTACACCGGCATTGTTTACAAGACCGTCAATTCTACCAAAAGTAGCGATGACGTTTTCTACGGCTGCTTTACATTGCTCTGGATCTGTTAGCTCTGCAAAAGCGAAGCCTACTTTACCACCCGTTTTTTTAATCTCTTCTACCACCGCTAAGATACTGGGCTTGTTCCTGCCAATAATAAAAGGAATTGCCCCCTCTTGCAATAAAACCTGGGTAATACCAAGGCCTATACCTTTTGATCCACCAGTAACGATAATGACTTTATCCTTTAAGTTTAAATCCATATTTGTTTTGTGCTTGCTAATATGCTTTTGCCAGTTGTTTTGAACTTCCCAATCCTTCAATACCAAGCTCTACAACATCTCCTGCCTTTAAATATTTAGGCGGATTAAAACCTAAACCAACACCTGAAGGCGTACCTGTTGAAATAATATCTCCCGGTAATAGGGTCATAAACTGACTTATATAACTTATAACTTCTTGTATATTGAAAATAAAATCTGAAGTATTGCTATCTTGAATTTTTTCTCCATTTAACTTCAACCATAAATTAAGATTGTTTGGATCTTTAATTTCATCTGCAGTAGCGATAAACGGCCCTAAAGGAGCAAACGTATCACATCCCTTTCCTTTACACCATTGGCCTTCTTTCTCTATCTGAAAAGCACGCTCACTATAATCGTTATGCAAAACATAACCGGCTACATGGTCTAAAGCATCTTTTTCTTCTACATAGGAAGCTTTCTTACCAATAACAACGGCAAGCTCAACCTCCCAATCCGATTTTTCACTATTCTTTGGAATGATAACATCGTCATTTGGTCCTACAATAGCAGAAGTAGCTTTAAAAAAGAGTACAGGCTCCTTTGGAATTGTCATACCACTTTCTGCAGCATGCTTGGCATAATTTAGCCCCACACATACAATTTTTGAAGGGCGTACCAATGGCGAACCTAAACGCACATCATCAGAAACTATTGGACAATTTCTTTCGTTCTTTTCCAACCAATCACTCAATTCTTGTATGCCGTTACCTCCAAAAAATGCTTCATTATAATTTGCTGACACAAATTCAGAAACATCCAACCGTGTGCCGTTATCTAATTGTACTCCTGGCTTTTCTTCGCCTATACTCCCAAATCTTATTAATTTCATAGGTACTTTATATTTTAATACGTCTGTATATTTATTTTAAAAATCTTGTTTGTGCTACGAACCGTTCAAGGTAACAAATCCACCATCTATTGGGAAATTAGTTCCTGTGATAAATGAAGCTTCCTCTGAGCAAAGGTATACCGCTAAATTTGCGACTTCTTCTGGTTTACCCATTCTTCCAATAGGCTGAGTTTTGGATAACTTTTCAAAAATCTCTTTCTCTCTACCCGGGTAATTCTTATTGATAAATCCATCTACAAAAGGCGTATGTACCCTACCAGGAGAAATACAATTACACCTAATACCATCTGCCAAATAATCTTTGGCTACGGAATACGTCATAGTTAATACCGCACCCTTGGTCATGGAATAGGCGAATCTATCATTGATTCCTACTGATGATGCTATAGACGCCATATTTATAATTACGCCTCCTGTCTCTTTCAATGATCCAATACTAGCGTGCATGCAGTTGTAAACCCCTTTGATGTTCACATCATATAAACGGTCTAAATCTTCTTCTTGACAAACTTCCAAATTACCTATATGAGCAATACCGGCATTATTAATTAGAATATCGATTGGATTTTTTGCTGTTATGGCTTCAAATGCCGCACGAACTTCTTTCCGCACAGCTACATTGCAACTATAAGTGGAGGCAGTACCTCCCATATCTTCAATAAGTGATGCGGTCTCTTTTGCATTTTCTTCATTCATTTCTAGAATGTGAAGAATCGCACCTTGCTCTGCTAGCGCTAAGCAAATGGCTTTACCTATACCACTACCACCGCCAGTAACCACAGCTGATTTATTCTTTAAACTAAATTTCATAGGTGTTTTATAATGTTGTGCATAATTCCTTTTCCCAATAACTCCCGTTCGGAAAACTGTATTCCGCTAACGATTCAGGTTTCATTGTTATACTATACCCAGCCATACTTGGTGGCATATACGCACCATTTTCAATGACCACCGGATCAAAGAAATGTTCGTGCAAATGGTCTACATATTCAATAATACGATTTTCTAAAGAACCACTTACAGCAATATAGTCGATCATTGATAAATGCTGTACATATTCACAAAGTCCAACGCCACCTGCATGTGGGCAAACAGGTATATTAAATTTTGCCGCCATGAATAAAATGGCCAATATTTCATTGACACCTCCTACCCTACAACTATCTATCTGACATATTTCTATGGCGCCAGCTTGCATTAATTGTTTGAACATTACCCTATTCTGACAATGCTCTCCTGTTGCTACTTTAATAGGTGCTACTGCTTTTGCTATTTTGGCGTGCCCTAAAATATCATCTGGACTTGTAGGTTCTTCAATCCAATATGGGTTGAATTTTTTCAATTCGGCCATATTATCTATAGCTTCGTCCACATCCCATTTCTGATTGGCATCCATCATCAACCGAAGGTCATCACCAATTTCTTCGCGAATAATAGCAGCACGGCGCATATCATCTTGCAAATCCGAACCTACCTTAATTTTCATATGGTCAAAACCAGCCGCTTTTGCCTCTCTACAAAGCCTACGCATCTTATCATCCGAATACCCCAACCAACCGGCCGAAGTCGTATACGCTGGATAGCCATCTTGCTTTAGTTTAGCAATACGTTCTTGTTTTGAACTTTCTTTTTCCTTTAACATAGCCAATGCTTCTTGAGGAGTGATAGCATCTGTTATATAGGTAAAATCAACACAACGAACCAACTCTTCTGGAGTCATATCGGCCAGTAATTTCCATAGTGGTTTCCCTTCGGCTTTGGCGTATAAATCCCAGACGGCATTTACCATTGCTCCAGTAGCCAAATGAATAACTCCTTTTTCAGGACCTAACCAGCGTAACTGACTATCTCCTGTAATCATTTTCCAAAAGGCACCCATATCGGCCGTAAAGCTTTCCAACGTTTTTCCAACCACTAACGGGGCTAAGGATTGAATCGCTGCGGCACATAATTCATTACCCCTACCAATGGTAAAAGTCAATCCGTGACCTTCTAGTCCGTTGTCGGCATCAGTCTTTAATATTACATACGCCGCGGAATAATCTGGGTCTGGATTCATTGCATCCGAACCATCTAAGGACTTACTCGTTGGAAAACGGACATCTTTAATTTCAACACCCGTAATTGTTATTTTCTTTGACATAAATTCTTAATTAACAGTACAAACTTAAAACTTCACATTTTTCAAAACCACCAGATATTGCACCCAAAATGATACTTTTTTTGCCTTTAGGCATCTGTAGTCTATTTTTTAATCTAAAATCTATCAAAAGTAGTTATGCATCGACCTTATAGATTTGAAAATGTATTTTTCGAAACAGTACTTTTTTGAGATAAAAGGCTACTATATAAATTTCCCTATTATTCTTCCATAAACTAAAAACGTCACGGTCCAATCGAAATTGAACAGAAACATTTTCAGATTTATTTTTGTTCAGATTTAATTTTTACAACTTTTCTATATACACGTAATAGGCAGGATGCACCCTTTTGTCTTTGTCGATTAATTGCGCTTCCATATCATATTTACCTGCAGAAACCTTAGCGGTAAAGGACACTTCTTTTTGGCCTTTTTCAATTCTAGCGGTCTTTTCTAAGTCAGCTACATAAATATAGGCTTCTTCAAAATCGGATTTTGTACTCGCCGGCATAGCTCTTTCCAGTTCTATCCTTTGTTTTTCTGCAGGAAAGGTTGCGTTTATGGCCAAACCACTTTCCCGTGGAAAACGGCACAAGCTAATTTTATAATCGCCATCTTCTACAAATTCAATTTTCCAATTTCCTGAGGCTTGTGCTCCACTAGTTGCACCATATTGATGCCACATATGGCCGAATTTACCCGTCATCATATCATGTGATGAAATACGACTAGGATTATCTTCTGGCGAGCCAACTTTAATATAAGCGTAACGCTCATTAACGTTTTCATCCATGATGGACTGCCACCATTTTTCATAACCTACAGCCAACCTTTCCGCTACCTCAGGATGTTTGTCAAATACATTCGTAGTCTGACTGCGATCTTTATTCATATCATAAAGCTCCGTCCCATTTACCAAACGCCAGTTATCGTCCATAACAGAGTACTTTCTATATTTCACCAAATTCTGTAAGCGCTGGGTATCCATATATAAAATTCTATTTGGCCATTCCTCGGCTTCCTCATAAAGCAAAGGTTTTAGACTTTTTCCGTCCAATGGCTTCACCGGATTAAAATCAAAACCTAGAAGATCAACGAACGTAGGCAACAAGTCATAGTGTGCAACCAATTTATCTATATCCTTACCTCCTGTAAGTTCCCCATTTGGCCAACGGATTAGCAAAGGAACACGATGACCACCTTCGTACTCACTACCTTTACCTCCTCTTAAACCAGCGTCAAAAACTTTATTTCCACCAGCGGTACCATTATCTGTTGTAAAAATTAAAATGGTGTTATCTGCAATATCCAAAGCAGCTAACTTATCTTCCAAAAGCTTAAAATTGTCGTCTATATTGGTAATCATTCCGTAGAACCTTTGGAATTTTTCCTCCAATCCGTCTACGTCTTTATACATATCCATATACTCTTTTGGCACGTTCAAAGGGCCGTGAGGCGCATTGGTGGCGATATAACAAAAGAAAGGTTTATCCTTGTTGGTTTCTATGAAGTCCAATGCTTCCGAAAAGAAAACATCGGTACAGTAGCCTTCGTATTTTTCAGTTTTTCCATTATGCCAATACGTATCATCAAAATAATCATTGTTCCAATAATCAGGACCTTGGGTAATTCCCCCGCCTCCATGACGGACAACTTCATGAAAACCTCTGTCTTCCGGACGGTACGGATAATTATCTCCCAAGTGCCATTTACCGAACATGCCATTTGTATATCCGTTCTGCGCAAATATCTGTGGTAGTATTACCTCATCTTCAAAAAGTAATGAGCGTCCCGTAATGGTATGAAAAACATTTAACCTGTTGGTATGACGCCCACTCATTATAGCCCCTCTACTAGGTGCACAGGTTGTAGAAACATGATAATTGTTAAACCGTACGGCATCTTCATAAAAGGTGTCAATATTCGGGGTTTTGACATAGGGGTTTCCGTAACTTCCCAAATCTCCCATACCTTGGTCATCCGTGATTACGACAATTACATTCGGTTTTTCCTTGGATTTACTTTGTGCCGTCATTACTGCGGATGACGTACAAGCCAAAATCATGAAAACCGAAAGGCTCTTTGCTACAAAGCCTTGCTTATTTTGGTTGCCGAGCTTTCTATTGCTTTTAAATAAATTATGTTTCATTTTTATTCCCAGAGTTAAGTATTAGTTTTATTGAAAATATGACGATTTTTAAAAAGCTATCGCGTCATTAATATCCAGCATTTTGAACAAGATTCTCATTGTTACGAAGTTCATCCGTAGGTATAGGAAACAATAGTTCACGTTCCGTTAATGTTGGGCCATATGCAAATTGATGACCTACGAAATCTTCAAAAGTTCCCGTGGTAACATTAAATCCTTTTTTAAGCCTAACCATATCAAACCAAGTGACATTCTCATAACTAAGCTCGTGCCATTTTTCCTTCCAAATAGCTTCACGAAACTGGTCTTTGCTTAGTCCGGCCAAATCAGGAAGCTCCGCTCTAGTTCTAATTCCGTTTACAGCGTCGTATGCTGCTGCTGTAGGACCTGAAACCTCGTTGGATGCCTCGGCATAAATCAATAAGACTTCGGCATATCGAATCAAATCCCAATTTAAATCACTGCTTGCCGTATCAAGATTAGCAACAATATCAAAATGCTTATAGAGGAAGTACCCACCTAGAACAATAGTTTCATCCCTATCAAATTTTGAGGTATACGTGGTATAGTAAAATTCCTTTTCTGCTATCCTTTTATCTCCTTCATCATATGAATTTATAAAATCCAGATTGGCATAAATAGCACCTGTCTGTTCCGAATAAGCAGAAATATTCATGTTATACGGTATTACCAATGGCTGCCAATCAGAAGGGTCTACAAAAGCTTCATATTGAACCATAAAAATGTTCTCACCAGTATTATTCTGTTCAGGGTCATGTAAATCCGCATACGTAGGGAATAAGCTATATTCTGCCGAATCAATAACTTCCTTGGCTTTGTCCGCTGCTTTTTGATAGTACTCGTTACCCAATTGTAGAGGGTTACCAGCCATAGTCAAATACACACTAGATAGCAGCGATTTAACTGCACCTAAAGTTACTTTTCCGGTACCATCATTAAACGGAAGACCCGATGCCTCTGCTGTAGTTAAATCCTCAACGATTACCGCATAAATATTCTCAACCGTTTCTTGGGTGGCATATAGGTTTTCCGAACTCAAATCAATAGGGTCAGTAATTAAAGGAACACTACCAAAAATCCTTACAAGATTATAATAGTAATAGGCTCTTAAAAACCGAGCTTCTCCCAATAGTTGATTTTTTTGGCCTTCATCCATAGCTATATCCGGAATGTTAGCAATAGCCAAGTTCGCATTGGCTATACCTTGGAAACTACTATCCCAATATGATTTACCATAGGCATTATCTGACGTATTGGTCAAATTCCGAATGATATTGCTATTATCTGCCTGACCCAAATCACTATCTGCTAAACCTGTAGCAAATTCCAACATCAGCCAAGGACTACCGCCGTATGACCCTCCGCGGACGCTTCTGAGATTGGAATAGATGGAATAAACTGAAGTTTCTGCGTGCTCCGCAGTTTTAAAATAACTATCTGCAGTAATATTAGATGGATCGGTTTCTTCAAGAAAATCCGAACACCCCACTCCTATGATTAGCGAGAATCCCATCAAGACTACTTGAATTCTGGTTTTAATTATATTTTTCATGTTTGTCATTTTTTGTTTAGAAAGTTGCGTTCAACCCAATCATAAATACTCTAGGCTTTGGATATTGATCAAAGTTTACCTCTCCTTGTCCAAAAGTGTTATCACTAGTTTGCACCTCTGGATCATAACCTTCATATTTTGTACTTACAAAGAAATTTTGGGCCGATGTGTATATCTTTAACCTGCTTAACTTTAATTTCTCAGCTATATCCGGTGAGAAATTATATCCCAACAATAAATTTCTACCTCTAATGAATGACCCATCCTGAATCATGTGAGAGGTATCTAAATTATCATAACCGGCAGATACGGGTCTCCATTGAGCAATTTCCGTATCCTGATTTTCTGGAGTCCAAGCATCCAATACGGTAGCAAGACTGTTTGCAATACCTTGGCGATTCTCTTGCGGACGGGTAGTGATGTACATGATATCATTACCATACTGAAACTGTAAATCCACCAACAATTCAAAATTCTTGTAGCGGAAGGTGTTTATTAAGCTTCCGTAACCATCAGGAATTCCTTTACCAATAATAGTTCTATCGGCCTGATTGATAACCCCATCATCATTTCTATCTTCAATCTTAACATCACCCGGTAATCTAAAATATGTTGCGGCTTCATCGGCTTCATCGGTTCCCCATGTTCCCAGATTAACAAGGCCAAAGAATGAACCTACAGCCTCTCCTTCTCGAATTATAGTTCTACTAGAAAAAATATCACTTCCTCCAGAAAGCGCAACTACCTCATTTTTATTTATTGCAATGTTGAAATCGGTGTCCCAAGAAAAATTATCGGTTGTAATATTCTTAGTGCTCAAGGAAAACTCAATTCCCTTATTTTCCATACTCCCTATATTTCGGAATACAGAAGCATAACCACTGCTTGTAGGTACAGGTGAGTTCAATAACATATCTTCTGTTAACTTACGGTAAAGATCTACCTCAAAGGAAATTCTTCCATCAAATAAGCCAACTTCAATTCCGGCATCTACTTGATTTGTTTTTTCCCATTTTAAATCAGGGTTAGCCAAGCGGTCAATACCAATACCATTTACAACTGAATTATTAACCACATAAGCATAGTTTCCTAAACCCGGTAATGCTCCGTATGCAGGTATTTCCGAATTACCCGTAACACCGTAACTAGCTCTTAATTTAAGATTGGATATTGTTTTAGATTCTTTCAAGAAATTCTCTTCGGAAACTTTCCAAGCCAAAGCCGCTGAAGGAAAGAAAGCGTATCTATTGGTATCTCCAAATTTTGATGATCCATCTACACGACCTGTAACGGTCAGTAAGTATTTATTTTGAAGTCCGTAATTGATCCGTCCAAAATAAGAATTTAGGCCATAAGCAAAAGCACTTGACGTTGGATTGCCTACCACTGAACCCGCTCCTAAATTATCGAAGCTAAAAAAGTCATCCGAGAAATTTTCCGCTCGGGCACTAAATGCCGTATTATTTATATGTTGCCACGAAATACCCAATAACCCTGTTATTGAATGAGTTTCCGCTATTTCTTTTGAATAGGTCAAGTAATTTTCAAATTGCCAAGAAGTATACTCATTTGCTTCCCTAACAGCATAACCGTTTGTATTCGTTCCAATAAAACTTAGTTCACGGCCAGCATATTCATCCGTTTTTTGCTCTACGTTATTTACGCCTATGGAAGTTCTAAAATCCAGTCCTTTTGCTAAGGTTATATTAGCGAATATGTTTCCTAGTATGGTATTGGTGCGCAAGAATTTCTTGTACTCTTCCCCTACCCTAACTGGGTTTGGGCCTCCTTCCATTCCTGGATAATCTGCATTACTAGCCCAGCTTCCGTCAGGATATTTAACTGGAACAATTGGAATATTCTCGATCATATTTCTACCTACCCATGAGGCGTGAATGACTCTTTCTTTTTGATTATTATAACTAAGACTACCGCCTACTTTCATCCAATCCCTAATATTGGAATCAAAAACAAAACGACCAGAATATCTCTTTAACCATGAATCTTTCATGATACCTTCCTCGTCCATATAACCAAGAAACGCACCATAACTACCTTTCTCTGTTCCTCCGGTAAATGACAGTTGATGGTTCTGTGTGAAGGCCGCTCGGGTTACCTCATCTTGCCAGTCCGTATCATAAAGTGGATTGCCGTTGGCATCAAAAAGTTTTGGGTCGTTTCTTTTTAAAGCAGGGTCTGTATACTTGCCATTGGCAAAGCCCACTGCATCATATTTTTCTGCATTCTGATAGGCGACCTCTTCTATCATCAAAAATTGTTCGGAATTCAGTACGTCTACTTTTCTAGAAAGGTTTCCTAAACTGTAATAGCTATCATAACTAATTTTCCCTCCTGAGTTACTTCCTCTTTTGGTAGAAACCAGAATAACACCATTAGCACCCCTAGAACCATAAATTGCCGTTGCAGAAGCATCTTTTAGAACTTCAATTGAAGCAATATCATTAGGGTTGATATAATCTATTGGGGAACTGTTATTGCCTAATCCCGATGAGACCAATATGATTCCATCTACTACATACAAAGGATCATTAGAAAGGCTAACCGAAGAATTTCCTCTAATTCTGATATTGGATTTTCCTCCCGGTCTACCTGAATTAATAGATACGCTTACACCAGGCATTTTACCGGATAAAGATTGCGTAAGAGAAGCGGCCGGACGCTCTTGCAATTCTGCTGACGACACTGAACCAACGGCTCCTGTTAAATCACTTTTCTTTTGGGTACCGTAACCAATTACAACCACCTCATCTAAACTTGCGGCGTCTTCCTCCATGGTTACATCTATGCTACCAGATGCGCCAACCGTTAGCGACTGAGTTTTCATACCAATGTATGAAAAGACCAATACATCTCCGGAACTTGCAGCAATAGTATATTTCCCATCAAAGTCCGTTTGTGTACCTGTTGTTGTGCCGTCTATTAGAACATTCACACCTGCAAGTGGTATCCCCGCATTATCCAATACAGCACCGGTAATTTGCTGTTGAACATCTTCAAAATCAAGTTCTGAAGTTATGGGAGCGCTGCTCGCCTGAACTTCAGAGATTAATGCTGGCAAAAGGAATGCACAAAAGCAAACCTTTAAAACCTCCTTTGGGATAATTCCAAAGGGGTAAATTTTGGTTGTCCGTTTTTTCATTTTCTAGTAATTAAGTTAGTACGATTGGTTGGCGACTGCGAATTAAGTATATCGCAATAATGGCGTCTCAAAAAATTAATATAGCATATCAAAAAACTATATATTATCATTTTAATAAAATGACACAGCCAAAACTAAGAATGTAAAAAAGCTCTCACCACCAAAAAAAATACCAGATTCGATACTTTTTTTGCATAAACTGTATTACTTGCAGCTTTTTAATACGGTTTTCACTACTCTTTAATTTGATGAAATTCAATATTTTAAATACTTAATCCCATAAATACCTGAAAATTTCACTTCCATATTTTGTAGGTTCTGATACATCATTATTATAAAAAAAGCTCCACGTATGGAGCTCTCTTATTCGTATGAAATTGTACAATGATTCAATTCACTTTCTCTTGTAATTATTCATTTGTGGAACCTATTGAATTTCTTTCTTCTGAAAATGAATTAGCAGGTGGACTTGTTGGTAAGGATTTTTCGAATGTTTTGAACTTATCCATTAGTTCTCTCTTCTTTTCTGGATTTTCTGCCGACACATCTTTCTGCTCTGCCCAATCCGTAGAAATATCATATAATTCCGCTCTTCCTAGTTCTTCATTTGCCAGCAACTTCCAATTCCCTTCTTGTACACCTTCACTTGGCCAAAAATCAGGTCGATCATTGGGAAAACGCCAATCCCAAAAAATCGGCTTTTGTCTTTCAAAAGGTTTTCCCATAATAGCTGATACTATACTTACCCCATCAGGTTCATAATTTGCAGGATAGGTTGTATTCGCTAATTCTAAAAATGTGGGTAGCAAATCTACCGTAGCCAATTCTGTAGTTCTATCAACCACACCAGATGGAGTTTTACCAGGCCAGCGCACTAGAAACGGTATACGCACACCGCCTGCGAATAAAGAACGCTTACGACCTTTGAGTCCCCCTTCTCCTACAGAATAATAAGTTCCCATACCAGGGCCTGTAGAATTATCATCGGTAGTTTTAATTTTTCCAGTTATTTCCGGTCCGTTATCCGAAGAAAAAACTACCAATGTATTTTCATCTAAACTTAAATCTTTCAAGGTTTTAAATAACTCACCAATGCGAGCATCATACTCCGCTATCACCGCTGCATAAACCTGTTGTTGCTCCTTTAGATGAGCAAATTGCTGCATGTACTTTTCTTTGGGGTAATGCGGGGTATGCGTAGCGTGAATCCAAGCATTTACAAAAAACGGTTTGTCTTTGTTCCGTTTTACGAAATTAATCGTTTTATATAAGGTTGAGTCTGCCTGCATTTGATGTAGGTCACTTGGTAAATTAAATGCACCGTACTCATCATAACCGTATTCCAACGGACTCGGTGCATCTTTAACATGGGTATTGGAAAGATGCCATTTTCCAAAATGAGCAGTGGCATAGCCCGTTTCTTTTAGCATTTTTGGAAGTAAAGGTGCTTCAGGGTTTAACCAATCCGGCATGCCTCTTTTTATATGTGATTCCACAGATGCAAAGTGACCGTGTACACTCTGCCTTGCCGGAAATTGCCCTGTCATTACGGCAACTCTACTTGGCGAGCAAACTGGGTTTACCACAGAGAAATTTTGAAAATCGATGCCCTCTGCGGCCATTTTATCAAGGTTTGGGGTTTCACAAAAGGTACTGCCGTGAATACCTAAATCACCATACCCCCAATCATCGGCAAAAATGAATATGATATTGGGCCGCGTATCCTGTTCAACCGCTATCTCCTTTTTAGCTTCTTGTTTTTCTCCACACGAAAGAATCATCAAAGTGCTAAAAAGCAAGAGTCCTATTCCTATTTTCATTTCTTGTTTTTATTTGGTTCAGTAGTTGTCATATTCCTCCTATTTTGAGTTATGACTTTATCCAATCCGGAATGTCCCAACCTTCTTTTACATAAGATTGAGGTGTACCAGGTGTAGTTCTACCCTCTTCAATAATTTTGGTGATTTTCTGAGTAAGTCTTTTTACTACGTCCGGATTATCAAAATAAAGATTTGTAGTTTCTCCTGGGTCTTTCTCCATATTGTATAATTCGTATAGGGCTTCACCTTCTTTTGGCTCAATAATTTTAGGTTTTAAAGAACCTCCAGAGTCCCTAAACATATTTAGTTTCCATTTCCCTTCTCTAATCGCAAAACGACCCGAAACGGAATGATGAATTACAGCTCCTCTTACCGTTTTATCATAACTAGCCCCTTTTAGTATTGGTATTAAACTATAACTATCCTCACCTGCATTATCCGGAAGTTCTACCCCAACAATATCGGCAATGGTAGCCAAGTAATCCGTCTGGCAAACGGGCACATCTGACTTTTTCCCTGCTTGTATGCCGTTAGGCCAACGCATAAGAAAAGGAACCCGATGGCCACCTTCATAAATATCACGCTTGCCTCCTTTAAAATTGAAACTACTATAGTGTCCATATTTTTCTCGCTGATTAACGTAGTTGGTCTCCGCTCCGTTATCCGATGAAAAAATAACCAAAGTATTGTCTTCAATTCCATTTGCCTTTAAAGCCTCAAGCACTTGTCCAATCCTATAATCGGTTTCTTCCATAAAATCGCCATAATTTCCGCAATTACTCTGCCCTTGAAAATCAGGATGCGTACAATGCGGTAAATGTGGACTGGTCAATGGCAGGTATAAAAAGAACGGTTTACCCGCTTTGGCCTCCGTTGCAGATTCGCTAATATAATCCACAGCTTTATCAGCAAATGTTTTTAAGACCAACTCATCGTTAAATGAGGGTGCCACTTCTACCCAGCCACTTGTGCCTTCTTTACGCTCACTTATATAGGGTGGTGTCATTCTATACCCTTTCGGGTCAATACTATCACTAAATGCACGTGGTCTTTTATCCGCTTTCTTTTTAGTCCATAATACAGGAGGATCTAACACCTTGTCATTTTCCAAATACGTTAAAATGCCATAATTCATAGATGCCGGAATACCAAAATAATAATCAAATCCCTTCTCTATTGGACCATCTGTAAAGGGCTTTGACCAGTCACGGTCTTTCCCTAAGCTTCCTTCAAATTCCATTTGAAGATGCCACTTTCCTATCATGGCCGTTTTATAACCATTTTCTTGAAGTAAAGAAGCAATGGTCATCCTATCCTTTTCTATTAAACAAGGCCCATCAGCTCTTAAAACTCCTTCTTTTAAAGAGGTCCGCCAACTATAGCGCCCGGTTAGCAAAGAGTATCTAGATGGTGTACATACCGCATCACTGCTATGCCCATCTGTAAAAATAATGCCTTCATTGGCCAATTTATCCATATTTGGCGTATTGAATTTAGCATCGGGATTAAGTGCGCCAACATCTCCATAACCTTGGTCATCTGTATAAATGACAATTATATTGGGTTTCTGGATGTTTTGAGCACCTAGGGTCATTGAAAACAATAATAATAAAGTTCCAAGAGTTTTATGTTTCAATATTTTCATAATCAGTTTCTTTATTAGCTCTTTGAGCTTTTCTTTATACACCATCCATCCCATTTTTAGACATGAGGCACGGAGAGGGCTTTTTAAAGTATTACTCCATGCTTCCTTCTGGTGTCAACCGTATTTCTTTTAGACTTGCGTTGTTCTTTTTACCATCTACCAAGGAAACAGTTATAGTATGCTTTCCGGGTTTATTAAACTTTATAAGTCCCATTTCATAATAATTATATACCGCTGATGAATTTTGCTGATTCTGAACCACAACTCCCTCATCTGAAGTTATATTCCAAACTAAACGGCCTTCCCCTGCATAATTTAGTTCGGTTTGATAATAGCCTGGATCTTTAACTTCTATTTCCCAAGTCACTGTACTTCCTTCCTTCCAATCTTGAGCTTGCTCAATATGTTTCCATTCCCCAAATTTTTCCATCCATCTTTTCTCGGCAATGGCACAGCCTTCGGCCGTAGCAAAATCAACCGGCAGTACCGTAGAAAAAACAGGGTCTATACTATTGGATATAGCCACCTCAGGGCTACCCTCTATTTCTAATTCTATAACAGATATTAATTTTTCGTTCCGTCTTGCTGGTAATGAAATAGCTACCCAACCAGCATGTGTCGTGGTTTCCAATTTTTGACCTTTTCCATCCACTAATAAATCAGCAGACTTAATCGTATTCTTTAATCCTGGAAGCCATAGTTTACCATCTAACGGCCATTTGTAAACACAAAGGTTCAATTTGCCATCAGCCGCTATGGTTGCATCACCCCAAGGTAGTGCATGACCCCATGGTGAAGACCCAGTTTTATATATTACCTGAGGATACTTGCTAATCCATTCCCCTGAAGTTTTTAGCGATTCTTGGGCCTCCGCAGGAATTGTTCCGTCTGGTGCAGGCCCCACATTTAGCATATAAGTCCCTCCACGAGCCACAGTAGAAATAATACTTTTTAAAATCCGTTTTGGGCTTTTCCAATTTTGGTCGTACCAAGCGTATCCCCAAGAATCGTTGGTAACGTCAACAGTTTCCCAAAGTCCACCAATATTTTTTATGGGAATGTTCATATCCCCTAAAGATTTATAATCGCCTAAACCATGACCGGCCCGTCCAGAAATCATGGCATTAGGTTGATGTTTACGAACAACCTCAACTAATTCTTCCACATATTTTTTCTCCATATTACCTGGCGTATCGAACCACACCATGGCGATATCTCCATATTGGGTTACAATTTCTTTAACCTGCGGAAGACACTTTTCCTTGAAATAATAATCAAACCCAACTTCTTTTCTTTTCTCGTTTACCTTTGGTCCTCCGTTGCCTCCAGGAAATGTCCAATCTTGATTGTGCGAATAATAAAAGCCAAAACCAAGGCCCAGTTCCTTACATGCTTTTGACAGTTCCTTCATAGGGTCTCTGGCAAAAGGCGTGGCCTTTACAATATTGAAATCATTGCTTTTGGAATTGTACATCGCAAAGCCATCATGGTGTTTGCTGGTAACTACAATATATTTCATTCCGGCATCTTTGGCCAGTTGGGCAATTGCCATAGCATCAAAATTTACAGGGTCAAAAGTTTTTGCTTCTGCCATATACTCATCCACCGGAATATTTGCACGTCTAGGGTTCATTATCCATTCGCTAATGCCATAATACGTACTGTCTTTCCATGTATTGGCAATCTTTGAATAGATACCCCAGTGAATGAACATGGCGTAATTACCATTATCAAATAATTTTGTTCTAGAGTCCGGTGCGTTGGCTCCCAATGAATTTTGATGCCCCCACATCTCGTCCATATTTTCTCCTTTTTCTTTCTTTTGGCTGAATACAGAACCACTTTGAAAGAGGAACATCACAAATAATATCAACACTGTATTTACCTTGGTATTCTTAAGTTTCATTGGTTTGGACTTTAAATTGAATTCGATTAATTATAACACCTATTACTGACAAGTTTACGGACGATTACCATCCACTATTCTCATGGGTGAACTATACATTCTACCTTCTGAATTGATAATATTTATGAAATAAGCAACTGCTTCGTCAGGCAGCTTTGCTGAAATTGTTTTATTCGTATTAGATACATCTGCAGTGGTTTCGACCCACTGGTAACTGTCCTTTCCCCAATCACTAGTATCTGTGGTATAATACAAATACCCTTTATCTACTTTTCCTTGATATTGATACAACAACTTCTTGTTTTTGTTTTGGATGAGTTTTGGTAATTCAGGTGCAGTACCATTGTTTGTTATATACTCTGCAAACGTGTAAATTGACTCCGGTGCCCATCCTGCTTGATGACCATGTTTCATATTATGCCCAATGGATAGATATTTTTCGTTAGGGGAAGCTTCGTAGGTTTTAGTGAAGCTGTTCATAGTAAAGTGGAAATCATTGGTGCCATTTACAAAAAGTGTGGGTTGTTTTTGAAGTGGTACATATAATGAAGGTTCCCACGTATTCAAATAAAACGCTTGTTGTTCATTGTTCAACTGACCTAATAGATTACTATAATTAGGAGTTTCCTGTAAAAAACCACAACCGTAAACCGGTACAGCAAATGCATAGCGATTATCTACACCTGTTATGACATTAGTTAGAATACCTCCCCAAGAAATACCGGTAATCCCAATGTTATTTTCGTCTACATTTGGTAAGCTCTTCAATAAGCTTGTAGCTAGCATCACATCTGCAACTGCGTGAAAAAACCATTGATCTTCCAATTTTTCTACAATTACATCCTCAAAAAAACCTTGTCGCTTGGGTCCGGAATACTCAAAGGTCTGATACTCCTTTTTTTCATTCTCTCCGGTAATTTTATCTCCAGGAATTTGACCTTCCAAGGCTATTGCTATTGCAATGTATCCCCTGTTGGTCCATTCTTTGACCCAATCAACAAATGCGGTACCTCCACCTCCATGCACTAAGACTATTGCAGGGACTTTATCATTTTTAGTTAGGTTTTCGGGTACTCCGTACCAACTAAACACTTTTGTTGGTTTTCCTTTATAAGGTAGACCTTCATAAAAAATCCCCTTTATATTATCTTCTGATTTTTCAGCATCAAACTCATTGGTAAAATTGTACTTGGGGGTTTCTAATACACCACTTTCGATCAAAGTAGTTTTAACCCAGAAAGGACCTTCAGTACTATTTTCTAATAGAATTGTTTGCTTTTCAATTGTAGAAGTTTTGCTTTGTCCATTTAAAAATATAGCACTCACAATAAGCAAAGCACCTGTCAAAAAGCCTTTTGCATTAGATTGAAAAAATTTGAATTGATCTACCCGCATTTTAAAATTATGAAAAAGAATTTGTTTCGTACCACTCCTAATCCGAACACTATTTACAGTAATCGATTTAAAGTAAGATCAACTTGGACAAGGATTCTAAATAAGAAATACTTAATTAAATAAGCAAACAATTAGAATTACTTAAATAATTAGAGTGTTTATTATCAATATTATAATGTGGTTAAAACTAATAATCTATCGTGTGGTCAACTACCAAAAAAAATACAATTTCTGATACTTTTTTTGCACGCAAAGGCATTTTCTAGTTGTTTGAAGAATAATATTTTAAATAAGCAGAAGGTGCCATACCATGAATGGTCCTAAACTGTCTATTAAAATTAGAGATATTGTTAAACCCGGATAAGTACGCGATGGAAGTAATACTTTCCTTGTTTTCTAAAAGAAGTCTGCAGGCGTAGCCCACCTTTATTTCATTAAGATATCTGGTAAAAGATTTACTATGGGCTTTCTTGAAAAATCTGCTGAATGCAGATTTATTCATACCCGTCATTTCAGCAACATCGCTAGCGCTAATGCCATCATTGAAGTTTTCAAACACGTAGGCATATATTTTATCCATTCGCGAGTTATCTGCTTTTTGAAAAGCATTTACAAAGCTTGTACTTGATAATAACTGATAATTTTCTTGCTTTGATAAAGCAACCAAAACCTCAATAGTTTTGTATACACGCGTAGTTGTATCGTAGTTTTTTAGATTCATGATTTGACCTACCAGATCACTACTCAGTGTATTGAACTTAATACCTCTATTTGCCCGAATTAAAAGGTCGGAAATTTGTTTCATTTCTGGAATATCAAAGAAACCTTTTCCTAAAAAATCTCTAGTAAAGTGTATGGCCAGAGCCTCTGCCTCTAGTTTACTTTCTGGCTGAAAATAAACCTCATCGTTCAACCACATATGCGGAACGTTTTTGCCAATAAGTACCACTTCTCCCTCCTGAAATTTTTCTATACTATCCCCTATAAAACGTGTTCCAGAACTTTTTAGAATTACCACCAATTCAATCTCTGGGTGATAATGCCAAACCCTTAAAAAATTAGGGTACAGATTATGGTTGACCGAAAATGATCGGTCAGCTACAGATGCCCTATTTAATAAATGAAGTTTCATGTATTACTCTACTATTTATAAAACTGGAATCCTATTTTGCCGGTTGGTCCCAAAGCCTATAAGGGTCTTCATATGCTTCCATTTCAGTTAATAACAATGCTTCCATTTCTGCCAATTTATCGGCATACTTCGGGTTTTCGGCCAAATTGGTCAGCATTTCGCCTTCTTTCTTGTGTTCTTTTAAATATTCATTCGGATTTTCAGCCAGATCGAAAAGTTGTGTTTCGCGTACTGCACCATCCATTACATCATACTTGATTAATTTCCAGTCGCCTTTTTTAACCGTACGCATGCCTGGTTTTGTTCCTCCACAATACACACCATACATAACATCTCTAACAGTTTCTTTTTCACCTTCCAATACAGGTCTAAAACTTGTTCCCTCTACGGTTTCCGGAATCTCTATTCCTGCCAAATCACATAATGTAGGTAAGACATCCAATAAATAAACATTCCCTTTTGTGCGTTTACCGGATGGAAGTCCTGGTCCTTTAATAATCATGGGTACACGCCATGTATGCTCATATAAGTTTTGTTTCCCCATAAGTCCGTGTCTACCAATAGACATTCCGTGATCGGAAGTGTAAACGATATAGGTGTTGTCCAACTCGCCCATGGCTTCCAATTTTTTAAGCACTTTGCCCAACTGGATATCTATATTTTCTGAACAGGCATATTCTCTACCCAGCTCATTCCTTACGGTCTGCTCATCTCTATTTTTCCAAACCCCACTTACGCGTTCTTCATCACGAAGCTCAGGGTGACCATGGAAAAAAGGATGCGCTTCTAAATAATTATCTTGAAGCGGTGGTTGTTTATCATTAGCCGGAGGAAGACTATTCTTGTCTGTATGATTTACCGCTCCATATTTTTCCAATAACTCTGGAGTGCCATCCCGGGTATCATGTGGATGGGAAAATCCAAAATAAATGAAAAAAGGATTTTCTTCTTTAACTTTCTCACGATCTCCTAAATATTCTAAAACTTGTTTGGAGTGCCATGCACTTCCTGTCTCTTCAGTGCCCCCTCTTTTTACAGCATCGTGTACAACCGTAAACTGTTCGTTCGCTCCAGGATATGAGTTCCCTTTTTTACAAGTTCTCATAGTATTATAACCTGCTCTATTGAAAACAGCCCCAATGGTCTGCTTATCCAATTCATGAGGAGCCGTATTTTTTTGAAATTCTGCGCTAGGTGGCAAATGCCATAGCGTACGGCCTGTCATTATCATATGTCTGGAGGGTGTACATACCGCACCGTTCATAGAACCCATATGGTGGGCAGCTTCTATAACCGTACCTTCAGACGCTAATTTAGAAATTACAGGGGTTTCTAATATTGATTTTGGATCATACACCTGCAAATCGAAAGGCGACTGATCGTCAACCAAAACAAACAAAAAGTTTGGTCGTTTTTTAGTCTCCTTGTTTTTCTCTTGGCCATAGGCCGAAAAAGAAAGTGATAAGGCAATAAATACCAACGTGAAACCCTTGTAATCTATTTTCATTTCTAGCGTCTTTAAAGTTTGGTTATGTTTTGTTATCTGCCCATCCAGCCTCCGTCAACTAACATCACGGTACCTGTCATATAATTTGATGCTGGGGAAGCCAAGAAAACAATAGGTCCTTTAAAGTCTTCTGGTTCGCCCCATCTTCCTGCAGGAATCCGTTGTAAAATAGAAGTGCTTCTATCCGCATCTTTACGCAAAGCTTCCGTATTATCCGTTGAAATATAGCCCGGTGCAATGGCATTTACCTGTACACCTTTAGATGCCCATTCGTTAGATAATGCCATTGTTAATTGACCTATTGCCCCTTTTGAAGCGGCATAGCCTGGCACGGTAATACCACCTTGAAATGTTAATAAAGATGCTGTGAAAATAATCTTCCCGCTTCCTCTATTTACCATTTCCTTACCTATTTCCCTAGACAGGATAAACTGGGCATTTTGGTTTACTTCAATAACCTTGTCCCATAGTTCATCTGTATGCTCAGCTGCAGGTTGTCTTAAAATAGTACCTGCGTTGTTTACCAAGATATCTATCTTAGGATTTTCACTTTTTACTTTTTTAATAAAAGCATACAAAGCTTTTCTATCACTAAAATCACATTGATAGGCTTTAAAGCTTTTATTCAATTCCGTTATTCGCTTTTCTATTTTAGAACCGGAAAGTTCCAAAGTTGCGGAAACCCCAATAATGTCAGCACCGGCTTCGGCCAAAGCTTCGGCCATAGCAAAACCAATACCACGCTTACAACCAGTTACTAAAGCTGTTTTTCCTTTTAAATCGAATTTATTCAATATCATATTCGTTCTTCCTTGTGTTTGTTAAAATCTTAAAGTACGCCCTGTAAAGGTTCGCCATCCATATCTGTAAAAGCCTTGTTTTCTCCTGCCATTCCCCAAATAAATCTGTAATTACTGGTACCCGAACCTGAGTGAATAGACCATGGTGGAGAAACTACCGCTTCAAAATTTTTCATAGCAACGTGGCGTGTTTCCTGTGGCTGTCCCATATAATGCATTACGATATTATCACCAGGAATATCAAAATAGAAATAAACTTCCATTCTACGCTCATGCGTGTGCGGTGGGAATGTGTTCCAAACGCTTCCTTTTTTCAATTCGGTATATCCCATTACCAACTGGCAGCTTTGAATACCGTCTTCATGAATGTATTGGTACAATGTTCTTTCGTTACTAGTTTCAACAGCACCTAATTCCACTATATTAGCATCTGAGCGCGTTGCTTTTTTAGTTGGATATTCTTTATGCGCCGGAGCTGAATTCAAATAGAATTGTGCAGCATCAGAGCCATCTGCACTTGTAAAACTCACCTCTTTAGAACCTTTACCTACGTATAAGGCTTCTAAGTTTCCAAGTTCAAATACCTCACCATCTACGGTTACGGTACCTTTACCTCCAACATTAATGATTCCCAATTCTCTTCTCTCTAAGAAATAATCGGCTTTCAACTCCTCGTAAGTTGGTAATGAAAGACTTTGGGATTTAGGAAAAGCGGTACCATATATAAAACGGTCATAATGCGTATAGATTATTTTTATAGCATCTTCGCCCATTAGGTCTGAACTATGAAACTCTTTTCGAATTCTTTGTGTGTCGTATAATTTGGCATCATCAGGATGCACAGCGTACTTAACTTCCATATTTAAATTTTAGATTTTATTATTTTGTTATCATTTTCTGTAGTTCTTCTAAGGTCTTTCCTTTGGTTTCGGGCATCATAAATATGACGAATAGTAACTGTAGTACCATCATGCCGCTAAAAAAGAAAAACACGATTCCAGGGTTATCAAAACTACCCATGGCTATTGGCATAAAAAGCGTAATCAATGCAGCTAATACCCAGTGGGTAGAGCTACCAAACGACTGCCCTTGTGCTCGTAAATTCGTTGGAAATATCTCAGATATAAAGACCCAAATTACCGCTCCTTGCCCAATAGCGTGAGAGGCTATAAAAAGAAACAAGAAAATAGGCACCATTAGGCCTTGCCATTCTAATGTGAAAGCTACACCTACCATAGTCAATGATATAATATAGCCAATAGAACCAATATACATGAGTACTTTACGACCTACTTTATCAATTAAATAAAGGCCCAACAAAGTAAATATCAAGTTGGTTACACCAATACCAATACTGCTCAATAACGCGGTATTTTCTCCTAAACCTGCAGAACTAAATATTCGCGGTGCGTAATACAAAAAGGCATTAATACCTGACAATTGATTGAAAAAAGCAATTAAAAATGCCAGCATTAAAGGGAATTTGTATTTCTTGACAAACAAGGCAGATTTCTCTGTTTGTTCAACTTTTAGTTGCTCAATGACCGACTCATCCAATTCTGTTCCGGTAAGTTCCAATTGAATTCTTTTTGCCCCCTCTAAATCGTTTTTCTTTTCTAACAACCATCGTGGACTTTTAGGAACACCTATCATAGCTACAGTATAGATTAATGCAGGAAGTGCTTCTATACCAATCATCCAACGCCAAGGTTCTGATCCAAAATCTTTCAATAAATAATTGGATACGAAGGCGATTAAAATTCCGAAAACAATATTGAATTGATACAATGCTACCAATCTACCACGGCTTTTGGCCGGTGCTATTTCAGAAACATACGTTGGTGCGGCAACAGTTGATGCCCCTACTCCAAGACCTCCAAGAAAACGGAAGAAAGAAAATAAATAGGGATCATCTGCCAAACCTGAACCCAATGCTGATATAAAGTAGAGTATACCTATCCATAAAAGGGTGTTTTTTCTTCCTATTTTATCACAGGGAATGGATGCAAAAATAGCTCCCAAAACCGTACCCCATAATGCCATTGACATAATGAACGTACCATGAAAAAGGTCTGAAGTACCCCATAAAGTCTGTAATTGTTGGTCTGCACCAGAAATTACGACAGTATCAAAACCGAATAAAAATCCGGCTAAAGCCACCACAAAAGATGTAAAAAGCAACTTAGTTTTCATAGCGCTTTATTTAGATTTTTTAACTGAAACAGACAATGGACTAGACAAAACCTGAGACTGTTGTTTCAGTATATTTTCCCAATCTTCTAAAGAACTAACTTGTCCACTTTTATCCCAAGCGAAACCTGCATAATACGTCAGTTTTTCTTGAGGTTTGGTTATGATTAAAAGGTTGCTCTGATCTACAGCATCGGATTTGTAGATTATGGCATTTTGTACTATTGTAGGGTCTAAAACAATACCCTCTCCTACTTTAGAACTATCAATAGTCTCCCAGTGACGGAACCAGCCTTCTTCTTTATTTATAGCTCCTTCTCCCTCATTTTTATGTAACGTGATTCCCACCGTGTAATTAGGTACTTCTTTGTCCGAAGAAAGACCAATTTCGAACTTAGAAAAATTGGAACCCAAATCTAGAGTTACACGTTTCGTTTCTTTAATCCCATAAGGGCTCCACGGAGCATAATCTAATTCAAATACGGTTCGTAAAGGACCATCTGCCAAAGTTCTAGATGCTGTAAAATTATTGGAAACCAAAAGACTATCATTTTCCCAGACTCCTATGCCACCTGTACCTCTACTACCTCCAACATGATACGGGTCATAACCCTCTCCGCGATCTTTATGGTAAGCACCAGGTTTAGTTTCATGTGCCTTGTACCATTTGTTAATAATAGCTTTATCTGTTCGTTTTAACCACAAATCTATACCACTAGAAAGTGTGCTGCCAGACACACCTGCCAAGGCTTCTTTTTCTCCTGTAGGACCATACGTTCTAAAAGCTACTTTATCATTCTCCCACGTATAATCATCCGTTCTTTCCGGTACGAGACGAGAATAAGCAATGACGTCACTCTCTTCTGGTACTTTTATACTGTCTATAAGTATAGTGAACTCAGAACTACCATTAGCGGCAACCTCAGCTTGAAAAAGCAATTCGTCATTTGAACCGTCTTGATCATTGTCTACCCATTGGGTCCGTAAATAATCTTGTGCTCCAACTTTTTTAAGTCGGAGGTGTTTCTCATCAGTATTTTTAAGAACTCCGGACAAATCTCGAATGTGTACGCCCACGACTTCATTTCTAGGGAAATCAAGATTGTTTTTAACCTCTATAGAAACCGTTTCATTCTTAACTGTGGGCTCACAAGAAGCCATCAAACAGAGCGCGGATAGACAGGTGAATTTTAAAGGATGTATTAAGTTGATTTTCATTATTTTAAATTTAGTGTTACCGTGTCATTTTTATTCAAGACTATATACCTTGAAATTATCTATAGTCATGTGGTTGTTTACGGTTCTAAAACCGAAATAACCAGATGAATACGCGTTAGGATCATTAAACTCTACTATTAAATTTCCATCTCTGTAATATTTTATAATTCCGTTGTAGGCAATGATTTTAATTTGAGTCAATGTATTTGGCGTAATCAAATATTTCTCTTTTGATAGATCATTTTGCGGTAATAATGGTCGTTCTCCATCTCCGCTATACCTCCGGAAACGTGTTTTGGTATTATCGTGACCACCAACACCCATGTAGTACAGTCTAAGATGATCGTAATTGGAAAACTTGCCGCCTCGTTTAACCGAATTAGCAAAAAAATCATCAGGGTTTTCCATGTCCTTTGCCATCCAAAAGCAATTTAAATCAGATACACGATCCTGGGGACCACCTTCATCTATTACATAAGCTTCATAGGTTATCATAAGTGGACCTGTAAATTCCTTATTTAACCAAACCGTACAACCGGAAACATCTGTAATTTCCATTTTTCCATCTTTCAAGCCTACTGTACCACCCGGCATTTGCTCTACTTTCCAATTTTCAAGTCCCAATTCAAAAGAATCTAAATACATTAAACTTGCTTTAGCCGTAAATGTATCATTGATTTTAACCTGCTCTTCCTGTGCCCTAACAATCATGGAAACTGATATTAGGACTAAGCTTGCTACTATTTTACTTTTTATTTTCTCTATCATACTACATGCTATAGGCCCTACTTGTTTAAGGCTTCTTTCTCATTCAACGTCTCTAATTACTAAATCTTAATTTTTTAGAAATTTCTTTATTGCAATTGACTTATCTAATTCCTTTATCTTGATATTTCTGTAAAATATTTCGGCTGTTTCAGATTGAAATCCTATTATCCCTTCACTTACAGAAAGGTTTGTGGCCATATTTACAATCTTTCCGTTTAGCTTGTGAATAGTGTATTCATCTCCCATCACAATTATCTCACACTTATTCCATTCATCATTTAAAGCATTGTATTCCGCCTCTTTAGAAGCATGAAGTTCATTTTTACTTTGTTCCTTTTTCTTCCCTCCATTCTTTGGAGCACTAAAAGTTTCACCATCTGCAGAATACCAATCTAGAGTTGTACCTGCAGCCCAGAAATCTCCTGTATGATTTCTTTCTGTTAAATGGTTATACCGTACTTGATATTCAATGCCCTTAGGCCATACACTATCATCAAATACGTGATAATAACAACCGGCATCATATTGCCACTGATCAAAATTGTTCGTTATTTTCTCACCCCACTTATATTCAAATCTAAGAATATATTTACTATATTTTTTATCGGTATAAAAGAGGCCATGCGTGCCATTATCACCTGTATTAAGATTTAAACTATCTGGAGAATCTTTGAAAACATGTACCATTCCATCTTCAATAGCGTACACTTTTTGAGCCATTTCAGCATCTCCATTTCTTAACTTAAGATGCCATCCATTCCAATCCTTACCATTAAAAAGATCTACAAAACCTTTATCGCTAGATTTCTGAGCCTGTAGATTACAGAGTGTTACCATACAGGTAAAAACTACAATAAGTTGCAGATTAAAAATACTTTTTTGATCTTTCATTTTCTAATATTCTCGTTGTTTAGTTATTTATATGCTATTTCTACTGTGTTGAATTTCCTCTACAGTCTTTCTAGACTTACAAAATATGCCTCAAGAATTTCTTCCGCATCCAAAGTAAACCATGTCTGTAATTCTATTTTTACTCATCAAAAATTCTCTCATTTAGTAGCAAATATAAATGCCTTTTTTCCCATTTTGGCCACCATTTTATCCTTTAGTTGCTTCACCACCTCCGGGTTTTCTTCTGAAATATTAACTTGTTCCGCTGCAGCTGTTTGATGATCATATAATTCAACTTCACCGCCCTTATGTTGAACAAATCTGTATTGATTGGTTCTTATTGTTGTTGCATGAGATTTAAATGCAACTGCTTCATGGCCTTCTGCATCGGCATTTTCTACAATGGGTTTTAAAGATGTGCCTTGTGCAAAATCAGGAATTGGCAATGTGGTCATTTCACATAAGGTAGGAAATACATCTACAGATTCTACTATGGCATCCGTCATCTGTCCTTTATTATCCATAATTGGGTCATATATAATCAATGGAGATTTAAGCGATTCTTCAAATAGGCTGTGCTTTCCCCAAATAGCATGCTCGCCCAAATGCCAACCATGGTCTCCCCAAACTACAATGATGGTATTTTTATCGGCACCGGTTTCTTTCAGTTTCTTAATTATATCACCTACATGTTTATCGGCATAACTCACACAAGCTGCATAATACTTTTTAAGCTCTAATGCGAAATCTTTATCCTCGCGAGGGTCTTTACCCCAACGGTTATAGCCCATAAATTCTCCCGAATCATGCCAAGTGGTGACTCCTTCAGGCTTTCCAGGATGTAAAGCTGGTGGAATCTCCGCATTTTTATAGCGGTCTAAATAGCGTTTTGGAACCCCGAATGGCAGGTGTGGCTTTATAAGCCCAATGGCTAAAAAGAAAGGCTTATCGCCTTTTGCCAATTCACCTAGTTGTTTCAGCCCTTCTTCAGCTATATGTCCATCTGGATAACTTTTATCGTTTGCATCAACTGTCTCCAGCACATCTCTATCGTTGGCCGTCCGTACTTTTCCAAAGGACAAACCATGCATAGCGCCTTTTGGGGTTTCCCATTCAGCAACGGGCATTAAATGCTTATCCCAGGCATTGGGCATTTCAGGAATGTTCTGGTCATCCCAATTCTCACCACCTCTTCCTCCTGGGTGATGTGATACCTTCCCAACTGAAACCGTAGTATACCCATTGTTCCTAAACCATTCTGGCATACTAGCAGCTATACTTGCATTTTTTTCTTCAATTGCCTCCGCTCTTTTGAATAACGATTGATTGGATGCTCCTCTGTATTCCAACCCATACTGCCCAGTTAGAAAAGCATATCGTGAAGGTCCACAACTGGGAGAATTTACATAATGACGACTAAATGCACGTCCCACAGATGCTAGGCTATCTATATTAGGGGAGTGTACATAACTTGCCCCGAATGAATTGAGTTCCGGACGAAGGTCATCTACGCAAATAATAAGTACATTTTTTTGCTGAGCGACAACAAAGTTGCTAACCATCAACAGCAAAGTAAAAATCGTTATTAAGTATTTATGCATTAAACTGCTTCTTTTAATTTTAAAGTAATTATTTCTATTTTTTAGTACGAAAATGTTTAAAACACCAATTAGTGCCATAAAATAAAACCATACTCCATTTTCTGTTTTCAAATAGGCTCATTCCTTACTCTAGTTATTCGGTACTGTCCCAAATGTGACTTTCTTCTAAAAGAGCTTTATACTCTGTTTTAAGCAAAGCTTTCATTTTATTGAAAACCATAGGATTATCAACAACCAGATTGGATGACTCTTTGTTATCCACCTTTAAATTATATAGCTCAAAATCTGCCAATTCACTACTTTTAATCAGCTCTTCATTGCCTTTGTATATATTGTTCATATTTGGCAGATACTCCCCGTCCTTCTTTAATCTTGCCAGTATTTTATAATCACCATGACGCATAGCTACCTGGTGCTCATTTAAAGCATTATAAAAACCCCATATCAAGGGTTTCTTTCTTGTAAATTTCCCTTCATTAATAAGGGAAACAAAAGATTCACCATCAATTTTATTATCGGGTAGTTTGGCCCCTGTTAATTCACAAAGGGTAGGTAGAATGTCCAAAGTAGAGACAACGGCATCCGTAGTACCGTTATAGGTATCCTTGCCAATCCATTTTACGATTCCAGGAACACGAAAACCGGCTTCGGTGGTCCAAAGTTTTCGACCTTTTAGTCCGCCTGTTCTTCCAAAGGTCCTTTTAGCACCAGGATAGCGAGCTAAAGTTTCAGGGCCATTATCGGAAGTAAAGATGACCAGTGTATTATCTTTTCCATTTTCATCTAAGTATTTTAATAATCGGCCTACTGCTTTATCTACATTGGCCACATTAGCAAAAAATTGGGCCTCTGCTTCATTGTTCGCATATGGTAAATATTCCGCAACCAAATCTTTTGGTGATGCAATAGGTTCATGCGGTTCGTGAAAAGTTACTTGTAGGTAAAATGGATTATCATCTTCTCTTTTGTCTAACCAACTCATAGCTTCATCCACTACAATCTGACAACTGAAACCCTCTATTGGCCCCACATTCTCCCCATTCCTGACGAAATTTTTAGGGTTTTCATGACTAGGCGATGCATTGTTATGAGTAGCGAACCAATAATCAAATCCAAAATAATCTGGCTGCGGTTGAGCGGGATTATTAAAAAGTGAACTACAGTGCCACTTCCCCGCCAATGCCGTTGAATAGCCAACAGTTTTTAAACGCTCAGGTATGGTTTCTTCTCCTTTTTGCAAATGTACCAAATGACGTAAATCTTCGCTTTTTTTAGGACCAGGTATAAAATCATAGATACCTGCTTTATTTGGACTCCTTCCTGTCAACAATCCCACCCTTGATGGTGAACATACTGGTGCAGCTGAATAGAAATCGGTCATTTTAATACCGGTCTCCGCCAACTTATCAATATTCGGTGTTTTTATGGTTCTATGGCCATATGAAGACAAATCTCCATATCCCAAATCATCACATAAGAAAACTACAATATTAGGCTGAGAAGGTTCTTTCCCATCCTGTGCTTCAGTAGATATCACGGAAATTAGCAATACTATAAAAGAAATAAAACGAAGGTTCATTTCACTTAAAATTTATAAAGTTATATTTCAATGGCAATGTAATTCTAGTGATAGAAATAGCATATAAATTATATGCCCAATACTATAACTCATGATTTTTTTCCGTAAAAACGGGGTTATATAAGGTTTTGAAATTCTTAAGGAGTTTAGTTCTATATCCAAAATCCTAAAAACAAGAATTCAGCATAAAACTAACCTTTTATCTTTGCTCAACTGTCATGTACTCTCATGGTTTAGGCAATAAAAGTATTACTCAAAGCTATTAACACCCCTAAAAACTTTATTAGGACCATAAATTAATGCCAGGTTATTTTTGCCTTCCTTGCCTCAGTATCTACCCATACACTTGCATGTTCAAATTCACGGGTAAATTCCCACCCTTCCGGGTTTACACGTTTAAAAGCCCCTTTGGGTTTTCCTAATGGTTTTTGTAATGAAGGATAATCTACCAGATTACCATCTTCCAGGTTCCAACCCCAATTCCACTGAAAATAAGAATAAGGTTGAGCGCCGATAAGGTAACAGGCTTGATGAAATTCTAATTGATCATGAGACCTTTTCTCTATTCCATCGGTTTTTGTCGCTCCTGTTGTGATGTCATTTTTCCCTTTTCCTTTGGCTCCAAAACGATAAATTGAAATTTTCCCAGCCTTGGCAACGCGTTCCATAACGCCCCATTCTTTCAGTAGATTTTCTTTATTCGTAACAGAGGCATTATAATGCTCAAACATAAAGGCATCACAATATGGAAAAACCTCTTTTGTAGTGGCCGCATTGTTACCTACCAATATTTTATCCGGTCCCATTTGTTCTCTAAGAGCTGCCATCATTTTACCTTTGGCTTCAGCTAATGCAGTTAAATCATCCACCGGATAATTTGCATTCACGTCCACATTCATACGATCAATGAAAATACCGTCTGCACCTGAAATTTTAATACCTTCAACAGCCGATTGCACCCACCATTCACGAAATTCTGGATTCATAGCATCAAAATAGTATGAAAATGCCGGTCCTCTTGTTTTTTCCAAGAGTTTTCCAGTTTTAGGATCACGTGCCAAAAATTTGGTCAATTCTTCGTTTTTCGCAATGCCATCTGGTGTGAATTCTTTATTAAATCGTGGAAAGGGCCATGCCACATACGAATTGTAGTAGAACAACACTTTGATTTCAGGCTTTACTTCATGAAATGCTTCCACCTCATGCTTTGTACCCAATACCTGGTCACCAAGCAGATTGTATGCATGTGATTTCTCCATACAGATAAAATCGGTTCTATCTGAAATAAACTTGACTTCTTCAGGTTCTAAAACACGGTCAATATCACCAAAATGATAATACATTGGGGTCGTTTCCCAGCTAAATTTTGGAAAATAGGACTGCGCTTTAAAATCAGAACCATCACTTATAAATAATGATGATTGTTCCTGACCGCTGGAATGCAAGCAAACCAGAAATAGACTATATATTGTACATAATGCTTTGATTGACTTGGCCTGAAATCTTATTTTATTTTTCATTTTTCTTATTTTATTCTATTACAATTTTTCGCAATGTTCCGGTATCAAATTTCTTCTCTAAATTTTTATGCCTAATGCTAACCGGCACTTCGTTATTTAATAGCAGCTCACCTTGTTTTAATTCCAATACTACATTCCCAATTTCAGAAGCCAAAATAGTGTAACCTTTAGCCGAAACCTCTTTTCCGTTTCCTATAAAAACTACCCAATCTCCGTTCTTTTCAATCCCGACTAAAGTATAGGTGGCATCACTAGACATTGCTTTATAGTTTACTTTCTTGTGATTTCCAGAAGAGAAAACCATATCCTCACGACCGGATTTATGTATAATGTTCAGCCCCACGAATTCGGTATTTCCGTTTTCGTCATCGAAGCCTGAAATCTTCTCTATACTTTTCCCTTCGGCGGAAGTAAAAGGTTCATAGACCGAAACGAAAGGTTTTTCCCATGCAGGGCCATGTTGTCTGGCCGCAAAGGTCAAGTAAGGTTCTTCGTCTACTTCATACGGCAGGCCATGATTATTTTTAAACGCTTTGTTCGGCGGAGATTTTATGGAGAATACCTCACGCCCCTCCGTACCCTTCATCCATAAATTCATAAAAACATCATCCTCACCTTCGGGCATATCTATTTTCCATTCGGCTTGGTAATCTTCTTCTAGCTTTACCGATTTTTTATCCCACATGTAATCCAAGGCATAAAGGTGGCCGCCAGCGAACGCCATTTCTTCAATTTCGGTTAACTTCAGCGGATTTCCACCAACATCCATCACCTGCATACTTTGCCCTAGGTTATGGTAGTAATAGTCATGAAATTTATCGCCTTTGCGCTGTTTTTTAGAACGAAAAACATCAATATAATATCCGGTAGTTTCGCCTGTTTTAACAATACCTACCAACCTACTTTGATCACTTTGGGTTTCCGGTTCTAAAAAGTAAACCTCTGAATAGGTGATACCTTCGTAAAAACCGTCTTTCTGCTCCGATTTTGGGTATTCTCCCAGAACATCAAAGCCATGATAGCTCAACATTTCGGTGTACGAAGAAGCTCCATCTACCATTACCGTGTTATGAGCAGGAAACTGAGAATAGTATTCTAAATAGATAGGTTGCAAATAGTTAGCTCCCTTACCCGGGTCTGCACCTTGAACGAAGCCTTTTCCATAGAGTTCCATATTGATGCCATTAGCATGCATATGGTTTCCTAAAGAGCCATTTAAAGAGGCCATCATTCCATTTGTACCAGTGCCCATACGCTGCACATGCCAGCTAACACTTGGTGCATTAAAGGTCTGTGTGATATAATCTTTTATGTCATGCTGCTTATATTTTGGATTTAAAACTAACGGCTTGGCAGCAAAAAAAGAAGAGATACTTTTGTCTTTTCTACCGCTATTTTTACCTGATTGCTCATTGTCTTTTGCAAACAAGCGATACAATCCCGTAAAATCTTCTTCTAACTCATCGTCCCCATTTTTCTGGGCAATTCTAATCATATCCCCTATTGCCTCGGTACTTATAGGTCCGTAGTAAGAATCTCCAAATGCTACAATTTGATTGTTTGGAAATAAATACTGTGGCATCATTTTCACCGCTTTACTCATTACAGGAGTATACGGAAGAATATTATGATCAAATGTGTTATCGAAATCACGAATAAATTCGGTAAGACTACTTGTTACCCCGAGTGAATAACTAGGACATTCGTTCCAAACCCCATTACTTTCATCATAGCCGTAATCAATAAACTTTGATAGCGACCACTGCCTAGCGGAAGTAACATTTAAGATGTAATTAATATAATACTCACGTCCTTTTTTATCCTCATAATTTTCATCGTCTTGCAAAACCATGGCTGCTTTTAAGATGATGTTGGCTTGATGCAAATTCCAATTGTTCTGTGGTACTCCGTTTTTAATAACTTGATCTGTCCATCTTTTAATAGTCTTATCATACATCGCAATATTTTCTGGATGGTTGGCTTCTATATATCCATGTAAAAAATCATACAAAATGGATACTTCTCTCAAAGCTCTTTCATGTATCACCTGAAAATGTGTAAAACCAACAAGTGTTTGTATATGACCGTTTAGCAAGTCGATAGGCTCACTTCGATACGACATACCTTCCATATAGGTATGGAAAATATCATAAGCAAACTTTGCAAAATTTTCGTCATTCTCTAACCAATACAGAAAGGCAGCATCTCTAGCCAAACCAATAATATCTTCGTTAATAGAAACAATTATATTACCGGTTTCGGATTGTTCTGCCCATTCAAAAGGATGTCCTTCTTTTGTTTTATTCGGTAAATACAAACCTCTGGGGTCATCCATATACGGTTGTATATCTTCTAACTTAGGCTTAGCATATGGCGTGGCAGAATTACGAGAACCTGTAAATCGAACTGTCGGAACCGGAGCTTCACCGTCTGCATGAGAATAATCTACCCCATTTATATATATATTGGTTGATTTCGTTTTCCAGTACATCTGAAGACGAGATACCATCCATTCCGAATCAGATACATGACGCTCTACGTGTTCGTCAACTTCATCATGTAAACCTGCTAAAACATTTTTTGCCCACGCTTCTTTTTTGATGGTTTTCTGAAGGTCTTTCTTTTCAGCATTAGTGATGTACAACCTTGGGTACCCTTGCACCAAGTTTTCCGGTAATGGGATATCTGATGAGTTTTGAGCTGATATATAAGTGGTGAACAAATAGAAACCCAATACCACAGTGAATGTTCTATTGACAATTATTGATATTCTACTGTTTCTTGTCAACATTTCGGTCACTTTCTGTATATAATTATTCATCTATAATGGTGTATAGGTAATAGTTAATTTCCCTTCTTCAACTTGTGTTTTAGCATCAATTCCTATTCTGTAGGCAGGTCCGCCTTCTCTTAAATGCGCTACAGGAACAACCACGTCATTTATACTAATTTCAAAACCTTCACTCTTAATTTCAGCTTTTACTTTGTGATTTTTAGATGTTAGAATAACCGTAGTATCATCTATGATTTCATAAGTATTCAATGTCATTATTGCAGAACCGAAACTAACTGGTTCCGTTGCTATAAACTGATCTTCAATTGTTATACTACCCAAACCAGATTTATCATTAACCATAGTTCTTGTCAAAGTCTGTAACATAGGTAGTTCATAAGCTGGCATAATATTCATAATTACCTTGTCTTTATCTTCTTTAAATTCAGTTTCAATGATGATACCATTAAATTCTATTCCATTAAATTGTAAAGTGTTATTTATTATTGGAACAGGATGCCCCCAAGAACTTCTTGCTTTATTATCCGGCGAAAATGAACCTGCTCTGTAGGAAGGTGCGCCAATATCTCCTGTCATAATCTCATCATCTAGCACCAAGGTGTACGTGCCCACATCACTATGATTATGATTTTCTGCATTGTGCCCTGCTTTTACCGCAATAGAAAATGGAGCTTCTTGTTTACCTCTTGAAATCACCATTCCGAATTCATTGAAAAAAGTATGATTAGGCAATTCTGATGTAGTTGCCGTTTCCGCTACTTGAAACATATCTGTATTTTGCCAAGCTATTAGTTGTTCGGCGGCTTCTTCCATTCTGATTTCTGTGGGAGGAATAGCTCCATAATGTTTTGCCGATAGTACATTGGCAAAATTGCTTCCCTTGCTTGAAATAGACGAGACCCCATCTGAAAAAGGAGAACAGACCTTGTTCTGAATTTCAAAACCTTCAGGAAAATTGCCTACATTTTTCATTTTATCTGCATTATTAAAAGCAAATAAATCAATTTGACCATCTGTATAATCATGCAGTATTTGAGCTAAATACAAGTAGTGCCCAAAACCATAGCCCCAATATCCCAAACCTTCAGAGCAATAACCATCATCACCAAATCCACTTAAATAAAAAACCATGCTATTTAATGCCGAACCTACCGTTGCTAATCGTTCCTTATAATTTTCAGAACTCGTTATAGTGGTTAAAACTGTACCACTGGTACACACGGAATTCCAATTGCTTGTGCTTTTAATCCATTTGTTGTTCTCGTCTAAAAACTGAGTGCTTTTCAGATAGGTGTCAATAATTCGGTTTTGAAGGTTCTCATTGATTCTATTCTTTAAATCTACTGAGAGTTTATCTTCTAAAAGTGATTCGGCCAAGGCCAATACCGACCCAAATTTCCGCGCTCCCAAATCAATGGTCATACGTCTCCCTTCCAACACTCCGTTATCATTATCATCATGATTGGGATGTAACCATGATTTCATATCCATAATGGCATTACTGTAGCTGATGATTTGGGGTAAAAACCGACCATAATTCTCTAGACATTCGCCTAAAATAAAATGTTCAAGATGGTCCATAGTTCTATAATACCTTGGTTTATAAATTCCCCTGTTTCCATCTTTATTGGCCAAACGGTAAATACTATCAGTTATAGGCACTTCAGGTTTTTTGTCCAGTAATTCATTCGCTTTTACTAAGTAGTCTTGACCTAATTCAGAGTTTGCAATCGCATCCCAATAAGCTCTATCCGATATTTTTGGCGCTGGTTGAAAAGCTTCTTTAGGCATTACCTTTTTAAGCATTTCTATTTGTTCAGAAGACGGATAGATGATATCACTATCTGCCAGTTCTAGGTAAGTGGAAATATCTAAATGCCCAGAAGAAGTTTGCCCTAAAACATCTTGATTGAGAACAACCATCATTGTAAAGCAACACATAAATTGAAGTATTTTTTTCATCATATAGAATTAAGTATTGCCCTATGCCTAAGAGGACAAACTATAACATTGCCGATGGTTTTCATAAAAAAGCCAAGAACCAATTACATTACAATGTTATCAGTTCTTGGCTATATATAATATAATATAGTATTCAGGACATATAAATTATAGCCCATTACTTATATAATGGGCTATAAAGAGGTTATTCAAAATAAAAATCGATTGTTATTCTTATCAAAATTTCAATAATTTTTATACCTCTATTTTTTATATGACAGCGATTTTATATTTGCTTCTGCAAAATAATATTAAACTGTAGACTTCTATTTCTTCTTCATTGCTTTGGCAATAGCTTCCTTCACGAGTGGGGCCATAACATTATATCCATCAAGGTTTGGATGCACACTATCTCTACCATACTCGCTTTTTAAGCCTTTCTGTGCATCTACCATCGGCGTATAATAATCTAGGTAGACTATATTGTTTTTATCCGCATATGCCTTAATTTTTTTGTTCAGTTCAACTATCTGATCAGCAGGTGAAATAGACGGACTCCAAGAGTAACTATTAGCTGGTAATGCCGATGCCAGAACCACTTTAATACCATTCGCTTTGGCTAACTGAGCCATTGAGAATATATTCTTCGCAATCTGGTCCATACTGATGGGACCACGGTTACCTGCAAGATCATTAGTTCCTGCCAATATAACAACAGCCTTAGGGTTCAAATCAATAACATCTGGACTAAAACGCAACAACATTTGTTGTGTTACCTGGCCGCTTATTCCCCTATTGATGTATGATGGATTTTTTTCAAAAAACTCAGGATTATTTTTGCCCCAGCCTTCAGTAATAGAATTCCCCATAAAAACAACACGGTTCTCTTTTTTAGCAGGTGCTTTCAACTGCTCGTTTGCAGCTTTATATTTTCCAAAATTTGCCCAATCATCCTTAGACAGCAAAGTCATTTTAATGACGGTAGCGGCAGCGTCAAGTGCTATTTTTGGCAACTGAATGGTTAAACCTTTATCGGTAAGTCCTGCTTTTAATTTAGTTCCGTCTGCCAATAAAGTGGCTCTCTGTAATTTAATGTCGCTATTAATAACTAGGTTGCCATCTTCTGGCCAATCAAAAACATGAGCATAAAGAATATCATCCTTAATTGTATAACGGCCCCATTCAGGTCTATCATAAGGACTAGCACTACTTCCATAAATGGCTTCACCGTTTACCTCCGTCCAGTCTCCCATAGCTTTTAATCGCTCTACGCTCTCCGGTGGAAACTGACCAAGACCGTCAGGACCTATATTTAAAAGGAAATTACCTCCTTTGGATACGATATCAACCAAATTTTGAATTAGCTTTTCACTGCTCTTCCAGTTATCATCAGATGGTTTGTAACCCCAAGACCCGTTCATAGTCATACAAGACTCCCAATCAGAATCAATTCCCGTAGCTGGTATTTCTTGTTCTGGAGTACCAAAATCACCCGCAAAGTTCCCTTCTCGGTCCATACCTTCCATTCCCATACGGCCCTTATCTACTCTATTATTGATGATGGTATTGGGTTGAATTTCTCGGATAAAATCATACATTTCCTTACCCATTTCGGTGGTGTAATCCGCAATCCAATCTCCATCAAACCAAACTACTCCTATATCACCATAATTGGTCAATAGCTCTTTAACCTGTGGTTTTAGATAATCTTTAAAGTATTCTGGAAATTCAGGATTTACAACGGTTTGGTCTTTTTGACCTGCATTGTAATTAGGGAATAAATTGCCCTGTGCCTGAGGATGGTGCCAATCTACGATCGAATGATAAAAACAGAAAACAATATCTTGTTTTTTACATGCATCCGATAATTCTTTAATGACGTCTCTTTTAAAAGGAGACGAATCCATAATATCGTAATCAGATACTTTAGAATCCCACAGACCAAAACCATCATGGTGTTTTGATGTGATTACGATATACTTCATCCCGGCATCTTTGGCCATCGCTACCCACTCATCAGCATCAAACTTTACCGGATCAAATACGGGAGGTAATTTTTCATATTCTTCAATAGTGTAATCCAATTTGTCCATGATCCATTCGGCGCCACCACCGCAAACTTTTCCGTTTCTTTCACCACCCGGAATAGAATACACACCCCAGTGTATGAACATTCCAAATTTGGCATCACGCCACCATTCCATACGTTCATCATCCGACAGTTTTTTCACTTCTTTATCTTGAGCTAATCCTTTGCCCAAAGTCAACATCGCAACAAATGCGAACAATACCACTTTCATTATTACTTTCATTTTCTCGTACTTAAGGTTACTTCGTTCTAATAGATAATTTATGTTCAGATTGATTTCTAACTACAATAATGTCTAATTTCTCTTGTGTTTTAGATTCCAAAACAACTTTAAAAAAGTCTGTAATGTCTTTAACTTTTTCACCGTTGGCCTGTACTATTACATCCCCCATTTTTAGTCCGTTGTTCTGCACGGCAGGGCTTTCTGTCCAAACACTAAGTATAATTATGCCTTCGGTCGTATTTAAACCGTAGGCCGACTGTTCTTCTTTTGAGGATACATTTTTTAGTTTATTTCGCAACCAAGTCACAATTGGTGTAGTTTCCGTTTCCTTGTTTGATTCGTTCTTCAACACAGGTACTTCAGGTGTTTTAGCAAGAGCTTTCAATTCTGGTTTTTGCACGCCAAATTTGTCCATAGGGAAATTTTTAAATCCTATTTTTAAAGCAGGTGAGTTTTTAGTAACGGAAAAGTCAAGATGTAAAGGGTCCTTGAATAATGGATCCCCATAGGTACTGTTAAAATCCCTGTCATATACTCTAGATTTCATCAGGGTCACTTCATTAGGAAACAGATTATAGTCCAATTCCTTTCCCCAACCATCTAGTCTTATATCTTGATATGCCTTTTGTACAATATTGTGCCGAAACACATCTTGGCTATTTTTGAACCATACATGAGGGTGCAGTGAATTATTGACCATAATGTTATTTTCTGCGACCCTAGCAAATCCTTCCCTTAATTTAAGGCCGTTATTCAATAGCAAATTATTGTAGATATGGTAATTGGAAGACCCATCGTCTAAATCAATATCCCAACCGTGATCACAACGAAAACGGTTATTACGGATGATGGTAGTATGCACGGCATCCCATTTCCACATATCGGGGTTTGCATCAGTTAAACTATCCATTACCCCTCTTTTGGGATGCCAGAACCTATCTCTTCCCCATGAATTGAAAGACCCATGATCACTGGTCTCCAATACGGTATTGAACACATCATTGTATTCCAAAATATGTCCGCCCCACGTTCCGTCACCAATATTGATACCCGCCCTAGGCACATCATAAATGCTATTATGCCGAACGGTAATATCCATAGCCATGGAAATTTGAACGCCAGCAGTTTGCTTTTCTATTCTACCTATTCTGTAAATTAAGTTGTCCTCTACCAAGCATTCCCTTGGGTACAGTTCGTTTTTAGGACCTGATACGGTATCCATTTCGGTTACCGGAACGAACTCTTTATAATTAAAAGATGGAGACCTCACTGCCGAAGGGTCACCTATAAAAGAAACAGCACTAGCACCAGAATCATGAATATGATTTCCTTTGATTTGAAGGTTTTTATTATACTTACTTGCCAAGATTACATTGCCACCAAGGTTTGTAAATTCGTTATTGGTCACCATGCAATTCTCCGTTCCTTCAAAAAAAACGGCTCCACCACGGTATATCATCCAATCGCTTCTTAAAAGAGGCTCGTATTCGTCCATAAAAGTGCGTTGGGAGTTTTCAAATTTTAACCCTTCTATAGTTACATTTTTTACTGGATTCTCCAATGTACCCGTAACTTGAATTAGATTTTTCAAAACAGAAACCTCAAGTTTAGCTGTATTCAAATCCGTACCCTCCAAAGGCCAATAGTAAAGCTTCTTTTCCTCCGCATTCAAGTACCATTCTCCTGGGCTATCTAGTTCCTCAAAAATATTCTCCACCATTCGAAATTCTTTATGCGGCTCGGACGCCCTATTGTTTTGATGACCACCATCAAAAATTGGATTCCCATCGGTATCAAGACCTGTAATACGAAAATGGAAACCACCCCATCTACCGCCATGTAAGGCGTGAAAATAAGTTCCAATCGGGTTTTTCCATGATGCCACACGTTCTTTGGACAAAGCATCTTCGGCAAAGCCTTGCCAATACTGCGCGGCTTCATCGTAATTGGGGTATCGGGCTAATATCTGTGGTTTGCCGTTAACCACAAATTGGTCAAAACCTGAGGCTTGGTCCACATTGGCTACATAAATGTTGTCTTCATATTTCCTCCAATCTAAATGTATGGGTGCAGCTCCTTTTAAAGTAACTTCCGACGCACCCAAACCCTTGATGGTCAAATTACTCAACGAGGCAGGTATGGTAATGGGTTTAGTCAAATAATAAGTTCCTGGAAGGATATTGATAATTACATGAGCTTCCGGACTATCTTGTTTTAATTCCGATGCTTTTAGAATTGCTTCTTCTACGGTCTTATAACTGAGCTCACCTGCCTTATCATTTTCTGCAGCTTTAGAAACATAAATCTCTATGGGTTTCTCTTCTTGAGTACACGAAAAAAGAAGAGCCATAAAGCCGACCAGAAATAGTATTCTATTCAATTTTTGCATTTTATTCGGTCTTTTTAATACGTAATTAAAACCTTGTCATACACCTTGGACAGTTTAAACACGACTTGATTTGGGTTGTTCCTGTTGGTTGTTCCTTTTCGGCTTGCTATGAGTTTACCGTCTTTGTACAACTGTATTCCAGGTTGGCTCCCCTCCTTTGGTAGGGGCATATTGATGGTTATAGGATTGTCATTACTTACCGCATACCCATTCGTAGTTTTTTCAAGCGAAAATGAAAATGGTTTGCCCGATGAAACGATATCCCATCCATGCGATTCAAATTTTTCCATTCCCGATAAAAACATAAATTCTATATCAGCCTCATTATTAGTCAACCGTAATATAGACAGCAACCCTTTTTGATAGAAACCTTCTGTAGCTGCAATATCACTTTCCGAGGCATTTAAAACTGTACGATCTAAAGTGACTTTATCACTTAGTAAAACATCAATAATCTGTGTGTTGGGATATTCCTGTAAGGATGAAAAAGACACATTGGCTATGGGATTAGCTTTCCCTTCCATAAAAGGATTAAATATTACCGTAAAAGGATTTTCCCAAGCTGCTTCCTCTCTTTTTAAAATTAATGTAGGTACGGGTTTTTCAAGAATTTCTTTGGGAGCGGTACCTTCAGTAAGGGCATTAGATTTTGGTGAATTGACTTTATATATATTTTGGTCTTTGTTTCCTTTTACCCATAATTTCATGAAATTATCGGCCTTTTCACTGCTTTTTAACGTAAAAACAGCCTGAATATCACCAGAATTGATCACTTTACTTTTATCCGTAAAGTAATCATAGCCTTTTAAATCTCCCTTTTGAGAAGATAAATCATCGGTTAAAACTGTATTTAAAAGATTCTTTTTTGCATCAAAAATGTCTAATGATTGCCCTAAATTATGATAGATATATTCATGTTTCTGCTTCCCTCCTTTTTGTTTTTTAGAGCGAAATACATCAATAACATACGGTTTTTGGTTATTTGAAGCGATCACTGCCGTAAAACGCTGCTGATTCGAAATCGTCTTTGGTTCTACAAAGGATACGTTTGAAAAAGTTACTTTATCAAAAAAAGGTCTTTCTCCTGATTTAGGAAATACATTTTCTAGCTTAAAAGGAAAATACGTCCGCATTGCCGCATAATCCGATTTACCGTCTACGACTACCGTATTATGAGCAGGAAACCGTGAATAAAACTCCCTATGATTTGGATGCCAGTAACTAGAACCACGACCCATATCTGTACCTAACACATAATTGTTCGCATACAATTCCAATGAAATACCATTGGCATGAGCGTGATTACCAAAAGAACCCACTGTAGAAGCCATTACCGCATTATCAGCCTCTCCCATTCGTTGGTTAACCATACTAACGTTAGGCGCATAAAAAGTTGGAGATATGAGATCATCTGTATTTATATCTTCCGTAGGACCACCATCAATTAAATTGTCCGTGTAGAAAAACAACTCAAAGAAATCTTTTGCTTTTCGGTCGTACGAACCATCATTTACCATTCGCGATAAAAGGCCTGATATCAACTTTTCTTTATCCTTTTGACCGTACTTTTTATAGTTCGAAACTAAAAGCTCAAAATTTTCTGGGGGTAATATTTTATGATGTGAATCTCCAAAACCAACCATATAACCACTTGGAAACAAATACTGAAAAGAGGCTAAAGCCGCCCTTTCTACTATAGGATAATTAGCAAACTCATTGGCATTTGTAGCATGATCTAACAAAGTGAAGATTCGTAAAAAGGTAGTAATGACATGCACGGAATATGAGGCGCACTCTGGCCACATGGCGTTTTCTTGGTCGTAGACTAATAAGCTTTCTTTGATAGCGATTTGCCTATCTGTAGAAATATTAAAGGTGTGGTCTAAAAAATATTCTTGCCCTTTTCCGTTTTTGTAATTTTGGTTTCCCTCTAAAACCAAACCAATATAGGTAAGAAACCTAGCTTGGAATAAATTCCAATTATTATCAGGAATTCCCTTATTGATTATTTGGTCTCCCCATTTCTGAAGTACGGCTACCGAAGTGTCTAGTTTCTTATTATTCGCCTTAAAATAATTAAAGAGAAAATCATAGGTAGTAACCAGCGAGACTACAATGCCTTCATGAATAACTTCAAAGGTGGCGAGGCCAGAAATATTGTCTTGTGCCGATTTTTCCAAATCTATAGGAGCATCCCTATAATACATTCCCTCCATATAGGTAAAGAAAACGGGAGCAGCAAAATCGGCATACTTTTGTTCACCAGTAAACCAATGCAAAAAAGCGGCATCTTCCACAAGTTCCAAGATTTGCTCATTGATCTTATCAATTGCAAAACCTGATTTGGAAGGATGTACCCATTCCATTTTTCCTGTTTGTTTATGTTTTAAATATAAGCCGCGAGGGTCATCAGAATAAGGTTGTACATCCTCTAACTTGGGACGCACATAATCCGTTGCCCAATCTCTTGTGCCAGAATACCTAACCGTAGCCACAGGAGCTTTTCCTTCTGAATGCGAAAACTCACCTCCCTTTAGAAAAACTTTAGTGTGTTTGGTGTTCCAATTCATTTGAAGTCTTGAAACCAACCATTCTGGGTCATTTTCCCAATAGGTAATATACTTTTCTAAACGCTCCTTCTTTTTACTAACAAGTTCCTTTTTCCATTCAACATTTTCTACCGACTTTACAAAAACTTCCTTTTCTTGGTCAGTGACATAAATTCTTGGGTGATCTGTTGTTTGCCCAGTTACCATAATCGAAACAAATAAAACGCATGCCGAAATCCATAATTCCCTCCTTTTCATTTTAAGCATCGTCTTTCTAAAATTCATGCATATTCTATACTGTTTAACCAATTAGTTCAAAGTCTTTTAAATTAATATTGATTAGGGTGTTCGTAATCCCCTATTCTATGGTATACATTCCTTTTTAAAGGTATCTGCATTCCATCGCTATTTTCTAACCAATCATAAAGACTATTGGCAAAATCCTTTATCATGGGTTGTAATTCCGGCTTGTCTATAAGGTTGACTATTTCGTTAGGGTCATTCTCTATATCATAGAGTTCATTCGTATCCCAAATACCGTTATAGCGTATGTATTTATACTTATCTGTTCTCACTCCAAAAACTGTTGGTGTCATGGGAAAATCATACTCAAAATAATATTCGTAGAATATCTTATCGCGCCAGTTGTTTTCATCCCCTTTTAACAATTGAACAAATGATTTACCCGGCATATAATCTGGCTTTTCCAGTCCTGCACACTCTAAAATAGTGGGTGCTATATCTACATTCTGTACCATGCGTTCTATAGTCTGTCCTCCTTCAAAAATTTCTGGACAACGCACTAACATTGGCACTTTAACCGACTCTTCGTAAAAATGACGCTTGTCTATTAAACCATGTTCACCCCAACTAAATCCATTATCACCCATATAAATAACCATAGTAGACTCATCAAGACCATTGGCTTTTAACCATTCCATAACGGTGCCTACACTTTCATCAACACCCATTAAAGTTTCGCAATAGCGTTGCACCAAATCATCAAAAGTGCCATCTGCTGTGCCATGATACATATAATCTACACCATGCCAGCTATCCCGCTGTTTTTTAACCCATTCCGGCCAGTTCAACTTTTTATAGGCGCTACCAATAGTTTGGGTATACGAGTCTGGTTTTTCTATTTTTTTACCCGCATACATCCCCTCATGCCTCTTGGCAGGCTTAAACATAGCATGAACCGCTTTATGAGATAGATACATGAAAAATGGTTTTTCGGCATCTCTATTATCCAACCAATCAACTGCATGCTCTGTCAACAAATCAGTTACGTAAGTCTCCTTATCGTACTGTGTATTTTTTCCGTTGATGTTAAGGTTGGGCGCATAGTAATCTCCTTGACCAGCAAAGCTTTCCCAATGATCAAAGCCAGGTCTTGGGCTATCATTATGATCACCCATATGCCATTTTCCAAAAAAAGAAGTCTGGTATCCGGCCTTTTGAAGGTACTCCGGAAAGAAAGTCAAGTTCCCAGGATTAGGCGCTACATTATCTACAATCGTGTGCACATGAGAATATTCTCCCGTTAAAATACTGGCCCTACTTGGCGAACATAAAGACGTTGTTACAAAAGCATTTTTCATGTGTGCCCCTTCTGCTGCCATTTTATCCATATTTGGAGTCTTTAGCCACGGCACCTTACCTGTAAAGCCCATAAAATCATAACGGTGGTCATCTGTTAAAATAAAGATGACATTCCTTTTCTTTTGCCCTTTAACCTTCTTTAAATTGAGGTTAGTGGTTTTAACTTTTTGAGGTTGTTGAAATCCAAAACTAAGGTTTGGGGCTAATAACAACAGGGTAATAACAAAGACGACTATTTTATTTTTCATATGTAGACACTTAATATTTTTAGATTTGAGTTTTCCCTTTTAAAAATCCGATAGATTGCAAAAACTTATCTGCTTCCCTGGTAGTTTTAATATAAAACTCTCCGTTATTTTTAGATTTATTAAAAAAACCATGGATTTGATCTTCGTACAAAAAGAGGTCGCATCTGCTTCCTACCTCCTCCATTTTTGCTTTATATTTTTCCATTGTGGATACTGGTATTAACGCATCTTTTGTTCCTAGAAAAATTATGGTAGGCGCAGTACCTTTCTTTATATTATGCTTTGGTGATATCTCCATATGGCGGCCGTTCATTCGTTTGTATTCAAACCCATCAGGTCCATTATCGATTACCGGATTGTAAAGCACCAAGGCATTAGGTTTTGCACTTATAGAAAGGTCGTCTGTAGATTCATCCAATCCGTCTAAAGTTGCCGTTGCAGCAGCCAAATGTCCTCCAGCAGAACCCCCTGAAGCTATAATTTTATTAGGATCTATTTGAAATTTATCAGCATTACCCCTTACAAACCTCATGGCCGATTTTGCATCGCTTACGGATTCAAAGGGTGTAGTCTGGTGTCTGGATTTGACACGGTAATCAACCAAAAAACCAACCATGCCCCTAGTTGCGAAGTACTTTGCTTGGTCCTCAAATTGCTTTGTAGTTCCACCATTCCACCCACCACCAAAAAAGAATACTATTGCAGGGTATTCTTTCTTTGGTTTCATTTTATCAGGATATATCACTTGCATTTTTAAAGTATCACCGTCAATGATTTTATAGATAATCTCATTAGGCAAGGATGGAATGGGAGTATCTCTTTTTTGGCTGGTTGCTGTGGCCAAAACCAAAAACATTAATACAGGTAAGACTTTACTTTTAAAATTTTTCATTCGGTTTTTATTTTATAATTCACACCTCCCGTTAAATGTAGCAGCTATTCTTAACATAAAAGACCAATTTGTACTTCTACTTTATTTTTTTTGTTAGATAGAACCTCTAACACTTCATTACATTTATTTAGATGTTTCAAGTTTTTTCAACCGTAACAAGGCTTCCATATAGTAATAATCCGCATAAACAATAGGGATATCTATTTCGGAGTTATTTGGGTGATGCCCTGTAGAATGCAAAAGAAGAGATTGATTTGTATCACCACTATAATAAGGTTCACTAGATAATTTCTCTAATATTTTTTTTGCTGCATCAACATACTTTTGTTTTAAAACTGAATCTTCAACTAATTCAGAAAGCTCTAAAAAGCCACAAGCAGCCACAGCGGCGGCTGATGCATCCTTTGGTGAATTCGGAATCTTAGGATCATCAAAATCCCAGTAAGGAATGCCATCTTTGGGCAAGCGCTCTAAAAAATGATCCGATAGTTTGATTGACGTGTTTAAAAAATCTTTGTTACCCGTCTCTCTATAGGCCATGGCAAAACCGTAAATACCCCATGTCTGCCCTCTGGCCCACATAGAGTCATCTGCATATCCTTGGTGAGTCATCCCTTTTAGAAACTCTCCTGTTTCACTATCAAAAGATCCTAAATGAAACATAGAGCCATCTTCTCTAACTAGATAATCCATAGTTAACTGTGCGTGACTTTCAGATAGGTCATATAAATCTTTACTACCTCCATTCTTAGCCGCCCAAAAGAGCAGTTCCAAATTCATCATATTATCTACTATCGTATTATGATCAAATTCGCTTTTCTTAATAGGCCATGATAAAATACTACCCACTTTAGGGTTGTAAAGCGTAGCCAAAGTATCGGCAGCTGCCAACAATACCTTTTTATAATCTTCGTTACCCGTTAATCTATAGCCATTACCATAACTACAATACAACATAAAACCAATATCATGGTTTTCTGCGGGGCTATAAGCTATTGGTTTTAATGCCTCTGTAGATTTTATGGCACTCTCCTTTAATTCCGAATCGTTCGATTGCTCATAAGCGTACCAGAGTACACCGGGCCAAAAACCGCTACACCAATCACGAACACCCACCATTTCCCAATTGGTCTGCCCTTTTGGAATATTTCTAGGAAATTGATCTACGCTTTTTACCGTTTCTTGTACTTCCTTAATTTTCTTTACATTTTCGTCAAGCACCTTCTCGGCAGAGAATTGGACAACTTCCTTTTTTTTGGAAGCACATGAAAACATTAAAAACGAAACAAATAAAATTAAATGTAGCCTTACTCTCATCTGATATATTTTAGATATCCTGAGGATATCATTAAAGTTGATTTTTTAAAACGAAAAATTCTGAAACCATTAAACCCGGAATAAACTTACTTGGGTTTTTAGGTGGAATTTTAGCTCTGTACAATTTTACCGAGAATGATTATAAAGACTCATAAATTATGATTCATAAGCTATAAAATAATAGCCTTTTGTATCTATTAGGAGAGATATTTATGTACTAAGCATAAATATCTGTGCAATTTCATATGTTTTTTAAATTGCTCTATTTTAAGTTGAAAAAAGACTTTTTAACCTTAAAATTTTTTCTTGGCTTTTTGCAGTGATTAGATTTTAAGCATCCAAATATTTTAATTTCATATTCCGTTAGAATATCTCGCTACCCAAGAAAACAGTCCTATTTATAGTGCGTGCGAGCTAATCAAGACCGCTATAATTTAGACTTACCCATTTTACCTCTTCAAATACTATTTAAAATTGCATGGAATTTAACCTTAAAATGATGTAATCCTTGCACAACTCTTCGCTCTAGTAATTTGAAGTTTTCTACCCGCAATTTTTACGAATACCCTATTTTAAAGTCATTCAAACTGATAATGAACAATAATTTATAATCAATGAATGATAATTTATCGATACGGGCTTCAATTATTTTTAACATTGGCTTAACAATTTTTGAGTACACATAATCTACAGTATGAGTCCAAAAAAATTAATTCAACAAAAACTATTAAATAACACTTTTATGACCACTGAAAAAAGAAAACAAACCAACTTAAAGTATGTAGCTGGTCTATTAGGAATCTTAGGGTTTCTAATAAGCGGCGCATGTACAAATTTATACGCTGTAACAAGCAGTAGTATTAACCTGAACATTACAGATGTTCAAGATTTAACTATTACCGGTACTGTAATAGGTTCTGATGATGGTATGCCAATTCCTGGTGCAAACGTCATCGTAAAAGGAACTACAACAGGTACAACAACAGATTTTGATGGAAACTTCTCCATAAACGTAGCTTCTTCTAACAGCATATTGGTATTCTCTTCAATTGGGTTTGCTGCTAAAGAAGTGACCGTAGAAAATAACACAACAATAAACGTGTCACTAGATATGGATGTCGCCGCTCTTGATGAAGTGATTGTAGTGGGTTTCGGTACGGCTAAAAAAGAAACCTTAACAGGTGCTGTTGAACAAATTAGTTCTGAAGTTTTTGAAGATCGTGCGGTTAGTAATGTGGCATTAGCTTTACAAGGACAAACGCCAGGTCTTACTGTTAATAGATCTTCTTCAAGACCAGGTAATGAAAATGTTAATTTACAAATTAGGGGTGTTACTTCAATTAATGGTGGAAGCCCATTAATTGTAATAGATGGTGCGCCAGCATTTGACGACAGTGAATTTTTTCAAATGAACCCAGATGATATTGAAACTATTAGTGTTCTTAAAGATGGTGCCGCATCTATATATGGTTCTAGAGCAGCAAATGGTGTCATTTTAGTTACTACCAAAAAAGGTAAAGGTAAAATGAAAATTGAGTTCAATTCTAATACTAGAATGAATTTTCTAGGCTTGAAACCACCTTTTCCGTCATATCAAGAATACGGGCAATTATGGCTAGATACAGCAGAACAAGATTTAGCTGCAACTGGTGTTGCTAATTATTGGAACTGGGGAGAAGAAGCTTTACAAGGTATTGCATCTGGACAAGCTGGCTATTACGCAACTCCAATAGTTGACGGCTGGGGAGAAGGCGGATTCTTATATCTAGCGCCTGCAGATCGTTATGAAGATTTGTATGGATCTAACATAGGTCATCAACAAAGTTTGAGTCTTTCTGGAAGTTCAGACCAAGCAAGGTATCGATTATCTATGGGCGTATCTGAATCACAAGGTGCATTAAAAACTGCTTATGATGGTATAAAACAATTTTCGGTACGTTTAAATACAGATTTTGATATTACAGAAAGACTAAATTTAGCCACTAACATTTCATTACAAAAAAACCGTACATCTAGTCCTTCTTCAGGTTTTGGACGAGGCTTAGTTGGACAAGATGCCCCCATATTTCCTGCAAAAAATTCTCTTGGTCAATGGTATGGCAATTTTGGTCGATATTCTACAAATTCCATAGCCGCTACTAGTGAAGGTGGTAGAGACGATTTGGAAGAGAATATAGCAAAAATCTCTTTAAATCTTAAGTATGATCTTGGGTCTGGTTTTAGTGTAAATGCTACTGGAACATATAACCATGTAAATAGTAGACAAGATATTACTCAATTAACAGTACCAGTATTTGGTTGGGAAGGCGAAAGTTATAATGAAGCAGTAAATTCAACGTCAAGTATTGAAACTATACATCTCACTAATGAATATCAAACCTATGGTGGTTTCTTAAACTACGAGACTAAATTAGGTAAGCATAATTTTAAAGCTATGGTAGGCATGACAGCTGAACTAAATGAATTTGAAGGGCTTAGTGCAAAAAGAACTGATATTGTAAATGAAGGTGTGTTTGATTTAGCAGTTGCTTCAGGAGTTCCGACAATTGGCGGGGCTGGAAACAACAACAGCAGAGGCCAAGACCATGATGGCCTATACTCTTATTTAACAAGACTTAATTATGATTATAATGAGAAGTACTTGGTAGAATTAGTAGGTAGACGTGATGGTTCTTCTAGATTTGCTCCTGGATTTAAATTCAATAATTATGGAAGTGCATCAGTTGGTTGGAACATTCACAAAGAGAGTTTTTTAGAAAATCTTGAAAGTTTAAGTAATTTAAAGCTTAGAGCTAGTATTGGTTCTAGTGGTAATCAAGCAGGTATAGGTAGGTACGATTATGTGTCTACAATATCTCAAGGCACTGAACTTTTTGGTGAGGGAGGAACATTAAGTAATACTGCATCAGTTGCTGGTATAACAACTACACAACGCTCTTGGGAAGTTGTTACAATCAAAAATATCGCTATTGATTTTGGACTTTTTAACAACAAGCTATCTGGTACTTTTGAGACCTATGAAAGAGAAAACAAAGATATGCTTTTAGGCAGATCTTATTCTGCACTATTAGGTGGAGACGCCCCAGAAACAAATATTGGAAATTTAAAAACCACTGGTTGGGAAGCCATGTTAAACTGGAAAGATCAAAAAGGAGATTTCTCCTATAACATTGGTGTAAATATGAGTGACAACACAAATGAACTAGTTAACCTAGAAGGTGGCGGAGGCTCAATACAAGCAGGTTATAATGAGTTGGTTGAAGGTTTTCCTTTAAATTCCTATTTTGTATTTGAAACCGATGGCCTCTTCCAATCACAAGCAGAAGTAGATGCCTACAATGCCTTATATGATAAAGATGGCTCTTCAGTGCCTAATGGAGGAAACGCTCTGCGTGTTGGTGATACTAAAATAGTAGATTTAGATGGAGACGGTAGTATTAACGCAATAAACCAAGACAATGAAAAGGGTCAAGGTGATATTAAATATGTAGGAGATGCACAAACACACTATGTTTTTGGTATCAACCTAGGAGCAAAATATAAAGGTTTTGATTTTACCGCCTTTATGCAAGGTGCACTACAACAAAATGTACTTAGACAAGGAGTTAGTGCTTTTCCTTTTAATAATCCATGGCCTAACCAAACAAACGCTTATAATGGCCTTACTTGGACTCCAGAAAATACAGGTGCAACATATCCTAGATTAACAGCTCAGCGAACTCTTGCCCGATGGAACTGGTCTAACACAGATACATTTATTCAAAACAACAAATATATACGTCTTAAAAATATTGTTATAGGGTATTCATTACCTGCAGATGTTTTAGACAAGTTAAATATGGATAAAATACGTATTTATGTTTCTGGAAATGATCTTTTTGAGCTCAGTTCTTTGGTTGATGGTTATGACCCTGAAGACGGGAACGTTCCAACAGTTACCGAATCTAATGTACAACAATCAGTATACCCATTTCAACGAACTGTTGCTATTGGAGTTAATTTGGCATTTTAATCTTACCAAAAGACCACATTTAATTACTAAAAAAATATACAAATGAAAAAATTAATAATCCTATTTTCAGCAGCCGTATTCCTATTGATGAGCTGTGAAGATAAATTTCTAGATTTACAAGATTTAGATAGTGTTACGGAGATTGTCTTCTTTGACAATCCGCAAGATTTTGAAGATGGTGCTAACGATTTTTACAGTGGGCTACATTCGCCAAAAGCATCAAACCCTGGTACTGGAGACAATGACGGTTTTGCAGAAATTTCAGATTACGGCACAGAGTTAAACGGGTATGCGCAAGACTTTGGACAAGGAGTTAATAACCCAACATTTGAGGACTTGTATTGGAAAAATGCATACTGGTACCTTAGAGATATAAATACTTTAATTAAAAAAGGAGAAGAGTATGTTGCTAATGGCGGTAGTGCATCAGAGATAAGTGAATCTATTGCAACGGCTTACTTTTTTAGAGCATACCATCACTTTAGATTATTAAAACGTTTTGGTGGCGCTCCTATTATGACCGTAGTAGCTGGTCTAGATGATGAAGTTTTAGATTCTCCAAGAAATAGCAGGTATGAACTTGTAACACAAGTTTTAGCAGACTTAGATCTGGCTATTGCAGGTTTACCGGAAACAGCTGTGGGCCCTGATCTTGGAAAAATTAGTAGTATTGCCGCAACAGCGTATAAAGCTCGTGTACTTTTATTTGAAGGTACTTGGGAAAAATACGTAGGTACTGTTACCGACTTTGAAGGATCTGGTGGACCAACAGTTACCGCAGATGCTTATATCGCACAGGCAGTTACAGCAGCAAAAGAAGTTATAGATAGTGGTGCTTTTGAGATTTGGAACCAAAATGCAGACCCACTAATGGAAAATAATTCATATAAATGGTTGTTTTCTTTAGAAGGTGCAGATTCAAACCCTGGGGGCTATACCAAAGCATCAAATAAGGAATTCATAATACAAAGTATATTTGACCATGCAGCAAACGATCAAATACGTTCTCAATTTACGCAAATAAATGAAAGTAGAAACTCGGCTACACAAGTTGCGCTAGATATGTATTCGACTACAGATGGGTTACCACTAGTTGATAAAAATGATGTAGCAATAAATAGCCCTCTATTTGAAGGTTACGCTAAGCAATCAGACCAATTTGAAAATAGAGATCGAAGAATGTGGGCTAATTTTGGAGGGGGAACAGCACCCGTTGAAGGATCAAATGCAATTTTAGCAATTTCAAATGTTAATAATTCTAATTTATCCAATCAAAAATTCACTACTTGGAATAAGTATAGAAGTGTTCGCGAAGAATCTTATAATTATCCTCACTTAAGATATGGTGAAATATTACTTACCTATGCTGAAGCATTGTTTGAGCGTGATGGTTCTATTTCTGATGGTGATTTAGATTTATCTGTTAATCTACTTAGAAATAGAGCAGGCATTGCTCCTTTAACTAATGCATTGGTTACTTCCAATGACTTAGATATGTTAGATGAGATTAGAAGAGAAAGAACCGTTGAATTGTACATGGAAGATAACAACCATTGGAATGATATTCGACGATGGAACACAGCGGTAGATTTACTTAGTAACAACATAATCGGAGCTGTTATTGAAGGAACTGAATACGAAACTAATAGTGATCTTTTTGATCCATCCACCGCTATTTATGGCTTTGTAGATGATTACCCTTCTGGAGTAGGACCAGTACGTGCTTTAATAATTGACCCTGCAAGTTTTAGAACATATAATATTAAAAATTACTTGTGGCCATTACCATTAGAAGAACTTGTTTTGAGCCCAAGTTTGAAACAAAACCCTGGGTGGTAGTTTTACAATGATAATTATTTGAGTTAGTTTTGAGTTAGTTAGTCTGAAAAGCAGTTGTATTTATATACAGCTGCTTTTTTTATTTCTATTCGTTTTCTTGTTGCTCGGTAAATTCTGTTGGGGTTACTTTAAAAAGTTCGCGGAATGTTTTACTGAAGTACGCGGTAGAATTAAAGCCTGTCATATAAGATATTTCCTTTATTGAATATCTATTCTCTTTAAGTAATTCAGCAGCACGTCTTAAACGTACCGTACGCATATAATGGCTAGGATTTTTACCCGTTAAAGAGTTTATTTTTCGATATAACTGAGACCTTCCAATACCTAATTCTTTTAAAAGGTTTTCTTGCTTGAAGTCCATATCACCAACATTGTCCAGAATAGTTTTTGTGACCTTATCCAAAAACACTTCATCCATAGTATTGGTAGTAACTTCACTTGCGGGGAAAATACCTCCTATCTCGGAAAATCGTTGTCGTAGTCTTTTCTTTGTTTCCAATAAATTATTTATTCTAGCGATTAAAACCCTAGTAACAAAAGGTTTTGACAAATACCCATCTGCTCCACTATGATACCCCTCTACCCTATCGTCATCCAAGCTTTTAGCAGTTAATAATAACACAGGAATATGACAGGTTTCAAATTCATTTTTAAGTTTTTTGCAAAGTTCAAAACCATCCATTAAAGGCATCATTACATCACTTATGATAATATCTGGCAAATGCTTTTTGGCCATTTTTAAACCCTTCTCTCCATTCGCGGCCTGCTTTACTTGATAAAACTCTCTAAGGTCATTGACCAAATGCGTTCGTAACTCCTTATTATCTTCTACTACAAGAACTGTTGGGCGGTCTTTATCTCCTGTCTGTTCTTGAAAATCTTTGCTCGTCACCAACTCATTGGTCGTAAGCATTTCATACTCCACCGCTTTCATGGAATTAATACGGAACTCGTTCTTAATATTTTCGGTCTCCGTGGCTTCCTTATCAAGATTTAAAGGCAACCTAACTATAAATTTGCTTCCTTTTTTAGATTGACTTTCAACAGAGATATCGCCACCGTGCATTTCTACTAAAGCTTTACTAAAATTCAGCCCTATACCTGTTCCTGTCTTTGATGGATCTAAATTGTAGAACCTAGAGAAAATATTCTTCAATTGTACCTTATCTAGTCCTCTACCACTATCTTTTACCACAATTTCTACATAATCTCCCATCTTCTCTTTAGAAAAAAAGAGCGAATCGTATGTTGTTACTTTTTTAGTGACCTTATTTATGGATACGACAATAGTTCCTTCTGGCGGAGTGAACTTTATGGCATTAGAAATTAAGTTGGTTATTATTTTTTCGACTTTGTCTAAATCAAAATGAGCTTGTATTTTCTTTGAATCTGCCGTAAACGTGTAACTCAGCTCCTTTTGATCTGCCAAATCTTTGAATAGCATAAAAATATCCTCAGAAAACTTAACAATGTTACCTTTTTCTAATTGCAAAGGCATCATTCCAACATCCATCTTTCTATAGTCCAAAAGTTGGTTTACCAAATGCAATAATCTTCTGGCACTACGCTGTATGGTCTGTGCCGAGTTCATCATAGGACTGGACTCATTAATGCCAGAAAGTATCTTGTCTACAGGGTTTAAGATTAAAGTTAGAGGGGTTCTAAACTCATGTGAAACATTTACAAAAAACTGAAGTTTCATCTGATCCAGCTCGTGCTTCTGATCTTCCCTAACCTTTTGTGTGTAGTAATACATTATGGCCCAAAGAAGGAAACCACCGGTTATAGCATAAATAAAGTACATCCACCAAGTTTTCCAAAAAGGAGGCAGAATCTCAATATTCAATTTGGCAGAACCGGCATTGGCCCATTTTCCATCAACAGAAGATTTTACTTCAAATATATAGTCTCCCGGCTCTAGATTGGAATGGTTTACGACCCTATTGCTTCCTATGTTAACAAAGTCATCATCAAGCCCGTGCATTTTATATGCGTATTGCACTTGTTCTGGATTCTCAAAATTCAACGCCACAAACTCAAAAGAGATATAGTTTTCATCGTATTTCAATTTGATATTTCCAATAGAATCCAATGCACTGTTAATCAACACACGTTCATTTATAGAGTCGCCTTTGACTACTTTTTTGTTGTTGAGCTTAAAACTTGTAATTAATGGTTTCAACTTTACATCTGCAGGTAACTTTATATGATCTGGATGAAATATATTGAATCCGTTAAGCCCCCCTGCCAAGATTCTACCATCCTTGGTCTTATCTATAGATTTCGTTTGAAATTCCGTTCCTTGAACCCCATCATGGGCATTGAAGTTTCTGATCTCATTGGTTTCAGGGTTAAGAAAGGAAAGTCCACTTTTTGTAGTTATCCAAAAATTATGATTATCGTCTTCCTCTAAACCAACTACCAGATTATTGGGCAAGCCGTCATTAGAAGAATACGATTTAATATTTTTTAATTCATTATTAAGAACAATTATTCCGGAATCCGTACCCAACCAGATGTTATCGTTATGGTCTTCGGTTATATAATTTATCCTGTTTCCCTCTACACCAATTTCATTTACCCTTTCAAAATTTATTTCTTTTGGAGCAAACTCTTGAAGCTTATCTAGCTCAACCACATTTAGCCCAAGGGTAGTGCCTATTAACAAGCGTTTTTTAGAATCTACATAGAGATATAGGATAATATTACTAGTTAAACCTATATCCTTTAGAGACGTATTCCTGTAACTATTAAATATTCCCGTTTTAGGGTCTAAAAGATTTAGACCATCTGTACGCAAGCCTATCCAAATTCTTTTTTCAAAATCTTCCAAGCCTGCCCATACGGAGTTTTGACCTATGGATTTTGGGTTAAACACGTCATTTTCATACCGTTTAAAAACTTCCGTTTCAGGGTCAAAACTATTAAGGCCACCATCTAACGTACAAATCCATATTTTACCATCAGATGATTCAAACGTGTATAGGATTTTATTGGAAGAAAGCGAATTTTCATTCCCTGGAATATATTTATAATGCTTGTACGATTCATTTTGTTCATCAAATAAATTCAGCCCGCCATTGTATGCTCCCAACCATATACGCCCCTTAGCATCTTGCAGTACAGATTGTACTATCTTTTCACTAAGACCTTGGTCATTATTGGGTTGATGATAATAATGCCCAAAGGAATACTTTGATGGATCTAATTTACTTACCCCCTTATCATAACTTCCTATCCATAAAATATCATTTCGGTCCTCATATATTATAGAAGGCTTGTTATTGGCCAGTGAGAAGGGATCAAAAAGGTTATTTACAATCTGTTGGGTTATTTTTCCCTTTTTCTTATCATACAAATAAATGCCATGGCCATCTGTTGACAACCAAAAAATACCGCTCTCATCTTGATAGATATTGCTTACAGGAATATGGAAATCTACCAAAGAAAGATGCTCAAATTCGTTTTTGTCTCGAATCCAAAATATCATGTCAGACAGGTCATTTCCTATTAAAAAATCACCGTCGCTATCAATAAATACTCTTTTAGGTATATGGTTAAGTTCGTACGGATTTCCGCTATCAATAAATACTCTATCAAAATCATCCTTAGATCTATTGTATTTATTAAGATATTGCCCATCTGTTGTAATCCATAATTCTTCCTTATGGATTAGAATAATATTTACATTGTTAGAATCTAAAGATCTATCATTCGTACTATCGTTTAAATAGTATGAAAATTTTAAGTTCTGAAGCGTATCTACATTCGTAAGTTCAATTTTAATTACGCCATTTTCAGTAGCCACCCAAATAGCGTTCCCAACAGCGTCATACGCTACATCGTTTATAATTTTTCTTGGGCTAGTTGACAAGGATAACGGACCATAAAGGTCAATAAGCGTAAATTTATTGGTTTGTTTATCATAGACATTTAAACCATTATTGGTTCCCACCCATAATTTACCATGCCTATCCTCCGTAATGGTATTTATTCTATTATTACTAATGGAAGTAGTATCGTTTAAAACCGACCTAAATATTTCAAATTCATACCCATTATACCTATTTAGCCCGTCTATAGTTCCAAACCAAAGAAAACCTTCTTTGTCCTGAAATATCTCCGAACACGTACTGCTAGACAACCCTTCTGGGGTTTCAAAATTCTCGAACTTTAGCGTATTAAATTGCGCACTCAATGTTGTTGAGAGAAGTAAAAGGAATACATAAACAGGTTTCACGGTAACCATTTTTGAATTGGACTTTATTGTGTGCGTAGACAACAAATATAATTTAAGTGGAAAATCTACGAAAAGATGAGCTAGAACCACAGTGAAAAAGAGAATAATTTTAAGTAAACGGTAACATTATCCGGATATTTAGTGAGAATAAGATAGCATCTTCATATTGGATGGAAGCGTTAAAAATGAAATGGATTTTTATAAATCGGACTTTTTTATCCAATTATTTTCAAAAACTGACCATAAGGTGACTTTTGTCACATTCTAGATCAAAAGTTGCACTTAAATTTGCCCTGTGAAACCATCGCAACTGATCATATCAATACTATTCTTAGCCATAACCCTGGCAAGCAGTTTAAAGATTGCTGGGACTATTGGCTACTATACTTTGTTTACCGAGGATTTTATTGAAACCCTTTGCGAAAACAAGAACAAACCAGAATTACATTGTAATGGCAAATGTGCATTATCTCAGATAATTGGTCAAGATGGTCAAGAAAACAACGACCCCTTAAATCTTGATTTTCTAAAAATTGAAACCGTACTTTTTCTGCATTCCCTTTCTGAAGTGAGGTTTCCATCTGTCCTGACCGTACATAGTTTTGATTTAATCCATACGGATAATTATAACTTTCGTTTTTCAGACCGCATCAAGCATCCTCCCAGAGTCTAAAACTATACTCCACTTTCTTATTCCGAATGCTGACAACCGCATTCGATAGTATTTACACGTATAATTTTAAAGATTCCAATTATGAATTTCAAATATCTATTGGCATCCCTACTGTTTACTATTGGGCAATTAAGTATGGCCCAAAATTTCAACGGAAAGGTTTTAGATGGCCAAAATAGCAGTCCCCTCCCTGAAGCACATGTCATTGCTCAAAATGGTAAAGCTACCTACACAGACGCTGATGGAAATTTCCAACTCTCAATTCCTGAAAAAGGTACTACCGTTACCATCTCCTATATGGGATATAAAACCATACAACAATTTATATCTCCTTCTGATACCGTTAACCAATTTCTTATGGAAGAAGAACCCTTTGAAGTAAATGGGGTAATGGTAACCGGTAACGCAAAAATAGATCCCGTATTTGCCGTAGTAACCAATGACTACGTTAAGAAAATAGTGCAACCTAGAAATGTTGCCGACCTGTTCAATGACCTCAACGGTTTTTCCTTGATAAAACGTGGAAACTATGCTATTGACCCCTCATTTAGAGCTAGTCAATATGAACAATTAAATGTGCAGTTTGATGGTGGCACCAAGACAATGCATGCATGCCCGAACCGGATGGACCCAATTACTACCCATGTTATTCCGGAAGAAATAGAAAAAATAGAAATTATTAAAGGTCCTTATACCGTACGCTATGGAGCTACGTTTGGTGGTATAGTTAATTTGGTGACTCAAAAACCAGGGGTTGAAGACTACGGCATTAGCGGAAGCGTGCAGGGTGGTTATGAAACCAACGGAAACTCACTGGTTTCTATGGCACGGTTACAACAGGCCACAGAAAAATATGATGTGGTAGGCAACGTAGGCTTTAGAGATTTTGGTAATTATGAAGATGGTGATGGTGTAGAAATTCCTTCGTCTTTTAGGAGTTTGGATTATGGATTACGCGTGGGCTATAACTTTTCCGAAAACCAAAGGCTGCAAGCGCATTGGCGTCAATCATTCGGAAGAGACGTTCTACATGCCGGACTTCCTATGGATACAGAAACGGACGATAGTTCTATCTTATCTTTGGATTATAACTTAAATGGCCTAAGTGGTGTACTCAAAGGGTTAGACGCCAAAGTCTATTACAGTTATGTGGATCACTTAATGAACAATGCGCAGCGCCCAACTTTTATGATGGTAGATGCCGTATCTTCTGTAGATGCCGTAACCGCAGGAGGGAAATTGGAATTGGAGCTCAAACCTTCTGACAAACTAACCTTGTTTACCGGTATTGATATGCTTCATATTGCTAGAGATGGACAACGTACCAGGTTGGTGAAACAAAATGCTATGGGCACCTTGGTTACACCGATGGAATTTACCGATAAGGTTTGGCAAGATTCATATATCAACGATTTTGGATTGTTCGTAGAAGGAAAGTACCCTATCAGTCCTAAGACTATTTTAACGGCGGGTTTACGTTACGATGGAGTGATATCCGATATAAAAGATCCTGAAGCGGATTTTTCTGCATTATATACTGATTTAGACAAACGTACAGAACATAATATAAGCGGTACGGCATCTATTAAGTATGCCCTATCCAGTCAGTTTTTAATGGAGGTTGCCTATGGTAGAGGCGTACGTTCCGCAAGCATGGTTGAGCGTTTTATCAATCATTTTAGCGTTGGGCAAGATTCGTATGAATACATTGGCAATCCTAACCTTGATGCGGAGGTAAACAATCAATTCGAGGTTGGTTTTAAAGGGAAAATACCTTTGGAGGCCCATGGTTTGGACCAGTTTAATTATGGTAGTTCTTTCTACTATTCTTTCTATGAGAATTATATTGTGGCCGTAATAGATCCTACCCAAACCCGAAAGTTCATGCCTACGCAAGAACCCACAAGCGTAAAGGTTTTTAGAAATTTGGATGAGGCCTATAAAACTGGCTTTGAAGTAAATGCCGGAGTAGATTTTTTAAATAATTTCAATTTTACTACAGAGCTATCTTATGTCTACGCCAAAAATAAAGACTTAAACGAATCTTTACCCCTTGTACCGCCTTTGGTAACAAGATTTAAACTAGGTTTTGAAAAAGAAAAATTCTGGGCGAACGCCAATTATACCTTAACATCAAAACAAGATAACATTGCTGTTTCTTTTGGAGAAACTGTAACTGATGGGTATGATATTTTGGATGTACGCTTAGGCGTGGTTCCTTTTAAAAATGTAACTATTGGGGTTGCAGCTTTAAATGTGTTTGATAAAACATACAACAACCACTTAAATTTCTCTTACAACAATCAAGCTGATTTTGATAGTGTACCGATAAATGACCCCGGAAGAAATCTATCGGCTTTCGTTCAGTACAGGTTTTAATCTTATTATTAAACTAAAATGCCCCGTTGAACATAACCTTCAGCGGGGCATTTTTTATTTGATATGCCGTAAAGGTTCAGTAGCTTAAATACTACAACCTTTCCCTTCTTTCTTAACGCCTAACTTCACAAGGATAGTTTCTAACAAGCACCACTTTGTAAATGCCGATTGTATTAGGTTTACCCCTATGAATACCGTAAACCATAACCAATTTATACTTACGTATACGGCTAGAACAACGCTTAACAAAACCATTATACCAACGATAACTCTAAAATATGTATTTAGCATTTTCATTATTTTTTTAAATTAAATATACCTTTCAATAGGCACTACAGCTCCCTTAATAGGATTACTAGTTTTCAAGGTGGTATTGAATTCTCTGATCAGTATAAAAAGAGTATCAATTTTATCTTCTTCAACAAAAGAAAAGAACAAACTAGATTCTACTCCTTCTTTTTCGCTGGGAAACCAACTGGCCGCCCGTAACACTTCGGTATGATTTTTATACCCATCAATACCTGAACTGCTAAAGCTATCAATACCAGCTTTTTTGAATAGCCGCAGGACATCCTTTTCAAATTCCTCTACGACAGTTACTATAAGTAGTTTCATTTTTATCTTCTTTTAGTCCGCAATCTTATCTGTTGTTTCTTCTATTTTTACTTCAGGGTAATTCTTACGCTCTATTAGATAATAGACCAAAGGCACCACTAGCAAGGTCAATACGGTAGAGACAATTGTCCCACCCATTAAAGAAATTGCCAGACCTTGAAAAATTGGATCGAATAAAATAACAAAAGCTCCGATAACCACGGTTCCCGCGGTTAACAAAATAGGGGTTGTACGTACGGCACCAGCTTCAATTGCTGCTTGTTTTAAGGGAACACCCTCGTCAAGACGTAAGTTTATAAAATCGATCAGCAATACGGAGTTCCGCACCATAATACCCGCTAGGGCTATCATTCCAATAAAAGAAGTGGCGGTAAAGAACGCACCCATAATCCAATGGCCTAAAATAATTCCTATTAACGATAAGGGTATGGCTACCATCATTACAATAGGGGCTTTAAAGTTCTGGAACCATCCTACAATCAAGATATATATCAAAATTATGGCGCCTAAAAAGGCAATTCCCAAATCTCTAAATACCTCTAACGTAATCTGCCATTCTCCATCCCATTTTACGGTATAATCATCTTCAAATTCCGGCTGACCTAAATACATTTCGCTAATGGAATATCCTTGTGGGAGGGCTATCTCTTTTAGCTTTTCTTCCATTCCTAAAATAGCATATGCGGGACTCTCCAATTCTCCTGCCATATCGGCCATTACATACACCACTCTTTTTTGGTTTTTACGGTAGATACTCTTGGCGCTTGTTGTCTCGGTAATATGTACCAAGTCAGATATAGAGACCATATTCCCCTGTTTAGAGGTTACTTTTAATTGCGAAATATCAGCAATAGTAGATTTTTCCTTTTCGTCCAAAGCCAAAACCAGACCTACTTGGTCGGTCGCATCGGCATCGTATAGATTAGTTATCGCTCTATTGGATAATGCCATATTCATTGTGTAGGCAATTTGCTGCGGCGCAATACCATATAACATTGCTTTTTCCTTATCGATTTCGAATTGAAATTCGGTTTGGTCAGCTTCTACCATCCAGTCAATATCCACTACATCGTCCGTATTTTTTAAAATATTTTGAACGCTGTTAGCAACTTTAATCTGTTCCTCATAATCAGGTCCGTAAACCTCAGCAACAATAGTAGACAATACCGGAGGTCCCGGTGGAACTTCTACCAATTTTACGTTGGCATTATATTTGGCCGCAATTTTCTGAATATCAGGTCGTAGTAATTTTGCAATATCATGACTCTGGGCAGAACGTTCGTCTTTTCCAATAAGATTTACTTGAATATCTGCCATATTACTACCACCGCGCAAATCGTAATGACGTACCAAACCGTTAAAGGTTATAGGTGCTGAAGTACCCACATAATTTTGATAGTTCACCACTTCTGGTCGTGTAGAGAGGTACTGCGCAATTTCTTGGGCTACCACTCCCGTACGTTCAAGTGTAGTGCCTTCGGGCATATCTATAACCACTTGAAATTCGTTCTTGTTATCAAAAGGCAGCATTTTTACGGCTACCGATTCTGTAAAGAACAAGGCCATGGACCCTAAGAGCAACAAGAATGTTAATCCCAGAAACATCCAACGTTTGCCTTTGTTTTCAATAAGCGGACGCTCAAATTTGTTATAAACCCTATAGATGTAGGTATCTTCCAAAGGTTTTTGTGGCTTCTCTACTTGTCCTTTTTTGTCTTTTTCCCTTAAGAAAATATAGCCCAAATAAGGTGTGATCGTCAAAGCCACGAACAAAGACAAAATCATAGCAATAGATGCGCCAATAGGCATCGGAGCCATATACGGCCCCATTAGCCCAGATACAAAAGCCATAGGCAACACAGAGGCTATTACCGTAAAAGTTGCTAGAATAGTAGGATTACCTACCTCGTTAATGGCATACAATGCCGCTTGCTTAAAAGGCAGGCGTTTCATCTTAAAATGCCGGTGCATATTCTCGGCAATAATTATGGAGTCATCTACCACAATACCCGTTACGAAAACCAAAGCAAAAAGCGTAATTCGGTTTAAGGTATAATCCAGCATATAGTAGCTCAATAGTGTTAAGGCAAACGTTATGGGTACGGATAAAAATACCACCAAACCACCACGCCAGCCCATGGCCAACATCACCACAAGGGTTACGGCAATGATAGAACCTATAAGGTGTAACAATAGTTCAGACACTTTATGAGATGCCGTTTCCCCATAGTTTCTGGTAATTTCTACATGTACGTCATCAGGAATCAATGTACTGCGTAAATGCTCTACCTTATCGATTACGATATCGGCAATTTTCATCGCATCAGCACCCTTTCTTTTAGCTACCGAAATGGTAACCGCAGGGTATTCAGATTTGTAATCCGTTACCTTATCACTCGCCTGGCCAAAACCTAAGGATACATAACTCTGTGGAATTTCAGGACCATCAATAATACGGGCAATTTGCTTTAAATAAATGGGTTGGTTCTGTTGTACACCCACCACAAGATTCTCTACATCGGTTACCGATGCCAGAAAACTACCTGTATTCACCAAAAATTCGGTATCGTTTTTATCAAAACTTCCAGAACTTAATTGCGCATTGTTCGCCTTGATCATTTCAGAAACCGATAAGAAATCCAAGCCGCTAGCAGCCAGTTTATCCTTATCCAAAACCACACGCAACTGGCGGTCTTGATTACCAATTTTATGGGTAACCGCCACATCGTTTACTTTCTTAATCTCACTTTCTAGCTCCTGCGCCATTTGGCTCAACTGGTAGCCGTCATAATTTTCACTCCATAGGGTAAGGCCCAACATAGGTACATCGTCAATAGCCCTGGTTTTTACCAACGGAAACGTAACACCCTGCGGCATCTCGTCCATGTGCTTATTGATTTCATTGTACAATTTCACGAACGAGCGTTCAATATCCTCACCCACATAAAACTGCACGATCACCATGCCCTGCTCCTTCATGGAAGTGGAGTACACATACTCCACGCCTTTGATATTCGATATTAATTTCTCCAAAGGCTTTATCACGCGCGACTCTACCTCAGTAGGACTTGCACCGGGATATCCAACAAAAATATCGGCCATAGGCACGTCTATCTGGGGCTCTTCCTCCCTTGGAATCAAAAACGAACTGTACACCCCAATGACCATAAAAACAACCATTAACAACACTGTTAATTTGCTGCCTATGAACATTTTGGCAATTTTACCTGCTAATCCTTCTTTCATTGCTTTGTATCTTATATGGGCGTTCGGGCGGGCTTTTCACTTCTACTCCTCGCATTCTTTATCTGTAAGCAGATCAAGAACACTGTGGGGTATCCGTTGCAATCCCTAACGCAACCGCTCGTTATCTTTTGATTCTTATTTACTGTATGCTAACCTTTGCTCCGTTAAACAATTTTCCGTCAGAGGAAAGAATGTATTTTTCATCTTGGGACAGGCCGGATAATACTTCAACCTTATCGCCAAAAACACGTCCCAAACGCAACCAGCGTAATAAAGCCTTGTTGGTTTCACTTACCGTATACACACCGCTTAATTGTCCGTTTTCAACCAAAGCCTCCGTAGGAATCATAACCGCAGTTGTATTTGCTTTTCTTTCCACAGGAAACTGTACCGTAGCATACATACCGGATAAAATTTTGGCATCAGAAGCTTCCAACATTACTTTTACCAGATATTGACCACCTGTATTCTTTGCTGACGTACTTACTTCTACTACCTTTCCTTTTACGGATTTACCCAAGGATTTTACGAGTACACTTACTTCTGTATTGGGTTGGATTTCCAAAATCTCGGATTCAGGCACACTAGCCAAAACTTGATGTTTCCCAGGCGATTCTACCTCCAACAAAGGCATTCCCGGGTTGGCCATATCTCCCGCGCTTATAAATTTGCTGGTAACCACTCCGTTAAAAGGAGCGCGGATATTCGCATACCCCATCTGGGCATTTACACCGTTCTTCATTTGTTTAGCGCTCTCCAAACGGGCTTTGGCCATATTGTAATTAGCGGTTATATCATCCAATTCCTTTTGCGAAGCACTATTCTCATTGAACAAGTTCGTAAAGCGTTGGTAGTCTTTCTCTGCATTGGTATAGGCTGCTGTGGCTTCCGTAATTCCTGCATTTACCTGAGCTAATTTTGCAGAAACATCTGCATTGTTTACACTCAACAAGAGTTGACCGTTTTTTACCTTATCCCCTACTTTCACGTAAATCTTATCTACATACCCCATCATTCGGGTACTGATATTGGCACTTTTGGCCGCCTCGATTTTTCCGCTGGCCGTTACAAATGAATTTTCTGTATTTTCAGCAACTGCACGTACTTGAACAGGTACTGCCGGAGCGTTGTCCGCAACTGCTTTCGTTTCTTTTCCGCCACAGCTCGCCAAGGCAAGTGTTAAAGTTAAAACTGCTGCTATGCTATAATTTTTGTTTCTCATCGTTTTAGAATTAGGTACTAGGTAAAAAAGTATTCGTAGTTTGTTATCGGGTCAAAAATTGTACGTAAGCCAAGGCATAATTGTGTTGGAAAATAGTGCTGTAATATTCCAGTTGCTTTTGCGCATATTGGGTCTCGGCCATTAATAAATCCGTTGTTTTCTCCAAGCCTTGTTGAAAACGGTTGGTACGTATGCGCAAAGATTCTTTGGATTGTTCTAGGGCAAGGGCCGTAAGCTCCAAGTTGTTCTTGGCATCTTGGAGCGAACGTTTAGCCCTATTCAGCTCTACCTGACTTTCAGCTGTATATTGCTCTAATTGTATTTTTGATTTCTCGTATTCCGCTTTACTTTTTTGTGCTTTTCCAAAGCGCTTGCCGCCTTCTAGAATATTCCATTTTAACTCGGCACCGAACAAATAGCCGTTGGAAGCTCCTTGAAAAATTTCATCATCATGAAGTTCATAAGTTCCAAAGGCATTCAAGCGTGGTAAAAAACTCATTTTATCTGCCTTGTTCATTTGGCGATAAGCTTCACTTGCCGAAGTCATAGCTTGAATATCCGCTCGGTTTTCAGAAAACTCTTGTTGCCCTAAATCATTGACCGTTACGGTAAGTGAATCTGTAGGTTGCAAAATGGCATACGTGGTATCATCCATCAATACCGACAAATAATTTGAAGCATTTTCTATGTTACTTTTTGCATATTGCAACTGGTTTTCTATTTCACCTACACGCACCTGCACGGCAAGAACATCTGATTTCTGTAAATATCCTTGCTTAAAACTATTGTCTGCAATACGTTTGTTCTCTACTGCAGCTTCTTTTGCTTTTTCTAAAACCGCTACCGTTTTATAGGCCAACTGCAGTTGCATATAAGCCTTGTCTATTTCCAAAGACATATATTCCTGTGTACGTTCCGATTGAAATCTGGTAGCATTGTATTTGGACTTGGCCGCCTTTCGTTGAAAGATGCCATCAAAATTTATAAGTGGTTGCTGTACTTCCACCCGTGTAGCAAAATCTTCAATCTGACTAGGATTGTTTAACAAGTCCGGAGCAAAATCACCTGAAGTCAAAATAGATTGATTCAGTTTCGAACCAAAAGCCATTAACGGGTTGGTGGTTGCTATTCCCGTATGTGAAATTCCAATATTGGGCAACAGCGTAGCATTGGTTTGTTTATAGTCACCCAAAGCTACCAGAACATCCTGCTCCGCCATTTTAAGGGTGTTGTTATTTTCATTTGCCTTTGCAATAACCTCGGCTTTTGAAATGAGTATGGTTTCTTGCGCTTGTGCGGAAAAGGAACCTCCCAGAAAAATCAGTATCCAAAAAATATACTTCATCATTAATTTATTTTCTACAAAATTACAGTCAGCTTAATCGCTCCACAGTAACCTTTGTTACCATTCAAAAAAAGTAATGCATTGCTCAATTCTGCTAATAAAAAAAAGACCCTTCGTTTACCGAAGCGCCTTTCATTTACTTACCTATATAATCTAATCAATAACCGTTTTATTTCTTAGGAGATTTTACGAACATATTAAATACTAATCCTCCCATAAGAGCCCCATACAATGTACTGTTCAGAGGTTTAGAAGTGATGGCACAAGTACCAGAAACACAACCAATTTCCGAATAATACATATACCCGGCAATTGCTCCCACAGCAATACCAAGCAATGTTAGCCAAACTATTTTTCTTGTCATTAGGATGTTGTTTTTCGGGTGCCACCATGGCCTCCGGCCACAACAATCAATATCTTTAAACTCAACCAAATGAACTTGAAGAATTGAATAATGGGATTCCTCATAATGAATCGTTTTGATTTTGATATTCTTTTCATCTTTTTCTATTTTTAATTAAAACTCTTGCCAATAATAAATAACCGCTCACCTAATTTCTATTCAGGAATGAGCCACCAGAACGGCTTCATTTTGGCCTTATACATAAAGGCATAATGCAAGGCTAGTTTCAACCAATGACCAGCTAGGCCAATTTCTCCAAAAGTCTTGCCCAATTTTCTGCCGTGGGTATCCGGGTACTTTTCAAAATCGGGTACAATTGGGAAGGTGGTAATGCTTATTCCGCTTCCTTGGGTCATACCATACCCTGCAGAAGCAATACATGCCGCACCCATATTACCCATAGATCCTTTGTGCTGTAATTCTTTTTTTCCTTTAATAACATCTATAATATTATCCGCAACCAACTTGGCCGTAATTCCGGATGGCATTCCCGTACGTGGCGGTGCCGGAGAAATAGATGTTCCGTTTTTGCTTACCCTTGGTTTAGAAATGGCATGTGGTGGCGCAAAGGCAATACCTGGTGCGAATATATTTTTATATGACGGATTCTGATACGTTTCCGGCCAATCTTGCACGCTCCAATCTTCATAAGGTTTTGGCGTGTAATCTGCATCTACCAACATAAAGCCTTTAAAAAGTTTATCCGTAATCTCTACATTATTTTTATCGTAAGCCTTAAACCCATGACCTGAAAAAGCAGGAATCAGCATAGCAAAATCATAGGTTTCGGATTTTTGCTCGCCCTCCAAATTTTCATAGTGGGCTATGCCGTCTTCAATTTTATTTACTCCGGCGCCTAGAATCCATTTGATTCCTCGGTCTTCAAAAACCATTTCCACCATTTCGCTAGACTTCATAATGTTACTGCCATAGCTTAACAACACGCCATCCATACCAAAATCGCCCAATTGATATTCGTTCGAAATCCAAGTAATTTCAGCCATATCCCGCACATTATGTTTGTGAAGTTCTTTTTCCACATTTAAAATATACTCAAAAGCAGCTCCTTGGCATGTTGCCTTGGCATGGCCCGTACCTATTAATATTTTTACTTTTTCTCCCTTCTTCATTCTTTGAATGAGTTCGTCCAATCCTTGCCATGCATGCTCTGCATGGGTGTAGGTACAAATTGAATAGGTCTTATTGGTTGCGGGCAAAAGCCCTTCTGTTTGATCAAAAGCCAATTTTGGACCTGTTGCATTAATTAAATAGTCGTAGGTTACTTTTTCCGTCCTGCCTTGATCTTCCTTAAGAACGTACTGTATGTTTACATAAGGTTTTAAAGTTTCGGTATCTCCTTCTGGATGAAAAGTGGTCACCTTGGCCCTTTTGAAGTCAATGCCTTTTTTCTTATATAATGGTGTTAGGGGAAAAAGAATATCTTCCGATTTCATCCTGCCCACACCTACCCATATATTAGAAGGTATCCATTGGTAATTTCCGTTAGGAGAAACAACGACCACTTCATGTTCTTTTGACAACTTTCTCCTTAGGTGAGTAGCGGCCACATGACCCGCTATGCCAGCTCCCAGTATAACTATTTTAGACATTTTGTTTGGATTTTTTGTATGAAGTTTGTCCTCAAAAACAATAACCAACCAGATTATTATTGCCTAAGACCAACAACTCTAACACTGTAAATTTCAGTATTTCACTAGGCGCTCACAGCAACATTTGTTACAGAAACAATTGGTAAGGAAAGATATTTTTGTAGACTTATATTAACCGTTTCAATTCAAAATCTTTCATAAACATTACAGCATTCTGTAAGAATCAAATGACATTGTTATTTATATTGCCGTTATAGTCTTAACTTGGGTAGACTTGACAGAATAAAAAGCCTAATAGGATTATAAGTGAATTACAAATTTTAACAATACTAGAATTATAGAAAATGCAGGCGCATTTTATACCTCTTGAATTGGAAAAAGAAGTAATAGTAAAAGATACTATTACTTCTTAAAAAGAGTTTTAATTTTTGTATTGGGTCTTGTACAGGATGATTATACAGTGAAAAATAATTAATAAATGCAACGTTCTCTCCCTAGGGTATTATTAACCTCAGCGTTATTGCTCCTAATAACACTAGGAGTTAATGCTCAGTCTGATAATCAGTTTTTAGAGAAAATTGGCATTGAAAAAGGACTTTCCTCTAATTACCCTACTAGTCTTATTGAAGACTCTAAAGGGTTTATTTGGATTGGCACCAATAATGGATTGAACCGATACGATGGTTACAAACCAAAAGTATTTAAGTATGACCCAAACAATAGCAACACCATATCAGAAAATTGGATTACCAGTCTATTAGAAGATTCTAATGGCAATATATGGATTGGAACAGAAGGTGGCGGCCTAAACCTTTACAATACAACTACAGGCGCTATAACTAGATTTACCCATAAAAAAAATGATTCCTCTTCTATCAGTAGCAACGTAGTACACAGAATATACGAGGATAGTAAGTCCAGACTATGGATTGCCACAAAAAATGGATTGAATTTACTAAATCGTTCCAAAAAAAACTTTCAGCATTGGAAACAACCTAAAGCATGTCAAAATTGTGACTATTCTGTAAAATCGTTGACTGAAGATGACAAAGGAAATCTTTGGGTTGGTGACGAGTTTCAAGGGCTTTACTACTTTATCCCCTCTAGTGGTAAATTCACCAAAACTCCTTTAAGCGCTTCCAATGAAAATGCACTTCCTTCAGAATTTATAAATGATTTGTATTATTTAAATGGGTTGTTATGGGTTGGTACGGACAACGGGTTAGCAGTATTGAATACACGTACTGAACCGTTTAAAAAAATACCACTAGATGTAACTGATACATATTCCATTAACAAAATGTGTATATGGAGGATTTATAATGACCATAATGGTAGTATTTGGTTATCTACAAATGGTAGCGGCTTATTGAATTACAACATAGAAACCCACGAATTAAAAATATATAAGTCCGATGGAAACTCTGCATACAAAATAGGAAGTAATTCCATAGAGGATGTCATCGTGGATAAATCCAAAAATATCTGGATGGCTACCACAGGAAACGGCTTAAACAAATTTGACTTAAAAAATCTGAACTTTAGTCATTGGGAAAAAGACAACCATAATAGTAATTCATTGGTCCATAATGGCGTACGGGCAATGTTGCAAGATTTAGACGGTACTATATGGGTAGGAACCAACAATGGTCTAAGCCGGTTTAACCCAAAAACCAAGCTATATAGAAATTATATAAAGGATTTTAATTACAGAGGTGATGTTAATATTCCAAGAATCCGTGTTATTGAACGTTCAAAAAATAATGACATATGGGTAGGCACGCAAAGTGGTGGCCTCTATAAATACAATCCAAAGCAAGATAGATTTATCTTAGAATTGGGTTTTGTAAAAAACAGATTGGCAAATAGAATAGGGCATGTTCAAAGTATTTATGAGACGGAAGATAATATACTATTAATTGGAACTATAGGAGCTGGTATGGTTACCTACAATACAATTACAAATGAAATTAAGAGTATATACTCAAAAGATAACCCCAATAAAATCTTAACGAGCTTAACTGCATATTGCGTACTAAAATCTTCCAACTCAGAAATATGGATAGGTACTGACGAAGGGTTAATTTTGCTCAACACCCATACTTTTGAATTTAAATTATGGGAAAACAAGGAAGCTTGCGACAACTGCATTGTTGGAAATAAAGTTCGTTCCTTGTATCGTGATAGCAACAATAGCATATGGATTGGAACTAGAAGTGGCTTAGCTATATTTGACCCGGAATCTGAAAAATTTGAGCAATATACCGTAGCCGATGGCCTTCCCAGTAATATCATATTTGGAATTCTACATGGCGGGGATGGTAATATTTGGGTGACAACCCCCAATGGGCTGTCTAAAATAAACCCGCTTACCATGCAATTTAAAAATATTGCCATACCCGGAAATAATATTCTAGACATGGGAGGGCATGCTCAAGGCTTAGATGGGAATTTGTTAGTAGGAGGCACATCTGGGTTTACAATTTTTAACCCAAAGGATATCAAAAGCAATCCATACATCCCTAGCGTAGTTTTTACAGATATTAAAGTTAACAATGAATCTATAGCGTTTGATAAAAACGTTTCCGAATTGGATTCCATAGACCTATCCTATGACCAAAATAATTTAACCTTTGAATTTTCTGCTTTAGAATTTACAAATTCCAATAGCAATGCATACAAATACAAATTAGAAGGGTTTACTGATAATTGGATTGAGTATGGCAATAAACATGATCTTACTTTTACCAATTTAGATCCAAAAACATATGTGTTAAAAATTAAAGGCTCCAATAATGAAGGGGTTTGGAATGAACAAGAAACATCATTGACTATTAACATAAAACCACCTTTTTGGAAAACACTGTGGTTTAGAATACTTAGTGTTTTACTAATTCTCGGGTCTCTTTTTACAGCCTATTATTTACGGATTGATAGATTGAAAAAAACAGAAGCCATGCTTCAAAAAGAGGTCTCTAAACAAACAAAAGAGCTAGTAGAGAACAATAAAAAACTAGAGGAACTAGATAGAGAAAAGGACGGAATCATTGGGATTATGGCTCATGACCTTAGAGGTCCTCTTAATAACATTCAAGGTCTTAGTCAGCTTTTAGAAAGTAATGAGAACCTAGATAATGAACAAAAAACATACATTGGGTACATTCATAAATCTGTTAGAAATGGTAATAGCTTAATCACAAATTTGCTCTTTATGAGTAATGTTAATCACCCCGAAAAAACAATTGAATTAAAAGACATTGAACTTTCTGAATTTATAGAAGAATGGGAAAAAAGCTATATAACCAGGTTAAATGAAAAAGAACAAGAACTAAGGAAGTTTATTGATAAAAAACCACTCCTAATTCATTCGGACCAAAAATTGGTTACCCGCATTTTTGATAATTTAATGACCAACGCAATTAAGTTTTCAAACAAAGGAAATAAAATTGACCTATCCGTAAAATCCAGTAACGACTCCATAGTGATTTCATTTAAAGATTATGGCCCAGGCATGTCTGAAGCTGATAAAAATAAAGCATTTAAAATGTTTCAAAAACTCTCCGCACGACCAACCGATGGGGAAAGTTCCCATGGATTGGGCTTAGCTATTATTAAAACATTGGTTGAAAAGCTAGAGGGTTCAATTAAAATTGAAAGTGAACTGGGGCAAGGCACTGCGTTTATTCTCCGTTTACCTAAAGGTAAAAATGTAACCTAAGCTTAAATCATCAATTATAACTACAACAATTTCTTATGACTTTTTGGCTATATCGGAAGGTCTAAGATATTCTAATCTGCGAGTTCAGTTCTAGTTTACATATACAACTGTTGAGGGTATGCTGGGACTTTAATCACGGCTATTTTGTATTTGCCAACTTTACTACTTACTTTAGATAACTACACATAACTAGGCATATATTCCAAAAGTCACAGCAATCCTCCACTCGGGAGGCTGTGCCTATCGGCAGGTATACCCGGACCGTTAGTAAACATTTAAAATTAAGCAGCCAATCCAATTAAATGACCAAAAGGAATATCGTAATTGCATCCCCATTTTTCATTATTGCAACGAACTTTGGAGTTGCTTTTATTTTTGGAGAAATTATTGGGAAATGGGCATTTATACCAATGGTTCTCCTAGGATGGATTCTTTGGTTATTCTTTATTTTAAAATACGGAGGAGTCGACTCCATTAAAAAATGGTTAAAAAAATCGACTGGAGCATTCGGTTGGAATATTCTGGCAATATTTATTGGACTAATTCCCTTACCATTGTTTTTGATGCATTACGAGCTGCTAGACACATGGCAAATATGGCTGCCGTGGATTTTACTAGCATTAATTAATCCATGGATTGAGGAATTTTATTGGCGTGGACTTCTTTTGGATTACATGAAAGACTGGCCCAGTTGGACTTCAATCTTATATACTGGCATACTATTCTCCATAAATCACGCGGCATTCGGAATAAATTCTAACGTAAATAGTGGTTTAGAATTAGTTATTTCAACTCTAATTATTGGAGTTGTTTGGGCAATCGTTTACAAGAAAACAAAGAGTTTACGGTGGACAATATTTGCACATTTTCTTGTTGATTTTCTAGGAGTTTCTACTGCCGCTTTTTTGGATTTATATGAAAAAGGTAGCTGGTAGCAGAACGTAAATAAAAACTTTTTCCAATAAAACCTCCTATTAAATGCTCTTATCCAGACCCCTAAAGTTTATAAATATTCTCTTTTACCCTTAGTCACCTTACTTTGCTTTCATATATCTTGCCCACCCTCCTACTCGTAAGTAGTACTAATCATGAAACAAACACAACCATTCAATAAATATTATACATTTTGTAGGAATCAAATGGTATGAATATTTACATTTCAGGCATAATCTGAATGTATGTACACTTAACAGAGTGGTTTTTATTCCCTAGTATTTAGAGAGATGTACACTAATGTACATGTCCAATTGTAATTTGCCATTTAAAGTCAACCTTAACGGAAATTAATCGCCATAGAATTATAACTATCTTGAACTGATCTAATGATGGAAGACTTGTCTGAATCCAAGCCTTCTATATCATCTATTTTATTAAACTCTCGCATATGGTCATTGCCCCATAAACTGAATTCAATGATTATCGGGGTTAAACTAATTCCTTTTTGTGTTAACAAATAAATATTCTCTTTTTTGTTTTCAGGAACTTTTGTTTTAAATATCAACTTATAAGATTCTAATAGTCTTAATCGTGCAGATAAAATACTTGGTGCAATCTTTTCGTCCGAATTGGATATTTCCTTGAAGGTCTTTTTATGCTTAAGGAGCATATCTCTAATGATTAACAAAGACCATTTATCACCAATAACATCTAGTGTAGATGAAATTGGACAGCCTGAGCGAAATTCTTTTTTCATTTTGAAATTTATTACTATTAAATCGATAGTAATTGTTATTTTTGCTATCAAATTGATAGCAAAAATACGAATATTAAGATAGAAATTATGTTAGCAGGACATTTTACAACGGCATTAATAGCAAAACAAAAATTCCAAAAAGGAGCTTTGCTTTATTTTTTAATCATATCCCAATTACAGGATTTATTATGGTTTACCTTTCATTATTTAGGACTTGAACCTACCGACCCAAGTGATGCTTTTGATGCAACTTTACATAATATGGCTGTTGATATGCTTTATAGTCACGATTTGTTGCCTCTATTATTTTGGTTAGCTTTTGTATTTTCAATCGGAAAATTGTTATTCAAAAGCACACAAATAGGATTAGTAAGTATGGCTTTAGTCTCTATCCACTTTGTTTTAGACTTCCTTTCTGGTCATATGCATCATCTGTTTGGTGCTAATACAATGGAAGCTGGTCTTGGTTTGTATGCTTCTAGCCCCTATTTAGCAATTTTTATAGAAGCTATATTTAGCATTGTAGTACTTTGGTATTTCTTTAGAGAAGAAGCAAAAAAGGGAATTATACGAACCACTAAAAATAAAACAGCCATTATTTCTGTTTTCGCTTATGGAATAGTTTTTATGCTACTCATTGCAACACGTTCTTTTAGAGACCTATTTAATATTCCAGAATTTGATTTAGGCTTTAATACCAATATGCCTACGCTCATTTTTACTTATGGAACAATGCTTTATTGTTTGAACTATTTTGTACCTAAATTTAAGACCATAAAATAGTTACGATAATGAGAGTAAAAACGGCATACAAAAATGGTTATAATTAATGCGCGTTTTGGTACTTAACCCAAAGTTAAGTACTTTAAATAAAGTCTACGAAATCTTTTAGATTTAGCTGTACACTAAAAGGTGAAAAAATAAGGTTTTGGCTAAGTGCTTAATTAAAAAATCAGTTCTTTTTAATCTTGCACTAATCATAGCCCTGTGGTCAGACACAATTAAAAAACAAAATTTTCTTAATTAAATTTTCTTGAAAACACTTCTACAACCAAAATATTGTTTTACCCTAATGGTTCTCAAATAAGTATATTATGAAAGATACTTTATTTTATACAAATCTTGAAAATCACAAAGCCCCCGTAAATAAAATACTTTCCGAGGCTACCCTATTCAAAAAAATCCCTGATGACTGGCATATTGTAGTTACAGATATAAAAGGTTCTACAGCATCTGTAGAAAACGGATTTTCTGAAATAGTAAATTTAATAGCAACAGGAAGTATAATTGCTGCATTGAATATCGCTTCAAAACATACTATAACTATTCCTTTTTTCTTTGGTGGAGATGGAGCTACACTACTAATTCCATCTATTTTACTACCAGAGATCATGGACGCTTTGACTTTGCATAAAGAAAATATTCAAAAAGAATTTGATATTTATCTAAGAGTTGGGAGTGTTCCTGTTTCTCATGTATACAAAAACAACCAAGAATTAAAAATTGCCAAGGCAAGTATTACCAAATTACACACAATACCAATAGTTTTAGGCAACGGTCTGCATTTTGCGGAAAAGGAAATAAAATCTAGAGATAAAATTCTAGATCAAGCACATGCAAAAAAGACTGCTTTAGATTTAGATGGCATGGAATGTAGGTGGAACAAAATTCCACCACCAGAAAACTCAAATGAAGTAGTTTCATTATTGGTTAACGCCTTAATTGAATCAAAACAAGCTTCTATCTTCCAAGAACTGTTAGAAAAAACAGATGAAATATATGGTTCACTAAGTAATAGAAACCCTATTTCTGTACCTAAATTAAAATTGAAATTAAAATTTAATTATCACCAGATTAGAACAGAACTGAAAGCGAGTAATAAGAAATTTGGAGTTATAAACTTTTTGAAGGTATGGATAACTGGCTTATTTGGTAAATATTATTATTTGCCCAGTGCAAAAGGTAGAAAATATCTAAATGAGTTAACGCAATTATCCGATATTCTAGTAATTGACGGGCGTATTAATATGGTTATCTCCGGTACTACAAAGCAAAGACAACGGTTAACTGAATATCTAGATGAGTTAGAAAAAAAGGAACTGATTGTTTATGGTATTCATGTTAGTAATACCAGTATAATGTCTTGCTATGTTCGCAATAGAAATGCCAAACATATCCATTTTGTGGATGGTGGTAGTAGTGGGTACACCAGAGCTGCCAAGGTACTAAAAGAGAAAATACACCATATACAATTAAGTCTGTAAGAGCATGGGCAACTCAGATAAGAGTTCGTTTATACCCAAATATGGAGCGTTATTTTTGCTTATATTCATAATTCACCCGGTGTTTTTAATATTGAAAAAACCTCTGAAAATTGACAGAATTACAGAAATATATTACTTCCTACTTTGGAATCACCAATGAAAATATGGACCAAATAACTTCATTGTTCACAGAATCGGAACTCAAAAAAGGGGAATATTTTACAAAAACTGGTCAATATTGCCAAAAACTGAGTTTTGTTCGAAGTGGTTTTATACGAATTTTTGCAAATGCCAATGACAAAGAAGTTACGCAATGGATTTCTACAAAAGGTTATTTCATAACCGACTTGTACAGTTTTAGCTTTAAACAAAGAGCAAGATGGAATATTCAAGCATTAACGGATTGTGAACTCTACACAATCAATAAGGAAAACTATGCCCTTTTGAATAGTGTTGTTCCAAATTGGGCAGAAATGGAAAAACAGTTTATTGCAGGTTGTTTCGTTCAATTAGAAGAAAGGGTTTTTAGCCATTTATCCCTTAGTGCCGAAGAACGCTACAACCAACTTTTCGAGAATAATAAAGCACTTTTTAATCAAGTTCCGTTGCAATATCTCGCGTCAATGTTGGGAATGTCTCCCGAAACATTTAGCAGAATTAGAAACAAAAAGATTTCTTGATTTTTGTCAAGAGCAAAAACTCGGTTTAAGCCGAGCTTTGCCATATAAATTACTATTATGACAAAGCAGATTAAAACATCTATTACAATAAGCGCTAGTAAAGAAAGAATTTGGCAAGTCCTTACCGCCTTTGACAAGTATCCTGAATGGAATTCATTTATTAAATCAGTTTCTGGAGACGTAAAAGTTGGAAACCAAATTCAAATAAAATTGCAAGGAATGACTTTTAAACCCTTTGTATTGACCTTGACTGAAAACACAGAGTTAAAGTGGCTTGGTCATCTTTGGTTTAAAGGTCTGTTTGACGGAGAACACCTATTTAAATTGACAGATAACGGAGATGGAACTACTCATTTTGAACAGAGCGAGCATTTTAGCGGAATTTTGGTTAAGCTGTTTTCAAAGAGTTTAGACAAAGACACCAAAAATGGATTTGAACAAATGAACAAGGAATTAAAGTTACGTGCGGAAAAGCACTAAGCACAACAAAACCTCCCTGCCGTTCTCTAAAGCTAATTCGTGTTTTTTTAGCTTTCTCAAGCTTAAACATAAAATGACAACTCTTCAATAAATATTACGCCCTTCTGTAAGAATAAAATGACGCGAATATTTATATTGCAGGTACAATCTAAATCTGGGTAGACTTAATAAAGTTGTGTTATATTCAAGTATTAGTAGACATCCGTGCTGTTGTACATATACTATTGTTGTACTTCATTAAATAAACATCCCGAATAATTGAAAAACAGAAAAAAGATAAGCGATTTTGAGAGTAGAAATCCTCTTTCATTATTTTATGAATTTGGAATGTCTCCTGATGAATTAAAATCCGAAATCATAGAATGTTTTTCAACCTATTTTCAAAATAAACAAAGACTAAAAAAACATTCGTCAACTGACCTAGTTAATAATTGGCTCTCTTTCCTCCTAGTTCAAAATGATTTTCCAGAATCAATAAAAAATATTGACGTTATACTTCAAATATTTAATGATTCTAAAAATAGAAACTTAGAAAAAACACTTGAAGCATACAACTCTTGGTTACCTGAAATTAGCCAAGGGATTTCAAGATTTTGGACCTTATACAATAATCAAATAGACATTAAAAGTCTCTGTATTGAGGATTATTTAGAAGAATCTTTAAGAATAATTGGACAGACTATTGAAGGTATTTCTAAACCTTTTATTAAGTTAATATTTCATTTAAACAGAATAAAACGAAATAAACAGTCCGATTTTGCTAAAATCCAATCGATAGATTTAGGTGATATAATTGATGAATTAATCTCAACAACTGACTTAGATGATTTATTAATAATCTCCAGTCACTCAATCAGATTAAATCAATGGAGAAATATTGCTTATCACCACAACTCCAAAATTATTGATGGTAAAATTATTTGTTGGTATAAAAAAAGTGGAATAAATGAAGAGTTTCAAATATCAAAAGATGAACTATTTGAAACTTTAACTAAGGTCTTATTAACGTTTAAACTAATTCGAATTTCAGAAACTATTTTTTGTTTTGACAATATAAACGAAATACAGGAATTAAGAGACTCTATTGAAAAAGAGCCTTTAAGTATTAAAGATGAAGCAAAATTATTAGACTTTAAATCATCTTTAAGTCTTCAAGGTTTTAAAATAAAAAAACTAAAAACTAAAAATGATTCTTCAGTATTAAAATTAGTTGATTTGCAAGAATATGGGGATTTCCAAAAAAGAGCAATTCATTCTTCTCAATTTTTATATAATCTCTGGCTACATACAAACTCAAAAAAATTAACTGTAGAATATTGTGTATTTAATGGTGATAAGTTTTTAGTTTCGGAAATAGACTCTTCTGTATTTGCAAATCATACAGATGGCGATTTGAAATTATCTGAACTATTAAAAGATATTAATTTTTCTTTTATTTCAAAAAATTACACTCAAAACAAAGACCCTTTTGAAAACTTAAAACTAACAAAGGAAATAAAAGAGTATCCTCAGGAATTTTATTCTCAACAAGGAGAAAAACTTACAATCGAGGAATTTTCAAAGAAATTCATATTAAGCATATTTGCAAACTACTTAGTTTTCATTTCAGAAAACTATAACAAAAATGACATTCAAATTAACATTGGTTCGGACGGTTCAATGGCAATAGCAGATAAGAAAATATTATTAAATGTTCCTGCAACAATTAAAAATAAAGCATATCAATTAAAACTAATAGAATTGCTAGAACACGTAATTGACCTATACTCTACTGGTGAATTAAAACGTGAAATTGTTGAAGATGCTAAAATGAACAATAAATATTATTTCAAAAAGTCGTTAGTTAAAGACCAATTGAAAAACAAATAACGAAAGCACAACACCATATATAATTTATTACTAGTTTTAGCCTACTTACGAAAATCCTCGCAACTAATCATGCACAAACACGTTGACGGTAATTTAAAATCGCAATTTCACTAAACTTAATCATACATATTTGTATCTTTTTTAATACAAAAGAATACATATAAATATTCTTTTATTTTGTTTTTTATATGTATTTGTATACTTTTGGTGTTATTTACATACATATATGTATAAAAATGGTATCAAATGAGAAACAAGAAAAAACTCCTCATAGAACAATTAGATAAAAAATTAATACATTTTAAAGATGTAGCAACGGTTCTGGTTCCACAAAAAGGATGGGTTAATACCATAAGAACCAGTCTTAATATGACGAGGGAACAATTAGGAATCAAACTTGATTTAACTAAAGGGGCTATCCAAAAAATTGAAGAACGTGAGGCAACAGGTCAGATAACCATAAATAAACTAAAGGATGTTGGTAATGCTTTAGATATGAAATTTGTATATGGTTTTATTCCAAAAGATGGATCCATTGAAAATCTAGTCAATTTAAAAGCCGAAAAACTAGCCCGAAAAATAGTTTTAAGGACTAATCAAAATATGAAATTAGAGGACCAAGGAATTGGAGATGAAAAGATAACTGAAACCATAAAGGAGCTTGCTGATGAAATTAAGCGAGAGATGAAAAAATCATTATGGGATTAGAATTCGATTATAAAGATGGACAAACACCTTTAGACGAAGAAGAAAAGGAAGGTCTTAAAATAAAGTCTATCACTACTCAAGGAGAACTAGATGAATTTGAGCAATTAAACATTGAAAAAGCAGTTGAATGGACTATTCATTCAAAATTTAAGGTTGAAAATATTTTAACTGAAAAGTTCATTAAAAACTTACATAAAAGAATGTATAGTGATGTTTGGAAATGGGCAGGACAATTTAGAAAGACTGAAAAAAACATTGGAATTCCTTGGACACAAATTGGGCTTGAATTAAAAAATTTACTTGACGACACTAAATATTGGATAGATAACAACACTTTTCCACCTGAAGAAATAGCTATAAGATTTAAACATCGTATAGTATCCATTCATTGCTTTCCAAATGGAAATGGAAGACACTCTAGAATGATGGCTGATATTATCATGGAATCAATATTTGGAAATGAAATATTTAACTGGCACCAATCAAATATGGTTAAAGCTAACGAAACAAGAAAACAATATATAAAAGCCTTAAGAGAAGCTGATAATGGTAATTTCAAAAAGCTAATTAAATTTGCAAAAAACTAATGCCAAAACATTACACACATTTAACCCCCACTCTACAACTCAATAAGTTTTATATGGTACCGGTTTAGTTTTACCTTCCCCATATTTTCAAGTTTTTTGAGCAATCTAGATATTACTACGCGAGAAGTATGTAGTTCATAAGCAATTTCCTGGTGGGTACTATTAATGGTGGTGCTGCCCGTAACCCGAGATTTATTTTTCAGGTATTTTAATAGACGTTCATCCATATTTAAAAATGCGATGCTGTCTAGCGTTTCCAATAATTCATTAAGCCTATTATGGTAACTTTCTAGAATAAAATTACGCCAGCTTGGGTTGTTGGCCATCCATTCTTCTATTAAACCAGGGAACAACAGGATCAATAAGTCCGAATTAGAAAAATAGGGAAAAGAAAACCTAAATCTCAAAATACGATATGGTAATGAACAACCTTTCAAGGTTGAACAAATACCACTATCTCCCCAAAAAGTATACAAGATTCGAAAATGTGTGTAAGTAAGTTGGTGGCCCTCCATTTTACCTTTGTCCTACTCTATTGGATAGTTAAAAAATAGGATATAATGAATACAACACAATTTGGCGAACAAGGGTGGACACCCGATAGAATTATAAGTCTTAAAGGCAAAACATTCGTAATAACAGGTACTACAAGCGGTACAGGTTATGAAGCTGCAAAAATATTATTGAAAAAAGGAGCAACCGTGGTTATGTTGAACCGTAACCTAAAAAAGGCTACCGTTACCATAGCAACCTTAAAGCAAGAATTGGGTAATGCAATACCTATAACCAACATAGAAATGGACTTAGCATCCTTGACTTCTGTTAAAAAAGCTGCAGAAGAGGTGCTTAAAACTGTAACACAAATAGACGCGTTGCTATGTAATGCCGCCATAGCTCAAGTACCCAAACAAACCTTTACCGAAGATGGTTTTGAAAGTCAGTTAGGGGTAAACCATTACGGCAATTTTTTACTGCAAGCATTACTTTACCCTCGTATAGAAGAATCTAAGGGTCGTATTGTAACCGTTGGCAGTATGGGGTACACTATGGGAATTAAGACCATAAAGTTCGATGATATGAACTGGGACAAGAACTATGGTCCTAACGATGTATATAGCCAAAGTAAACTGGCGCAGATTATGACAGTTTATGAATTACAGGATAAATTAAAAGAGGCGGGTAAAACAACTGTAAAAGCATATGCCTGCCACCCAGGGGCATCTTCAACATCACTAATAAAAACCAGTGGAAGCTTATTGACAAGATTCATGTGGCAAATCATGAAATTGACACCAATGGTACAATCAGCAGAAAAAGGTGCGTATCCAGAATTAATGTGTGCTACAGAACCAGATTTGGCCCAAGAAGGTTTTTACGGCCCAACAGGAAAAAATTATTGGACCGGTCCGGTAGGAGAATGCAAGCTAGAGCCACACGCAAAAGATAAACCCATAATGGAAAAGCTCTGGTCAGTATCAGAAGATGCTGTTGGTTATGAATGGAATGTTTAACAGTTGGGTTCCAATAATTGAAATCTAAGAGAAATGAAGCGCATAAAATACATAAGAATAGTTGTTATATTATTAACGTCCATCAACGCTTTTGCACAAAGCCGAAACTATAAAACGAAAACCGCTAAAGATGGCAGGACTACGGTAAAATATGAACTGGTCAAAGAAGAGGAAGGAACCCATTTTTATTACGTTGCCCAGACCACAGCCAACATTACCTTAGATGAACTAGATGCCTATTTTTCCAATACGAACAATCATAAAAAATTCTTGAAAAGAACACCTGTTACCCAAGAAATAGAAAAAATATCGGGGAAGGAATGGTTGGCATATTATTATTTTGATGCACCATGGCCAATGGCAGATAGCGATATTGTCATAAAAATTGATCGGGTCAAAAAAGATGACATACTTATTTTTACAGCAACGGCAGTTTCAAACGATTATAAACAAGAAGATGTTAAGAGAATGGCTAACTACAAGGTTGTTTATGAATTTAAGAAAGTAGATCCGGACATAACCAAAATTACCTATACTGCAGATTATGTACCAGTGGGATATGTACCTAATCTTTTGGCTAAAATGTGGTTTCCAGAAGGTCCAGCAAATATTGTAAACAATATTGGGACAACGAAATAAGTATAAAAACCCAGTATAAATTTTAATTTAGTAGAATAGATTATCTAAAACATCAGCTATGGATATTTTAAAAGCAGCTACTGATTGGGCTAAGGCCGAAGTTTTTTCTACTCCGTTTTTCATGCTCTTCGGAATGGTATTTTTAGTGGCGAGTGTTGGGTTCTGGCAACTGGGAAAGACAGATATGGCAAGAGCCTACATTATACCAACATTGGTAGCAGGTAGCTTACTTCTGATAATTGGTTTGGGCTTATTTTTTACCAATAAATCAAGAATAACACAATTTGAAAAGGCGTACCATACAGATGCAGCTGCTTTTGTAGATGCCGAATTGAAGCGAGCCGAAGCTACCTTAAAAGAATATGACACTATAGTCTTTACCGCAATACCGATAATCATTATTGCCTGTGCATTGGTTCTATTGTTGGTTAGCAGCCCAATTTGGAGAGCGAGTATGATTACAACAATAGCGATGTTGGTCTCCATTTTGTTGGTTGACGGTACCGCACATGCCAGAATAGACGGTTACAATAAACAATTACAGTTGGCAGCAAAAGAAATGAACAAGTAATATGCAGCACTTTAAAACTTTATCGGCATTTTTGGAGTATTTAGAACTCCCTGGTCCAGAACACCCCATGTTAAGTGTGTTTTCTGCCACGGAAGATGGTTTTTTACCTTGCCCAAAAGAAAGTTCACCACCCATTACCAACGATTGCTATACGATTAGCTTTAAGAAGATTGTAAAGGGCGATTTAAACTATGGCAGAACAACATATGATTTTACCAATGGAGCTTTATTTTTCATAGCCCCTAGACAAGTATTACAGTGGGATAGTAGCGCAGTTTTTGAGCAAAATGGTTTTTCAATCAACTTTCATGAAGACTTTTTAAAAGGGACGGAGTTGGCGCATCAGATCAAGAAATATGGTTTCTTTTCGTATTCGGTGAACGAGGCACTGCACCTTTCGCCAAAGGAGGAAAAACAGATGGCATCAATTGTGGAGAATATTGAAATAGAATATCAAAACAATCAAGATGAATTCAGCAAAGACATTATCATATCGCAGTTAAGTACCTTATTGAAATATGCCAATCGTTTTTATGAAAGACAATTTTTGAATAGAAAAGAACTCTCTACTAGCTTGCTAGAGCGGTTTAACCTGCAAGTATCTCAATTTTTCGAAACTGGTCAATTACAGAAAAAAGGTATTCCTAGCATAGAGCAAATTGCAGCTAAAATATCCGTTTCTCAACGCTACCTCAGCGACACTTTAAAAAAGGAAACCGGTAAAACTACTACAGAGCATTTGCAATTACTATTAATTGATGAAGCGAAGAACCTGTTGTTACAACCCAGTAAAAGCATAGCAGAAGTAGCTTATGAATTGGGTTTTGAATATCCGCCCTATTTTTCAAGACTGTTCAAAAAGAAAGAAGGTATCAGTCCTACCGAGTACAGAGAAAAATATAAATTGAATTAAGCTATGGCAAGCTTTGCACGGACACAGAACTTAAATTACAACTCCACAAGTTTTATATGGTACCGGTTTAGTTTAACCTTACCCATATTTTCAAGTTTTTTAAGCAACCTAGATATTACTACACGTGAAGTGTGTAGTTCATAAGCAATTTCCTGGTGAGTACTGTTAATGGTAGTACTTCCCGTAACCCGCGATTTATTTTTCAGGTATTTTAGTAGACGTTCATCCATATTTAAAAATGCGATGCTGTCTAGCGTTTCCAATAATTCATTAAGCCTATTATGGTAACTTTCTAGAATGAAATTACGCCAGCTTGGGTAGTTGGCCATCCATTCTTCCATTTTACTAATGGGCACCATAATTAGTTTTGCTTCGGTTTCCGCCACCGCCCGTATTTCACTCTTTCTGTGACCTACACAGCAGTTCAATGTCATGGCACATGTATCGCCATGTTCAAGAAAATAAAGCAATAGTTCATCGCCTTTGGCATCTTCCCTTAACACCTTTACAACTCCTGATACCAACAACGGCATAGATTTAATGAACTCCCCTATTTCAATAAGTTGAAATCCTTCCGGTATTTCCTTAAACGTGGCAACATTATCGATTTCTTGAAGAAGTTCATCTTCAAAAATATGTCCGTAATTATCTTGTAATGGCTGGTTCATCTTAAAAATTTAATCACTCTTTAATTTTACAGGTTTTAAACCCAAAAATCGTGTATAACGGACAGAAACTTATAAAACTTGTTATAATAAAAATTGCAGCTACGGCTAACAGTACGTAAGCTAAAGTACCCCCTATACTACCTTGCCAAAATAAGAATCCTACAATAGCAGCAAATATAAATCTGATAATGCGGTCTGTACTACCCATATTTTTTTTCATAATATTCAGAATTTAGTTGATGATGGTTTTGTCTTAAAATACACTTAGGCTAACCTACTTTTTCATACCTTTTAATTTGTATCAACAGCCATTGCCTGTCTATACTATTTAGACATTTTTCCGCTTACACAGCTAGCAAAAGAAATTGCTTTTGAAACCATAGAATTTTCGCTATCGATAGACGGGTAACCCAATACTTTTAGTTTCTCCTTAACCATAAGTGCATCGTTCAAATCTTCGTGCATAAAAGATACCATAGAGGTTTCTACATCTACCGAAAGGTTGGATATGTTCTCTATTTCCGATACTCTAGAGGTAATAGTTTTGGCACAACCGCCACACTTTAAATTTTGTACTATAATACTTGTTTTCATATCACTGGTTTAGTTGGTTATACAAACGTTTAACCCATTTCTTATTTAGTAACTTATGACCACCTTGAATAGCCGCCTTTTAAATCAAAGATTTGCGTAAAGCCCATATCTAAAAGCTTTCTTGCTGCTTTCTGACTTCTTGCTCCTGAACGACAATACACGTAAACCGGTTTTGTCTTATCTAGGTTTCCAAAGGATTTTTCAAAATTTGCCTGATTAAAAAAATCGATATTCTTGGCGCCTTTAATATGACCTCCGCTAAATTCATTAGCCGTACGAACATCTACCAATTGCACTTTGCTACCTGAAATAGCTGTTGCGTACTCTTTTTTATCCAAGATTACTATTTTATCAGAGGCTTCACTTTTACTACCAAATATTGAACTTAAGAATGACATAGTTTTTATGTATTAAAGGAAGGATTAAAAAAAGGAAACGGTCTAATTAGCCCTGACCGTTTCCCCATAAATAACCAACCAAATTTTAATATTATTTTTGTTTTATCGCCAGAAATCCCATCTATTATTACAATAGAACTACTGGTGTTATAGCTTTTATTTTAAAGTAGTGTGGTAGGACAAACGTAGTCCGATACTTTTATGCCCGTATTTTTAATTTCTGCAAAGCCACCTTCTACATCCACAAAATTATCCCAACCTCTTTGTTTTAATATAGACGATGCAATCATACTACGATACCCGCCTGCACAATGCACCACAAAAGGTTTTTCTTTAGGAAATTGAGCCAAATGTTGGTTAATTTCGTTAAGCGGTACGTTAATAGCACCTATTACATGTTCAGAGTCAAATTCGCTTTTTTTACGCACATCTATAACCAATGGTTTTTCTGATGCATAGGCTATCTCTAATTCTTTAGGTGTGATACGATTAACGGTCTCTACCTCTTTCTTGGCTTCTTTCCAGGTTTTAAATCCTTCTTTTAAATAACCAATGGTATTGTCATAACCTACACGTGACAATCTGGTAATAGCCTCTTCCTGTTTACCGGGATAGGTAATTAAAAGGATTTCCTGTTTAACATCTGGAATCATCTCGCCTACCCATTGGGCAAAGCTTCCGTCAAGACCTATATTAACGCTATTTGGAACAAACCCTTTTGCGAAATCTTTGGCATCTCTAGTATCCAATAGCAGTGCTCCCGTTTCATTTGCAACCACTTCAAAAGCTTCTGCTGATAAAGGTTTTTTTGCACGGTCCATAACCGTATCCAAGCTATCGTATCCTTTAATATTTATCATAACATTCTGTGGAAAATAACTGGGAGGCGTGGTCAAGCCCGTCAATAGCTCTTTAATGAACTCTTCCTTGGTCATATCTGCTCGCAACGCATAGTTGGTAGCTTTTTGGTGACCCAAAGTATCCGTAGTTTGCTTACTCATCTTTTTCCCACAGGCAGAACCTGCACCATGGTTAGGAAATACAATTAAATCATCGCTAAGAGGCATAATTTTGTTTCGTAAGGAGTCATATAGATAACCTGCCAACTTCTCTTCCGTTAAATCTGCAACTACATGTTGTGCTAAATCCGGTCTACCTACATCGCCAATAAACAATGTATCTCCGGTAATGATTCCATACTCTTTTCCATTTTCATCTATTAGGAGATAGGTTGTACTCTCCATAGTATGACCAGGCGTATGAATAACTTTTATTTTATAATCACCTACATTAAAAACTTGTCCATCTTCTGCTATTATAGCATCATAACCAGGTTTTGCCGTTGGACCAAAAACAATCTCTGCTCCCGTTTTCTTTTTTAGGTCTAGATGCCCACTCACAAAATCTGCATGAAAATGGGTCTCGAATACATATTTAATTTTAGCATGATCATTAATTGCCCTATCTATATAAGGTTGTACCTCACGTAGTGGGTCAAAAATAGCCGCTTCACCATTACTTTCTACGTAGTAGGCCGCATGTGCCAAACATCCTGTATAAATCTGTTCTATTTTCATTATGCTTTGCTTTATTTGATTAGGGTAAAATTACAACGACTTGAAAATCTGCGAAGTAACTTTAGTTACAAAGCTCATAAACTTTGAGACATTTAAGAATGATATTCGTCAGTTTCAAAAAATAAATAACAACGCTTTAGGGTCATAAAAAGAATACGGATAATACCATTATCCGTTCTTCAAAATAAATTCAGATTGCACTTTATTTTTTTCCATGACCTAAATCATGATATCATTTTTCTTGCTACAATACCTTTACAACCAAGAAATTGCATATATCTATAGCATGCGTTAAACATTTTACAGTTCTATGGAGTCCATTCACTGAGAACTTCCGTTGATTCACTTAAAGTAGCCATTTCGTATGAAACCATTTCTAATATTTGTAATTGTAAAAATGAATCTAAAACTAAAAATATGAGTGCAAAAGCAATGTTGATAGGTGTAACCACTATCGCGATATTCGCAATGTCATGCAAGAGCCAACAAGCTAACAGTGAACCTGCAAAACAAGGTCCACCTTCTGTTGATGCAATTTTCACTAAAATGGATTCTAATAAAGATGGTCTTCTTTCTAAAACTGAAGTGAACGGTCCTTTAAAAGAAACGTTTACAGAGATTGATACCAACAAAGATGGTTTCTTAACAAAAGAAGAAGTGGAAAAGGCTCCAAAACCATCAGGAAAGAGACCTCAAAGACAATAAGCATTTAAAATAATCTCACTTATAATTTAAAATCTCCTTATCATGAAAAATACACTTTACATTACTTTAGGCTGCTTTGCTTTTCTATTCTCTTTAAATAGTTGTAGCAGTGATTCAGATGACGAATCTATTGACGATAGTGTTGATGAAGAAGTATCTACGGAACTTGTAGTAAATGTAGATCCTGACTACTTCACAACAGATAATTTAACCATAACAACCGTACCCTGCACCCTATCTGACGGTACAGAAACAGATTGTTACCAGATAGTAACCAGTAGCACACCTACTGATCATGAAATGGGTCCTTGGTGTCCTGATAATATTACGGACAATGCAGAGGCTGGAGGTATATGGTTGGATAGCGGAGAAGTTTACGATGTAGATGGCGCCTTTATTCAGAACATGGCCAATTTTTATAATGATGAGAAATGGCAGATGTATGATGATAATGGTGACATTTATGTTACAGAAACAGAGGATGATTGTATAAATGCCGCTAACCCAGATGTTGGTACGGAATATGAAAACTTCTGTGTAGAATGTATTCCTTCTTACATCACTGATCTTACGCAAACTTGGTTAATACCTATTACCCCTGTTTTACAATCCGAAAATGCCTATTTCTCTACAGGTGGTGGCGGTCCAATGACTGCAAGTACAATCCCATCTACGCGTGGTGTTGCACTTAACGGAATAGAATATTCAGCGCCAGCTCCAGTAAATAATATTTTAAGTGCCTATACCCTTGCTCCTTTTGATGATGCAGGTGGTCATATTAACGTACACCAAGGATACCATTATCATGCTGCTACAGGTTATAGCACTACCATAGACCAGGATGATGACCATGCACCATTAATAGGGTATGCAATGGATGGTAATGGAATTTATGAAATGTTAGATGCAGACGGTAACGAGTCTACAGATTTAGATGATTGTAGAGGTCACTCAGATGACACTAGAGGTTACCATTATCATATTGATGCTGCAGGAAACAATAACTTTATTAACTGTTTAAAAGGTGCTTATGTCATTGAATAAATCCAGCAAAAAAAATGGGTTGCTTGTAGCCTTCTTATGGCTACTGCTCCCCATGGTGGCCTTTGCCCACTCCCCTTCACAATCAAGTACCATTTTAGTGGAGGGTAAGAATGGCGTTTGGACGCTTCAAATAAGAGCTTCCCTTACGGCTTTTGAACAAGTGGTTCATGCGGAATACACAGCTGAAGGTTATAAAACACCAGAAGAATTTCAAGATTTAATGGGTACACTTTTATCAAGAAACCTACATCTGAATATTGATGCTAAAGAGATAAACCTTGCTGAACCTATAATTAAATTAGGACATGAAACCATTGTGGTCTATAAGTTTGTTCCCCCGGCAAACTTTGAAACCGTGAAGTTGCAAAATACGCTGTTCCAAGATATAAACAGAAGTGCCAGTAGCTTTATGGTATTGAAAAATGGCTCCAAAAGAAACTTGTTTTCGTTGGATAAAAAAAACCAATACGCAGCTCAGGTACATTTTGAAAACAATGAATTTGTACTTCAGGAAAAATCCATTGGTTTAGCTGGTATCTCTGTCAATTGGTATGTACTTGGTTTTGTATTGATACTCGGAGCTTTTGGTATGGCGAAGAAATTTAAATCGAAGAAAAAATACCCTTTTGCCAGCAATTAAATAATAAACGGCTCACTTTGGTTTTGATTATTAAGCTAAAATCTAGCTTATAATTTTCAAAATCTATCAGTTTAAGTTGATGTAAAATAAGTTTATGAAATATAGAAGCATCCTGAAAATCGGAATTATAACCCTTGGGTTGGCAGTATGTACAGCTTGTGGTTCAAAACAGAAGAAAGATCAAATTGAGCATAACCAAATTAATCAAAAACAAAATGAAAAACGGCCAAGCGAAGGAAGGGACGAAAAACATCAAAGACCTTCTTTAAAAGAAATGTTCGCAGAAATGGATAGCGACAAGGATGGCAGATTGTCTGAAAGCGAAGTGAACGGCCCATTAAAAAACGATTTTTCAAAAATAGACACCAATAACGATGGTTATATCGGAGAAGAGGAATTAAAAAATGCTCCAAAACCAGAACGTGGTCCATCACACGGTAAACCTCCAAGAAGTGCTGAGTAGTACGGAAAAATAGCACTTGACCTAGTATTCCTCTGCAGTGTTATTTAACCCTATGCTAATTGTAATAAACATATAACTTTAAAATGCCTTTGCGGTATTGAATCCGTACTAATTAATCCAATTAAAATAAATAATCATGATTAAATTCAATTACATCTTTGGATTCTTGACAGTTATTTCACTCAATTTTGGTTCATGTAGTTCTGATGACACTACAGATAGTGATACAGACACGGAAACCGACACAGAAACATCTACGGACAGTGGTGATTATTTAATTACAGAAGCGGCATTCAACAGCACCTCTCTAGTATCTTTTGAGACAGTTACCGCTACCCTAGAAGATGGTACAAGTGCAGAATGCTTTCAATTAACTTTTTCAAGCAACCCCGTAGAGAGTGGCCCTTTTTGCCCGGAAACTATCAATGATATTGGTGGCCTAGGAGTTTATGACGGAGATACAAATCCCGGTTTTCAAGTAATGAAAGCAGAATTGTTCAATGCTATGGAAGCAGATGGTTATGACATTGTGGATGACGAGGGCAACATTAATATTGATGATTTTGCTTCAGGGCCTGTTGATGGTGATTTATCCTATTGTTTGGAAGCTGCACCAGATAACAACCTGCAATTAACATTTTTGATTCCAACAACACCAAAATTGGCCTCTTCAAATAATGATATTGATACAATTGAGTTGGTCGGTGTTTCAATAGATGGTGCTCCTATTAACGGTGCCCCTCCTTCTGTAGCTAACCCAGGTAGAGAAAAAGCAGGTAACATTCCTTCTCTTGACCCTTGTGGCGGACATCATGATCCTGCGGGATATTACCATTGGCATTTTGTAGCAGAAACAATGAACCAGGTCTTGGAGGCTAATGACATAGCAGACGTTTCATGTACGTTGGTCGAACAAGTGGTTGACACCAAATTAATAGGTTTTGCAAAAGACGGTTTCCCAATCTATGCCTATGGGGTGGAACCAGACGATTTAGATGATTGTGGCGGAAGAACCGCAGCCACAACAGATTACCCAGATGGTACCTATCACTATGTTGCTAGTAATACAGATGCTCCAAACGTTCCAAAATGCCTTAAAGGCGTAGCGGCAAGCAATAACTTTAGTTACCAATAATAAGCGTTATGAAAAAGATTTTTATTTTTTGCTTACTTACTTTACTGACCATAAAAATGGCGTACGCCCACAATCCATTGTCGGCTACCTACTATTTAGAGGTCAAACAAGAATTGGGAATATTGAACGTTAGTGTGAGCCAAGCTGGTTTTCAAGAAGCGCTGAACAAACATTACCCAGAGGTTGAATTCGATAAACTATCAGCTATTGAATACAAGAAATTAGCAGTAGATTATATAAAAGGTAATTTTAATTTAACGGTTAACGGTAATCAGGTGCAGCTTTTAAATGGCGGACTAAAACTGGGAGACCATCAGACCGACCTTAAATTTATAACCTCAGATTTACCTGACGCGTTCAACACCTTAGCTATTAATATTGATGCTTTCAAGGAAAATGAACACCATCAAACGGTTTTTTCCTTATCTCTAAATGGCGTATCCGACAAGGTTATATTATCCGAAAAAAATAATTACGGTACTTCGGTTGAATTTGAAGACAGTAAAATGATAGCCAAAAAAGAAAGCTTCAACACAAAATATTTGTGGTTTTTTACTGCGATTCCTGTTATTATTGTGGGTAAAAAATTGTTCTCGTCTCAGAAGGATAGCTAATACGTAGCTATACAATTCATTTTTAATTCAATACCAAAAACAGCTATGCAATCTAAGATTGCATAGCTGTTTTTTTTATTTTAACGCAGATAGCGAATTTCCTTTCTACCACTATCCGTTCTTAGATTATAGCCGCCTTTCACCACCTTATTTTCTTTCATGACCTATGTCATAGTCAGTATTATCTTACTATAATATCTTTAGTATCTAGAAAACAAACTTGTAACGTTGGTAAAAACGCTAATAAGCATTGCAAAATGGCTTTTAAAATCGCGAAGCTTGTAATTAATAGTAAAGAAAGAACAGAAAACCTCAAATTAACAACTGGGATAAATAGCAACCTAAAAAAATTTAGACCTGAATAATTCTATAAAATGAAAAAAATTATAATTCCTACCGATTTTTCAGCAAATGCACAAAAGGCTATTGATTATGCGCTCCTTCTTTTCAAAAATGAGACTTGCACATTCTATATCCTACATGCTTATCATGATGCGCCTTCTGCCCCAGGGTCTAAAATGACCTTTCAGGAAGATTTAAATAAACTTGTGAAAGTATTACAAGCTCAAAATACGACCTACAATCATCGTTTTGAGGCTATCCTTGAAACCGATTCAGTTTTTAGCTTGACCAAGCGTACTGTTTTTAGCGAGAAAGCAGATTATATCTTTGTAGGAACAAAAGGGCTGTCTTCGCTCCGCGAAGCTTTTATAGGGACCAATACGCTTCAGCTCATTAGAGATATTACTAATTGCCCTATAATCTCCGTACCCTCTGTCTATACTATTAATAGTCTAAAGGAAATTGTTTTTGCAACTGATTTCAAACATACCTTCAAAACTGAAGAGCTTGCCCCTATTGTCCAAATGGCCCTAATCTGTAATGCCGATCTGAACATAGCTCATATTAAAACCGAAGAAAACTTGAGTGACGAACAAAAAATAAACAAAGAAGTATTGAGAAACGGGCTCAAGGGAGTAAAAGGTCATTTTTTTGAAATTGATCTTCAAGATTCTGTAGCCAATACCTTGGTTCAAATAAAAAAAACAAATCAAAATGTAGGTATGCTATCCATTTTAAAGACCAAGCACGGTTTTTTTCAAACCTTAACACGTGAGAACATCGTAAAAAGTATCGCTTTTAAAACTGAGGTGCCATTTATGGTTTTGCCACAAATTGAATAAAACAAATTATTTAGAAGAAGAAAACATTAAATAAATAGGTCTTAAAATCTAGGATATGGGGGAAATAGCTACATCAAAAAGACAGATTACATTTTACTATAGCTCAAAATCAATGCGGGCAAAACAAGCTTTGGCCTATGCTAAAGCAGAAGGGTTACCCATAGAAGAAATTGATCTTCTCAAAAATAAACTTACCGGAACACAAATCTTAGAACTAGCAGAACGACTACAATTAGAAGTGGCGGACTTGGTAAATAAAGAGATTGCAGCCTATAAAAAACACTTTGAGCAGTATAGTTTATCTACAGATGATTGGATAAAAATGATACGGTACAATCCTCAAATTATAAAACAACCTATTGCCCTACGTGGTAACAAGACCATTTTGGTCAAAACCCCTACAGATATAACTAAACTATAAATCCTACTGCATATAACGTCTACAATTAAATAGAATGGTATTGATATAACATTAAGAAGAGAGCGTACAAATGAAGCAGGAATAATTGAATATCAATAAATTACAATTTAAAATATGTCTCAGCAATCAGAGGCGCCCGGCGCACCAGGAATGGAGGCTAGATGGACTTCTAGTACAAAAACAGGAATAGGCAAAGCCCTTAATTTCGCATCAGATGTTACTTTTACCCTTAGTCACGGTATTCTTAACGAAGCTTACTACCCAAGAGAAGATATTGCGTGCATACGTGATATGGGCTTTGTTGTTACCGATGGCCATGAGTTTTTTTCAGAAGAGAAAAGAGATACCGAACACTTTATAGAAACACTTAAAGATGGTATTCCCGCATACCGTATGATAAATACGGACAAGTTCAATAAATATCAAATCACTAAAGAGGTCATTGTTGATCCATTTAGAAATACTATTCTCCAACATATAGTTTTTGACCAGAAAGACCCGGAAATTCCTTTACGGCTATTTGCATTACTGGCTCCTCACCTAAACAATGAGGGCGGCCACAACACCGGATGGGTTGGCCAATATAAAGGGGTTGAAATGCTATTTGCCCATAACGGAAACATTGCATTGGCTATGGCCTGTTCCTCAAAATGGGTGAAACGTTCCGTGGGGTTTGTAGGAGCGTCTGACGGTTGGAGAGATATTCGCCAACATGGAAAATTAGAATGGGAATATGATCTTGCCACTAATGGGAATGTTGCACTTACCGGAGAAATAGATCTTACAGAAAAAGATTTTGTTTTGGCTATAAGTTTTGGAAGAACCTATTTAGAGGCTGCTAATCACGCAAGGGCAAGTATTTTAAATGGTTTTGAAACTGCAAAAAGAAAATATATACAAGAATGGCAAACCTGGCAAGACACCCTACCAAATATACCTGCCTCAAATTTTAAAATGAGTGCTGCGATGTTACGTATGCACGAAGCCAAAAATTTTCCTGGAGGTATTATCGCTAGTCTTTCCATTCCCTGGGGAGGTACAAAAGGAGATTCGGACAAAAGCGGATACCATGTAGTTTGGCCAAGAGATTTGATAGAAACAGCGGGCGGATTTAACGCGCTGGAAACAAAAGCAGATGTATCCCGTATCGTAAACTATTTGATGTCTACCCAAAATGAAGATGGTAGTTGGCCACAGAATATGTGGTTACAAGGAGAACCTAATTGGGATGGTCTGCAGATGGATCAAATTGCCCTACCAATTCTGGAAATCCTCAAAGGTTACTTACGTAATACAATGGGAATAAACCGAATGAAAAGATATTGGCCTTTGGCAAAAAAAGCGATTACATTTCTTTTAAAGAACGGACCGTATACCAGTCAAGACCGTTGGGAAGAAGAGGGTGGTTTTTCTCCCTTTACGATGGCCACAGAAATTGCCGCCTTATTGGCCGGAGCCGAACTTGCAGAAATAAGTAACGAAAAAGATTTTGCCATCTATTGCCGGGAAACTGCAGATAGTTGGAACGATACTATAGAATACCGTACCTATGTTACGGGTACTCCCCTGGCCCAAAAACATGGTGTAGAAGGGTATTATATTCGTATAAATCCTTTTTCAGATATTCCTGCAACGGAACTGGGTGATCGAACTATTAAACTTAAAAACCATCATGCTGATTATGGAAAAACAAAACTAAGCGAACTGATCAGTGTAGACGCCTTGGCATTAGTTAGGTTTGGTCTTCGGGCAGCCGATGACCCAAAAATACTGAACACATTAAAAGTTATAGATGCGGAATTAAAGGTTGAAACTCCTAATGGAGATTGCTGGTACCGTTATAATAATGATGGTTATGGCGAGCAAGAAAACGGAGACCCTTATGATGGTACAGGAATAGGTCGTGCGTGGCCGTTGTTAACCGGAGAAAGAGGTCATTATGAAATAGCGGCAGGTAATATAGAAGAGGCTACTAAGCATTTAAAAGCTATGGAGGCTTTTGCAAACAACGGTTTATTACCCGAACAGATATGGGACAAAGCTGATATTCCCGAAAAAGGATTATTCTTAGGCGAACATACAGGTTCTGCCATGCCTTTAACTTGGGCGCATGCAGAATATATTAAACTCTGCATTTCTATACAGCACAATAATATTTTTGATATGCCCAGCCAAACTTTTGAACGTTACCAGAGGCGAAAAAAGAAATCAGATCATAAAATATGGCGTTTTGACAATGGAGCCAGAACACTTCCAAAAGGAAAAACATTACGAATTGAGACCTTAACGGAATGTACGGTGCATTGGACAGATGACGACTGGAAAACCACCTTTATCACAGAGTCCCAAAATATGAAATTTGGCATTTTCGTTACCAATATTATACCTACGACCACCCAGTCTACCTCATTACAATTTACATTTTATTGGAAAGAAGAAGACAAGTGGGAACAGAGAAATTATTCTGTGATCGTAGCAAATGAATAATGAAAGGTTGATGATTATGAAAACTCATTAAACCGTAGAATAATAAGATTACTCTTTAAAAAAAGTAGACATGCAGATGTCTACTTTTTTTTTGTTCTATATCATACATATTCAACAAAAAACAGGCAGTAGAAAGTGATATTCACCTCTGCTGCCTGTCTTCCAATTACCAACCAACTCTAAAAAATACCACTGTCTTAAAAAGCCACTGGTGTTTTTCTTATACTAAGCTTTTTTATGGTGATTTAAAATTTTGCCTTTTGCATTCGTATGCACATGTATTTTTTTACCATGGTTTTCTAGGATAACTCTATAACGTTTTTTTGCTTTTCCATTGCCCAATTGAACCATGTCGTAAGAATCTTTTTCAAATTTCCAATTTGGATATTCTTTTGCAATAGATCTGCTTACGGCATATGGTAGTGCTACATTTTTAAAATGCTCTGTAGTTTTAAGAAGGTTACCATCTCTGTCATAAGTAGCTGTCAGTTCTTTTCCTTTCTCTTTCATTATTATTTGAAAGGTATCGTAATCTGCATTAGAATCTATATTTGGGTTAATGTAAACATCTCCCTCTACATATTCTACAGGCAACGCATTGTACTCCACAATTGAGAAACCCGGAAAATCTTCTTCCACTGCGGTTACTACTAACTCGGGTACTTCTTCTACTTCTAATCTGGCTCTAAAGAGTAGGTCTTGTGCATTAGATTGAAAAGCCAATCCCATTAAAATAGCACTTAATATTACTGTTTTCATCTTTTAAAAATTTAATATAGATTTCAGTTAAAATTATTTTTAATACTTAGGCAGATACAGCTTCTTTTGAGTGAATATCTACCTCATCTGCAGATGAATCGGACATTATTTTTTTTGCTTTTTCCAAATCCTCAGAAGATCCGTGAGCAATAACTAAAAACTTATCTGCCTTTAAAGCGGTCTCGTACCGTAGCACACTATCCTTGGGTACTCCAATACCAAAAAGAGCTCCGCCAAGAGCAGATAGTCCACCAACAACAACTGCGCCTTCAAGACCACCTATTAATGATGATACGATTGGACCTGCCAACATAACTGGTCCTATGCCTGGTATTAAGAAAAAACCGGCGCCAAAAACAAGGCCCCAAATACCGCCCCAGAAAGCACCTGCAGATCCCCAGTTTTTCATTCTATCACCGGTATTGTAAAACCCGATAACTTTGTCTTCCTCGTGATAATCTTTACCAACGATAGAAAGTTTTTTCATATCAAAGCCTGACTGTTGTAGTTCTTTGACCACCTTTTCGGCTTTCTGATGCGAATCGCATATAGCGACTGTTACTCCATTTTTCATATGCTTCTTTATTTAGTTATGAATTAAATTTTAAATACTTATCATCTTTTGATAGGTCAAAATTATCTTGATTGATAAGCGATACGAATGACCTAGATCAGTTACCCTAGGTTTTAGCCTTTTTTTAACAAAGCAGTAATTTATTTTTGAGATTGATACGAGCCAGACAAACGAGGTTTCATATAGAAATAAAGAGTTACAATTTCTAAAGGGAGGTCTCTTCCTTATTCAAAATACGTTTAAGTAAAATGGAATAGATCGGTGCATTACCCAACATTGTGGTAAAGACGGAAGCTGTAACCGCAGTGAAAATCAATGGTAATATCAACTCATAATTTGCCGTCATTTCTACCGAAAGCGCCAAACCTGTAAGTGGAGCCCTAATGGTTGAGGCAAAGATGCCCGCCATACCGGCAACACCAAAAATAGCTGGATCAGGCACCAGATCTGGGAAAAAATGTTGTGCTACACCGCCAAAGAGCATCCCTAAAATGACCCCTAAAGTTATTAAAGGAGTAAAAATACCTCCTGGCACTCCTGAGCCGTAACTAAGAACAGAAAGAATAAAACGGACAACAAACAGCGCTAAAAGAAATTTCAACGTAAAAGAACTATTGTGAACATGTGAAATGGTGGTGTAACCTGCCCCGATCATATCTTCTGAATACAAACCTACCGCAGTAATGATTAAAGCCATACACAACGCAATGGTAACATAGCTTACTTTCATTTTTTTGAATAAATCCAAAGACCTAATCAATAACTTATTAAACATAATTCCAACAACACTTAGCACAAGTCCCAACAATACAAACAACCATATCCCGGATAATTCTTCAAAAGTGAAAATGGTTGTTTTAAGAATAGGTCCGCTCCCAACCAACAACCGTACTACCATATCTGCAGAACCGGCGCCGATCATAAGTGCTGCTAATGAATAAAAATTAAACTTAAAATGGCCGTTCATCTCTTCAATAACAAAAATAATACCTGCAAAAGGAGCGTTAAAAGCACTTGCCAAACCTGATGCCGCACCCGAGCTAATTAAAGGGTTGTCCTCTTCTGCAGATTGCTTAAAAACGTCTTCTGCCATCTTGCCCACGTTAGCACCTATCTGCACGGTTGGCCCTTCACGACCCAATAACAAACCACTACTTAAGGAAAATATAGAAGCGATAAATTTAATGGGCAAAACCCTGCGCCATCTCACCGGTCTTAAACCATCTAGTGCGCCTTCAATTTCTTGAATTCCACTACCAGCGGTTTCAGGAGCGTATTTCTTGACCAAGAATATTGAAAACCAAATACCAAAAAAAGTGAAAAGCGTAGGCCAGAGCCAATTTTGCCAAGCCTGATTAATCTCTCCTATTTGAAAAGTTGTCCTAAGCGCAGCTAAACGAGCAAGAATCAGCCTAAAAACAGAGCTCAACAATCCGGTAACCAAACCTACCAAAAGCGCATTAAACAAAAGTCTATAGTTACTGACATCTAAATCCACGAACCTATAGCCTACACGGCTTATTTTTCTATTGTTCATTGGTTATGCTAAAACTGTTTCCAAATTAAATATGGTGCTACAAAATTAGATGGTGCACACTGCATCTAGTATGACACAGATCAGTTGTTAAAGCACTATTTTTTATTTTTTTAGATATGACCCAAGTCATTCCTATTTGGTTGAAGGTCGTTTAATTTTGGGGGTCGCATACAACTACAAATTCAACAAATAGATTTGAAAATCAAGACTCCAAATAAGATAAGGCAATCCATAAATGAAATAGGGGAACTCTCCTATTTTGCAGGTCGTTTCTTTAAGGAAGCGTTACGGCCACCTTTTGAATTCAACGAATTTTTAAGGCAATGTTATCAAATTGGGTATAGATCACTAACCTTGGTCTTGGTAACGGGTTTCATAATAGGGTTGGTTTTGGATTTACAATCACGTCCTACAATGATTCAATTTGGTGCGGTTTCTTGGATGCCCAATATGGTGGGTATTTCTATCGTACGGGAGTTGGGCCCTGTTATAACGGCTTTGGTCTGTGCGGGACGTATTTCTTCGGGAATAGGTGCTGAATTAGGTTCCATGCGCGTTACAGAACAGATTGATGCCATGGAAGTATCTGGCACCAACCCTTTCAAATATTTAGTGGTTACAAGGGTTATGGCGGCTATATTAATGCTTCCGTTACTCGTAGTTGTAAGTGATGCCGTATCCCTTTTTGGTTCGGCTTTAATAGAAAACATAAAGGGAAACGTTTCTTTTCAATTGTATTTCAATACTATTTTTGACGCCCTGTCCTATACCGATTTAATACCCGCGCTCATTAAAACATTCTTCTTTGGTTTTGCTATTGGACTGGTGGGTTGTTTTAAGGGGTATTACAGTAAAAAAGGAACGGCAGGTGTTGGTGTAGCAGCAAATACGGCGGTAGTAATGACCTCTTTACTTTTATTCGTTATAGATTTTGTGGCAGTTTTTATATCCAACATATTTTTTGATGTGTAATGAAAGATCAAAAGAACATAGACGTAATGGAAAAGACTTCGGACCAAAAAGAAGTCATCATAGAAATTAAAGATCTCTATAAAAGTTTTGGTGACCATAAGGTGCTTGACGGATTTCATATGAAACTGTACAAGGGTGAAAATCTTGTAGTTATGGGTAAATCCGGCTCTGGAAAATCTGTCATGATAAAATGTCTAGTGGGTCTAATGCAACCAGATAGTGGTTACATTTCTGTTCTGGGAAAGGAAATAAAGAATTTAAATCGTGAAACCTTAGATGTGCTAAGGTCCGATATTGGATTTTTATTTCAAGGAAGTGCGCTTTATGATTCCATGACCGTACGGGAAAACTTAGAATTCCCAATGCGGCGTCACAAAGAAAAATTTGGCAACATAAAGGATACTACGCCACTAGTAATGGATGCCCTGGAAAGTGTTGGTCTTGCACATACAATTGACCTTATGCCAGAAGAATTGTCTGGTGGAATGCAACGTAGAATTGCCTTGGCCCGCACCTTGATTTTAAAACCTAAAATCATTCTCTATGATGAGCCTACAACCGGATTAGACCCAATTACATCCAAAGAAATTATTGAGCTAATGCGCAACATTCAGATAAAATATGGCACATCTTCATTAATCATAACACACGATGTGGATTGTGCTAGAGTCATTTCTGATCGGATGATCTTATTGGTAGATGGTATAAATTATGCAGAGGGCAAATACAGGGATTTGATACAATCAAAAGACCCTAAAATAGAGGCCTTTTTTAAAAAATAGATCATGGAAAAATCAGCATCGGAAAAATTTAGACTAGGAATTTTTGTTCTCATTGGATCGGTATTGTTAATAATAGTCATCTATATGATTGGGAACAAACAAAATATGTTTGGGAACACCTTTACCCTTAACGTTACTTTTGACAACATACGTGGGCTACAGAACGGTAATAATGTTCGTTATGCGGGTATTAGCATTGGTACGGTAAAAGATATTGAAATGATCAATGATACCACCATACAGGTAGGTATGCTTATTGACAACAAAATGCAAAAGCATATCAAAAACAATTCGATTGCCAATATTGGTTCAGATGGTTTGGTAGGTAGTATGATTATTAACATCGTTCCTGGTACCGGTGAAGCACCTTATGTTAAATCTGGCGATGAAATTAAGTCTTATAGCAACGCTGCCACATCAGACATGATGAATACCTTAAACGTAACCAATGAAAATGCCGCGGTATTAACAGAGCAATTGCTAACTATTACACGCTCCATAAATGACGGAAAAGGTACACTGGGCCGTTTAATTAATGATACCATTATGGGTCATAATTTAAACCAAACATTGATCAATCTAAAATACACCACTAATGATGCCCAAGAGACCATGCAAAAATTAAACGCACTTGTAGAAAGTTTTGATACCAAAGAAAGTGTGGTTGGAACTTTATTGAGTGATCCGCTCTCCGGAGAAAAAATACGTAACGTTCTTACCCATCTTGAGAATTCTTCCATAGAAATTGAAAAAACAGCTGAAAATCTCAACACTGTAGTTGATCGCATTAATGGTGGTGATGGGGCTATCAACTATCTAGCTACAGATACTACATTGGTACATCAGCTTCAAAATTCAATGAAAAATGTAGATGAAGGTGTGCTAAAATTCAATGAAAATATGGAAGCATTAAAACATAATTTCTTGACCCGTGGTTATTTCAAAAAACAAGAAAAGCAGAAAGAAAAAGTACAGAAAGAATAGCCTAAAACATAATCAGTTTGCTTTAAATTCATGCATTCATGACTTGTATCATACATCATTTTTGAATACTGTAATACCTTCATACCCTCAAAACAATTACAAGGAAGAAATTAGTGCTTCTCCCAATTGATTGCGATGTATATTTTTTTTACATAAAAAGGATAAAGTATCACTATATATTGAATAAAATGAATTCAAAAATCACATCTATTTCGGCTCTCGAGATATTGGACTCTCGAGGAAACCCTACATTAAAGGCGTATGTTACTTTAGATGATGGAACAAAAGCTTCTGCCTCAGTACCATCAGGAGCATCAACCGGTATGAACGAAGCGTTGGAACTACGTGATGACGAAAAACGCTACAGTGGAAAAGGTGTTCAAAAAGCCGTGGAAAACGTTAATAAAAAAATAGCTGCAGCCCTAATAGGAATGCATGCAGTTGACCAAAAAGATATTGATTATACCATGATAGAATTAGATGGTACCGAGAATAAATCTCAGCTTGGTGCCAATGCTATTTTGGGCGTTTCCATGGCAGTTGCTAAAGCAGCGGCCGTATCATCTAACCTGCCGTTATATAGATATTTAGGCGGATCCAATACCTTGCGTGTTCCCGTGCCGTGCATGAATATCCTAAACGGTGGCGAACATGCAGATAATAGTGTAGATTTTCAAGAGTTTATGCTCGTGCCGCACGGCGCTCCAAATTTTAAAGAGGGGCTTCGTTACGTTGCGGAAACTTTTCATGTACTAAAAAAACTATTGAAAGATAAAGGCCTGGCTACCAGCGTTGGTGATGAAGGCGGGTTTGCACCTAATTGCGCAAGCAATGAAATTGCGATAGAATTTATTATTGCAGCAATTGAAAAAGCAGGGTACCAACCTGGCAAGGATTTATCCGTTGCCATTGATAGTGCGGCCAATTCCTTTTCTCCTAATTTAGATAACAAATATAACCTTACCAAGTCCGGTGCGGGTAAAATGACAACTGATGAGCTTATTCACCTTTCTGGCGAATGGTTAAAAAAATACCCGATTATCTCTTGGGAAGACCCTCTTTCTGAAGGTGATTGGGACGGGTTTGCTAAATTCACTAAAAAATTTGCAGATAAAATTGAAGTAGTTGGTGATGACATTTTTGTTACCAACAGAAAATATATTCGTAGAGGAATTAGCGAGAAAACCGCTAATTCAGCGCTAATTAAATTAAATCAGATAGGTTCGGTAACAGAAACCATAGAAGCGGTGCGTATGTGCCGTGAAGCAGGATGGCGTTATTTTCTGTCTCACCGATCAGGAGAAACCGAAGATACTTTTTTAGCAGATTTTGCCGTGGCTATGGATGGTGGACACTTAAAAGCAGGTTCCGCATGTAGAGGCGAACGTGTTGCCAAATACAACCGTTTGTTAGAAATAGAACATGAGCTTAAAGGGCGCTCGGAATATTGTTGGAAATAAATAAGTATCTTATCAAATACAAGAACATTTCTTGGAAGTAAATGCTATATTTATATAGTTTAGATCATGCATTTTTATAATAAATTAGAATTATGATGGACATATCAGTTAGCGAAAGTACCCGCGTTCTTAGAAATAATTATAACGGTTATCTCTCCTATATTGCAGATGAAAAACCTTATGTGATTCCTATCACCTACTTTTTTGATGCTGAAGACAATAGTATCATAAGCTATACAGCAGAAGGGCATAAAATAGATGCCATGCGGAAAAATGATTCTGTTTCTGTACTAGTGGAACAAGTACATTCTATGGTTAATTGGGAATCCACTCTTATTCACGGTACTTTTGAAGAGCTTGATGGTTCTACAGCTAAGCAAAAATTACATTTGTTTACAGAAGGTATTAAAGCCATTATACATCGAAAAGAACATAAAAACCCTGAGTTCATCAATGAATTTTCTAGTAAGTCCTATACTAGAGGAAACCCTATTGTATACAAGATAAATATCCTTGAGATTACCGGTAAGCGTCGGGAGACTTAGAAAAAAATTTAAAAAATTAAATTGAATCAATTCTTGATGTTGATAGTTATCAAAAACTGTTTTAAAATGTGTTACGGTATTAAAACTCGTGATTCATTTTAAAACAGTTTTTTTATACCCAATCCTATTACCTGCCCTTCTTTATAGCCGTCAAAACGGACCTTATAATATAATAAATCTTTATTATTCTTCTCTGCGCATTGTGTGTCTTTTATCCATTTAGTATTCTCACTAACTAACCATTTAGCACAAGTCTTATTCCGTGTAACAAAGAGATCTTTTTAAAAGAAAAAACATAGAAAAAAGTGATATTTAAATAAGAAATAACTTACTAAAAATCATCGTAACTATTTAATAATCAAAATTATATAAATAATATTCTTCTGCATGATTTGTATCATAAATACAAATCATACTACCTCCTACTTTTGTATAAAATTAAGGCCGTCATCAGTAAAGATGGTTCGTACTAAAAGTCTATATAATGAAACGTTGCTCAATAATTTTACTAGCTATAATGCTCTTACCAATAAGCTGGGCCTATTCTCAAACTTTAGAATTAGACTACTGTCAAGAGAGAGCCAGATCTCTTAGTCCTATTAAAAAACAAGAGCTATTATACGAATCCCAAGCAAATTTGAATATTAAAAATTTGAATACTCTAAACCTACCGCAATCACGTTTAAATGGTACGTATAATTACCTATCGGATGTATTGGATATTGGTATTGATATTGCAGGATTGGATATTGCAGAAATCCCTCAAAATCAATACACCTTAACATTAGATATATCTCAAAAAATTTATGACGGGGGTTATGTAAAAAACGCCAAAAAAATGCAAGAAGCACAATTAGCTGCCAACGTAAAAGGAATGGAGGTTGATTTGTTTGAGATAAAGGGAATGATAAATACGCTTTATTTCAATGCATTGGTCTATCAAGAAAATGAAAAATTACTGGGAACTGTAGTTGATGAGTTGAATGGACAACTTAAAAAAATAATGTCTGCGGTAGAAAATGGTGCTATGCTTAAAACTAACGCCAATATTCTTAATCAGCAAATATTAAAAATTCAACAACAAATATTAGAAGTGCAATTAGGCCGTAAGGCGGTGATTGATATGTTAAGCGATTGGATAGGAGAACCTATTTCTCCTGATGCGGAATTTGCACTTCCCCTCATAGCAGACCAGGATTTAAGCCAAGATATAAGTAGGCCAGAACAGCAATATTTTGATTTGATGGAGGAAAATCTAGAGTCTCAAAAGAAAGTACTTAATGCCCAAGTTTTACCTAGTCTATCTGGTATAGCTCAATTAGGGGTTGGGAGCCCAAACCCTTTAAATTATTTTGAAACAGATGCCACAGAATATTATGTGGTTGGAGCAAGTTTGAAATGGAATTTTTGGGATTGGAAACAAACATCCCGAAAAAAGAAAGTATTAGAAATCAATAAAGAAATTCTCTCCAGCAAAAAAGAAGACTTTGAAAAGAAAATCAACATAGCATCAATTCGTGATAAATCTAGCATTGATACCTATAACCAACTTATAGAAAAAGACAAAAAGATATTAGAACTACAGGAAGATATCGTTAGAAAAAGCTATTCCCAATTTCAAAATGGTGTAATCACATCAACAGAATACATCATAGAAGTTAACAAAAGAACTGAGGCCCAATTGAATCTTCAGATACATGGAATTCAAAAAATACAATCAGAAATTAATTACCTGACCACTAAAGGAAATTTATAACAATTAAATAGATAAGAAAATGAAATATTTTATAGGTGTTATCATTTTATGCTTTGGACTTATAAGCTGCTCTGGCGAGAAATTATCGGATGCTTATGGGAATTTTGAGGCCGATGAAGTGATTGTGGGCTCTGAAGGCCAAGGCAAAATACTTTCTTTTAATGTAAAAGAAGGAGAGCAAATAAAGGCGGGTACAATAGTGGGTTATATTGATACTATGCAACTATCCCTTAAAAAACAACAGCTGATTGCCAGCATCAATTCGGTCACAGCTCAAACCATGGATGTTCAAAGTCAGTTAAACATTTACAGAGAACAGAAAAACAATATTCTACGAGAACAAAGAAGAGTAGAACATATGTTAAAGGATGAGGCCGCTACCCAAAAAGAATTGGACAATATAACTGGAAATATAGAGGTAGTAGACCGCGAGATTGAGGCGGCCCGTAAAAAACTGGAAACCGGTAATAGAGGCATTCTCAGCCAAATAGAGCCCATAGAAAAACAAATAGATCAGATTAATGATCAAATAAATAAGAGCCTAATTATAAATCCTGTTTCCGGAACGGTTCTTACCAAGTATTCCGAAGAAATGGAACTTGCTGGCTATGGAACTCCCCTATATAAAATTGCAGGTTTAGATAAAATAACGCTTAAGGTTTATGTAAGTGGTGACCAACTATCTCATATAAAAATAGGGCAAGAAGTAGAAGTGCTGATCGATGATACTAAAAAGGAAAACCGCTCTTTAAAAGGAACTATTAAGTGGATTGCTTCTGAGGCAGAATTTACGCCAAAAATTGTTCAGACCAAAGACGAACGTGTAGATATGGTTTATGCGGTTAAAGTGCTTGTATTAAATGATGGGTACTTAAAAATTGGTATGCCTGGAGAAATCAATTTCACGAGTAATTCCGAAAAAAACTCATCAGTTGAGAAAAAATAAATATAACAGTTAATACATAACGATGACTCCAATTTCAGCAAAAAATATTGTAATGAATTATGGTAAGGTCAAAGCACTGGACGCTGTTTCCCTAAAAGTGGAAAAAGGAGAGTTGTTTGGGCTTATTGGTCCTGACGGTGCTGGAAAAACCAGTCTTATTAAAATTCTAGGCACACTACTATTGGCAACTAGTGGTACTGCTGAAATAGAAGGGATGGATGTTGTAAAACAATACCAAAATATACGCCGACAAATTGGGTATATGCCCGGCAAATTTTCGCTGTATCAAGATTTAACGGTTGAAGAAAATCTTAACTTTTATGCCTCTATTTTTGGAACGACTTTAGAAGAGAACTACGACCTTATTAAGGATATTTATCAACAGATCGAACCTTTTAAAAAGCGAAGAGCGGGCAAACTTTCTGGCGGAATGAAACAAAAACTAGCACTTTCATGTGCCTTGATTCACAAGCCTAAAGTGCTGTTTTTAGATGAGCCAACCAGAGGTGTAGACCCTGTTTCCAGACAAGACCTTTGGGATATGCTTCAAAGCTTAAAGAAAGATAACATTACAATCTTGGTTTCTACCGCCTATATGGAAGAGGCCCTTCTCTGTGATCGAATATCCCTTATGGATCATGGTAAAATATTGGCTACGAACAGCCCTGACGGACTCATCGCGAATTTTGATAAGCCTTTGTATGCCATACGTTCTGGAAATTCCTTTAATATAATTAAAAAGCTAAAGGCTTATGAGCATGCCAACTCAGTTTATCCTTTTGGAGATTGGGTACATTATACGGACAAGCGTGATATGATTGATCCATTGGAAATAAAAACTTATCTGGAGAATAACGATACCCCCAATGTAGAAATAAAACAAATAAAAGCAAGCGTTGAAGATTGTTATATGTCACTTACCTCTAAAAACCAAAATTATGAGCCAGCCTGAAAAAACATATAGCATTAGTGTTGAAAATCTGACCAAAAAATTCGATGATTTCGTGGCAGTCGATAAAATTACATTCAATGTACAAAAAGGCGAAATATTTGGATTTTTAGGAGCTAATGGTGCCGGTAAAACAACTGCTATGCGTATGCTCATTGGGGTGTTAGAACCTACTAGTGGTAAAGGCCAGGTAGCAGGTTATGATATCTTTAAAAATTCTAGGAAGCTCAAAAAGCACATTGGCTATATGAGCCAAAAATTCTCTTTATATGATGATTTAACAGCAAAAGAGAACATGCGTTTTTTTGGTGGAATCTACGGTCTTACAAATAAAGAAATTAGTAGCCGAACCAAAGAATTACTAACCCATTTTGGAATGGAACATATTGAAAAAGAGCGCGTAAGCTCCTTACCCTTGGGTTGGAAACAAAAACTTGCGTTCTGTACAGCTTTGATGCACAAGCCGGATGTTGTCTTTTTAGACGAACCAACTAGTGGTGTTGACCCTTCAATAAGAAGACAATTTTGGGAAATGATATATGAAACCGCAGAAGGCGGTGTAACCGTTTTAGTAACTACCCATAATATGGATGAAGCTGAATATTGTCATCGAATATCAATGATGGTAGCCGGAAAAATGATAACAGTAGATACACCCCAAAACTTAAAAGATAAATATAAGCTTGAAACAATGGGAGAAGTATTTCTCCATTTGGCAAGAGGTTATGAAAAAGAACATGCAATTACTGCAAGCTGATCTGGCTTAAGTCATTGAAGTTATAACAAAGTAAAATGAAAAATTTCAAGATATTCAAAGGACTTGTTCGTAAGGAGTTTCTCCATATCCTAAGAGATTGGCGTTCCTTAACGATGCTATTGGGCATACCCATAGTCTTGGTACTGCTATTTGGTTCTGTAATGACCATGGAAATCAAGGATGCTAATATTGCAGTTGTAGATCATGCCAAGGACCACGATTCAAAAGAATTGATCAATTTAATTAGCACTTCTGAATTTTTTAAATTGGTAAAATACCTGGATACCTCTGATGAAATTGATGAAGAATTTAAAAAAGGTACCATTCGTATGGCCTTCGTTTTTGATAAAGACTTTGGCTATAAATTACACCACGAAGGTCATGCACAGATACAATTAATTGCTGATGGATCCAAGATATTGACCTCCCCTAGCCTTATCTCCTATGGTAAGATTATAATCAATAAACATATTGCAAGTAAAAATCCGCCAAGCAGAGCCGGATACTACATTATACCCACAGTACGTATGATGTATAACAAGAATCTTAATGGTAGGTATATGACGGTACCTGGTATTATGTCTACGGTCATTTTACTCGTAGGAGCATTAATGACCTCGTTATCAATTACTAAAGAAAAAGAGTTAGGTACTCTGGAGTTACTTTTAAGTACGCCTATAAATAGATTTCTAATCATGTTCGCTAAAATAGTTCCGTATTTAATAACCTCTTTCATTAGCGCATTATCCATTATTTGGGCAGCAAAATATGTATTTGAAGTACCTGTTTCAGGGAGTATGGGACTCTTATTATTAAATACTGTTCTCTACATTCTTACAGCTCTTGCCTTGGGGTTATTGATATCTACTTTCGCAAATTCCCAGCTAACAGCTATGATGATTACTATGACTTTGTTGATGTTGCCCACAGAAGTTTTATCGGGAATGACTTTCCCTACAGATAGTCTTCCGGTGGTATTACAATGGTTAGGGAAATTATTGCCTTCAACGTGGTTCAATATCATAAGTAAGGGCATCCTGCTTCAAGGTGCTAAGGGGGGTAGTCTTTTCTTTGAAACTGCCATGCTTGTAATCATGGTAATGGTGTTTTATTTCTGGAGTGTCATACGGTTTAAACCAAGACTCCAATAAGAATTAACATTTAAAATACAGAAAGATGCGTATCATAAGATTCATCATCGTTAAAGAATTTATCCAAATTTTCAGGAATCCGCTGTTGGTACTCATTATTTTGTCTCAACCTTTTATCCAAGTTCTCTTATTGGGTACAGCTGGAGGTGACATTAATTATGCTAGTGTTTATGTAGTAGACGAGGATCTATCATCTACCTCTAGAGAAATTATTTCTAAAATGAAGGGTTCAGATTTCTTTGATATCCGAGGGGCTGCTCTAACCATGGATGAAGCCTATAAGGTAATGGAGTACAAAAACATAAATCTGATTGTACATTTTCCACCAAATTTTGAAAAAAAACTTATTAAAGAACATAGTAGTAAAGTTCAACTAGTTACTAATGCCATTGATGCTATTACTGCCAGTCTTACCTATGCTTACTCCAGCGAAATCATAGGCGCGGTAAACAAAGATGTTGCCATAAAATGGAGTAAAAAAAGCCTGTCCAATAAAGCAGCAACAGTTAGTATTCCGTATTCTTACTGGTATAATAGAGCGCTGATCAGTCAGTATATCATGGTGCCGGCTATGTGCGTGGCAATGGTTGTTATGATTACAATACTATTGTCAGGAATGAATATCGTAAAGGAAAAAGAAATAGGCACGATGGAACAGTTAAATGTGACTCCCATGAGAAAGACTCATTTTATTATGGGCAAAATTATTCCTGTTTGGATTATTAACATTGTACTTCTTGCTATTGGTTTAATTTTAAGCAGCCTTGTATTTCACGTACCTGTAGTAGGAAGTCTGTGGCTTGTTTTCTTTTTATCCGGTGTTGTAATGTTTCTGCTTTTAGCAGTAGGCGTATTAATTTCGGTAATTTCAAATACCCAACAACAAGCCATGTTCTTCACCTTTTTCATCATCATGATATTTGTGATTTTTGGTGATTTTATAACGCCTATTGACAATATGCCCTCATGGGGTAAAGCAATGGCTGAATTAAACCCACAAGCCTATTATTCCAGAATGATTCACTTGGTAATTACAAAAGGTAGTGGTATAAAGGATATTTTACCTGACCTGTTAAAAGTATCTGGTTTAACCTTTGCTACCCTAGCTGTTTCACTATGGATTTTTAATAAAAAAGACTAAAGATGATAGGCTTAAATTTATGCCTCTACCACAATTACATCAAGAAAATCTTTAGATAAAATTGAAAATATAAACGCAAAAAATAAAGCAATCGTAATTAACGATTACCCTATTTTTTTTTTCTTATTAGAAGGAATTAATTCTTAATCTTTCTTTAAGGCCGTAAAACCAGAGACTACATCAAAAAGCTCTTCGTCTATGGAACTTTGTCTTAAACGGTGGTAGGTATTGCCAATATCATCTAACAGTTCTTCAATGTTTTTTTCTGCACGTTGCATGGCATTCAACCTACTTAAGTTTTCACTAGCTAATGATTCCGTACAGGTCTTATAAAGCGTTACAAAGAGATATTCTCTAATTAAACGGCGTATAAGCTTACTACTATCACCAATAACTTCAGGTTGTTTTTGAGTAGGCCATTTTAGCTGTGCTTTTTCCTGGCGCCATTCTGCATCTAGCGGAAATAGGCGTAATTTTTCTTGTTCGTAAGACCCTTCGTTTACCAAGTGATTATGGAAAAGGTAATACTCATCCACATTTCCATTTTCTTGGTTTTCCTCTACCTGTACCAAAATTGAACCAATAAGAGCGGTAATGGCATTTATAGAATTTGGAAGGTTAAACTGTTTGGTCACGGTCATTCCCATATCCGCTAGTAATAACGGTACCCGTACGCCAACGGTCCAGATTTCTAATTTACCTCCGTGAGTAGATAAAGATTCTTGGACGTATTCTGAAAGGGAGTCATTAAACTGCCCAACAAAACCTTGGTCTGATCCAAAAACAATAGCGCAAATAGACTTTTCTCTTTTAATACTGTTCTCGTTCTGTCTAGAATCCTGTTTGTCCAAACCAATAGCTTTTAAATAAGCTACAAGTCCTAAAGACACATTGGTCCAATAATCATCCAAAGATTCCATGGCCCTTTCATATTGACCAATATTAGCGGCAGCCATAGCCTTCATAGTACGCACTATGGAGTTTAGCTCTTTGGCTCCGGTAATCTGTCTTGTTAAGCTTTCCAACGAATCCATAGCTATTCTTTTTAGGAGTTACTCTGCCTTTTGAAATTCCTTGAGTGCAGTTTTTGTAGCCGCCAACATACTTTCTCGGCCCGTATCATCCAATCCTTTATTGGAATACAGACTTTTTTGAATAGCTTCTGGTAAAGTGCCTATACTTTTTATCACCGCCTTTTCTGCTTCGTGCATATTTTCAATTGTAATCGTATCAAAAAGACCTTGGGTTAGCGTTAGAAGTACCCCTATTTGTTCTACTACGGACAACGGTTGTAGTTCATTCTGTTTAAGAATCTCCCTAATACGTTTACCGTGTTCAATAACATTTTTTGTTTCTTCATCTAAATGAGAGCCAAAACGAGCAAAAGTTTCCAATTCTTCAAACTGTGAAAATCCTAGTTTTAAATCACCCGCAATGGCTCGGTAGGCAGGTAATTGTGCCTTACCACCAACACGAGAAACCGATTTACCAACCTCAACCGCAGGTAAAACACCTAACTCAAATTGTTTAGGCGACAGATAAATCTGCCCATCCGTAATTGAAATTAAATTGGTAGGGATATAAGCTGACATGTTCTGCGCTTCGGTCTCAATTATGGGAAGAGCGGTCAATGACCCGCCTCCAAGTTCTTCGCTTAAATGCGTAGAACGCTCCAATAATCGGGAATGGATGTAAAATATATCCCCAGGAAAAGCCTCTCGACCTGGCGGTCTTTTCAACAAAAGAGAGAGTTCACGATACGCCCTAGCATGGTTCGTTAAATCATCATATACAATGAGTACATCTTTACCTATTTGCATAAAATATTCTGCAATACTAGTGGCTGCATAGGGAGCAATATATTGTAATCCCGGAGAATCGTTTCCTTCTGTAACCATTACGATGGTATACTCCATTGCCCCATTTTCCTTTAAATCCGCAATAACTTTAGCTACCGCAGAAGCCCTTTGCCCAATAGCACAGTAAACACAGATAACATCTTTATCTTTTTGATTAACTATGGTATCCAATGCAATAGCGGTCTTACCCGTTTGGCGGTCACCTAAAATCAATTCCCGTTGTCCGCGTCCTATTGGAATCAATGCATCAATAACTTTAATACCTGTTTGCAACGGCATACTTACTCCGGAACGATCCATAATAGGTGTAGCGCTCCGCTCTATAGGCAATCTTTTCTCATAAGAAATAGCACCTTTATCATCCATAGGCTCTCCCAAAGGCCCAATTACCCTTCCAAGAAGTGCTTTGCCCACAGGTACATCCATCACGCGATTTGTACGTTCTACAAGGTCTCCTGCATTTAAATCGGAATCTTCTCCCAAGAGAATAGCGCCTATTTCGTCTTCTTCAATACTAAAGGCTATACCATACAAATTGCCAGGGAATTTCAATAGCTCCTCATAACCTACGTTTGGTAAACCTGACACCTTTACCACACCGGCAGAAACACTGGTAACACGGCCCACTTCTTTTGGCGCCAGATTAAACTCGTGATCTTTCGTATGTTTTGCAAGTTCATCAAACGTATCGTTCACTAAACTTTTATAATCCGTTGCGCCCATTTCATTTATATTTCGATTATTCTTTCGCTTCTATTTCAACCTTTTTATCTGCTTCAATATCTTCTTCAAAAGATTTCAAATAGTCCGTAACACTCCAAGATAATTTATAACCATTGGTTAAAACTTCAATACCTGTAATCAATTCCGGCCTAGTTTTAAACTCGTAGGTATTCTCGGTCTTCAATAACCCACTTATCGTTTTTTGAATGGAACCCTGTTGATTGGCAGAAAGGGCAAAAGCACTTTGTACCAATACGGGCTTACCTCCTTTTAGAGCCTCAGAAAATTTTGCTTTCTCCTGGGCTTGTAGGTCATTTATTTTTTTCAAAAAGACATCTACTGTTTGCCCTTCTAAGCTAACAGAAGAGAGGTCTGTCAATGTTTTTCTTGCTATGTCAAGAACCTCCCCTTTTAACCTTTTAGCCATATTATTATTTTTGATAGCTTGATCCTCGGCAAAAGCTTTTTCTAATCTATCTTTAAGCTCATTAGCCTCGTTTCTAGCATTTTCCTTTAGCTTATCTCCTTCGGTTTTGGCTTCCGCAACGGTCTTCTTCATTAATTCATCCTTCTCTTTATTGAAAGTTTCGTTTTTATGGTTGAATTCTTCTTTGGCTTGTGCTGCTTCTTTTTTCTGAGATTCAGCATCCAATAGTTTGTTCTTTATATTAGTTTCCCGTTCATCTATTGAAGATAAAATAGGTTGATAAAGAAAACGTTTCAATAACCACATTAACACCAAAAAATTGATGATTTGAGCTATAACAGTAAACCAGTCGATTTTCATATTTTAGGTATTAGGCGATGAAATGGTTCCAGAAAGGATTTGCAAAAATCAAGATCATTGAAATCACAAAACAATAGATTGCCAATGATTCTAGCATGGCCAGACCCACAAAAAGGGTACGCGTAACGGTCTGACTTGCATCTGGCTGCTGGGCCATTGAACTTAAAGCTGTTGAAATAGATTTACCCTGACCCAAAGCAGGTATCATACAGCCAATTCCTGTTGTTATTCCGGCTGTAATGATTGACACCATTGCGATTATTGTAGCATTGTCCATAATATTAAATTTTGTTGTTATACCAATTTTTAGTTTTGAATTAAATTTTGAAAAGGGATTTCTTCCCTCCTTATTAAGCTTCTATTACTGTTTTAGATTTATGATTTACTTGTTCCTTTCTTACTTTCTTTTTATCCGATTCTTCAGTTGCCGCAGCTATGTATACCGTTGCTAAAATGCTAAATATATAAGCCTGTATAACACCTGTTATAAGTCCTAACACGGTCATTAGCACCGGAAAAAACAATGGCGCTATACTCAAGAGAATGGTAACAATTAGACCACCGCTCATAATATTACCAAAGAGACGAACCGCCAAAGCCAACGTACGCGATATTTCGCTTATAATATTAAAAGGCAGCATAATGAATGTAGGCTCTATAAATGTTTTTAAATATTGAAAAACACCATTTTCTGCAATACCGAAAATGGGAGTTGCTAGAAAAACACATAGGGCCAAAGCTGCTGTTGTAGATAATGAACTCGTAGGAGGTTCATAACCTGGAAAAATGATACACAAATTAGCAAAGGCTATAAAAATGAAGAGCGTTCCTATAAAACCCAGAAATTTTTCGGATTTCTTTAGTCCAACCTCTTTTATCTGCTCGTTCATACCGGTCACTAGCATTTCTAAAATGCATTGCCACCGTGATATTTTTAAATCGGTACGTAGTTTTCTGGTTACCAAAACGGACACAAGCACCAATACAAACATTAATACCCAAGTGGTAACCAATGTAAGGTTGATGGTTATAAAGCCATTTTGCCAAAAAATCGTTTCGTCAGGACTTAGTTCCATCTTAATATTCTTTATCTAGTTTTATTGGTTTCATCTCTTTGATTTTAGTCATACGAATAACAATAAAACGAGTGACTATAAAACCTAAGAGACAAATCAACATATACTTAAAATTGTTTTGGCCCATGTAGTAAAAACCCAAAAGAGTAAGCCCCACTCTTATGAACAAACTTCCCAAATACCATAATACCGGCTTTTTGGAGGATAACATCTTTTTTGAAGTAAACCAGAGTCCTCCAAAAAATAGAAAACCCAAGCAAGAGCCGCCAAACAAAACCAATAAGGTCATTACTAAATCATTCATCTTTCTTATTTTTATGTTCGTGCATTGATTTATTTTCTTTGTCTATCCATTGCCATGCAAGAGCACAACCAACAAACAAACCCGCTAGCAATAAGGTTAGTGTCCAAGAAAAAGTCTGCGGATATCTCCGATCTAACCATACCCCAAACACGGCCCCTAATACGGTTGGTACGGCAACGGACCAACCCACCATTCCAAAAGTGCCAAAACCTCTCCATTCACTCCTTTTCTCTTCATTTCGGGCATATAGCATTTGTTTCTCTTTACTATCAACTTCATCTAAGAAGCCTTTCTTTCTTTTTTTATCCTCTATATTTTTGCTCATGATTGACGAAGTTTTTTAATACCGTGAATAAATTCACTTTCTAATTTGGCAACGGCCTTTCGTACATCTCTTTCCTCTTCATCTAAATTTCTAAACTGACTTTCTACAGCACTTCTGAGTTTTCCTAAATCAGCTCCTGCTATTGCATTTCGAACGGATATCTCTACAAAACCGTCCCTCTTCGTTAGTATACCTTCATCCATTGCTACGTAGTGATCTTGCCCTTCCCTTGTCTCATAGGTTAATATGCCAGGAACCAGTGCGGCGACACAATCTAACCTGTGGGGTAAAAACCCGTATGAACCCGCATTGGTATCTACCACAATACGCAGCACTCCAGAAATTTTAAGAAATATCTTAAACGGAAGTAAAATATGTAACTCCATTATTTTTAGATCTAGATTTATACTTTAGCGGTAGTATTTGTTTTCTCCTCATCAGTTTTCTTTCCCGCTTTCTTGGGTTCTTTTTTTGCCTTTTTTATGGCTTCATCAATAGTACCCACCATATAGAAAGCACTTTCCGGTAAATCTTTAAATTCATCTTTAAGAATACGTTCGCAACCATCAAGGGCCTCTTCTAGTTTTACTCCTTTCCCTTTAAGTCCGCTAAACTGTTCCGTTGTAAAGAAAGGTTGTGTAAAGAACCTTTCTAATCGCCTAGCTCGGTTTACCGTGGCACGGTCCGTTACAGAAAGTTGCTCCAAACCCAACATGGCTATGATATCCTTTAGCTCTTCATATTGAGCTAATGTTTGCTTTATTTGTTGTAAAAGGTGATAGTGACGTTCGCCAATAACACCTGGTGTTGCCATTTTTGAACTAGACTGCAATAAATCTATTGCCGGAAAAAGCCCCTCTCCTGCTCTTTTTCTTGATAAGGTAATTGACGCTGAGAGGTGGGAAAATGTATGTACCGCAGCAGGATCAGTAAGGTCATCTGCAGGAACATAAACAGCCTGTATACTGGTAATTGCTCCTGTATTGGTATTCGCAATACGCTCTTCGAATTTTGAAAGTTCCGTACCCAAAGTTGGTTGGTAGCCCAACCTTGATGGCATTTGCCCCATAAGACCTGAAACTTCCATACCAGCTTGAATAAAACGAAATACATTATCTACAAGTAAAAGCACATCACGATGTTCATCATCCCTAAAATATTCAGCCATTGTTAAAGCCGCATGACCTACTCTAAAACGTGCTCCAGGTGGTTCGTTCATCTGCCCGAACATCATCACCATATCTTTCAATACATCGGCCTTTTTCATATCATGGTACAACTCATGCCCTTCTCGGCAACGTTCGCCAATACCGCAAAACATACTTATACCTTGGTGATACCCCACCATGTTATGTATCATCTCTGTTAGCAATACCGTTTTACCAACACCGGCACCGCCAAACAAACCCGCGTTACCACCATGCTGTAAGGGAACCATTACATCAATCGCCTTTATTCCAGTTTCAAAAATTTCAGATTTTGTAGACCGTTTTGATAACGGTGGTGGCAATTGGTGTACACTTTTTCGGGATAATTCCGGTAAAGCTTCTCCATGATCAATAGTATTTCCAAAAACATCAAACATACGGCCCATAATCTCCTTCCCTATTGGAACGGATAACTGTCCACCATCCGTTTCGGCTCTCATTCCCCTTGCCAAACCTTGTGTTGGAGTTAAGGCTATACCTCTAATTCTATGATCATCTAATTGTGACAAAACCTCAATAGCAATGCCATTATCAGGCCCCGTATGTATTAAGGTATTAATTGAGGGTAAATCCTTATTGAACCAAATATCTACAACGCTTCCACGTACGGCAATTACTTTACCTACAATAGATTTACTGATGTTATTATTTATATCCGTTGCCATACATCTTTGCTTCTAAATGAAGTAGTAAAAGTATTGCCCCAAATTTCCAACTGAAATGATTTGGGTCATGCCATCTTTTTTTTCCTCCATGACCTAGGTCATTTACATTGGCAAGGAAACATCGGAGATTCGTAGTCTATAATCTTGGCCGGAAACGACCTTTTAAAAACATAGCGATGAAAAATTACATACGTCACTTTAGTGAAATTGACATTAACGATGTACCAACTGTAGGAGGTAAAAATGCCTCTCTCGGAGAAATGTTTCAAAAGCTAACCTCTAAAGGAGTCCAGATTCCTGATGGCTTTGCTACTACAGCAGAAGCGTATTGGCACTTTCTGCAAGAAGTACACATTCAGGAAGAGATTTTTGGTCTTTTAGCAAAATTGAATACTACAGATTTTTCGAACTTAAAGGAGATTGGTGCTAGCGTAAGGAAAGCTATTTTAGATACAGAACTTCCTAAAGATCTTAAAGACGCTATTGGAGAAGGATACGATGCCCTATCTAAAAAATATAAAGGTGATATTTCGTTAGCGGTACGAAGTAGCGCTACTGCAGAAGATTTACCCACGGCGAGTTTTGCGGGGCAACAAGATAGTTATTTGAACGTAAAAGGAATAAATCAGCTTGTTGATGCTTGTAAGAGATGTTACGCATCACTATTTAATGACCGTGCAATTAAATACAGAGAAGATAACAACTTTGACCATACTAAAGTAGCGTTATCCATTGGTATACAAATGATGGTGCGTTCAGATTTGGCAGCTTCCGGAGTAAACTTCACCTTAGATCCAGATACTGGTTTTGATCAAGTGGTAATGGTTTCCAGCATATATGGCTTGGGCGAAAATATCGTTCAGGGCAGCATTAATCCCGATGATTATTTTGTTTTTAAACCTAGCTTAAAAAACGGTATTGAACAACCTATTGTTTCTAGACATTTGGGTAGCAAAGAAAAAACCATGGTTTATGATAAATCTGGTAGTGGAACAATAAATCTTGATACTCCTCTGAAGAAACAAGAACAATATGTACTTACGGATGCAGAGGTGGTAAAACTGGCCCAATGGTCATTAATTATTGAAGACCATTACAAACGCCCTATGGATATTGAATGGGCTAAAGACGGACAAACAAATGAACTCTTCATTGTTCAAGCTAGACCCGAAACTGTTCAGAGTGCTAAAACGAATAAATTAAAAATCAACACCTATACCTTACTAAAAAAAGGCAAAGAACTTACTCACGGAATGGGCTTGGGTAACAAAATAGCTTCGGGAAAAGCCCGTATACTACATAGCCCAGCAGAATCTGATAAACTTCAAAAAGGAGAAATATTGGTTACCGAACGTACCAATCCCGATTGGGATCCGATTCTCAAAAAAGCAGCAGGTATTGTTACAAATCAAGGTGGGCGAACCAGCCATGCGGCTATCGTTGCCCGAGAAGTAGGTGCTGCTGCCATAGTGGGAAGTAACAATGCTACAGAAGTCATTAAAGACGGACAAGAAATTACCATTTCTTGCGCAGAGGGCGATACCGGTGTTGTCTATGATGGCCTTTTAGAATGGAATGAAACCGAAGTGGACCTAACTACCCTAGGAAAACCAAAAACGCAACCTATGCTAATTTTGGCTGATCCAGATCAGGCGTTTAAATTCTCGTTTTATCCTTCTGCAGGAGTGGGATTGATGCGTATGGAGTTCGTTATCAACAATTCTATTCAAATTCACCCTATGGCCTTGAAGCATTTTGATACGTTGAAAGACCAAGCGGTTAAGGATAAAATCCAGAAACTAACACACCACTATCCAGACAAGTCAGATTATTTTGTACACAAACTTGCCGAAGGTATTGGAACTATAGCCGCTGCCTTTTATCCAAAAGATGTTATTGTTCGTACCAGTGATTTTAAAACCAACGAATATGCCAGCTTAATAGGCGGTACTGAATTTGAGCCCGTAGAGTCAAATCCAATGTTAGGTTTTAGAGGTGCTTCTAGATACTACAATCCTAAATACCAAGATGCTTTTGCTCTAGAATGTAAAGCATTAAAAAGAGTACGGGAAACCATGGGGTTGATCAATGTAAAAATTATGATTCCATTCTGTCGTACGCTAAAAGAAGCTGCAAAAGTGTTAGAGGTTTTAGAAAAAAACGGATTGAAGCGAGGTGAAAATGGACTTCAACTTTACATGATGACCGAGATACCTAACAACATCATCTTAGCAGAACAATTTGCTGAATTCTTTGATGGATTTTCAATTGGCTCAAACGATTTGACACAATTGACTTTGGGTGTGGATAGAGATTCTGAATTGTTGAGTGACATCTTTGACATCAACGATATAGGAGTTAAAAAAATGATTGCCATGGTTATTCAATCTGCTCGTAAGACGAACACCAAAATTGGTCTTTGCGGTCAGGCACCAAGTGATTTTCCTGAGTTTGCCCAGTTTCTTGTAGAACAAGGTATTAACTCCGTATCCTTTAATCCTGATGCGTTGATTTCAGGTATTAAAAACATTAATAAAGCTGAGAAAAGCAAAACCGAATACGGTATGGCCGAAAGCAGTAATTGATATCACTTTAGAACTTAAAAATGAAAATAGCAATATTCAACGTCCATAATTGGGAAAGGGACTATTTGCAAAATGCCAATAATGACAAGCACACCTTAAAAATGTTTGATACCTATCTAACTTTAGATACGGTAGATTTAGCAAAAGGATGTGATGCCATATGCATTTTTACAGAAGACAATGCATCTGCACCCATCTTAGATAGGTTGCATGATCTTGGGGTTAAGTATGTAGCATTACGCTCGGCCGGTTTTAATAATATAAATGTGCCGCATGCAAAAAAGTTGGGTATCCGCATGGCGCGGGTACCCGAATATTCCCCCTATGCTATTGCTGAGTTTACGGTAGGTGTTATGCTTGCCCTAAACCGAAAATTGGTTAGAACGCACTACCGGATTATGGAAATGAATTTTTCATTAAATGGGCTAGTTGGTTTTGATATGAATGGCAAAACAGTGGGCATTATAGGCACAGGCAAAATTGGTCGTGTAGTGGCAAAAATTTTACATGGGTTTGGCTGTAAACTATTGCTTTATGACATTTTTGAAGATAAATCTTTGGTAGAAAAATATGATGCTACTTACACAGATTTAGATTCTTTGTGCAAGCAATCTGATATCATTACGCTCCATGCTCCTCTAAATGCAGAAACACATCACCTTATTGATGAGGCTAGAATTGCGGATATGAAAAAAGGCGTGATGCTAATTAATGCTGGCCGTGGCGGATTGGTAAAAACCCAAGATGTTATAAACGGACTTAAATCCGGCCAAATAGGCTATTTCGGGATGGATGTTTATGAGGAGGAAAAAGGTCTCTATTTTGAAGATCACTCTGAAGATATCCTCCAAGATGATTCCATGGCGCGTTTAATGACTCTTAGAAATGTGTTGATCAGCAGTCACCAAGCATTTTTGACAGATACAGCCCTTAACAATATTTCACGAATAACCTTTGACAATTTGGAATGTTTGGAAAAAGGAGATTCTTGTGTTAACGAGATAAAATAAGCCTAGCATGGGAAAATTAATATTGGTCAGGCACGGTAAAAGTCTATGGAACGTAAAAAATGTTTTTACGGGATGGACGGATATTGACTTGGCACCGGAAGGAATGGAAGAGGCAAAAAAAGCCGGGGAACTTATCAAATCAAATCTTATTGATATTGATATCTGTTTCTCCTCTTATTTAAAAAGAGCCATCCGTACCGCATGGATTCTATTGGAAACAGCAGAAATGATGCATGTAGACACCAAGTATAGCTGGAAGCTGAATGAAAGGAATTATGGAGATTGGCAAGGAAAGAACAAAGATGAAGTTCTAGAAGAAGTTGGAGAAGAATTCTTTTTGAGCGTACGTAGAGGTTATGCCACTCCCCCTCCTAGTCTTTCTATAAACGATAAACGAAATCCAAAATTTGATTCTAACTATAAAGCTTTGGATACCTCAGTTTTACCAATGGCCGAATCGCTTAAGGATACGTCAAAAAGAGTGGTCAATTACTTTTTTGAAGCTATTGCCCCAGAATTGGCAAAGGGTAAAACCGTATTAATATCCGCTCACGGAAATTCATTGCGCGCTCTTATAGAGTATCTAGAGCATATATCTTCCGAAGATATTGCAAAGGTAGAAGTAGCTACAGGTGATCCACACTTGTATGAGTTTGATGGTAAGCTAAATGTTATAGAACATTACCAATTAAAATAGGACATACAAACTAGTATTAAAATTTATTCAAATGGCCCGCATAATAACGCTTACCGTAAACCCCGCAATTGATAAAAGCACTACTGTGGCAGGAATTGGCCCTAATACAAAATTACGTTGTACCCAACCCACTTTTGACGCCGGTGGTGGTGGGATAAATGTATCACGAGCTATAAAAAAGTTAGGTGGCACATCACTTTGCAGCTACTTTGCCGGTGGTCCTTCGGGAGCATATTTGAAACAACTTTTAGATGAAAAAAACATTGAACAATCCATAACTCCCATTGAGGGGTTTACGCGGGAAAACCTGGCGGTAACGGATACAAGTACCAATCAACAATACAGATTTGGAATGCCCGGCCCACCAATAAAGGAAGCAGAATGGCAAAATGCCTTAAAGCAATTGGAATTGCAGTTAAATAAGGGAGATTATTTAGTTGCAAGTGGAAAACTACCTCCCGACGTACCAGACGATTTTTATGTAAAAGTAAGCCGTATAGCAGAAAATAAAGAAGCACTTTTTATTCTTGACACTTCTGGTGATGCACTTATGAAAGCTGCAAAATCCCATGTTTACATGCTCAAACCCAACTTGGCAGAATTAGGTGTGTTATGCGGGGTTTCCTCCATAACAGACTTAGACCTGAAATCATTGGCGAAAGAATTTTTAAAAACTAATGATTGCCAAATTCTTGTGGTATCCCTAGGACCAAAAGGGGCATTACTAGCTACCAAAAATGAAATGGTACAAATACCAGCTCCTGTGGTTCACCAAAAAAGTACTATTGGTGCAGGTGACAGTATGGTGGCCGGAATGGTCATGAGCCTTATATGGGGCAAATCTTTAGTTGACATGGTTCAATATGGCGTGGCGTGCGGAACTGCCGCCACAATGCACCATGGCACACAACTATGTGTAAAAAAAGATGCGGACAAGCTGTATGAATGGATAAAACAGCAAACACCCGTTTTAGAAACAAATTAAAACACTACTGATGGAAATTGAAAAATATTTAAAAGAAGAAACCTTCTATCTACTAGATCACGAATGTATTACTATTCCTAAAGATAAAATCCACCTTCCAGGCCCCGATTTTAATGATAGGATTATGGCATCATCAGATAGATCAAACCGGGTTTTAGGAAGTTTACAACAACTGTTTGATCATGGAAGACTAGGTGGTACAGGCCATCTTTCCCTATTGCCGGTTGATCAGGGCGTAGAACATTCTGCAGGTGCAAGTTTTGCTCCAAACCCTGAGTATTTTGATCCTGAGAATATTGTGAAACTTGCCATTGAAGGGGGTTGTAATGCAGTAGCTTCCACATTAGGTGTACTAGGCGCAGTATCTAGAAAATACGCTCATAAAATTCCTTTTTTGGTAAAATTAAACCATAATGAGTTACTTACGTATCCCAACACTTTTGATCAAATTTATTTTGCACAGGTAGAACAGGCTTGGGATATGGGTGCCGTAGCCGTAGGAGCTACCATTTATTTTGGTTCACCAGAATCCGATAGACAAATACAAGAAACCAGCAAAGCGTTTAAGCGGGCACATGAATTGGGTATGGCCACTGTTCTTTGGTGTTATCTGCGTAATGACGCATTTAAAACAGATAAAGACTATTCCGTTAGTGCGGATTTGACAGGACAGGCCAACCACCTTGGTGTAACGATTGAGGCCGATATCATCAAACAAAAACAGCCAAGTAATAATGGTGGTTTTAATGCTTTGAAAAATTTCGGAAAAACTAGTGACCTTGTCTATAGTAAACTAACAACAAACCACCCTATTGACCTGACCAGATACCAAGTTGCGAACTGCTACATGGGGAGAGCTGGACTAATAAATTCCGGTGGTGCTTCAGGTGATGATGATTTTGCAGCCGCTGCACGTACTGCGGTAATTAACAAAAGAGCTGGTGGTATGGGATTGATTTCTGGTCGTAAAGCTTTCCAAAGACCTATGAAAGAAGGCATTAAACTTTTAAATCTTATACAGGATATCTACTTAGACCCCGCAATTACAATAGCTTAAAAACGAACTATTATGAAAATGACGGAAAAACCTTCCTTGCCCTTAACTCATAAATCTTTGATTCCTTTGGCAGTAGGCTCTAAAACGAGCTTAGGCAATATAAGCGGAAATGTGCTAGCGGGTGATATAGGAGGAACTAAAACGAATCTCGCACTTTACGAATTTAAAGATAGACACCTTTTTCTGGTCAAACAAAAATCATATAGAACAAAAAACCATTCCTCTTTATTAGAAATTATAGAAGATTTTGAAATAGAAGAAATGGCTAAGATAGATAGTATATGTTTTGGTGTAGCCGGTCCCATAACCAAAGGAAAAGTACACGGTACCAATTTCCCTTGGAGTATTGATACCAAAAAGCTCATCAAAGCACTTCATCTTAAATCCATTTTTTTAATAAATGACATGCAGGCCAATGCCTATGGGCTGGCCGCACTAGAGGAAAAGGATTTAGATCATTTAAAATATGGTTCAAAAATTGAAGGTAATGCCGTTATTATTTCTCCAGGAACCGGTTTAGGAGAAGCTGGTCTATTTTGGGACGGCTCTGCATACCATCCTTTTGCCACGGAAGGAGGCCATTGTGATTTTAGCCCAAGAAACGACTTTGACCTGGAAGTATGGAAATATTTTCAGCAGAAATATGGTCATGTCAGTTGGGAACGTTTACTATCAGGACAAGGTATACGTGATACCTATCAACTGATACGTAATGTTAGTGGCGAAAAAGAAACAGATGCTTTTAAAGCAAAAATGGCCAAAGAAGATCCTGCTGCTGTAATTACTTCAACTGCTTTGGGAGGTTCTGATGTAGTCTGCAGGGAAACCTTTTATCTTTTTGTTCGGTTTTTAGCAATAGAAACTTCTCAACTTGCCTTAAAATTCAAGGCTACCGGAGGAATTTATATTGGCGGAGGAATTATGCCCAAGATTATAAAAGGAATGAATAGAGAAGTATTTACAGATAACTTCATGCAGTCTGGACGTATGAACTCTCTTTTACAAATGGTTCCCGTAGATGTTATTCTAAACGACAATACAGCTTTGCTAGGAGCTGCATATTATGCGGCAATGAATCTTGAGTAACGTTCAATTTGAGGTAAAAAAGACAACAGGTCTTGAATCATAATGACTCAAGACCTGTTGTCTTTTTAGATGTTCTAAGATCTCTCTTTACCTAGTTCGTTCGTACTTACATTTTATCAACTTCTACATCTATTTCAATAACTTTAAACAATTCCCTTCTATTTCTTCTGGTGTTCCTAATAAATTTAGTCACTTCTTCTTCGAGTTCGTTATGCTCAACCCTGAACGTTTTATAATTTTGTTTTTCAGGATTATCAATGATTGCCGCTATATGTGATAAATGCTTGCCAACTCGCTCTAACAACTCATCACAATCTCTTGAATCCTTTAGGATACTTTCACCAGCTCTTCTTATGTTATCTAAATCTGCTTGTGCCTTTATCCATAAGAAATATTTATCCTCTAAATGTCTCAAAAATTTAAGATCATCCTTATAAAACAAAAGGTCTGACTTCCAGTGTTCCGTTAAAATATACAGTTCTTGCCAGTCACCATTTTCAATAAAATCACCTTTAGGCCTGATTCTAAAATTTTCCATGTCTTATATTATTAAAAAAAATAGCAGTATCTATTTTTACTTTTTTCTGGTACCTATTATTCTAAAACAAGAATGGGCACTTTAGAGTTTAGAATCAACATTTGCGTTAATTCTCCTTCAGTAGGCTCACTGCGCATAGTTTGATTTCTAGGAAGAATGGCCACAACATCAATATCATTCTTTATTGCGTAGGTATTTATCCCGTCTATAACATCATCGTTTTTAATGAAAACTCGCTCTTTATAAAATGTTTCTAGATAATATTCTATAGCATTTTCATTCTTCTCCTCTTCTTTGCTATACCCATAAATACCAGGCTGGTTTTCTATAGTCAACACATGTACCTTAGCATTACATTTCCGGGCTATCATTAAAAGTGTTCCCAATTTCTTAGTGTCATCAATCTCTTCCCTACCTATAACCAATGCAATATTTGTTAGTTTGTAATCTTGACAATCATGGGGAATAACCAAAACCGGACATTTTCCCTTTAAAACAAGGTGCGCGGTATTTGTATGTTCCTTAATTTCTTTTTTGTCTTTACCGGAAGTTCCCATAATGATAAGATCTATCTTATCTTTTTTCCGGATTTTAATTAAGGTTTCAATAAGCTTTCCATCTTGAATTTCCCACTCCAACTTATTCTTAAGAATACCTTCATATTCTTTCTCCAGCCTTTCAAAATTTTCTGGCAACAATTCAAGATTACAGTTTCCAGAAACATAAGCTAATACAATTTTAATATCGTCCAGTCTACCAACGAAACCTGCAGCATACTCTAATGCTTTTTTTGATGCCTGTGTAAAATCAAAAGGAATGAGTATTGTTTTAATTTTGTCCATGTTGTGTTACTTTAGGTATAGCTTTCGTAAGCCATACACTCAAATTTAATATTAGATTTTAAGAAACCACATGACTTTGGTCATGCGTGAATAGGTAGCGCATATGACCAAAACATACTAGTTAATTCATCTACTTCTTCAATCTTGAAGTTTAGGTTTAACAATTTTCCAAGTATTAGATTTTTCTTTTACCCCTAACAAATCTTTTGAAATCATCCTAGCTTGCAATTCAGGTAATTTAAATAGCTTTTTAGACATTACAATGTTCTGCCTTTCCTGTATGGGCCATAACATTTCACCTGCCTCGTTCACTACTACTTCGGTAAATTCGTAATCGTAAATTTTTAATTGGAATGGATTTTTTCCGCGTAATTCTTTGCTTTCATAAATACCCACTGCATGACCATCACTAAACTGGCTTACATTTAAAAATACGGGATCTACTGCCACATTACCTTTTTTGTCTATAAATCCGTAACGAGCAATACCATCTTCCTTAACTGTTTTTATGGTACAAAGTCCATCTTTAAACTTAGGCGAACCAATACCTTCTATACCAAAATTCTCCGTATTAGGAGTTTTGTTCCAAACCACATCTCCCCTAAACCCAATTACCAACTGACCATTTTCATCAATAAATCCCCATTGGTCTCCTTTTTTTACAGCTGCTAAACCTTCACTAAAAGGCTCTATCTGATCAAGTTCTCCTATAATAGGTTTATTGATGTCTTCTACTGATTGTGAAATACCCATAATAGGTATTGACAGTAATAACGAAATAATAAATAAGCGTTTCATCTCTAAATGTTTTTGTGTTCACTCAAAGGTATATGGGTCTTTTTCAATTTTAAATGACCTGCGTCAGGTGCCTATTCTTTTTGTACGATCATAACAAATCTTTCAAAATATCTCACCGTTACTTCAGTCTCAATTTATAATTATGAAAACTATCGCACCCCCTTGCTTCCTCCAAAACCCATAATTTCCTATAGACTACTGATTTAAATCATGTTAAAACTTATGGATTTAAAATAGCTTTGAACTAGTATAAAACACACTAGAAAATAGTATTTCTAAAACAGTATAAATTCTAAAATACTACGTCATGATAAAAGATTATGGAAAACACTATAACGACCTCACAAGATTAATAAAAGAACTAGGTAGCAGCATACCCGAAACTATAGGTGGCTTCAACAGCCTGCATAAGGCCAGTACTGCAGAAGGTGTACTATCTACCCAAACCAAGGAACTTATTGCCCTTGGAATTGCTATAACAGTTCGTTGCGACGGTTGTATTGCCTTTCACGTGCACGATGCCATAGAAGCAGGCGCTAGTTCCGAAGAAATTATAGAAACCATAGGCGTGGCTGTGATGATGGGTGGAGGTCCCGCTCTCATGTACGGTTGTGAAGCTTTGGAAGCATTAAACCAATTTGTGGTACTCCAATAATATGAAACGGCAACCAAATAAAAAAGACACCGGTACACCGGAGGACAAAAACCCAAAATCACCTTTTGGCGGATTCAATTCTAATTGGATTCTCATCTTGATTTTTGGGTCTTTTGCCTTGTTCACCTTTATCTCTAGCCCCGTTTCCGCTACAAAAGAAATAAGTTGGACGTTTCTTCAAGACTCGCTTTTGGCGAAAGATGAAATTTCAAAAATAATAGTGGTCAATAAGGAGTTTGCGGAATTTTATATTAAAAAAGACACCGCTGCAAATAAGGCTTCAAAAGATACAACCAAGAGTTTGTTTGGTAGTATTGAAGCTCCAAAATACAAAATGACCATTGGCTCTGTTGAGAATTTTGAAAATAAGTTAGAACAAGCGCAAAGTTCTTTTTCGTCTACAAATAAAATTGATGTTCAGTATCAAAACCGCACAAGTTGGGGTTCTACCCTATCGTGGATTTTGCCACTGGTTGTACTTATGGCATTCTGGTTTTTTATGCTGAAGCGAATGGGAACTGGCGGCGGCATGGGAAGTTCTATGATGAACATAGGAAAGTCTACCGCTAAATTAGCGACAAAGGATACCAAAAGCTCTGTAACTTTTAAGGATGTAGCAGGTTTAAAAGAGGCCAAAATTGAAGTCATGGAGGTCGTAGATTTTTTAAAGAATCCTGAGATGTATACGGAGTTGGGAGCAAAAATTCCAAAAGGAGTTTTACTCGTAGGACCTCCTGGAACAGGAAAAACCCTGATAGCAAAAGCAGTAGCCGGAGAAGCCCGAGTTCCATTCTTTTCTATGTCCGGTTCTGAATTTGTTGAAATGTTCGTTGGCGTTGGTGCATCTAGGGTACGTGATCTATTTAAACGTGCTAAGGAGAAAACACCAAGTATTATTTTTATTGACGAAATTGATGCAGTAGGACGTTCCCGTGGCAAAAGCGGTGGTTTTCAGTCTAATGATGAGCGTGAAAATACATTGAACCAATTGCTTACCGAACTTGATGGTTTTGGTCCTAATACAGGCGTAATTGTTTTGGCCGCAACCAACCGCCCAGATGTGCTAGATAAAGCATTATTGAGGCCGGGTAGGTTTGACCGGCATATATATCTAGAACTACCTACCAAGGATGAGCGCGAAGAAATATTCAAAGTTCACCTTAGACCACTTAAACTTGCGGGAGATGTAAAACCACATGATTTGGCTAAATTAAGTCCTGGATTTTCAGGAGCGGACATTGCCAATATCTGTAACGAAGCTGCACTTATTGCCGCTCGTAAAAAAGAGAAAAAAGTACATTCTCATGATTTCATGGATGCTAGGGACCGTGTTGTTGGAGGAATGGAACGAAAAAGTAAAATCATAGCCCCTAAGGAAAAAGAAACCGTAGCACACCATGAGGCAGGTCATGCCGTTGTAAGTTGGTACCTGAAGAATGTAGATGCTCTGGTTAAAGTCTCTATTATTCCAAGAGGAAAATCTTTGGGTGCCGCATGGTATTTACCAGAAGAAAGACAAATTGTAACCAAAGCCCAATTTATAGATCAGATGTGCGCTTCTTTGGGCGGACGGGCTGCTGAAGACATTGTTTTTAACGAGATTTCTTCAGGAGCTTTAGATGATCTTGAAAAAGCAACAAAACAAGCCTATGCCATGGTATCTTACTACGGACTGGACGAAAAAATAGGGCCAATCAGTTTTTATGATTCATCTGGGCAAAATGATCGTCTGGTGGGAAAACCTTATAGTGAATCTATGGCCAAGCTTATAGATCAGGAAGCTCAATCTCTAATTCTTAACGCCTATAAAAAGACTAAAGCTGTATTGGTTGAGCACAGAGAAGAGCTAGAGAAACTAGCCCAACATTTGCTTGAGCATGAAGTAGCGGAGAAAGAAGATTTAGAAGCCATTCTAGGAAAAAGAATAGAATTTATTCCTAATAATGTAGATGTAAATGACGATAACCAATTGTCTGTCATCTAAAATAAAGAAGCATTGTTTAATCAATCCATTTGAAAAAATGTATTGAAACGTTAGGTCATTTTTCAGAGGGTACATTATAAGTATAATGTACCCTCTTATTTTTTAAAATAATTTTCTAAACTAGATGTTCATATTTCCACATACTACATTTAAAGTTAACAATACTGGCAAAGTATGACTTGGGTCATATCTATTATGCTAGGAAATTTACACCTTTGAATATAGATTTTATTGTAAGTGAAATTCTTTATTAATAATTTTAAATACATGTTATGAAAACAGCAACAATTTACAATTCTGATTTACACTTTGAACATAAACAATGGGAATCTGAACTCGCTTTCTGGAAAGACGAATTAAAAACCTTCAATGACAGATTAGGTGAACTCCAAACTCGTTGGACAGATAAGGATGTACTTGCACAGCTAGAACATTATCAAAATGAATTTATTCTTCATGGCAATGTTATAGAAGATTTACAAGAAACGATTGAAAAGCATGAATTGAATATTTCCGAGCACAGTAATGATAAAGCTGACTCTATGGATGTTCCTATGTTTAATACACATACAGAGATTCGTGAAAAAATGGAAATCCAAAGACAAATTTACGCTGATCTTAAAAAGAATTTTTTCCGGTTTCTGTCAAAATACATGTAACAAACCCATTAAATATGGCTGCATTTAAAATTCCGAAACAAAAAGAAATAAAAAGGTACGCCACTCTATTCAACGTCCTCGCCAAATATGGGTTTGAGGACGTTTTGGTAAATAGCGGTATCACAAAGGCGATTCCAAAAAGTTATTTGAACGGACATCCCGATACCGAAAAAAACCTTTCTTTTTCAACATACGAACGTATTCGTATGGTGCTCGAAGAACTGGGACCAAGCTATGTAAAGCTAGGCCAGATTTTCAGCAATCGGGAAGACATGCTTCCACCTGAGCTCATAAAGGAATTAGAAAAATTACAAGACCACGCTCCTAATTTAAAAAACTTTGATGTACAAAAAACTATTGAAGACGAGCTGGAAATCACCTTGTCCGATTATTTCTTGTCCGTCAATCCAGAACCTTTAGCGGCAGCATCTTTGGCCCAAGTACACCGTGCAAAATTATTGAGCGGAGAAGATGTGGTTCTTAAAATTCAGCGCCCTAATATAGAAGAAGTCATTGAGAGCGATTTGTTGATCATGAAACAAGTTGCCAGAGCATTGGAGAAATATAGTACCCAAGCACAAGCTTTACAACCCGTGCGCATTATAGCATCTTTTGAACAAAGTATTCGGGAAGAACTTCAGTTTTTACGAGAAATGGATAATACCGAAAAATTCGCTCGGAATTTTGAGGGTAATGAAATGATTCATGTTCCGGTAATCTATCGTCCGCTGTCTACAAATCGTATTATATGCATGGAGTTCATTGACGGGATAAAAGTATCTGAAATTAATACACTTAAAGCTGCAAACATAGATCCGATAGCAGTAGCCAAAGTTGGAGTTGACCTATATATAGAACAAATTCTTGAGCATGGTTTCTTTCATGCGGATCCACATCCGGGAAACATATTTGTACTTCCAACTACGGGCCAAATTTGCTTCTTAGATTTTGGTATGATGGGTACCGTAATGCCTAGCGATAAAGAAGCCCTTGGCGACCTGCTACTCTATTTCTTAAGAAAAGACGTCAAGAAAATTATTATTTTACTTGAGAAGATTGCAGTTAAAACAGATATACCCGATTACAAAAAACTAGAACAAGATTTATACGAACTGGTTTCTGGAGTAAGCGACATCTCGCTACAAAATGTAAAAATAGGAACTATTCTCACCCAGTTCAAAACCGTGTTGTACGAGAATAGAATCATCCTACCACACTATCTATATATGCTGATAAGAGGACTTATTATTATAGAGGGCGTAGGCAGAAAATTAGATCCATCTTTTAACATTACGGATAATTTAGAACCTTATACCTCTAAAATTATCCGAAGAAGATTTAGCTTAAAACGGCTATTTAAAAAGAACCTAAGTCGTTTTCAAGATATTAATGACCTCATAGACACCCTACCCGATGATATCAACGCCATCCTTAAAAAAATAAAAGATGGTAAACTGGTGGTGATTCACGAACACAAAGGGTTAACAGAGTTTCAAACGGCAATAAGTAAATCTGTCAACCGATTGGTCTTTGCTGTAATCATAGCCGCCCTTTCCATTGGGTCTTCAATCTTGGTTATGGCAAAAATGCCTCCCCTTATAAACGGTATTCCATTATTGGGAGCTATTGGTTTTGTGTTATCGGCTGTATTGGGTTTTTACATTGTAATATCCATATTTAGGAACGATCAATTTTAAGTATTAGAACCACTAATCTAAAAACTGGATGATAAAGTTTGAAGGTATGAATGAATTTATGGACAGCTATCTTCTAGGTGTGCTCATAAGTATGGGAATTGGTTTGATCATTGGCTTGGAAAGAGAATATGATAAGTTAAAAGACCAAGGGTTTGCGGGTATCCGTACTTTTCCCATTGTTGCCATATTAGGTTTCGCTTTAGAAAACCTGACCGATAAATTTACCGTTTGGATATTGATCGTTAGTTTAGGTGCTTTTATATTGTTTTTGGCAGTTAATCGTATGTATCGGAAACAGGAAGAATATGGTAAAGGGCTAACCACCAATTTAGCCTTGATCGCTACGTTTGTTTTGGGTATTATGGTATCTGCAGAGTATTATAGAGATGCCGTTGCCACAGCAGTTATAATAGTAACTTTACTTTCATTAAAAACCAAATTCCGAACGGTTATCAGTAACATTACTTCAGAAGAACTTTTTGCTTTTATTAAATTCTCTATTATATCACTTTTGATTCTGCCTTTTCTTCCCAACAAAGTCTACGGCCCCAGTGATTTATTGAACCCGTTTGAAATTGGATCTATAGTTGTAATCGTATCTTTTTTGAATTTCATAGGCTACTTCCTGGTCAAATATGTAGGTTCAAAAAGGGGCATATTATTAACAGCTATTCTAGGTGGTCTTATATCTAGCACAGCGGTAACTTGGAGCTATGCCTCCCGAAGTGAAGAATCTCCCGAGCTCTCAAAAAAATATGCAGCAGGTATCATTATTGCTTCCGCAATTATGTTTCCCAGACTTGCACTTTTGACGTATATTTTTAATGGAGACCTTCTCATGTATTTGGCACTCCCCTTTTCCCTTTTGACCATAATCTGTATAGTAGTCTCGTTAGTCCTCATCCAAAGAGATACAAAAAAACCAGATACCAATATTAAGTTAGGAAACCCGCTTAACATATTAAATGCTATTGGTTTTGGAGCTATTTATGTCGTAATCCTGTTTGCCGTTTTCTATAGTAATAAGTTTTTTGGCGAAAGTGGTCTGTATTATTCCGCCTTAATTTCAGGGTTAGCAGATACGGATGCTATTACCATAAGCATGGCAAAATTTTCATTGGATTCAGAAAAACTAGAATTAGCTTCACTGGTTATCATTGCTGCCATTTCAAGTAATATGCTCGTTAAGTTAGGCATCAGTATATTTAAGGGCTCGAAAACTACAGGAAAGCTCGTAGGCTATACATTTGGCTCCATCATTCTCGTAGGTGTTATCTATATCCTTTCCAACAACGTTTAATCGTAGGTCCAAAAGACATCCACCTATATAGAATTTCTATTCCGTCTTCACCTAGATGACTAGCTATTATTTTCTTCAAATTGTTACCTAAAATTCAATTGAAATTACATGTTTTTTTCGTGTACCTGACCTAGGTCAGGTTATCATATCTCGCCTTCCTATAACTTTGAATACGGTTTTTTTAAGTAGGCTTTTAAGTGAGTGGAATTGTAAACTTGAAACCCCTATTAAAACTAAGAAATCATACAAAATAAAGTAGCTCTTAGATAGACTAGAAGACTTTAATGAGGCGATAATGATGCTGAAGAAACTTACTGGCCCACTATGAATTACAATAAATAATAATCTAAAATAATTTATTATGGATATTCAAAATAGTGATAGAAAAGCGTACTTCATTGGTGGTGGAATAGGATCACTGGCCGGAGCGGCATTTCTAATTCGTGATGGTGGAGTATCAGGCAGCAATATTACAATCTATGAAAGTTTACCAGTCTTAGGCGGTAGTTTAGATGCTGGAGGAAATCCTGAGCAAGGATATACGCTGCGTGGTTCTCGTATGTTAACCTTAAACATTTATGAATGTACTTGGGCGTTATTTAATACAATTCCGTCACTTACAGACCCCAATACCTCTGTATATGAAGAAACCGTTGCGTTTAACGAACGTGTGAAATCTAATGCAAAAGCACGTCTTATAGATAAGAATCGGGCAATTGTTGATTCTTCTAAACTTGGTCTTACCATGGCCAACCGTACGGAGCTTCTTAAATTAAGTGAGTCTAGTGAAGATAAACTAGGGAATACTTCAATTTACGATTGGTTTACACCTTCTTTTTTTGAAAGCAATTTCTGGTATATGTGGCGAACAAGTTTTGCGTTCTCCCCTTGGCATAGTGCTGTAGAATTTAAACGCTACTTGCACAGGTTTATGCAAGAGTTCCCAAATGTTGAAACCATGACAGGTGTTAGACGTACGGTATACAACCAGTATGATTCTATGATTTTACCTTTAGAAGTTTGGCTTAAATCTCATGGTGTCAATTTTATGAGAGGCAGTACCGTTACTGATTTGGATACAGAATTTGGTCTTGACCCAAAAACAGGAAGCAAAAAAGTAATTGTAAAAAACCTTGTTTACGAAAATGCAGGAAATAACAAAACAATTAAAATTAACGATGACGATTTGGTATTCTATCAAAACGGCTCAATGACAGACGCTTCTAGTTATGGTTCCATGACAAGTGCTCCTAAATTCTATACAAAAGCAGATAGCCAAGGGTGGACCTTATGGGAAAAATTAGCTAAAAAATACCCGGGATTTGGCAAACCTGAAGTATTCAATTCCAATATAGCACAATCGTTTTGGGAATCTTTTACAGTAACCTTAAAAGACACCGCTTTCTTTGACCAGATGGAAAAATTCTCTGGAAACAAAGCAGGAACAGGTAGCCAGGTGACACTAAAAGACTCTAATTGGTTCATGAGTTTTTCATTAAACCAACAACCACATTATAAAGACCAACCATCAGATGTACAGGTATTCTTTACCTATGGTCTGCACCCAGACCGAGTTGGTAATTTTGTTGGCAAACCAATGACGGAATGTACAGGAGAAGAAATTCTTAGAGAACTCGCTGGTCATTTAAAATTCGATTATGATATTGTTTTTGGCAATGCCATTTGTATACCATGTAGAATGCCCTATATCACCAGTATGTTCATGCCACGTTTAAAAACGGACAGACCTTTACCAGTACCCAAAAATTCAAAAAATCTAGCATTTATAAGCCAGTTTGTAGAAATACCGGATGATGTTGTTTTTACTGTTGAATACTCCGTTAGGGCTGCTCAGATGGCAGTATATGAATTACTTGACATCGACCTGGAAATTCCGCCAATAAACAAATTCGATAAAACATTAAAAGTGGAATTGGAAACCGTTGCGAAGGCATTTCATTAAATAAAAATAGATTGTCTTTAGCAGTTTAAAATGTAGTAGAACTAGAGATAAAAAAAAATAATTATGAACACATTATTGGATTCGACTCAAAAAGCTATTAAGAACTGGTGGATATCTATTTTAGTGGGTATTCTATACCTATTTATTGGGGTGTGGGTAATCCGTACCCCATTAGAAAGTTATTTATCCTTAAGTATGCTTTTTAGCTTTTTCATTTTAGCATCCGGTATATTCCATATCGTCTTTGCTATTTCAAATAGAAATGTAATGGAAGGTTTGAACTGGTACTTGCTAGCAGGTCTTTTAGACCTGATTGTTGGCACATTACTTTTGGTTCATCCACTTATGACCATGATGCTTTTACCCATATTCGTGGGTTTTTGGCTACTGTTTCAAAGTATTCTGAGTCTCGGCCTTTCTTTTCAACTAAAGGTATTTGGGGTTACCCGATGGGGCCTGCTTATATTTTGGGGCATAGTAACACTCCTTCTTTCCCTTTTAATTTTGACCTACCCTTTTTACGCGGGACTGAGCTTAGTGTATATGACTGCCTTCGGGTTTATTACGGCTGGGGTATTTAGAATTTTCTTGGGCTTTGACCTTAAAAAAATGGGCAAAAATCTATAAGACAACTTTAAGAAAACACTATAGTCAATTAATTAGGGGGCTCCAATATAAAGGACAGGTTTATCATAATACAATGCGTTCACTGCTATTAAATTTAAAAGCAGTATCACTTAAAAATAAAATTAGAAAACATGGGAAAAATAACAGAAAAATTCGACAAAGTATTAAATGCTTCACCATTCCCTGGACAAGTAGATCATGCTCCAGATGCTAGTAAAGAAGTAGTACGCAATTCTAAAGATCAACCCATGCCTTTTGCTGATCTTACAGGAAATTACCAACGTAATAAAGGTATACCTCCTAAATCTTTCAAAAACAGTAAGGTTTATATTGTTGGGACTGGTATTGCCGGTCTGTCTGCTGCATATTATTTTATAAGAGATGGACACATACCCGGAAAAAATATAATTTTTCTTGACAAAATTGCCATTGAAGGTGGTTCTTTAGATGGATCAGGAAATGCTAAAGATGGCTACCTAATAAGAGGCGGTAGAGAACTGGAAATGAACTATGAGAATCTATGGGATATTTTTCAAGATATTCCTGCTTTAGAAATGCCAGCACCTTATAGTGTTTTAGACGAATTTCGTTTATTAAATGATAACGACCCCAATTATTCAAAAGCTAGATTAATTCATAATAACGGGGAAGTACTAGATTTTAGTAAATTTAATTTAAACAAACTAGATCAATTAGCTGTTGTAAAACTTTTACTAAAAAAGAAAGAAGAGCTAGATGATGTTACCGTCGAAAGTTATTTCAGCGATTCATTTTTTAAAAGTAATTTTTGGACACTATTTCGTACCATGTTCGCTTTTGAAAACTGGCACAGTCTACTAGAGTGTAAATTATATATGCACCGATTTTTACACCGTATTGACGGTTTTAATGATCTATCATGCTTGGTATTTCCAAAATACAATCAGCATGACACCTTTGTAAAACCATTAACAGAACATTTAAAATCTAAAGGAGTTAAAATTCAGTTCAACACTTTCGTTAAGGATTTAGATGTACAAATAAATACGGAAGGTAAAGTTGTTAAAGGCATTATTACACAACAAGAAGATAAAGAAATAACAATCCCTGTAACTGAAAACGATTTTGTGATCGTTACCACAGGTTCAATGACAGAAGACACTCGTTATGGCGATAATACAAATGCACCAATAGAGGGAATTGATAGTATTAAAAGTGGTGAAAGTGACGGATGGCAGTTATGGAAAAACTTAGCTACAAAATCTATTGAATTTGGTAAACCTGAAAAGTTCTACAGTTCTGTTGAAAAATCTTCTTGGGAATCTGCAACATTAACATGTCGCCCATCAGCTTTCACCGAAAAAATAAAAGAATACTGTGTAAACGACCCCTATTCTGGAAAATCGGCAACCGGAGGGATTGTTACTATAACAGACTCTAACTGGTTAATGAGTTTTACCATTAATCGCCAACCGCACTTTCCTGAACAACCAGATGATATTCTGGTGATATGGGTGTATGCTTTATTTATGGATAAAAACGGGAACTATAGTAAAAAACCAATGCCACAATGTACAGGTAATGAGGTTTTAGCTGAGTTATGTTTTCATATTGGTTTAGAAGATAAAGTTGATACTATCATTAAAAATACCATTGTTAAAACTAGTTTCATGCCATACATTACCTCAATGTTTATGCCTAGGGCTGCAGGAGACAGACCAGAAGTTGTACCAAATGGTTCTAAGAATTTAGGTCTTGTAGGGCAGTTTGTAGAAACGCCTAATGATGTTGTGTTTACCGTAGACACTTCAATTAGAACTGCTAGAATAGCTGTTTATAAATTGCTGAACCTTAATAAGCAAGTGCCCGATATTGCTGCTGGTCAGTATGATATTCGTCAACTATTAAAGGCTGCTAAGGCATTAAACGATTACAAACCTTTTCCTGGAGAAAGTGTTCTAAAACGTGTACTTAAAAACACTTACTTTGAACATATTTTACCTGAAGGAGTAGAAGACGAAGAGCAACATGATTCTTTTCTTTATGAACAGTTAGATAAAATTAAAGGGTGGGCAAAAGAGCTAACCCATTAACTTTTTAAAGGGTTTTGGTCATATTAAAAAACAGAAAAATCATTGACCATTATTACGCTTCTTTTTACACTATTTATATTTAAAAAATACAGATTTAGCAACTTTAGTTATTTGCTAATCTGTATTTTTTTATTCTTAAACGTCTAAAAATAGGGGTGTCACAGAGTTTTTCGGCTTCTATATTTTTCCTGTGCATCTTACCTTGGTTATAAAATTTTCTTAAAAATCCTCTACATGATTTGAATCAGTTTAATAGCTTTTGAATCATAATATCTTTGAAGAAATATTAATCAATATCTACAAAAATGAAAACACCTAACATTGGAATTTCAGCAGAAAATAGACAAGCTATTGCAGATCAATTATCAAAAATATTAGCAGATGAATTTGTACTCTATTCAAAAACTCTAAACTTCCATTGGAACGTAGAAGGACCCGATTTTCATTCGGTACACCTTTATCTAGAAACGTTGTATGAAGAGCAACAAGAGGTGGTTGATACCGTAGCTGAAAAAATACGTGCATTGGGTCATTATGTACCAGCAACATTAAAAGACTATTCTCAATTGACACATCTTACGGAAAAGGCGAAAGGCGGCAATGACAGTCAAAGCGTATTCGCAGAATTATTAGAAGACCACGAAAGCATTATCATTTTTCTACGAGAAGAAATAAAACCAATTTCAGACAAATGGCAGGCTGAAGGTATTAGTGATTATGTTACTGGCTTAATGGAAGAACATGAGAAAACTGCTTGGATGCTACGTTCACATTTAGCATAATTTAAATTAAACAGATCCATTATGAAACGGATTGTAAAACCTAAAAAAAAGACATCAATCGTATTCGGGTTTTGTTGTGTTCTCATAGTCATTGTTTTGTTATTGAGCTCTGGTAAAAACTCAAGGCTTAATAGTATTGTACATAATGACAAGAGTAATTTAGATTACCCTATTGTTGGTACAAATCAGAGTAAATTCTACGACAACAGTACTGAAATTAAAGCACCAGCTATTGGTGATGATTTTTATGGACAAAATGCAAATTACCCTGGTAACATCCCTAAATACAAAGATAATGATGATGGTACGGTAACTGATCTAGTTACGGGTTTAATGTGGCAGCAGAGCCCCGACACAAATGGCGATGGAAGAATTACGGCAAGTGATAAAATGACTTATAAAGAGGCAGCAGCTGGTGCTGCTTCTTTCAATTTAGGTGGCTATACAGATTGGCGATTGCCTACCATTAAAGAACAATTTTCTTTAATAGTTTTTAGTGGTGTTGACCCTAGCGGTTATAATTCTTCATCTTTAGAAGGGTTAATTCCTTTTATAGATACCGATTATTTCAAATTCGCTTACGGAGACACCAGTGCAAGAGAACGAATTATAGACTCTCAATATGCTAGTTCTAACATGTATGTGGGTGGAGATTTGTTATTCGGCGTCAATTTTGCCGATGGTCGTATAAAAGGTTACGGATTAAGGATGCCATTTGGTCCCGGTGATAAAACGTTTTTTGTAACCTATGTAAGAGGGAACAAGAATTACGGTATCAATAATTTTGAAGATAACGGCAATGGCACCATCTCAGATAAGGCTACAGGTCTCATGTGGATGCACAACGACAACCAAAAAGGCATCTTATGGCAAGAAGCATTAAACTATGCCGAAAACTATGAATTTGCAGGGTATTCTGATTGGCGGTTGCCCAACGTAAAAGAACTACAAAGTATCGTTGATTATTCCCGTTCCCCTAACACTTCAGAATCCGCAGCAATAGACCCACTTTTTAATTGTTCTGAAATCATAAATGAAGCTGGTCAAAAAGACTACCCTTTTTATTGGTCTAGTACAACACATTCTAACTGGTCTACTGAGGCAAAAGGTAGAAACGCATCTTATGTTTCTTTTGGTAGGGCCATGGGATATATGGATGGTAAATGGATGGATGTACACGGAGCAGGTGCGCAGCGTAGTGACCCAAAAATTGGTGACCCTAAAGATTGGCCCAAAGGCCACGGCCCTCAAGGTGATGCGCAACGAATCAATAATTATGTACGGTTGGTTAGAGATTTAAAATAATAATAACTCAGCTAATGCAAGCCATGATTATTCTATGCAACACATACAAGCACACAATTTTCGAAAATTAATAAAAACAGAAATATATCATAACATCTAGTTTACAGAGAACTAAAGGGCATTCACTGAAAACTCAAAATTGCAATTAAATATTTACTAATATTTATACTATAAAAATAAAGAACGATGAAAAATATAATAATTAAAAAGAATATCAATTTACTCCTTATTGCATTAGCATTTAGCGCTTCAATATTAACTTTTAGTTCATGTAGCGATGATGATGAAGATACTGTAATGGTAGATGAAGAAGTAGTTGATGATGACACTTCTATTACCATAACAAACACAAACACCTCTGGAACGGCTGAAGGAGATACCGATAATACAGGTGCGGATGAAGATGATTTAGTAGAAAATGCAACTTTTGAAAATACCGTACAAATTGTATTTTCTAACGCTTCGGCTTCAATTACAAACCCTGTTCCTGATGATGTGGTTATTACACAAGATGGTGCCGACGTTACTATTAATTCCACTATTTCAGAAGTGGCTTACGAAGTATCTGGCACAACAACAGATGGTATGCTAAAAATTTACAGTGATAAGAAATTCAAATTATCGTTAAGTGATTTAAGTATCGCGAATACTGATGGTCCTGCGGTCAACATCCAATCTTCTAAAACCATTTTTGTTGTTTTGGAAGGTACAAACAGCCTGACCGATGCATCAACTTACAGTAATATTCCTGATGATGAAGATGCAAAAGCAACATTTTTTAGCGAAGGGCAATTGGTTTTTAGCGGTTCAGGAGCACTTAACGTTGCAGGAAACTACAAGCACGGTATCGCAAGTGATGATTATATTAGGGTAATTAGTGGAACAATCACAGTTACAGAAGCAGCATCTGATGCCATACACACCAACGATTACATTATTGTAGACGGAGGTACACTTAATTTAACAGCAGATAGCGATGCAATGGATTGTGAAGAAGGCTATATTATTATCAACGACGGAACCTTTACTATTAATGCAATTGATGATGGAATTGCAGCTTCGTATGACATTGACGACGAGGAAGAACCCGATGATTCCATTACTCCCTATGTAACAATTAATGGAGGTGATTTTGAAATAACTACTTCAGAAGGCGAAGGTATAGAAGCAAAAGGAACATTGACCATTAATGACGGTACAATGAACATCAATTCATACGATGACGGTCTTAATGCAGGTGATGATATATATATTAATGGAGGAAATATTTATGTTTACGCCACGCTTAATGATGCCATTGATAGTAACGGAGGAATTACCATTACAGGTGGTACAACCATTGCCATAGCAGTTCGTACCGATGAGCCCGATGGTAGTTTTGATTGTGATGATAATACATTTAAAATAACTGGAGGAACAATCTTAGGGTTAGCACTAAATACTTCATTCCCTACAGAGAGCGAAAGCACACAAAACGCAGTAATTTTTGATGGTGTTAATGCAAATCAGTTATTAAACATACAATCGGAAGATGGTACGGAAGCCCTTACTTATGAAGTACCCTATAGCGTAAATACAATTATTTATTCCAACGCAAAATTAGAAACAGATCAAACGTATACTATCTATACCGGAGGAAGTGTAAGCAATGGCACTGAAGTTAATGGATTATACACCTCTGGAACTTATAGTGGAGGAACAGACTCAGGTGATTCATTTACAATAAGTAGCACGGTTACACAAATTGGAGGAGAAATGGGACCAACAGGAGAACCAGGTACTGGCGGTCCAGGAGGTAATTAACTTTAGAAAATAATCATGAAAAATTTAGCAACAATAAAAACGGCAAATTTGCTAAGTATGTCCATCATATTGTTTTCAGCATTGGCATTTGTTTCTGGTTGTAAAAATAAGGAGAACAAAAAATCTCAAATCACTATTTCCAAGGATAGCCTGAAAACTAACAACTATGTACAGATTGCAACGGGACAGTACACTTTGTATGACAATGATGGAAATGTGCTTGATGCTATCTCTGAAAGTGATTCTCTTTATGGTCAAGATGCTAATTATCTGAAAGGCAAAAAAATGTCCTTTACCAAAAACGGGAATGGTACTATTACAGATAATAACTCAGGGCTCATGTGGCAAGAAATTCCAACTTCAGAGGGCTTTAATTGGCAAGACGCAAAAGAGTATTGCGAAAACTTAGAGCTAGGTGGTTATGACGATTGGCGAATGCCATCGGCAAAAGAATTATTCTCCATTAGTAATTTTAATTCTGGATGGCCGTATTTAGATACCAATTATTTTTCCCTTGTCAACAATGAAGAGGTAGATAAAAGTGAACAATACTGGTCTAGCAATACATATGTTGGTCACACAGAAGAAGGTGGTTACAATGCTGCTTTTGGTGTAAACCATGCTACAGGGCATATAAAGGCCTACCCGGCAGCTGCGCCAGATAAGGAGAAAGACCATAAAGGTCCACCTCCAAATCGCCAGCCTCCTCCAGGACAAGGGGAACCTCCTGAAAATGGAAGACCTCCCCAAAATGGAAGACCTCCCCAAAATGGAGAAAGACCCACGGGCAACCCACTACTGAAGCATGTGCGTGCAGTTAGAGGTACTGTTTATGGAACAAATAATTTTACCGATAATAAAGACGGAACTATTTCTGATAACGCTACAGGCCTTATGTGGACAAAAGGCGATAGCGGAAAAGGTCTAAATTGGAAAGATGCTTTGGTTTATGCCAAAAATGCTAACATAGCTGACTATACCGATTGGCGTTTGCCCAATGTAAAAGAATTACAAGGTATTGTAGACTACTCTTTTTCACCAAATGCCAAAGACAGTAAAAATAAAGGTCCAGCTATTGACCCTATATTCAATTGCACACCGATTTCTAATGAAGCCGGCACTGATGATTTTGGTTATTATTGGACCAGCACTTCTGCGCATTTTAGAAGTGGCGAGCCTTACTTTTACGCCTGGTATGTTGCTTTTGGCATGGCAGTCAACAACGAAGGAAAAGATTTTCATGGTGCCGGTGCCGTACGGTTCGATACCAAATACGAAGGCGGTAATTTAGGTGAAGGCGGTGAGCGTACATACAATTATGTTCGCCTCGTTAGAAATATTAATTAACAATAGCCTCTGCTTTTTTAGTTATTAAAAATCAGAGGCTATTGTTTTTATTTTAGTTTTTTAATGCGAAGTCCGACTCAAGTTTGGTATTGGAACTTCCTCCTATAAAAACTTTAAAATCACCTGTCTCAGCTTCCCATTTATTATTTGCAGAGTAGAATTCTAGTTTCTTCGCAGAAATGGTAAAGCTCACATTTTTAGTCTCGCCAGGTTTTAGAGAAACCATTTTAAAATCTTTTAATTCTTTTACAGGTCTTGCTCTACTGGCGAATAAATCTTGTATGTATAGCTGAACAACTTCTTTGCCTTCGTATTTTCCTGTATTAGATAAATCAAAACTGACATGTAAATCTCCTGTTCTACTTAGTGATTCTGCGCTCAACTTTAAATTATCATAGGTAAATGAGGTATAACTTAAACCGTATCCAAATTCATATAGAGGCGTGTTTACTTCATCTGAATAATGCGTCCAAAAAACCAAATCATTACCAGGGTTAGTGGGTCTACCCGTATTTAAATAATTATAGTACAATGGTACCTGCCCCACATTTCTCGGAAAAGTCATAGGCAATTTACCACTTGGGTTATAATCTCCATAAAGTACTTTAGCAATAGCATCACCACTAGTTGAACCCAATTGCCATGCTTCTACTATGGCAGGTATATTTTCATCTGCCCAATTAATAGCCAAGGGTCTTCCGTTCATTAAAACCAAAACTATATTCTTATTTACGGCATATACGGCTTCCAATAATTCTTGTTGCAGACCTGGTAAATCTAAACTAGCCCTACTTCTACCCTCACCTGATTGAAAACCATGCTCACCCAGAACCATGATTACTACATCTTTATTTTTAGCTACTTCTACAGCCTCGGCAATACCAGACCTATCTGTTGTATTAATATCAAGTTCAGATATAAATGCCTCTATACCCTTTATAAACTCTACTCCTTTTTCATGATGTAGTTTATTGCCTTTATATTTCTTTAAACCTTCGATGACCGATACTGCAGAATTATCTTCTGCGGCAAGTCTCCAACCTCCTAGCGGGCTATTCTTATCAGCTGCCAAAGGACCAATAACAGCAATGTTCATTCCCTTCTTTTTTAAAGGCAATAATTGATTTTCATTTTTAAGAAGCACTATAGACTTTTTTGCCATATCAAGCGCTATCGCTTTGTTTTTATCGCTTCCTATTACATTTTTTTCTCGCTCTTCGTTACAATATTTATAAGGGTCATCAAAAAGACCTAATTCATATTTTACCCTTAAAATTCGTCGAACGGCATCATCAACTTTATCAACGGAAACTTTTCCCTCATTTACCAAATCTTTTAAATGCTTGACATATAAATACGATTCCATATCCATATCACTACCGGCATTTGCAGCACTTTCTGCAGCAGCTTTTCCGTCTTTAGAATACCCATGAGCGACCATTTCAGCCATTGAACCCCAGTCAGAAACTACAAAACCTTGATAGTCCCATTCTCCTTTTAAAACATCTCTTTGTAAAAAAGAATTGCCGGTTGCGGGTATACCGTTAATTACATTAAATGAATTCATGAATGTTTTTACATCAGCTTCTATAGCTGCCATAAACGGTGGAAAAATAGTATTGTACAAAGTTGACGTACCTACATCTACCGTATTGTAATCTCTACCCGCTTCAGAAAAGCCATACCCAGCAAAATGTTTAGCTGTTGCCGCAATAGTATTTGGTGCAGAAAGGTCTTCTCCTTGAAACCCGGTAATTCTTGCCTTGGCTATTTGACTACCCAAATAAGGATCTTCACCTGCGCCTTCCATTACTCTCCCCCATCGTGCATCTCTTGATATATCTACCATTGGGGCAAAAGTCCAGTTTATGCCCGTTGCAGACGCTTCATCAGCAGCCATTGCTGCAGAAGCTTTTATAGCCTCCATATCCCAACTAGCAGATTCTGCCAAAGGTATTGGGCTTTGTGTTCTATATCCATGAATTACATCAAAACCTATAATTAAAGGAATTCCTAAGCGGGATTCTTCAACTACAATCTTCTGTACCTTGCGAACTTCTTCTACACCTGTAACGTTTAACATAGAACCTACCCAACCGTTTTTAAGATGCTCGAATTTACTAGAGGCATCCCCTTCTTCTGGAACAGGACCTGTAACATTCCAAAAACCATTATACTGGTTCATCTGGCCAACCTTTTCCTCTAAAGTCATTAAGCTAATTAAAGAGTCTACTTTCTCTTCAATCCTATTATCAAGATTCATTTGTGCATTAGTATTTTGGCAGAATGCCATTAAACCGCATCCAATAATTAAAATTTTTTTCATACTGTTCTGTTAAATAAAAGGGCCGTGTTCCGAAAAATTAATCGAACCCAGCCCCCAATTTAATCTAAAATATTGATAAAAAAATAATCAATCAATACTATGACATCTTTATATTGCAATAGAATTAGTGTAAAACATCTCTACAAAAAAAATCACTTCATCTTTTCACTTATTTAAAAAAAGCATTGAAAAAAAAGTATTATATCCATTTTATCACCCTATAACAACCTAGATTAAAAAACAGAAGTTCTGTTCCTAATGTGCATTATTACCACCCATGAAACTCTCTAAAACTTTGAGTTGCCACTTACCTACTATTGAAAGTTTGGTTTCTGCATTCATTAATACAAGACCATATCCTAAACGAGATAATTTACAGTCACTAATGATTTCATTATCTATACTACTGAAAACAGGCCTGAAATGCTCTCGTAGATTCATTTTAGAAGACTTTGCCACATTCATTGCTCTTTCTACCGCAGAGCTAATTTGCTTAGGCGATAGTCCTTTATATAATAAATCGCTAGCGAAGAAATGCATACGCAAACCATAATAAAAATCCGTGAAATTGTTAATGCTGTCAGCGGTTTGGTTTTCTTTCCTATAAATAGAGATTTGCATAATAGAATTAGTTTAGAACATTTTATAATTTGATTTAGAAATAAACAAGCCGAGATCATTTTTTTAAGAACTTATTTTCTCAATATTTGACTCGGCTTGTTCTAGTAAATAGCGCAAATAATTTGCGCTTCATTTGCTTAAAGAGATTAAATCCCCACAATCTTTATATCTCCAAGCTAAAAAATTAAAGACTTTTTACATATCCGAAAACCATCTTTTTGAATTGACGAAAGTTACTTGTAAAACCTTCCATCCTTTTTTTAAGTTGACGGTGCTTATCTCTATAATCGGCATCTGCCAAACCTTTTTCACCTAGTTCTAAACGAGACAGCAGTCTTTCATGTTCTTCTATGTCATTGGCTAGATAATCGAACAATTCTTTATGTACGGTATCTAGATTTTCAAGTATTTGACCATAGGCTGTTTGGGCAGCATCATTGGTCTTTCTTTTCTCTATTAAATCAGCAAAAAATCTAGTCTCGTCTTTATAAAAGGCTATGTTGCTCAACCATTCCTCACTTTCAAAATGAAGAACGTCTAACCCGGCACCTAATAATAATTCTGTTTTTGGATTCAACGTTTTTGTTTTCATAATGCACTATTTAAATTTGTTGTTTTATAAGTTACCTGGTACAATAGGCTTACCTTTTATAGCCCCAAAATGTTAACCAATCTACTTATTTTTCTATCTCATACCTATTGAAAAAACTAGCTTCAAGGCTCTTACGGGCATTATCTAAAAGTACTTTTACCTCATCTATACTTTGATTACGAATCATGGCTATTTGACTAATAGAAAATTCATATTCCGTAGCTAATTCAAACACAGTACGCATTGGCATTGGCAAATAATGCAAGACCATAGTTACATGTCTTTTAATGCTCTCTTTATCTAAATCCTTATCTATCTTATCCATGAGTTCTTTTTTATCATCTTCGATAAAAACATGGTTCAATAGGTAATCATTTTTAGGATATGAAATATCATCTAGCTCATCTATCATAACTAAATCCCCACCGCCATCTGTACTGAATTTTTCTTCCATCTCATCCCATTCCGGACGAGAATAATCATCAATGTTTTTCAAGAAATAATCATCAAAGTCTTCATTTAGAATGGTGTCCTCTAAAAGTTCATCTGCTTTTTTAAATAACCAAGGATGAAGATCATCTTTACCTCTAACCTCTTCAAAATGATCAAACACTACAATAAAGAGTTGGTCAATAAAATCATCTACTTCATACTTCCCTTTTGGAAGGTTTCCTTTAGTTAGGGCAGTTGCCATTCTTTTGGTAACGTAATGTTTTACTTGTGTTAAGTCTTTTAATAGTAAATTATTAAATAAGGACTTATCACCCTCCTTTTTGAAGTGTTTTAAATCTGAAAACGTACTTGCTACAAATACATTAAATTCCTTTTTACTTTCATAATATTCAAGAGTGTCCATGTTGTGTGCTTTAGATTAAAATACGATATAAAAATGCGTATATATGAGGTGAATTACTATGACCTAGGTCAGCCATTCCAAAATAAAACCGATTTGACTCTTTAAATTGTTTCTGAAAAATCTAATCATTAATCAGCTGTATTACTTTCTTATAGTGCTCAGTCTATTTATTAATTACCTAATTTATCTTCCAGTTGATTTCCTAATTGATTTTTCAATTTTTGAATATCCAAACGGTTTCCTCTGGCTACCAATAAATACGTTTTACCCTTTAACTTATTAATACTAGCTATGGTATCTGTTTCAGTTATACCAAGCCCTCTCAGTATTCCATATGGACCTCCATATAATTCTCCTATACCTCTTTTACCCACAGAATTTTGGAATGTCTCAACCAAAAAACCTGCTACAAATAAGCGACCTAACTCAGGATTATAAAAAGTATCAAAAGCAGTATTAGGCGCAAGTAACTCGCTAAAAAAGCGTCTTAATTGGTATTCTATAGTTGTCAATTCTTTACTCTTATTTATATGATCTTCTCCTACATTTCCGATTACCGATACGGCCATTTTATCAAACTCTATTTGGCGGACGGTTTTTAAGGCTTTTTCCAAATCCGAAACCTGTTCATACGGTTTCAGAAAAATTTGTTTTTGTTCTGATTGTGACATGTCCATTTTAATAACAATTTAGAGATAGCTAAGTTTGGTCAGGGGCGTTCTCTGTGGTAAAATTACAAGTACATATTTTTAATCGTACTGACCTAAGTCATGAAGTCAAAAAATTAACTTAGCTAAATTTGTTGTATAGATTAAATACTAATTAAAAATTTATATCATGGCAAACGATAGTGGAAATGTACTTCTAGCATTATTAACAGGAGCAGCAATTGGTGCAGGCTTCGGAATATTATATGCTCCTGAAAAAGGAGTTGAAACAAGACATAAAATCAAAGACAGAGCTTTGGAAGCCAAACATGATCTTTCTGACCGCGTAACCCACGCCAAAGATGAGCTGACTAAAACAGCCAACGAAAAGAAAGAAGATTTTGAACGTAAATTAGATGAGACTATTAGCCATATGAGCTACAAAGCAGATGATATTATTGCAACTTTGGAACGCAAATTGGAAGAGCTTAAAAAGCAAAACGCACAACTACACAAATAATGCATTATGGCATTTGAATCATTAAAAAAAGACCTCGTTGACGTAGATACAGATATGAGGTCTTATCTTGAAACTAGCGAAGAATATTATAAACTGAAGGTTTTTAAAGTTCTAATGGGCATAGTTACGGCTATAACACAGTCTTTGTTCATTGGAGCTGTGGTATTTCTTGCGCTATTTATGCTATCTATTGGAGCATCTATTGCTCTTAACGAGGCAATGGGTAATTTCTATTCCGGCTTCTTAATTGTTGGTGCTTTTTATATTCTAGTTGCCATTTGCAGCTATGTATTTAGAAATGTTCTCCACAGACCTTTATTGCAGAATTTTTCGGAACATTATTTTAACAGACCATGACAAAAAAATACAGCTCATTTTCTGAAATTGATAACGATTTAAGAATCTTAAAGCTTCAGCAAGAAATTGCAAAAGAAAATTTGAAGCTTGATTTTAAAAATACAAAAAGTCATTTGAGCCCTGCACAAATGGTAAGCACCACCAGTTTTGGTGTTAAACAACTAGCGGTAGATTTTGTCTTGAGCAAAGGGTTAGATTGGCTTCATAGGTTACGACGCAAACCATAGCCAAAAACAACTTCTGTATACTACCCAAAATCTGCAACCTGCTGTAATTGCTTTTTATCCGAAAGTATAATTCTACGAGATTCTCCTAATTGAATTAATCCTTTATCCTTAAAACTTGAAAGGACGCGTATGGCAGTTTCTGTAGCTGTACCTATTAAACCTGCAAAGTCTTCTCTTGAGATACTGATGCCCATATCATCATCTTTAATAAGTCCTTTATCATATAATTCTAAAAGTGCTGTAGCTGCTCTTTTACGAACCGAGTCAAAAGCCATACCCATTAGCTGCTCCTGCATATGTAATACATTATTGGAAACCATACCAATGAACTTATGAGACACCTCTTTGTTATTGAATAAAAGTTGTGTAAAATCATCTTTAGGAATAGCGCATATCTCGCAATTGGTGAGTGCCACCGCTGTTTCTGTATATAAGCCTGAATTACCTAAAACGCATAGCTGGCCTATGAAATCTCCGGCTTTGAACATACCCGTAACATACTCCTTACCATTTTCATTATGCTTGTATGTTTTAACTTCTCCACTTTGAATAAAATACAGGTTATGAGCCATACCGTCTTCATAAAAAATCTCTTCTTTTGCTTTGTATCGGTTCAATTCTCGATCTTCAGAAAGGTCTTTTAAATTTTGATATTTTGACGCCTCCTTTATAAATTCGTTAAGGCCTTGAACACTTCTTGAAAATTCTTTCCGTAAAAAAGAGCTCTTTTTAAGCCTAGCCTCTATAGCCTCAATTAAATCTTGTGCTTCAAAAGGCTTGGTCAAATAGTCATCTGCTCCCATGGTCATTCCCTTACGAAAATCTGCCTTTTCAGATTTAGCGGTTAGAAATATAAACGGAATGCTAGCTGTGGTTTGATCCTCACTTAATTGTTCAAAAACTCCATAACCGTCTAATTCTGGCATCATTATATCGCAAAGAATAATGTCTGGCATAAATGATATTGCTTTTTCAACACCAATCTTACCGTTTTCCGCAGTAGTAACTTCATAATTCTCTAATTCCAGAATTTCCGCGGTCATTTCACGAACATCTAGATTGTCTTCAATAAGTAGTATTTTTTTCATCTTTCAATAGATTTAAGGGGAGTTCTATGGTAAAAGTTGTGCCTTGGTCAAGATTACTCTTAAAGGTAATGTTTCCTTCCATTAAAAGAACATACTGTCTTACAATGTTCAATCCCAACCCTGTACCCTCATAATTAGCAGCATTTTTAGCTCTATAAAAACGCTGAAACAAATAGCTTTGATCTTCGGCAGGTATGCCAATACCTTGATCCGTAACTTCAATAAAAAGATTGGTGGTCTTCGTATCGATTTTTAGAGATATTTTTGTGTTCTCATGTGAATATTTAATGGCATTAGACAACAAATTATATACAATATGTCTTAAAAGTTTGGGATCAAGCTGCACTTCTATATTAGATTGACTATTGATAATCTCAATGACCTGTCCTGCTTTTTTGACCCCCTGTATCTCTTCTACCAAAGATTCTAAAAACTCAATCAAATCAAATAAAGTAGGTTGTGATATTACTTTTCCTTCTTCCAACTTACTCAATGATAGAAAGTCATTCAAAATTCCCACTAAGTTTTTAACACTGGTTTTAATCTTACTTATATATTTTTCTCTTTTTTCTTCCTGCCCAGCTTCATTCTGCCTTTCAATAAGATTTGTGGCAGAAAGTATGGTACTTAATGGCGTCCTAAACTCATGCGAGGCCATTGAAATAAAGCGAGATTTCAATTCATTTAGCTCTTTTTCTTTTTCTAATGTATTCCTAATCTCAACTTCTACCCTTTTCTGATCGGAGATATTATTATATACGATTAATGCCTGCTTTACTTCTTGCTCTTCATTGAACAAAGGTGTTGTGTTAACTAAATAGGAATTGTCTTGTATTATTAATTCAAAAGAACAATGTTTTCCGTCTAACGTTTTTAGTAGCTTTTCCTTAATTTTTTTACGCAAGTCAATATCTACATGTTTTAAATCATCAAGAGTATCACCAACATTAATATTCTCTCTAAAACCAAGCATATCTAAATCCTCTCCTTCATGAAATAAAATTCTAAGGTCTAAATTAACCACACTAACAAAACCACCTGGAAAATTTTTAAAAATAGTCTGTAACAGCTTTTGACTGGCAATAGAACTATTTTCGGCTGTTTTAGTAATTTGGATTTGGTCTTCAAGACTTAAATTGGACTCTACCAATTTCTGAACCATATCCTTTAGCTCCACAGTACGGTCAGCTACCTTACTCTCTAATGCTCCCGCATAAGCAGCCAATTCTTCCCTACTGTTTTTTAAAGCAACGCCTTCATTGTGTTGGTCAATAGCCACACTTATGGCCTGCGTTATGTTGTAAAGGATTTCTTTTTCTGTATCAAGAGGTGTTCTAGAAACGGGAAAATAAATAGCAAAAGTTCCCAACAATGCCTTATTGGATGAAAATATAGGAAATGACCAACAAGCTTTAATATTGTCTTCCAACGCCAACTCTCTAAAACCTTCCCACAGCGGATCATTAAACGTATCTGAAACGATTACCTCTTCTTTTAAATATGCGGTTGTTCCAGAAGATCCATTTCCTGGACCCACAAACATATTATCTATAGCTTTCGTATAGCTTTCGGACAGGTTGGGTGCCGCCAATTTCTGTAATTTTCCAGATTCTTTATCCAATAAAAGTATAGAGCCTTGGCAGTTTGGAATGGCCGTTTCTATAATCTCTATAATCTTGAATGCTATACTTTTTAATGGTTCATGCTGAATAATCATATCCATAACATGAGACTGTCCTATTTTAAAGAACTCATTTATTTTGTGGGTAGTTACATCGTTTTGTACCCCAACAAAATGGGTCATTACCTTTTTGTTATTGTATATAGGCGTAATACTGATATCATTCCAAAATAAAGAACCATCTTTTTTATAGTTACGCAATACCACACGGCATGCTTCCCCTTTTTCTATGGCAACAGACATTATTTTAATTTCATTCTGATCCTTATCTTCATCTTGTAAGAAACGGCAATTTTTGCCCATGAAATCTACTTTCTCATACCCTGTTATTCTGGTAAAAGCTTCATTACCATAAATAATAGGGAAATCTGGCTTTTGGGTATCGCAAATAATAATGCCACTAGCTGTTGCTCCCAATGCACGATTACGAACATATAAAATATCTTCTATTGCTCTCTCTTGCGTGATATCCCTAATAATGGTCAAAAGCTTATTTTTGCCCAAAGGCACAATCCTACCTTCATAAAACTGCCTTCCGTTTTCTCCATTAAAATCATACTCAACAAACTGAAGTTCCCCTGTTTCAATAGTTTTATCCATTCCCTTACGTACAGCCTTTGCTATATGATCAGGTAACAGTTCATTAATATACCCGCCTATTAAACCATTGGGCGAAGCAAAAAGTTTTTCAGGCTCTGGGGCATAACTATCAAGAAACTTACCTTCATGATCTAGAATAAACATCATGTCTGGCAATGCATTTAACAAAGCCTTGTTCTTAGCTAAATTTTCTTCTAGGCGCTGTTCTATTTCTTTTTGTTCTGTTATATCTTGTATGGTTCCGAACCATTCCAGAGGCTTACCACTGGCATCATAAGATGTTTTACCGTGAGCTGTAATATATCTTACCGTACCATCTGCTCTTACTATTCTTACATTATCTGAATAAACCGTGGCATTTTCAATCGCAAAATCTACAGATTCTTTAGTCACTTGCCGGTCATCAGGATGAATAAAGTTAAAAGCAGTTTCTTCAGATAGTTGCGCATCACCAGGTGGCAGACCACATATTCTATAAAACTCATCAGACCAATTTCTTTCACCTGTCTTCAGATTCCAGAACCAACTACCAACATGAGCTAGACTTTGAGCCTCGTTCATTTTTTCTGTATTGATAGCTACTTTTTTCTGAGATAATAATCGATCTGTAATATCTATTACAAAAGCTACTACAAAATGCTCATCCTTTATATCTGTTGGGCTTAGACTTATTTCTACTGGAATTTGTACCCCATCTTTCCTAAGTCCCCATAATTCTTCTCCTTTACCCATAGCCCTACTTGAGGGAGATTTCGCAAAACCTTTTCTATAATTTTCATGAGATTTTTCAAATTGATGCGGAATAAGGTTTTCCACTTTTTTACCCACCAACTCTCCTAGTTCGTAGCCGAACATTTTTTCAACTGAAGGGTTCGCCTTGATAATTTGGCCTTGCTCACCTACTACCAAGATACCTTCTACCGAGGATTCAAAGATACCCTTGAAGAGTTCACTATCTTTAAGTTTTTCTACCATATACCCAGGGTAAGTGTCTTTCTTTACAGACTAATTTAACGAAAAGGAAAGGACTGCGGTAGAAGTTTAGTCCTAAAAAAATACACCCAGATGCTAAGCCCCAATTATAGAGATAGCGTACTTTGCTAATTAATATTAGAAAAAGAGCGTCCATGTACATTTTTAACAAATATATAGTTGCCCTTCCTGCAAAAATATGACGCTTGTCATGTTTTTGGCTTTATCCTCTAGACTACACCTAACTAATCTATTTTAACCGGAAACGTACCTCCGTTTTCATCAAGAATTTTCTTTGTAGTCAGGTAACCTAAATCAAATATGACATCAATACTATTCATATCAAACGTTCCAAATTCCGATAGACCTTCGGGTAAGATAATCATATCACATTCATTAAACTTTATCATAGATTCCGAAGTAGACTTTAGTTTATAGGCTCGCTCAACAACTGTATAAGAATGTTTTAAATCTTCTATTGTTATTTTTTTTAAGGCATTTACATAGCTTCCAATAATCTTATCGCAGTGCTTCTTAAGCGGCTCTATGGGGAAATTGTTTAAAACGCCACCATCTACATAATAAGAGTCTCCTATTTTCATAGGCGTGAACATTCCCGGAAAAGTAGCAGAAGCAAGTACGGGACGAATAACCTGCCCTTTATGAAATACTTTTAGGGTGCCTTTTATAATGTCCGTAGCGGTTACGTAAAGTGGTTTTTTTAATGCGCTAAAATCATCCTCAGGGAAAAATTCCTTGAAATTATCATAGTATTTTTCAGTATCAAAAAAACCAGGTTTACTACGGGCGTAGTTGTGAGTACGAAAAATAGGAATAGTCTTGAAAAAATGTAACATTTCTGACCAACTGGCACCACTAGCATAAAGCGCACCTACAATGGCACCAGCACTTGTGCCTGCTATGTGTGTGGGAAAGATATTGTATTCTTCCAAGGCTTTAATAGCACCTATATGAGCTACTCCCCTAATTCCTCCTCCAGAAAGTACAAGACCTATGTTCATTTTTGTTTTTACTAGCTTGTTAATATATAAAGTACGCTATCTGAAAGGTATTGAAAATTGAGCAAGCCTTTACAAGACCGGACTAAAAACTTTAGCAAACCCCTCTTTTAAACGGTCTAATTTGGGCCTTTTTTTAAATTCATGATAATCCATTTGCTGGCTTATTTTACAGTCCTTTAAAAAATCATGTTTCAATTGCTCGGTAAGTTCTTTATCGTATGCTAAAATATTCACCTCATAATTCTGCTCAAAACTTCTGACATCTAAATTGGCAGTACCTATGGTTGTTAACTGATCATCTGAAAACATGACTTTACTATGTAAAAAGCCATCAGGATACAAATAAATCTTTATACCAGCCTCCAGAAAATTTTCAAAATACGATTGCACACTCCACTTAACCAAAAAACTATCGGAATTGGAAGAAAGCAAAATCCTTACGTCTACACCGCCCAACGCAGCCACTTGTAAAGCTTCCATAATTGCCTCACCTGGAATAATATAAGGGTTAACAATATATACGTATTTCTTGGCACTATTTATCAATGAAAAATAAAGTTGATGTACCGATGGAAAATCAGAATCCGGGCCGCTTGATACCGTTTGAACAATAGATTTCCCTATTTCCGGTATTGCAGAAAAATAGCCCAAGGTTAGAATATCATCCTTACCACTGGCAAAATTCCAATCCATGGCAAATACTGCTTGTAAACTACTGACTACTGGACCCCTAAGTCGCAAATGCATATCATGCCATGTTCCTAAAACAGGATCTCCGTTAAGGTATTTATCCGATACATTAATACCGCCCGTAAATGCGGTAAGACCATCAACCACAACTATTTTTCTATGGTTTCTGTAGTTAATAGAAGATAGTAACCTCTTAAATCGTATGGGTAAAAAGCCATACACCTCTATACCCAATTTCTTTAGATGATTTATATAAGTCTTGCTTAGCGTATTGCTTCCCAAGCCATCATACAAAAAACGCACTTCTACACCTTCTTTTCTTTTCTTTTGTAAAATAGAAAGGAACCTATCTGCCAATTCTCCTTCCTCAAAAATATAATATTGAATGTGTATAAATTTTTTAGCACTTTCCATAGCCTCAAAAATAGCCTCAAAAGTTACCGGGCCATCTTTAAGCACTGTCAGCTCATTACCCTGACTAGGCAAGAAATTGGAGTTTTTAGCTATAAGCTTCACCAATTTTATGTGGCTTTTTATCGGAGCAGGAATGGTTAAATCTTCATCGTCATCAATATCATCATAGTAGTCCTTTACCGTTTTAAGATATGCCGTGATTTCTTCGGTCTTTTTAAGTCTGTAAAACTTGTTTTTACGTCTGTTGCGGCCAAGAACATAGTAAAACAACATTCCGCCAACAGGAATTGTAAAGATGGCCAAAAGCCAGCCTAAGGTCTTTGTTGGACGAATACCGTACAGCAGTAACCTTACCACTAAGAATAGGGCCAACGAGAAATATATAATAAGAGCGATGGTCATATTCTGGATATTAAGTGAGTAGGGATTAACGGTTTAGTCCCGGATACGTATTGCAAAGCTTACCAAGCCACCATCAATATCTGCTTCATGTAAAATACCATTTTTATAGAAGTACATATTCTCTTTGCCATTGGCATTAATTTTCTTGTACTTATGATTTCCTAAAGAAACAATAGTATTCATGGTACCATCTTGTTCAGAATAACATTTTTTAATATTCTTGGGCTCCTTAAAATACATTAATACTGTGGTATATTGAATAGAGTCTTGTAAGGTACTTTCTTTTTTATTTTTTATAATTTGGTATTGAGTGTTTTGCCATAAGGTACTTGTTTCTGCATGTTCTCTACTATTGACCACAATGCTAACCTTGGCCTTTTTGAGCATAGCTTTACTAAAAGTAACATCATATTTATAATCTACTTCTATTGTTGTTAACAGCCTGGTCTTGATGCTTGTAAAACTCTGATATGTAGTTACATTTCCTTTTGTTTTTTGGTGTGTGTCCAAACTACCAATTATCTTATCCTTCATGATAATGTCATAATGTAATGTAGTAGCCAAGAAAATTGAATCGCTGCTAAAACCCATTAAAAAGATAAGCCAAATAAAATGCTTGAACATAATGCTTTTATTTAATTAAAAGAATCTGTACTTAGGTGCAAATTACCGTTTAATACACAGTATACCTCTGACATATATCATGTAAACATACCTTAGCATTACTAGATATAGACTTGAAAACAACCTTAAGATAATTTCTGAAAAAAAAGTAATAAATCTAAGTTCCTATCAAAGTTATAAGGAACTTATGCGGCCTTGCCTATGACCCCGAGGAGATGAGAAGAGAGTTTTAGGTGGAGTTTTTAATACATAAAAAGAAAAAATGCCCTCAAATCTAACTTAATTACATGGACGCATCTAAGTTTTAATAGGAAGGCATTTCTAATGGTTAGTGCTTGCTAGTTAATCTCTACTGTTTTAGGTTCATGTTTTTTAGCACTTTCTTTTTTAGCTAACTTAAATTTAAGAATGCCATCTTTATATGCTGCTTTAATTTCTTCGTCCGAAACGCTCTCTGGTAGTCGGAGCGATTTTTTAAACGAGGTATAACTAAACTCCTTGCGGCTATAATTATCTTCCTCCTCTTCTTTTGAGTTTGAATTTTCTGCCGAAATGTTCAGACATCCATTCTCAACACTCACATTAAAATCTTTCTTGTCATAGCCAGGTGCGGCTAGTTCCACCTCAAAATTATCATCGTTTTCCTTTACGTTCATGGCGGGTTCTTCAATTTTATTCAACCAAGAACCTCCATTAAAAAAATCATCGCTGTTAAAGAAATCAGGAGTTACCAGATTTCCCCAAGGTTTTCTATTAAATTTTACTAGTGACATAATTCTAAAATTTTAAGTTAAACAATTACATATAACAAAATTATTGAAGAAGAAGATTCAAAAGCATGATTTAAATCATAGAGATAAAAAAAATGATATTCTAATGGTAATATTCCACATGTTACCATTATAAAGTTGACCAATTACATGGTACAAGAAAGAAAACTATTATAGAATTTTTAAATTGAAGAACCGCTCTAGATATAGAGTGTCAAAATATAAAAGCAGGAATAAGATAAGCGATGAAAAAGTAAGCTTGCAGATTTAAACTATCTTTTGGAAGATCTATTTATAGTATAAATTAAATCAAGAGATCGATAACAAGTCCAATAGTATTTACACATATTTATTTGATAAAAAAAGACTGCTCGAAATTAAGTCTTCCGAACAGCCTTATCAACCACCTTGTAATTTTAATTACCTTTTAAAAGTAAAAATGATTTTAGAATTAGCTCACCTTAAAGTTCGCTTTGCTTTAATCTTTAAAAGAATTTTATTAAAGAAATTCTCCCTTTTCATTAAGTTTCACACGTAAAGTTTTATCCCCGTTTTCCAACTTAACTTTATAAGTTTTATTAGCACCAAGGCCATCCTTGTAATTCACTAGATAAACATCTTTAGTAGTTTTCCATTCAGGAAAACGATCTAAAATTGCAGTTTTTACCGAAGTAGGTAAATTAATGTTTTTGAACTTTTCTGCTGTACGCAATAGTTTACCATCCTTGTCATAAGCCGCTAGGATTTTACCTTCAGGAATAAAAAAGGTTACGTTGTAAAGGTCATAATCATCTTGGTAAAAGTCAGAATCCTTTACATCATAGGAAGCCGCCTTTCGCTCCAATAATTCAATTGGCACTGATGCCACTTCCATTGTGTTCACATCGTTCAAGTACTTATAATTGGTAGCATAAACGATTACTTCACTTAATTGCTCTGTTTTGGGTACTTGGGCAAATACTTGTGCAGTTAACCCAATCGCCATAATACTTAACATAATTTTTTTCATGATACATGAATTTAAATTTGTATTTCAGTTAATAAAAATGAATCTTCTCTGAGATTCAATATATCAAAAGTAAATAGCTTGTTTTATCCGTATAATGATCTAGGTCAGTTGATTAAAAAAATAAAGTTTCTTATCAATCCCTTAAAAGCAATGCTAATTTGGCTAGAATAATAAGTTCTGCTTTGTTGGTTCCCGAAAATGACTTGGCTATGGAATGTGCGGTATCCGCAATTAAAATTTTCACCTGTTCTGGAAAAAGTTTTAAATGTTCTGTATAATATTTTGCAAAATCTTGAAAACACTGTTCACTTTCCCCATCATTTTCCAATAGCCAGTCAAACACCGTTTCTATCTGGTAGGCAGCATCAGCGTTGTACCTATCTTCTATATCGTCAACAGCTAACCAACTCTTTCTTATAATCTCCCTTAGTTTGTCTAGTTCTTTAATATGCACCGTACGGTCTGTCATGGCAATGGCATAAAACAGTTTTCCTAGATTTTGGTAGAATTCAATGCCTACCTTATTAGAATTTAACATTTTCGTACATTTAAAGATTACTGAATGAAAGTATGTGAAATGCCCACTCTTTTCTATGACAAAAATCAGTTTAATGGTTTAACTTTATTTTATGAACATTTTTCAAAAAAACAGTGAAATTTTCAATTTGCTTGCTGAGGGCGTTTCCGAGGGTATTATTGTGGTTAATAAAGAGCAAGTTATTGTTATCTCAAATTCATCTGCAGAGGAAATGTTCGGCTATGAAAAAGGAGAACTTTTAGGAAAGCCTCTAGACACACTAATTCCCCAAAGGTATCACAAGCATCATGACCAGCATGTAGACCATTTTATTTCAAAAAGTGAGAAGCGACAAATGGGCCATGGTAGAGACTTGCACGGTATTCGTAAAAACAAAGAAGAATTTCCTGTAGAAGCCGGTTTGAATCCGTTTGAATTAGATGGCTCCGTTTTTGTAATGGCTTTGATCATAGATATTACGGAGCGTAAAAAGAGGGAACAGGAATTAAGTCATTGGGCACGGATATTCAATGAATCTTTAAATGAGATTTATACTTTTGATGCAACATCCTTTATCTTTAAAGATGTTAATAAAGCAGCACAGCACAATTTGGGTTATTCGTTGGACGAGCTCCAAAAAATGACACCTTTGGACATCAAACCTCATCTTAAACAATCAGAATTCGTAAAAATTATTGAACCTCTTGTAAATGACGATACAGGAAAAATAAAATTTGAGACTACCCATTTGAGAAAAGATGGTTCTACTTACCCCGTAGAGGTGCATCTACAACTTTCCAATACTGGCCAAAACCAGAGTTTTGTGGCTATGATTTTGGATATCACAGAACAAAAAAACTATACTGAAAATTTAGAAAGAACCGTTCAAAAACGTACGCTACAGCTAACGGAAGCATTGGAAAATGAAAAAGAACTGAACGAACTAAAAACGCGTTTTTTATCTTTAGTTTCGCATGAATTCAAGACTCCACTAAGTAGTATTCTTACCTCAATTACACTATTGGGCAAATACAAACTTACGGAACAGCAGGAAAAACGTGATAAACACGTAACCACCATCCGCAAAAAAGTAAAATATCTGGATACTATTTTGAATGACTTCCTTTCTGTGGAACGATTAGAATCTGGAAAAGTCAATTATAATATTGAGGAATTTCCGCTAAGTAAACTGGTAAACGAGGTAGTGTACGACGCTAATATGCTACTCAAAGCCGGGCAAAAAATACATTACCCAGAAAATATAGATGACGTTTTTATAGAGTTTGATGAAAAAACACTAGAGCTCGTTCTTTCTAACCTTATACATAATGCTATAAAATATTCCCCTGAAGATTCAACTATTGATATACTGGTAAAAACAAATCCCAACACCATTGAATTGCAGGTAAAGGATAACGGCATTGGTATTCCCGAAGAAGATCAAAAACATATTTTTGATCGTTATTTTAGGGCAGAAAATGCCCTATTGACACAAGGCACAGGTATTGGCTTAAACATTGCCAAACAGCACTTAGAAAATTTAGGCGCATCCCTAATCTTTAAAAGTCAGCAGGATAAGGGTTCTATATTTATCGTAAATATCCCCAAAGAACAGAAAACCTAGAGAAAATGAAGACTATTTTATTAATTGAAGACGATAAAGCACTAAGGGAAAACACCGAAGAACTTCTAGAGCTTTCCAACTATAACGTAATTACCGCTCCAAATGGAAAAATAGGTATTCAGCTAGGTATAGAAAAATTACCGGATATCATTATTTGCGATATTATGATGCCAGAAGTAGATGGTTATGGCGTTCTAAAAAACCTGTCTTCCGATGAAAGAACCAAGCACATTCCATTTATATTCTTATCTGCAATAACGGAGCATAAGGAAATTAGAAAAGGAATGGATCTGGGTGCTGACGATTATTTGACCAAACCTTTTGAGGAAGATGACTTGATAAGTGCCGTAGAAAGTAGGTTGGCAAAGGCTAAACTATTAGGTGGTATGGTTGGAGATGGAGCTTTAAAGTCAGAAGCTTCCGAAGAAGAGATGCGTACCCTAGAGGAACTAAAAGCCTTTTTCAATCAAAATGGAGAGGCTTCAAGCTTTGGTATAGGAAAGACTATTTTTAAAGAAGGTTCCCGGTCAGACACCATATACCTTGTGTTAAAAGGCCTTATAAAAGGTCATACTATGGATGGAGATGGCAAAGAATTAATTACTTCCTTATACCACGCCGATGATTTTTTGGGATTCACTTCTTTTGTGAGTCAGATTCCCTATCAAGAATCCGCTACCGTTATTGAAGATGCTGAGCTAGCCGCTATTTCTAATCAAAATCTACAGGAAATTTTGAAAAAAAATAATACTATTTCCTTACAACTTATGGAACTTCTGTCCCAAAATATTACCGAAATAAAAGCGCAATTATTTCAAATGGCCTACAGTTCCGTTCGGAGAAAAACGGCCCAAACACTCATACAGTTTGCCCAGGTAATGAACACAAATACTGAAGGTTCTATCAAAATTTCTAGAAGTGATTTGGCCAGTGTAGCTGGCATTGCTACAGAAAGTCTAATCAGAACACTATCAGGTTTTAAAAAGGAGGGGCTTATTGAAATTGAGGGACGGAATATTAAAATAAAAGAATTGAAAGCACTTCAATATGTAAATTAGGAATTGCTGCATTTTTATTTCAAAAATATGAGGCATGATAAATATCATATTTTAAAAATAGACACAGCTCTATCTTTGGTTTGTAGCTTAAACTAATGCAAACTATACTCATACCTACAGACTTTTCCCATAATTCTTGGAACGCACTTGCCTATGCAGTTAAATTGTTCAAGGACGTGCCTTGTAATTTTTATATTCTTCATGTAGGTGCTTTAAGCCAATCTAGCGTAAAAGGCAACTCGTTTTCGTTACCTATGAGTAAAATAACTCCTTCCATAAAGGAGAAGTTAGAAGATGTATTTCAAAGAATAAAACAATTGCCCATTAATAAAGAGCACCATTTTGTTGCGCTACAAGATTATGGTAATCTAGTTAGTATTTTACGGAAGACCGTAGAAGAAAAAAAAATAGATCTTATTGTCATGGGAACCAAGGGTGCATCTGGCATTCAAGAATCTGTAATAGGAAGTAATACGGGAGATGTTATAACCAAAGTGGCCTGTAACCTTTTGGTAGTTCCGGAGAATGCCAAATTTAACAGCCCCAAAGAAATAGCTTTTCCCACAGACTATAATATTTTTTATTCTCATGCTATTTTAGAAACCATATCTAAAGTACTGCATATGTGCAAGGCCAATCTGCAGGTCATACATGTATCTAACATTAAAAAAGAGCTCAACCCCACACAAAAAATAAACCAGACATATTTACAAGATTATTTAGAAGAACTTTTCGCAAAATCTTATAGCTTTCATAATCTGAAAGATAAAAATGTAAAAACGGCTATAGATACATTCACTAAGAATGGAAATATAGATATGGTAGTCATGGTAGCAAAAAACCTTAACTTTCTACAACAATTGTTGTTTGATTCTACCATAGAAAAATTAAGTTTCCATACTACGCTGCCCTTGTTGGTATTACATGAATAATATTTTTTCCTTTATCTCATTTTAAAACCTTAGCCTTAACATATTAGTCATAGACCTAAGGGTACAACTATTAAGTTTCTAAACTCCGTCTCGCGGCTTTAAATTCTGGAGTAAGGTTTAACTACTACGACTGATATAAATCATAGGTTTTGTGTTATTACAGGACTACTTTAGAGTGGACTTCTAAACAACTAACACATGAGAACTGTATTAATTCCTACTGATTTTTCAGACAATGCAATGCACGCAATAGACCATGCATTGAATCTCTACAAATGCGAACGCACTACTTTTTATTTTCTTCACGCCTATGCAGATGAAGTGTACGGACCGTTTAAAAAAAGCGGAGAATCTATTAAAACAACCGAAAAAATCATAAAAAACAAAACGGAAGAAGCACTTAAAAAACTAATCTTAAAAGTCAAGGATAAAACTCATAACCCAAAACATTCTTATGAATCAGTCTCCGCTTTTGAGTCTTTAGTTGATTCGGTTAATGATTTTGTCAACCAGGCCAATATAGATTTGGTTGTAATGGGTACCCAAGGTCAAACGGCTGATAAGAAAATTACTTTTGGAAGTCATACCGTACAGATATTCAAATATGTGAAATGTCCTGTTTTGGCTATTCCACAAAACTATACATACCAACAACCTAAAAAAATATTGTTTCCAACAGATTATATGCTGCCTTACAAAAGACGGGAATTACGTCTTTTAAATGATATAGCGGCCGAATTTAAATCTGAAATACATTGTCTTTACATTTCAGATTTTGAGGATTTAAGTTATAGACAACTGGATAATAAGCGATTTTTAGAAGAAACTTTACCTAATTCCTACCCTTATTTTGAAAGAACGCCCGTAAAGAATAAAGCTGAGGCTATAATGGAATACATTTCTCAGAACGAAATGAATTTATTGGTAATGGTAAACGCTAGACATTCGTTTCTAGAAGATATGTTATACAAATCTACTATTGATGATATAGGGCTAGACTTAAAACTACCGTTTTTGGTAATGCAGAACTTACCGCGGTAAAACCAAAAATGTAAGATTATGAAAAAAATTCTATTGCCCACAGATTTTTCAGATAATGCATGGAATGCCATATTTACGGCTGTAAAGATGTATGCCAGTATAGAATGTCAATTTTACCTGTTGCATGCCTATGAGCCCAATTCGTTAAATTTACTTGGCCGTAAAAACACGGAACGTCTTGGGGTCATCTACAATTCATTAGCGGAATATTCCACACAAGAATTGGAGAAAATTTTGGATTATTTGCATAAGAATCATACAAATCCAAACCACAGCTTTGAGTCTATTTCAAAACCAAGAACCTTAGAGGAAGCCATTCAAGAAACTGCATCATCTAAAGATATAGATATTGTTGTGATGGGCACTCAAGGAGCAACGGGTGCCAAGGAGATTTTTATGGGAAGTAATGCGGTAAAAGTTCTTAAGAAAATTAAAAACTACCCTGTGTTGGTAGTCCCCTCCGAATACAATTTTCAAAATTTGAAAACATTGGTCCTACCCACCAATTATACGCAAACCTATAGAAAACAACAACTATCTGCCCTAACCGAATTGGTTACAATTTGGAACGCCAAAATACAGATTTTACACGTAACTGCAGAGTTTGAGCTAAATGATATACAAAATGATAATCGCGAAGTTTTAAAGAATTCTTTTTCAACTTTGGACTATTCCTTTTATAATGCTGAATTTGAAGAAGACATATCCCATAGTATTGAAAAGTATTTATCAAAAAATACAGTGGATCTAATGGCGATGATACGTTACGAACATACGTTTTGGGAGAAAGTTATTGGCGAACCGGTTATAAAGAAGATAACTTTTCATTCTAAAATACCAGTTTTAATACTTCCAGAATATGTATGAATTACAGAGCTATAAATTTTAAAATAACAAAATCAAATATGGGTTAAAAACAAAAAGTTACACTTTTCATAAGCTTTCTGGTTTTTCTCTTTGCCAAGTTATTGGCGGATAGGGTTTTCTTCCCCTTGCTTGATAAATTGGAAAACTTTCCTTTCTATTAGCAGCTGCTTTTTTTGAAAATTGATTCGTATGGCTTTGAATAGGATGACCTATCCTATTCAATTCCTTTTTTACTTGATCAAATGCCTTCTGGTTATTGTATAGGAAACCAATGACACCTTGCTCTATATCTACATCAATAATTCTAATGTTCAATATGCGACTCAAATTACGCACCACAACATCTTTACTGGCGTTGGAATCCAAATTTTTAAGAGTTGCTAGAGCTTTCATGGTTTCTGAATTTTGGGTAATTTAAATTAAAGCATGCATGCAAAAAATGATATATATCAGTTCAATAGAAAAAGTGTTGTTTTATTTCATATTTCCATTCTCATAACCTGTTTGGCTCTTTATTAAAATTTCTTTTCTCCCCTCATTTTTCAAAAGCTTGTTTCCGTTGCCGTATGATATTTATCATTGCCAGAAAACCAAATGCCAATTACTTTTAGAATACCATACATAGAACCAAAACAATGAAAAACATACTGATACCTACTGATTTTTCCGACAACGCCTGGAACGCCATTGAATACGGTATTGCCTTTTTAAAAAAAACAAAATGTAAGTTCCATATCGTACATGTAAATCCTATTGCTTCATTTTCAGACGGTGAAGTGGCCATGTATGCATCACAAGAAGTTTTTAGGGAAAGTTTAATAGAAAAAAGCTTAGAAAAACTTCAAAAATTACTTGAAAAAATAGAACGTCTGCCACTGAATACAAAACATACCTTTTATACCTCGGCTTTTTATGGATTCTTTACAGACTATATAAAGGAGGAAGTAAAAAATAAGGACATTGATTTTATCATTATGGGAACCAAAGGTGCAAATGGCATAAAGGCCGTTTCCATGGGTAGCAACACGGGTAATGTAATAACAAAGGTTAAGTGCCCCGTTTTGGCCGTACCCCAGAATGCGGAATATCATAGACCAAAAGAAATTGTTTTTCCTACGGACTATTATTTAAGCTACGATATTAAAGTGTTAGAAAATATAAAAGAATTGGCATCATTAAACCACTCCACAATACGTTTTCTATATCTCTCAAAAGCAGGAGAAAAACTAACCCAGGAGCAAACAAAAAATCAAGAATTTTTAAGCGGTTATTTTTCAGAAATTGAAAATAGTTTTCATAAAATAACCGGAGAAAAACTTGAAACGGCCGTACAATGTTTTACAGAAAGTAGAAAGGTAGACATGATTGTTATGGTTGCAAAGAACCTAAATTTTTTGGAACGGATTCTTTTTAAACCCAAGGTGGAAAAAATAAGTTATCATATTACTATTCCATTTCTAGTCTTACATGAATAGAATACTAAAAAGAGTTGATAACGGTTGCGAAGAACAACCCAATATTATATGCTTCTATTTACCTCTACCCCTAAAAAAACTAAACTCTTTAAACTGACCATAATCATAGTTTTTTGAATACTATTCCTGTAGATTTATACTTAAAATTAAACGCAAGGGCCATGAAACGAATTTTACTTCCTACTGATTTTTCAGACAACTCATTTGAAGCCATCCGTTATGCTTTGCAGGTATTTAAGGAGATAGAATGTACATTTTTTCTTTTGCATACCTATACTCCCCCTGTATATCAAACGGAATATCTTATAGGCAGTTCTGGGCAAATTGGTTTGGGCGATGTAATGCGTGAAACCTCTCAAACACAGTTAGAACAATTACAAAGCCGTTTGGAAAAGGAATACAAAAACCCTAATCATACTTTTGTAGTCCATACAGCTTTCAACACCCTATTAGGAGAAGTTACAGATACAATAGAAAAAGAAAATATAGACTTAGTGATTATGGGTACTAAAGGTGCTACGGGAGCTACGGAAATACTTTTTGGCACCAATACCGTTCACGTAATTAAAAAAGCCAAATGCCCCGTAATAGCAGTACCCCCAAAATTTGAGTATGAAGCTCCGAAGGAAATTTTATTTCCCACAGATTTTGAAATTGAGTACAAAAAAGAAAAATTAGAAGTCCTTTTAACAATTGCCGAAAAATATCAATCTAGGATTAACATCATGCACGTTCGTACAGGTTTAGACCTTACAAACACACAGAAAAAAAATAAAAAAGAACTTGAAGAACTTTTGGATAACAGGAGTCTTTTTCATGATATACCAGACAATACAATAACCGATGCGGTCAATGAATTTCAACTCAAACAAAGAGTAAACCTATTGGTCATGGTACAAAACAAACATACATTTTTGGAGCGTCTTTTTATAGAGCCGGTCATTAAGAAAATTGGGTTTCATATTACGGTGCCCTTCATGGTCATTCCCCAAGTATAGTTTTAAGAAAAACTTATCAAATACATAACCTGTCAGGATATTTCAAAGCTTTGCTTGATTTAGAACTTTCTCAAAATAAAATCGGGCATTAGAATACACCTTTAAATTTTTAAAGCTATAAACCACTTTTTTTAAGGGTATTGTGATTTAATAAATAATTTTATTGGATAACATGGCTATTTAATAAAACCTACTTGAAATTGTTTTCCAAAATGCACAATCCGCTATTGATCATATATTGTTTAGATGTCAAAGAAAGTTTTGGCATGTTGAACATTAGTCTTTTTAAATCTGCCTTAAAAGGTATTGGAACTTCAAAAAAATAACATCTAAATCAACTTTAACACAATTATACGTAACAAATGTTACAGTATTAATAAAATTTAGATATTAAGTTTACTGTATTAACAATAAACTAATAAAAATGAGTTCACATCATCAGGTGTTAATTATTGGCGGAGGCTCAGCAGGAATTATGGTGGCTGCACAGCTTCTAAGGCAGAAAAAGATAAAAGACGTTGCTATTATTGAACCAGCCGACACGCATTACTATCAACCGGCATGGACATTGGTAGGTGCAGGCACCTATGATTATAGCAAAACAGCAAGACCTATGTCTTCCATCATCCCTAAAGAAGCTACTTGGATAAAAGATAAAGCAACTGGTTTTGATCCAGAAAATAATACGGTACATACAGAGTCTAAAGGAGACATTAGCTATGATTATTTGGTGGTGGCCCCTGGCTTAGCCTATGATTTTAGTTTAGTCCCTGGTTTAGGAGAGGTAATAGATAAAGGAGTGGTTTGCAGTAACTACACAGACCCCAAACATACTTGGGAGGTTATAAAAAATTTTACAGGGGGAACAGCCTTGTTCACACAACCTACAACACCCATAAAATGTGGTGGTGCACCACAGAAAATAATGTACTTAGCAGAAAATCATTTTAGAAAAAGTGGCGTGAACAAAAAAACCGATATCATATTCGCTACCGGTGGTACCGTAATTTTTGGTGTAAAAAAAATTGCCAAAACTTTAATGGAGGTGGTAGATAGAAAAGACATCAACCTACGGTTTCATCATAAATTAGTTGCCGTAGATGGCGAAAAACAAATTGCTTGGTACGAAATGGGGAAAGAAATTACGGCAGGCGGATGCGTTGTAATTTCTAGCAACGAAGAAGATGACTTAAAACTGGATGAATCTTTTCAATACAATTATAAAGATGTTGAAATGACTAGAGATGGCAACCGTTACGGTATTCATTATGACATGTTACATACCGCTCCCCCATCTGTAGCCCCAAAATTCGTTAAAGATTCCCCTTTGGTAAATGATGCTGGCTGGTTAGATGTTGATCATCAAACCATGCAACATAACAAGTTTTCTAATATTTTTGGATTGGGCGATGTAGCAGCCTTACCCACAGCAAAAACAGGAGCTGCCATTCGTAAACAGGCACCAATTGTTGTTGATAATATCGATTTATTAATAAAGCAGGACAAAATGGGAACTAAAGTCTATAATGGTTATTCTTCCTGTCCGTTGGTAACAGATTATGGTAAAATGGTCTTAGCAGAATTTGATTATCAAAATAATTTCACCCCAGACCCAAAATTAAAACAGATGTTTATTTCAGATTCTTCAAAAGAACACTGGAGACTCTGGATGCTAAAAAAATATGGCTTACCCCATTTGTATTGGAATAAAATGATGAAAGGTAAACATGTTTAAAACCTTCTTCTAACGTAGAAACTAACTCAAATAAAAAATCCTTCAGGCAAGCCCTGAGGGATTTTGGCTTTTATTCCCTTTTGTAACAAGGGTTACTTACCGTTATGCAATTCACATATACCTTTACTATAATTTAACAATCGTAAAAACGTATTAGTGGTTAACATTTCAAGATTGCTAAGGTGAGTTTGATTTTATGACATCAATCATATTTTATGATTTTTAAGGTCCTTAGATTTATATTTCTATTGATTTGGAGTTATTGTAAAACTAATAGCTTCAAATTTTAAAAAAATTGCTAACCACAATGAATTTGACTATAAAAAATGCATGTGTCAGTAGACAAAAATGGATTCTGGCCTTATTTTACAGTCTTTTTATTGGATTATTTTTTAGTCCATTACAGGCACAAATAGATTTTTCGAAAAGTAATCTAAACTTTAATGGTTTTGGTTCAGCCCCTATAACCACATCTTTAACATTTGGACCTGACGGTCGCTTATATGTATTAGAATATCCGGGAACAATTTATGCCTTAACCGTAAAGCGGAATGCCTCAGATAATTATGAGGTAATTGCAAAAGAAACAATTACAGGAGTTAAAAGTATACCAAATCACGATGACGATGGAACTACTTGCAGTGGACCTTCAGGAAGTTGTAATAGTAGAGAATCAACTGGTTTAGCAGTTTCCGGTACTGCTAAAAATCCTATTTTATATGTTACCTCTAGCGATTATCGTGTGGGTTCTGGTTCTAATGGTGGTTTTGGAGATGTTAATCTTGATACCAACTCTGGTGTAATTACTCAACTTACATGGAATGGGATTTCATGGGATGTTATAGATTTGGTCAGAGGTTTACCCCGGTCGGAAGAAAATCATGCGACCAACGGACTTGAGTTTACCACAATTAATGGTATCGACTATCTTATTGTTGCACAAGGTGGGCATGCAAATGGCGGTGCAGCATCTGTCAACTTCAGCTATTTATGTGAATATGCTTTGTCGGGAGCTATACTTTCTGTCAACTTGAGCGCTTTAGAAAAAATGCCTGTTCTAAATGATAATGGAAGAAATTACATCTACAATTTACCAACATTAGATGACCCTACCCGTGCAAATGTTAATGGTATAACGGACCCTAACAATCCCTCTTATAACGGTGTGGATATAAACGATCCTTGGGGTGGCAATGATGGTCTTAACCAAGCAATTGTTGTTCCAGGAGGACCAGTCCAAATATTTTCTCCTGGCTATCGCAACCCATATGATTTAGTAGTAACAGAAAGTGGTGCTGTTTACACTACTGATAACGGTGCAAATGGTGGTTGGGGCGGTATTCCTGTAAACGAGGGAAGCGCAACGGTAACGAACGCTTATGATGCAAATGAGCCAGGGAGTGACTCCTCCTCATCTGCTGATGACGGTGAGTTCATGAACAATACCGATCATTTACAACTGATAACTACAAATAAAGACAATTATAATTTTGGGAGCTTTTATGGAGGTCATCCTAATCCAATAAGAGCAAACCCCGCGGGTGCCGGTCTATACACAGCTCCCGCAAACCTTGGAACTGTTGGGGCTGTATTCCGTACGCAAAAATATGATCCGAATTCTTCTACTCCAGGCTCTACAGCTGATGTAAATATTGCATTACCGGCAAACTGGCCACCCGTTCAAACGGCAAATAGTGTTGAGGGTGACTGGCGCGGGCCAGGAATCTCAAATCCTGATGGGCCAGATGATGACCCTATTACAACATGGGGTACAAATACCAATGGAATTGATGAGTATACCGCCTCCAATTTTGGGGGCGCCATGAAAGGAGATCTTCTTGCTGGTTCTAGTCGCGGGATTTTGCGTAGGGTAGAGCTTATGGCCGATGGTACATTAAAAAAATTTACACCTGAATTTTTAGGTGGAATTGGTGGTAATGCCCTTGGGGTAACTTGTAATGGTGATTCTGAAATATTTCCCGGCACCATTTGGGCAGGAACTTTAAATGGTAAAATTGTGGTTTACGAACCTATGGAAGGAGAAGCGCTAAATTTTCCTTTAAGAATCAATGCAGGTGGACCCGAAGTAAGTCTCAATGGAAATCTTTTTGGCGCGGACAACTATTTTTTTAACGGACAGAGTTATACTAACACTAGTACCAAAATACCTGAATTATACCAAACAGAGCGCTTTGATTCTAAACTAAATCTTGATTATAAAATTCCTGTTCCAAGTGGTAATTATCAAGTAGTACTGCATTTTGCTGAAATTTACTGGGGAGCAGCTGGTGGAGTTGCCGGTGGTATAGGAAAACGGGTTTTTGATGTAAATATTGAAGATGTTTTGGTTTTAGATGATTATGATATTATTGCTGATGTAGGTTCCGAGACACCAGTAGAAAAAACATTTTTGGTTACTGTATCTGACGGTGAACTTAATCTAAACTTTTCAGCATTGGCAAGTACAGGTGGTATAAACAGCCCTAAAGTTTCGGCCATTGAAATATTGACTGACTCAAATGAATCGCCGGTCGCAATTGCTAGTGCAGAAATAATAAACGGAACTGTTCCATTAAACGTAACCTTTACCGGTGACAACTCAACTGATGATATAGAAGTAATTAGTTACTTATGGGATTTTAAAGATGGTTCTACATCTTCCTCCGCAAATCCCAAACATACGTTTACAAGCGCCGGTATTTATGAAGTAGAATTGACCGTCCAAGATTCAGAAGAACTTACCAATTCAACCACCCTTACTATAACCGTAGTTGATAACCAAAATCAGGCTACAGTAAGCGGTATAAATGCAAGCCCTGATAATGGCACAGCTCCATTATTGGTGTCTTTTACCGTTTTAAACCAGGTAGATGATGTTGCAACAACAAGTTATTTATGGGATTTTGGAGATGGTTCCACATCATCATCTGAAATGGAACCAAGCCATGTCTTTAGTGAAAAAGGTATCTACGAAGTCTCTTTAACAGTCAATGATGAGCAAGGTCTAAGCCATACCCAAACTACAACCGTTACGGTTATAGACGAAAAAAAAGAGGAAGAGACTATTGTTGGTATACTTATGAAAAACCCTGTCAAAGAGGTGGCTCAAGTTCGTATAATCGATAATGGTACCGATATGGTCAAAGTCTTTAAAATATATCTACATGATTCCTCCGGAAGAATTGTAGGCATATATAATGCAAAAGATATAGTATCGAACGGATTATATCAAATACCTATAGCCTCATTGAGTACAGGTCAAATCTATTATTTAAGTTTTGAAATGGATAAGGGTAAACGGCTTGTATTTAGTATGCTGGTAGACAATTGATAGATAAAGACAATAGTAATATAAAGTACACCTACGTATTTGAAGAGTAGTTGAACACATTATGATAAAGAAAAGACATAATTTAAAAATAACCTTGGTATTTATTATAGCCATGTTACTTGTTGGACTCTATTCATGTAATTCGAATTATTTAGATGATTTTGAGGATTATGACATTGATACAGATGGTGATGGAATTTTTGATAGCCAAGAAGTATTAAATGGCACAGACAAGAACAACCCATGTGACCCTTCTCACGATGTACAGTATTCTTCGTTCAACTCATCTAATTTAGTATGGTTGGCCGGTGACTGCGATGGTGATGGGTTGATTAACGGAGATGAACTATCGGTTGGGAATAATCCTTATGGCGATCCTATAATTAAGAATTTTGCAGTGCCAGAGTTTCTTCCAAACTTATCCCAGCTAAAGTTGTTTAAAGGTAATATGTCCGATTTACAGCTAAACGACAATGTATATGAATATGATATGAGCACTCCTCTTTTTACCGATTATTCATATAAACTTCGTGTAGTGGCCGTACCAGACGGTACACAAATGATGTACAAAGGAGATAACTTATTAGATTTTCCTGATAATACAATACTAGCAAAGACTTTCTACTACCTAAATGACGAAAGAGATTCTTCCTTAGGAAAAAAATGTATTGAAACTAGGGTATTGATTAAAAAGAATGGGGAGTGGTTGGTTCGTAATTATTTTTGGAACGAAGATCAAACTGATGCCGTATTGGATGATGATGCACACGGTCTTCAGGTAGATTGGATTGATGACCTAGGAGTTTCAAGAATAGTAGATTATGTAGTTCCTTCAAATACTATGTGTGTGCAATGCCACGAGCTTAATGAGAAAATCGTACCTATTGGACCAAAAGCTAGAGCAATGAATTTTAATCATAATGGGCAGAATATCCTTCAATTTTTTAAGGATAATAATATGCTTGCCGAAGCTCCGGAGGTTTCACAGATTCCTACACTTCCTGATTGGTCAGACACTAGTTTGACTTTGGAGGAACGAGCAAGAGCTTACTTTGATGTAAATTGTGCCCATTGTCATCAAAAAGGGGGCTCTTATAACAGAGATTTCGGAGATAAATTCTATTTTACTTTTGAAACCCCATTTACAGAAAGTAATATTTATGTAGAGCGTACGCAAATTAGTGATCGAATGGGTACTGCTATTCCTGGCTATTTTATGCCCCTAATTGGTACGAGCATCAAACATGATGAAGGTATTGACCTTATCAACACCTATTTGGATTCTTTGGAACAAGAAGGGAAGTCGAAAGCAAATTGAATTATAACTAAATTTTTTAAGATAAAAGATATTACAAGCTTCAGAAAATTGAACAACCCTGTGAAGAGGTAGTATGTTATTTTTTAATCGATATTTATTTACGTTGGAGCTATTAAAGAAACACTAGCACCTTCTAACTGAATTTTTAGAATCAATCTGTATCCGTATTCCATTAGATAGCACTATTGTAGTTATATAATAATTAAAGATATCCTTGTTCACCCATTTCACACTAGAAAGTGTGGTTTAAAATGATATCATACAAAACCATTGTAAAACAAAAAACCTCTTAAATCATATGATTTAAGAGGTTTAGTAAAATGGTCGGGGTGGCAGGATTCGAACCTGCGACCTCCGCGTCCCAAACGCGGCGCGATAACCGGGCTACGCTACACCCCGATAATGTGATTATCTTCTTTTATTCACTACTTGAGAAATATTTTCTGCCCTCGCAATTTGCTTTGACAGCTATTGCGGAGAGACAGGGATTCGAACCCTGGGTAAGTGTTTCCACCTACGACGATTTAGCAAACCGTTCCTTTCGGCCACTCAGGCACCTCTCCAGTAATCTCTTCAAAGAACTTAATTTCAGCACCGTTAGGTGGTTAAAATTGCGGTTGCAAATGTATATTTTAGTATTCAATTTCACAACTATTTCTTTTCTTTTTTTAAAGAAATTTAAAACTATTTTAAATCGATATATAAAAAACAATAAAGCATCGGCTTTCGAATGTTTCTACCGCCTTATTATTCAGGATATTCCACGCGTAAATGATAAATATTTATCAGTTTTTGTTTGAAAATCTTTTTTATCGCTTCAATCTCTTTAAAGGTAATATTGGCATTTAAAAACTGTTCAGCGCTCATTTGTCCCGCTACAATTTTATCTACAAAATCTTCAATGATGCCAGAAGTTGGGTTTTTTAAACTTTTAGAAGCCGCCTCTACGGAATCTGCCATCATTAGTATCGCCGTTTCTTTTGAAAAAGGTATTGGTCCTGGGTATCTAAAATTTGCTTCATCTACGTCCTCGTCTATTTCCTGCTGCTTTTTATAAAAGTAATAGACCAAACTAGTACCATGGTGAGACCTTATAAAATCTATAACACGATCAGGAAGTTTATTTTTCCTAGCCAGTTCAATTCCATCAATAACATGATTGATAATTATCTTAGCACTTTCCTTTGGAGCCAACTCATCATGCGGGTTCACATTTGTTATTTGGTTCTCTGTAAAATAAGTTGGGTGGTTCATTTTACCAATATCATGATATAATGCCCCTACCCTAACCAACATAGCATTAGCCCCTATTTCATTGGCTGCTGCTTCCGCAAGGTTAGCAACCTGCAATGAATGATGAAAAGTGCCTGGCGCCTTGTTAGAGAGCTCTTTTAACAGTTTGGAGTTAGTATCAGACAATTCCAATAGAGAAACATCAGAAACCAGCCCAAAGACCTTCTCGTACACATAGATCAATGGTTGAACAAAGAGTGTGATCATTCCGTTTAATAAGAATAGTCCCAAAGTAAACCATTGTATATTATCTAAATTGCCTTCATGTATAATATGGAACGCTAAATATCCCACCACATAAATCAGCGTAATCTGACCGACAGATATAAAAAGGTTTGCCCTTTTATATAATTCAGAGACCGTTAATATGGTGACAATACCAACTATTATCTGTAGAAAGATGTATTCGAAACTGTTAGGCACTACAAAACCCAATATAAGCACGGTTAGCACATGAACAAAAAGGCCTAACCTTGCATCAAAAAATGTTTTGAGTACCAAGGGTAAAATACATATGGGCACTACAAATACAAAGGCTTCGTCATATTTAACCACCATGGTGGTGACGAACACCATAAAAAGAATATTAAAGAAAATAAATGTAACCTTGGTATTGTTCTCAAAATCATCTTTTCTATATTTCTTAAGAAAAAGAAAGAGCATCATAAGCACCAATGCTACAAGAACAGTATACCCAAAAAGTATAAAGTAATAGTTTTTGGCTGTCCAAAGTTCAGACTCAAACTCTGCTTTTAACGAGTTTAAAATAGTTAGGTTCTCCGCCTCAACGACCTCCCCTTTTGCTATTATAAGTTTTCCCTCATCTACTGCCCCCCTTGTATGCGATATACCTGATAGCGCTTCGTTTAAGGCTCTTTCAGATAAATTTTTATCATAAATGATATTAGGCTTAACAATATCAAGAAAGAGATCTTGGTATTCACGCACGTAGGTGACCAAATCTTTTTCTTCAAGTATTTTCTGAAGTCCCTCTCTTAAATTTCTAATTTGAATAAGACTACTTAACTGAACAGTTTCCGCCTGATTATCTCTCACAAGATAGAGTTGGTCTTTAAGCCTTCGCTTATTTGACTGGGCTAGAATTCCGTTTTTGTATAATTTCTTAAGAATATCTTTTCCTGCAGAATCCAAAGCTTCCAAGGCACTTGCACTAAATCTTTCGCCTGTAAATACCTCATAAAATTTCTTTTCATACTCCTTGCTAACCGCATCCTGTACAGAAGGATCCAACCGGTAATAATCTATTTGATTATTAAGAAATTCGGCCTTTTCTTTCGAAATATCTTCATTGTCCTTCTGAATCGAAAAATCAAAGGGGGCATACAAATTTTCGTATTGCCAAGGTTTCCCTTTTTGAAATTCATATTTAAATTTTCCTCCTTTTGGAAAAAAGAAAACAATACAGGCAACCGATACCAAGTATAAAAAATACTTATATAGAAGCGATTGGTTTTTAAAAACTTTATCCAGAATATTGCGCATGGGCTTGGTATCTGAGTCAAAAATAGAAAATTATAAACTTCCGACAGGCTTTTCTAGAAACAACGAAATGTATTGCCTATTAATTTCTTAGTTTTGCAAGACGAGAAACTCATGCTTTAATATGAAAAATGTAGTTATAGTATCTGCCACAAGAACCCCTATTGGGAGCTTTATGGGAGCTTTATCCACAATTCCAGCACCAAAACTTGGAGCTACAGCCATAAAAGCGGCACTTGCCAAAATAAATCTTGACCCCAAATTAGTTGACGAAGTCATCATGGGCAACGTGGTTCAGGCCGGAACAGGCCAGGCACCAGCCAGACAAGCAGCTATTTTTGCCGGAATACCGGACAGCGTGCCATGTACTACTATAAATAAAGTTTGCGCTTCGGGTATGAAAGCAGTTATGCAAGCAGCTCAAGCAATAGCTTTAGGAGATATTTCAGTTGCAGTTGCAGGTGGGATGGAAAATATGAGTCTTATTCCTCATTACGTTCATATGAGAACCGGTCAAAAATTTGGTCCTGCTACATTGGAAGATGGCATGCAAAAAGATGGTCTTGTAGACGTTTACGACCAAGAAGCAATGGGTGTCTGTGCTGATGCATGTGCTGCAGAGTACAATTTTAGCCGTGAGGACCAAGATAATTTTGCAATTCAATCCTATAACCGGTCTGCGGAAGCGTGGAAAAGCGGAAAATTCACTAATGAGGTTTCTCCTGTAGAAGTACCTCAACGCCGTGGAGAACCAATCATTGTTTCTGAAGACGAGGAGTTTAAAAACGTAAGAATGGATAAAATTCCAGCATTACGCCCAGCATTTTCAAAAGACGGTACGGTTACCGCAGCAAACGCATCTACTATTAATGATGGTGCAGCTGCACTAGTATTGATGAGTGCGGAAAAAGCAGAGGAACTAGGTTTAAAACCTTTAGCAACCATAAGAGGTTACGCTGATGCAGCACAAAAGCCAAAGTGGTTTACCACTGCACCTGCTAAAGCACTTCCCAAAGCTATTGCTAAGGCTGGTATTTCAATAGACGATATAGACTTTTTTGAATTCAACGAGGCTTTTTCAGTAGTTGGGTTAGCCAATATGAAACTACTAGGATTATCGGACACCAATGTAAATGTACACGGCGGTGCCGTTTCATTAGGGCATCCTTTGGGTTGTTCAGGTGCACGTATTCTTATTACGCTGCTTAATGTTTTGGAACAAAATAACGCTAAGATAGGTGCTGCCGCAATATGTAATGGCGGAGGTGGCGCTTCTGCAATAATTGTAGAACGATAAAGAATACCTTCATTTAACCAACCATATGCAATACGGAATTTGTCCCTTAAGTATAGTTTCCGTTCGCGTAAATGCCGATGAGACTTCAGAAATGGTCTCACAACTGGTATACGGCGAACACTTTAAAGTCTTAGAGCGCAGGAAGGCTTGGAGTCGTATTCGCGTTGCTTTTGATAAGTTTGAAGGATGGGTGAGCAATCACCAAATGAATTTAATATCGGAAGAAGCTTATAATTCTATTGAATCTTCTACTGATATAGGCTACACCTCAGACCTCATTTCTTTCGTGGAAACTGAAAATTCTATACTTTTACCCGTTATCCTTGGATCCTCTACCTGTAACTGTGCTGTGCTTTCGCACACTTTTGATGGGAAGACCAACGGTAACAAAAAAGACAAAACAGAACTTATACAAACTGCCCTACTATACCTAAACGCGCCCTATTTATGGGGAGGAAAGACTCCTTTTGGTATTGATGCCGCAGGCTTTACCCAAATGGTATATAAGATAAACGGATATCGTTTGTTAAGAAAAGCCGCAGAACAATCTGGACAAGGTCATGCATTGAGTTTTATTGAAGAAACTGAAGCAGGAGATTTAGCTTTTTTCGATAACAATGAAGGCGATATTTACCACGTAGGTATCATAATGGAAAACAACTACATAATTCATGTAGACGGAAAAGTACGAATAGACCGTATAGACCATACTGGCATATTCAATACTGAAATAGGCAACTATACGCACAAGCTAAGGGTCATAAAACAAATCGTTTAGCCAATAGAAACTAAAGCAAATAAAAAATCCCCTAGGAAATTCCTAGGGGATTTTTTTATGATTGTGTTATCGACAAATTACTCGCCTAACAACTTTTTTACTCTTAAAAAGTTATCATTGTCGCCCATTGCGCCATAGATATTTTTTAATTGAGTTAAGATGCCTTGGTTATCAGGATTCAATTTCAACGCATCTTCCAATACAGTTGCTCCTTCTTTAAAAAGGTTATCTTTCTTTTCTTTTAACTCATCGTAACGAGCAATATCTTTTTTAGAGTTACCCAAAGAGTTCATCTCGTCAATAAGACCATTACCCTCGTTTACGTAAGTTGTAGAAAGGTTTAATTGTGCGTTAGTATATCCAGGATTGATTTCTAAAGCTTTCTTATATGATGCTCTAGCATCTTCCAAGTTACCTTGCTCCATGTTGATCACTCCAATGTTGTAATGCAAATCTGGATTATCCGGTGCAACAGATGCAGCCTCTGCCATTAAAACTTTAAACTGGTCTTTATCGCCCATTTTGTAGTACAAATTGGCTTCGTTCAAGATTAAATTAACATCTTTAGGATCGTTAGCTCTTGCAGCTTTATAAGCTTCTAAAGCTTTATCATCCTGACCTAATTGAGTATAAATTAAAGCTGTATTCTTAACGATTTCAGCCTTTTTAGATGGAGATTTCTCATCTTTAGGATCTTTATAAGTTCCTGACTTAACCATTAAGTCTCTCTGAGTCTTATCCATCTCTTCTTCCGTACCAGTCTCTACGTTAGTAGCCTTATAAATCACACCACTACCGTCATAACCAATTTCTTGAAGTTCGTTATAATAAGTCAATGCTTCCTCATAATGACCACCATTTACAGCGCTACTAGCTGCATAATAAAGGTAAGAAGTATCTTTTGGGCTAATTTTATAGCTTGTGTATAACTTCTCAGCAGCTTCTTTAAACTTTTTGTTACCGTTATCCTCTACTGCAGAGTTTACTAAATCGGCACTTAAAGCAGACATGTGCTGTTGAGTTTCAGCAGAATACTTTTTCTTTCCGCTTGCTTCCTCAACTGCAATTACTTTTTGATAAGCATCTGCAGCTTTTTGAAAAGCAGTTGCATCTCCTTTTTTTGCTAAATCGGCATAAGCTTTACCACTTACGAAGTAATACTGTGCCTGTAACTTTGGATCTGCTCCTGATATAGAACCAGAAACAGCTTCAAGTGCACTACTAGCTGATGCGGCATCGCCGGCTTTCATAGCCTTTTCGGCTGCTTTTATTTCGTTCTTCTGTGCGAATCCTACCATGCAAAAACAAAGGCTCGCGACTAATAAAAATCTACGTTTCATTTTCAAATTAATTAAATATTAGTGTTATAATTATGGTTCAAATTTATTCTTCTTCTGTTCCTTCTGCCTCATCATTATCAAGAGCCGTGCCACCTTCTTCGGCATCCACGTCTATATCTAACAGATCAGCCTCTTCCAATTCATCTTCATCCTTCATAACCTTGGCCACAGCTGCAATAGAATCATTACCCTTAAGGTTGATCAAACGTACCCCTTGAGTAGCTCTTCCCATAACACGAAGATCTTCAACACTCATACGAATTGCGATACCTGATTTATTGATAATCATCAAGTCATCTGAGTCTGAAACATTTTTTAAAGCAACAAGTCCACCTGTTTTTTCAGTAATAGAAATAGTTTTAACTCCCTTACCACCTCTGTTGGTAATACGGTAATCATCTATATTAGATCGTTTACCATATCCATTTTCAGAAACAACAAGAAGGTTTTCTTCCATATCATGAACGGACACCATACCAATAACTTCATCGTTATCATCGGCTAAAGTAATACCACGCACACCAGAGGCATTTCTACCCATTGGTCGTGTCTTACTTTCTTCAAAACGTATGGCCTTACCAGATTTCAAGCCTAAGAATATTTGGCTTGCACCAGTAGTCAATTTTGCTTCTAGCAACTCATCATCTTCGCGAATACCAATGGCATTTATACCATTTTGTCTAGGACGTGAATATTGCTCCAAGCTTGTTTTCTTGACCACACCTTTTTTGGTAGCCATAATAACGTAGTGACTGTTTACGTATTCCTCATCCTTAAGATCTTGAGTACAGATAAACGCCTTAACGTTATCATCTTGCTCAATGTTAATAAGGTTTTGAATTGCCCTACCTTTTGAAGTTCTACTACCTTCCGGTATTTCGTAAACACGCATCCAGAAACATTTTCCTTTTTGTGTAAAGAAGAGCATGTACTGGTGGTTAGTTCCTATGAACAAATATTCTAAGAAATCTTCATTTCTTGTGGATGATGCTTTTTGACCAACACCACCTCTGTTTTGTGTTTTATATTCAGAAACTGGTGTTCTTTTAATATATCCGGCATGAGAAATAGTAATCACTACTTGCTCATCAGGAATCATATCTTCGATACTTAAATCCCCTCCGGCCAAATTAATTACAGAACGACGCTCATCACCATATTTTTCTCTAATTTCTATGAGCTCTTCCTTAATAATATCCATTCTTCGCTCTTTTCTAGCCAAGATGTCTTTAAGGTCTGCTATAGTCAAAATAACCTCATCGTATTCAGCACGTAATTTGTCTTGTTCAAGACCCGTTAACTGACGAAGTCTCATTTCAACTATCGCTTTTGCTTGAATCTCGGTAAGCTTAAAGCGCTCCATCAAGTTTTCTCTAGCTTCATCTGCATTAGATGATGCTCTTATGATAGCAATTACTTCATCTATATTATCAGAAGCAATAATTAAACCTTCTAAAATATGGGCACGAGCCTCAGCTTTCTTAAGTTCAAACTCTGTACGTCTTACAACTACTTCGTGACGGTGTTCCACAAAATAGTGAATCATCTCTTTTACGTTCAACAACCTTGGACGGCCATTTACCAACGCAATGTTATTAACACTAAAAGAGTTTTGTAATGCCGTATACTTATATAAGGTATTAAGAACGATGTTTGGAATAGCATCTCTTTTCAAAATATAAACGATACGCATCCCGTTTCTATCCGATTCATCCCGGATAGTCGATATACCTTCTATTTTCTTTTCGTTGACAAGATCGGCAGTTTTCTTGATCATATCTGCCTTATTGACCTGATATGGAATCTCGGTAACGACTATACACTCCCTACCTTGAACCTCTTCAATAATAGCTTTGGCTCTTATTTTTACTCTACCTCTACCGGTATGAAAAGCCTCTTTAACGCCTTCATAACCATAAATAGTCCCTCCTGTAGGAAAATCCGGTGCTTTAATATAGGTTATGATCTCATCGATCTCTATATCATTGTTTTCGATATAGGCAATAGTTCCGTTCACTACCTCTGTAAGGTTGTGCGGCGGCATATTAGTTGCCATACCTACTGCAATACCTGAAGCTCCGTTTATCAACAAGTTGGGTACACGGGTAGGAAGAACCGTAGGTTCTTGCAAAGAATCATCAAAGTTTAATTGATGATCTACAGTATCCTTATCTATATCCGCCAACATGTCATCGGCGATCTTTCGCATCCTTGCCTCAGTATAACGCATAGCCGCAGGGCTATCACCATCTACCGATCCAAAGTTACCTTGCCCATCTACAAGCATGTAGCGTAAACTCCACTCTTGCGCCATACGCACCATAGAATCATAAACGGACGTATCACCATGAGGGTGGTACTTACCTAAAACCTCACCTACAATACGTGCAGACTTCTTATGAGAGCTACTGGAACGAACTCCAAGCTCATGCATTCCGTACAACACCCTTCTATGAACGGGTTTTAGACCATCCCTGACATCAGGTAATGCACGTGACACAATGACTGACATCGAATAGTCGATGTAAGCAGATTTCATTTCGTCTTCGATGTTAATCGGGATCAATTTTTCTCCTTCTGCCATTTTTAAATCCTAGAATTACTTTAGTTAAAAAACATGCCAATATACGTAAAATGATAGCCTTTAAAGCACATACGGCTTTCTTTATTAAACAATTTATCAACACTTTTTTTTACACTAAAAATTGTCGGTTCTCATTAACACCTATTCCTTTTTCATTATTTCCGGATACTTTATCTAATATTAGGTACACTATTTGCGTTAGATTGGTATAGTTTTAGTAATTTTATAGATGAAAGGATAAATTTATGGATGATAATTTTTCACCGAGAGTAAAAGACGTAATTGCTTATAGTAAAGAGGAGGCGCTACGGTTAGGCCATGATTTCATTGGTACCGAGCATCTAATGTTAGGGCTTTTGCGAGATGGTAATGGCAAAGCAATTAGTATTCTTGACGCTATGGAGGTCGATTTAGATCATCTTAGGCGAAAGGTTGAAATTCTTAGCCCTTCCAATCCAAACCCGAATAGTTTACAAAAAGATAAAAAGAACCTGCATTTGACGAGGCAGGCAGAGCGAGCCCTAAAGACTACGTTTTTAGAAGCTAAGCTTTTTCAGAGTTCCTCGATCAATACTGCACATTTATTATTATGTATTTTGAGAAATGAAAATGACCCCACCACGAAACTACTTCACAAACTGAAAGTAGATTATGATGGTGTAAAGGAACAGTTTAAATTTATGATCACAAGCGATGATGATATTGTAGACGCACCAACTTCCGAATCGTTTCCTAGTGAAAACGAAGATAACGAAGGTAAAGAAGGTAGCTTTGGAACTGCAGCCGGACAAAAAGGAAACAAAAAATCAAAAACCCCTGTACTTGATAACTTTGGTCGTGACCTAACGCTTATGGCGGAGGAGGACAAACTTGACCCTGTAGTTGGCAGAGACAAAGAAATTGAGCGTGTTTCACAGATTCTAAGTAGAAGAAAGAAAAACAATCCTTTACTAATAGGTGAACCTGGTGTTGGTAAAAGTGCTATTGCCGAAGGTTTGGCACTACGTATCATAAACAAGAAGGTATCACGTATTTTGTATAATAAAAGAGTTGTAACTCTTGACCTGGCTTCTTTAGTGGCAGGTACAAAATACCGTGGCCAGTTTGAAGAGCGTATGAAAGCGGTCATGAACGAACTTGAAAAGAATGATGATGTTATTCTTTTTATAGATGAGATTCATACCATTGTAGGTGCCGGTGGTGCCACAGGTAGCTTAGACGCGTCAAATATGTTCAAACCTGCCTTGGCAAGAGGCGAAATTCAATGTATTGGAGCCACTACGCTAGATGAATACCGTCAGTATATAGAGAAAGATGGTGCACTAGAAAGACGTTTCCAAAAAGTTATTGTAGAACCTACAACCGTTGATGAGACGATTGAAATTCTTCATAACATCAAAGCAAAATATGAAGACCACCATAATGTAACCTATACAGACGAGGCTATAATTGCTTGTGTTAAGTTAACCAACCGCTATATGACGGACCGTTTCTTACCGGACAAAGCTATTGATGCCCTTGATGAAGCGGGTTCTCGTGTTCATATTGTAAATATGGATGTTCCTAAACAGATTCTAGAGCTTGAGAAAAAGCTTGAAGATGTTCGTGAATTAAAAAACAGTGTAGTTAAAAAGCAGAAGTACGAAGAAGCTGCCAAATTACGCGATGATGAGAAGCGTCTTGAAAAAGATTTGGCTTCTGCGCAAGAAAAATGGGAAGAAGACAGCAAATTACATAAAGAAATAGTTAGTGAAGACAATGTTGCCGATGTTGTTTCTATGATGAGCGGTATACCCGTAAACAGAATAGCACAAACAGAAAGCAATAAATTAGCTGAACTACCGGACCTTATTAAAGCCAATGTTATTGGTCAAGATGAAGCGGTTGCGAAGGTTGCGAAGGCAATTCAAAGAAACCGTGCTGGGTTAAAAGACCCGAACAAGCCTATTGGTTCGTTCATTTTCTTAGGTCAGACCGGTGTTGGTAAAACTCAATTGGCCAAGGTATTGGCACAACAACTCTTTGACTCTGAAGATGCGTTAATACGTATTGATATGAGTGAATACATGGAGAAGTTCGCTATTTCTAGGCTAGTAGGTGCACCTCCGGGATATGTAGGCTACGAAGAAGGTGGCCAATTAACTGAAAAAGTTAGACGTAAGCCTTACTCGGTTATTCTATTAGATGAAGTTGAAAAAGCGCATCCAGATGTATTTAACATGCTGTTGCAAGTTTTAGATGATGGTTTCCTTACGGATAGTCTAGGACGTAAAATAGATTTTAGAAATTCTATTATCATTATGACTTCTAATATCGGAGCACGTAAATTGAAAGATTTCGGTCAAGGTGTTGGTTTTGGAACTTCAGCAATGAAATCTCAAGAAGATAGTCATCAGAAAGGTGTTATAGAAGGAGCACTTAAGAAAGCATTTGCTCCTGAATTTTTAAATAGAATAGATGATGTTATTGTTTTCAACTCGTTAGAAAGAGAAGACATACACAAAATCATTGATATTGAGCTTCGCAAATTGTTTGCTAGAATCAAGGATATTGGATATGAACTAAACCTTACTGACAAGGCCAAAGACTATATTGCAGACAAAGGTTTTGACAAGCAATATGGTGCCAGACCGTTAAAAAGAGCTATTCAAAAGTATATTGAAGATGCTCTGGCCGAAGAGATAGTAAATTCTAAACTTGAAGAAGGAGATACTATCCTAATGGACCTAGACGAGAAGAAAGAAGAACTTACTATTGAAATTAAAAAAGCAGAAAAATCTTCTAAATCATAAACTTAACGTAAGAAATGTTAGCAAAGGGAGTCAATTAAATTGACTCCCTTTTTTCTTATGATAAAATTTCAACGTAAGAAACACTACACAATACTATTCTGGCAATAGCACTATAAACGATATTTACGCTTTTAATCTATTATTTTTTACAATAGATTAGGATACATCTACATTCGTCTCAGGACATTATAATATATTTAAAATGAAAGTGAGACGACCAAAGAAGACTATCATAGTCAGGGAGTATCAATTAGATGTTGGAAAAATACAGGTTTACGAAAACTATATGGTTTCGCTGTTTGATGAAGGGGCAACACTTACATTAGAGAGAGTATACCAAATAATAGGGATTTCAGAAATTCATTTTAGGGATAAAAACTTTGGCTATATAAGTCTGAGAAAAAATTCCTATGCCGTAGACCCTACTATTTACACCTATTTGAGACAACTAGACAACCTTAAGGCATTAGCAATTGTTTCCGTAAAAGAAATAGACATGCATAACTTTAAGATTGAAAAACTTTTCTATAAAAAACCAATGAAATTCTTTATTGAATTTGATAATGCAGTCACTTGGGTCAAACGACGTGTGAAAGCAAAATAGTATTATATAACTCTACCAAAAACAAAAAACCTCAAGACTTTGAAATCTTGAGGTTTTCGTTTTTCTATCTCTTATTAGCGGGCTATTCTGGCGGCGCTTCATTTTCATTAACTTCAGGTCTACTTTCTGGCTGCGCGAATAAATCTATAAAAGCGGATCCAATATCATTAATAACATTAGTTGCCGTGAGTGCTTGGTATCCTGTTTTATCAACAGCAATATCTCCTGCCCTACCATGTAAATACACTCCAAATACAGCCGCATTTAATGGACTATAGCTCTGAGTAATCAATCCTGTTATCATACCAGTTAAAACATCACCGGTACCAGCTGTTCCCATCCCTGGATTACCTGTCGTGTTTACATAACCCTTTTCATCATAGATCGTAATGGTATGCGACCCTTTTATTACTAGAATGCAATCGTATTGTTTAGAAAATTTCTTGGCTTTGTCCAGCTTATCAAAATCATCTTTCCACTTTCCTATCAAACGTTCCAATTCTTTTGGATGTGGTGTCAATACACTTTGAGCAGGAATCTTTTTAAGTAAGCTTTTGTTTTCTGAAAGAATATTAAGGGCATCTGCATCAATTACTAGGGGCTTTTTATTTTTACTTAAAAATTCATCTAATGCTTTTACCGTGCTCTGATCTTTTCCTAACCCTACACCAATACCTATTACCGTTGGATTAATATCAAATTCAATGTTAGTAATATACTTTTCATCGGCATCGGTCAAAACCATTGCTTCTGGAAAATTGGTTTGAAGAGGAATATATCCACATTTAGGAACGTAAGCCGTTACCAAACCGCTACCAGTTTCCAAACAAGCCTTTGAAGCCAAATTAACAGACCCTATTTTCCCGTAACTACCACCTACGATTAAACCATGTCCATGAGTACCTTTATGCGAAAATTTCTCTCTCGGAATATAAACCGGAAGCATTTCATTTTTACCTATTAACTCATAATACGTTTCAGTATTTGCTAAAAATTCAGGATCAAGACCGATATCTAAAACTTCCCATTGTTGGGTAAAAATACCGGTTTCAGGTAAGAAAAAAACCAATTTCGGAACCTGAAAACTTAATGTATGGTTTGCTTTTATTACCGCTTTTTCATCTTTCGGAACCTTATCCGTAAACAATCCTGATGGAATATCTACAGAAAGTACAAAAGCTTCTGATTTTTGAATATGCTCAAACAAGTTAACAACCCAAGAATCGGGTGCACGATTCAAGCCTATTCCAAAAATGGCATCTACCACTATATCTTCACGACCTATTTCTGGTAAAACCGAATTTTCCTCAAGAAATTCAGGCCAAATTTTTCTATCTTTTAATCGGTCTAGGTTTACTAAGAAGTCATCTGAACGTTTCTTGCTATAGTTTACAACGTACACGGCTATATTATATCCATGTTCTTGTAGATGGCGTGCCAAAGCAATACCATCTCCGCCATTATTGCCAATACCACAGAACAAGTGAATTTTTACCGGTCCTCCTTGAATTCTTAAATGCAACCAATTGAAAAGTTGAACGGCCGCACCTTCCATTAATTCATTACTAGAAATATTATTCTTTTTTATTGTTGCCTTGTCGGCTTCATAAATTTGCTTTGCAGAGAAAATTTTCATGTATAAAATTGTAGAATTATCTGGTTTTTAAATATGTACTTAGTTGTTGATTGTTACTTCTGTATTAAAAACAAGGGTTTACAACCATAAATCCTTGCAGAAATCTCACAAAAATTTGAATAATGTAAGTAATTAACATTAACGCTTAATAACTAACAACAAAAATTTGATTAAGAATCCAAAAGTACTACTTTTGATGCTTTCATTTTTACTATGTATCAGCATATCGCAAACATATCAACTGAATTTTTCTTCACGACCAATGGTTCAATCAACACGTTTGGCACCACCACCCCTTTGGGGTAGACAAAAACATATCAGTTCGCTATTGCGTTATTTCGCATTCAATCTATTTTTAAGAGTTAATTTCATCTAACATGAAAGTTTTAAAATTCGGCGGCACTTCTGTTGCCAACGCCTCCAACATATCATTAGTAAAAAATATTGTTGCCAATACAAATACCAATAAGACCATTGTGGTGGTATCAGCTTTTGGTGGAGTCACAGACCTCTTATTGAATGCGGCACATTTGGCTTCAAAACAAAGTGAAGGGTATAAATCAATTTTAAAAGAAATTGAAGACAGACACTTAGAGACTGCCAAGGCACTTATTCACGTCAATGCTCAAAGCAAGGTACTTAGTAAAGTCAAAAGTGAACTCAATACTTTGGAAACACTATTGGAAGGTGCGTTTCTAATTGGCGAAATTACTCCTCGACTTTCCGATAAAATTGTAAGCTATGGCGAACTTTTATCATCATATATCATTAGTGAGTATTTTGCACAAGAAGGCTTGAAAGCCGGATATGTAGATAGCAGAGAGCTCATCAAGACCAATGAAGTTAATGGCAAAGCCACGGTTAATTTTAATTTAACCAACGCTAATTGCACAAATTTTCTTGATAAAGACAAACACCAAGTTATTGTCATGGGAGGTTTTATTGCTTCCTCTGAAAACGGGAACTCCACCACTTTAGGACGTGGAGGTTCTGACTATACAGCGGCTATCGTTGCAGCAGCGATCAATGCTGAATTCCTAGAAATTTGGACAGATGTTAGCGGTATGTATACTGCTAACCCTAAGTTGGTAAAACAGGCTAAAGCAATCCCACACATATCTTATGAAGAAGCCATGGAGCTTTCTCATTTTGGAGCCAAGGTTTTATACCCACCAACCATTCAACCGGTATTGGCTAAGGGTATCTCTATAGTAATAAAAAACACTTTTGAACCTGAAAATGCAGGTACATTAATTACCAAGAACAAAAACGAAAAAGGTAAGACCGTACGCGGTATAAGCCATGTTGAGAATATTGCTCTTTTATCTCTGGAAGGACCGGGAATGGTAGGTATCCCAGGGACTTCAAAACGATTTTTTGAAGTACTTTCCCAATCAGAGATAAGCGTTGTACTTATTACTCAAGCGTCTTCTGAACATTCAATCTGTGTAGGTATTGCTGCCGATGATATTGATAAGGCTACCGAAGTTGTGAACGCCGCTTTTGAATATGAAATTGAACGTGGAAAAATAAAACCTGTAATAGCCGAAAAAGATTTGGCCATTATTGCTCTAGTTGGTGACAATATGAAAAGCCATCAGGGTTTGAGCGGTAAAATGTTCAGCACTTTAGGGAAGAACAATGTAAACCTAAGGGTTATTGCACAGGGAGCATCTGAGCGAAACATTTCTGCAGTCATTAAAAAAGATGATGTCAAGAAGGCTCTTAATGCCCTTCATGAAGAATTTTTTGAGGAAAACATAAAACAGCTGAACTTATTTGTTATGGGTGTTGGTAATGTGGGTTCAAAATTTTTGAATCAAGTTTATCAACAAAAGAAATTTTTAAAGGAAAACCTAAAATTGAATATCCGCGTAATAGGAATGTCCAATTCGCGAACCATGGTTTTTGAAGAGAATGGAATTTCTCTTAAAAACTGGGAAGAAGCTTTAGCCGGTGGTCAAAAAGCCGATAAAGTGGAATTCATGAAAAAGGTGAATGAACTCAATTACCGTAACAGTATTTTTGTTGATAATACGGCTAGTGAAGAGGTTTCAAAAACATACAATACCTATCTAGGAAATAGTATTTCTGTAGTTACTTGTAATAAAATTGCATGTTCTTCCGCCTACGAAAATTACCAAGAATTAAAATCGCTTGCTAGAACTTACAATGCTCCATTTTTATTCGAAACTAATGTGGGTGCAGGATTACCAATTATTGATACATTAAAGCATTTAATTGCTTCTGGTGATAAAATTCTTAAAATTCAAGCGGTACTTTCTGGAAGTTTGAACTTTGTATTTAACAATTTTAATGATAAAACTACTTTTCATGATATTGTAAAACAAGCCCAACAAGAAGGCTATACAGAACCAGACCCTAAGATTGATTTAAGTGGTGTTGATGTAATGCGAAAAATATTGATTTTAGCTAGAGAAAGTGGGAATCAATTAGAGATTACAGATATTGCTAACAAATCTTTCTTACCACAAGAAAGTTTGGATACGGATAATAACGAAGACTTTTTTGCTACGCTCATAAAGCATGAAGATGATTTTCAGGCCATGTATAAAGAAGCTAATAATGCCAACAGCAAGCTAAAATATGTTGCCCAGTTTGAGGACGGAAAAGCAAGCGTAGGTTTACAAGCTATACCAAAAGGTCATGATTTTTACAACTTAGAAGGCAGTGATAATATCGTGTTGTTCTACACAGAGCGTTATCCTAACCAACCTATGATCATAAAAGGAGCAGGTGCAGGTGCAGATGTTACAGCATCAGGTATTTTTGCCGACATCATCAGAATCGGAAATTTCTAATCATGAAGGAAATCAAAGTTTTTTGCCCTGCCACTATAGCAAATGTTTCGTGTGGATTTGACGTCCTAGGTGTCGCCCTTGATAATGTAGGCGATACAATGGTTGTTAGGAAAACCCAAGAAAAAGGTATCCGAATCACCAAACTTGAAGGTCAAGATTTACCTATGGAAACGCTTCAAAATGTTGCAGGCGTAGCAGGTTTGGCTCTTTTAGAAAAAAGCGATTACACAGGTGGATTTGAAATAGAAATCTACAAAAAGATTAAAGCCGGTAGCGGAATTGGAAGCAGTGCCGCAAGTTCTACTGGTGCCGTTTGGGCCATGAATGAACTTTTAGACAGACCGTTTACCACGCTTGAGCTCGTTAAATTTTCTATGGAAGGAGAAAAACTGGCAAGCGGAGTAGCTCATGCAGATAATGTAGCTCCTGCCCTATTTGGTGGTTTTACATTAGTACGTAGTTATGACCCACTGGATATTATTCCAATTCATACGCCAATAGAATTACACGCAACTGTAATTCATCCACAGATAGAAGTTAAAACATCAGATTCAAGGAAGATACTTAAAACCAATATTACCTTGGCGGACGGTATTAAACAATGGGGCAATGTTGGCGGACTCATAGCTGGTCTGTTTACTGAAGATTATGACCTCATAGGCCGTTCATTGGAAGATCACATTGTAGAACCTATACGTTCCATACTTATACCTGGTTTTGATCAAGTAAAAAGTGAAGCCCTAAAGGCTGGTGCCTTAGGTTGTGGTATCTCAGGCTCGGGTCCATCTATATTTGCGTTCAGCAAAGGGATAGATACCGCAAATGAAGTTGCCGCAGCAATGAAAGAAGTATACAAAAACATCGGTATTGATTATGATGTTCATGTATCTAAAATTAATAGTGAAGGAATTAAGACCATACAGTAATGAATTTTTACAGTCTAAACAAAAAAGCCCCTGAAGTTTCATTTAAAGATGCCGTTATTAAAGGTATTGCGCCTGACAAAGGTCTTTATTTCCCTGAGAAAATAGAACCGTTGCCTAAGCGTTTTTTTGAAAATATTGAAGATTTAACGGACCATGAGATTGCCTTTAACGCAATTCATCAATTCGTATCCAAAGAAATACCGAATGAAAGGCTTCGTGAAATCATTGCCAAAGTACTTGACTTTGAGTTTCCTGTTGTAGAAATCGAAGAAAATGTGGCTACTTTAGAACTTTTTCATGGGCCAACTATGGCTTTTAAAGATGTAGGTGCCCGTTTTATGGCCAACTGTTTGGGTTACTTTTCAGAAGGAGAAAAACAAGATGTAACCGTACTAGTTGCCACTTCTGGAGATACCGGAGGGGCAGTTGCCAATGGATTTTTAGATGTAGAAGGTGTTCGTGTAGTGATTCTATATCCTAACGGTAAAGTTAGCGATATTCAAGAAAGACAATTAACCACTTTAGGTCAGAATATAACCGCTCTTAAAGTTGACGGTACTTTTGACGACTGTCAAAAAATGGTAAAAACTGCATTTTTAGATGAAACCCTTCTGGAAAAAATGCAATTAACTTCGGCCAACTCCATTAACGTGGCGCGTTGGTTACCACAATTATTCTATTTTCTATTCGCCTATAAACAAGCGAAATCAAAAGGAAAAGAAATCGTTTTCTCAATTCCAAGCGGAAACTTTGGAAACGTTTGTGCCGGAATGGTAGCACAGCGTTTAGGCATGCCTGTAAAGCATTTTATAGCTTCTACCAACGTAAACGACACCGTACCCGAGTTTATGAAGACTGAGGAGTATAAGCCAAAACCATCTACAGCAACCATTTCAAATGCTATGGATGTGGGTGATCCAAGTAACTTTATACGGATCAGACATTTGTACCAGGACAATTTTGAGGCACTAAAAGAAAACCTTTCTTCGTATTCCTTTTCAGATGCCGAAACTAGAGAGACCATGAAAAAAATATACGGAGAAAGCGGATATGTTGCGGACCCGCATGGAGCTGTAGGCTATTTAGGGCTCAAAAAATATCAAGAATCGCATCCTGATGTTTATGGTATTTTCTTAGAAACCGCGCATCCTGTAAAATTCTTAGATGTTGTGGAAGAGACCATTGGCAAGTCCGTTGCTATTCCAGAACAAATTAAAAAGGTAATGGACAAGGAAAAGAAATCCATTGCAATAAAAGAATATGACGAACTGAAACAGTATCTCTTAAACAGGTAAAACCAAAAATCCCCTAAAGAAGTTCTTTAGGGGATTTTTTATTACTTCAATGTCGGAAGTTCAAACTTATCCAACGGACTTGGTTGCTTCATTATTTTTTCTATTTCCTCGGCTTTTCTTGGTGCCATTGCCGATAAATTTACCGGTCCTTCTTTTGTTATCAGAATATCATCCTCTATTCGCACCGCAATACCCCACCATTTCTTATCACAATCACTCCCTTCAGGAATATAAATACCGGGCTCAACAGTAATTACCGTATTCTCTTTAAAAGGCTGATACGTACCTTTATCATGAACATCTAGGCCTAAGTAATGTGAAGTACCATGCGGAAAGTATATCCGCGCATCTTCCTCTTTAGTTATAATTCCCAATTCCATTAGACCTGCAGTAACTACTTTACTGGCCACTTCACCTGGAGCTTGAAACGGAGCACCAAGAATACTAGCTTTAATTCCCGCTTCCTGTGCATCGTATACAATATCGTATATCTGTTTTTGTTCTTTTGAAAACTTTCCGTTTGCCGGTATCGTTCTTGTAACATCTGCAGTGTATCCATGATATTCAGCACCTAAATCCATTAAAATCAACTCTTCACCTACTTTAGGTTTGTTGTTTTCAATATAGTGTAAAATACATCCGTTGTTCCCTCCGCCTACAATAGAAGGGTATCCTTCATATTCTGCTCCATACTTTTTATACACATATTCATGTACACCTTGAATTTCCGTTTCCGACATATTTGGGTGCATAGCTTTCATTACCTCAACTTGGCCTACCGCAGAAATTTCAATAGCTTTTTTTAAAAGCACCATTTCTTCGGCTGATTTGGTTTCCCGCAGCGTGGCCATAATTTCGTTAAGCATAGAAGAATTCAAATTATTTGCCTCCAATTTTAATGTTACTTTCTCTTTTATTTCACTTCTTAATTTGTCGTCCTCAGCATTTACAAAACCGTTTATGAGTTCATCTTCTTGCAGCTTTTCATCCCTACTAAGATAACGTCCTAAAACCTGCGCTACATTTGCGCTGTTCTCAACATCCGTAGACGTAATCATAGAATAGAATCTATCCTTTGAGCTATCAAAATCAGCCGGGTATTTTGCTTTCGTTTTAAATGTTTGTATTAAATCGAACAAATCAGCCTCATCACTTGAATCACGAAAATCATTCTCAAAGTCAAAAAACAACACCTTATCAAACTGTTCAAAATTTACTGGTATATCCTTAAACGCACTTCCGTTAAAAGCTGTTGCGAAACCCAATTTACTCTTTACCCCTTCTATACCCAATCGTTTTCCGTTCCATTGCTCCGCTCTTGGGTCCCGTTCTTGCACATATAATATTTCATCATTACTAACCCCAGCAACTTCTTGGTTCTCAGAAAAAATGAGCAAAACTGCATTAGGTTCGTTGTAGCCCGTTAGGTAATAAAAATTAGGGTCTTGATGATAGACATAATCTACGTCATTTGCACGATTGCGAACCGCATTTGCAAAAAATACGGCCACACTATTAGCGGACATCAATTCCCTCACTGCCTCTCTCCTACCTTTATGAAAATCAGCCGAAAGAAAATCCGTCGGTTCATCTTGCGCAATGCCTGTCAAAGGCGCCTGCAATAACGCCACCAATAAATAAAGAAGTCTCACCATTATGTTTGTTTTATAGAATTAGTTTAAAGTTTGGGTAATTTACAAAGATTGTGTAAAACATAACAAAGCGCAATTATACAATAGTTAAATATTTCAATAGCTTTGTACATCTAAATATACAAGTACGATGAAAAATACTGCATTAACCCAGACCCATATAGCTTTAGGAGCTAAAATGGTGCCCTTTGCAGGGTATAACATGCCTGTTTCTTATGAAGGTATAAATGTAGAACATGAAACAGTTCGTAATGGTGTAGGCGTTTTTGACGTTTCGCACATGGGAGAATTTTTAATTGAAGGACCAAAAGCCTTAGAGCTAATTCAAAAAGTATCTTCCAATGATGCTTCTAAACTAACCATTGGTAAAGCCCAATATAGCTGTCTTCCTAATGAAACAGGTGGTATTGTTGATGACCTTCTTGTATATCGCATTAAAGAAGAAACCTATCTTTTGGTAGTAAACGCTTCCAATATTGATAAAGATTGGTCGCATATATCAAAATACAATGAAGAGATAGGCGCAACTATGCGTAATATTTCAGATGGATTCTCGCTCTTAGCTATTCAAGGTCCTAAAGCTGTTGAAGCAATGCAAGCCTTAACTTCGGTTGATTTATCCAGCATTAAATTTTATAATTTTGTTGTTGCTGATTTTGCTGGATTAGGAAATGTAATCATATCTGCCACGGGATATACTGGTTCTGGTGGATTTGAAATCTATTGTAAAAACAGTGAAGTTCAACAAGTATGGGACAATATTTTTGAAGTTGGCGCCGCTTACGGCATTAAACCAATTGGCCTTGCTGCTCGTGACACCCTACGTCTTGAAATGGGCTATTGTCTTTATGGAAACGATATTGATGACACTACATCTCCCTTTGAAGCTGGTTTAGGATGGATTACAAAATTCACTAAAGATTTTGTGAACAGTGAATCCTTAGCTAAAATAAAAGCACATGATCCAGAACGTAAACTTATTGGTTTTGAGCTAGAGGAAAGAGGCATACCAAGACATGGTTATGACATTGTGGACGGCCAAGGAAAAACTATTGGTATTGTAACCTCGGGAACTATGTCTCCTTCACTAGAAAAAGGAATTGGATTAGGTTACGTTCCTCAAGTTTTTTCTAAAGTTGGTTCTAAAATACACATTCAAGTTCGTAAAAAAGCTATACCCGCAACGGTGGTAAAGCTTCCATTCTACAAAGCATAATGGTAAATTATCAAACCATAATAGACAACATTGTTGCGAACTCCAAAGAAACAACAAACAGAGGTGTTGTAGCTTCGTATATTCCAGAACTAGCTAATATTAGCTTACATAAGTTTGGTATTCATATTCTAGATGCAAACCAGAAAAGCTATAGTTCCGGAGAAGCATTGGAAGGCTTTTCTATTCAAAGTATCTCTAAAGTACTAGCACTTGCTTTCTCTTTTGGCTTGGTAGGAGATGAATTATGGAAAAGAGTTGATGTTGAGCCTTCTGGCGACCCGTTCAACCACCTGTCTCTTTTAGAACTAGAAAATGGCATTCCTAGAAACCCTTTTATAAATGCAGGAGCTATAGTAATTGCAGATATTCTGGTATCTCACCTAAAAAATCCAAAAGAAGAATTTTTGAGTTTTGTTCAAGAACTAACAAATGACTCCTCTATTCGCTATAATGAAAAAGTAGCGTTGTCCGAAAAAAATACAGGATTTAAAAACTATGCCGCGGCCAATTTGTTGAAATCCTATGGTAATCTCAATAATGATGTCGAATCTGTACTTGATATGTATTTTCATCAATGTTCATTGGAAATGAATTGTAAACAATTGACAGATGCCTTTTATATTTTCATGAATCACGGTAAATGTCAAAGAGGAAAAAGTTACCTTAACATAAACCAGGTAAAACGTATAAATGCATTAATGTTAACTTGTGGTTTTTATGACGAAGCTGGAGAGTTTGCATTTGAAGTTGGTCTTCCCGGAAAAAGTGGCGTTGGTGGCGGAATAGTAGCTTTGCTACCTAATGTATATTGTGTAGCTACCTGGTCTCCTGGTTTAAACCCAAAAGGAAACTCTAAATTAGGAATGGCTGCATTAGAAGAATTAACAACCAAAACAGGACACTCAATTTTTTAAAGATTGGATATAAAAAAAATTTTAATACTTGGGGGAAGTGGCTTTTTAGGTAACGCTATTTATAAGGAACTATGTAACTATTTTGACACTTATGGAACCTATAATTCAGCTAGGCGGTCGTTTGAAGACAATAAGCAATTCTTCAAATACGATATGGAGGAAGATGATGTACATGAAATATTAGAAAAAGTCCGGCCTAATGTAATCGTTTCTGCCGTTAGGGGTAATTTCGCAGCTCAAATATTGGCTCATCAACATATTGTTGAATATTTAAAAGAGAACGATTGTAGACTATACTTTCTTTCTTCTGCCAACGTCTTTGATGCCTACAGAAAATACCCATCTTACGAGCACGACAAAACACTTTCCGAGAGTGTTTATGGAAGGTTAAAGATTAAAATCGAAAATATGCTGCTTAGGCTGCCGCAAGATAAAATGGGAATCTTACGTATTCCAATGGTTTTTGGAAATAGCTCTCCGCGGATAAAAGATATTAAAAATTACATTTGGGATAATGCCCCTGTTGAAGTTTTTCCTAATCTGGTTTTGAATGTTACCAATGATGACAAACTAACCCAACAAATCCACTATCTCATTAACAGAGACAAGACAGGAATCTTTCATTTGGGTAGCAAAGATCTTGTGCACCATGAAGATTTCATAAAAGAAGTAGTAGAACGCATTGGAGAATTTAGTCCTATTTACAAACGGATATTTACAACTAACGACGAGAGATATCTTGCCGTTCTACCGAAAGACAATAAATTGCCAAAAAATTTACAATACGGATATCAAGATATTATTGAACATCATGTAATACGTTAATCTTAAATTAGGCTCCTTTCACTACTCAAAGAATTTGAATTGCGTAATTTATGAGAGCTTACTAGTTATGAACAAAAAAAATTCAGAATCCTATGAAAAAACTATCGGAACAAGAAATAGAAAGCCAACTTACCAAATTAAGTGGTTGGGAATATGTTGATGGTGCCATTGAGACTTCTTTTGAATTCAAAGATTTTAAAGACACATTCTCTGTTATGACCCGCATTGCTTTTGAATGTGAAGCTCAAAGCCATCACCCAGATTGGAGCAACGTCTACAATTCTTTACATATTAGACTTAACACCCACGATGCAGAGGGCATTACTGAAAAAGATTTTAAGCTGGCACAAAGCATAGAAGAGATTATAGATAGTGAATAAAAAGTTGATAAAGGGTTCTCCTTCATTGGTTCAAAAACGATACTAAGTAAAGTTCTTTTGAATTGATGAAGTTCAATTCCTTGTAACAGTTGTCATTTTTATTAAATTTACTACCTTCAACAAATATATTACACATAGATTATGGGAAGAGCTTTTGAATTCAGGAAAGCACGTAAAATGAAGCGATGGTCGGCAATGTCAAAAGCCTTTACGCGAATTGGTAAGGACATTGTTATGGCAGTAAAAGAAGGAGGACCGGATCCGGATTCCAACTCTAGACTGCGAGCCGTAATTCAAAATGGTAAGGCCGTTAACATGCCTAAAGACAATATTGAGCGCGCTATTAAAAGAGCCTCAGATAAAAGTCTGGGCGACTATAAAGAAGTACTTTTTGAAGGTTACGCTCCGCATGGCATTGCTATACTTGTAGAAACTGCTACAGATAACAATACCCGTACCGTTGCAAATGTTAGAAGTTATTTTAATAAATGTAATGGTAATTTGGGTACTTCAGGTTCGGTAGAGTTTATGTTTGACCATACTTGTAATTTCAGGATTCCTGCTGAAGGGATTGACCCTGAAGAATTAGAATTGGAGCTTATTGATTTTGGCGCAGAAGAGGTTTTTGTTGATGACGATGGCATCCTAATTTATGCTCCTTTTGAAAGCTTTGGTGCTATTCAAAAAGAATTAGAGAATAGAGAAATAGAAATTCTATCATCTGGCTTTGAGCGTATTCCGCAAGTAACCAAAGCACTTTCTGAAGAAGAAGCTGCTGATGTTGAAAAACTTTTAGAGAAAATTGAAGAAGATGATGATGTACAGAATGTATATCATACAATGCAAGAGTAATTTAATTCTTTGCTTATAAAAACAAAAAAGCGACCATTACTGGTCGCTTTTTTGTTTTAAAAAATCTATATTATTTTCTATTTCATAATTACCATCTGTTTTTGGTACAGCATTCCTTGAGCGTCTAGTGACCTGATAAAGTAAGTTCCTGAAGGAAGTTCTTCTACGTTTAATAAGTACTCCCCATCATCAGATACGGCTGATCCACTATATGAATGTACCAATCTTCCAGAAACATCAAATACATTTATCTCAGTTAATTGAACCGGTTTTTCAAAACTTAATATTGTTTCAGCTATCACAGGATTTGGGGATAACATAGGCGTATTTGTTATTATTCCCTTTCCACTATTATTATCAAAAGGCACCTCTAGCGCTTCACAGCCTAGGCCAGCATCATTTATAATCCAATGATAAGTATCTATTAATTGTTGACGTGCGTCAGCTCCTCCACAGTATGCTATGTTATCTGCGTCTAAAGTAATATTCTGTATTAAATCATCCTGTTCCGCCCACCCGATTAGGGTACTATCATAATTTGATGAGCTCAAACCTGAATCAGAAAATACACCCGATAAGTTTATCACCTTAGAAATATCAAAGGAGGATAGATTTTGATTGAATGAAATCGCATTGAAAAATGCATATTCTAGATTGATAAGACTACTAGTATCCCACTCATTTATGTTTTGATTGAAAGAGTCCGCTGCAAAGAACATAAAACTCATATTAGTAACCCTGCTAGTGTTCCATTTACTTATATCTTGATTAAAGCTATCCGCGTCAAAAAACATTTGCCCCATATTAGTAACGAAACTAGTCTCCCATTCGCTTATATCTGTATTGACACTATCAGCATTTCTAAACATACCATATAATGAAGTTACATTAAGTAAATTAGGAGAATCTGTGGCTAAAATTTGAACATTCTCACAATTCGCAAAAGCAAAAAACATAGTACTCCAAGGCATATCTCCCCATTGATCTACAGATAAAAGCTTATTCTTATCTCCAGAATCACCAAATGCTATTTGAGGATAAGAACCTGTAATACTTACTTGATACGTACCTGTAGTTACATAAGTATGTGTAATTTCTCCTGTAACCCCTATATCTAAAGTGCCATCTCCCCAATCAATGTCGTAATCATAAGTTTCTCCAGAAGAAGTAGGTATCGTTATTTGGTTGTTATTTGACAACCCTATGTTATCCGTTTTCCAACTAGTTACAAATGGTGATGTGTTAATACAATTTAAACCGCTATCAATTATGTTCCAATTATTTATATCAATTAATTTTTGTCTAGCAAATACCCCTTCACAATAATTTAAACCAGTTGCATCTAAGCGAAAATTAGTTAACTCTTCTTTCTCTGACCACGAAATGAGCATACTATCGTAATTCTCTACACTAATACCAGAATAAGGAAATGTCTGAAACATCCAAGTAATTAAAGAAAAATCCCAATCCGAAAGATCCTGATTAAAAGCTGATGCTTTATAAAACATACCATCGATATTTGTTACTTTACTAGTATTCCAAATACTAATGTCTTGATTGAAAGACTCTGCTTGATAAAACATATAACTCATATTGGTAACATTACTTGTGTCCCAATTACTAATGTCTTGATTAAAGGAATCCGTTTTATAAAACATACCCGATAAAGAAGTAACACTACTAGTATCCCAACTACTAATATCTTGATTAAAATTAGATGACTCACTAAACATATAACGCATATTGGTAATTGTACTAAAATCCCAAGTATTCAGATTATTATTTATGTTATCAACACTTCTGAACATAGTTGAAAGAGAAGTTACGTTAGATAAATCAGGAGCGTCAGCTGCTAATATTTGAAGATTAATACATCGATCAAAAGCAGCTGCCATGGAAGACCATTGTATATCTCCCCATTGATTTATAAATAGTATTTTCTCTAAATCTTCTAAATAAGTGAAATGTATCCTTGGAAAATCTCCAGAGATAGAAATTTCATAGGTTCCAGCTATTGCATAAGTATGTGTTATCTTTCCTGTTACTCCAGTGTCTATAGTACCATCACCCCAATCAATGTCATAATTGTAAGTTTCCTCTGAAGAAGTTGGTATTGTTATTTGGTTATCTTCTGAAGTTCCATCATTATCTGTTTTCCAAGTGGTAATAAAAGGGCGTTGAGAGTTTTTGCAATCAGCAGTTATTCCTCCATCTGAAATATTCCATCCAAATTCATCTTCTAATTTATATAAGTAATTTTCGCCTTGGCAATATTGGCTGTCACCAGCATCGAAAGTTACTCCATTTTTTAGCTCTTGATTACTCCATCCTAATAATAGTTTATCATAATTTTCAGTGGAAAGGATTACACCCGAAAACATCGAGAACATACTTTCGGCATTTTCTACATTCCAGCCTCCTACATTTTGATCAAAAGAAGTTGCCCCTCTGAACATGTGGCTCATATATTTCACCTTAGAAGTATTCCAGCTCGAAATATCTTGGTTAAAAGAGGATACGGATAGAAATAAATTTCTCATATTCAAAACATTAGATGTATCCCAATTACTAATATCACCATTAAAAGCAATTGCACTTTCAAACATTGAACTCATGGTGCTAACACTACTTACATCCCAATTGTTGATATCTTGATTAAAACTTATAGCTCTATTAAACATATTTGCCATTGTAATAACATTAACCACATCCCAGTTATTTATATCTTGGTTGAAATTGCTAGCTGAGTAGAATGTATATGCCATATCGGTAATATTACTAGTATCCCAAGAATTTATTGTTGAATTCCATTTTAGGTTGGAACAGAACGCAAAAGTGGTATCAAATGATGTTACGTTTGTAAGATTAGGAATATCAGTTGCCTTAATATCTAGATTAGAACAACCGTTATATGCCGAATGGAAAGAAGCCCAAACATTATCACCCCATTGTTCAACTGTAAGAAGTTTTTTTTCGTCATTCTCTCCAGAAAAACCAAAATATATACCAGGAAAATCACCAAATATTGATACTTCATAGGTACCAGGAATATCATAGGTATGGATAGCATCTTCAGTTAAGCCCGAGGTAGTTGTTCCATCACCCCAGTCGACTGTATAATCATATTCAAAATCAAAAAAACTTGCATTTTCATAAGTATGAATAGTAATTTGATCATCTCCTGATATTCCTGGATTATCAGTTTTCCAAGTAGTCACAAAAGGCCTGAATTCATTAATTTTGGCCTCATTGATTCTGAACTCAGAAATACTGTTCCAGTCATTGTTCTCCTGTGAATTGCCTTGGCCTATATAGCGCAAGTACCTTGCACTTTGCAACGGAAAGCTATAAGCCTCCAAAGATATGGAAGTGCCACTGCTCCTTTGGCCTTCCAAAACGTTAGTCCAGTTAGAACCATCATCCGATACGGCAAGGTCGAAACTACTGGACCTTCGGTTTCCCGAGAAAAAGGCGATCTCCACATCGGACACGTTCTTGGTCTCCCCAAGATCAAAGGTCATCCATTCACCCAAACCGTTGGAACTCCATCGGGAATAAAAATTGCCGTCCATAACGTTGCAGGGGCCGTTGCCGTCGTCCGAACTGACTGAAATCCGAACGGGAGCGATTCCCGTACTCGGCGAAGAATCCAGACAATCCCTTTCAGGTAAAACAAACTTGTTTATTCGGAATTCCGTAACTCCTCCTAAATCATTATTGTCTTGGGAATCTTGAACCGTATATCGTAAATACTTGGTATTTTGGACGGGAAAATTAAATTTTTCCAAGGCCAGCGAGGCTCCGCTGCTAGACCCGTCCTTTAGTGCCGTTGTCCAGTTAGAACCATCATCCGATACTGAAATATCAAACACGCTAACCCTTATATCACCTGACAAAAAGGCTATTTCAACTTGGTCTATTTCACTTGAACCATCCAATTCAAAAGTTATGGATTTGCTCGAAAAATTGCTACTCCAATAGGAGACCAAATCATTGTCCATCACATTACAGGGACCGTTGCCCTCATCTGAAACAGCATTAATTCTTTTTGGCACTATGCCGGAAGAGGGACTTGGTTCAATACATTCAACTTCAGGTAGTCTTGGTTCGTTTATTCTGAACTCAGAAATACTGTTCCAGTCATTGTTCTCCTGTGAATTGCCTTGGCCTATATAGCGCAAGTACCTTGCACTTTGCAACGGAAAGCTATAAGCCTCCAAAGATATGGAAGTGCCACTGCTCCTTTGGCCTTCCAAAACGTTAGTCCAGTTAGAACCATCATCCGATACGGCAAGGTCGAAACTACTGGACCTTCGGTTTCCCGAGAAAAAGGCGATCTCCACATCGGACACGTTCTTGGTCTCCCCAAAATCAAAGGTCATCCATTCACCCAAACCGTTGGAACTCCATCGGGAATAAAAATTGCCGTCCATAACGTTGCACGGGCCGTTGCCGTCGTCCGAACTGACTGAAATCCGAACGGGAACGATTCCCGTACTCGGCGAAGAATCCAGACAAATGTTTTGGCTATTACCCTTAAAAAAGGTTATAGTTAAAAGAATCATAAAAATAACTACACGGGGGTTTGAGTAAAGTTTTATCATATAATTGGTTGGTTAGCTAAATAGCATCAATAAGTAAAAATCTGTGTAATGTAATGAAAATAATATTTGTAAGATATTACTTCGATATAGATATTAATCCAGCGATACAGATAATCGATTAAATGTCTTTTAAACACGTTCATTTACGCTCAATTTTATAACCAAAAAAAAAACGACCCTTTCAGGTCGCTTTTTCCAAACTTAATAATATTCTTTTTCTTTTATTTATTCGAATAAAAATAAAGTGAAGAAGCGGATGCTAAACTATTATTCACTGAAGGAGCAACATCTCCGCCTGCATCTGCATTTGAGAATGCCAATATACGACCGCCACCATTAGCGGCCTCTGCTATAAATACCATTTCCGAATCAGCATCGTACTCAGCTGAAACCGGGTTACCTAAGAAGGTACTAGCACCGGCAACTCTAATTTGATTATCGGCAACTACCATAGTTTCACCATTTGCTACAGCGCTGAATTTAGAATCAAAATCAGAAATTATATGAAAGGCACCATCTGAATCGGAAGCGGCATCACCCACATCTGTAAGAATCATTGTTCCATTATCATAAGCCAATCCATGTGTACGAACAATACCTTCTATAGTAATACGTTTGGAAGCACTTACTGTTGTAGTTGCTGTATTCGTTGCTACAAAATCAGTAAACACGGCTAGTTCATTCGTTTTGTCTACTACGGCATACAAATCATCCCCAACCATTTCAATACCCCAAAGGGCAAAATCGGTAGTAATTACGTTTCGTAAACTTATTTCACCATTACTTCTAGTATAGATAAACAACCTTCCATCTGGTGTGTCCGCATTGCCATCTACATCTGCATTATCAGCAACTATAATATAGTTGTCGTTCACTGCAATATCTCTCGGGCTTTCTAAATCCGACGAGCTTGAAATTGAAGCCGTAACAGTTGCGTCGACTAAGAAAGTTGATATGTTGGCAAATGCATTTAATTGATTTGAAGATCGTGACGCCTGAATAATTTCATCAGTATTCTCATCATAATAAATTCCTTCTGCAGCTGTTGATGTAGTTGTTAAAGTACTTGCCTCCCCACTAATCATATCATAAACAGTAACGTTACCATCACTATTGTTTGAAGCAAATAACTGTACTTGCTCATCTTGTTGCTCCGTGTCTACTGTATCATCATCATCTTTGTCGCATGAGGTCATTACGAATGAACCTAGAGTCAATACTAAACCGAGTTTTATTACATTTTTTTTCATCTGTTCGTTTTTTTATTTGCTCATACTTACGTAGAACGAACTAGATGGTTTTAAAAAAAATCATAAAACAGGACAAATAAAATATAACATCTTGATAAATAGCACTATAAATACCTAAAAATTATCGAGATTTCTTCCCTTTTACGCCCTCAAAGAATTTTTTATAAACTTTAAAATCAGCCTCTTTATCATCTGTAGTATACAAAGGTTCTGAAATCTTGACCTGCTTTTTGCCAAAATCAAAAGCTATTAAAACTATAGGAACATTGGCTCCTTTAGCAATGTAGTAAAAACCGGTTTTCCATTTAACTACCTCCTTCCGGGTACCTTCTGGAGCAATCGTTAACCTGAATTTTTTTCGTTTTTCAAACACCTTTACTGTAGCCGAAACCATATCATTATTCTTGGTACGATCAATAGGTTCTCCTCCTAATTTTCTAAATATAAATCCAAAAGGAAAAGTAAAAAGACTCTTCTTACCAACAAAATTAATTTCTTCGCCCCATACCTTTCTGATAAGGAGTCCTAAGAAAAAATCCATATAACTTGTATGTGGCACTACTGCAATTACAAACTTATCTATATGACCGGGAAATTCGCCCACCATTTTCCAGCCCATCAATTTGAAGTATATAAAACGAGCTAATTTTTGCATGAGAGTATATAGAGCTTTAAGAAGGTGAAACCAGGGTTACCATCTAAGATAACCACCTATTTTACTATAAAAAAAATATAATACTAAATTTTTCTGTAGATGGATTCTAACTTTTCAGGAGTAATGATATCTCGCCAGTTCTTACCTAATGCGTTTTCCCATAATGGAACCATATTCATTGCCACGGAAATCATAGTTTCAAACTCTGCTTCACTTAGATTAGCGCAGATACCAGTTGGTAATTTAATATTATGTTTTTCCTTCATTTTATTGAAAAGATCTACGCCTTCTGGGTAGAACTCTTCAAGATGTTGAAACACTAAACAATTACCAATACCATGTTTGACCCCCAATAAATAACCAAGACCATAACTCATAGCATGTGCCACACCTACTTGAGAATAAGCAATGCTCATACCTCCGTGCCATGAAGCCATCATTAGTTTATCTCTTGATTCCTCTGCCGGTAAATCTCCTAAGTAAACTTCTTTACATAATTCTAAGGCTTTCTCTCCATAGCTTTGGCTAAAAGCATTTAAAAATGTTCCCGTAAGTGATTCAATACAATGTATATAACAATCCATACCTGTATAGAACCATTGCTCTTTTGAGACTCCTTGGGTCAAATCCGGATCTAAAAGCACTTGACCAAAAGTAGTATGGTCTGAATTGATACCTAGTTTCTTATCTGGACCCAATAAAACCGTAGTTCTAGAAACCTCTGCTCCTGTTCCACTTATTGTAGGTATACCTACGTGGAAAATTGCCGGCTTTTGAACTAAATCCCATCCTTGATACTCTGAAGAACTTCCGTTATTAGTTAGTAAAATCGATACCGCTTTGGCTAAATCCAATAAAGTCCCACCTCCAATACCAACAATTCCCGAAGGTAAATCTTGATATTCTCTTTTAATTTTATCTACTAAAGCGTCTACTTGTACCGTTTTAGGTTCTTCTTCCGCTGAGATGAATATAATTTGATCGTTAAAAATCAGTGGAATTCTTTTTGCCAATTCCGTATTTTCAAAAACATCATCAACTAAAAAAATAAAAGGAGCATCGGAATGTTTTCGCTTGGGCATTAAGATATCTCCCAATTGATTAAAACTTCCCTTGCCAAAAACTACTCTAGGCACCATTGGAAAATTTCTAAATTCCGTTTGTTTACCTACAATTGCTTTTTTTACCTGCATTTCTTTTTTTACCTCCATCATAATCTATTTCAAATACTCCAATATATCTGATAATTTATTAATTTTCAGATAATTATAATCCCCATCATTAACCTTAACTTGTTCATGTTCCCAAGTTGTATGAAAAGGAACATGCACTGCCTGTGCTCCAATTTCAATTAAAGGCAACACATCTGATTTTAATGAATTCCCTATCATTAAAAACTCATTTACATCAATCTGTAAATGGTCCAACAAATGCTGATAATTTACTTCCTTTTTATCACTCAAAACCTCTACATGATGAAAAAATTCAGATAATCCGGATCGTTCCAACTTTCGTTCCTGATCCAAAAGATCTCCTTTAGTAAGCACTATTAACCGGTAATTTCCGCTTAATTTACGTAAAACTTCTCTTACACCATCTAATAATTCAACAGGTTGACGCAACATTTCTTTACCTAGATTCAAAATTTCTTCAATCGTTGCTTGTGAAACCCTGTTATTTGAAAGTTTTAATGCAGATTCTACCATAGAGAGCATAAAACCTTTTACACCGTAGCCATAAAGCTCTAGGTTATCGATTTCCATTTTAAACAGCTCTTGATCTATGGTATTCATGGTTTCGTAACCTTCCAAAAGCTTCCCGAATTTTTGTTCGGCATCTCTAAAATAGGTTTCGTTTACCCATAAAGTATCATCGGCATCAAAGCCAACCACTGTAATTTGGCTATAGTCTACTTCCATGCTTGTTGTGCTCTTTTCAAATCTTCCGGAGTATCTATTTCTATTCCCGAAACCGTAGTTTCCACCATTTTAATCTTCTTTCCGTACTCTAGGTAACGAATAGCCTCAATTTTTTCAATAGCCTCTAAAGGCAGCATTGGTAATCTTTGAAAAGCCATTAAAGCACTTTTTCTAAAGGCATAAATACCCTTATGCTTATAATAAACACTTTCAATATCTTTATTTCTAGGATAAGGAATTACTGAACGTGAAAAATACAAGGCAAAATTACGGTTATCCACAATGACCTTTACCGTGTTTGGATTGTTTATTTCTTCTTCATCAGTAATCCTAACCATTAAGGACGCTAAGTCTATTTCTTTTTCCGTATCGTTTTTAAATACCTCCAAAACGCTTGCCAAACTTTCTCTATCCGTAAAAGGTTCGTCTCCTTGAACGTTTACAATAATATCAACATCCATATTGGTAACTGCCTCAGCAATTCTATCACTACCACAATCATGCTCCTTCTGACTCATTAGTGCTTGACCACCTGCATTGGTTATGGTATCAAAAATAACATCACTATCGGTCACTACATAAACCTCGTCAAATAACTTGGTTCCTATTGCTGCTTCATAAGTACGGAGTATAACAGGTTTTCCCGATAGGTCCTGCATTAATTTTGCAGGGAATCTAGATGCCGCGTAACGGGCCGGTATCATGGCTATTATTTTCACTTTATATCCTTATTATCGTTTGCTACTATATTTTTTTCTATCTGCGGTTTACGAAAAAGTAAAAATATCGTAAGCCTCTTAATCATTAGTTTTCTCTTTTGGGCCTTAACTTTCTATAAATGCGAAAAATAAAAACCAAAATAATTATTACTAAAATTACACCAAGTACTGGCGCAAAAATGGATGCCGTGGCTACAACCACCGCTGTACCTGTTTCTACTGTTGAAACTATAGGATTAGCCAAACCTCCTGTTGTAGCCGTAGAAGCCAATCTACCTGTTGCTCCCGCACCCTTAATTGCAGTAGCTGTTCCTCCACCCGCAATAATGGCTAATGACCAAGTAACCACAGGATCTAAATCTGCCACTGTAGAAACCATAACGGCCGTACCGGCTATAGCAGCCAAAGGCACTGCAAAGCTATCTAAAAGATTGTCTACGAAAGGTATAAAATAGCCGAAAATTTCTACTAGGGTTGCAACTCCCAGGGCTATCACAGCTGCAAAACTTCCTATCCACTGCCAGCTTTCATTAAGTTCCCAAACCCCCGTGTAAGAAGCTAAACTTAAAGCAAATAGCGGCAAGAAAACACGAAACCCCACAGATGCAGCAAGGCCAATGCCTAAAAAAATACTGATTATGCTCTCTGACGTCATAGTATTACTAAATTATAGTGGTCCACACAAGGTTAAAATGGAGTGTTTCATTCACCAAAAGAATGTAAAAACCCATAAATTAACACTTTGCAAAGACGCAATTTAGCCTATTCCTCACCAACAAAAAAATCGTCCTTGAATCCTATGAGATACAACTGCTTTTTTGCCCTTGTAACGGCTGTATACAACCAACGGAGATATTCTTTATCTACTCCATTAGGTAAATAGGGTTGTTCAACAAAAACAGTATTCCATTGCCCACCTTGAGATTTATGGCACGTAATGGCATATGAAAATTTTACTTGCAAGGCATTGAAATATTTATTGCTCTTTACGCCCAAAAATTTCTTGTATTTTGATGACTCATTGGCAAAGTCCTTCATTACCTCTTGGTAGAGCCTATTCCCCTCCTCATAAGGTAAAGACGGTGTTTCGGCTTTAATTGTATCCAACAACAAAACGGTCTCAAAAGGTTTTTGATTGGGGTAATCTACCATCTGCACCTTTACCTCGGCAAATCTAAAACCATACAATTCCTTTATAGCAAATAACTCCAGAACCTCTATAACATCTCCGTTAGCTATAAAACCTGCTTCGGTATTAGGGGACAACCAAAAATAATTGTTCTTGACTACCATCATATAATCACCAACCGCAATCTCATTTTCTAAAAACAATATTCGGCTCCGGATATTCTCGTTATATAGATTGGCTCTTTTATTAGATCTTACTATAAAAGCCGTTTCCTCTTTCCCATTTTCCGAGTAGCTCGTATCAATAGCTTCCTGTATTTCATAACCATCTACAAGCCTTACGATATCTTTGAAATTACTTAAATGGAATTTAAATTCATCCGTAAAATTACTTTGCAATTGCTCCCTGAGTAATGTGGCATTTACCAAAATACCTGAATCTTCTGCTTGGCGCACTACTTCATCCAATTCCAACCGTATAACTTCCTTATCGTAATTCAATGCTAATTTGTCCGCGTCTAAAGCGGGACTTATATTTAAGTGTACTGGTGGTAACTGAGCAGTATCGCCTATTAAAACAAGCTTACAATTATGACCGGAATACACGAACTGAATTAAATCATCTAAAAGAGACCCATTACCAAATAGCTTTGAATCTGTTGGTGCATCCGGTATCATAGAAGCTTCATCCACTATAAAAATGGTATTTCTATGTTTGTTAGGTGCTAAAACAAATTGAATACCACCTCCTCCTTGCTTTTTAGGGAAGTATATTTTCCTGTGAATGGTAAAAGATTGCGTATTCGCATAGTTAGACATCACTTTTGCCGCTCTTCCTGTAGGTGCCATTAAAACAGCTTTCATGGTGGTCTTCCAAAGGCTATTGACCACGGTACCAACCAAGGTGGTCTTACCGGTCCCAGCAAAACCTTTAAGTAGGAACACATCGTCCTTTCTGTCAGAAAGTATATACGTGGCTAGCTTTTGTAATGCTATTGCCTGCTTGAGTGTAGGCTCGTGTGGAAATTTCTCTTTTAGTATTTTGTAAAATGATGCATCGTTCAACGTTATCATAGGTATCAAAGATAAACAGGATTTTTACGAGAAAAACTTTTGCGATTGAAAAAAAATTGTAGATTTGTCACAACCACTTAAATATAATTAACACTTAAGAAATGAAGACCATAATTCAAATTGTACTGTGGGTAGCATGTGCAGGTTTAGCATACGCTATATACCAATCAGTTACGGGACCTATAGAGTTCAACAAAGTAAAGGAAGAACGTTACGGGCAGGTTATCGCTAAGTTGAAAGACATTAGAAACGCTCAAGAGGCCTATAAAACCGTAAACAAAAAATACGCCAAAGATTTTAACAGTTTGATTAAGTTTATCGACACTGCTGAGTACACTATCACTCAACAACGTGATTCATCTTATATGGAATTTGATAAAACATATCAAATTGACCTTTTAAAAGAGGTTAAAATCATTGATACATTAGGCGCTGTTTCGGTAAAAGATTCTCTTTTTAAAGGAGACAACCGATACAAAACTCTTATGGAAGTTCCTTTTGCACAAGGCGGAGAGAAATTTGAAATGAAATCTGACGTTCTTACTAAAGGAAGCTATAAAGCTCCTGTTTTCCAAGCTAAAGTAGATAAGTCAGTTGTGTTGTATGATCAACCTGAAACACTTCTTAAGAAAGAAAAAGCAGAGATTGGTGTTGAAGAAGTTAACGGAGCATTTATAGAAGTAGGTTCTCTTAACGAAGTAAGTACCAGTGGAAACTGGCCCCCTATATATGACAAAAAAGGAGACGAAAAATAATACTGGAAAACCAGTGGAGAATTTTAAAAAACTGTCCATTCAAGTTAGCTTGAATGGACTTTCTTTTTGTGTATTTGACACAGTAGCCAATACAATCTTAAATTCAGAAAAGGTTGTTTTTGCAAAAGAGCTTACGCCCTATGAAATCTTAAAGAGACTGAAGCTTCTCTTTTCTACTCATAATATAGAAGAAGATCAATTTTCTGAAATTGTAGTAGTACACAGAAATAACTTGTTCAGTCTTGTACCACAAGCTTTATTCAACGAAGACGAACTGGCCAACTACCTAAAATTCAATACTAAAATATTGGCCAATGATCACTTAGCCTTTGATGAATTGGAAAGTTATGAGATCAACAACGTTTATGTTCCTTTTGTGAACATCAACAATTACATCTATGATCTTTTTGGTGAATTCACCTTTAAGCATAATGGTACCGTAATGGTAGAGTCGTTATTGAACAACCATTCCGCAAGTAAAGAAGCAATGTGTTATATACATACCTCGCAACGCCAAATGGATGTTACCGTTATAGGTTCAAAAAAGCTTTTACTCTTTAATAGCTTCAACTTTGTAACCAAAGAAGATTTTCTCTATTACTTGCTTTTTACGCTAGAACAACTAGAACTTGACACAGAATCGGTTTCGATAAAACTCTTTGGTGATATTGAAAAAGATGATGATATTTATGACCTTTGCTATAATTACGTAAAGGATGTCTCCATGTTCTACCCTTCATTTACTGAACATCCGGGCATAGACAGACCAGAAGAAACTATTGATTTCACCGTAATAAACGCTTTTTAATGCGCATCATTTCAGGTTTACACAAAGGAAAGCGAATAACTGCACCTAAAAAACTACCCGTTCGCCCAACAACGGACATGGCCAAAGAAGCATTGTTCAACATTTTGAACAATCGGTATTACTTTGATGACCTAGTTGTGCTTGATTTGTTTGCCGGAACAGGAAACATCAGTTACGAGTTTGCTTCTAGAGGTACGAAGCAGATAAGTGCCGTGGATGCAGATTATGGATGTGTGAGATTCATTAACGAAACATCGGATGCCATGGAAATGGGTATTGCTGCGTATAAGAGCGATGTTTTCAATTATCTTGAAAAGTCTCGGGAAAAAGCAACTATTATATTCGCCGATCCACCATACGATTTATCTTTAGAATCTTTCGAAAAGATACCGAAACTAGTTTTTGAAAAAGAATTATTATTAGAGAACGGTCTACTGGTAATAGAACATGCTAGCCAAATGGACTTATCTCATCTGGACAATTTTGTTGAAAAGCGAAAATATGGAGGTAGTATTTTTAGCTTATTCGCAAATCCTAGCGAAGACTAAAACCCATAATCAGAATAAAAAAAGCAGGCCCATAAGCCGGATTCTGTTAAGTCCCTGAGGACTCCCCTATCATTTATCTAGTACTAACATTACTATTAGTATCAAACCGCCTACCCTTCGGCTCGAGCGTACAGCCCTCAAGCACCGATTTACATGACGTTTCACCGCATAGAGTTTACCTGGTTTCACTACAGCATTACCTGTACATACTTTCTGCTGCACTTGTCCTTTCCGATAAACGGACGACGGGCGTTACCCGCTATGCTGCACTATGGTGTCCGGACTTTCCTCTCCCGTTTTCACGGCAGCGATAAGGAGACCTGCTTAACGTGCTAAATTAGTACAATTGTTGATAAATAAAGACTTTATCCCTTCGAAAAAAAAGGCTCTTATCATTCCTATATTTATATTTGTATAATTGAGTTGACGTAAATACTAAACCCTAGTTTTTTTTGGAACCTTTTATTGTATCGGCACGTAAATATAGACCTCAGACATTTAAGGATGTTGTGGGGCAACAGGCCATTACTAATACCCTAACCAACGCCATTGAACATAATCATTTGGCACAGGCCCTTTTATTTTGTGGCCCCAGGGGTGTTGGTAAGACTACCTGCGCGCGTATTCTTGCCAAACAAATAAATTCCGACGGAACAGAAAGTGAAGATGAAGATTTTGCATTCAATATTTTTGAGCTTGATGCTGCCTCTAATAACTCTGTAGATGATATTCGTAGTCTTATTGACCAGGTACGCATACCTCCCCAAGTTGGCAAATACAAAGTATATATTATAGATGAGGTGCACATGCTCTCACAATCTGCCTTCAATGCTTTTCTAAAAACACTTGAAGAACCCCCAAAGCATGCTATTTTCATCCTGGCCACCACTGAAAAACATAAAATAATCCCAACGATACTTTCTCGTTGTCAAATATTTGATTTCAAACGAATTACAGTTAAGGATGCTGCCCTATATTTGAAGTACATAGCCGAAAACCAAGGTATAGTTGCAGATGATGATGCTTTGCATATCATAGCTCAAAAAGCCGACGGCGCCATGAGAGACGCCCTTTCTATTTTTGATAGGGTTGTTAGTTTTTCAGGAAAAGAACTTACAAGAAAAGCCGTAACCGAAAACCTAAACGTTCTAGATTACGATACTTATTTCTCAGCAACAGATTTTATTTTAGAGCACAACATTCCACAGTTACTACTTTTGTTCAACAAAACCTTGTCATTAGGTTTTGACGGACATCATTTTATAAGTGGCTTAGCTTCCCATTTCAGAGACCTAATGGTTTGTCAACATCAAGACACCATTAATTTGTTGGAAGTAGGTGATGTAGCTAAACAGAACTATTTAGAGCAATCTAAAAAGACCTCCATGCAGCTTCTTATGCAAGCTTTGAACATAGCCAATGACTGCGATTTAAAGTACAAGACCAGTAAAAATCAACGATTGCTGGTAGAACTTACTTTAATGAAATTAGCTTCAATTGGATTTGAGGCCGAAAAAAAAAACTCTGAATCTGACGTCCTAGACGGTTCTACTATTGATTTTATTGCACCTGCATCCTTTTTTAGAGGAAATGGCTCTGTTAAAAAAACTTCCGAGGAAACCACAACTTCTCCAGGTCATACAAAATCAGCTACTCCAGCACCTGTTGAAGTTAAAAAACAGGAAGCCACAAATTATCAGGCAGAGGAGACAAAACAATCATCAAACTCTTTAGCAGTTGCCGAACCTAAGGCAAAAGAGACTACTCAAACACCTAAATCCGAACCCGCTCCGGTAAATAAAATTAACATTGGTGGTGGAAAAAGGGTTTCTGGACTCTCTATTTCTAGTCTAAAAGCAAAGAAAGAGCATGAGCTAAGCCGTAAAGATGATACTATTGACGAAAGTAAACTTCCTAAAGATGCCTTTACCGAAGAGGCTATGCAAAAACATTGGGCCGATTTTGTTCATAAAATCGATATAGATGGTAAGAAAATACTAGCATCCAACCTTAGCGTAGATATACCCAAGTTAGTTCAAGACAAAACCATTTGGATCGAATTGCCTAACGAAACAATGAAAAAGGAAATTGAGCGAGAGCAATATGGCCTTATGGAACACTTAAGAAAAAATCTCAACAATTATTTCATTGAACTTAAGATTACGGTTAACGAAAAAATAGCTAAAAAATTCGCGTTTACACCTGAGGAAAAATATGAAAAACTTAGGGAGAAGAATCCTGCTATAGATTTGCTTAGAAAAACTTTTGATTTAGATCTTTAATCCCCTTTTTACAAAACGAATTCGTAGAGCGTACAACAGCATTACCACTGCTATAATTAGCAAACCACAAGCTTCTCTACCGCGTTCAATATTCTCTATATCTCCTTCTCCAATAGTAAAACCTTGAAATTGTGCAGGCCATTGACTATAAGCACCTGCCGCTGCCAATAGAAAGGAAAAAATTGTTATCAAAAACGGTAAACGGTTTACCACAAAAAGAACCGATATAAAAGCAGCTAAGCCATAAATAATAAACCAAATAGTAGCATCTGGGTCGTTATATTGTAGATATGCCGCCCAAGTAAAAAGAACTGCAAATACAGAACCTACTATTTTAAAGAAAGACTTCATTCTTCTTCGGTTACGTGTTTCTTCAAGATACTATATACATCAGTCGCTTTAATATCATCATTAAAGACACTGTTAATTTGATCTGTAATCAAGATAGGAAAATCTGCTTTGTCTTCCGGTATTCTCCCGTGCGAACCTTTTACTAAGGTTGCATCCAACGGAATTATATTCATTACCGTCCTGAACCCCATTTTCTTCTTAAGCAACATAGCAACAACCTTCGCCATTACTAACTTATCCTTAGGATTCGTCAACATTTCTACAGGGTCATAACCTGGTTTCTTATGAATATCAACCATGCGAGCATAGTCCGGTGCTTTAGCGTCATCCAACCAGAAATAATACGTAAACCAAGAATCAGCATCTGCAACCACAACTAAATCACCGCTTCTTTCATGATTTAATTTAGCCTTCTCAAGCTCTTCGCCCATAAGCACCCTCTCAACTCCGGAAACTGTTTCCAGTAAAGCCTTAACCTCTAACTTTAGGGAAGGATCATTTAAATAAACATGTGCTATTTGGTGATCAGCCACTGCAAAAGCCTTGCTTTGGCCTGCATCTAAAAGCTCCAACCCTCGTTCTTCACGAATAGCTATATACCCCTTAGAACGTAAAATTCTATTCAAGTGAATAGGATTGTTCACATCTGTAATACCATATTCAGAGAGTAACACAATTCGTGCATTACGCTTTTGAAAGTGGTTCACCAACTGCTCTACCACCCCATCTATTTCTTTCAGGTCTTTTTTAATCTTATCAAAATTGAGTCCGTGGCGTTGCAAATTATAGTCTAAATGTGGAAGATAAACCAGAGACAAGGTAGGATTATGCATCTCATCTGTACGTATGGCTGCATCTGCAATCCATTTACTAGATTTTATTGATGTCTTTGGGCCCCAAAATTGAAAGAGCGGAAAAGTACCCAACTCATTTTGTAATGTATCCCTTAATTCAGGAGGATACGAATATACATCTGGAATTTTTCGGCCATCGGCCAAATAATTAGGCCTTGGTGTTAAACTGAAATCAACCCTAGAATACATATTGTACCACCAAAAGTGATTCGCGCATGTAAAATGCTCGTCTTCTTTCTTTAGCTCGTCCCAAAGTTTTTCACTCTGTACCAATTTATTGGACTGGCGCCAGAATTTTACTTCGCATTCATCTTTAAAATACCACCCATTACCCACAATTCCATGTGCATCAGGCGTTTTCCCTGTTAGGTAGGTTGACTGCGCCGAACATGTTACTGCTGGCAAAACCGGATTTATATAAGCAGATTTACCTTTTTTTAAAAAAGCTTCAATAAACGGGGTATGCTCCCCAATAAGACGTTGGGTCAAACCCACAACATTAATCACTAGTGTTTTCTTCATCTTCTAGAACTTTTCTACAAACCAATCAATCTCTCTAATAATAGACTCGGAAAGGTCTTTTTTCAAAGCAGACGGAAGCACATCCCAAGTATAGGTTTCAATTTCCAAATGCTCAGAAACAGGATGGTCCTTTATATATTTCATCACTTTTAGAATATGGTCTTGCGTAGAATCTAACGCACCAAAACGTTCTAAAAATATTGGCACATGAAAATGTGCCCGTAACTCTTCAAATTCTCTTTTATTCTCAAGTACAATAGGCAAATCATTGTAAGTTTTCACCTTTCCATCTACCTTTTCTGTTACTTGATGAAGGTATGTAGGTTCATCAAAAAGTGTCAAAGCTTCCCATATCTTATCATTTCCTGAAGGATTTGAAAGAATCTTTAATGCAGCACTTACTTGGATTTTTCCTATAACAATTCCCGCTTTCGCGAACTTCTCAAAGGTATCTGTGGGCTCCTCATAAGCTAATGAAAAATGACAAATATCGTAACAAACCGTAAGATAACGGCGTATTATTTCATCCGAAATATCAGCATTTACACCAAGTTTATCAACAATTACAGCTATTCCAATAGGGAATAGGTAATCTGCAAAAAACTGCAATACCTCATCACTGTTCTCTAACATGCCATCTGGTTCCGGTTCAATATCAAGATGTAGATACTTCCCCGTTTCTTGTTCTATATTATAGAGATGAATGGCAATCTCTATCATGTTTTTTGCTCCAGTTTCGAAAGCTAATTTTGTAGCTTCTTCCGTAGCATGCCAATATTTATAACTTATTGGAGATGTTGAAATTCCACCGGCAATACCCTCTGGAATCAAAGCTGCCAACTGATCGAACATACGTTTGGTATAAATAAGCCTTTCCGGAGTGGTCCAATCTGGCGCATGAACATCATCTTTAACCCGTTCATTATGAAAATTACCATACGGAAAACCGTTCATGGTAAACACATAAACCTGATTATCAACTAACCATTGTTTAAACTCGTTCAGATTTCCGTTCAGAGCAAGCTCTTCGCTAGCCTTATTAGATAATCGTAAACCAAGTCCGAAAGGCTCATTAGGAGATACCTTTTCCTTTATCTGTGGAACGTGCTCTTTAAGACTGTCAAAAGTAGTCTTCCAATCAAATCCTGGATGGATATTGGTGCAATATGTAAGTTGAAAATTGTTATCTATACGCAAGCTACTCTACTTTAAGTTTTGAAATTTCGTTTACCAAATCCAATGCCTTTTTCATAATCTGTAGGTCAATTTCGTGAACATCATGTTTTACACCTATATCTGAAATAAGAGTTATCGTAAGTTCTCCACCTAAATGCTCCCTAAACTCTTCTATTCCATTAAGTAATTCATCTACCTCTTTTTCTGTGGCCAACGGAAAACTCAAATCGAAACCGATGTTCTGAAAAACACGAACCACACGATTTAAATCGGCCTCATTAATCAAACCAATTAAATGAGCATAGACTACATCTAAAACAATACCCTTTGCTACGGCTTCACCATGACGAAGCTCGTAGTTAGTCATATATTCCAATTTATGTGCTGCCCAATGACCAAAATCCAATGGTCTAGAAGAACCACTTTCAAAAGGGTCACCACCTTGAGCAATATGGTGCATATGCATTTCTGCACACCTATAAATGGTATACTGCATGGCTTCCATATCTCTATCTCTCAATAAATGTGCATTTTTTTCTACGTATTCAAAAAAGACAACATCTTTGATCAATGCAACTTTTAGGGCCTCAGAAATACCCGAAATCCAATCGCGTTGTTCCAACGTTTTAAGGAAATCAGTATCGTTAATAATAGCATATGGAGGGGCAAAAGTTCCTATAAAGTTCTTCTTGCCAAAGGCATTCACGCTATTTTTAACTCCCACAGCAGAATCATCTTGTGAAAGTACCGTAGTAGGAATACGAATCAACTTAACACCTCTATGTGCTATTGCCGCAGCGTATCCTGCCATGTCTATTACAGCGCCTCCACCGATAACAACAACAAATGAATGGCGACAAATAGCATACTCGCTAACTGCCTTGAGGATATCTTCAACTTGACTTTCATCATTCTTGCAAGCTTCACCACCTTGCACCACCATACTTTTCATAAGAACCAGATTCTCTTGGTAATGTTGACAGTAGGCTTTTATATTTTTAATAAGGTCCGGGTGAGCAGCAGCTACCCCATCATCAACAACAAAAAGAAGCTTTACGGGCTCATTTTTATATGCCTTAATAATATCCTTGAACAAGGTATTCTCTGTACCGAACAAATTTTCGGTAAAGTGGAGGCCATATTGATACGAAACCTCAAATTTTTGCTCTATAGTTTTAAACATCGTATATCTTTTGAAGGCCGATAAAAATTGACCTTAGGTAACGGCAAACACTTTAGATAAGCCTTTTGAAACAGGCAGTAATGCCAATATAATTAATCCATACCACCAGTCGAAAAATGCAACGGCGATAGATGAATCCAATAAGATTAATGCTATGACACCTGCCATAACAGCTTTTTTAATATTATCTGGTGAGTTTACGGAGTGTGCCTTTATTAAAGGTCTAAAAACCGTGAACGCAAACAATACTAAAAACAATAACGGAAATAAAAGGGCATCCGTATGTAAAAAGGCCATAGTTGCTACAGCTAAAATAACTGTGCCGTACAACACTCCTGCCAACACAATGTGATTTTTGTTTTTCCCATGTACTTCCCCTCTGCTTATCAGCGTAATAGCAAAGATATATACGATTGGAATAATGGCCATAAACCAAGAATTGAAATTACCTAAAATAGACATGCCCAACAGCAAATTTATACCTCTACACAAACCCATACTTAACGGACCAAAAAAATCATACTTTTTAGCGATTGCATCGTATAAAAGAATTGCCAAAGCAAGTGCTACGGCTACTATACCAGAAGTTCTTGAGACCAAAAAAGCTAATAACACCCCAATAACTAAGGTTAACCCGCCATACAGAGCAGCCGAATTGAACGAAACTATACCGCTAGGAATAGGTCGCTCAGGACGTTCTACCTGATCAAGCTCAAAGTCAAAGACATCATTAAGAATAACCCCGCCGGCATAAAGAAACACCGATGAAAATACTAAGTACAGAATATTTAGTAAAAGACTAGACTCTATAAAACCGTCTTGAATGCCCCCCATAAAAGCACCTCCAATAGCCACACCTGCCAAAATATCGGCGGCAGCTGTGGGTAAATTAGCAGGTCTTGCCAATCGCGCATAACCAAGAAACGTGCGATTCATTATTTAATCTGATCAGAATCTACTCTAGGCTCTTGCCCCCTTAGAACGCTATTATCATTATAAAGTTGGGCTTGGTTAATACCTTTTGGATTCAACCAGTGCTCTTCTTTCATCTTGCCATTTGTACCAAAAATATCTAACGCATTCTGGTAACAGGTTTTAACAACGTCTTCTCTTGCAATCCCTCTTTTTAGCATAAGGTTTGCGGTTTTTGGCACTGCTAAAGGATCACTAACACCCCAATCTGCAGAGCTATCTACAATAATATTAGCACTACCGTATTTTTTAACGACCTCTACCATTCGTTCGTTACCCATTTTTGTTTTTGGGTAAATAGTAAATGCAGCAATAAAACCTCTATCCAAAACGTCTTTAACCGTTTCTTCGTTATTATGATCAATTACCACTTGCGATGGATCCAAACCATGCTCTAAACAAACCTCCATACTTTTTAAAGTACCTGCTTTTTTATCACGGTGAGGCGTGTGTACTTGAACGACCATACCCAATTCTTTAGCCATCTCTAGCTGCATACGGAAATACTTGTCTTCCGCTGGGGTTTGGTCATCATAACCTATCTCGCCAATGGCAACAACATTCTGTTTATGGACGTATAGAGGCAAAAGTTCAATAACCTGTTCCGCCAAAGCTTCATTGTTTGCCTCCTTAGAGTTTAAACCAATTGTACAATAGTGATGAATACCAAATTGACTAGCTCTAAAAGGCTCCCAACCAACTAAACTACTGTAATAATCTTGAAAAGAACCTACTTGAGTTCTTGGTTGTCCTAACCAAAAAGAAGGTTCTATTATTGCAACAACCCCGGCTGCGGCCATAGCTTCATAATCGTCTGTGGTTCGCGATGACATATGTACATGCGGGTCGATTATCATCATTTTATCTTCCATACTAATCTTTTATATTTTTCCAGGTAATATTTTCGTTCGCTACTTGAGCTTTCAACTCGGGATGCTTTGCCAATAATTCCTTAGCCATAGGCTTTTCAGAAGTATAACAACATAGTGCCGCTACTTTATTTTCAATAGGATTCTCGCTGGCAAACAAGCGCTCTATATCTTTCAACAGATTTTCATCTAAAAATGCGGCTACAGGTCTCCAAAATAATGGTTCTATTTCTCGTGACGCTGCCCATCGTTCATGTGCATAGTCAGATATAATACGTGTCAAATCCTTATTCGCTCGCTCATCAATACTTAAAATGGTCGAAAGGTCTAACTGCATAAAAGCGGCCTTAAGAAACATTTGGTTCCATTGTTGATCATTAAAGTATTTTGCCGGATACGGATTCTGCATGCTTATCGCCTCGAATATTGTGGCAATGTTCGTACGTAATGCTTCTACTGCAGTCTGCTTATAATTTTCGGCATCAGGTAACAGAACAAGATACTTTAGAAAAGTTTCAAGCTCCCCGGTATCTGCAACCTGAATTAAGTTAGCCACTTTAGGTACAAAGAAATCTGAGTCTGCCTTCAATACCTTTATCAAAAGATAAATCCGAGCTATCTGAAGAGTCGTGGCATTCTGCGTTCGCAAATATTGGGTTACTTCATCCGTATCTGAACTCAGATTCAAAACTGCGTCTGAATCAATTTTACTAGCCAAGAGGCTATAAGTCATATAAAGGTCCTTTGTAGAACTTGAGCCAACGATTTGCTCTAATTTTGATTGTAACCATGAATCTGTGGCAGCGTCTAAATTCCTATTCAATAAAGACTGAAGCTCTTGGTCTAATTTGGTTAATTCCATAATCTGTTATTCGGGTTTCTTGACAAGTGGTAACAACCCTATTTTTAGTGCCTTTCGTCATGATAAAAAACAACTATTCACAAAACTAATTATTCTTTGGAGAAACAAGATATATTAGATGCTAAATTCTAGTTATAGTTTACAACTATTCTTGCTAATTTTACGAAAAACATAATTATGCTAGGCCTGAAGTTACCAACTGATCCAAGATGGGTGAATATTGTTGAGAAAAACATAGATGAAATTTTAACGGACCATGCGTACTGTGAGCAAAAAGCAGCAAGCACAGCCATATCATTAATTATAAGTTTTCCGGAATATACAGAGCTCGTAGAGGAGATGATCGCACTTTCTAGAGAAGAAATGGCCCATTTTAAAATGGTACATGACCGAATTACGGACAGAGGACAAACTTTAGGGCGTGACAGAAAGGACGAATACGTACTTCAGTTGATTAAATTCTTCCCAAAAGGCGGAAGCCGCACGACCCAATTGGTTCATCGTCTTTTGTATGCCGCATTAATTGAAGCGCGCAGTTGTGAGCGCTTTAGATTACTTTCAGAAGAATTAGAAGACAAAGAACTTGCAGAGTTCTACCACAAGCTTATGGTAAGTGAAGCGGGTCATTACACCATGTTCTTGCAATTTGCTAGACAATACGGAAATCGTACAGAAGTAGATAAAAAATGGCAGGAGTTACTGGATTATGAGTCTGGAATAATGAAAAATCTAGGAAATAAAGAAAGTATTCACGGATAAGAATTTCAAGTTTTAGGCAGGATAACTATCCATGCCTAAAACTTGAAACCTTCAATTATTTTTACTCTACGATAGGAGTATCGGCGTCTAATTTATTTTTATAATAATCATACGTAGCAAACTGAGACCTTAACTTGGGCTTATCGTTTACACGATATGCATTATCCTGCTCTTCATTGAAAACCCTGGCTTTAACATTATCGTTCCAAGAGATTTCATAGGTATCCAACAATTCCTTTTTTACATCTTCATCGTAAATAGGACAACCTACCTCTACCCTATTCTCTAGGTTACGAGTCATGAAATCTGCCGACGAGATAAATACGCGTGTATCTCCGTCATTACAGAAAATAAATATGCGTGGATGTTCTAGAAATTTATCGACAATACTGATTGCTTCAATATTTTCGCTCATCCCTTCTATACCAGGAATCAAACAACAAATACCGCGTACAATCAATTGTATCCTAACACCGGCGTTACTGGCCTCATACAATTTATCTATCATCTTGTACGAAGTAAAGCTATTCATCTTTATTTTGATGAAAGCCTCCTTACCCGCCTTAGCATTCAAAATTTCTTTATCAATCAGTTTAAGAAAGAAAGATTTAGTGTAATGCGGAGACACTATTAAATGCCTGTACTTGTTGATTTTGTATGTAGTTTCAAAGAAATCGAAAACCTTGTTCAATTCTTTTAAAATAGGCTCGTTTGCCGTGAACAATGTGTAATCTGTATAAATTTTTGCTGTTGATTCGTTAAAGTTACCCGTACTTATAAAACCATAACGTTTTATAATTCCGTTCTCTTCCCGCTCAATCATACATATTTTACTATGCACTTTTAGACCAGGCACACCAAAAATAAGTTTCACTCCTTCTGCCTGAAGTTCTTCTGCATATCTAATGTTAGCCTGCTCATCAAAACGTGCACGTAATTCTATCTGCAAGGTTACCTGTTTCCCATTTTTTACGGCGTTTGAAAGACATGCCGCTACTTGAGAATCATTAGCAAGACGATAAACTGTAATTTTAATCGCTTTTACTTTTGGATCAAGAGCTGCCTCTCGTAAGAATTTCAATACATAGGCAAACGTTTGGTATGGTGTGTATTGCAAATAATCTTTCTCCGCTATTTTCTCTAAAAGACTGCCTTCTAGACTTAGCCCTTTTACCGGTAGCGGAACTATCTTATCATACATTAGATCTTGTCTCCCCAAACTAGGAAAGCTCATGTAATCCCTCTTGTTATGATACCTTCCTCCAGGAATAACACTATCCGCATCTTCAATTCCCATTTTATCCTTTAGAAAATCTAACGTATCCGCTTCTATATTCTTGTCATAGACAAAACGTACTGGATCACTAATTTTTCTGTGCTCTACACTAGAGTAAATTTTCTCAATAAAACTCTTACTTAAATCATTATCTATATCAAGTTCTGCATCTCGCGTAATCTTGATCATATGAGAAGAAATGGACTTGTAATCAAACATTGGAAAAACGCTATCCATACAATACCTAATTACATCATCTAAAATAATGATGTAATTTTTATTACCTTCTTTAGGAAGTACCACAAAACGATCTATACCTTTTGGAATCTCAATTAAAGCGTATCTTTTCTCTCTTTTCTCATAGGTAAGTTTAGTGTGATCATCACTCTTCAACACCATTTTTACAGCCAAATAAGCAGCTGTATCCTTCAACATAGGAAATTCTGCCAAATCATTTAAGATAATGGTCATGAGCTGGGGACTCACTTTTTCATTAAAGTAGCTTCTGGCGAACTCTCCTTGCTTTTCAGAAAGTTCATTTTCATTCAACAAGTAGATATCTTGTTCTTCCAGTTCGTTTTCAATGTTCTTGAGTATCTCAACACTTTTACGCTGTTGCTCTATAACGAACTTGGTAATTTCCACTAGTAAATCTTTGGCCTTTTCACCACCCAAAACACTTTTACCAGATTTTCCCGCTTCAAAAATACGTTTTACAGTGGCGTACCGGACCTTAAAGAACTCATCTAGGTTATTAGAAAAAATACCCAAAAAACGGAGACGTTCAATTAACGGAACGTTTTCATCCTCGCACTCTTGAAGCACCCTTTCGTTAAAACGTAACCAACTTATCTCTCTGTTTATATATCTAGTTTTAGTCTTTATCATTTATCTAAGGTCTTTCGGGAAAATTGTCTGTTTGGTTGTTCCTTTTTCAACTAAATTCCAATTATCAACATTGAAATTCAGATGTACCAGCCCACTGGTGGTTACGTTGTCAATATAGGAATTTCCCAAAGAATTGGCAACATGTGTAAAAGCATGATTATGCCCAAAAATCAGTACTGAATCTAAGGATTCATCAAGATTTGATATAAATTCGAAAACGGATTCTCCCGAAAAATCATACAACTCGTTTTTTATTTGTACGGAAGACAACGGTAGGTTTAGCTGCCTAACAAAAATCATACAGGTATGTAACGCCCTATTAGCAGGACTTGAGAAAATAGCATCTACTTTTTGGGTTTGAGATTTAAATTCCGAGGATACTAAAAGAGCATCGTTCACCCCTCTTTCCTGAAGCGGCCGATCTTTATCACTCACCGAATAATCCCAGGAAGATTTGCCATGCCTGACCATTATCAATGTTTTCATTTAACCAAAATTTTAAGTTTTAAAAATGTTTTGATAGCGCTTCATCCGACCTAAGTGAACCGATCAAGGTGCCAAACGTTCCATTTTCCAATCTAAATTATCTATCAAAGCGTATCTAATACGATCATGCAAGCGATTTGGTCTTCCCTGCCAGAACTCCATAGATTGAGGTTTAATAATGTATCCGCCCCAATTATCTGGCCGTAAAACCTCTTTATTCTCGTATTCGTCCTCTAATTTCTTCAAACTATTCTCTAAAACCTCCCTAGAAGAAATAACAGAACTTTGCGGAGAAACCAAGGCACCCAACTTACTACCCTCTGGGCGTGACTCAAAATAACCATCAGATAAATTTTCTGCTACTTTTTCGGCTTTACCCTTTATAATAATCTGCCTTTCCATATTAGGCCAAAAGAAAGAAATACACACATTAGGATTAGCAGCAATGGCTTTACCCTTCTCGCTGTTATAGTTTGTATAAAAGATAAATCCTTCGTAGGTAAACTTTTTCAATAGCACTACCCTGCTTTTGGGATAGCCATCCAAACCAATAGTAGAAATGGTCATTGCATTAGGCTCATCTACTCCGTCCGCTGCTTCGGTTTCATAGAACCATTTCTGAAATAATTCCATTGGATTGTCAGAAATAGAACCCTCCAAAAGGGCGCTTTTTTCATATGATTTTCGGTAATCTCCTAAATCTTTTTGCATAATCTTCTTTGCTAAAATCCTTTTACCCAAAGTTCAGCAAAAGATTGGTAACGAAGAAGTAGGAAGGAAACTAAAACTCAAAAAACTTACCATCATCGGCAAGCTCAACATTTGGGAAGATTTCCAAGGCTTCTTCTTTAAAAAGCTCAATGGATTTGTAACGCGTAGAATAATGCCCTAAAATGAGTATCCCCACATTGGCGGCTTTAGCAATAGCCGCTGCTTGCTTTGCTGTGGAATGTTTTGTTTTTACCGCTAAATGTGCCTCAGATTCTAAAAATGTAGATTCATGATACAATGCTGTTGCGTTTTTAATTTGATATACTATATCTGGCTTATACCCCGTATCACTACAATACGCATAACTTTTTGGAGCTGGCGGATCAAAACTCAATTCTGAATTTGAAATTATAGTACCGTCATCCAGCGCTACATCTCTTCCATTTTTAATATTTTGAAAATATGCTTTATCAATCTTATATTTCTCAACAGCTTCTGCATTAAGTTTGCGCTCACCTAATTTCTCTTTAAAAAGAAAACCGTTGGTATACACTCTATGACTTAAACGAATGGTCTCTACCGTAACTTTATCATTCTCAAAAATAACCTCCGGCTCCTTACTGGTAAGCTCATGAAAATATAATTGATAATTGGTCCATGAATCTCCGAGCTTCAACAAAAGCGTAATAGCCTCTTTAATTCCTTTTGGACCGTAAATATGTAATTCCTTATCTCTTCCTAACAAACGAAAAGTTGAAACAAGACCGGGCAAACCAAAAAAATGGTCGCCATGCAAATGAGAAATAAAAATATGGTTGATACGAGAAAACTTCATCTTATGTTTCCGTAACTGTACTTGCGTGCCTTCTCCACAATCAATCAAAAACATATGATTTCTGACCTCCAACACCTGAGAAGTAGGGTTGGTCATTGTTCGTGGTGTTGCTGCGTAGCAACCTAGAATCTGAAGTTTCATTTTTTCTAGTTCTTAGGCGAATATATTAGCGCGTCTTCAGCTGTAAATTGCCCTTTAAAACTAAAAGCATATGGAGATTCTCCGTGGTCGTTAAGATATTGAAGACGCTCTTTTGCTTCTTCCGGAGTGGGCTCATGACCTTCCTTAGTATACCATAAACACATGTGCATGTCAGACATGTTATGAAACCATTCCTTTTTTCTTTTCATGACTCCGGCATGCTGCGAAGCATATGTAAAATTGAATAAGGCTTCTTTAGATTCCCAAACAGACATATTAATGATCAGAAAATTATCCTCAAAAACACGCAGTGCAGTAGCATCGTTTTCTTCACCTTTTAATCTCCAAACAAACCCTGTACTTTTATCCGCAATGGCATTTATACGGTCTAGGTCGTTAACAAAATCAGCCATTACAGGACTGTCTATAGGGGCTAACATTTTAGCAATGTTTACTTGAGCTAGGTGGTAGTTACTCATAAATCTAAATCTCGTTCTATTTCTTCCATTTCTATAACATCGCGTGCTTCTTGAATAGTTGGCACCACTATTATAGCGTCTGGCACCTCATCATAAGAAACTTTGTCGGTTACCAAAACAAAGGATTTCTTGGCTTTTTTATGCAAATCGGAAATCTGCAAAAACTCAAGAACATCATCTGCCTTTAGTTTTGAAAAGGAAAAAAGGTTTATGATAATATTGTCATTTTTTATTTTTGGATAAGCGTCATTTAAGTTTTTCAAGAAAATAGAAAGTGTGGTCTTTTCTTGAGAAACGATGGTCGTGGTACCGTCTGATTCAAAAATCATACTTTTATTATTTTATTTTTGAAGCTAATAAATAAATCACTGCCATACGAATGGCAACTCCATTTTCTACTTGATTTAATATGATGGACTGTCTTGAATCAGCCACATCACTTGTAATTTCAACACCTCTGTTTATTGGTCCAGGGTGCATAATTACAATCTCTTTATCTAAACTATTAAGTAATTTTTTGTTAACACCAAATTGCTGTGTGTACTCCCTTGTTGTGGGAAAATAACTAATATCTAGTCTTTCATTCTGAATACGCAACATGTTAGCCACATCACACCAATTTAAAGCCTTTCTTAAATCAGCCTCTACCGTTACTCCTAAAGATTCTATATGCTTCGGAAGTAAGGTTTTAGGTCCGCAAACTTTTACATTTGCCCCTTGTAATTTTAAAGCGAAAATATTAGATAACGCTACGCGGGAATGCAAAATATCACCAACGATCACCACATTTTTACCTGCTACGTCTCCTAACTTTTCACGAATAGAATATGAATCCAAAAGTGCCTGTGTAGGATGCTCATGCGCGCCATCTCCTGCATTTACTATGGATGCCTTTACATGTTTTGAAAGAAATATTCCAGCACCAGGATTAGGATGGCGCATAACCACCATATCTACCTTCATAGAAAGGATGTTATTGACCGTATCTATTAATGTCTCCCCTTTTTTTACAGATGATTGTGCCGCTGAAAAATTAATGACATCCGCAGAAAGTCGTTTTTCAGCAAGTTCAAAAGATAATTTTGTTCGGGTACTGTTCTCAAAAAAGATATTGGCAATAGTAATATCTCTTAAAGAAGGAACCTTTTTAATAGAACGGTTGATAACTTCCTTAAAATGGTCTGCGGTCTCGAAAATGAGTTGAATATCATTCTCATTTAAGTATTTGATTCCTAATAAGTGTTTTACACTCAGTTCAGCCATTTCTATTTATTTATCAAATATATCGCGTCTTCACCGTCATTCTCTTTCCAAAGAACCTTAACCTTTTCCCCGTTTATAGCATCTACTTGCCGCCCACGGTAATTAGGTTGAATAGGCAAATGTCTACTAAAACGTCTATCAATTAGTGCCAACAACTCTATCTCAGATGGCCTCCCAAATGATTGTATTGCCGTTAAGGCCGATCGGATACTACGGCCCGTATAGAGCACATCGTCTATAAGCACCACTTTTTTATCCTCAATTAGAAAATCTATCTTGGTTTTGGTTGCTTCTAGCGTCTTATCTCCTCTTCTAAAGTCATCTCTATAAAAAGTGATATCCAGAAAACCGAGTTTAATTTCCTTTACGCCATACTCTTCTTGCAATATTCTCTTCAATCTTTCTGCCACAAAAATACCCCTAGGCTGAAGGCCTATGAGGACGGTATCTTTAAAGTCTAAATGATTTTCAAGGAGTTGACATGCCAAACGATGGAGTATGATGTTTATTTCTTTTTCAGAAAGAAGTACTTTTTGACCCATACTGCTTTATTGCTTTAGCTTCACAAAAATAGGGAATTCTGCTTACAAAAAAAGTGACATTTAAAATGTATGTTCTTTTCTTATGAACTATTAAAAATTTTGAAAGAAACCCATTGTCTTCCAATAGGCTTAAAACCAAAAAAAATCCCCATAACCAAAAGGTTATGGGGATTTTATATAAATTGATGTAAGATTTAACTCTTACCTTCCATCTTATCCTTCAATGCTTGAAGAGCTTCGTTAGCATCACCTAATGTTGGCTTAGCTTCGTCTGCAGATGCAGCAGATTTCTTTTGCTGTGCTTTAACGTTACGTTGCTCTTCCTCACGGAAAATAGCAGTGTGACTTGCAACAACACGTTTGAAATCTTTATTGAATTCAATGATCTTAAATTCAGCTTCGTCTCCTTTGCCTAATTTCTTACCATCTTCCTTCTCTAAATGACGTTGCGGAACGAAAGCAGTGATATCTTCATTAAAGTCTATTGTAGCACCTTTATCAACGATATCGGTAATAGCAGCTTTATGAATAGTATCTACGGCAAATTCAGCCTCGTATTTATCCCAAGGGTTCTCAGTAGTCTGTTTGTGACCTAAGCTAAGCTTACGACCAGCAACATCCAACTCTAACACTTCAACTTCCATTTTGTCTCCTACAGAAACAAACTCAGATGGGTGCTTGATTTTCTTAGTCCAAGAAAGGTCAGAAATATAGATCAAACCATCAATACCTTCTTCCATCTCAACAAAGACACCAAAGTTGGTAAAGTTTCTTACAATACCTGAATGTTTAGAACCTACAGGATATTTAGTAGTAATATCTGTCCATGGGTCTGGAGTCAATTGCTTGATACCAAGAGACATTTTACGATCTTCACGATCCAATGTCAACACAACAGCTTCTACTTCATCACCAACTTTCACGAAATCCTGAGCTGAACGCAAGTGCGTAGACCAAGACATTTCAGAAACGTGGATCAAACCTTCAACACCTTCAACAACTTCAATAAATGCACCGTAATCTGCGATTACAACTACTTTACCTTTTACTTTGTCTCCAATTTTGATTTCTTCGCTCAAGGCATCCCAAGGATGTTTCTCCAATTGCTTCATACCCAACTGGATTCTAGATTTGTTCTCATCAAAATCAAGTATAACAACGTTGATTTTCTGATCCAATTCTACAACCTCGTTCGGGTGGTTGATACGGCTCCAGGAAAGATCCGTAATGTGTACCAAACCATCAACACCACCAAGATCAACAAACACACCGTAAGAAGTAATGTTTTTTACAACACCTTCTAACACCTGTCCTTTTTCTAATTGGCTGATGATTTCTTTTTTCTGTTCTTCGATATCTGCTTCGATCAACGCTTTGTGAGATACTACAACGTTTTTGAATTCATGGTTAATTTTAACCACTTTGAATTCCATTGTCTTACCAACATACTGATCGTAATCACGAATAGGCTTCACATCAATTTGAGAACCTGGTAAGAAAGCTTCGATGCCAAAAACATCTACAATCATACCACCTTTAGTTCTACATTTAACGAAACCACTAACAATTTCTTCATTATCGTGGGCCGCATTTACACGATCCCATGCCATAATGGTTCTAGCCTTTCTGTGAGAAAGTACTAATTGACCACTTTTATCTTCACGGATATCAATAAGAACTTCAACCTTATCACCCACTTTTAAGTTTGGGTTGTAACGGAATTCATTCAAAGAAATAACACCTTCAGATTTAGCATTGATATCTATAATCGCCTCACGGTCGGTCAAATAGACAACTCTACCTTGAACTACCTCTTCATCGGCAGTATCTACGAAGTTTTCAGCTACCAACTTTTCGAATTCCTCTAGTTTAGAGTCATCTACTTTTTCAATACCTTCTTCGTACTTCTCCCAATTAAAGTTTTCCAAAAATTCTTTTGGATCTTGTTTAGGGGCTTGTTCTTTTACTTCTTGTTTTGCCGCAGTAGTATCCTCTACCTGGGCAGTTGTTTTTTCTTCAGCCATTTGCTGATTATAAATTTGTATTCTACGACGTCACAAGAGTTAAACAATAATCGCAGAAGTTGTTATATGTAATTTTTTTATCTTTCCTTTTCGCTCTTGAATTCTTTGTAAAAAAGGAGTGCAAAAATACATCTTTTTTATTAGTTTACCAATCCTTCTTATGATACCATTCTTTTTACGACCTTTTTTTAACCTTTTTATACGTAAAACCGTGGTTTTATCGTTATCTTAGGGACAATAATATTAACCATTAAAAAGTATTAAGTATGAGCGTAAAAGCAAAATATCAAGAAGTTTTAAATCTTGGTGAACAATTGGGTATAAAAAACGGAGACGTTTCTGAAGAAAACGGTGTGCTGAAAATTAAAGGCGAAGCTGGAACCCCATATGAAAAAAACTTGCTTTGGGATAAAATTAAGCAGTTAGGTGGCGAAAGTCCTTCTGACGTAAAAGCTAATATTTCTGTTACGGATTCTTCTATCTATGCCAGACACACTGTTAAAAGCGGTGAATCTTTGAGTAAGATTGCAAAACAATATTACGGAGACCCAATGAAATACAAGCAGATTTTTTCTGCCAACACTGGCGTATTGAGCAACCCAGATGTAATTCAGCCTGATCAGGTTTTAGTTATTCCAAATTTATAAGGAATAGTATACAACCAATTAAATAAAAAAAAACCTGCCAGATTTATATCTGGCAGGTTTTTTTATACTTTTTCAATATAGCGCTCGGCTATACTCAACAGCCGTTCAAACTGCTCTTTGAGGCCCATATCGCTATTATCAAACTCTATAGCGTCATCTGCTTTTCGTAACGGGGAAAACTCGCGATGCGAATCTATAAAATCACGTTTTTCCACATTTTCCAGTACATCCTTGTATAAGACTTCCTCTCCTCTATCCAACAACTCCTTATATCTCCGGGTAGCCCTTGCCTGAGGTGATGCGGTCATAAAAACTTTTAATTCTGCATCAGGAAAAACTACGGTACCAATATCTCTACCATCCATAACAATTCCTTTTTCTTTGCCCATACCCTTCTGCATCTCCACTAACTTAAAACGCACCTGTTCAATCTCGGCAATTCTACTAACAAATTTAGAAACCCGCATAGTGCGTATCTCTTTCTCTACGTTCTCATTGTTTAAGTACATTTCAGAAAATCCTAATTCAGAATTAGGAACAAAGTGTAACTTTATTTTTGGTAATAGTTTTACCAAATCTTCTAACCGCTCTTCTCCGTCTCCAATAAAATTATTGCGCATAGCAAACAATGTTATTGCTCTGTACATGGCTCCCGTATCTACATAAACGTAGCCTAATTCTTTGGCCAATTGTTTAGCCAACGTGCTTTTTCCTGTGGAAGAAAATCCATCTATTGCAATCGTAATCTTAGACATTAGAGTTTTTTTGCGTTCTTAACTTTTTGATTTGTAATGGCTAAATCTACCACTTCATGCATGTCTGTAACATAATGAAATGTAAGACCCTTAAGATACTCTTTTTTAATTTCTAAAATATCTTTTTCGTTGTCTTTACAAAGAATCAATTCTTTAATCCTCGCTCGCTTAGCAGCAAGAATTTTCTCTTTGATTCCACCAACAGGCAATACTTTACCTCTAAGTGTTATCTCGCCAGTCATAGCCAAACTCTTCTTAACCTTTTTCTGGGTAAACAAAGATACTAAAGAGGTCAACATTGTAATACCTGCACTAGGCCCGTCTTTTGGAGTAGCACCTTCAGGCACGTGAATATGAACATTATATTTATCAAATACTTCGGGATTTATTCCAAATCTTTCCGCATTGGACTTAATGTATTCCATGGCAATTGTTGCCGATTCCTTCATTACCTTACCTAAGTTTCCGGTAATGTTTAAAGTGCCTTTACCTTTTGATAAGATAGATTCTATAAAGAGAATATCACCTCCAACACTTGTCCAAGCAAGACCGGTTACAACACCTGCTACATCATTATTTTCATACTTATCACGCTCTAACCTAGCTGGCCCTAAAACCTTTTCGATTATTTCATTGGTGACTTTTACTTGGTATTCCTCTTCAAATGCAATATTCTTGGCCGCATAACGCACCATTTTTGCAATTTGCTTTTCCAAAGAACGCACGCCAGATTCACGCGTATAGCCTTCTACTATTTTTTCTAATTGAGGTTTTGCTATAGTCAGGTGCTTAGCAGTAAGACCATGCTCTTTTAACTGCTTTGGAAGTAAATGCCTTTTGGCAATTTCCACCTTTTCCTCAATAGTATAACCTGTAACGTTTATGATTTCCATACGATCACGAAGCGCAGGCTGGATTGTACCTAAGTTATTCGCCGTTGCTATGAACATCACTTTAGAAAGGTCATAACCCATCTCCAAGAAGTTATCATAAAACTCACTGTTCTGTTCTGGATCTAAAACCTCTAGCATAGCAGAAGAAGGATCTCCTTGACTACTACTGGATAATTTATCTATTTCATCTAGAATGAAAACCGGATTGGATGTACCCGCCTTTTTAAGGCTCTGTACAATTCTACCTGGCATAGCCCCAATATAGGTTTTACGATGCCCACGTATTTCCGCTTCATCTCTTAATCCTCCTAAAGATATTCTTACATATTCTCTACCTAGAGCTTCTGCTACTGATTTACCCAAAGAGGTTTTACCAACCCCAGGAGGTCCGTATAAACACAGAATTGGAGACTTCATATCGTTTCTCAGTTTAAGAACTGCTAGATATTCAATAATACGACGCTTCACATCCTCAAGACCATAATGATCACGATCTAATATTTTCTGCGCCCGTTTTAAATCGAATTTATCTTTTGAAAACTTGTTCCAAGGTAAGTCTAGAAAAAGGTCTAAATAATTTCTTTGAATAGAATACTCAGCAACCTGAGGGTTCATTCGTTGCATTTTGGCCAATTCTTTATCAAAATGCTCTTTTACCTTAGCATCCCAATTTTTCTTCTTGGCCTTTTTACGCATCTCAAAAATCTCATCATCATGCGAAACTCCACCCAATTCTTCCTGAATGGTTTTCATTTGCTGATGCAAGAAATACTCACGCTGTTGTTGGTCCATGTCATTTCTGACCTTAGACTGTATATCATTCTTCAACTCCAATTTTTGAAGCTCAAGATTCATGTGCTTTAGTGTAGCAAGCGCTCTTTCTTGGAGGTTATTTATCTCCAATAATTCTTGTTTTTCTTTTACCCCAAGGTTAAGATTAGACGAAACAAAGTTGATTAAAAACGAATTACTCTGAATATTCTTTATGGCGAAAGAAGCCTCACTTGGTATATTAGGATTATCTCGAATAATCTTTAGCGCCAAATCTTTAATAGACTCAATAATCGCTAAAAACTCAGGTTCTGCCTGATTAGGCCTTTCCTCATTAGTATCCCTAACCGTTGCGGTCATATAAGGTTCCTCCGTAAGCATTTCTGCTACTTCAAAACGTTTTTTACCCTGAAGTATAACCGTTGTATTTCCGTCAGGCATTTTTAGCACCCTTAATATACGTGCAACTGTACCCAGAACATTTATATCGTTCACCGTTGGATTTTCAGTGTCCTTATCCTTTTGAGATACAACACCTATAACCTTAGAACCTTTGTTCGCATCTTTTATTAAATTGATGGATGAATCTCTACCAGCTGTAATAGGAATAACAACTCCAGGAAACAAAACGGTATTACGTAAAGGCAGTATAGGAAGTGTCTCAGGCAAAGCCTCATTATTCATTTCTTCCTCATCTTCTGCAGTCAAAAGGGGTATCAGCTCAGCATCCTCATCAATGGCCTGTAGCGACATATTGTCAAAATTCGTGAATTTAGGATCTCCCATAGTATTATTTGCGGTCATTCTGTCATTTTAGTGACAGAACCCTTAGTTATCTATTAAAATCATATTCATTAAAAGCGCTGTTATCATTACTGTAACAACTAATAGCGCCTTTTCTATCTGTCCATAATTGGCAATTCTTATGCCATACCATGCTACCTTCTACAAAATCTTCCTTCACCACTAAAAACCCGTTAAAATAGACAAAGCCCTAAGAAAGGGCTTTGTCTATTTATAATTTAAATTCAAAATTATTTTTTCAAAAACCGTTTTGTATAGTTTTTTCCATTTATTAAAGTGATATGTAATTGATAAACTCCTTTTGTAAGCATAGAAACATCTAAAGACTGTGTATCATAACTATATGCGTTTTCAATATTCTTAGTATTAAGTACCTGTCTACCTTTCATATCAAAAATAATTATCTTAGAAATCATCTCCCTAGGCATTCCCATAATTTGTACATTATCCAACACTGGGTTGGGAGCCAAAAGAATATCGTCTCCATTTTCAGAATAAGTCATATAACTATCTGGTGTAATAGAACCTTTTAAAGACGTAGCATTCGAGGTTAAATCACAAGACATTACCTCTACTTCAGATAAGTGAAGTATTCCGTTACCCGAAAGTTGAATGCGAACATACCTACCTTCTGTTACTAATTTTAAAGTTTCCATAAGATTGGCATTCCCTTCAAAATAATATTCAAAAATATTCTCATCTTGTTGTAAAGATTCTAATGAGGCTCCCACAGCAAAAGGTGTTTTTGAGATAAAAATATAGAAATTGTTCAAACGCGATTCAAAACCGTTGCTTCTATTGTATAAGTGTATTTCTTCAACCCCTCTTTCTTTTCCTAAGTCTAATTCCCACCAAGGTCTATTTTCATTAGTGGTATGCTGAAGGTCACCGGACCAGGGAGATTCTCCTTGAATATTCCCATCGATTGCAGCAGATGCATACCCATTGCCATAGGTACTAGACTGAGTAGCTGTTCCATTTATCGCCAAATTAGCCATCACACAACCCGAATCACTTAAAATATTAACCTTGATTTCAATAGTTTTTGATTGAAAACAACCGGCACCACTATTATGTGAGTACGTAACCGAATAACTACCAGGGCCTATTGAAGGGTCAAAAGTACCGTCAGAACTAAAGCCTGACCAAATTCCCCCGTCTATATTAGCAATTAATGTCTGCAATCCATCCGTACTAGCAAAAGGTCCTACATTCTCGAATACTATCTCCTGATTATCCTCACATTGCGACGAGTCCATTACACAACCCATTACCTCTACTTCCGACATATGTAAAATTCCAAAGGAGGAAAGTTGAATCCGCAAATACCTTCCTTCCGCGTCAAACCTCAAGTGCTCCTCAAGACCAGCTTCCCCACTAAAATGGTATTTGTAAATATTGTTATCCTGCTTTAATGACGCAAGCGAGATTCCTGTCTCAAAAGGTGTTTGGGAGACAAATACGTAAAAATTGTTTAACCGTTCCTCTAAGCCATTCGCACGATTATAAATGCGTAATTCTTCTATGGCACTGCTCGTTCCCAAATCAAGCTCCCACCAAGGTTTATTCTCATTAAGGGTATGCTGAAGACTTCCTGTCCAAGGAGAAGTCCCCTCTGTTTCTCCATCTATTGCAACAGAAGCAGTGCCATTACCATATGTACTAGACTGTACGGCAGTACCATTAGCTGCTATATTAGACAATACACAACCTCTACTCCCGAGTGTGTTTACCCTTATTTCCGCTGTTTCAGTTTGTATACACCCTTTCCCGTTATCATATGTATATGTTACCGAATAAATACCTTCTCCAACACTTGGATCAAAAGTTCCATCTGTGCTTATTCCTGACCAAGTACCACCTGTTGGCATTGCTTCTAGAGTCTGTATCCCATCTGTATCAAGATATGGCCCTATTGCTATAATACTTGGAGGGTCAATACCCGTACAAGAACTATTAACGGTTATATCTCGGGTATATGATTGGATACAGCCAATCCCATTATCAGAAGTATAGGTAACAGAATACGTACCAGGACCCTTACTGGGGTCAAATGTTCCATCAGTACTTGCTCCTGACCAAGTACCTCCCAATGGAGTCGCTTCTAATATTTGTATTGTGTCATTAGCTATAAATGGACCCGAAGGACGTATGTCTGGAGGAAGGACACCTTCACATTTAGAGCTACCTAAAAAGCATCCTTGTACTTCTACTTCTACCAGATTTAAAATTCCACTACTTGATAATTGAATTCTAATGTATCTACCATCTGTATTTAAAGGAATCGTTTCTTCTAAACCAGCTTCTCCTTCAAAATAATACTCAACTATATTACCATTGCTCATTAAACTTTCTAATGTAGCTATTGAAGAAAATGGTCGTCTTGATACAAAAATGTGAAAATTATTCAATCTAGATTCTAAACCATCTCCTCTATTAAAAATTTTTAATTCATCAATTATGTAATCTGACCCTAAATCCAACTCCCACCAAGCCGAATCTTCATTTGTTGTGTGCTGCACATCCGGCACCCATGGGGAAGTACCTGTTGTAATCCCATCAATGGCTATAAATGCTTTTCCATTTCCATATGTACTGGATTGAATTGCTGTTCCTCCCAATGCTACGTTTGAAAAAGTACAGCCACCATCTACGACAATATTTGCCCTCGCTGTAAATGCTCCATCATTGGTTTTAGCTGTAATTATTGCAGTTCCAGTAGCTATAGCTGTCACCTTACCATCTGAGTCTACAGTTGCAACTGATGGGTTATTCGTTGACCAAGTAACAAGTTGGTTTTCTGCATTTGAAGGAACTACTGTAGCTATTAGCTCTTGTAATTCACCCGAATCTAATTCAACAGCCTCTTCCGATAAAACTACGCCCGATGTCAAAACTAAAGGCATCCCAACCAATATAGACTCTGCTACTGAGGGTACACCTTCATTGTTTAAGGCAAATAACATATAATATCCAGGGGGCAATATATTTCTATCTGGAATATTCAGACTATAATTTCCATTACCACTAAAACTAATAGGTACTCTTCTTTGCTCATTATTTGTACTGTGAGTAGAAGAAGACATTCTAATTAAACTAAATTCTGATATATCATCACTTCCTGAAACTTGAATTACACTATTATAATCCGCAGATTCTGGAGCGTTTATAGTGGGCCTATCCGCCAAATCACCATTTGAATCAAATAAATAAGGAGGACTGAATATTTCAGCGTCCAAGTGATTCGAGCAACTATTACATAAACCTCCCCCTCCTGCAAATACTCTTCCATCTGCCTGTAAAATGGAAACACTATGATAAGTACGCGGTACGTGCATACCTGCCAAGGTTCGCCAGCTATTGGTTTCGGGGTTATAAACTTCTGCATCTAACCTTGCACCATCATCCGTGAAAACCCTAGCTGTACTAAGGCCTCCTGTAACCAAAACCTCTCCATTTGGCAATACTACACTATTCTGCATTGTTCTGCTAAAGGAAAGATTATTTACTGTAGGTATAACTACTACATTGTTTTCATCATTAATATCAATTACAAAAGAATTATCCTTAGCCGCATCACCACTTGCATAAGAGGTAGCGCCCCCAGTTTTTAATAATTTTCCAATATCGAACATTACCGTATTCCCTTTCATTGAATATGTGTCGTTCAATCTTTTTCCAGCTTCTTCAAAAGATCCTTCTCCACTTACATCTATCCAATGCATCTCCTCTCCTGGGCCAGCATGAAAAATCTTTCCATTAGGTGCTGCCCACAACCAAGCATGATTATCGGCTCTATACACCCCTTCTTCCTCAAAGGCTAAGTCATTTGAATTGAAAAGAATATCACTCTTCAAACCAGGTAAAATTTTCCAACCCCTTTCCTGCCTCCATATTTCAGCGATTTTTTCGCCATTTGGTGCTAATCCACCACTCCAAGACCCTCCTATTACCATTGCAGAACCATCTGACAGGGTAACGGCACTATGATATCCTCGCCCAATGTTCATATTGTCCATTGGCATCCAGGTGTCTGTTGTATAATCATATAAAGTTGCCTTTGGATTTGAAGAGCCTCCCGTAACCAATATTTGTCCGTTTCCTAAATTATTAACCCCCGGGCAGAACATGTCATGATTGGTGGTTGTTACTTTCTCCCCCACTGGCTGTCCATTCACACCTAAAAAAGGGTCAAATATTTCTGTATAAGTAAAACCATCAGCACCACCAAAATAATTCTTATACTTTGAGGACCATGTGATTAATCTTCCATCTGGAAGGTTAGCAACCGCTACAGGAACTATTCCAAAAGGTATGGGTTCGCTCCATCTACCTACTTCATTTAAAGGCTTCTTCACAGTGATTGAAACATTATCCATGAATCCACCGCCATTAGTAGTTGCCATGACTTGGGCGACACCTGCACTAAGTGCAGTCACAATACCCAAAGAATCCACAGAAACAATCGTTGGGGAATCCGTGGACCAAATGATATCTTTATTATCGGCATCGGAAGGAAATAAGGTTGCCGTTAGCATTGCATCGAATCCTTCAACTATTTCCAAACTGTCAGGAACGATCTCTATTCTGGTAACCTGTATCGGCGCTCTTAAAACTTCCACAAAAGCACTCGAAATGAAACCGCCGTCATCAGTAGTTGCCATGACCGAGGCCGTTCCCGGAACTAGTGCCGTGACCGTTCCCAAGGTGTCCACAGAAACAATCGTTGGGGAATCCGTGGACCAAATGATATCTTTATTATCGGCATCGGAAGGAAATACGGTTGCCGTTAAAATTGCATCGAAGCCTTCAACTATTTCCAAACTGTCAGGAACGATCTCTATTCCGGTAACCTGTATCGGCGCTCTTAAAACTTCCACAAAAGCACTCGAAATGAAACCGCCGTCATCAGTCGTCGCCATGACCGAGGCCGTTCCCGGAACTAGTGCCGTGACCGTTCCCAAAGTGTCCACAGAAACAATCGTTGGGGAATCCGTGGACCAAATGATATCTTTATTATCGGCATCGGAAGGAAATACGGTTGCCGTTAGCATTGCATCGAAGCCTTCAACTATTTCCAAACTGTCAGGAACGATCTCTATTCCGGTAACCTGTATCGGCGCTCTTAAAACTTCCACAAAAGCACTCGAAATGAAACCGCCGTCATCAGTCGTCGCCATGACCGAGGCCGTTCCCGGAACTAGTGCCGTGACCGTTCCCAAAGTGTCCACAGAAACAATCGTTGGGGAATCCGTGGACCAAATGATATCTTTATTATCGGCATCGGAAGGAAATACGGTTGCCGTTAGCATTGCTTCGAAGCCTTCAACTATTTCCAAACTGTCAAGAACGATCTCTATTCCGGTAACTGGTATTTGACTCTGTACGTTTACACTAAAATTTAATACTAATACAAAAATGAAGAGCTTACTCGACAAAAGAAGATTTATTCCCTTAATCATCTCAATTTGGTTGGTTAGATGTGATTCATAATTAATTTACCAATCCTTAATTTTCATCCATAAAGAGGCTTTTTGGTAAAAAGCAGACTTTTGACAAATAATTTATTACAAAACTCTTCTATAAGAACAGTTTGAAAAATTATAAAAAAAAGAATTTAATTGGGGGATTCGACAAAATTAAACTATGCATTAATATTGCTATTCCGGTTATCGTTTAAAGGACTTTTAAATTCGACGAATAGTAACATGATTTTTTTTTACATCAACTGTAACAATCCATAACTTACATCATCTATAAAGAAACCATTCACTTTTTGAGCCAAGAAAGAGAACATATTGATGCATTATTACAATTGTGTCTAGACGGAAAGCAAAGTGCCCAGCTCGAGGTTTATAATCGGTATTACAAAGCCATGTACAACACGGCAGTACGAATTGTAAAAAAGAGCGACGAAGCCGAAGACGTCATGCAAGAATCATTTCTGAGCGCGTTCACGAAACTTCATACGTTTAAAGGCGAAGTTGCATTTGGTTCTTGGTTGAAGCGTATTGTAATAAACAACAGCATTTATCAGTACAGAAAGCAGCAGAAAAAAAATGAGGTTGCTTTAGAAGATGTGTTGTACAAGGTCGAAGATAACGAAATAGGTATTGCCGACTCTCATGCGTTTACAGAACCGAAGGCTCAAAAAGTGATGGAAACCATGAAGCGATTAAAAGATAACTATAGAGTTTCTTTGACCTTACATCTTATTGAAGGTTATGATTATGAAGAAATATGTGAGATCATGAATATTAGTTATTCAAATTGTAGAACTACTATTTCTAGAGCTAAGGAAAGCTTAAGAAATAAAATGACGGAAGCTTAAGATGAAAGAAGATAATATAGATAACCTGTTCAAAAACCTAGAAGGTTCTTTTGACCTTGAGGCTCCTGCCCATGGTCATGAACAACGATTTTTGGAAAAGCTAAATGCCCGAAAAGGCATTAAGACCTTACCAAGTAAAAACAAGGCATGGTGGAAACCTTTATCCATTGCAGCTTCAATCGCCATTGTATGTGCAACTACATTTGGGATATTTAATTCTCAACCTTCTTTAGAGCAACAGGTTGCAGAAATATCACCAGAAGTATCACGTACAGAGTTTTATTTTGCCAGTCTTATTGAGGAGCAGGTTAATGAGCTTAAAAATGAAAGTACGCCCGAAACCAAAAAGATTGTTGAAGACACTATGGTACAGCTTAAAAAGCTAGAAAACAATTACAAAAAACTAGAACAAGACCTTATTAACGGTGGTAACAGCAAGCTTCTTTTGAGCGCTATGATAACCAATTTTCAAACTCGTATTGACCTCTTACACGAGGTCCTCAATACTATTGAATCTATAAAAAACTTAAAAAATTACGATAATGCAGAAACAACTATATAACTTCATTGCTATACTTTTATTCATGCTTCCCGCTTTCCTTTTAGCAAATAATGGGGAGTTAAAAGGCAAGTATAAAAAAGAAAAGACCATAAAAAAAGAGTTTGAGGTAAATAGCGATGCCCTGTTAGAAGTCAATAATAGCTATGGTAACCTGAATATTATTTCTTGGAACGAAAACCGTATTCTTATTGAGGTTCACATTACGACCAATAGCAACAATGAAGAAAAGGCCCAAGAGAAACTAGATCAGATTTCTGTGGATTTTGAATCTAGCCAAAGTGCCGTATCTGCAAGAACTATTTTTAACGAAAGTAGAAGTAGATGGGGTTGGAACTGGGGCAATAGCAACAACGTGAATATGCAAATTAATTACACCATTAAACTTCCTATTAAGAGTAATATTGACTTGGATAATGATTACGGCAGTATTAGCATTGATCGTATTGACGGCCATGCAAAAATAAGTTGCGATTACGGCAGGCTAGATATTGGAGAGCTTCGCGGACGTAACAACCAGTTAAATTTTGATTACACCTCAAAATCTACTATTTCATATATGAACAGTGGTAAAATCTCAGCAGATTACTCGGGATTCAATATAGAAAAAGCAGGGGATTTGATCATTAGTGCGGACTACACCAACAGCTCTGTAGAACAGATGGACAACCTACAATACTCCAGTGATTATGGCAAAATAGAAATTGGAGAAGTCAATAACATAGAAGGTAATGGCGATTATATAAATGTGCAATTAGGAACAATTCATGGTAATGTGGATATCTCGGCAGACTATGGCTCATTGAAAATTGCAAACATGGCAAGTGATGCCGGAAACATGCAATTAAATACGGATTATACAGGAGTAAAAATTGGGTATTCCCCGGACTATCATTTTAATTTTGAAATCAGAACCTCATACTCGGGTGTGAGTGGTAAGGACGATTTTGAAATTAATATTAGTGAAGAAAAAAACACAAGTAAGTATTATAAAGGCTTTTATGGTTCTGACAATAGCGGCAATTCCGTATCTATTTCAAGCGACTATGGCGGCGTATCATTTTATAAGAATTAAATCATCATCAAAATCAAATTAAAACAAACAGTCATGAAAAATTTTATCGTATTAGGTTTAGCATTAGTAACATTATCCTGTTCAGCCCAATGGGGAAAAGGTGTAAGAGGCAATGGAAAGATAGTTTCCATAGAACGAAACGTTAGCGACTATGATGCCATTACCATTTCCGGGTCTTTTGATATTGACTTAGTTAGTGGTAGCGAAGGAGAACTTGTGGTTAAAGGAGAAGAAAATCTATTGGAATACATTATTACAAAGGTAGAAAATGGCAAGCTAATTATTAAAGTAGAAAAAGGGGTTAATCTAAAACCCTCATTGCACAAGGGAGGCTTACATGTACAAGTTCCCGTAGAGAGCATAGATGCTCTTAGCTTGTCTGGTTCTGGAGACATTGTTGGTCATACGACACTAAAAACAGCTGATTTTAAAACTTCCATGTCCGGTTCTGGAGATATAACTTTAGATGTGGATACTGAAAATTTAACCGCCAGCATGTCCGGCTCGGGAGATATGAACCTCAGCGGCAATACTCGCGATTTTAAAGCTACAATTTCTGGCTCAGGAGATATTAAGGCCTATGATTTAATTGCCGATAATGTAGAAGCTACGGTTTCCGGTTCAGCCGATATCAAAGTTACTGCCAATGAAAAGTTGAAAGCAAGGGTTTCTGGTTCGGGTGATATTCATTATCGCGGCAATCCCAAAAAAGTAGATACAAAAACATCTGGTTCAGGAGATATATCTGGCGAATAATACATCAAAAAGCGAATACTATAGTCATCAAATTAAGCCTCTTCTAAAGGGGCTTTTTTATTGACCCTTGTTAAAAGAAACATCCCTATTAAGAAAAATAAGCCTAAAAATATTATTGAATATCTAATACTTCCGGTTATCTGAGCTATATAACCATAACTCAACATCCCGATAACAATACCTATTTTTTCTGAGACATCGTAAAAACTGAAATAAGAAGTGGTGTCTACCGCATCCTTAGGCAAAAGCTTGGAATACGTAGATCTAGACAGAGATTGTATACCACCCATCACAAGACCAACTGCCGCAGCGGTAATGTAAAACTCCATTGGAGTTGTTATTGTGTAGGCAAAAATGCAAATGAAAATCCAAATTAGATTCAAAACAATTAATGTATTGATGTTCCCAAAATGGGAGGAACAGCGCGATGTTACGAAAGCTCCCAAAATCGCCACAATCTGAATGAGCAAAATACTTACAATAAGCCCCGTAGTTGAATCCGTTGTACCCCAATCAAGTTCTTCTATTCCAAAATAGGTAGCAATTAGCATAATAGTCTGTACAGCCATACTGTACACAAAAAACGCTCCCAGATATCTCTTTAATGGTACGTTGGTTTTGATTTTCTCCCAAATAAGCTTCAATTCTTTAAAACCGTTAAATAGAATATCTTTTGTAAAAGCCTCCTTTTTATTTCCTTTTGGCAAGTGGTAATAACTATACTGACTAAAAACAATCCACCATATGCCCGTTAAGACAAACGAAAGTCGGGTTGGTGTGGATTCATCTTCAAAACCAAATGAATCAAACTTTAAAATCATGGCCAAACAGATAATCAAAAGCACCACACTACCAATATAACCCAAAGAATAGCCTTTAGCACTAATAGCATCTTGCTGCTCCGGAAATGCTATATCTGGCAGATAAGAATTATAGAAAACAAGGCTAGACCAAAAACCAATCAATGCGGTAAAATAACAAAGCAACCCAAACCATAGGTAATCCATACTAAACCAATACAACCCTATACAAGATATGGCTCCCAAATAGCAAAAGAACTTCATAAAGATTTTCTTGTTGCCCACGTAATCTGCTATTCCGCTTAAAAACGGGCTCAGAAAAGAAACCACCAAAAATGCCGCTGCAGTAACATAACTGATTAAAGTATCATTATTAAAATCGGTACCCAAGAAGTGAACCGTATCGTCTAGAACTCTACCTTTCTCATCTTTAACCAAGGTAAGCGCTCCATAAAAAATAGGAAATATTGCTGACGAGATTACGAGGTTGTAAACTGAATTGGCCCAATCATAGAACGCCCAAGCATTCAGAAGTTTTTTACTTCCTTTAGGAAGGTTGGTTTTTGGCATAATGGTATAAAAAAACCGTTCTTTTTGAGAACGGTTTTAAATATACAATAATTGTTATGATTTACTGAAAAGAGGTAACTCCAAACTTCTTAGCTTCAGCTCTAGCTGCGGGAGCCCATTCAGTAAGATTCTTGATTCTAGTATCATTAGAAGGGTGCGTACTCATGAATTCCGCTGGAGCATCTCCTCCACTGTTGGCTTTCATACGCTTCCACAATTCTGCTGCTTCTGTTGGATCGTAACCCGCTATTGCCATAATCTGCAAACCTATGCGATCTGCTTCGGTTTCGTGACTTCTACTAAAAGGTAACATTACACCAACTTGAGAACCGGCTGCATAAGCTTGATTAAAAATTGCTAATTTTTGAGGGTCTTTAATAGCTACGCTACCAGCAACAGCACCTGCCTGCTGTAAGACACCAGCACTCATACGTTGCGCACCGTGATCAGCCAATGCATGTGCAACTTCATGGCCCATTACAACCGCAATACCCCTTTCACCTGCGCAAATAGGTAATATTCCTGTATAAAAAACAATTTTACCACCTGGCATACACCATGCGTTTACAGTTTCATCATTCACTAAGTTATATTCCCACTTGTAATCTTTAAGGTAACCTGCATACCCATTTGCAGTCAACCATTTTTCAGCAGCGGAAGATATCCGTTGACCGACTTTGGTTATCATTTTTGCTTCTGCTGAACTTTCTACCACATTATTCTCGGTTAAGAATTGGTCGTACTGCGCAAATGCCGTCGGAAAAATTTGACTGTTTGGGTAAAAATTCAATACTTTTTTTCCTGTAAACGGATTCGTTTTACATGAAGCGACCCCCAAGAAAAGGGCTAAAACTAAAATTATCTTTCTCATTATGGTTGTGTTTATACCTGCAAATTACAAAAAAACTTACTCTTCGGTAATTCGTAATTGGGTAAAGTCTTTGCTCACATAGATAATATCATCTCCATTAGGCATAACATCCTTTATGGCAACTTTTTCATTATCTATCTCTACTTTTCCAATTTTGAATGGAAGCCCATGTAATTTAATTTTAAATGTTTCATAGGTGGTAATAAAAGCACCATCCTTAAACTGCTGAATGGTCATTTCTTTTTCTTTACCTAAAAGCTTAAAGTTCCGTAAACTAAATTTACCGTTCTCATAAGCATAACCATCTTCCGCATCTTCATAAACAGTAGAGTTCTCAGTTCCTTCAGTAAAGTAAACATCTAAAATCAATTCCTTGATCTCAAGCTCACCTACATACTGTTGCACAGGATATTTTGGAATTATGGCACCAGCCTTTATAAACAAAGGAACCATATCAATATCCGCAACTACCCATTTCTCTTTTCCACCCTCTATAACCTCATCAGTCCAATAATTGTACCAATCACCTCTAGGGATGTACATTCTACGTCCTTTTGCATTTGGTTCTTGAATTGGGCAAACTAAAATTTGCTCTCCAAAAATGAACTCATCAGTTCTAAAATGTGTTTGTGTATCCTCTTGATCGTAACAAACAATAGGCAATAACATTGGTGTTCCCTCTTTTGAATATCTCCAGAACATGGTATATAAATAGGGCAGTAATTCGTAACGTAGCTCTATGAACTTTCTAACAATGTCTGTAATTTCTGTTCCAAAAGACCAAGGCTCTTGGTCTCCGTGATCTCCACTGGAGTGGACTCTACAAAAAGGATGAAAAATACCTAACTGGATCCATCTTGCAAAAAGCTCACCGTTAGGCTGCTCGGCAAAACCTCCAATATCAGAACCTACAAAAGAATAACCGCTCATACACATACGCTGCATTTGAACATTGGCTATCCATAAATGTTCCCAAGTGGCAACATTATCACCTGTCCAAGTTGAAGCAAAGCGCTGCGTACCCGAATAGGCTGCTCTTGTAATTACTAAAGGTCTTTTAGGGTATACATATCTTTTTACACCTTCATAAGTAGCTCTTACCATTTGCATTCCATAAATGTTATGCGCTTTTCTATGGCTACTAGGGTGACCATCATAATCATGACGTGTATCTAAAGGAGCAGTTTTAGTAGGTACTTCCATAACAGCCGGTTCGTTCATATCGTTCCAAACGGCATGTACACCAATCTCGGCCATGAATTCCTTATATAGCTCTGCCCACCACTCACGTACAGCTGGATTGGTGAAATCTGGGAAATTGCACTCTCCAGGCCATACTTTTCCTTTCATTCTTGGACCATCTGCACGCTTACAGAAATAATCGTTTTCTACAGCTTCTTGATATATCCAATAATCTTTATCTACTTTAATACCCGGATCGATCATGACTACGGTCTTAAATCCGTCTTCATATAATTCATCGATCATACGTTTGGGTTCGGGAAATTTCTTTTTATCCCAAGTAAAACACCTAAAACCATCCATATAATCAATATCCAAATAAAGGGCATCACATGGTATCTTAAGGTCTCTGAACTGTTTAGCTATTTCTTTTACATTACTTTCTGGGAAATAACTCCATTTTGACTGGTGATACCCCAAAGCCCACAAAGGTGGCAACTCTGGTGCTCCCGTCAAATTGGTATATGCCCTTACTACTTTATGCATTTCCGGGCCGTAAAAGAAGTAATAGTTCATTTCTCCGCCATCTCCCCAAAAACTTGTAGTAGAACGACGTTCGTGAGCAAAATCAAAATGAGTCCTGAAACTATTGTCAAAGAAAACACCGTAAGCTTGTCCACTATGCAAACCTATATAGAAAGGTATTGCTTTATAAAGTGGGTCTTGATCTTTAGCGTAAGCGTATTGATCCATCACCCAGTTATTTACTCTTTTCCCTTTAAGGTTACTATGCGTGGCTTTATCTCCCATACCATAGAAACTCTCGGTATGTTGGGTGATTTTACTCATTTTCACGGTATTACCACCGTGCTCATAGTTTTCTTCCCAATGAAAACCTAGTTCGTCTTCATTGATGATATTACCGTTTAAATCGGATATTTGAGTACGTAATGTTTTTTTATCAATGAGTACCTGTAGTTTAGAGGTCTCAATTATATATTCGGTTTTTGTTTCTAAACAGTCTAAGTGACTGTAACCCCTACTAGCATTAGGGTCAATAGCATAGGAAAAATCCGGCTGAAACGCATGATCAGTTCCATATCGGAACCGTATGGTTCTATCTTGAATTACCGTGATTTCTAAAACTACTCCGTTTTCAGTTGTGAAATAGAATTTATCTTTATCCTTTACAAAGTTAACAATCTCATTGGGGTAAAGATTTCCTTTATATTCTAACTCGGTATTGGTTATCATAGGTTCGGTGTTTGAAAACTAACAAAAAAAACAAATTTAAGCCTTAAAAACGAAATGCATGCATAACAATTAGCAACTATTATGAATATCGCAAGGCAGCCCTATTGAAAAATAACAATACTTAAAGGTGGAATAGTCAATTCTATAGATTGTTCACGCCCATGCCACGCTATCTCCTTTATTCCTGAAATTTTTGGATCCGTACCAGATCCTCCGTATTTTTTATCGTCACTATTTAAGATAATTGTTAGCTTACCAGAATTTTTTGGTATTCCTATTCTATAGTTCTCTCTAGGCACTGGAGTAAAATTACAAGCAACATATAACTCATCTTCCGCATTATTACCTCTTCTTATATAAGTTAGGACAGAATTTTCATGATCTCCATAATCTATCCACTGAAAACCATCGGGGCTAAATTGCTTTTGGTATAAAGCTGGGTAATTTTTATAAATACTGTTCAAATCTTTAATAAGCTCTTGCACACCACTATGTACGGCATACTCCGTTAGATGCCATTCTAAACTTTTCTGAAAATTCCATTCGCTGGTCTGGCCAAATTCACCTCCCATAAAAATAAGATTCGTTCCAGGGTGCGTAAACATATACCCAAACATTAAACGCAGGTTAGCAAAACGCTGCCACTCATCACCAGGCATGCGGTACACTAATGATTGTTTACCATATACAACTTCATCATGTGAAAATGGCAACATATAATTTTCGGTAAAGGCATAAGTTGCACTAAATGTAAGATCGTTTTGGTGGTGTTTTCTATAGATTGCTTCTTTTTTGAAGTATTCTAAAGTATCGTGCATCCAACCCATCATCCACTTCATTCCAAAACCTAAACCTCCATACATAACAGGTTTTGAAACTCCGGAAAATGCTGTTGATTCTTCTGCAATAGTCTGTACATCTGGAAAACTACCGTAAACCGCCTCGTTAAACTCACGAATGAAAGATAAGGCTTCAAGGTTTTCGTTGTTCCCGTACATATTTGGCTCCCACTCCCCTTCTTCTCTAGAATAATCTAAATAAAGCATGGAGGCTACGGCATCTACACGCAAGGCATCTGCATGAAATTGATCCAACCAAAAAATTGCGTTACTAATTAAAAAGGCACGAACTTCGTTTCTTCCGTAGTTAAAAATCAAACTCTTCCAATCTGGGTGATATCCTCTTCTTCTATCCGGATGCTCATAAAGATGTGATCCATCAAAAAAGCCAAGGCCATGTGCGTCTTCAGGAAAATGTGAAGGCACCCAATCCAATATAACCCCAATTTCTGCTTGGTGCAATGCATCTACCAGTAATTTAAAACCTTCTGGATCACCAAATCTAGATGTTGGTGCAAAGTAGCCTGTAAGTTGGTATCCCCATGAAGGATCGTAAGGGTATTCCATTATAGGCATAAACTCTATATGAGTAAAGCCCATGTCTTTAACATAGGCTACCAAATCTATGGCCAATTGTTCGTAAGTAAGAAAGTTTCCGTCCTTATCACGCTTCCAAGAACCTAAATGTACTTCGTAGACAGAAAAAGGAGCGTCAAGCGCATTTTTCTCTTTTCGAGTGTCCATCCATTTTTTATCCTTCCATTCATAATCCGCCTCCCAAACAATGGATGCAGTTTTTGGAGGATGTTCACAATATCTTGCAAACGGATCGGCCTTTTCCGTGACCGCACCGTGATTATTAGAATATATTTTATACTTATAAATTTCACCTACACCTACTTCAGGAATAAAGCCTTCCCATATACCGCTGCCATCCCATCTTACATTAAGCATATGTACATTATCGTCCCAATCGTTAAAGTTACCAATAACCGATACTGCGCGAGCAGACGGCGCCCATACAGCAAAATAAGTACCCTTTACCCCGTTCAATTCCATTGGGTGGGAACCTAGTTTCTCATATAATCTAAAATGTTTACCTGATTTAAAAAGATCAATATCAAAATCGGAGAAAAGACTAAAAACAGTTACTTGTGGCATAGTGTTCGATTAGTTAGGTAATACTGACAAATCTAAGGAACTTTACAAAAAAGCTTACATATTTGTTAATTAACTTTGGGTCAGTATATCAATGTTACAAATAAAAGATACGAATTATCCGAAAATGGAACGCTTTTTGAAAAAAGAATTCTAATTATGTTTAAAATTATCAACTACAAAATCAATATTATGAAAAAATCACTTCTCTTACTCGGTACGCTTTTTACAATTCTATTTATTTCATGTGAAGGCCCAACTGGCCCTGCGGGGTTTGATGGACGTGATGGTGCGGATGGCGCAGCTTTTGAAGCTGCCGCTTTCGAAATTGAAATTGATTTATTGCTAAGTTCCAATTTAAACAGGTACGAGTTTTTATTTGAACCTTATCCTTCTGATATCAGTCTTCGTTCCGGTGATGCTATATTAATATATAGATTAGAAGAAGTTAGTGATGGTTTGGATGTATGGCGTCAGCTACCCCAACCATTTTTCAGTGAAGAAGGTCTGTTTTATTACAACTTCGATTTTACTCAAGGTGATTATAGTATTTTTGTAGAACCAGAATTTGATGCTACTCTTGTTCAATCAGGTTTTATAGAAAACCAGATTTTTAGAATTGTAATTGTACCTACAGACTTTGATGCAACTGCCAAAACAGATAAAAGTAATATTACTGCCGTATTGAGCAGCATAGGCCTTACAGAAGCCGATGTTATTAAAACATCATTTAAATAAGACTATTTCTTTAAAAAATTTAATAGACACCCTGCCCCTAATGGAGCGGGGTGTTTTTCTTTTAAGCCTAAATAAAACCGTTTCTTAAAACTATCGTAAATACCTATAAATTTGAAAGGACCGAGTTTCTCTTTCGTCTAATTAAGAACTTATAAAAAAATTAAAGAGCTATGTATAAAAATATATTAATCGCAATTGCTTTCGTACTTGTAGGCTGCAAAGGAAATTCCCAGAAAAAGGAAACGGTACAAGAAACAACAGATAAAAAAGAAACAAATTTTAGCGTAGTAAAGACGGATGCCGAATGGCAAAAAGAACTTACACCAGAAGAATTTTATGTACTTCGCAAGGCCGCTACGGAAAACCCTTTTACTTCGGATATATTGGAGAATAAAAAAGAAGGTACTTACGTATGTGCTGCTTGTGGTACTGAGCTTTTTAAAAGTAATACCAAATTTGACTCTGGCACAGGGTGGCCTAGTTTTTATGAGGAAATAGAAGGAAATGTTGGGTACGATGTGGACTATAAAATAGGATACAAAAGAACGGAAGAGCACTGTGGCACTTGTGGAGGACATTTAGGTCATGTTTTTGAAGATGGTCCGGAACCAACTGGTTTAAGACATTGTATTAATGGTGTAGCATTAGATTTTGTGCCTGCAGAATAGTGTAAATGCTACGGTAATTCAATAATTTTATATTGAAAATCACCTTTGAGCATGGACTATCCTAATAATTTTATAAAGAGTGTACTTTTTGAATTCAATCGATATAAATCAATGGGCGACGGTACCTTTCTACAGCTCAACGATGAAGATATACACTGGAAATTAAACGAAGGCGACAATTCTATTGCATTAATAGTAAAGCATATGTCTGGTAATATGCTTAGCAGATGGACAAATTTTCTAACCGAAGACGGAGAGAAACCGTGGCGAAATCGGGAAGATGAATTCACTAACCCCTGCAAGACTAAAATAGAAATGCTGGCCGGCTGGGAAGAAGGTTGGCAATGTCTTTTTAAAGCTTTAAACTCAGTTACATCAGATAATTTTGACACAACAATAAAAATAAGAAATGAGAGTCACACAATTGTAGAGGCAGTTCATAGGCAACTAGCTCATTACAGCAGTCATATAGGTCAGATTGTACTTTTAGGTAAAATGATAAAAGCCGAAGATTGGACCTCTCTTTCTATACCAAAAGGCTACTCAAAAGAATTCAATAAAAACATGTTTAAGAAGTAAGCTGTTACACATGCCACAAAATGTTAGTTTAACACACTACGAAACAAGTCCTTTTTCGCACTAGACTTCAATTTTCGTATTAATCTTTCCGTTAGGTTTTGTACTTTTGCAGCTGCTTAGCTAAGGCGGGCTTATTAAATACACAACAGCAAAAAAATAAAAAATATGAGCAATTTCGATGTTATTGTTTTGGGTAGCGGACCCGGAGGATATGTTACCGCTATTAGAGCCTCTCAATTAGGTTTTAAAGTAGCCATTATCGAGAAAGAAAATTTAGGTGGTGTTTGTTTGAATTGGGGTTGTATACCTACCAAAGCATTATTGAAGTCTGCTCAGGTTTTTAATTACCTTCAACATGCTGAAGATTATGGTCTTTCTGCTGAAAATGTAGATAAAGATTTTGATGCCGTGGTAAAAAGAAGCCGTAGCGTTGCCGATGGTATGAGCAAAGGTGTTCAGTTCTTGATGAAGAAAAACAAAATTGAAGTAATCAAAGGTTATGGTACTTTAAAGGCTGGCAAGAAAGTTTCTGTTAAAGATGCTGATGGCAAAGAAACTGAATACAGTGCAGAACACATTATTATTGCTACTGGAGCTCGCAGCCGTGAGTTACCTAGTTTACCACAAGATGGTAAAAAAATTATTGGGTATCGTGAGGCTATGACCTTAAAAGAACAACCAAAATCTATGGTTGTTGTAGGTAGTGGTGCTATAGGTATTGAATTTGCCTATTTCTACAATGCTATGGGTACGGATGTGACTGTAGTAGAATATTTGCCTAGCATTGTTCCGGTTGAAGATGAGGATATCTCAAAACAATTAGAACGTAGCCTAAAGAAAGCCGGTATAAAAATTAAAACTTCTGCAGAAGTTACTTCTGTTGACACTTCAGGCAAAGGCATAAAAGCAACTGTAAAAACTGCTAAAGGCGAAGAAGTTATAGAGGCAGATATTGTTCTTTCTGCTGTTGGTATCAAAACCAATATTGAAAACATAGGTCTTGAGAATGTTGGTATTTCTACCGATAGAGATAAAATATTAGTAAACAATTACTACCAGACAAACATACCAGGTTACTACGCTATTGGCGATGTAACTCCAGGTCAGGCACTAGCACACGTTGCTTCTGCCGAAGGTATTCTTTGTGTTGAAAAAATAGCTGACATGCATGTTGAGCCGTTAGATTACGGCAACATTCCTGGATGTACGTATTGTACTCCTGAGATTGCATCTGTAGGTCTTACTGAAAAACAAGCAAAAGAAAAAGGGCTAGATATTAAAGTTGGTAAATTTCCTTTCTCGGCAAGTGGTAAGGCAAAAGCAGCTGGTACTCCTGACGGTTTTGTAAAAGTTATTTTTGATGCTAAATATGGTGAGTGGTTAGGATGCCATATGATTGGCGCAGGTGTAACTGATATGATCGCTGAAGCTGTTGTTGCAAGAAAACTAGAAACTACAGGTCATGAAATCTTGAAAGCTGTTCACCCTCACCCAACTATGAGTGAAGCTGTTATGGAAGCTGTTGCAGCTGCTTATGACGAGGTAATACACTTGTAATATTTAATAATAAATTATAAATGGGCCTATAAGATTGTTTTTAAAACACTTCTCATAGGCCCATTATTTTTTTCAGAACGAACACATTAAAATCCATTCCGTATGCTAAGTTTTTTTCGGGTTATAGCAGTTTTAGAAGGTATCTCTTATTTGGCTTTGTTTGCCATTACCATGCCGTTAAAGTATTTGGCAGATTTACCTATGCCCAATAAATATGTAGGGTACGCTCACGGTGTGCTATTCATAACCTATGTTATTTTGGCCGTTGTACTATGGATGGAGCAAAAATGGAGCATTAAAAAAGGAATTATAATATTAATTGCTTCCCTTCTACCCTTCGCCACTTTTTACGTGGAAAAAAAGTACCTAAACGATGCCGCTGTTGCGTAAGCGTACGGTCTTATTCAACTAAATTATCTGAAATGTCTTGCTGATAAAAAGGTATAGACAAAACCCATTGTAATCGTAGACCAAGTGCTGTCGTTTATGGTGATACCAGTGTACGAAAAGTTAAGTTCAGATTTTGGTCCCACTTGGAATCCTATTTGAGGGCGATAATAAAGTCCGCCGTCATTTCCTTCATTTAACCCAAAAGCGTTTCCGATGTCTCCTCCAATAGAAAATGTTTTTGAAGGCCACAATCTAACTGAAGCTGCAAGAGGTAAAAACTGAACGCTAGGATAGTCTATAGTAACATTCTGACCGGTAAAGGTTTCGGCAAAGCCGTGAATTATACCTGCCTTTATTCCTAGGTCAAATACTTTGTTCGGAGCCCACATATAGCCCACATCGGCGCCAATAACGACACTAACATAATCATTATACTCTCCAATAGGCATACCGGCGTGCGCGCCAATTTTAAAGCCTTCTTGGGCAAACATTGAAATACATGAAAAGGTAAGGGTCAGAAATAAACAGAAAGATTTGATCATGGCAATTTGAAATTTGGTTTGTGCTTGGTTGTTTGGTAAAACTAAAGGCTAAACGAAGTTCATTACCTTTTTGTTGTAGCTACAAATCAAAAATCGATGTGTGACAGAAGTCCTAACTGCTTAGGATAAGCTTCTTTGAAGCTAGAAAACTTACCTAAATAAAATCTAAATAGAAATTAACTTACTTCAAAAAACTCTGAATGGCCAAATCATAACTCTGTAGACCAAAGCCAAGAATCACCCCTTTTGCAACGGGTGAGATATAGGATACATGCCTAAATTCTTCGCGCTTATGAGTGTTAGAAATATGAACCTCAACAACGGGCGTAGTCACCGCTTTTATAGCATCGCCAATACCCACGGAAGTATGCGTGTAAGCAGCTGCATTTAAGACAATACCGTCATAGGAAAAACCTACTTCCTGTATTTTACCAATAAGTTCACCTTCTATATTGGATTGAAAATATTCCAGTTGCACGTCTTTAAACTGGAACTGTAAATCAGCAAAATAATCTTCAAAAGTTTTGTTGCCGTAGACTTCAGGCTCGCGCTTGCCCAACAAATTCAGGTTGGGACCATTGATTATGATTAATTTCATACTTCAAAAATAAACTTTTTACTGTGATTTTTAACGACACCAAAGAAAAACGACCGCTCAAGGCGGCCGTTTAATTCTATGTTATATTTTATTGTTACAAAAAGTAAACGGCACCTACAGATACAGCTCCATTATGTGTTCCAGAAAAATCCAACACTTTTGAAAGTCCAAAACCTAGTCTTAACTGAAAATAGAAGTTTTCGTCCATTCGGTATCCTCCACCTAAATTAATCCCTAAATCAGTTGAATTTGTGTCTTGTCCATTTAAATCTTCGTCCCAGTTATCTCCTAAAAGAAATCCTACTTGAGGACCAAGTTCAACTGCTACCTCATCTGTAATATGATATTTTGCCATAAGGGGGATTTGTACGTAAACCAAACTCACGTTAGAAGGACCTAAATCTGCGCCTTGTAAAGCAAATACTAACTCTGGTTGCACATAAAAATTATCCGCAACTGGTATTTCAACGACACCTCCAATAAAAGCACCCACTTTCGCTGAAGTATTGTCCGCATTCTCACCAAGCAAAGTCGTAAAATTAATCCCTGCCTTTCCCCCAAAAGAAATTTCGCCTGTATTAAGTCCGCTTGAGGGACCAGTACCTTGTATTACCGTTTGTGCACTACTACTTTGAACTCCAAAAAAAACTAACGCTGCAATAGCGTAAAACTTAATTTTCATGATTACAGTTGTTTAATGAACCTACTTTAGTTTGTTATTACTCCCTACTGTTATATTATATACAGGTTTAAAGGAGGAGGAAATAAACAAATTCAGAATTGGTCCGTAGTTATATCACAATCAAAGATAGAAAACTTTACTTAGCGTCAATTCTTTAGATTAAAAATTGATAAGATTTTTATTTTTTGCCCACTATTCAAAAATGAATTGTATTGCGTCTAGCAATAGTTAACTTTACGCTATGAATTGGGATCAAGCACTTCAAGACTACGGGCATTATCTTAGAATTGAACGAGGACTCTCGGACAACTCTATTAAAAATTATAATTGGGACATCACGAAACTCATTAATTTTTTAAAAGATAATTCACTGAGTGACAATCCTGAACGCATACCAAAAGAAACATTACAACAATTTATTTATGAAATAGCAAAGACCATGAACCCTAGGTCTCAAGCACGGATTATCTCAGGCCTTAAGAGTTTTTTCAACTATTTGGTATTTGAAGATTACAGAAAAGACAATCCTATGGATTTGATCGAGTCACCCAAAATAGGTAGAAAGTTACCTGATACCCTCTCAGAAGATGAAATCAATAAAATTATAGAAGCCATAGACCTTTCTAAAGCAGAAGGTGAGCGCAACCGGGCTATGCTTGAAACTCTTTATGGATGCGGGCTTCGGGTCTCCGAATTGGTAGATTTAAAAATCTCTGACTTATTTTTTGAGGAAGATTTTATAAAAGTCACCGGTAAAGGAGATAAACAACGTTTTGTACCTATTAGCGAGGTGAATAAAAAATACATTGCCATTTACCAAAAAGAAGTACGGGTACATCAAGATATTAAAAAAGGGTTTGAAGACATCTTATTTTTAAACCGAAGAGGAAGACAACTTACCCGCGCCATGATTTTCACCATTATAAAGCGCCTTGCCGTAGAAATTGACCTTAAAAAAAGTATTAGCCCGCATACCTTTAGACATTCTTTTGCAACGCATTTATTACAAAATGGAGCCGACCTTAGAGCTATTCAACAAATGTTAGGACATGAAAGCATCACTACTACAGAAGTTTACGTGCATGTAGATCGCACACACCTTACAGAGGTCATGAACAAATACCACCCAAGGAAGTAGAATACAATGGTTAAAATTTAATTTTACTCTTTACTGATAATAAACTTGGCATTCCATAAGCACCAAGGTTGGACTTATTAAAATTTAGGTCGTGGTTAACCTCCATCATAACATTTTTGTTAACATCATAACCAAAACCGTTAGTCATTATATAACGTGGCTTGGCAGTATCAAAACCATGTTTATCCAATTCCCGTTCCATTGCCAATCCATTTACAAAATACAGCTTATCGCTAACATAATTTTTGAGTCGTATTGATACTTTCTGAACATCAAAAACTCTATATGTATCGTAATAATTTTGGAGTTCCACCATGAATTTATCATCCAATTTATACCCTATTGAATATTGCGAATGAATTTCATTATCCATAAAAACGGGATAAGCAAAGCCATCCGTATAAAAATCGGAAGTTTCCGTAGACTCTACATAATCTTGATTTGAATTTGGATTTTGAGCTCTTCCTATTACCATGCAAAGGAAAAGAAATACAATTCTAACAAGTGTAATCATAGATTGGTTTTGATTCTTTAAATATAATCAGATATTTCAATAGTATATATTGATTATCAAAGTTTTAACCTTTTAACAAACCTAAGGTGTTTGACCTATAAATTAAAAATATCCTAAAACTTATATTTGCTTAAAACCCGAAATAAGCTTGCTTTCCCAATTGCTTGATTTTCCTTCTTATTCATGTTCTTATCATAGCGGGCTTCAATCATAAAATTAGAATTTACATCGTAGCCCGCCCCCGTTGACATCATAAACTGTGGTTTTGAGTTTCCAGCCTCATACTTACTAATTGACCTTTCCATAGCCACTCCATTTACTAAGTAGAGCTTATCACCTAAATAGTTCTTAAACTCCAACTCTAAACGCTGTATGTCATTTGTGCGATACGTATCATAATAGTGGTTAAGCTGAATAAAGAATTTTTCGTCCAATTGATATCCTAACGTAGATTGGGTATGTGTTTCATTATCCAAAAAACGAGGATAAGAAAAACCGTTTGTATAGAATTTAGAAGTTGTTGCAAATTGATATTGTGTAAAATCTATGTCCGTAACAGGATTTTGAGCTTTGCCTATTGCCATACAAAGGAAAATAAATACAACTCTAACAAGTGTAATCATTGATTGGTTTTACTTGGATAAATATAATAATACCTCTCATTAAATAAAGTTATTTCTGACAATTTTAACCTTTCAATAAAAGGTTAAAATTTAACCATATAACTCCAAAAATCTTATTTATAAAAAAATTTATGAACCGAAAACGTTGTAGTACTATCCCATTTGCATTAAACATATTTTCTTTCATTTACTAACTCTATATTTATTCTCAAATAGTTGGAAATGAGCAAGAGTACCGAAAGAAAATGGTGGAAAGAAGGTGTTGTTTATCAAATTTATCCTAGAAGTTTTCAAGATACCACCGGTAATGGTATTGGCGACTTACAGGGCATCATCAAAAGACTTGATTATATTCACAGTCTTGGTGTAGACATCATTTGGCTCAACCCTGTGTATACCTCTCCAAACGACGATAATGGTTACGATATTTCTGATTATAGAAATATTATGGCCGAGTTTGGTACTATGGCCGACATAGATCAGCTAATGGCAGAAATGAAGAAAAGAGATCTTCGTTTGGTCATGGACCTTGTTGTGAATCATAGTAGTGATGAGCACGAATGGTTTGTTGAATCCAGGAAGTCCAGAGACAATGAGTATCGGGATTATTACCACTGGTGGCCAGCCGAGAAAGGTACGCCTCCAAAGCGTTTTAGTTATTTTGATGTAGACAGTAATGCCTGGAAATATGATGAACCTACAGATGCATACTACCTCCACTATTATTCGGCAAAACAGCCAGACCTAAAATGGGAGAACCCAAAAGTAAGGGAAGAAGTATATGACCTTATGAAGTTTTGGTTTGACAAAGGTGTTGACGGTTTTCGTATGGATGTAATCTCAACTATATCCAAAGACACCGCTTATCCAGAACTTCCAAAGAAATACAACGGAGATTTTATTCCATATTATGCTGATGGACCTCATCTGCACGAGTATTTGCGAGAGATGAATAAAGAAGTTTTAAGTAAATATGATGTCATGACCGTGGGTGAAGCTCCAGGCGTTATTCAAGATCAAGCTTTAGACTTCGTAGATGAAGACCGAAATGAACTGAATATGTTCTTTCATTTTGACCTTATGGGACTTGACCGTGAACCTGGCGAAACTTTTAAAATGAGCCAAGAGCCATGGAAACTAACTGAATTTAAAAAAATATTCTCTGAATGGGATACAATTTTTGCTAAGAAAGGCTGGGGTAGCCTATATTTAAACAATCATGATTTTCCAAGAAGTGTAAGCCGTTGGGGTAACGATTCTAAAATGCACTGGCAAAATTCTGCCACTTTATTACAGACTTTTTTACTTTCTATGCGAGGTACTCCTTATTTTCTGTACGGAGAAGAAATAGGTATGACCAACATTAAATTTGACCGTATAACGGATTATCAGGACATTAACACACGTACACGTTATAATGGCATAAAAAAGGCTGGTGGCGACCTAGAAGACTTCCTAAAAGACGAGAAAAGAGCAGGAAGGGACAATTCCAGAACCCCAATGCAATGGGACACCAAATTAAACTCCGGATTCTCTGAGGGTAAAACATGGCTTAAGGTGAACGAAAATTTTAAAGAAGGTATTAATGTTGCCGAACAAGAACCAGAAAAAGACTCTGTTCTAAACTATTTTAGAAGTATGGTTCAGGTTCGCAAGAATCACCTTGCGCTTGTATATGGTGATTACCGCATATTATTGGCGGATAACGAGCAGATTTATGCCTATTTGCGAACATGGGAAAATGAACGCTTTGTAGTACTATTAAATTTTTCAACCAAAAGAAGCTCGGTTACGGTAGATGAAGTTGACTTTGATAAGGCCCATCTTATAATTTCCAACGACGATGCAGAAAACAACAAAACCGATAATAATTTTGAGCTTACGCCTTACCAAGCCGTAATCTATAAAGTCTTCTGATCTTTGAATAAAGAATAGTCGCGTTGGTAGGGACGTATAATCAAGCGTGCTTCCCTATCAAAACGCACATAATTATATACCCAGTTTACAAATACCACTACTCTATTTCTGAAACCTATTAGAAAGAAAAGGTGAACGAACATCCAAACAAACCAAGCAAAAACTCCTTGAAACCTGTAATTTTTCATATCTACTACTGCCTTATTACGGCCCACGGTAGCCATGCTTCCTTTGTCTTTATAAATAAATGGCTGCATAGGTTCTTTACGAACCAATCTTAATAAATTATCTCCTAAATTCCTTCCTTGTTGAATAGCGGGTTGCGCCATCATTGGATGACCATGCGGGGTATCCTCCGTTTGCATGCAAGCTATATCGCCAACTGCAAAAATGGCATCCTGACCTAAAATCTGATTGAACTCATTTACTTTAAGTCTATTACCTCTTACCAAAAACTCCTCGGCATCTAATCCGCCTATGGGAACACCTTTAACTCCCGCTGCCCATACCAAAGTGGCAGCCTCAAATTTCAGTTCTGTTTTAGTATCTGCCGTTTTACCATCATAACTGGTAACCCGTGTGTTTTTCCAAATATGTACACCAAGACTTTCTAAAAATTCTTCCGCCTTTTTTGAGGCATTATCACTCATTCCCTTCAATATTCTATCACCAGATTGCACTAGATTAATTTGTGCCCTTCGCGTATCTAAATCTGGATAATCTTTTGGAAGAATTCCTTTCTTAATTTCAGCCAAAGCTCCAGCAAGTTCAACACCTGTAGGTCCTCCACCAACAATAACGAAATTCATAAGCGCATCCCGCTCATGAAGATCATCCGTCAAAAGTGCCTGCTCAAAATTCTCCAATATTAGACTTCTCAGATTTAGAGATTGTGGAATAGTCTTCATTGCCATACCATTGGCCTCTATTGCTGTATTACCAAAAAAATTGGTTGTGGAGCCAGCGGCTATTACCAAATAATCATACCCTAATTCACCAATATTGGTTATTATAGTTTTTGATTCAGGCGCTACCGATTGCACCTCTGCCAACCGAAAAAAGAAGTTATTATAATCCTGTAAAATCTTACGAATAGGATATGCAATAGAATCTGGCTCTAAACCACCTGTAGAAACCTGATAAAGAAGTGGTTGAAAGGTGTGATAGTTATTCTTATCAAGAAGTACAACTTGCACTTCTTTCTTACTTAATTTTTTAGCTAAGGCTACTCCCCCAAAACCCCCACCAACAATTACGATTCGTGGTAAGCTAGATTTAGGTAAGTTAAGTGCATCTGTATCTGACATGTATCAAAATATCGGCAAAATTAAACATTCATAGATTACCCCAACCGATAAACTATGGGTTTTATTATATTTAAATCAGTAAAAAACGTAAGAAAATTCACTATTTTGCATGATTTGTTCCTTTCTCAAATCAATCAAGAAAAACTAAAAGAGAAAATAATCCATAAAATTTCTTCAATTTACATCATCATAACCCTCTAAAAATCAATCTAATTTCATTCATTACTTTCATAAACTCAAATTTAAACTCAGCACATATAAATTTATGTGTAACAATTAATCCTTTTGGACTACCTATAGTCTAACAACCTACCAACTGGAGTGAATAACGAACTGGAACATCAATTTGTGACGGAACTTGAGAGCAATCAAAACATTGTTCACAAGGTCTGTACATTGTATACCAACGATAGAGATTCGCACAACGACCTGTTTCAAGAAATTACGATACAACTATGGAAAGCTTACCCAAAATTTAGGGGAGAGTCCAAATTTAGCACGTGGATGTACCGTGTGGCATTGAATACAGCAATTACACTATACAGAAAATCTAAAAGACGTGTTCAGACGCAAGACTATGAATCGGTAATTTTTAAAATTAAAGCCGACGAATACGATGCTACTCAAGAAGAGCAATTAAAGCTCATGTACAAGGCTGTAAAACAACTAGGCGATATAGATAAAGCACTGGTTTTTTTATACTTGGAGGATAAAGATTACCGTGAAATAAGTGAAACACTTGGTATTAGCGAAGTAAATGCGCGAGTGAAGATGAATCGTATCAAGAAAAAATTAAGAACCGTATTGAATCCTTAAGGAGATGATATTATGGACGAATTAGACCTTTTAAAGAAAGATTGGCAAAAGAAGGGAGATCAACTTCCTAAATTGACCTATAACGATATACACAATATGACATGGAAGAAATCCTCTTCCATAGTCAAATGGATACTAATTATCAGTATTCTAGAAATTGCGTTACCTAACCTTCTCTACTTAATACCCTCCTTTAGACAAAGTATGGGCATCTACGAAAATACTATCGTAGACAAGTACTTTTTAGGTATGACCGTTATTTACTACTTGGTCGTTTTTTACTTCATTTACCAATTCTACAGACGATATAAAGAAATATCCGTATTGGATAGCGCCAAAGGTCTTATGCGCAAAATCATTAGAACAAGAAGAACTGTAAAATATTACGTGATATTTTCGTTATCTACCATACTTGTATTCATAGCAATAGTCATTATAGGCATTTACCTAAATGATAGTTTTATGGATAATTTTACGGAAATGGCAGGTGACTCTAAACAGGTTTCGCCAGAAAAACTAAAAACAACCTTAATGATTTCTATGGCTGTTTTAGGGGTAGTTATGATAGCTTTCTTTGGAGGAGTCTATTTTCTCCTATACGGTCTGCTACTTCGTAAGTTGAAAAAGAATTATAAAGAACTAAGAAAATTAGAAGTCTAGATTTTATGTCTATTCCGGTATCTTCTTAACTCATTTTCTTCTTCGTAAGCCATTAGATCTTTTTTAGAAATTACCTTTAAGAAAGATGGGTGTTGCTCAATAGCGTATTCTAGTTTCTCTATGATAGAATCAAAAGATTCGTTTTCATAGTCTATATCTAAGGGCTCTTTAATTACTATGGATTGAAGAATACCTTTCTTCTTAATACGAAGTCCCTTTTTATCAAAAGAACGTCTAAAACCATCAATAACTACAGGAACTACAACTGGTTTGTATTTTTTGATAATATGTGCGGTACCCTTTCTAAGAGGCTTCCAAGGTGTTGTGGTTCCTTGTGGAAAAGTAATTACCCAACCATCTTTTAATGCCGTCCCGATACTTGAAATATCGCTCATTTTCACCTGTCTGTTAATATCCTTTCCTTCTGCACGCCATGTACGTTCTACACTCACAGAACCTGCATAAGCAAATATTTTAGTCAGGAGGCTCTTTTTCATGGTTTCCGCTGCTGCCACATAGTACATGTTCAACTTAGGGTTCCAGATATAACCTACATTTTTAATATTGTTATCACGCCCTTTGAGACTTGCATTAAACACGTGAAACATGGCAACAACATCTGCAAAGTAGGTCTGGTGGTTACTTACAAAAAGTACATTCCTTTCCGGAAGTGACCGGATAATATCCGATCCCTCTATTTCAAGACTGTTAAATCGCTTATACCTAGAATGCGTAACTAACCCAATAAGACGGATAAGCCACTTTTTTAGAAATAAGATATGTCCGAAAGGATTTTCCTTAAATATGCCCATAGAAAGCAAAAATACGAATTTACCCCTATAAAACCTGTTGTAACAAGGCCTTGATTTCACTAAGCATCATTCCTGTTGCACCCCAAACTGTATAACCATTTAATTTAAAGGCAGGTACGGGCACGTTTGAAGCATAGGAAGTAGTCATTTCTTCGGTAAAAATATTAGTATCATCCATAAAATCCATCAACTGCACCTCAACTAATTCCTCAACTTCAGTTTCTTGAAGTAAAAAAGGCTCTGAACCATTGTATAGCCCCATAAATGGGTGAACATCAAAATTACTGGGTGGAATATAAATCTCCGTTAACGATTTAATTACCTTTATGCTCTTTGGCTCTACCCCTACTTCCTCATGAGTTTCCCTCAGCGCCGTGGCCATCATACTAATATCTTTTGCTTCTACTTGCCCCCCTGGAAAACCAATCTGGTTGGAGTGTACATCCTTAGGATGGCTCTTTCGTAAAATGAGCAATAATCGCGTTAAATTGTCCGCATCCGGATAAAAAAGGGCCATAACAGCAGCTTTTTTAGTTATTTGAGGTTTTTTACGAGCAGTCTGTAACTCCTCTAATCTAAATTGAGGAGCCATTTTTAAATGCGATGCCTCACCAGGTAAAGGCAGATTCTTTATTTTTGGGATTCGAATAGAGAAATCATCAAAATTCATGACAATCAGAAATTCATTTATTCTAACAATATTACCACTTATTTTTCTGGCTTCCTGTGGCGAAAGTCCTAAAGAAAAGCAAAAGTCTATCGTACAAACGGAAGCTAAAAAAGATTCCGTTCAAATAGATTCTACTGAAATAAAAAAAGAAAAAGAGTTTGTACTCACGGAAGAAAATGCCATAGACTTTTTCTTTGAATATCAAAAAGACCTTAAAGTTGATAAAGTTAAAATTACCACACGATTGGGAAGTTTTACAATTCAACTGTTTGATAATGTCCCCTACCATAAGGCCAATTTTATTTATTTAACCCGAAAAGGTTATTTTAAAGACACCCAATTTCACCGTATTGTCAAGAATTTTATAATTCAGGGTGGAAATTCCGATGATGTAAAAACAGGAAGAAAACGAAGTGAAATAGGACGATACTTACTCCCTCCAGATACTAGAAAAGGTCATAAACACCATAGAGGCGTAATATCTATGCCCAGTAGTGAAATTAACAATCCACATATGCTGGCATCACCTTTTGAGTTTTTTATTGTGGTAACAAAACCAGGATCATATCATTTAGATGGTGATTTTACCCCTTTTGGAAAAGTCATTGAAGGCATGGACGTTGTGGATAAAATAAACAGTGTAGAAATTGGTGAGGGCGATTGGCCTTCCCAAAATATATACATCCAAAACGCTGAAATAATAGAATAGATTAAATAGATAGTCTAACGCTCTATTTTTCTATAAACATTGGGCAAGGCTATACCAAACTTAACAGCCAATAGACGGGTAATTATAATTATCATGATGGCTCCAACATACGCATAAGCGGCGTCAAAAGGCAAAAGCACCAATACAAAATAACTAATACCCCCCATAATGCATGCCGTAGCATAAATCTCTTTTCTTCTAAAAATCACTGGAATCTCATTACAGAGCATATCGCGAATAACGCCACCAAAACAAGCTGTAATTGTTCCCAAGGCAATACACATTACAGGTAACAAATCTGCTGCTAATCCTTTTTCTATACCAAGCATAGTAAAAAGGCCAATACCAATAGTATCAAAAAGAAACAGGGTTCTTCTCAAATATTTTAACTGCTTTACAAAAATTACGGAAAAGATAACCGCTCCAGCAATAACCGTTATGTAAATGGGTTCGCGCATCCACAATACTGAAGTATTACCAATAAGCATATCACGAAGTGTACCGCCACCCACCGCAGTAACAAATGAAATAATAAAAATCCCGAACAAATCCAGTTTTTTATCCATTGCCACCAAGACCCCAGAGATAGCAAACGCTATGGTACCTAGAATATCAATTAAAAAATAAAACATGTGTTAAGAAAAGTTTTGAGTGTGTTTTACAATTACCATAGGCTACCACACTCTTCTTATTAAACTACAATACCGTAATTAAAGCTGTTGCGTGTAATAACTATAATCCTTGATTATCCGGTCTACAAAATCAATAGGATTCATTTCCGAAGCAATGTTCGTTACCTTTTTAATTTGGTCGCTCAAAGATACAATTACATTATGATTACCGTTACGTTTTGCTGCATCGTAAAATTCTTTTATCGTCTGCATTTCACGGTCTTTAAAAATAGTTACTTGTGGAAATTGTGGCTTATAATCTTCTGGTAAATCCCGTAACAAAGTATCTTTTAAAGAAATACGCTTTTTTTCGCTGATTACAGTTGTTCCTGCGGCTATATCTCCCACCCTTTGGCCGTTACCACGAATTAAAATTGTAAGTACCGCAACACCTCCGGTAGTTAAAACAACATCAATAATACGCAAAATCCACCTTACAAAGTAGCTCGAGAAACCCGGTTTTGACCCATCTAATTTCACTACCCGAATCTTCATTACGGTTTTACCTACTGTTTGCCCGTCCATAAAGGTTTCTAGTAACACATAATATAAAAAGGCAGGCAGGCTAATGAGCATATAAAGCGCCCACATATCCCCAAATTCTATATCTAAGGCAAGTAACCCTATAATCATTAATATAGTGTAGGCTAGGATAATTAAACTATCCACAAGATATGCCAACATGCGGTCTCCAAGATGAGCTGTACGCTGGTTGATGGTTATATTTTGGGCTGTTTCTATTTGAAATTGTTCCATAGTTTCGTTTCTTTGGTATAAACCAAAAGTTGATGCGCGAGGCCGCCTTTGTAAAGCAAAATAAAGACAAATGGGCTACTTTTGAAAATGCCTTGTCGAATAAAACGGCTTTGACCCCTGATAAATTGTCCGATCTCTATATTGAAATCACGGACCATCTTAGCTACGCTAAGACCTTTTATGCAGGTAGCAATACCGAATTTTATCTGAATACCTTAGCCTCACAAGCCCACCAAAAAATCTACAAGACCAAACGCGAACCCAAGAACCGAATTCTAGAATTCTGGAAAACGGAATTCCCAACGATGTTCTACCATCACCAGCGCGAATTGCTTATCGCCTTTCTTGTATTCTTTTTCTTTAGTTTAGTAGGTGCTTTTTCAGCGGCTAACGAAGGTACGTTTGTTCGTTCAATTTTAGGTGATGGTTATGTAAATATGACCTTAGAAAATATTGAAAAAGGGGACCCTATGGCCGTTTATAAGCAAATGGGAGAATTTAATATGTTCTTGGGTATTACCATTAACAATATTCGCGTGGCGCTCATGGCTTTTGCCTATGGTATTTTATTGGGTATTGGCACCTTGTTCGTCATGATGCAGAACGGAATTATGCTTGGTAGCTTCCAATACTTCTTTTATGATAAAGGTTTGCTTTGGGAGTCTGTAAGAACCATTTGGATACATGGCACCATAGAAATAGCAGTTATTATAATTGCTGGTTGTGCAGGATTAGTACTTGCCAACGGCATTTTATTTCCAGGAACGTATACCAGACTTGAATCTTTTAAGCGAGGCGTCCAAAACGGTTTGAAAATTATGCTTAGTACTGTACCATTTTTTATCATTGCCGGCTTCTTAGAAGGTTTCGTTACCCGTCATACAGAAATGCCGGACGCTTTGGCCATTCTCATTATTTTAGTCTCTCTAGCACTAATTCTTTTTTACTACGTTATATATCCTAAACGACTCAACAAAAGACCAACCCCATGAAACAGTTTATAGAGTTTAAGAAACAACGAGAAATGAGCCAAATCCTATCCGACACCTTTGGCTTTTTACGCAACGAATTCAAAACATTTTTTGGCGTGTTTTTTAAGATAATAGCTCCCTATTTGGTAGTTATGCTTATTAGTTATGGCACTTATATGTTCCAAATAGGCGATATGATGAACCTTACTATGGCTGGTTCAACTTCAGTAATAAATGGTTTTGCAACTTTTATAGTAGTTCTGGTATTTATAATTGCTACCGTAACTACCTATGTTATGTCACAGGCCACTACCTTATTTTATATTAAATCTTACATAAAACATAATGGTAACATAGATTTTATTGAAATAAAACAAAATGTATACGGCTCATTCTGGAAGTTTATAGGTCTAGGTTTTTTAGTAGCTATCTGCGTAGGTTGTGGTTTTCTTTTCTGTATTATTCCAGGTATTTATCTATATGTACCCCTTGTACTATCATTCAGTATTTTAGCTTTTGACGGTAAGAGTGTTTCAGATGCTTTTAGTGATAGTTTTACTTTAGTCAAGGAGTATTGGTGGATAACTTTTGCTTCTCTTTTCGTGGTTGGCATCATCGTAATGGTTTCCAGTTATGCTTTTGCCTTACCTGCTACCATTTATACTTACGCTAAAATGGGAATCCTCTCAGGAGAAATAGACGCTGAGAATTTTACGGTAGCAGACCCTGTTTCTATTATATTGGGGATTATTAGTACGCTTGCCCAATTTCTCCTGAACATTATATCTGTTGTTGCAAGTGTTTTGATTTATTTTGATTTAAACGAAAAAAAGAACTTTACAGGTACTTACGAACGCATAAAAAATCTTGGAGGAACCGACGAATAAATATGCGGAAACTGCATTTCTTCTTATTGCTAAGCCTATGTTGCGCGGGATTTTTATCCGCCCAAAAAGATTCTTTAGGGATTGCCTATGATACAGTTGCGCTTAAAGTGAAAACTATAAGCGATTCTGACCTGAGCAAATTTTACGAAGACAATGCTTTTAAATACGAGGTAACAGAAGCAGAACGTACTTGGTGGGATGACTTTAAAAGTTGGCTAAGCAATTTAATCTTACGCATTTTAGAGGGTATTTTTGGTGTAGAAGAAGCTTCAGGTATTCTTGCTACATTCTTACGTCTGGTACCGTATTTACTTTTAGGCGTCCTTATTTATATTCTTATTCGGTTTTTCCTGAACATTAACGCCAGTGCGCTACGACAGGCCAAAAGCAACAAGGCTTTAGTTTCATTATCCGAAGAAGAACATATTATTAAAAATGAAAACATTCAAGACCTCATTCAAAAAGCACTTGCTAAAAACGACTTCCGTTTAGCGGTTCGTTATTCTTATTTGCAGGTTCTAAAACTACTTAGTGAGAAAGAACTTATTTCTTGGGAACCCCAAAAAACGAATGACGATTATATAAAAGAAATTTCAAAGACAGAGCTTAAGAATCCATTCATCAATATAACTCGTTTATATGATTTTACTTGGTATGGAGATTTCCATATCACAGAAATAGAATATTCAAAAGCAAAGAAAACCTTTCTATCCATAGAAAAAATCATACGCACAAATGGATAAGAAAGGACTAAAATATATAATCATTGCCGTAGCTACAGTAGCATTGTTGATGGTTATGCAATACAACCGTCCCAAAGAAATAAACTGGACCAATTCTTACGTGGCCAAACATAAGATACCCTATGGCACTTTTGTTTTGAACGATGTTATGCAAAACCTGTTTAAAGACAAGATTCAACAAGTAAACATTCCTCCTTTTGAGTTTCTAAAAGAAAATGAAGACATTTCGGGAACCTACTTTTTTGTAAACAACAATGTAAGTTTTGGAGATACAGAACTAGCCTCTCTCTTAGATTGGGTAGATAAGGGAAATACTCTTTTTATTGCATCAGAAAATTACGAAGAGCAACTTCTGGATACATTAAAAATAAATACTGCCAGCCTATTCAGCGGACTGGACAACATACGTTCTCACAAACACAGATTAGTCAACCCCCAACTCGCTTCTAAAGACGGTTACTTTTTTAACAAGGAAGACTATGTTACCTATTTCCAAGAGTTTAAAACTGATGCTATGACCATCTTGGGAACCGTCACCAACATAAATAATGATAATACGGATATAAAAAAAGAGCAAGTAAACAACGTAGTCAAAACTTCATTTGGTAAAGGAGAAATCATTTTGAGTACTTTTCCGAAAGCCTTTACCAATTATTTTATTTTAAAGGACAACAACAAACAATACACAGCAGGTATCCTTTCTTACCTTGACGACTCCCGAACGATATATATGGATAATCATTATAAAAGTGGGAAATCCGTTTACACCTCCCCTATGTATGTCTTTCTAAATACCAAGGAATTCAAATGGGCCTATTATCTTGCTTTGATTGGCGTGGTTATTTATGTCTTTTTTGAAGGAAAGCGTAAGCAAAGGGCCATACCGGTTATAAATCCTTTAAAAAATCAGACGCTGGCCTTTACTCGTACCATTGCAGATATGTACTTTGAAAAAGGTGAAAGAAAGCAAATTACCGAACATAAAATTGCTCATTTCTTAGAATACATCCGTTCCCGTTTTTACATGAGCACCCTAAATAGAGATGATTCCTTCTATACCAATTTAGCTATGCGCAGTAATCATAGTAAGGAAGAAATAAAAGCACTTTTTTCACTTATAGAACAATTGGAAGCAAAAGATAATTTGACCGACATTGAATTACAAAAATTGAATTCGGCCATAGAAAATTTTAAAAAGAAATCACATGGAAAATAATGAGATGCAAAACGAAGACCTCAACTTCAATAACCGTATTCCGTTAGAAGATTTAAAGAATGCCGTTGATGGGATTAAAAGGGAACTTTCAAAAGTCATTATAGGGCAAGAGAATTTTATAGAACTTCTCATTGTCTCTCTTTTAGTTGATGGTCATGTTCTTATTGAAGGTGTACCAGGTATTGCCAAAACTATTACCGCAAAACTTTTTGCAAAAACGTTGAAGACGGATTTTAGTAGAATTCAGTTTACACCGGATTTAATGCCCAGCGATATCCTTGGTACTTCTATTTTTAATGTAAAGACTTCTGAGTTTGAATATAAAAAGGGCCCTATTTTTTCTAATATTATTCTGATTGATGAAATAAATCGGGCTCCGGCAAAGACTCAAGCGGCCATGTTCGAAACCATGGAGGAGCGCCAAGTAACTATGGATGGAACCACCTATAAAATGAAAGCACCTTTTATGGTATTGGCCACACAAAACCCTATTGACCAAGAAGGTACTTATGCCCTACCCGAAGCGCAACTAGACCGATTCTTATTTAAGATAAAAGTGGAATATCCTTCACTGGAGGAAGAAGTTTTGATTATCAAAACCCACCACGAACGTAAAGGAGCTATCGTAAAAGAACTCATAGATGGAGTACTAACACCAGAACAATTAGCTGGTTTTAAAACGAACATTCAAGACGTTATTGTAGAAGAAAAGATTATTAAATACATTGCAGAGATTATTTCCAAAACAAGAAACCATCCACATTTATATTTAGGTGGTTCTCCTAGAGCTTCCATCGCCACATTAAATGCCGCAAAAGCCTTCGCTGCAATTAGTGGGCGGGATTTCGTTACCCCAGAAGACATTAAAAAAACATTGGTGCCAGTTCTTAACCACAGGGTAATTCTAACTCCTGAACGTGAGATGGAAGGCATGACTACGGAAAGCGTAATTCAAATGATAACAGAGTCGGTAGAAATTCCGAGATAAGAATGCAATTTTTAAAATCGTTCTACATACACAACGTTTTCTTTAGGTATATAGCTATTCTATCGGCTAGCTTTATACTCAGCTATTGGATACCCGTGCTCTACCCTATTACTTGGCTTCTGAGCATACTTTTAATTACACTATTTTTATTTGATGCATACCTCCTCTATACAGCCAAAAAGGGAATCGTAGCATCTAGAATATTGCCAAAAAAATTATCTAACAGTGATTTAAACCCTGTTTTAATAAAGTTTGAAAGCCACTATGCATTTCTTACACAGGTTTCAATTATAGATGAGCTGCCTGCTCAATTTCAAAAGCGAGATTTTGACCATAAAATCAGTTTAACCAAAGGAGAGAAGAAAGAATTTAAATATACGGTTAGACCTGTTGACCGTGGAGAATATGTTTTTGGGAACTTAATTGTTTTTGCTTCATCGCCTTTAAAAATAATTAAAAGAAAATTCGTTTTTCAGAAAGACCAGATGGTGCCAGTGTACCCCAGTATCATCCAAATGCAGCAGTATGACTTTTTAGCAATCAATAACCGACTGACGGAAATTGGATTAAAAAAAATACGTAGAATTGGGCACACCCAAGAATTTGAGCAAATAAAGGAATATGTTCAAGGAGATGATTTTAGGACCGTTAACTGGAAGGCTACGGCCAAACGGAACCAACTAATGGTCAATCAATACCAAGATGAACGCTCACAGCCTATTTATTCAGTTATTGATACAGGCCGAGTAATGAAAATGCCTTTTAACGGACTAAAATTATTGGATTACGCCATTAATTCTGCTTTGGCTTTTTCTAATGTTGCTTTAAAACGGAATGACAAAACGGGCATGATTGCATTCTCAAAAAAAATTGAATCTTTTGTTCCTGCCATTCAAAAAATCACCCACTTAAATACCATTTTAGAAAAGCTTTATAATATTAATACCCAGTTTACCGATGCAGATTATGGCATGCTCTACGCTCACGTAAAAAGGAACGTAAACCAAAGAAGTTTACTCCTCCTTTACACCAACTTTGAGCATATATCAGCTTTAAAAAGACAGCTTCCTTTCTTAAGCGCAATTGCCAAAAAGCATGTGCTGGTGGTCATATTCTTTGAGAACACAGAATTGGACACTTTAATTTCTAAAGACGCCCAAGACCTACAGACCATTTACCATAAAACTATAGCCGAAAAATTTACGTTAGAAAAACGTTTAATGCAGAAAGAACTTCAGAAATATGGTATTCAGACCATCCTAACCAAGCCGGAGAACTTAACTATGAATACCATTAATAAGTACCTAGAAATCAAGGCTCGGGGGCTTCTTTAACCATCTTCTTTAAATACAATTGTCCACCACAAAGAATAAAGTTCAAAAAAGTTGTTAACAAGTTATCACCAACACTCATGTTGATAACTTTAAAATTAATTTACAAGCAATTCGCAACCCTATTAATCGCAAGTGTTGACCGATAAAACGTGTTACTGATAACCCCCATTTATAGCCCAAGCATCGTTTAAGTGGTCGAAAATATCGGTATAATTCTGTAAATTGCATTCCCTACCAGGTATGTAAATTACCACCCCTATAAAATCTAATTACGAACCAAACCTATAGAACAGGAATGAAAAGTGCATCGCCGTTAATTGCTAAGTCGTCCCCAACCTTTTTCAAATCTTTACAGCCTGAACCAAAGTATAGATTTCATCTTGTAGATTTTAAAAATAAAGACTACAAAACCGATTTGCTTTTGTCGCAGACCAGATGTGATTTAGAAATTTCATCTAAGGGGATTATGGTTGTAGGGAACTTTGATAATCATGAAAGTATAATTCCTCTTTTAAAGAATGATATAGAGTCAATTAGTTTGGTTAGGGGAAAGGAAACAATAGACACATTTTATCTATCACCAATGCAAATTCTAATGAGAATGGGAGTACCTGCTCGCGTATCTCGTTTTTTTAAGGTCTATTCTTCAGAGTACAAAATTTCCGCGACTCAGATTATCATTAAATGCAAAGAGTACCAACTAAAATTAATTACCGACGGTACTAATTTTGAAACTTTATTACGCACTTTTACGAAATCTGGATATTCAGAAGAACTAAAACTTATGAGTAAACCTTCTCTAAACCTATTAAACTACAGCGTATATTAATTACTGGAGTTCTATTCCCGTTAAATAGCTATAAAATTGGTTTCTATTAAGTTATATTTTTTACACTGAGGTCTATTGTGGTTGGTTACCTTATAGCTAGTTAATTTACTAACAGTTTATTACATTTAAAGCTTACTAGCACTTACGCTATAAGAAACAAGAGTAATGAGACTCAAAAAACTGTTATTATCACCTCTCTGCATTTTACTCTTTGCAACAGGACACACTCAAGAATTACTCACGCTAGCCCAAGATTTTCTCAATACTTTGGATGCAGACCTTCTAGAAAAGGCCCAGTTCCAAATTGATGACGATGAACGTTTTAATTTTAACTATGTACCGCTCGCAAGAAAAGGACCAACTTTTAATGATTTTAATACGAAGCAAAAAGAAGCCGCAACCAACTTATTAAAAGCATCTCTTAGCCAAGAAGGTTTCCGTAAAGCGTCAGAAATCATGGCTTTAGAAAACATACTAGCCGTTCTAGAGAAAAATAAGAACAAAATGCCAGATGGGACTTCTATGCGAGATGCCCTTAACTATCACTTCTCTATTTTTGGAATACCAGAAAAAGGAGAATTTTGGGGATGGCGGTTTGAAGGCCATCATGTGTCTTTAAACTTCGTTGCTTCAGAAGACACCATACTATCTGCCACACCTTCTTTTATGGGTTCTAACCCTGGTATTGTGCCTAGTGGAAAATTACAAGGAAAACAAGTGCTTAAGAAAGAGACGGAAATAGGTTTTGAACTTCTTAACTCGCTATCCAAAGAACAACTTACTCAGACGGTATTTTCTAATGAGGCCCCTTATGAAATATTTACGAAAAATAATAGAACCGTATCTAACTTAAAACCCAACGGAATTCTATTTTCTGATCTATCACAAGATCAAAAAGGCATCTTTCTAAAACTCTTAAACCTCTATTTAAACAACTACGAAGCAGAGTTTTCAAAATCGCTTAAAGTAAAAATTAAAGACGCAGATATAGATCAGCTTTCTTTTGCTTGGGCGGGCAGCTTAAAACCTGGTCAAGGACATTATTACCATATTCAAGGACCTACCATTTTAATTGAATATGATAATACTCAAAACAATGCCAACCACGTACATACCGTAGTTCGCGATTTAACCAATGATTTTGGTCAAGATATTTTGAAGCAACATTACGACCACAGCCATTAAACCTGGACAAAAACCATGCAAAATTCTAAACCTGAAGTCTGGCTCCGCGGACCTGTACCAGAAATTCCATTGCTATTGCAACCTGCTGCACATGCACTATTACAATCTTCCGAGGAAATAGAGCGCTATTTGCTTGATTTTCCGGAGGACAAATTATGGACCAAAATTGCTGGAAGAGCTTCAATTGGGTTTCACTTACAGCATATTACCGGAGTGCTAGACCGTATGATGACTTATGCTAAATCTGAAAATTTATCAGAATTACAATTTAACTACCTCTCTCAAGAAGGAAAGTCTAATGAAAAACTTCATACAAAGGACCTTGTCATCAACTTTCAAAATAAAACTGATCAAGCATTATCGTTTTTTAAAACCCTGACAGAGGCTACTTTAAGAGAAGAGCGTACAGTAGGAAGAAAAAAACTTCCGTCAACAACTTTAGGACTTCTTTTTCATGCGGCAGAGCATAGCCAACGCCATGTGGGTCAATTATTGGTAACGGCAAGTATGCTTTCTTCTTCCTAAAATCTGAGACCCTATTTACGCAACAATTTTATCGCATTAAAAATTAACTTTTTATCGGGCTCTAAACTAGCCATAACACACTAACTTCATATTGTTATAAAAATGATACTATGAAATCTAAAGAAGTTAAAATTTACTCAGGAAACCGCTTTACAGCTCAACGTATACAAGAAAAATTGAACGAAGTTGGCATTAGCCCAATTATCAAGGATGCCTCTGAATCTGCCCGTCTAGCAGGGTTTGCTGCCAATATTAATGGTGAGCTAGATATTTATGTAAGAAATGATGAAGAAGAAAAAGCTATGATTATTGTTAGAGCCATAGCTGCTCAACAAAAAGACTAGCTAGTCCTACCTTCTGTATTCATTATTTGCTATTTTTAGCAGCTACATACCAATGAATACGAAACAACAATGACACTCAACACCAGACTCACCAGCTTATTAGCGTTAGCGCTTCTTATTACCTCATTTAGTGCTTGCGAATCAAAACCCAAAAAACCAAAGGAAACCCCATTGGTTATAACTGAGGATTCGCTTACGGAAGTAAGTAGAGCAAAAGAAATTCGCGAAAGCATTAGTCCAAAAGTCGCAGGCGGACTTGAATTGACCCTCTGGGCCTCAGATTCTTTGGCACCTGATCCTATTGCTATGCAAATAGATGATAAAGGTAAAGTTTACCTCACACGTACCAATAGGCAAAAAAACTCGGAATTTGATATCCGCGGGCATCAAGATTGGATGACATCTTCAATTTCTCTACAATCCGTAGAAGACCGTCGGGAATTTTTACATGAGACATTCGCTCCAGAAAAAAGTGAAGAAAACGAATGGCTTCCAGACCTTAACGAAGATGGGAGTCACGACTGGAAAGATCTTACCGTTGAAAAGGATGAAATCTGGATGTTGGAAGACAGTAATAACAATGGTATTGCAGATAAATCTACCCGAATTCTCGAAGATTTTAATGATGAGATTACAGATGTTGCTGGTGCACTTTTAGTTCGTGAGAACGATGTATTTGTTGGCGTAGGTCCAGATATGTGGCGCATGACAGATACTAACTATGATTTAATTCTAGACGAAAAAATGTCTATTGCTCATGGATTTGCCGTGCATATTGGTTTTGCTGCTCATGGAATGTCCGGTGCTATTGAAGGTCCCGACGGTAAAATTTACTGGGGTATTGGCGATATTGGCGCTAACCTTACTACAGTAGATGGCGAAAAAATAAAATACCCCAACCAAGGGGTTATTGTACGTTCCAATCCTGATGGAAGTAGTTTTGAAATATTTGCAAGAGGTTTGCGTAACACTCATGAATTTGTTTTTGATGCCTACGGAAATATTATTTCTTCAGATAATGACGGCGACCATGCTGGCGAAAGCGAACGACTTGTACATTTGGTAGATGGTTCTGATTCTGGATGGCGTTCTAACTGGCAATATGGTAAATACACAGACCCCAAAAACAATGGCTATAAAGTTTGGATGGACGAAAAGCTTTTCACTCCACGTTGGGAAGGCCAAGCCGCTTACATTGTACCTCCTATTAAAAATTTTCATAACGGACCTACCGGAATGACTTTTAACCCTGGTACAGCTTTAGGTAAGGATTGGCTCAACAAGTTCTTTTTAGTAGAATTTGTGGGTAACCCTGACCGATCTAATATTTGGGCCTTTGATTTAAAACCGAAGGGAGCTTCTTTTGAGCTTAATACTGATGAAAGTATTTTAAGCGGAGTTCTACCAACTGGAATTCAATTTGGCCCTGATGGTGCCATGTACGTTGCCGATTGGATTACCGGATGGGGTACTAAAAACTATGGTCGCGTTTGGAAACTTGATGTTAGCGATTCTAAAAATGACCTCGAGAAAGAACGAAAAGAAACCGAACGTCTAATGACCTTAGACTATAAAGAGCAATCCACAGATGAGCTGGTAAAATTGCTTTCTTATGGTGATATGCGTATTAGAAAGAAAGCTCAGTTTCAATTAGTGAAAAATGGTTCTAAAGGCTACAAAGCACTTAAAGAAGTAGCTGCTGATAATGCAAATCAATTTGCCCGTATCCATGCTATTTGGGGTATCGGTCAAGTTGCCGATAAAGATGCTTCACAAGCAGAGCCACTTGTTGCCCTTCTAACCGATAATGACCCAGAAATTATTGCCCAAGCCGCCAAGGTTTTAGGAGATGCAAAATATATTGATGCCGGTTCTAAATTGATTCCGCTTTTAAAGCATGATAATTCGCGTGTAAAGTTTTTTTCCGCCCAAGCTCTGGGTAGGTTTAAAACCGAAGCGGCCATTCAGCCTTTATTGGATTTAATTGTAGCCAATAGCGATGAGGATGTGTATTTGAGACATGCAGCTGTTTTAGCATTATCTAGAATAGAGAATACAGAATCTATTACGACTTTGGCACATAATCCAAACCGAAGTCTTAGAATAGCGGCGGTTCTTATTTTACGTAGACTACAAGACCCTGCCGTTGCCCAATTTCTAAATGATGAGGATGAATATATTGTTACGGAAGCCGCAAGGGCCATTAATGATGATTTTTCTATTGATGCCGCACTTCCCGCTCTTGCCGATATGCTAACCGTAGAAAAATTCAATTCAGAACCTTTAATGCGTAGGGCTATTAATGCAGCACTTCGTGTAGGAACTGACAAAGAACTAGAAAATCTTATCGCCTTTGCTAAAGATAAAAACAGATCCAATACACTACGAGGCGAAGCACTTGCCACTATTGGTACTTGGGCAGAACCTTCTGTACTGGATCGAGTAGATGGCCGTTTTAGAGGAGAAATCAAAAGAGACCCTAATCTGGTTAAGCAAAAAATAGAAAAAGATATTCCAAGTTTCATTGAAGATACAGATACGGATATCCTTATCGGCATTTCTAACACCTTGGCCAATTTAGGAATAGACTCTCATAACGATGCTCTTTTTGCTGTAATGAAAAAACATAAGTCGGCTAAAGTACGTTCAGAAATACTGAAAGCATTAGGGGCTCTCAACTTTGATAAGATTGAAACCGCCATGCAGTATGGTATGAAAGACGGTAATAAGGATGTGCGAACCACGGCCATAAGTCTTATGCCTAAAATGGATATTTCAAAAGAAAATCTGCCGGGCATCGTTACTCCAATCTTCAAGAAAGGTTCGGTACGTGAGCAACAACAGTTATTGAGTGTTTTAGGTGAATTGCCAATTGAAAAAAGCGGAGAACTACTAGGAAGCTTAGTCAAACAAGCTTCTGCAAATCAGCTGAAACAAAGTGTTATCCTAGACCTTATTGAAGCCGTTGAAGCTACCAAAGACGAAAGCTTAATTGCACAATTAAAACCATTAAAAGAAAACGAAAACTCCGTGGATGCCTTTAAGGAAACCTTAGTTGGCGGTAATTATAGAGATGGTAGAAATGTCTTCAACAAGAATCCAACGGCCCAGTGTACCCGATGTCATTCCGTAGGTAGCGGAGGTGCTGATGTAGGACCTCGACTTGCAAATATTGCTAACATACTTAGCCGTGAACAAATTCTAGAAGCGCTTATTGAGCCTAACGCACGCTTAGCTCCTGGTTATGGAAGTGTTGTTCTTACCTTAAAAGATGGTTCAAAAGTAAGTGGTATACTAGAAGCAGAAACAGATGAGGAGATAACCCTAAAAACGGGAGAAGCAGAACCTTTGGATATTCATATTTCAAGAATAGAAAAACGCGAAAATATGCCTTCGGCTATGCCGCCAATGGGCCGTATGATATCCAAAAGAGAATTAAGGAACTTAATAGAGTATCTTGCGAGTCTTAAAGAAGGTTAATTAACCTCAACAAAAAAATCCCTCCACTTGGAGGGATTTTTTTGTTTTAAAGCTTTTGTACTTATAAAGAAGCAACTTCCTTTTTAGCTACTTCAAATTCAGCCATCATATCACTTACAATAGTTGCCGCTGGTTTTATTTTGTGAATAAGCGATGCTACCTGACCTATTTCTAACTCACCCTCTTCCATATCACCTTCAAAAATACCTTTTTTGGCTCGGGCTCTTCCCAATAAAGAAATCAAATCTTCTTTTGAAGCACCATTAGCATAGGCATTCTGAATATCTTGATAAAATTTATTTTTTATAAGCCGCACGGGAGCAAGTTCTTTTAACGTAAGCTGCGTATCCCCTTCTCCTGCTTCCACCACTTTTTCTTTAAAGAGTAGATGTGAAGAAGCTTCATCACTAGCCACAAAACGGCTACCTACTTGCACTCCATCCGCACCTAAAATCATTGTAGCAAGCATGGCTGCACCAGTTGCTATTCCACCTGCGGCTATTATGGGAATAGTTACTTTTTCCTTTACAGCAGGAATTAAAGTAAGCGTAGTTGTTTCATCTCGGCCATTATGTCCACCCGCTTCAAAACCTTCCGCAACAATAGCGTCTACACCAGCCTCTTGAGATTTTAGTGCAAACTTTAAGCTACTGACTACATGAACTACCGTGATGCCTTTTTCCTGTAAATAGGAGGTCCATGTTTTTGGATTACCTGCGGAAGTAAAAACAATTTTAACTCCTAGCTCTACAATTATTTCCATCAATTTATCCAAATCAGGATAAAGCATAGGTACGTTTACTCCAAAAGGTTTATCGGTTGCTTGCTGACATTTTTGAATATGCTCGCGCAATACCTGCGGATACATACTACCGGCACCAATCAACCCCAAGCCTCCTGCATTGGAGACAGCAGAAGCTAAACGCCAACCACTGGTCCAAATCATACCTGCTTGAACAATAGGATATTTTATTCCGAAGAGTTCTGTTATTCTATTTTGCATGGATTGAATATATTGAAAAACTTCCTATTAGGAAATTACACCAGAGCCAATAAGTTCATCGCCAAGGTACCATGCAGCAAACTGACCTTCCGTTATAGCCGATTGTTTTTCTTCAAAATCTACATACAATCCACCAGCAACTTTATAAATAGTAGCTTTTTGTAATGACTGGCGATATCTAATACGTGCCATTACTTCAAGAGTTTCATCTTCTTTCAGCGCTAAATCTCTTCGTACCCAATGTAACTCTTCATCCGTAATAAAAAGCGTTCTTCGGTACAAACCTGGGTGCGATTTACCCTGACCCGTATAGATTACATTTTCATGAACGTCCGTATCAATAACGAACAGCGGTTCTTTGGTACCTCCTACATCAAGTCCTTTTCGTTGTCCTTTAGTAAAATAGTGGGCTCCTTGGTGGTCACCTACCACTTTTCCATCAGCAACATGATAGACTGGTTTTTCAGCGTAAAAAGACAGCTCCGCCTGTTTATTTTCAAATTGAGGCAATTCTTTTTGATATTGCGAAATATCAGAAGGTACCTCAACAATCACTCCTTTTTTAGGTTTTAACTTTTGCTGAAGAAATTCTGGTAAACGTACTTTCCCAATAAAACAAAGCCCCTGAGAATCCTTTTTATCTGCAGTAATTAAATCATTATCTGCAGCAATTTTACGTACTTCGGGTTTATTCAAATGTCCGATCGGGAACATCGTTTTTGATAATTGTTCTTGTGAAAGCTGACAAAGAAAATACGACTGGTCCTTGTTATCATCCTTACCCGCTAAAAGCTGATAGGTTTCAGAACCATCTTCAGTCTTAATCGTTCCTTTTCTACAATAGTGACCAGTTGCCACGTAATCTGCACCCAACTGTAAAGCAATGTCCATAAAAACATCAAACTTAATTTCGCGATTACAAAGCACATCAGGATTGGGTGTACGTCCTCTTTCATATTCCGCGAACATATAATCCACAATCCGCTCTTTATATTGAACGCTTAAATCTACGGTCTGGAAAGGTATACCCAACTTCTCGGCCACAATTAAAGCATCATTACTATCTTCTAACCACGGGCACTCTTCTGAGATAGTTACCGAGTCATCATGCCAATTCTTCATAAACAAGCCTATTACCTCATACCCTTGTTCTTTTAAAAGGTATGCGGTTACACTTGAATCCACTCCTCCTGAGAGGCCTACAACTACTTTTTTCATGCTCAATAATAAGATTGCAAAATTAGTCAATAAACACGGATTGTACCTTTTCAAATACAATTTTAGTATTTCCTTAAAACCAAAAGTGTTCAACTTTTTTTGAAAAGAGTTAAACAAAATGATATTTTTATTATAAATTGCCTCAAATTTAATTTAGAAAAGTGGTTTAGAATGAACCCATTTTCCGTTCTGGCCATAAAATATGAACTATTAATATATGTATTATGATTCTCAACAATTTTAAAGGTATTTTACCCCTAGCCCTAGCTTCCATCTTTTTTGTGTCATGTAGTGATGATGACAACGCACCAGAAATTCCAATGGAAACTGAGACCGACATTGTAGATATCGCTATTACCGATTCTAACTTATCTATCTTAGTAGAAGCCCTTACCAAAGCTGAATTAGTAGCAACTCTGCAAGGAGATGGTCCCTTTACTGTTTTTGCTCCTACCAACTCTGCTTTTGAAGCTTTCTTAACTGATAATAATTTTGCTTCTTTAGACGATATTCCACAGGAAACCTTAACACAAGTTCTACTAAACCATGTGGTAAGCGGAGATGTGAAAGCCGCAGATTTAGAAACTACATATTACTCCTCTTCTTCAACCGCTGGTGTTGATGGTAAAAACTTAAGCTTATATGTAAACACTGCAGATGGTGTAACTATAAATGGTTCTGCTGTATCTACCGCAGATATTGAAGCCTCTAATGGAACTGTTCATGTTGTAGATAAGGTAATAGGTTTACCAAATGTGGTAAATCATGCTACCTACAATAGCGCTTTTACTTCATTGGTGGGCGCATTGACCACGGATGGCAATACAGTTTTTACCGATTTACTTAGTGATGCCGAACAGAAATTTACTGTGTTCGCTCCTACTAATGACGCTTTTACTGCATTTGAAAATCCAAGTGAAAATGATTTGAACGCCATTCTTGCTAATCACGTAATTGGCGGTGCAGCTTTGGCAGCTGGTGATTTAAGCAACAGCTATGCAAATACAGCAGCTGCAAACGAAGATGGTGATAATTTGAGTATTTATGTAAACACTGATGATGGAGTTACGTTAAACGGTATTAGTACCGTTATCATTGCTGATGTAGTAACTACTAACGGTATCATTCATGCAGTTGATACAGTAATTGACCTACCAACAGTAGTAACATTCGCAACTGCGGACAGTGAGAATTTCTCTTCTTTAGTTGGTGCTCTTACTACAGAAGGACAACCTGATTTTGTATCTATACTAAGTTCAACAACAGAGAATACTCCATTTACTGTCTTTGCTCCCGTAAACAGTGCTTTTGCAGCGTTAGCAGAGGTTCCTACAGGAGAAGATTTAACCGCTGTTCTTACACACCACGTAATTGCAGAAGCCAACATAGTTTCTGGAGATTTAAGTGATGGATTGGTTTCCCCAGCTACACTTCAAGGAGATGCCTTAACTTTTATAGCATCTGAAGAAACTTTTGTAATTACCGATGGAGCCGGTAATATGGGAATCAATATTGTAAAGGCAGATGTTCAAGCCATAAATGGAGTAATCCACGCTATAGACACCGTTCTTATTCCTGGTTCATAATACCAACAAACTAAAATTAGTTCCCCCCAACATAAAAGCCGCTAGTATTAGCGGCTTTTTTTATTCTCAAATTTGGTACACTTTAAATTTTCATCAAAATATAATCGTAAAAAAAAATGAATCTAAAAATCTCATTTTAAAACGTTTATACTTCATAATTTTAATGTGGTTCAACTGATTTTATTTCCACTTTATTTCATATTAAAAAAACCAAACAACATAGCTATGCAAGTTAGCATACAAAAAAGAGGACTTGACAACTCTCTTTTTTTTAAAGCTTGGTTTATCTGCATCTTTACAATCCCAAATCTTACCAAACCAACCTAACTAATGCAAAAAACCCTGACAGATATCTGTCAGGGTTTTTATTTACTTTAAACTCTATATAATTTAGACTTTTTATTTTTTGTCTATTTTCTTCTGATTTTCAGCCTGCTCCATCATCTCACGCATCTTTTTCTGAAACTTATTCTCTTTCTTAGGCTTTTTCTTGTTCTCCTGTATTTGCGCATGAATTTTCTTGTCATCCAAGATAAAATTCTTGATTACCAACATAATACCAATAGTAATCATGTTAGATACAAAGTAGTACAAACTAAGTCCACTTGCATAGTTGTTGAAGAAGAACAACATCATTAAAGGCATTAGGTACATGATAAATTTCATGTTAGGCATACCTGGTTGTTGTGGCATATTCTGACCTGTAGTCATCGTCATATAAAAGAATATAGCGATGGAAGCCAAAATTGGAAATAAACTCACGTGATCTCCATAAAATGGAATATGAAAGGGCAAGTTAGCAACAACATCATATGATGATAAATCATCTGCCCATAAAAAAGATTTCTGACGCAATGCGAAAGAAGTTGGGAAGAACATGAACAATGCATAGAAAATAGGCATCTGCAGTACAGCAGGAATACAGCCACTCATAGGGCTCACACCAGCTTTACCATAAAGCTTCATAGTTTCTTGCTGCTTTTTCATAGCATTATCCTTATACTTCTCTCCTAACTCTGCAAGTTCAGGTTTTAAAACCTTCATCTTAGCTTGAGACAAATACGACTTATAAGTTACAGGAGACATTGCCAATCTAACCAAAACGGTCATAGCAACAATAGCCCAACCAAATGGTAAGACAGAACTTAAAAAGGAATAGAAAGGATTAAATAAATAACGGTTTAACCAACCAAAAATACCCCATCCAAAAGGAATAGAATCATCAAGACCCAACTCTTTATATTGGCTCAACACCTTTATATCCGTAGGACCATAATACCAGTGCATATTCTGAGCCAACTCACCTCCTGTTAATTCCAAAGGCATTGTTGCACCAAATAATTTGGTAAATTTGGTATCTTTACTTTCTTCTTCAACTAAATTCTTAGAAGTGAGCTCTGCAGTCTTAAAGTTAGTTTTACCAACTAACATAGAGCTAAAAAAGTGTTGTCTGTATGATAACCACTTTACATCTTCTTCTTTTTCATCATCATCACTAGCAAGCGAAAGGTAACTTATCTTACCATCTTCATGGCTATAAGTCAATTCCGTATACTTGTTTTCGTATTCTACACTTTTGTTATGGCGTATACCTTTTAGGTCCCATTCTAAATCTACAGGTCTACTATTGTCTATAATGCCACTAAGTCCTTGCGAACGTATAGTAAAATCTACAAGGTATTCCCCTTCTTTCATTTCATAACGGTGCTCCAAAAAGTTATTCGGACCCGCTTTGGCTTTCATTGAAAGTACCTTACTCCCATTATTTTCGGTTAAAGACGGCTCAAAATAAAGGTCTTTAGTATTTAGTACTCTATTATCCGAAGTGGTAAAATTTACACCAAAAGAAGCGTTGCCATCATGTACCAAGTACACAGGAATAGAATCATACGTATGATATTGTTTCATACGTGCCTCTACTATCTGACCACCTTTATTACTTATTTCAAGAGAAACTAGTTCGTTCTCTAATTTAGTGATCTTATCGGATGGCTGCGTATACCCAAAAGCACCTATTTTACCTTGATAATTAGCAACGGCAGTAGAATCTTGAAGATTAACCACTGGCGATTGTTCAATTTTTTCAGATGGTAAGACTTCTTTGCTTTCCTCTTTTACAACCTGCTCTTGTTTTGCTTTTTCAGCTGCTTGCTCTTCAGGAGTGGGCTGATTCTGATAAAACATAAATATCAATATTCCAAAAATCAGTACAAAACCGATTATAGAATTTATATCTACTTTCTTTTCTTCCATCTAAATAATTGTTATTAAACCGATTGCTTCAAAATCAAATCGGTCATGTACAAGGGTTTGGTTTAGTCAATTAGCAAATATATGCCCAATTGTCCAGATTATGCCAGAATGGCATTATTTTATTGCTTTTTATGTTTAAGTGCTGCTTTTACAAACCCTACAAACAAAGGATGCGGACTGTCTACCGTACTTTTGTATTCTGGGTGGTATTGAACACCTACAAACCAAGGATGCTCTGGTATCTCAACAATTTCAACAAGACCTGTTTCTTTATTAATACCCGTTGCTTTAAGACCTTTTGCTTCAAGTTGCTCTTTAAAATCACTATTAAACTCATAACGGTGACGGTGTCTTTCTGATATGCTATCTGCTCCTTTATAGATTTCTTTGGCCAAACTACCATCTAGAAGTTCACAATCCCACGCTCCTAATCTCATGGTTCCTCCTTTATTTACAATGGTTTTTTGCTCCTCCATTAAATTAATAACAGGATTTGGCGTCTTTTCATCCATTTCCATAGAGTTGGCATCTTTTAAGCCCAACACGTTACGAGAGTACTCAATTACCGCCATTTGCATACCCAAACAAATACCTAAAAACGGAATTTTGTTTTCGCGGGCATATTGCACAGCTCTAATCTTACCTTCTATACCCCGTTCACCAAAACCTGGTGCTACCAGAATACCATCTAAATCCTTCAACAATTTATCAAGGCTTTTCCCTGGTAAATGTTCGGAATGAATAGATTTTACATTTACACGAACTTCATTAACTGCACCTGCGTGAATGAAAGATTCTAAGATAGATTTATAGGAATCTTGAAGTTCAACATACTTACCTATAAGGCCAATGTTAATTTCGTTTTTAGGATTCTTATGCTTATCCAAAAATTCTTTCCATTGGGCAAGGTCTGGTTCTATGATATCTGCCAATGCCAATTTCTTAAGCACTACAGTATCTAAACCTTCTTCTTGCATCAATAACGGAACGTCATAAATAGTAGAAGCATCAATAGATTGTATAACTGCTTCACGCCTTACATTACAGAAAAGCGCTAGTTTTTCTTTTATCTCATCAGAAATTTCATGCTCCGTACGACAAACTAACACATCTGCCTTGATACCACTTTCCATTAAAGTTTTAACGGAGTGCTGCGTTGGTTTTGTTTTTAATTCGCCTGCTGCGGAAAGATAAGGTACGAGCGTCAAATGAATAACAATACCATTGTTATCACCAAGTTCCCATAGTAACTGCCGTACAGCCTCTATATAGGGTAAGGATTCGATATCACCTACCGTACCTCCTATTTCCGTTATTACAATATCATATTCACCACTATTACCCAACAACTGAACGCGGCGTTTAATTTCATTGGTGATATGAGGTACTACTTGAACGGTCTTACCTAAAAACTCCCCTCGGCGTTCTTTTTCAATTACGCTTTGATAGATACGACCTGTAGTTACATTGTTGGCCTGAGAAGTACGTACGTTCAAGAAACGTTCGTAGTGCCCAAGATCCAAATCGGTCTCTGCTCCATCGTCTGTTACATAGCATTCGCCATGTTCATACGGGTTTAGCGTACCTGGATCTACGTTGATATACGGGTCTAATTTTTGTATCGTTGTCTTGTAGCCACGTGCCTGTAGCAATTTGGCGAGCGATGCGGCTATGATGCCTTTCCCTAAAGAAGAAGTAACACCTCCCGTAACGAAAATATACTTTGTCTGCGACATATTGGTGTTCTTTGTTACGGGGCACAAAGATATAAATCCCCCTTGGAAATCATAGGCTTTACCTAGGAAAATCTTTTTGAATCCGATAAATTAACGGCTCTAGGCCATTAATCTTAATTTCTAGCATGGATTTAAGGAGAATTCCTAATTTTCCTTCAGGAAAACCTTTCTGTTGATACCATATGAGATAGGGTTCGGGAAGATTCACCAAATACTTCCCTTTATATTTTCCAAACGGCATTCTATAATGAGCCAATTCTATCAATTTCTCTTTATCCGGAGCTATATTCATTTTTAAATCTAAATATTTTATCTTTATTTCCGCTTAATAGCCAAAAAATTATGAAAAGAAGAAAATTTATCGGTACATCTGCCGCCGCATCGGTTGGATTGGTGGCCTGCAAAACTACGAATGCGATGGCACCTTCTACTACAGAAAGCGTAAAATTAAAAGAAAATATCAACCATAGTGTTTGTCGCTGGTGTTATGGAAAGATTCCTTTGGAAGATTTCTTAAAAAGCCTGAACGAACTTGGCATCAAAGCAATGGACCTTACAGGCCCAGAAGAATGGCCTATAATGAAAAAATATGGTATTCATTCCTCTATGTGTTGGGGAGCCGGTTTTGGTATTGAAAAAGGCTGGAACGACCTTTCTCTACATGAAGAACTGATAGCGGACTATTCGCAACATATTCCAAAAGTAGCTGCTGCCGGGTACACCAACCTTATCTGTTTTAGCGGAAACCGAAACGGTATGGACGATGCAGAGGGATTAAAAAACTGCGCAGAAGGACTTAAAAAAATAATGCCGATTGCAGAAAAGCACGGCGTTGTTCTTCAAATGGAGCTTTTAAACTCTAAAGTGAATCACCCAGATTATATGTGTGATACCACCCCATGGGGGGTTGAACTTTGTAAAGCTATAGGTTCCGAGAACTTTAAATTGCTTTATGATATTTACCATATGCAAATTATGGAAGGTGATATTATTCGCAACATTCAAGACTACAATCAATATTTTGGTCACTACCATACCGGAGGAAACCCTGGTAGAAATGAAATAAACGATACTCAAGAGCTTTTTTACCCTGCTATAATGAAAGCGATTCTTGCAACTGGTTACACAGGCTATGTTGCTCAAGAATTCATACCCACATGGGACGATAAAATTGCTGCCCTTAAAGAGGGTATTACTATTTGTGACGTTTAAAATTTACCAACCTCCCTTCGGGGAGGTTTTTTTAACTCATTAATTTTTTCAAAAAGTCTTCTTTTCTTCGCACAGCAACTTCTATGTGCGAGCCATCGTTCATTAGCGCATAACCTCCTTTACCTTTTACATATTTATCTACAAAGGTTAAATTAATAAGATGTGATTGATGTGTTCTATAAAAATGATGTTTTTCTAAAAGTGCCTCAAAATATTTTAATGTTTTTGCTACGGTCAGTTTTCTATCGGTCTTTAAAAATAAGTGTGTGTAGTTGACGTCTGATTGACAACGTACGATATCATTTATTGCAATCATAGATAGCCCGTCTACGGTAGGAACTGCTATTTTCTTAAAACCACTTGCTTTCCTATCTTTTAAATTATGGAACAGAACTTCCATTTTTTCTGAAATCTCTTGTAAAGAAATTTTCTTATTCAACTTCCCAAGCGCAATATTCAAATCATCTTCATCAATAGGTTTTAAAAGATAATCCAAGGCTGAATATTTAAAAGCTTCCAAAGCATAATTATCATATCCCGTAGCAAAAATCACTTCAAAATTAATGTTCGGTACAGCTCGGAGAAGTTCAAAACCGGTTCTATTATGCAATTGCACATCTAAAAAAACCACTTGGGGACTGTACTTTTTTATAGCTTCCAAACCCTCTTGAAAAGTAGAGGCCGTTTTAAGTACATTAATAGTATCAAACGATTTCAACAATAACAGCAATCTGTTTTGACAGTGCTTTTCATCATCTATGATAATTGCATTTAACATATAGTAGTTAGAATTGAAGTTCTAAAGGTAACTTTAGCTCAACACGAAATCCTTCTTTCTTATCGAACATGTGGATACTTCCGTTTTCCTTTTTTAATTGATTTATTATATCTAGTCTGTTTTTCGTTATTTTCAACCCCATTGAGGTCTTACCCATTGTATTGGTACCATTCTTTCGCCCTACTCCATCATCATCTACGGTACAAACCAAAAACTGATTTTCGATTTTAACGGACACATCGATATGGCCCATCGTCTTTTTTTGAGATATACCGTGCCAAATACTATTTTCTATAAAAGGTTGTAAAATTAATGGCGGAACCATAGTATTCTCTACATCCACGTTATCGTCAACCTTGAAACTATGTAAAAATTTATCTTTTAAGCGCAGGGATTCTATTTCCATATAAAGCTCCGTAAGGTTGATATCTTCTTCTAAGGAAATCCATTTTTTCTCAGAACTCTCTAAAATAGCCCTAATCAACTTAGAAAATTTTATAAGAAAGTTATTTGCAGTCTTCACATCGTTCTTAGCCATATAATCACTTATGGAATTCATAGCATTGAATATAAAATGTGGATTCATCTGTGATCGCAATGCCTTTAACTCTGTCTCCGCTACTTTGGTCTTGAATTCCGAGAGCTTCTTTTCAGACATTACTTTTTCCCGTTTCCTGTATAGCTGAAAAGCTACTGTTGAAAACAAAACAATTAACAAAGCCCCTATGGAAAGTCCTGTAATCATTAAATGCTGACGTGCCATCTCTGCTTTTGAAACGGCTTGTTTCTTTTCATAGTCAGATTGCAGTTCTGACTTTTCCTTTTCGTATTCATAATCGGCCTCAAGAAGGGCTATTTCCTCTTTCTTTTCGGCAGAAGAAAAACTATCACGTAAAACTACAGCCTTCGTTTTATTAGTGTAGGCTCTTTTGTAATCACCCATTTTAACTTGCAAGATCGCTAACTGATCTAGCGCGTTAAACTGAAGGTTTATACTACCTGCTTCTTTTGCATATTGAAAAGAACTTTCATAGTTTTTCTCAGCCAGTTTAAAATTTACATCTTCACCAAGAGCGTAACAATCTCCCAAATTACGATGCACTATTGCCAAGTTGTTCGTGTTCTTTAGTTTTTCATAAATTTTTTTAGTCTTATTAAAATAGGGAATGGCTTCTATATAATCACCCATTTCAACAAACGCAATACCCGTATTGGTAAGAGCACTGGCCATACCCCTCTCATTGCTATTTTTTTCCATAATATCATAAGCTTGCTTATAACTTTCAATGGCTTTTTTAGAATCACCCTTATGGTTGTAGACCCTTCCAAGATTAGTGAGTGCATTAGCCACCCCTTCCTGAAAATCATTCTCCTTAAAAAAATCTAAAGCTTGCTTTTGATAGCCCTCAGACTCATCAAATTTTTCTAACCTAGCATACAACAGACCAATGTTGCTAAGAATGGAGGCATATTGCTTGTCACCGGTTAAATTTAAGTCCTCATAAATACGTTTGGCATCAAGATAGCTTTTAATAGCTTTGGGGTACTGAGAAAGATACATGTAGTTTATTCCTATACTGTTCAACATTTTAGCCATCAGAAAACTATCCTTCTCCTTCTCAAAAATTACATAGGCTTTTCTATTATTATCGTTTGCACGGGCATAGTCAGATTCATTAAAGTACACCAATCCTTTGTTATAAATTAGTCTGGCCACACCCTTTAAATTATTATTTTTCTCCCTTATCTCCATAGCCCTATCATAGGAGTCCAGTGCTAATGAATCTTCTCCAATGGCACTATAGTTGTGACCTTGATATGCATAACTGGTTGCTATAGCTTTGTGATTTTCAAGTTCAAAACCTAGACGTAGGGCTTCTTTAGATAATTTAATACCGGTATTGGGATCAATAGAATAATATGTATATACTAACTCATTTAAAACATTCAACCTAACCGAATCTTTTACTACTGTTTTTTCAAGGAGAGAATTTAAACTATCTATTTTAGCGTGTTGCGCACTTAAGCCAAGTACAGATAAGAAGAACAATAAGACAAGCACTTTTATTCTGTATAAAGGCATGGATAATAGATGTTTGTTCAACCTCAAATTTAACAGTTTATCAGAAACGAGCACTACGCTAGCCTGAAAATATATGGGTAAACTGTTCTTTTTGAGGTTTCTACACAATACAACATACAGATTACGATTACCTTAAAAAAACCTACGCATATCTTGCGCAACATCACAGTTAATAAATGCTAATCGGAAGCTATGCATGTTGTTATTACTTTCATCACACCAAACCAAACAACCAATTGTTATGGAACAGAAAAAAATTTACCAGCGCTTTCTCCTAATTTTTATCCTTATTCCATTTTGCTTATTTACAGGATGCGAAAGTCACCCAGCAAATGACCTTGCGGAAGACCTTACAGACCAAATAGAAGATATAGACGATAAAACCGAAGAAGAAGAAGAAGAAGAAGAAGAAAACGATCAGGAGCAGCAGGAAGAGGAAACCGTATACACCGGTTCCATGACTGCTACGGCCAACGGAGAAGAGTTTCAATCTTCAGAAAGTCTTGAACAATTTATAACTACTCCCTCTAGTATTACAAAAAATGATGGAATATATATGGTATACATTTCCGGATTTGACATAAGCTTAGGTTTTGAAAATACTAAAGCAGTTATAATATGGGCGGTAGGAGAAGATTTTTCCTCCCTAAAGATTGGCAAAACATGGGATTCACCTCTAGTAGACTTTCTTCATGAAGGAGTGATTGCCAATTATTACGAAGCAGATGTGACAGATGATGATGATGATGATGATGACAACCCGAACCTTGAAGAAGTAGATAATATATATCTAAAAATTACCGCGATTGATTTCGAAAATCAAAAATTTTCTGGTGAGTTCAGTTTTGCAGGAAAAACCGAAGAGGGTACATCCATTGACGTAACCGACGGCAAGTTCGTTGACTATCATTTTGACTACAACGAACAATAACCAACAATTCATAAAATCCAACCAACACCATGAAAAAATCATTATTCTATTTTGCAGCTTTTCTTTTAGCATTAGCAATGTTAATAAACTGTTCAGTAAAAGATGCGGTAGACGACCTTAGCGAAACACAAAAAGCACTTGACTGTGCCAACTTAATGTTAGACATAGACGAAAAGTGGAACGACCAAGACCGGAATTGCACCGAAATAAATGCTGATGTAGCCAGGATTTTAGATACCTGTAACGATTTTATAGATGCAGAACAAAAAACACAATTAGAATTTTATGCCGCTAATTGCGACGCAACTAATTAATTCAATAAACCAAACTTAACCTCAAAATGTTCTTAATAGATGAACCGCCTTCTAATAAATCTTCAACACTATCGCACTAACCTACTTTTGCTTGGCTTAAGTTTATCTATGGCCTGCAACAATGACTCTACGAATGAAGAAGGCAGTTCTGACAACCTAAATGCTTCAGGAACGATACAATTATCCGGAGATGAAACATCAGATATAGGCTCTTCTTTAAAAATTGGCAACATAGCCACGGGGCGGTCAGATCTAACAGGAAATAGCAAAACCATAATCATTACCGACGATAAAACTAAAATAGACGAAAACGGACCTATTCCTAGTGACCTCCAAAACAACTTCATTATTATTGGACTAGACCTTGGAGAATCATCAACAAGTGATGCCAGCAAATCATTATCCATGAATATTACAATAGATGGCACAGAGTATAAACATGCTTGTGCTTCACCTAACTTTGGGTCTTTTATAGATTGTGGTTCTAATTATTCAATAGATTTTGATAAAAAAGAAGTTATATTTTCAGAAACTACAGTTATCAATACAAAAACGAATGCAATTTTGACCATGAATGGCACCGTATTGTGGAAATAACTTTCAACCAAAACAAACTTCAGCCCAAATTCCTTTACCTACCTCAACACCAAATACATCCAAGCTAAGAATTCAATTTTACGACAAACTAAAAAATAGAAGCAGAAGGAATGTTATTTAAAATATGTGTGTATTTTTACCCCAGCATTATTTCTAAATAACGACTTTACACTAAACATTACTAAAATGAAAAAAACAATTACATTATTAGCAACCTTTGCCTTCTTAGTACAATTTGCTTCTGCCCAAGAGTTTGAAGTAGGTACAAATGCCATTAACGCCGGTATTGGTCTAGGAGGTTATTATGGAGGATACTCTACCTCTACTCAAAGTCCTGTTTTTAGCGCTAGTTACGAAAGAGGTGTTTGGGATGTTCCTGGTCCTGGTGTTGTAAGTCTAGGAGGTTACCTTGGTTATAAAAGATTCACTTATGACAATGATTTCTTTGGTAATGATTATAGCTGGTCCTATACAATTATAGGTGTACGCGGAGCTTACCATTATACAGGATTAGATGTTGATAATCTTGACGTTTATGGTGGGGTTATGGCCTCTGTTAGACTTCTAGGCGGAGATGAATTTAGCGATTTAAACAGCAGACCAGGTGCTACAGCTTTTGTTGGTGGGCGTTGGTATTTTACGGATAGCATTGCCGGTTTTGCAGAAGCTGGTTATGGAGTTGCCTTTTTAACTATAGGCGCATCTTTCAGGTTTTAAGAAATCAAAAAAAATAACAAAAAGCCTTCTTAGAGTTCTACTCTGAGAGGGCTTTTTTATTTAAGAGCAGTTTTAATCTGCTGGTTCCAAAGTATTTGTTTTTCCAAATCTTGAGAGAAATTGGTTTCCCTATCGTATTTATTCTGAAAATCATTCAACTCTTTTAGAATAGTCTTGTAAATGACTTTCACTTCCTTCTTGGCATTCATCGTAAACTGAGCCTCAGAGAGCCGCTCCCGCATTTTTCTTGCATAGAGCTCTGATATATCAAAGTGTAACTGCTCATGGCTTAAAATAACGGAATCGCACACCTCTGGACGATACCATGATTTTCCAGGAATAAACTCACTCTTAACTACAAAATCTAGATATATCTGACCATCTTTCTTAAAAGAAGAAAATGAATAACTAACTCCACTTGCAGTTGTAGCGGCGGCCCAATGGGTTTTAAAATAAGTTCCTTTAAAATCTGACCATTGCAACTTTCTATCTGCGCTCCAAGTAATTGTTTCCTCTTCTTGAGAAGAAACAGTTCCGAACATACAAAAACAAAGTAAAAAAAGACCGTGTTTTAAAGTTCCCAATGGAATGTTATTACTTTTTCTATATCTGGATGCAAGCTGTAAAGTACAGGACACGTGTTAGCGGTATTCTCTAAAATCTTCCTTTCCTTATCGGAAGCGATAGAAGGCAAAATCAGTTTCGCTTCAATTTTAGATATTCTTCTTGGCTCGGCAGCCATGTGTTTTTTAATTTCAACGGTAGAGCCCTCTAATCTCAATCCCATACCCTTGGCTTTAATTCCCATCATGGTAATCATACAACTTCCCAATCCGGTTGCCACAGTGTCCGTTGGCGAAAAGGCTTGTCCTAGCCCGTTATTATCTACAGGAGCATCTGTAATAAAAGTATCACCAGACCGCATATGTTCGCAAGTGGTTCTTAAATCTCCGTTATAGGTTACTTTTGATGTCATACTAACTTAGGGTTTAGAATTAATAGCTCTATTCGTAAGCTCTAAGTTAGTACTACCTCATATAAAAAAGAAATTAATTTCAGTGATTTCTAGACTTACTCAATTTCTTGAATACGAAGGTCTTCAAACATTAGAATGTATGATGATTGATTAAAATATCCTGAAGCACCCTCCTTTTCATAGTCGAACTTACTACCAGAATATTCAGTTTCACCAATAAACTTAGAAGCTTCCACCATATTATTCTTATAAGCCAACTTCAATAAAATATCGAAAGTAAGATCAAAACCACGCACGGCATACCTATCTGGCGTGGTGCCAAATCTTTTTTCGTAGCGTTTAGAAAAAGAATCGTTAGATCCTATTTTATATACGGAAGGATATGTAAAGTGTAGGTTGGATAAATGGGAATTACTGATTACCTCATTATCAAAAGCATTGTTCTTGTTCGTTGTGAACATGCGCACCTTTCTATCTTTTATGTTCATTGAATTCAAAATAGAACTCACACTTGACACCAATTTAAAATTATCAGTTTCCACGAACACCCAGTTATCAGCTTCTTCAGAAAGAAGTTCTGTCAACTTCTCTATATCAATACCAATATTTTTCTCTTCCTGAGTTACTTTTAAAGTATCCGCTCCAGGGAAACCTAACAACAATTGCTCCTTAACCTTTTTATTCTTGTCATCTGCAATTATGATTACATGCTGTTCAGCATTGCGCTTACCCTGCACATACTCAATCATATGATTACGAAGCACCTCATCAGAAGTATAAGAAAAAAATACATTAGCCAAACTCAAATCGCTCTTTGCAGGAATAGGCGCCACAAGAGATACTTTCTTACCACTTGCTCTTAGCGCAGTTTCTTTCATAGACGGCATATCTAACGGTCCAATGATTGCACCATAGCTTGAAAGGTTCTCTAGCTGTAAAATTTCTTTAGTCCTATCTAAGTTCAATTGGTTATCAAAAGTCTTGACATCTACTGAAATTCCTAAATCTGCAATAGAATCAATAGCAACCAATGCACCTGAATAAAGACCTAAGCTATACTTAAGACTATTTCTTTTATCAATGATATTCGCCACACGGTCCTTATCACTCAGGTCTAACTTATCTAATCTAAAAGGCAAAAGAAACATCAACTTTGGTTTGTTCTGCACATCTATGCTATCCACAAGGTTGATTTTATCCAAGACCAGTGAATTACGAACTTCAAAGTTACCCTCTTGATCTTTTGGTAGTTTTAGAATCATACCTGCTTTCAGCCCTTGGGCCAAATCCGGATTCAACGCTAAAAGTTCTTTATAGCTTACACCAAATTTACGAGTAAGTGAAAATTCTGTTTGCTTTGGCTTAACTTCATAAAAGTTATAATTGTCCGTGTTGATTACACCACTATTCGCTTTTTTCTCAGGAATACGGATAACCATACCTTCTTTCAACCCACCTCTTTCGGTAATTTCAGGATTCAAACGAACAATCTCATCTGACTTCACACCAAATTTTTGTTCCAACTGAAAGAAATTCATTTTTGGCGGAACTGTATATGAAGTATATAATTGGGTTTGCTGGTTTTCAACAGTGCTTCCTGCAATTTTAGGCAACATTAACTCTTGACCTACCGCTAAGTAATCATTAGACCCAGAAAGCTCAGGATTTAAGACTACCATGCTATCTACGGTAATACCATACTTATAAGCAATACTCCATCTGGTTTCTTTGGGAGCTACCTTGTAAGTATCAAAATTACTCTCATCTATTACAACTTCTTCTTCCGGTTTAACCCTACGGTATTTTGGGATCTTTAGAGTCATCTTTCTCTTCAACTGAGAAGAGTACAAATCTGGATTGTATTTTTTAATTGCCTCTTCGCTAATATGAAATCGCTTGGCAATGCTATATAAAGTCTCCTTTTTCTTTACTCGGTAAGACGTAAAACCAATAGGCTCCTCTTGCTCTTCTACCCCTTCTTTCTGAACCGTAGGACTCTCCACTTTTCTAGTAGATTGTGCTGCTACAGCCTTAGCTTTACTATCCTTAGGTATAACCAATATAGTATTAGCTCTCAGCTCATCACCTCGTTTTACTTCCTTATTTAATTTAAGTATAGTTTGAGCATCTACTTTATACTGTTTTGCTATATCTTCTAGGGTCTCACCCTTCTTAACTGCATGCGTTGTGAACTTCTGTGCGGACACTTTACATGCTACAAAAACAAACAATAAAAGCGTTAGGCTAACTTTAAAAAACTGATTCATATTTATTCCCATTCAATGGTTGCTGGTGGCTTAGAGCTTATATCGTAAACGACTCTGTTGACCCCAGGCACTTTGTTGATAATATCGTTTGATGTCTTTTGTAAAAACTCATAAGGTAAATTCACCCAATCCGCTGTCATACCATCGGTACTCTCTACAGCTCGTAAAGCTACACATTTTTCATAAGTCCGCTCGTCTCCCATAACCCCTACACTATTAACTGGTAGAAGCATGGCTCCCGCTTGCCAAACCTTATCGTAAAGACCCCAATCCCGAAGTCCTTGTATAAAAATATGATCCACCTCTTGTAGTATAGACACCTTTTCTGGCGTAATGTCACCCAAAATACGAATTGCTAGTCCAGGACCAGGAAATGGATGCCTTCCTAAACGCTCTTCTCCTATAGCCATACTCTTGCCTACACGGCGAACCTCATCTTTAAATAACATTCGTAAAGGCTCCACAATTTTTAATTTCATAAAATCTGGTAAGCCTCCTACGTTATGGTGACTCTTTATAGTAGCTGAAGGACCGCCCGTTGCCGAAACCGATTCTATCACATCTGGATATATAGTTCCCTGCGCCAGCCACTTAACATCCTGTACCAGATGAGCCTCATCATCAAAAACCTCTATAAATGCATTACCAATAATCTTACGTTTTCTCTCTGGGTCACTCTCTCCTGCAAGGGCATCCAAAAAGCGTGCCGAAGCATCAACACCCTTTACATTTAACCCCATATGTTCATATTGATCAAGAACATCTTGAAACTCGTTCTTCCTAAGTAGACCGTTATTAACAAAAATACAGTAGAGGTTCTTGCCAATAGCTTTATGCAGAAGCACAGCAGCCACGGTAGAATCTACACCACCGGACAAACCTAGCACTACTTTATCATCACCAATTTTTTCTTTCAATTCAGATACGGTCATATCTACGAATGCATCCGGAGTCCAAGATTGGTCCAACCCAGCGATATTTACTAGGAAGTTTTCTAGTATTTTTTTACCATCTTTAGAGTGATAAACTTCTGGATGAAACTGAATAGCGTAAGTACTCTCGTCCTCAATTCTATATGCAGCATGTTCAACATCATGTGTACTAGCTAAAACCACTCCATTTTCAGGAAGTTTTTGAATCGTATCACTATGGCTCATCCACACTTGGCTACCTTCTAAAACACCTTCAAAAAATGCTTCGTCTGACTTGATATAGGATAGATTTGCACGACCATATTCTCTTGTATTTGATGGCGCAACATTACCACCTCCAAAATGAGCCAGATATTGTGCACCATAACAAACAGCCAATAAAGGCTTCTTTCCTCTAATCTCAGACAAGTCTGGATGCGGTGCATCATCTGCACGTACCGAGAACGGCGAACCTGATAGAATTACCGCTTTATAGGACGATAAATCCTCCGGAGGCTTGTTATATGGCTTTATTTCACAGAAAATATTGAGTTCTCTAACCCTTCTAGCGATGAGTTGCGTGTACTGAGAACCGAAATCTAGTATAAGGACGTTGTTTTGCATGGGCAAAAATAGCAAATTCCATTCTCCCGAAAACACTCTTTTCACATATTTATAATCGGGTTTTTAACAATCACCTAAAATAGGAGAATCAATACGATAGAGAACAAGCTAAAATGAAAATTAAAATTCTTACAAATCAGCTAAAAACACAACTCCGTAAAAATAGAATAGCCAATATTTTCATAAACTCTAAAATGGATAACAACTCCACATTTTCAGATTTTTTCAGAAAATTTTCAAGGAATCAGTCAAAATAGGAGCCCTTTTACCAAAATTAGCTAAATGTGATTAAAAACTTTATATAATTATATTTAATATACTGGATTTTAAATTATTAATACCTTTCCTACAAATTGTTAAATTATGTTAATTTTAGCAAAAATCACCCACTTTATCACCAAATTAAGCTGAAGTTAATTTTGGACCTTCAAAAACACAAACTTTGTTTTCAACCTGCTTTGGCCATTTTTTTATTTATCTTTTCGTTAACAGCCTACTCTAAAGTTTATGACTTTCTTGCGTAAGAATTTACTGCTATACCAACATTTCATCAATGCATAAAAGCAGTGTTCTCATCAATCAAAAAACAAACATATCTTGAAAAAAGCTATCTGCTGTACTTCATTTTTTCTTGTCTTTTTTCAACAAGGTCACGCAAAAATGAATCGACTCCCTTCCGGGTTTGAAAAAGGAATTCACAAAAATTTACGACCCCCTCTCATATCAGAAAACAACTATCTTCCTCCCGATCAAGCCAAAAAAAAGTATACCATTAGTGGGTATATTACTGAAAGTGGAAGTGGTGAAAATCTCTTGGGAGTTTCCGTTTATGTACCCGAATTAAAATTAGGAACAACAACTAATGACTATGGGTTTTTCTCTTTGACTCTTCCCCAAGGAAATCACGAAGTGGTCATTTCATACATTGGTTATGGAAACGAAAAGAGGCAACTAAATTTATTGGAAGACAAGATTCTTTCTATAGCGTTGAAACCTTCCACCCAAAATCTTGAAGAAGTAGTGGTCACTGCAGATGAAAGGATAAAAGAAAGCAAAGTAACTCAAATGAGTAAAGTGCAGATCAATCCTGCGGACATCCAAGACATTCCTGCATTACTGGGTGAAAAAGATGTAATGAAGACCTTGCAGCTCATGCCGGTTATTCAAGGTGGTAAAGAAGCTCTTCATTTGAACCGCCGTGCAACCTATTTAAACAATTATAACGATGATAATCCATTTGTGGAGTACAGTATTGCTCCAAATTATATTGAAGGAGAAAATGGTGTAGGGGTATTTGCAGGTTATCAACTGACTGAAAAAGTTTTTGAATATGAATTAAAATAAAAATCTTAAAAAAGTAAAAGTCCGGGATACCAAACCCGGACTTTTCATCAAAATCAAAAAAACCAACCTAAACACATGAAATCGTTTAAGAAAAAAACTTTTTCATAACATTTTTACTAATAACACTCTACTTGCCAAATACCCTACCCCTTTTTAAAAGTTTTTTCTACTTTTATTAAAAAGCACACAAATGACTTCTACTTTTTGGGATGAAACCCTAGCCGAAATAAAGAAAGGAATAACTGAAAGAGGACATCCATTTCGGTTTTTTACACTTGCCACCATAGATGAATCAGGCTCACCAAGCCAACGTACTGTGGTCTTCAGACATTTTAATGATAATTTAAGTCTGGTGTTTTATACGGATGAGCGCTCACAAAAAGTAGATGAAATAGACAAAACCAGAGCTATTAGCCTATTATTCTATCATCCTGAAAATCTTTTGCAGATTACCATAAAAGGTAAAGCGTCCGTAATTACAGATTCTGAAGTATTAAAAGAATATTGGAGTGCAGTACCGGATAGCAACAAAAAAGATTACACAACCCATGTAGCACCCGGAAGTACCATGAAAAACCCTGATGCTTTAGAATATTTAAACGGAGACCATCATTTCTGCGCCATACAAATTGAACCCACCAGCATTGAGTACCTTAAATTGAAACGTCCCAACCATATTAGGGTACTTTTCACTAAAGACAACACATCTTGGGAAGGTAAATTTTTAGCTCCTTAGAAGCCCACTATTACATTTTTACAATTGTGAATTCTTGTTGTAACGGTTTTAAAGTATCTAAGAGCATAGGCACTAAATCTTCTCCTAACTCTAAATACAGTTCTGAGAAGTTTACGTTACGTTCTTGAAGTGATTTGTTTGGAAAAAGTTCGTTCTGAATTTCAGTCATGCACAACACATGGTCCTTAAGCTTTCGTTTTTGAGCTTGCAGAAGTCTTTTTTCTAGATTGTCTAGACCTTTCTTTTGTTTCACCTCTTGAGCCTTTACAGCTCCCAAGAAAGAGGCATCAGTTTGTTCCGCCAATTCATACATGGCTTTAAATTGCTCTTCTAACTGTTGCTTTTGAGGCGTAAAGTCAATATCTATATTAGATATCTCTCTTATCTTTTTATTAATGAAGCTACTTTGTTTTAAAAAGAGGTCCTCAACAGAGAGATTCATTTTAGCTAACTTTTCCGTTTGTTTTTCAGTGACTACCAAGGCAGAATTTCTAAGCGACAAAACCGGAAAAGGTACTTGCATAGCTTCAAACATAGTTTTAAGCTCTAACCAATATGCTATTTCTCCACCTCCACCTATATAACATAGATTAGGCAAAATAATTTCTTGATATAAAGGCCTCGCTATTACGTTGGGCGAAAACCTTTCTGGGTATGCTTTTAATTCTTTTTGTAATTCTTCTTTAGTAAAACGAATATCTGTATCGTTTATAAAGTATACTCCATTTTGCTCTACAATTCTTTCGCGAAGTCCGTCTTTCAAATAAAAATAATTGATTTCACGTGGGTTAACTTGCACGCCATACTTCTTATCCAAAGCTTCAAATTCTGCTATCGTTTCAGAAACTTTTTGATATGCTAGTTGGTCAAAAATATCTTGCTGAGCATAAGGAACTAAAAGGCTTTTCAAATTCCTATCATCTCCATCAACAATAACCAAACCTTCCTTGCCAAAAAGTTCATTTGCCAAATAACGTGTAGCGTCTGCTAAATTAGTATGTTCTAAATATGCTTTCTTAAATAGCTCTTTTAGAGCCATAGCGTTGGTACTGTTTCCAATTTGATTTGAAAATGCCTCAAAAATCTCCTCCAGACCTTTTGTATCTAAATGACCTACGGCTCCAGATGCCGTTCTGTTCCATTTTAGTTTTTTACCTTGATAGTTAAAGTAATTGATTTCTTCAAAATCATGGTCCTCCGTAGCCATCCAATATACAGGCACAAAATTGTATTTTGGATATGCTTTTTTAAGTTCTTTGGTAAGATTTATAGTGGAAACTATCTTATATAAAAAGTATAGTGGGCCAGTAAAAAGATTTAATTGATGCCCCGTTACTACGGTAAACGTGATTGGCTCCTTCAATTTCCTAAGGTGCGTCTGAGTTTCATTAGTAACACTAAAACCCTTGTATTGTTTCTGTAATGCTTCGTAAAGAACTTCTCTGTTTGTATCAGGAAAACTAGTAGCCTTTTCAGCTATTTGAGCTCCAAAATTCTTAAGGTTTGGAAACCGGTTATAAAAGTTACGTATCTGCGGTTCTTCAGCAAGATAATCGCAAATAAATTCTGAAAAATAGCCAGTTCTGTAAAAAGGTAAACAATCAATCTCCATAGGGGTGTAAATATAAAACTCTTCGCCAATGCGACTTCCTAAAAATACGTTAATTACTTTAACCTATTTTTCATACCGGTAGCGGAAAATCCATTCCTTTATTACTCAATATTCATTAGCTTTGGTAGCATTCCATGTAAATACCTTACATATGAAGTTTTTCGCATCTATTGCTTTCCTATTTATCTGCCTTACCATCAAGGCCCAAGATTTAAAATCTCCTTCTGAATTTTTAGGTTACGAACTGGGCACACAATTTACCAGACACCATCGTGTAGTTGACTATTATGAATATTTGGCCAAAACGAAGTCCACTCGCGTACAACTAGAAAATTATGGCGAGACCAACGAAGGAAGACCCTTATTTCTTGCCTATATATCCTCTTCTGAAAACATAAAAAATTTAGACAGCATACAACAAGAACACCTTAAAAATACCGATGGCGAAGGCAACCCTACCACTGCTATCGTATGGATGAGCTACAACGTACATGGTAATGAAAGCGTAAGCACGGAAGCTTCCTTGAAAACGGTTTACGAACTTCTAACCAACAAATCTGAATACCTAAAGAACACCGTAGTTATTATTGACCCTTGTATGAATCCTGATGGACGAGAGCGCTATGTTAATTGGTACTATCAATTTAAAAACTCACCTAATACAGTAGATCCAAATAGTAAAGAGCATCACGAGCCTTGGTTAAACGGAAGAGCCAATCATTATATGTTTGATTTAAACCGAGACTGGGCTTGGCTTACACAAACAGAGAGCCAACAACGTATAAAATTCTATAATAAGTGGTTACCTCATGTACATGTAGATTTTCATGAACAAGGAGTTGACAACCCGTATTATTTTGCTCCTGCAGCAGAACCTTTTCATGAGGTAATAACTGATTTTCAGAGAGAGTTCCAAACTACTGTAGGGAAAAACCACGCCAAGTATTTTGATGCCAACGGATGGTTTTATTTTACAAAAGAAGTTTTTGATTTGCTCTACCCTAGTTATGGCGATACCTATCCTACTTATAACGGAAGTATTGGAATGACCTATGAACAAGGTGGTAGCGGACGTGCCGGTTTAGGTGTAATAACCAGTTTGGGCGATACCCTAACCTTAAAAGACAGGATTCTACACCACCATACTACAGGACTATCCACCTTAGAAATAGCATCGCAGAATGTATTGCGACTAAATCAGGAGTTCAAAAAATTCTATCAACCCAAAAACTACAAGTATAAAAGTTATGTACTAAACGGTAATCCTGATAAGTTAAACGCACTGACCAAATTATTGAAACAACACGAAATTGAATATGGTTGGGCAACGGGTAAAACCGCAAAAGGCTTCAATTATAGCACAGGTAAAAACAGCCCCATAAAAACTTCTGCAAACACTCTAGTAATAGGTACGGATCAAAAAAAATCGACGCTCGTAAAAGTACTATTTGAACCTAGTACAAAACTAAGCGACTCGCTTACTTACGATATTACCGCTTGGTCCTTACCCTATGCTTATGGGCTAGAAGCAGTAGCTTCTGAAACCAAAGTGAATGCCAATTTAGATGTAACCGAAAAGGCTTCTCTAATTCCTGAAAACTCTAACATAAACAAAGAAGCCTACGCTTTTATAGCAGAATGGAACAGTTTTAGTGATGCTCAATTTTTAGCGGAGCTCCTTAAGAACAATATTAAGACCAGACATGCTAAAAAACCTTTTGGCCTAGATGGTAATCAATATGAACGAGGTACCCTCATTATTACCAAAGCAGATAATAAAAACACTCCTGATTTCTTGAATACGCTGTCCGCCGTAGCTGCTAAACATGCAAAGACCTTAAAAGCTACATCAACAGGTTTTGTTGAAGACGGTAAGGATTTTGGTTCTCATTCTGTACAGCCGCTAAAACAGGTTAAAGTTGCACTTCTCTCAGGAAAGCCTACCTCTACTTTAAATTTTGGTGAAATTTGGCATTTTTTCGAACAGCAATTACAGTACCCTGTAACCATTCTTGATACCGATTATTTTAAAAATGTAAATCTTTCCGAATACGATATCCTGATTTTACCAGATGGAAATAATTACACCAAGTTCCTTAGCTCCCGTAGAATGGATGAGTTAAAAGATTGGATTAATGACGGAGGAAAACTAATAGCTCTAGGTGGTGCCTTAAAAGCACTTTCTAAAGAAGAGAAATTTAACTTAAAGCCAAAAGAAACAGATAAGGACAGTATAGCTTTAGTTCCTATATACGATCACAACCAACGTAATCAGATAAGAAACGAAATAACAGGTGCTATATTCAAAACCAAAGTAGATCAAACACATCCATTGGCCTATGGTTATGGCGACTCCTATTTTAGTCTTAAACTAGGAGGTACTGCCTACAATTATCTTGACAAGGGTACCGTAGTGTATCTTGACCCAGACAGTACCACACCAGCAGCTGGTTTTGCTGGTAGTGAAGCTCAAGAAAAAATTGGTGGGACATTAGTTTTTGGAGTTGAAAAATATGGTGATGGCCAATTGATTTATTTTGTTGACAATCCTTTATTTAGAGGGTTTTGGGAGAATGGTAAGTTGTTCTTTGCCAATGCTCTTTTTATGGTCGATTAGGTTGATAGTACAATTTTCAAACACCCTTCATCAATTAAAGAGATTACCACTTCTTGTTTTATTTTCTAAATTTAAGAAAGTCTTATACCCCTGACGAACACCTATCTTTGTGCTCTTAAGGCATACTTTTCAAATGAAAAACTTTAAAAAACAATTTGGGGGCAAATTAACGGATACGCTAACCGAACGCTACAACCAATCCGAAAACTGGAAAAACGGCAAATTTCTTAATCTTGAAGAAACTAGCATGTCTATCAACTTTTGGGAGATTCCTAAACTTTTATACAAGCAGTTTAGTGATAAGGAAAAACGAGAGCCAGCAGAATCGTTGCCTATTATTCCCTTCAACAAGAAGTCCTTCCTGTTAGATGACATCAACTTTAAATACATTTGGTACGGGCACTCGGTTTTATTAATGCGAATGAATGCAAAGACCATTTTAATAGATCCAATGTTGGGGCCTAATGCATTGCCTATTGCGCCATTTAAGACCAAACGCTTTTCCGAAAACACGCTGAATCTAATTGATGATTTTCCTGAAATAGACCTCATGTTGCTAAGTCATGACCATTATGACCACCTTGATTATGACAGCATTCAAAAATTAAAAAATAAAACCAAAGAATATTATGTTGCTTTGGGTGTTAAACGCCACCTAGTAGCCTGGGGAGTAGATCCAGAATTGATTACAGAATTTGACTGGTGGAACGATGCTACCTATACGAACATCAAAATTACCTTTACACCCAGCCGTCATTTTTCCGGCAGGGGGTTGACCGACCGGTCCAAATCACTTTGGGGTGGATGGACGTTCAAAACTAAAAATCAAAATATTTGGTTTAGTGGCGATAGCGGTAATGGCACTCATTTTAAAGAAATTGGAGAGAGACTAGGCCCTTTTAATTTTGGTTTTATGGAAAACGGCCAGTATAATGAGAAGTGGCATCAGATACATATGTTTCCTGAAGAAAGTATTCAAGCAGCATTAGAGGCAAAAGTTAGGAAGGTTATGCCGGTACATTGGGCGGGCTTTGCTCTGGCACAACATGATTGGACAGAACCTGCAGACAGATTCCAAGAAGCTGCAAGTAAAAATAACCTAGACGTTTCTTTTCCAAAATTGGGAGAAATATGTTCTATAGAAGACCTAAATAACAAACCATGGTGGTCCTAAAAAATATAGCTTGTGCTTGACCCGAGTCTAATAGAGGGTGAAATTATCTAATACGAGTATTAATATAAAATTGTGAAGTACCCATAAAAACATACGCCTAGACCTATAAATGCAACGCCTACCATAAAAGCCGTAAAAACCTCCTGCATTCTCCGGTTTTCATCAATAATAAGGCCTAGAACCCCAAATAGAATACCTATCTGAAGAAACAAAATACCGATATCTATTTGTGATACCAACTTCCTATTAGCAAGACCAATGTCTTCCCAAGTTCGTAACCCAACAATCTGTCCCATTTCGCCATCAAGGTCTTGTGACCATGAAGCACGGGGAATATTATTAGACCCTAACAAAATCTCGGTCTTTTCCTCATCATATTTTCGGATGAGATCTTCGGTCATATGAATTCTAAAATCTAATTGTTCCAACTTTTCCTCTGCCACTAGACCTGTGCCGCGTAAAGATTCTAAATAATCGCGTTGGTTTTCTTTTAAAATTTGTTTTATACTTTTAGCATTGTACCAGCTAGAATAGCTCACATGCTTATAATTGGCATTGGCGATCTTCTCTTCTAAATTACTATTGACTACTTTCATAACAGCCAACAATGCGACGAGAATTATAATTATTGCTCCTCCCCTGTTTTCTATTTTATTATTTTTAGGCATTACTCTGTATTAAAGACTGATTTGGTTTCGGTCGGGATTAGACTCCTAAAAGACTAGTCCCATTTATTATACGTAAAAAATCTCATTAAAGTTGGCGCATAAAAACTATCTACTAGTCTTTTTTTAAAACCCTCTCATTTTAAAGAAAAATCATAGTCAATAGTTATAAAAACTTACAAAAATTAACAGTATATACTTACCAAATTATATTTGATGACTTTTGAAACAATAAGATTAAAACTAAGACCGACTTCAGAAGAAGATGCAGATTTCATTTATAAATTGTTCAATAACCCAGATTGGATAAAATACATTGGCGATAGAAATATACATAGCACTACCGAGGCCAGAAGCTATATACAAGTTAAAATGATGCCTCAGTTCAAAAGACTAGGATTTGGCAATTACACCGTAATACGTAAATCTGATGGAGCTAAAATTGGGTCTTGTGGTTTGTACGACCGAGAAGGCTTAACGAATATTGATATTGGATTTGCTTTTCTTCCCGAATATGGAAAACAAGGTTATGCTTACGAAGCGGCATTCAAACTAAAAGAAATGGCTTTTCAACAATTTAACCTTAATAACCTTATTGCCATAACCAGAAAAGAGAACAAATCTTCTCAGAAACTTTTAAGAAAATTAGGGTTTTATAAAACCGGCACTGTTGTCCTTCCAGCTGAAACTGTAGAATTAGTATTGTTCTCAACTAACAAAAGTTCTTTTTAAATACTGAAGATTTGAAAAACAAGGTGTTAAATCAACTCAAAGACAAATACTCTTTCATTAATACCTCTTAAATTTGCATTCCAAAATCAAAAGCAATTAAATCTTGCCTTAGGCGTCTCTTTACAAAAAGAGATTTTATTCTATATCACAGTTATTGTCCAAATGAAAAGTATCCTTTTTTCTTTACTACTGACCCTTGCGACTACTTGCAACAGACAACATTTAGAACTTGAAGTTTTAGATACTACATTACTTAAAAATGTTCCCAGTGCTTCTGGTATAACCAAAGCAGGTAACAGTTTTTATGTGGTGGGCGATGACTCCCCATATTTGTTTGAAGCAACAGGAGATGGTAAAATAGTAAATCAAACAGCCATTTATTCTACAGAGCTTTTAAACGGAAATAGACTGGACAAAGTGAAAAAGCCAGATTTTGAGGCTTTGGAAACCATTAATAAAAATGAAATTCTTGTATTTGGCTCTGGAGCAAAATCTCCTGAAAGAGATATTTTTCTTCACATTTTCTTAAAAGATAGTATGACCATAGAAACCTATGAAATTTCTGAATTCTATAACCATCTAAGAAAGCTTGATGCATTAAATGGCGAACATTTAAATATAGAGGGTGTAGCGCTGTTCCATGATACTATTTACCTATTTAACCGAGGAAAAAATATCATCTTTAGTTTTAACTATTTAAACTTGATTGGGTATCTAAAGGATACTAAACCTTTTCCTGTACCACAAACTATAGAATATAAACTTCCTGAAATAGATGGTTTTCAATCTGGGTTTTCTGGAGCTACTATTTTAGAAGAAGAAAATCTAGTCATCTTTACCGCTTCCGTAGAAAAAACCGGGAGTGCCTACAGAGATGGAGAAATAGCTGGGAGCTTTATTGGTGTCATCCCCATTGTTAATGGCACTTTCTCTAAAAAATATAGTGTTGCCGCTATTCCTAATACAGACGCACCTCTAAAAGTGGAATCGGTTACTGTAGCTGAAAAAACTACCGATGGCAAAATAAAACTTGCATTAGTTACCGATGACGACAAAGGAAACTCATTGCGATTAAACTGCCTTTTAAAGCTTTAACTTCAGAACTTTTTTTATTCAAAATTCTGTTAAAATTTTTCTTTTTCTTTATAGCATTGATATTAATCGTAATATTGCAATATACTTATAAAAGAAATGAATGGGATTAGCTAAAACTGAAATATTTACAGACCTTCAAAATGAAATTGCACTTTATGCCAAGGTTTTTGGGCATCCCGCTAGAGTTTCTATTTTACAGCATTTGTTTAAAATAGATACCTGTGTTTGTGGAGATTTGGTAAATGAAATAGGTCTTGCACAACCTACCATTTCACAACATTTAAAGGAACTTAAGAATCTAGGCCTTATACAAGGTACCGTAGATGGTACTAGTGTTTGTTATTGTATTCACAAAGAAAACTGGACGCAGATGAAAGAGGTCATGCTTAAATTCTTAGATCAAGACCTTCCCAAAGCAGATTGTTGCTAAAAAATTTAGATGCTTTTATCGTAAAATTACAATAAATAAATACTCACATGAAACTATCAGAAATTAAATCAGAGCTTTCAAAATTAGATAAAATAGCTTTTCAATTACCTAACGGAGAGTTGGTTCCAAACCACTTTCATGTAACGGAAGTAGGTAAAATAACCAAGCACTTTATTGATTGCGGAGGAACGGTTCGTAAAGAAGAGGTGGTAAACTTTCAGCTTTGGAATGCAGATGATTATGATCATAGACTGCATCCGGAGAAATTAACTCACATCATAGAACTTTCTGAAAAAACTTTGGGAATTGGCGATTTGGATATTGAGGTGGAATACCAAGGAGATACAATAGGTAAGTTTGGGTTAGATTTTGACGGCACCAACTTTCTTCTGACCACAAAACAGACCGATTGTCTTGCTAAAGATAATTGCGGTATTCCTGCCGAAAAACCAAAATTACAATTCACAGATTTAGGTCAAGGTAGTTCTTGTGACCCTAATAGCGGCTGTTGCTAGTCTAAATGTTTTATATATAAAAATAACCGAATGAGCACTTTTGAAAAGATTGAAAATACCATCAGTTCTTTAAAAACCGATTCTATTTCGAACGAACGAAAAGAAACGTTACAACCACTAATAGATTTTATACAGGATAAAGTCAAGACTAATGAAGAAATACGCCTAAATTTTATCTGTACCCACAACTCGCGCAGGAGTCACCTATCTCAAGTTTGGGCACAGACCATGGCGTACCATTTTAATATTCAGAATGTCTTTTGTTATTCTGGAGGAACTGAGGCTACGGCCCTATTCCCTATGGCTGCGGAGACCCTTAAGAATACCGATTTTGAAGTTGTAAAACGTTCCGATGATAAGAACCCTGTTTACAGCATAAAATATGCAGCAAACGAGCATCCTGTTATCTGTTTTTCAAAAACTTTAGATGATGATTTTAACCCACAATCAGGTTTTGCCGCTATAATGACATGTAGCCAAGCAGATGGTGGTTGCCCTTTTATTGCAGGTGCAGAAAAGCGTATCCCCATTACTTTTGAAGACCCAAAAGCTTTTGATAATACCCCTCAACAAGCAGAAAAGTATCATGAAAGAAGTATTCAGATTGCTACAGAGCTCTACTTTGTTTTTTCAAAAATAAACGCATAGAAATGGCAAAAAAACTTAGCTTTTTAGATAGTTACCTTACCCTTTGGATTTTTGGCGCCATGATAGTTGGGGTTGGTATTGGTAATTTTTTTCCTAAATTTCCTGAGCTCATAAATTCCGCCAGCAGCGGCACAACGAATATACCTATCGCCATAGGTCTCATCCTTATGATGTACCCGCCCTTGGCTAAGGTTAACTATGCTCTGCTGCCCAAGGTCTTTAAAAACGTAAAAATACTATCCATTTCATTAGTTCTGAATTGGATTATTGGACCTATTCTTATGTTTTTATTGGCTATTACCTTTCTTCAAGATTACCCCGAGTACATGGTGGGTTTAATCTTGATAGGGCTAGCACGTTGCATCGCTATGGTATTGGTCTGGAACGACCTTGCCGAAGGCAGCAGTGAATATGGGGCCGGCTTAGTAGCATTGAATAGTATTTTCCAAGTGTTCGCCTATAGTTTCTATGCCTATATTTTTATAACCGTGTTGCCTCCTTATTTTGGTTTTGAAGGGGCTATTGTTGATATTTCAATTGCCACAATTGCCGAGAGTGTTGCCATATACCTTGGGATTCCTTTTGTTTTGGGGATATTGAGTCGTTTCGTTCTGGTTCGTTTAAAAGGAGAAGAATGGTATTCAAAAAAGTTTATTCCTACTATTTCACCCATGACATTAATTGCTCTTCTTTTTACAATCGTCGTGATGTTTTCCTTAAAAGGCGAATTAATTGTTGAAATACCTATGGATGTGCTAATTATTGCCGTACCTCTTCTTATCTACTTTGCCATAATGTTTATCATCGGTTTCTTTGTAACTAAAGCAACAGGAGCAACGTATGACAAAACCACCGCAGTTGCTTTTACGGCTGCCGGCAACAATTTTGAATTGGCCATTGCCGTTGCTATTGCTGTCTTTGGATTAAATTCAGGTCAGGCATTTGCAGGGGTCATTGGGCCTTTAGTAGAAGTTCCCGCTTTAATACTGCTTGTTCGCGTTTCCTTTTGGCTTAGAAAAAGATATTATAACAAGGAGAAAAATCTTGTTTAACGAACGCTTTTGGTCTACCGTTACTATCATAATAAACATGTCTTTCATAAAGCTGTGATAGTAACGGTATTACTTTGAATAAATTAACTAAATATTTGTTTATCGGATTAACAAGTCCTCTTCAATTTTGATTGATTACCTTAACAAGAAATGATATCTTGCATAGATATTTTTTAAGGACGCAAAAGGAATGAATCTTACTATTGAAAATATTGTATTAATTGGGTCTTTACTGCTATTCATTAGTATTGTAGTAGGTAAAACATCATATAAATTTGGGGTGCCTACCTTATTACTTTTCCTTATCATCGGAATGTTGGCCGGTTCGGAAGGTATAGGAGGTATTGTTTTTGACGATCCAAAAATTGCCCAATTTATTGGTGTAGTATCATTAAATTTTATCCTGTTTGCTGGAGGTTTGGATACCAGTTGGCCAGCCGTAAAACCAATTCTTAAAGAAGGTATTCTACTTTCTACTTTGGGTGTATTACTCACCGCGGTATCTTTGGGTATTTTTGTTCATTTTGTAACGGATTTCACCATTTATGAAAGTTTACTGCTAGGGTCAATAGTTTCCTCTACTGATGCTGCAGCAGTTTTCTCTATTTTACGAGGTAAGAGTCTTGCTTTGAAAACTAATCTTAGGCCAACCTTAGAGCTAGAAAGCGGTAGTAACGACCCCATGGCTTATGTACTTACCATTGCTTTTCTTTCTTTGGTTGTGAACAAAGACCAAAGTTTAATGTCTATCATTCCCCTATTCCTGCAGCAAATGATTCTTGGTGGTGCGGCAGGCTTCGGTTTTGGTAAATTGAGCAAACTGGTCATCAATAAAATTAAACTAGATTTTGAAGGTCTTTACCCAGTGTTGGTTATTGCTTTAATGTTCATCACCTTTTCTGCTACGGATTTTATAGGTGGTAACGGATTTTTGGCTATTTACATCTGTGCTGTTTATTTAGGAAATCAAGACCTAATCCATAAAAAAACCATCTTTCGTATGTTTGATGGTCTGGCTTGGTTGATGCAAATTGTACTATTCCTCACTTTAGGCCTTCTGGTTTTCCCTAGTCATGTTGTGCCCTATATAGGTATTGGTCTCACCATTTCACTCTTCTTGATTTTTATAGCAAGACCTGTTGGTGTATTTATTAGTCTAATGTTCATTAAGATGAAACTGCGGCGGCGCTTCTATATTTCTTGGGTAGGACTCCGTGGTGCCGTTCCTATAGTATTCGCAACCTATCCCCTTTTGGCAGGCATAGACAAAGCGCATATCATTTTTAATATCGTATTCTTTATATCGGTTACATCGGTGCTCATACAAGGAACAACGTTAGCGTTGGTTGCCAAGTGGCTGAATGTTGGTCTTCCTGAAAAATCTAAACGTATTTACGAAAAAGAAAAATTTCTTGAGGAGATACCAAAGGCCGTCATGAAAGAAATTATCATTACACCCCAATGCTTTGCTGTAAATAAAAAGATAGTTGATTTGAGTTTTCCAAAGAATGCCATCATCGCTATGATTAAAAGAGCAGACGTCTATATTACACCAAATGGATCTACAGTTATTGAAAGTGGGGATACCATGGTAGTTCTTTCCGATAATATGGAAGGTCTAGACCAGGTACAAGAATGTTTAAATCAATAACGTTTTTTTGGCATTTGCAGATCAATATAATTTTACCTTTGTGCCAATGAAATCGGTTAAACAACTATTTGGTTTATTCATGCTTACAGCAATTTATTGCTGTGCCCTTGGCATGGGCCTAAATCCCGACCGAACCATTACGGCAGAAAATAGTAGTAACCATTCTCAAAAAGAATCGGTTTCTGCGGTTAATGCTAAGCTTTATTGCCATACTTCAGAATCTGAAACTATAATAGATGCCCCGTCTAATTGTACCCAGAACACACTTGACGGCTCATATAAACTTTGGGGAACACAAAAAATAAGCGACCGTGTTTTTGAAAGTACGCTGGCGCAATACACTCGTTTTTCGCAGAATCTTCTTATTTCTAAGCGAAAGACAGACATTATATTCCCTTTTCATTACTTCTGGTAAATCCGTTTTTTTAAGTAAACGACGCCAAATTTTTTATTTGGCATTTTAACATTGGGCTTGCGCTATGCATTGCCCTATTTATCAATTATAAAACTTAAAAAAATGAATTTAGATTTAGGCACAACCCTTATTGGAGCCATATCAGCAGTAATATGTGTAACTCCTTTTGTTTTAGTTACCAGAAGTGTAAAGAAAAGAGAAAAAGAAATGCTCCGTTCGTTAAATGATTTTGCAGACCGAGACAATTGCAAAATACATGAACATGAATACATGGGCGATTTTATAATAGGAATGGACACCAACAAAAATGTTGTCTTTTTCTATAAGGAGGAAAAAAATGAAGTGGAAAAACTATCCGTTGACTTGAAAGATGTTAAAAGTTGCAAAGCATCCAAAATAGGAAAGTCCGTTCGTAATAATGGAAAGGTAGAACAGACCATAGAACGTATTGAATTGGTTTTCATAACCAAGGCACCCACAGGTCGTGATGTTGTTTTTGAGCTTTTCAACTCTCAGAACAACTTACAACTGAACGGAGAGCTGCAAACAGCCGAAAAATGGGCTAAGATGGTCAATGATATCGTATAATTTGTAATTATTACGAAATATAAAAACCCCCACAGCATGCTGTGGGGGTTTTTGTTTCTTAAAAAAAATAAGTATTTATTTGAGCGAAACGGTTAGTACATAATCATCTGCAGTCAGGTAAAGTATTTTTTCATCTTTCCCAAAAACACAATTAGCTGTCTTTTCACCAGTATGTATTCTGGCTATCGCTTTTCCTGATTCATTAAAAAGCCAAACGCCCCCTGGACCTGTAGCAAATAAATAGCCTTTACTATGCATTTTCATACCATCTGGCAAGCCCTGTTGTCCTTCTTTCCCTACTAGCTCGGTTACATCATAAAACATTTTTTTATTATCGACCTTGCCTGGTGCAAAAATATCATATTGGTACCATACCGCATGTTCAGGATTAGATACTGATACATATAATTTAGAGCCGTCATTGTTAACTGCAACACCATTAGGTCTAGACAACTTGTCTACTAAAATAATTTCACCAGTAGTTTGCAAACAGTAAACTCCTTGGTAGTCCAGTTCTTTTTGTTCGTCGTCCATCTGTTTTGGCAGTCCGTATGGCGGATCGGTAAAATACAGATTCCCCTCAGCATCAAAAACTCCATCGTTGGGGCTATTAAAACGTTTCTCCTCAAAAGAATCGGCCAATGCTTCATACTCTGCTTTTGGGGAATTCAACGTACTTTTCATTTTAGCTACTCGTCTTTCACCATGCTGCATCAAAACCAGTTCCCCATTAGGACTTAAGAGCAATCCGTTAGAACCCGGTTCTGCTCCATAATCGCTTGTACCCAAATATCCAGAAGGTTTTAAGTACTCACTAGTTTTTCCTGAAGCATCAATTTTAAAAACTGTATTGTTCGGTATGTCCGAAAATAGAAGATAATCACCATCGGCAATCCACAACGGACCTTCCGTCCAAGTAAATCCGCTTCCTATTACTTTTATTTCAGCATTGCCATCAATAACCTGTAAAGCTTCGTCATCCATTATTTCAACGGAGAAAGAATGCTCTTTTTCTTGAGAAACCAATACATTATGAAGCCCTAGAATTAAAATAAGTACAGAGATTTTTTTCATAAGCCTGGGATTAAAATATAATATCGCTTTCATATCAACTCAAAATTTTTGAAATACAAAATATCAATGTCATGGCAGATGTGCCCAAAATTAAGGTTCCAACCGTTTGTATCTGATTTCCTTGTTTTACATCCATACCCGTTAATTGAGTAAACACCCAAAAGAAGCTATCATTAGCATGCGAAACCACGGTAGAACCTGCACCTATGGCCAGAACAGTCATTGTTTTCATAAAAGCTTCATCAAGTCCAAGTGCAGGCATCATTGGGGCGACTATAGATGCCGTGGTTATTAAAGCAACAGTAGATGAGCCTTGTGTTGTTTTTAAACAAGCTGCCAGCAAAAAAGGAAAAAACAGACCGATAGACATTCCCGAAAAGCTTTCTGTAATCATATCTGCAAAACCCGAATTCTGAAGCATGGCGCCAAAAATTCCACCAGATCCTGTAATTAAAATAATAGGAGCTGCAATGCGCAAAGAATCGCCCAACCAACCAGTGGCCGAATAAACTCGTTGGTCTAATTTTTCCGGTAAGAGTAATGATAGGATAACCCCAATTAAAAGGGCAATAACGGGTGTACCCAAAAAAGCAATGATTGGATATATGGATAAACTAACAAGATTGAACTCAGGATAATCGAAAACCGATTTTAATACAATTAAAATTATTGGAACTACAATGCACAACAATGAAAGTGATAATTTAGGACGATGGATGATATCTGGAGCTACTTCCATTTGAATTGGAATATCTACTTTAGAGGCAATTTTGGTTGCAAAAAAATAACAGCTTACTAATGACAGTGAACTAACAATCAATCCCCATAAAATTACACTTCCCAATTCTGCATTCAAAATTCCCGCTGCGGCAATAGGTCCCGGTGTTGGCGGCACCATTACATGTGTTGCCGTAAGTCCCAAGGCCAAAGCAGCTGTAGTGCCTGCATAAGCTACTTTTGCCTTTTTGGAAAGTGCCTTATTCAATGAATTCATGATAATAAAAGCACTATCCGCAAACACGGGAATAGATAGGAGATACCCCGTTAGCATCATAGCTAAATGAATAGATTTCTCACCAATTAGCTGAATCATACGGGTAGCGATTACCATGGCCCCTCCTGATTTTTCCAAGACCGTACCAATGGCCACACCAAAAAATATAATTAGGCCTATTTTACCCATTATACTCCCGAAGCCATTATTAACAGAATCTATAATAGCCTCAACGCTCATTCCGGTTATAAATCCATAACCTATGGCAGCCAATAACAGCACAAAAAAGGGATGAATCTTCCAGCGAACAATGCCCAGAATAATAAATGCAAGAGCGCAGACCAAAGCAATAATATAAAGCATAATCGGTTGGTTTAAGTTCTCTTAATTTAAGAACTAAATCGTTCAAAAACTGTTATTTAGCTAGTTTTTTACCATTCGGCAAAACTACCGTCTTCATTTCTCCATACAGGATTTGACCAGTTATGGCCAATTTTCTGACCTTCTCTTAGTTTTTCTTCATTCATATCAACCCCTAAACCTGGTTTCTTTAGAAGCTCTATATAACCATCTTTTACATCAAAAATTTCAGGATTATCCATGTAATCCAACAAATCAAAGCCTTTGTTGTAATGTATACCCAAACTGCTTTCTTGGATTACGGCATTAATAGAATTAAAGTCTACATGTAAGCATGAAGCAAGAGCAATTGGGCCCAACGGGCAATGAGGTGCCAAGGCAACATCATAAGCTTCTGCCATAGCAGCAATTCTACGTACTTCCGAAATTCCACCAGCGTGACTTAAATCTGGCTGAATAATATCTACCGTACCCCTGTGTAGAAGTTCTTTAAAATCCCAACGGGAAAACATACGCTCCCCTGTGGCAATAGGAATACTGGTATATGGATAGATATGGTCAAAGGCCTCTTCATTCTCGCTCAAAACGGGTTCTTCAATAAACATGGGGCTGTAAGGCGCCAATTCATCAATTAAGCGCTTGACCATACCCTTGTGTATTCTTCCGTGAAAATCAAGCCCAATGTCTAAAGTATCGCCAAATTCTTCGCGAAGCAATTTAATGTTGTCTGCAACAGTTTTAATTTTTTGCAATGAATCTATCCAAGCAAAAGCACCTGTAGCATTCATTTTTACTGCCTTATAACCCTGTTCTACTTTTTCGCGTGCCTGCTCAAGAACAACTTCTGGGTGATCGCCACCAATCCAACAATACATTTTCATTTTCTTACGGACCGCTCCTCCCAAAAGGTCATAGACTGGTACACCAAGGTGTTTTCCTTTGATATCCCAAAGGGCTTGATCTATACCTGAAATAGCACTCATAAGAATAGGGCCTCCACGATAAAATCCTCCTCCATAGAGTGTTTGCCAGATGTCCTCTATATCATTGGCAGAACGACCAATAAGATATTGTGATAGTTCTTGAACACAAGCTTCTACCGTAGCAGCTTTACCTTCTACAACGGGCTCTCCCCAGCCTATGATGCCGCTTTTTGTGGTTATTTTTAGAAAAAGCCAACGCGGTGGCACCTTAAAAAGTTCTATTTTTTCAATTCGCAAGTCATCCATAGTAGTCTACTAAAGTTCTTAAGGTTGATTGATTAAATTCAATTGACAGGCTATACTATCAAAAATTGATTTCCCTAAAGTAGTGAATAATTTTGAAGTGTAATTAATACGTTTAAAATAACACCTAAGAAATAGTAACTTCTTAACACAAAAAAACCTATCCACTATTGGACAGGTTTTAAATTTTTATGAAATAATCCTAAAATGATTTATTTAACTATGCAGGCTCACCGTACAAATCAAAATCGGCAGCTTCTGTAATCTTAATATTTACGAACTCACCTTGTTTTAAATAGAACTTAGTAGCATCTATCAAAACTTCGTTATCAACATCGGGAGAATCGAATTCCGTACGACCAACAAAATGATTTCCTTCTTTACGGTCTATAATACAACGGAAAGTCTCTCCTATCTTATTTTGGTTCAACTCCCATGAAATCTGAGATTGTAACTCCATTATCTCATTAGCCCTTTCTTGCTTAACATCTTCAGGAACATCATCTTCCAATGAATAGGCATGCGTATTCTCTTCATGACTATACGTAAAACAACCTAGGCGCTCAAAACGCATCTCGGCCACCCAACCTTTTAAAGTCTGGAAATCTTCTTCCGTTTCTCCAGGATATCCAACTATCAACGTAGTACGAATAGTCATTTCAGGCACGGCAGCTCTAAACTCTTTCAACAATTTTGTTGTTTTAGCCTGTGTAGTACCGCGACGCATACTTTTTAATATGGAATCTGAAATATGTTGTAATGGAATATCTAAATAATTACAGATTTTAGGTTCTTCCTTCATAACATCTAACACATCTAAAGGAAAACCTGTTGGAAAAGCATAATGCAATCTAATCCATTCAATACCTTCTACTTTTACCAAAGCTTGTAACAGTTCAGCTAAGTTTCTCTTCTTGTATATATCAAGACCGTAATACGTTAAATCTTGAGCAATAAGAATAAGTTCTTTTACACCTTTTGCCGCTAATTTTTCGGATTCAGTAACCAAATCTTCAATAGGCGTACTGCGGTGCTTACCCCTCATAATAGGAATAGCACAGAATGAACAAGGCCTATCGCAACCTTCTGCAATCTTAAGATATGCATAATTTTTTGGAGTAGTCGTTAAACGTTCACCAATTAGTTCATGCTTATAATCTGCACCAAGAGCCTTCAATAAATTAGGCAATTCACTGGTACCGAAATATTCATCTACGTTCGGAATTTCTTTTTGTAAATCGGGCTTGTATCGTTCACTAAGACATCCGGTTACAAATACCTTATCTACTATACCTGCCTCTTTTTTCTGAACGTATTCTAAAATAGTATTGACACTTTCTTCTTTTGCATTCGCAATAAATCCGCAGGTATTGATTACCACAACATTACCCTCCTCTTCATGCACTACTTCTTTGTCGTTGGCACGCAACTGCCCCATGAGTATTTCGGAATCATACACGTTTTTCGAGCATCCCAAAGTGACTACATTTATTTTATTCTGCTTCTGCGTTTTCGTTCTCATAACTAGAAATTGAGCGCAAAAATACAACAAGATGAACGAACAGCTTCCTTTTGGTACGATTTCTTGTTGAATTGCGTTAAACTACCATAACAAGTTGATGTCTAACAAGAAAACCAAAGTCATGAAATATTCAACTTCTACTATACTGAGCATTATTTTAGTAGTACTCGCTAGCTGTTCCAAAGACAAGGTAGAACCCGAAATAGAAATAGAAACGGAAGTAAGAGACATGTACTATCCCGCGGTAGCAGATACCGAATGGGAAACGATAACCCCAGCTGAACTCAACTGGAACGAGACTGAAATAGAAGCGTTGTATACCTATTTAAAAAATAACAAGACAAAGGGATTCATGGTTTTGGTAGATGGGCGCATTGTCATAGAAGAGTATTTTAATGACCATAATGCAAATGCACAATGGACTTGGTTTTCCGCCGCCAAAAGCTTAACTGCTACCATTGCCGGTATTGCCCAAGAGGAAGGCTTACTCAATATTGGAGATAAAACATCTGATTATCTTGGCATGAACTGGAGTTCGCTATCTACAGAAAAAGAAGACCTAATTACGGTACAACACCATCTAAGTATGACTACCGGTCTCACCGATAATGTGGGAGATTATATTCCATGGGTATGCACCACACCAAATTGCTTAGACTATACTGCAGATGCCGGAACACGTTGGGCCTACCACCAAGGCGCTTTTATACTCCTTCAAGATATTCTTAACCAGACTACAGGTGTAGGCTTTCAAAGCTATGGAAAAACTAAACTTGAGGACCGAATAGGAATGGAAGGGAATTGGACGAAAGCACTAGGGCTAAACATTTATAATAGTAACACGCGTAGTATGGCTAGATTTGGATTACTTGCACTAAATAAAGGCACTTGGGATGATAGTACGATTCTTAGTGAAGACTATTTCAATGAAATGACCACTACTTCCCAAGAACTAAATAAAAGTTATGGTTATCTCTGGTGGCTTAATGGAAAGCAAAGTTATATGGGAACCACTTCACAAGAAGTAGTAGAAGGAAATTTAATACCAAACGCACCATCTGATTTATTTGCAGCGTTAGGCGCAAATGACCAGAAAATTTATGTAGTGCCTAGTAAAAGCTTGGTAATTGTTAGATCTGGTGAAACCGCTGGAGAAACCCAATTAGGACTTTCTAGTTTTGACAACGAATTATGGGAAAAATTGAATGCTGTTATGAATTAAATATAATTATACATTAAAAAATGAATCTACAAACTCATGCTTATTAAACACCTGTAAATCTTCAATACCCTCACCTACTCCAATATACTTCACAGGAATTTGGAATTGATCAGATATACCAATAACAACTCCTCCTTTTGCTGTACCGTCTAATTTAGTGACCGCTAATGAAGTAACTTCTGTTGCCTTGGTAAATTCCTTGGCTTGTTCAAAAGCGTTTTGGCCTGTAGAACCATCAAGCACCAACATAACTTCATGAGGCGTATGGTCTACCACTTTTTGCATAACTCGTTTTACCTTGGTCAATTCGTTCATTAAATTCACCTTATTATGAAGACGACCTGCAGTATCTATGATAACAACATCTGCATCTTGTTTAACTGCTGAACTTAGCGTATCAAAAGCAACTGAAGCTGGATCACTACCCATACTTTGTTTTACGATTGGTACATCAACTCGATCTGCCCAAACTTGTAATTGGTCTATGGCCGCAGCACGAAAAGTATCTGCCGCACCTAAAACTACTTTTAAACCTTGTTTTTTAAACTGATAGGCCAATTTTCCAATGGTTGTAGTTTTACCAACACCATTAACACCAACTACCATAATTACATAAGGCTTCTTGTCTTTTGGAACTGAAAATTCCGTTTCGCTTCCAAGATTGGTTTCTGAAAGAAGACCAGAAATTTCTTCCCTAAGAATTGTATTGAGCTCCTCCGTGCCCATATATTTATCCTTGGAAACACGAGCCTCTATACGCTCTATAATTTTTAAGGTAGTTGTAACTCCTACATCTGAAGAAACAAGAACTTCCTCCAGATTATCCAATACATCATCATCTACTTTAGACTTACCCGCAACAGCTTTACTAAGCTTAGAGAGAAAGGATGTTTTGGTTTTCTCTAAGCCCTTATCAAGGCTTTCCTTTTTCTTTGAAGAAAATATATTCTTGAATAAACTCATGTGTTCTTTGTATTAATAGTCTCAAAGATAATAAAGTAAGGTGGAAGTTTTTACTTTAAATGATACTACAATTACTTGAAAGGGACCTACTACTAATGAGTGCTTCCTTAACCTAGATATGAACCCACAAAAAAAGCCCCTTCTTAACGAAGAGGCTTTATAATACTTTAAAAGTATCTTACTTTTTAGACAACCAATCGTTAACCGATTCTGGGGTCATAACTGACTCAACAAAAGTATATGATCCACTTTTTGCTGATTTCACCATCTTAATGGCTTTTGTCAATCTTTTTGAACTTGTCTGTAAACTTGCTACCGTCTTTTTTGCCATGACTAATATGCTTTTATGTTCTCGTTAAAACGAAAACTTATTTAATCTCCTTATGGATTGTCATCCTCTTCAAAATAGGATTGAACTTTTTAATCTCCATTCTTTCCGGAGTGTTCTTTTTATTCTTTGTAGTAATGTACCTTGATGTACCTGGTTGTCCCGATTCTTTGTGCTCGGTACATTCCAAAATTACTTGTATTCTATTTCCTTTCTTTGCCATCGTATTCTAGCTTATTTTACCAATCCTTCTGCCTTCGCGTCTTTCAAAACAGCAGAAATACCCTTTTTGTTGATAATTTTCAACGCCTTTGCAGAAACCTTTAAGGTTACCCAACGGTCCTCTTCGGGAATATAAAAACGTTTCTTAGAAAGATTAACATTGAATCTTCTTTTAGTCTTATTTATAGAAAACGATACGTTGTTTCCAAACATCGCTCTCTTTCCCGTAATTTCACAAACTTTTGACATGCCGCTGATTTTTCTTTAAACAGGGTGCAAATTTATGTCATTTTTATGGATGCGCAAAACAATATTTCAGATTTTTGAAATTTCTTTTTGCAATAGCTCTAAAGCCTTGTTCACAGCCTTCTCCACAATGCGCTCTCTATGGTTGCCCATATTGAATTCTTGAGCATAAACTCCATTAGGAGATGCTATAGCAATGAAGACCGTTCCAATCTCTGCATCCGAGTCACCTTTTGTAGGACCGGCATTTCCTGTAGTAGCTATTGCATAATGGGTTTTGAACAAATGCCTTACGTTTTCTGCCATTTCCTTAGCTACTTCCGCGCTCACTACTGAATACTTTTCTATTACATCACTAGGAACCTTTAGAATATTTATCTTGGCCTCAGTGGCATAACTCACTACACTACCTTTAAAGTAAGCTGACGCTCCTGGCAAGGCAGTTAATTGCTCCGCTATTTTACCTCCCGTAAAACTCTCTGCTGTAGACAGCGTAAATCTTTTCTCAGTAAATAGTTTGGCAACCACTTGTTCTAAAGTCTCCTCGTCTTCGGTACCATAAATAATATCGCCAATTAGCGGATATAGTTTTTTTAACTCTGCTTCTATGGTATCTTCTAACTCTTGCTTATTTGGACCCTTAGCACTCAACCGCAACCTTACTTTCCCAAGATTTGGCAAATATGCCAATTTGATAAACGCAGGTAAATTGTTTTCCCAATCTTCTATTTTTTCAGCAATAGCACTTTCACCTAAACCGTAAGTAACAACAGTTCTATGCAGAATAAAAGGGCGATTAAAATCGGTAATGATTCTTGGAATGACCTTATCAGTCATCAAATTTTTCATTTCATAAGGAACTCCGGGCAGCGAAACAAAGGCTACGCCATCTTCTTGAATCCACATGCCAGGCGCAGTACCAAATGCATTCTTTAGAACTGTGGCTTTGGATGGCACCAAAGCTTGTTTTCTATTAATATCAGATATAGGCGTAGAGGTAATATACTTTTTAAAAAGCTCTTCCACATGTGCTAGAACACCTGCGTCTTCTACCAAGGTGTCGTTAAAAAACTCACATAAGGTATGTTTGGTAATATCGTCTTTGGTCGGACCAAGACCTCCGGTAATGATAACCACCTGAACTCTCTTTTTAGCGTCTTCTAGCGCTTGAAGAATGTGTTCCTTATCATCTTGAATTGAAGTGATCTGATAAACAGAAACCCCGATTTTATTAAGTTCTTTGGCTATAAAAACGGAATTGGTATCAACAATCTGACCAATTAGAATTTCATCGCCAATAGTAATAATTTCAGCAAGCATCAGATATTGAAATCTTTTTTCAACTCAGATACCACCTGATGTATATCTTTTTTCAACAGAGGAAAAACCACTTGTATCTCGGACATATTGGCTTCTGCCTTCCCTAAAGTTTCTATTTGTAGGGCTGCAGCACGAGTCTGCTCCATACCCAACAGATCAACATTAGGCTTAATTTTATGTGCTAATTTGTAAACCTGGTCATGGTTTTGCTCATTTAATGCAATTTCAAGAAGCTCAAGATCCTGCGGCACTTCTTCTAAAAATACTGAAATAACAGAGTTGATGAAATCTTCATCTCCTTCAGCCATCTCATTGATTTTATCAAGATTGTAAATCATTATTTTACTTTTAAGTGGAAAAGTTCACGACCCTCCAGAACCCCCGAAAGGTAGTCATTTGCTTCAATTCTACCAACACCGGCTGGTGTTCCAGTAAAAATTACATCGCCTTTTTTTAACATGAAAAATTGAGAAACATACGAAACGAGCTCATCTATCTTCCAGAGCATGAGGCCAGTATTCCCCTTTTGCACTTCTCTTTCATTCTTCAATAAAGAGAAATTTATATTGTTTAAATCCTTAAAACTTGTCTTTGGAAGCCACTCTCCTATGACCGCTGCACCGTCAAAACCCTTTGCTTTTTCCCAAGGAAGACCTTTTTCTTTTAATTTGGATTGCAGGTCTCTAGCCGTAAAATCTATGCCCAGACCTATTTCATCGTAATAATTGTGAGCAAATTTCTCACTAATATGCTTTCCTACTTTTTTTATCTTAACGAGCACTTCAACTTCATAGTGCACGTCTTTGGAAAAATCAGGGATATAAAAGTCCTGCTCTTTGGGCAAAATTGCAGAATCTGGTTTGATAAAGACCACAGGTTCTTCGGGCCTCTCATTAGCCAACTCTTCTATATGCTCAGTATAATTCCTACCGATACAGATAATTTTCATTGAAACTTTTTAAAATTCTCTAACCTAACTTGTTGTTGAGCTGACTCAATTTAACTTGTGTCAACACCTTTTTGGTATACAGGGGAAAATCGGCATTTAAAATCCACCCGAAGTAGCCGGGTTCTTTCTCTAGTACATCTAATACTTTTCTGCCTTTATGTTTGCCAAATGCAAAAACCTCAGCACCATCTTCATCATATCCTAAGAAGCCCGCAAAATCTGCAAACTGCCGATGAGTAGAAAATTCAGCCAATTTTTTAACATTATTCTCTAAATCTGGGTACCTATCTAATTGAGACAACAACACCTCATAAGTAGCCAGCGTATCTGCTTCGGCACTATGGGCATCGTTAAGGTCTTTATCGCAATAAAACTTGTATGCCGCTACCAATGTTCGTTTTTCCATTTTATGGAATATAGTTTGAACGTCTATAGAAACCATACTCTTCATATCAAAATCCAGCTCGGCACGCAACATTTCTTCAGCCAATAGAGGAATATCAAAACGGTCAGAATTAAATCCGCCCAAATCGCAATCCTTTATCATGGCATAAATAGTCCTAGAAAGGTCTTTAAAAGTTGGCTCGTTGGCCACTTTTTCGTTGGAAATACCGTGAATAGCAATTACCTCTTCCGGTATTTCCACTTCTGGATTTACCAACCAAGTCTTACTTTCCTTATTCCCGTTAGGATATACTTTTAAAACAGATATTTCTACAATTCGGTCTTTGGCAACATTGGTACCCGTAGTTTCCAAATCAAAAAAACAAATGGGACGCGTGAGATTAAGCTCCATGTTTTTCGCTATTTTTTTAACAAAGATACTATTTAACAAGGTTCAAGAAAACATATCCATACTTTTCTTAATAAAGAAAATAACCACTACAACCTGGTGTTTATAACATTATTAAAAGCGGAGCCAAAGGTATAACTAAGCCCTACGCTAAGGCTGGTCTCATAATCTGTAGCAATTTGCTTTTGTTGCAACAATACATCTTCCAAAGAAGCATCTCCACCAGGCAAGTTTATTTGATCACGAATTAACTCGAACCTTCCTGAAAACCGGGCTGCAAGACCCTTTAAAAGACGCACGGAAAAACTTCCGTTCAACTGAATTCTATTCTTGGTAAAGTCATTTAAAAAGGTAGAGCCAATTAAGCGGGCATATACATTGCCCCACGGCTGACGGTATCTTACTTGTACATCTAAAGAATGACTAAAGACACCTTCCGCCTCTTTGAGATAAATAGTTGGCTCTATATAATCATTATGGAAATAGCCAATTTTGTAAGCGAATACAATCTCTCTACGAAGTACTTCTTTATAAGGATAAATGTTGTATTCAATAGCTGGCCTTGCATAGTATCTAAAGTCTAGATTCGTAAAGGTATTATGTTGCACGCCACCAAAAACACCTGCAGACCAATGATCGGACAAACTTGCAACAATACTAGCATCTGCAGAATACCTAAAGCGCTCACTTGTAAAAATTTCATCATCGTTGACGATTTCCTTATTTGCTTGGTTAATTTGCAAATCACTACGGATCCGTAGTTTTTCCGTTACATGATCACTTTGAAAACCCAATTCATATTCAAACTCTTTACGGCTAGATTCCCTTTTAATCTTTGCCTCTCCGTAAACTTCAAAAATCCAATTGTTCCAAGGATCTCTAAAATCAATCTCTTGAATTTCTCCAAGACCTTCCTTATTTACGGTGTACGTGATATTTTCTGCCAGGTCCGACTCTAAAACGTACTGAAGAAGTCCTGATTGCACTTTTTTCAAAAGCCCCTTACGGACCTCATCATCAGTCATACTAGCAGTACTATCATAGGTAAGCTTGCCAAGAATATCTTTGTAATCATCTACACCCTCAAATTCTAACATGTACGTTCGTCCACCACTACCATTGGTAACGTCATAAATAAACAGTTTGATATTGGCTTGCCCCTGATCACGTACGTGACTGACATAATTGATTTCCTGCCGTAGATAGTTCTTCTCGCAGTTGCAATCTATATATAGGTTTAGTGGAGCTTTCACCTCTTCACCTCCACTCTCTTCTTGTGCAAGTAAAAAAAGAGGGGTGCTAAATAAAAAGAAGCATAACAAATTTAGAATTTGTCTTGATGACGTATTGAGATTTCTATTTGGCATTGTTGGTTTAGGAGGCCTTATGGATACTTATCTATCGCATGAAAATAAGATTATTAATCTATTAACAGCTAAAGCGGACCAAAAACCCAAAATAATTCACAGATTTTAAAGAAATATAACTTTAAAATAAGAATGCTTCAACAGAAAAGTGTGTATAATACACTTTATACCTCCCTATCTACATCCCAGGCTTCCAAATAATCTGCAACTGCTTTTGCAAACATACTACCCAATGCACCATTTACCACTCTATGATCGTAACTATGAGAAAGATACATCTTACTTCTAATTCCTATGAAATCTCCTTCTGGAGTTTCTATTACCGATGGAATTTTACGAATAGCACCCAGTGCAAGAATACCCACTTGAGGTTGATTAATAATTGGCGTTCCAAAAACACTACCAAAAGTACCTACATTGGTCACAGTATATGTCCCATCTTGAACTTCATCTGGCTTAAGTTTATTTTCTCTAGCCCTAGACGCCAAATCGTTTATGGCTTTAGCCATACCTACCAAATTCAACTGGTCTGCATTTTTTATTACCGGAACAATAAGATTTCCATCCGGTAAAGCAGCTGCCATGCCTATGTTGATGTTTTTCTTTTTAACAACCGTATCGCCAACTAGCGAAATGTTCATCAAAGGATATTTTTTTAGGGCCTTAGCTACCGCTTCAATAAAGATTGGTGTAAAAGTCAACTTCTCACCTTCTCTCTTTTCAAAAGAGCTCTTTACCTTATTTCTCCAATTTACAATCTTAGTGACATCTACCTCAATAAAACTCTGAACATGTGCAGAAGTAGACACACTGTCTACCATATGCTTGGCTATCATTTTACCCATTCTGCTCATAGGCACAACCTCACCATCGGCACCCTGCGCTATACCGGAACCATTGGTTGGTTTAACCTCTGAAGGCTTGTGGTTTGCAACAGGAACTGCCGCTACCTTTGGAGCAGAAGTTTTTTCTAGTGGCTGTTCAACCTTTTTAACCGCGCCATTTTCTAAGTAGGCCAGAATATCATTTTTAGTAACGCGACCTTCATTTCCCGTTCCCGTTATCGTATCAAGTTCAGCAACAGAAATACCTTCTTGTTTTGCTATATTTTTCACCAAAGGCGAATAAAAGCGCTCAGAAGATGATTTTTGATTATGATGTACAGGTGCACTTACAGCATCTTTGGCCACTTTTACAGTTTCCTCTACCATGGCAGCAGATTTCTCAGCACCATTTGATGCAGCAACCGGTTCGCTTTGAACAGCGGACTGCGCTACGTCAATAGATTGTTCTGTTTCAATAATCGCTACGGTATCACCCACTTTGATTACATCGTCTATATCAAAAAGCTTTTCGATTAAAATACCCTCCACTTCACTTGGAACCTCTGAATCTACCTTATCAGTAGCTATTTCAAAAATAGGTTCATCCAATTCAATAGTATCACCAACTTCTTTCAACCAAGTGGTTAACGTTGCTTCCGCAACACTCTCACCCATTCTCGGTAATTTCAGTTCAAACTTTGACATATTCTTATTTTAGAATGCTTTTACTCTAATTTTGTCGCAAAAATACCAAAAAAAACACCTATCGGTTATATTTGTCACATTATTTAATTCGCTTTTAACGAACCTTCAAATGGAATACGGTTTAATATGCTCCGTCCTAGTGTGACTTCATCGGCATATTCCAGCTCATCGCCCACGGCTATTCCTCTGGCAATAGTTGAAGTATTAATATCTAAACCGTTTAATTGCTTATAAATATAAAAATTGGTCGTATCACCCTCCATAGTGGAGCTTAAGGCAAAAATAAACTCCTTAACTTCTCCTTTTTGGGCCTTTTCTACCAAAGAACCAATAGTTAAATCTTGAGGGCCAATCCCTTCCATAGGCGATATTTTACCACCTAGAACATGATATAAGCCTTTGTACTGACTTGTGTTCTCAATAGCCATAACATCACGAATATCCTCAACAACGCAAACCAAACTCCTATCCCGTTTGGGATTGGCACAAATTTCACACACGGCCACATCTGAAATGTTATGGCAATTTTCGCAAAATTTTATCTCACTACGCAAGCTTAACAATGAATTTGAGAGCCTTTCTGTCTGTTCTTTAGGCTGTTTAAGCAAATGAAGAACCAACCGAAGTGCCGTGCGTTTACCTATTCCTGGTAATTGCGACATTTCGTAAACGGCATTCTCGAGAAGCTTTGAAGAAAAATCCATAGTCACAAAATTACGTACTATTTTTACTTTTTGTACTTTGGTTTTAAATTTTATTACATGACCGCCACGCACATCCTAATCTTAATAGGTGCTTATTTTCTCTTACTTTTATTGATATCCTATTTTACAGGAAAAAACGATTCTAATGTTGACTTTTTCAAGGCGGGAAAATCTTCTCCTTGGTACTTGGTTGCTTTTGGAATGGTAGGTGCCTCTCTTTCAGGAGTTACCTTTATCTCTGTACCCGGTTGGGTAGAAGCTTCTGGCTTCAGTTATATGCAAGTGGTTTTTGGTTACTTGGCAGGTTATTTTGTCATAGCCTTTATTCTACTGCCCATCTATTACCAACTGAACGTTACCTCTATCTATGAATATTTAAAAAAGCGTTTTGGTATCGTAAGTTATAAAGTGGGCGCAGTGTCTTTCTTTATATCCAGGGTTCTGGGAGCTTCCTTTAGGCTGTTTTTGGTAGCAATTGTTCTACAACAATTTGTATTTGATGAACTAGGCGTACCGTTTGAGGTTACGGTTATCCTCTCTATTTTATTAATATGGATATATACTTTTAGAGGCGGAATAAAAACAATTGTCTGGACAGATACCCTCCAAACGGCCTTTATGCTTTTATCCGTTGGGCTGAGCATTTATTTTATAAATCAGAAATTAGATTGGACTTTTACGGAGTTCCTGGCATCCGAAGAATTAAAGCAGTACAACCAAATACTATTTACAGATAGTTTTTTTGACAAGAACCACTTTCTAAAATCCTTTTTTGGAGGTATGTTCATTACCATTTGCATGACCGGTCTAGACCAAGATATGATGCAGAAAAATCTTACTTGCAAATCGCTTAAAGACGCCCAGAAAAACATGATTTCCTTCAGTTTGGTTCTAGTCGTTGTGAATTTTATTTTTCTCTTGCTAGGAGCCCTTTTATTTATCTATGCGGCCAAATTCAACATTGCTATTCCATTAATGGATGGCCAACCCAAACCCGATCTTCTATTTCCAGAAATTGCAATGAACAGTGGTTTGGGAATGGTTGTTGCCGTTACCTTTATGCTAGGATTAATAGCTGCGGCTTATAGTAGCGCAGATAGCGCATTGACTTCCTTAACAACCTCTTTTTGTGTAGACTTTTTAAACATTGATGAAAAAGCCAAAAAAGACCAAAACAAAATAAGAAAGACAACACATGTAGGGATGAGTATTCTTTTAATTATAACCGTTATTCTGTTCAAGTATATTTTAGACCGAAACGTTATAGACGGCCTCTTGACCGTTGCCACATATACTTATGGTCCTTTATTGGGACTATTTACCTTTGGTATATTCACAAAGCATTCAATAAAAGATAATTATGTATGGATTATTGCCTTATTGTCCGTTCTCTCTATTATAGGGTTTACGAACTTGCCAACGGAATATTTAGGCGGTTACAAATTTGGGTATGAATTACTACCTTTGAACGGATTATTAACTTTTCTAGGGCTTTGGCTGATTAGAAATAAGAATCATACAATAACAACTGATAAAAATGTAACTTCCTAAATGTTAAAGTTTTATAGGAAAAATCTTACGTGTATTTCATCGATCATTTAATATTGACCGGTTGCCAATAAGACCAAAGTACATGCCTCTACCGCCTCAATCCCTTCTTTTTGCAGTGTTGCGTAGAATTCAGGATTTTCCGTTCCCGGATTAAAAATGACTCGTTTTGGACCTATTTGTAGGATTTTGTCGATATACTCAGGCTGACGAGCAGCTCCTATGTATAAAGTAATGGTATGAATATTTTGAAAATCATTTAAATTGGTCTTTATTTGTGTTTCCCTGATTTTGCCCTCGCGTAAACCAAATGCTTCAGTTTTGATATTATGATCTAATAGCCTATTTACGGCTAGATTACTATATCTACTGGGTTTAAGGGAAGTTCCGAAGACTAGTGTTGTTTTCATATGTTAAATATGATGTTAAAGTTCATTAAAGATGTAACTTTTGAATAAAATATCCGTCTATTGTAAAACTGGTATTAAAAGAACAGCATTTCAAAAATATTGGTCGGTGATAATGCTATATGTTTATAGTTAATGGTTAGTGTTTAGTATAGCAGCATCAACGACAGAAACCCCGATGGAGACATCGGGGTTTTGTTTTGCCATAAAGTTACCATTTTATAATAGCGCTACCCCAAGTGAAACCACTACCGAAAGCGGCTAGTACCACTAAATCTCCTTCTTTAATCTTTCCGTTCTCCCAAGCCTCTGTAAGGGCTATGGGAATAGATGCTGCGGTAGTATTACCGTATTTCATAATGTTATTAAAGACTTGATCATCTCCAAGCCCAAACTTCTTCTGTATAAATTGAGAAATACGTAAGTTAGCTTGGTGTGGAACTAACATATCAATGTCTTCCGGCGTAAGGTGATTGGTTTTTAAACCTTCCATTATCACCTCACTAAATCTAACCACGGCATTTTTAAATACAAACTGACCGTTCATATGAGGATAGAATGATTCATCGTTAGGATCATTATCTTCAATAATATCTGTAACCCAACGCTTACCCATACCTGGAGCTATCAACGATAATTCCTCTGCATGTTGACCTTCACTATGCAGATGTGTAGAAAGTAGCCCTTTTGAATTATCTTCTTCCCTACTCAATACTGCTGCACCTGCTCCATCTCCGAATATAACCGAAACAGATCTACCTCTTGTGGTCATATCAAGACCATGAGAATGCAACTCAGAACCAATTACAAGAACATTCTTGTACATGCCTGTTTTAATATACTGATCAGCCACACTTAACGCGTAAATAAAACCGGAGCATTGGTTTCTTACATCTAAGGCACCAACCGTTTTAATACCTAAATCTCGTTGCACTAAAACACCTGGACCAGGAAAATAGTAATCTGGACTTAGGGTCGCGAAAACGATAAAATCAATATCATCTTTATCAATACCTGCACGTTCAATAGCGATTTTCGCCGCCTTAACACCCATGGTTGTAGTAGTGTCTCCACCTTTTACCACGTGTCTTCTTTCTTTAATACCCGTTCGTTCTTGAATCCACGCATCGTTGGTATCCATTAACTTGGCCAAATCATCATTGGTCACTACGTTTTCGGGTACAAAATATCCAAGTCCCGTTATTTTTGAATTATACATAGAAGGTTTTTTTAAAATTTTAAAAGCTACAGCCTTAAACCATGCTGCAAAGTAACCCGTAAATTTCTAAGATAAGCAAAATAAATAGTATGAATTTTAACGCGGTAAAGTTTAAGATATGTATTGCTTATAACTATTTACTTCAATTTTTGCCTTTAGGTCGTGCAGTAAATTATAAAGACCAAAGAAAGTCCTGTTCATATACAGGAAGTGCTTAGACCCCCTATTACCGTTCATCTTTCGTATTTGACTATCATTTGAATAACGTTCGCTTAAATCGGCTATTTTATCCCAAAAATCATCTGCACCAAAATCAAAGTTGTCCTCATGGAACGGCGAAGTTAAGAGTGTAAGCATTTCTTTAAAAAGTGCTTTAAAGAATTTAATTTCTTCTGGAGTATCGGTTTCAGTTAGTATTTCTAACTCGTAAAGTTTCTCCATAAAAACCGTATCGTTTTCTATATTATGCTTTTGCGCCAATTCAAAATAAGGCACATAGAACTCATTGGGAACTTCTTTGATACAGCCAAAATCTATAGCAATTAAAGTATGGTTTTCACTTACCAAAAAGTTTCCTGGATGCGGATCGGCATGAACTTTTTTAAGCCCGTGAATCTGAAACATGTAGAAATCCCAAAGGGTCTGGCCCAATTTATTACCAACTTGCTCATCAAAATCCCTATTAGTGAACTCACTCAAATGTTGACCGGACATCCAATCCATTGTAATGATACGCTCACTAGATAGTTCTTCATAATACTTAGGAAACTCAAGATTCTTTATAACCGAACAACTTTCCGTTATACTAATGCTTTGTTCTATTTCCAAAAAATAATTAGTTTCTTCAATAAGCTTATTTTCTACCTCTTTAAAATACTTATCGGAGTCCTTTCCTTTTAGATTAAACATTCTAATAGCAATGGGCTTCACCAATGACAAATCACTAGAAATACTTTGGGCTACTCCTGGATATTGAATTTTAACAGCCAGTTGTTTACCATTTTTTGTTGCTTTATGAACCTGACCAATACTAGCGGCATTTATACTATCCTTTTCAAAAGTATCGAACAACTCTTCAGGATACTTTCCCAAGTACTTTTTAAATGTTTTCCTTACTAATGGCGCTGAAAGCGGCGGTACCGAAAACTGAGAAAGAGAAAATTTATCTACATACGCCTTAGGCAATATATTCTTCTCCATGCTAAGCATCTGGGCCACTTTTAAAGCGCTACCCTTTAGACTTTTTAGTCCATCGTAAATATCTTCTGCATTGCTTTCGTTCAGTTCGTTTTTATCCATTTCAGGATTAACCAACTTTTTACCTAAATACTTTGCATAGTTACCTCCTATCTTCACACCCGTTTTAACCAATTTGCTGGCTCTTTCTATCTTACCGGTTGGTATACTATCAAGTGTCTTCATATATTTTCTTTTGAAAGGGTAAATTCCACTAATTACGCAAATGTTTCTTTATACAGGAATTTCCCGAAATCAATAATATTATCTAGCGGTGTATTATCAAATATGTCAAATATGGTATTGATTGATTTTTCAATGGCCATATCCGTTTTTTCAAATCCTGCAGAATTATCATCCATCCAAAATTTAAGAACGAACAAGAATTGCAACCACGCTCCTTCTGAAAAAAGTTGTGGATTATATTTGGTGATTTTCAGGTTCTTCTCTGCATTTGCATCATCTATAAGACCAGTTGCAAAACCTTTTATGTGCTTGCGCAGGCCTTTTAACTGTTCAAGATTTTTGAGTGTACTGCTATTCTGCTTTAAAGCAAATAAGACATAACTACGGTTTAGCGTAAGCATCTCAAAGAACGTGTAGAAAAAAGTGAGCATTTTCTCCTTGTTCGTAAAACCTTCGTATTCCTTGTTTTTATTCAGAAGAGCTTCCGTATTGGTGTAGAATTTATTCCAAATTTCCTTCTGTAAGCTCTCTACAGAGCCAAAAAAGGCGTAAAAGTCTGCCTCGGGAACCTTATTCTCCTTACAGAATTTATAAATGGATTTCGGAACGCTTTCATGCTCCAAAACATAATCCATGTACATTTCTATAATAGTATCTTCTGTAATTTTTTTTGTTTTCGTTTTTGCTACCATCTTGAACAATTTTATATATTAAAATTACGCCTAAAGTGCCGCATTTACTGTTAACGGTATACCAATTTTCTTGCATAACACAAAACGTGCTTCCCGGAGAAAGCACGTTTTAAAACAACCTAACCAATAAATGATTATAAACATGATCTTGATTAAAAACTCTCTCTTTCACAGCAATCTTAATCACATCTCCAACAAAGATATAAAATGTTTAACGAATTTAAAAATAAATTAAACAAAATAAATTACTATACTTATTTCGTCACACTAATATGTCAGTTTGTCATAGTCTTCATATGTGGTATTTTTTTTGACAACCACTACGCAGGTAAACACTACCAGATTCTTCTATGCAGAAGATTGAAACTAAGTATTAAACAAAGTTCTAGCTCTGGCGAGAACATTTCTAAAATTTATAATTTATGTCTACAGGTAAAATCAATGTTTCGGTGGAGAACATTTTTCCGCTGATAAAGAAATTTTTGTACAGTGACCACGAGATCTTTTTAAGAGAGCTCATATCTAATGCAACAGATGCTACCTTAAAATTAAAACACCTTACCGCTATTGGAGAAGCCAAAGTAGAATACGGCAACCCAATGATTGAGGTTAAGATTGACAAAGAAGGTAAAAAAATACATATTACAGACCAAGGTATTGGTATGACCGAAGACGAGGTCAAAAAATATATTAACGAGCTAGCCTTTTCCGGTGCTGAAGAATTCTTGAACAAATATGAAGATGGTGCTAAGGAAAGCGGTATCATAGGTCATTTTGGTCTTGGTTTCTATTCTGCCTTTATGGTAGCCGAGAAAGTAGAAATTAGTACCAAGAGTTTTAAAGAAGGTTCTGAAGCAGTTTTATGGAGTTGTGATGGTTCTCCAAACTTTACTTTGGAGCCAGGCGAAAGAAAAGAGCGTGGTACAGAGATCATTCTTCATATTGCCGAAGATTCTACGGAGTTCCTAGAAGAAGGCCGTATTAATGAGCTGTTGAACAAGTATAACAAATTCATGCCTATTCCTATTAAATTTGGCATGAAAACGGAAACTTTACCTAAGCCAGAAGATGCTAAGGAAGAAGACCCTGCTCCTACACAAGAAGTAGACAACATCATTAATAATCCTAACCCAGCTTGGACCAAACAACCGGCAGATTTAGATGATAATGACTACAAAAGCTTCTACCGTGAGTTATATCCAATGCAGTTTGATGAACCATTGTTCCATATTCACTTAAACGTAGACTACCCTTTTAACCTTACTGGTATTCTTTATTTTCCAAAGATGACCAACGATCTTAACCAACAGAAAGATCGCATACAACTGTATCAAAACCAAGTTTTCGTCACTGATAACGTAGAAGGTATTGTACCGGAATTTTTGACTATGCTACGTGGTGTGATTGATTCTCCGGATATTCCGTTAAATGTTTCTAGATCATACCTTCAGGCAGATGGTGCTGTAAAGAAAATATCTTCGTACATCTCTAGAAAAGTTGCCGATAAATTAAATTCGCTCTTCAAAAACAGTAGAGAGGAATTTGAGCAGAAGTGGAACGATATTAAAATCGTTATTGAATACGGAATGCTTAGCGATGATAAATTCTTTGAAAAAGCAGACAAGTTTGCACTCTACCCTACTGTAGATGGTAAGTATTTTACTTTTGAAGAACTTCAAGAAAAAATTAAAGGAAACCAGACTGATAAGGACGATAAGCTAGTAGTTCTTTATGCTTCTGACGAGGTTGCTCAGCACAGTTATATTGAAGCTGCAAAAGCTAAAGGATACGAAGTTCTGTTGATGGATTCTCCTATTATTGGTCATTTAATGCAGAAATTGGAAACGTCTAAAGAGAAGCTTTCTTTTGCCCGTGTAGATGCAGACCATTTGGATAACCTTATCAAAAAAGAGGAAAATCAAATCTCAAAATTATCCGATGAGGAAAAAGAAACCCTTAAAAAGAACCTAGAAGAAGTAATAACAGATAAAAGTTACACCGTTCAGCTAGAAGCTATGGATAGTGATGCTTCTCCTTTTATCATTACGGAGCCTGAGTTTATGCGTCGTATGAAAGAGATGCAACAGACCGGTGGTGGCGGTGGTATGTTTGGTATGGGTGCCATGCCAGACATGTACAACCTTATCGTAAACACAAATTCTGAATTGGTAGGTGAAATATTAAATACCAAAACAGCTAAGAAACGTGAAAGGTTAATTAGCCAGTCTATTGATTTGGCCCGTCTTTCTAAAGGCTTGTTGAAAGGTGAAGAATTGACAAACTTCATTAAGCGTAGCTACGAGATGGTGAAGTAATATTAAACAAATACACTTACAAAAACGTCCAATTGCTGAGTTCAGCAATTGGACGTTTTTTCTTGTTAAAATTCATATCTTCCGAGAAAATATGTGAGGGTATGGATTACACTAAGACTTTGGTCGAAATCCCCTTCTGGTATTATCCAGATTAAACGTTTTAAAAAAGAAAATACGGTATTCCTAATAATGGATTATTAAAAAATAACATACTTAATTTTCATAGTTTTTTTATTATAATTTCACAAAACAATTATATTTTGTGCTATCTGTCTTTCTTTTTTACGAAATGTTAAGCAACTTTGGAAAAGGAATTAATGTATGTAAGATATAATTAGAGCTTCTTCTTTTACCCTAGGTAATTGCTCTTTTAGTTAAACAAAGTATATTTATTTATGGTTATTACAGAACTTAATCCAAAAGGCCAATTTGAAAATTGGGATAAAAAGAAGTTGAAAGAAATCAAAGAAAAAAAATTTGATAATAAAATCGGTAACATCCTTTTTGAAAATAATGACCTTATTTTAAGCGAAATTGCTCTAAAACCAAAAGAACGTTTGCCTTTTAGATTGCACCAACGTGACTGTAGCTGTACTAGTTTTACTGATGGCCTTCTAATTTCGCGAAATATTAATGGTCAAATAGCGCTGTTACGTATTGAAAAAGCCAAGTGTTTCTATTGGACCAGTAATAATGGAGAAATGATTAATGACCTTGAAAATATTGGAGAGAACACGGTCATAATTAAGATATTAGAAATGAAACCTTAACGGCTACTCCAGACCGTGAAAAGCAACCGTTTCAAAATCTTTTCCGAATGAATATTACCAATAAATAGGTCCTTTTCCCAAGTATTTTTCAGCAATTGGTTGGTAATAATCTCTTACATCCTCTAAATCATAGATTTTTTGACACTTTGTATACAGGTCATATTTATTAAAATCTTTAATAAGTTCTAAATATTCTTTATCTCCTTCATTTAGAAGTTCTTTATAGCTCCCGCCTGTGTGCCAAGGATAAAAAGAGTGGTAACGTATCATAACCATAGCCTCTTTGGGCAAATTGTTTTCTTTATGGTTTGAAAGAACCTGAAACAGATACTCATCATGGCCCCAAGCCAAATCAAGATTATCCATACCACATTCTTTTTCATAAATTCCTGTTGGCGTATTATAACGAGTATCCGCCATATCTGGATTCAACTTATTAAACTCAGGATAGACACACGTATCTGGCAATTCGCATCCTACCACAAATACATCTCCTACAGTTCCCCATTGCTCATCTTGGCTGGTACCATCTTCATCACTTCCCCATAGGAACATCACTTTTCCTAAATCGTGAATAAGACCTGTAAGCTGCATCCAATCCGGACGGTTGTCCGCTCTAATTGCTTCTGCGCTTTGGATTAGGTGCTGTACGTTTGGTAAATCCAAATCTGGGTCACTTACATCTATTAAATCATTTAAGTGCCCCATAGCCTCCCATAAATCCATAGGCTTGTCAAACGTCAAATATTTCTTATGCATACGTTGCACATAGTCTACAGTTTGCTTTTTACGCATTTTTCTATAATGCTCCTTAACAGCCGCCGACACATCTACAGCTTCATAATCTCTGAACGTTTTTTCCATCTTTAACAATTTAATTTTTAACTACTTACAACAACTATTTTAGTCTACACATTACCTAAAACAAGGTACAAAATAATCGTAAATGACACTAGAAAGAGACTAAAGGGCTTGGCATACCTCCAAGGTTTGAGGTTTAAAATACCCGCATCTTTCATTATAAATCTTTCTTCTTTTTTTCCTAAGGCCGAAACCACGTGCATAACTACTATATTCAGCACAAACTCTATTCCCCAAATATGTATAAAATGAAGATTCACTTCAATTACATAATACATAACCACATAGAATACCAAACCGAACATTAGTCCCGCTTTTGCCCCTATGGCGGTAACTCTTGGGAATAAGAATCCAGCAATAATTACACTAGCAATGGGTATAAAAAATATTCCGTTAAGCTGTTGTAGTAATTGGTAGAGACCATCGGGCGCATTGGCAACAAACGGGGCTATACCTATGGCCAGAACGGCCAAAATAGCAGATGTACTTTTACCTATGATTACCAATTTTTTATCACTGGCATCTTTCTGAATATACTTTTTAAAAACATCTAAACTAAACACCGTTGCCGCACTATTCAATGCACTATTAAACGTACTTAAAATGGCACCCATCATTACCGCAACAAAAAAACCCGTAAGCCAGAGTGGCAAAACTTTTTTCACCAAAAGCGGATATACATTGTCTGGATTATCATAAAGACTCTCTCCAAAATAATAAAAACCGATAAGACCTGGCAATACAATTACCAAAGGAACCAATATCTTAAGCAAACCGGTATATAGCAGTCCTTTTTGGGCTTCTTTTAAATTTACCGCTCCCAATACCCGTTGTATAATAGATTGATGCATGGTCCAGAAATAAATCTGATTTATCATAAGACCCGTAAACAAAACCTCAAAAGGTAATATCGCAGAACGTGCTCCCTCTCCTACTCCAGATTCATCACTTACTACGTTGAATTTTTCTGGACTATGGTTAAAAACCGTCGTCATTCCTTCAAACACATTTCCATCTCCAATACTCAATAAAGCTAAAATAGGAACAAGCAGACCGGCTACTAAGAGACCAAATCCGTTTATTGTATCTGTATAAGCTACCATTTTCAATCCTCCAAAAATGGCATATACAGCACCAATGGTACCTACTACTATAATGGTTATCCATATACCATCGCTTTGGGCAACATTCAATAATTCTGAGATTTCAAAAATTGCTTCAATATTTAAAGCCCCTGTATACAGTACAATAGGTAGCAGAGTGGCCACAAATGAAATAATTAAAAGCAACGCAACAAAGGTGCGCGTGAGACCATCAAATCGTTTTTCTAAAAACTCGGGGATAGTTGTCAATCCCATTTTTAAATACCGAGGTGCAAAATACAAAGCTGCAATAACCAAAGCTAAAGCAGAGGTTACTTCCCAAGCAACAATAATTGCTCCATTCCTGTATGCAGAACCGTTCATCCCCACCAAATGTTCTGTAGAAATATTGGTTAGTAATAATGAACCAGCAATGACAATTCCTGTTAATGACCTGCCTCCTAAAAAGTAACCGTCTTTAGTATTCAGTTTATCGCGCCTAAGCTTGTATGTAGCATAAAAAGCGACAAAACCGGTGAAGAGTAAAAATGTCAATAACGCCATAAAAGGGATGAAATAGGATTAGATTGAAAATAAATCCTGTACTTATATGTCAAATAAACACAAATAAACTGAATAAATTAGGAATTTTGCTGATTTTTCGTGTGCGCAAACGAAACTTTAGCATAAAATCTAATCTATCCAACCAAAAACTTGGGTTGCTAGAGTATGCGTAATTTCAAATAGGTTGTTTACCGTTGAAGTATAAGAATTGTACCAACCAAAATTGGCAACCCTACCTCTATTGAATGGAACGGTTAAAAATACCAGAAATCCAGTATTTTATAATTTGTAGTGGGTTTGTACTTTAGCAACGAACCACAAATAAACTTTAAAATGAAATATTCTAAACTGCTGTCATTGTTTTTTATAGTAATGTTCTACTCCGCAAATGCCCAGAATGCATCAGACGAGATTTTCATGACCAATGGAGAAACTATAGCCGTTAAGGTCTTGAGAGTTGAGCCCAATACAATTACCTATAGTTACATAGGAGAGGACTTGGAAAACGTTGTCAAAAAAGAAGCAGTTCATAAAATTACTTTTAAAAGTGGTCGAGAACAACTCTTCTCACAGTCAACTACCGGGCGCCAATCTATAAGTCCAGATTTTGAGTTCCCCACAATGAAAAGTAATGAGGGAGCTGTACTACCTTTTGAATTTGTTTTTGACGGCACCGAAGCTCCCGAAGAGGGATTTGAAGCTCAAGAGTATTACTACCATAACCTTATGCGTAAACCCGAGAGAAATACAATTACATACCAAGATGTAGATGTTACCTTAAAAAGATTGCGCGAAGCGGGCATTACTAAAGCTAATGATTTACGAAACTATGAAATGACCGAAATTGCCAAAATTGTTGGTGCAGGCGTTTTAGTAACAGGCAAAATTACTGTGGACTACCGTAGTACAACCTCATCTTCATCAGGCTCTAGTACTACAAAAGTAGACACCAAGAAAAAAAAAGTGAAAACATATTCATCAGGCTCCAGCAGATCTATGGATGAGTTTGATACTAAGGTCCTTTTTAAAATTTATGATAAAGATGGAAATAAAATTGTAGATGTTAACCGTGTTCCATTTATGGCTACAACACGCGATAACTATATAACCGCTTTGAATTACTTAATGAAACGTACCCCATATTACCAGAAGTAGTGCACGTAAATTAAAATAGCTAAAGAATCATCGTACTATAATTTTTTAAACCGCAGTTATCATTCGTTAATTGATGATGGTTTGTCTATTTTTAATTCATGAAAATTATCTCTACCAATATTGGCCGTCCAACCACTATTACTTGGAACGACAAGGAAGAACAAACCGGAATATTTAAATACCCGGTAGATGAACCTCTTTTTTTAGGTAAAACAGATGTGGCCAAAGACACTGTAATAGACAGAAAGCATCATGCAGGTGTAAACAAGGCCTGTTTTCTATTTTCAGTAGACCATTATGATTATTGGAAAAGCATATATCCTGATTTGGATTGGAATTGGGGAATGTTCGGAGAAAATCTTTCGATTAGTGATTTTGATGAGTCTATAATCCGTATTGGAGATATTTACAAATTAGGAACCGCATTGGTACAAGTATCGCAACCAAGGGAACCTTGTTATAAATTAGGAATTCGATTTAAAAATCAGAGTATTTTAAAACAGTATATAGATTATGGTTTTCCAGGAACATACGTACGTATCCTAGAAGAAGGAGAAGTAAAAAATGGCGACGAATTGGTGTTGGCAGAACAGTCAGAAAACGGCCTTACCGTGAAAGATTTTTTTGAATTATTATTCATGCGTAAAAAAGACCCTAGAATACTACAATTGGCTTTGAACAACGAATCTTTACCTGATTATAAACGAGAACGTTTAAAGAAATACCTACCTAAATTATGAATTACCCTTGGCATTTATATGTAATGGGAATAATTTATGTGATGGGCGGCATCATGCATTTTATAAAACCTAAGGCGTATATGAGGATTATGCCTCAATATTTACCTAATCATAAACTATTAGTGCAACTGAGTGGTGTTGCCGAAATAATTTTAGGTGTAGGCGTTTGCCTTCCTTTTACAAAAGACTATGCTATTTACGGGCTTATTTTAATGTTAGCGGTATTCTTACTCGTGCATTTTTATATGCTGTCTAGTAAAAAAGCTTCCGCGGGATTCCCTAAATGGTTATTACTATTAAGATTGCCCTTGCAATTTGCTCTAATGTACTGGGCGTATAATTACCTGTAAGCACAAAAAAAGCCCCTAACGCTCTCAACAACATTAGGGGCAATTAACTCAACTCAACTTAAACTTCCTTAGTTTACCGTAACAGCTTTGTAATAGGTTTCTTTGCTGTCTCTTACTACAACTGTGTACTCACCGTCGTAGGCTTTGGTAAAATCAAATGCTTTTTCGATAACCATCTCGCCTTCTCTTTTTTCAGAGAAAACCAATCTGTTACTGCTATCGTAAACTTTAATGTCAACATCTTCGCTGTTCAGGTTCAATAGATTTAGATAAACCATTTTTTCTTTTACTCTAAAAACTGGTTTACTGTTTTCTTTTCTATCGATTACCTCTACATCACTTCCGTTTACTTTAATGGTATAAGCTACAGAGCTTAAATCATCTTCAGATTTAAAGAAGTAAAGACCATCTTTAAGGTTAGAAAGGTCAAATTTCTTGGCATAGCCTCCTTTTTCAACAGTTTCAAAGAATATAACATTCTGCTCTGCGTCCATAAACTTGATAGTTGTTCTTCCCGATTGGGCATCTAGTTCGTAAACAAAGCTTTTTACATTTTCATTTGGTACAACACTAAGTTTGGGTTCGTTAGCCATGCCTACAGTCGTAGTGAATAATAAAGCGATCATTGCGGCGGTTCTTACTACTTTTCTCATATCGTTGTTGTTTAATATCCTGCTGTCACACAGGGTAGGTTAATAATATACTACAAACATACCCCCGATATCTTGCTCTCACTACTCCACAATTCGCCAATAACTGTGCTATTTTACCATTGTATATATACAAAAACACCCTTTGGGGTAATATTGAGTCTATTTTGGTTAATTTTGCAAAGAACAGTAGAAATCCCCTTTTTTAATTTTGTATTATGAACAAACCCCCGCAAACAAATCAGAAGCCCGCTTTTGAGGTCATTGAACCTAGTTTTGGGCATTCTTATACGTATCAAAGATTTGATGCGAGTAAGAACAATAAGAACAATGTATGGCATTATCATCCTGAGATAGAACTGGTTCATGTATATGGTGGATCGGGAAAAAGGCAGATTGGTAGTCACGTATCCTATTATTCAAAGGGAGACCTTATATTAATAGGTAGTAATCTCCCGCATTGTGGTTTCACCAACTCTCTTACGGATAATGAGAGCGAAACCGTAATACAGATGAAACTGGATTTCTTAGGAAACGATTTTTTTGATATTCCTGAGATGAAAAAAATTCAATCACTTTTTGAAATGGCCAAGGGTGGTATTGCCTTTTCTGGAAAGACTAAAAGAAAGATAGGCGAGAAAATGCAGATTCTGGAGTATCAGACACATTTTCAGCGTTTGCTTTCTATTTTAAATATTTTAAACGAACTGGGTAATTCCAAAGAGTTTAAAATTTTGAATGCCGAAGGTTTCTCTATGGAGACCGAAGTAAAAGATAATGACCGCATCAACGTAGTCTTCAATCATGTAAAGAATAACTTTAAAGAAGAGATTACACTAGATGAAATAAGTAATATGGTAAGTATGACCATACCCTCATTCTGTCGTTATTTCAAAAAAATTACCAATAAGACCTTTGTTCAGTTTGTTAACGAGTATCGTTTGGTGCATGCATCCAAGCTTTTAGCGGAGCAACCTTTAAGTATTACCGAAGTTTGTTTTGAAAGCGGATTCAATAATTTCTCGCATTTCAACAAGCAGTTCAAAGCCTTTACGGGACAAAACCCATCTGAATATAGAAACGAACTGAAAACAGTTCTTAAGTAATGGATGGTCTGTTCTCAGATGAAATAGACTTAAACCTACCGGATAGTGATATTATTTATTACCCGAATTTTATAGGTCAGAAAGAGGCTGATGCATATTTTGATTTGCTTCGAAATAAAACCCCATGGCAGCAAGACGATATTACCGTGTTTGGAAAAACCTATGCCCAGCCACGGCTTACTGCTCTATATGGTAACAATGACAAACCCTACTCGTATTCAAAATTGGTAATGGTGCCTCATTCGTTTACTCGGGAACTTATAGAAATTAAAGAAAAAGTAGAAACTAAAACTGATGCAACGTTCACGACCTGCTTATTAAACCTCTATAGGAACGGGCAAGATAGTAACGGTTGGCATGCAGATAATGAGAAAGAGTTGGGTAAAAACCCAATTATTGCTTCGTTGACTTTAGGTCAAGAACGATTTTTTCACCTAAAACATAGAACGAATAAAAATCTGAAAAAGAAAATTCTTTTGAAACACGGTAGCCTTCTTTTAATGAAAGGAACTACGCAAGAACACTGGCTACACCAAATATCAAAAACTGCAAAAACTGTTGACGAACGCATCAACCTAACTTTTAGAATTATTATATAAAAAAATCGACCATTAAAAATGGCCGATTTTTTTATACCCTTTACATATGAGAAGATTGCTGCCTTTAGCCACCGGGTGCCGGCTAATGTCCTCACAACCATCTACTCTAATATAACCTCAAATTGGGCCTTAATGTATAATGTTTCGTTGAACGTAAGCGTTTTTTTGATAAATGGTAAAAAAGGTTTAGAAAAGTTCATTCAAGACCTTAGCTAAGCGCAATCCGCCTTTTTGTAGTTGGTTTTCAACAGTACCCCACCAATCATAACTGTAGCGGTAGTACAATTTCTCTCCCGATTCTACGGAATCGTACAATTTACCAGCTATTTCTTGAGACTCTTCAACCCAGTCTATAATGGTACCTTGTTGAATAAACTTTACCTGTTCTTTTGAAAGTTCTGGAAGACTAGACGCCAATTCCGTATAACTCATTCCATATGAATTAATCATATTAGAATCCCAAAGCCTATGTAAATTGGTGCCCTCATTGAACCACTGCAACTGAATATCATTACCCCCTTTATCTTCAAAACGACCCACGTGCATTGGTTGATGAAGGTCACCTATCAAATGTACCAACATTTTAAGGTAAAAGACTTTGTCTTCCTTTTTGCTGTTCTCATCTTTAATTATCTCAATACATTTGTTAATACCCGTAATAAGATCGCCATTTTTACTAGGTTCAATATCTGCGTAATCTTTTCCTTCAGGAATATTCACATAATGCCAGGCACTAAATTCTTTGTAAGCCCTGTCGGCCTTTATATCATCTGCAAACGTAGATACATAAGCTAAGCTCTCTCCGTTCAGTAATTTTTTTAGAGCCTTCTTTGTTTTTTTTGAAAGATGGTGCTGCGCTACTTCGCCAACGGTACGGTGTCCGGTTTTTGACCATTCCCCATCGTTTGCGTTAGAAAGTGTTGTTATTAAGAACAGAAAGAATACTATTTTTCGCATGAAATAAATTTAGCCGCAAAAGTAGAAAATTGAAGTTGAATCTATTGTTAAGAAACTCAAGTGTTTCATTTTTTAATTTGATATTGCACTCACAAAATTTATCGATTTGATTTTAAAAAGAATAAAGCCCTCATTTTTAAGATATATCTTACTAGCCGCAATCGCCTTTGTGGTATTCTTCTTTGTTTTTATTCTCAGTATTTACTGGGGAGCTTGGGGCAAAATACCAGGCAAGGAAGAGCTTTCTGACTTCCAATACCAAAGAGCTTCTGAAGTTTATACCGCAGACAGTGTACTTATTGGTAAGTATTATTTATTTGATAGGCAACCTATTGCTTTTGAGGCTATTCCTAAAAATGTACTGAACGCCTTGGTGGCCATTGAAGATGAACGTTTTTACGAGCACACCGGTATTGACTACCCCAGTTTAGGGCGCGTAGCTGTAAAGACTTTACTTATGCAGGACCAATCCGCAGGTGGCGGAAGTACTTTAACACAACAGCTTGCTAAAAATTTATACCCCCGTAGGGATAGAAAAAAGGCAAATATTGTAGTCGATAAAATAAAAGAGATGTTCATTGCTTCCAAACTGGAAGACATTTACTCCAAAGACGAAATTCTTACCCATTACCTAAATACCGTTTCCTTTGGCGATAACACTTTTGGGATAGAGAGTGCTTCGCTTAAATTTTTCAATAAGCAAGCCAAAGACCTCACAGTTGAGCAAGGTGCTGTTTTGGTAGGAATGCTGAAAGCTACCTACGGCTACAACCCTCGTATATTTCCGGAGAGGAGCCTGACCCGTAGAAATTTAGTATTGTTATCCATGGCGAACAACGATTATATTTCCGCAGAACAGAAAGATAGCCTTACCAATATCCCAACAAAATTAGACTATCGCGACTTTGATAACAATTCTGGACTGGCGCCTTATTTTAGGGAAGAAGTTAGAAAGCAATTGCTAAAATGGAATGACAAGCAGAAGGAAGAAGGTAATGAATACAATATTTACACTTCCGGTCTAAAAGTATATACCACCTTGGATTATAATATGCAATTCTGGGCAGAAGAAGCCATGCAGGATCATATGAAATCGCTGCAAAGTAGTTTTGAAAAAAGCTATGGAAAAAATGCACCATGGCTAAAAAACAAAAAGCTAATTGAGAAGGTGGTCAAAAATTCCGATGTTTATAGAAAGCTTAAAAAACAAGGTTTGGAACATCAGCAAATTATGGATTCCCTCAGTTTAAATAAAGAATTAGTATTGACGGATTGGGATGGCGAGAAGACCCTAAAAGGTAGCTCTATAGATAGTATTGCTCATTACATGAAAATTTTGAATACCGGTTCTTTAGCACTGGACCCAAAAACAGGTGCTGTAAAAACTTGGATTGGTGGTGTAGATTTTGAACACTTTAAGTACGACCATGTTGCACAGAGCAAACGCCAAGTAGGTTCTACCTTTAAACCTATTGTCTATACCGCAGCGTTGGAAACGGGCACTTTACCTTGCACCTATTTCTCTGCAGAAGAGGTAGAATATGAAAATTTAAAAGGATGGACACCAAGTAACTCCGGTAAAAAAGACGAGGCCTATCTTAACTATTCCATGGAGGAGGCACTAAGCCATTCCGTAAATACGGTAGCGGTAAAAGTTCTGGAAAAGGCGGGAATCCAAAACGTTATAACCATGGCAAAGAACATGGGTATTTTCTCAAAATTACCTGAACAGCCGTCACTAGCATTGGGTACCGGAGAAATTTATCTTAATGAATTAGCCGGCGCATATGCAAGTTATATGAATAATGGCAAAGCAGTTCTCCCCTACCTCATTGAAAAGATTACCGATAGAAAAGACTCCGTTTTAACCAAATTTGAACCAAAAAGAGCTAAAACAACGGCTTTTTCGGAAGAAACAAGGCAAATTATGGTAGAAATGATGAAAGGTACTATAGATAAGGGTACAGCCTCTAGAATACGTACAACCTATAAACTGAACAACGCTATTGCCGGGAAAACCGGAACCACTCAAAACAATAAAGATGCATGGTTTGTGGCAATTATGCCAAAATTGATCCATGTTACCTGGGTTGGACTGGACAATCATGAAATTGGATTTAGAAGTACCAGTTTGGGACAAGGCGCAAATGCCGCCCTCCCTATTTTTGCCAAGTGGATGCAGGAAATGAACAAGCATTCATACTATAATGAAATTACCCAAGCACAGTTTAAACGCCCCAATCCAGCAACTTTAGAGATGCTAGATTGTGAACCCGTAAAACGTGATGGCTTCTTTAAACGCTTGTTTAAAAATCCCGATAAGAAAAAGACAAAAGCTTTCAGGAAAAGGAATTCTGGCTAAAGCTTTATTTTTAAATAAATCTAAACTTGTAATTCATGAAAAAATATAAAATTGTTACTCAAAAAATTGGGCTTTTAAAAAATAATGACGCCGAATTTGAGATTGAACTCAATGCGTTGGCACAAAGAGGATGGCGTGTTGTAAGTGTCGTGTGTATGGAATTACAAAGTTTAAAAGCTGTTCTTGAAAGAGATGAAGCATAATAAAAAGCATATTTAGAATCTTAAATAAAAACTATACCCTTTGAAATACAAAATACTCTGCTCCGACTTAGATGGCACTTTATTAACCACAAAAAGCGATGTTTCCGAACTTACAATTGCCGAAATTGATCGCATTAAATCACATTTAAAAGTCATTTTAGTATCAGCGCGTATGCCTAGTGCTATGACCTATTTGCAAAAAGACCTGGCTATTGAAGAACAACCTATTATTTGTTACAATGGCGCCTTGATACTTGATGGAGACAAAGAACTTTCTTCCGTACATATTGGCACGCAGCATCTCCAGCAAATATATGAGCTGGCAGAAGCCAACAATACTCAACTCGGTTTGTACTATAAAAATGAATGGTATGTAGTAGTAGATTCGGAACGTGTTCAAAAGGAGATTAGATACACCAAGACCTCTCCTGTTTTTAGACCTACACCAGAAACTCTTTCCGATTGGAAAGGTCGCGAAATTGGGGCACACAAGATAATGCTCATGAGCACTAAAGAAAGTGCTGATATCCTTTACCCTGCTTTAGAAGAAAAATTGGGTGAACATCTCAACCTATATCGCTCTAATGATACTTTAATTGAAGTGGCTCCAAAATCCGTTTCAAAACTATCGGCTATAAAATCATTGTTACAAGAAGGTGAATCTCTTGAGCATGTCATCTCTTTTGGTGATAATTACAATGATATTGAAATGCTTCAAAATAGTGGCCATGGGGTTGCAGTGGGTAATGCTCGTGAAGAAGTAAAAGCTGTTGCCAATGCCGTAACCCTGTCCAATACAGAAAATGGCGTGGCACACTATATTAAAAAGCATCTGGTAATTTGATTATATTTGAGGAAAAGTACCCAAAAATTATATGACCGAACCTCTTCTACCCACTCCGCTAATAACCGATGATACTGTTGTTTTTGGACTCTTGGCGCTCTGCCTAGGCTTCATTTTTTATGGCTCATCTAAGAACACAGGCTTCTGGAGTAAATTCTACGGTATTGTTCCTGGCGTGCTCATGTGTTACCTTTTACCTGGTATACTGGCTTCTACAGGAATTGTTGCCGAAAAATGGGAAACCCTAAGCGAAACAGGTGAAATCATAACTCACACTTCTAGTCTGTATTATGTTGCCAGTCGGTATTTGCTACCTGCGGCTTTAGTACTCATGACGTTGAGTATCGATTTAAAGGCGATTATGAATTTAGGTTCCAAGGCATTAATCATGTTTTTAACCGGTAGCCTTGGTATTATTATTGGCGGACCAATTGCTATTTTAATCGTCTCTATTTTTTCTCCCGATACGGTGGGCGGAAATGACTTTGATGCTATATGGAGGGGACTTTCTACCATTGCCGGTAGTTGGATCGGTGGTGGCGCTAACCAAGCTGCCATGTATGAAATCTTCAAATACAATCCTGAGAAATATGGTGCTATGGTGCTGGTAGACATTGTTGTCGCCAATATCTGGATGGCCGTTATTCTGCTGGGTGTAGGCCGTACCAAACAAATTGACAAATGGCTTAAAGCCGATACTTCTGCTATTGAAACGCTAAAAGTAAAGGTGACCGCCTTTGCCGAAAAAATTACCCGTGTACCTACCTTAAAAGATTATATGATGATGCTTTGCTTTGCGTTTACCGCAACGGGTATTGCACATTTTTTCGGGAATAATATTAGCGCAATGTTGACGAATTCTTTTGAAAGCGTTCGTGATCAAAAAAGCTTTCTATCTTTCTTGGGCTCAAGTTTCTTTTGGATGGTGGTCATTGCTACTGCCGCAGGTATAGCATTGTCATTTACCAAAGCTAAAAACTATGAAGGTGCCGGTGCCAGCAAAATTGGCGGAATGTTCATTTATCTTCTTGTAGCGACCATAGGTATGAAAATGGACCTTGGTAAAGTACTTGAAAACCCGGGCTTGATTGCCATTGGTTTTATATGGATTTCCATTCATGCAGGACTATTGATCCTTGTAGCAAAACTTATAAAGGCTCCCTTCTTCTTCTTAGCAGTAGGTAGCCAAGCTAATGTAGGCGGTGCTGCTTCGGCTCCTGTTGTAGCTGCGGAATTTCACCCATCGTTGACTTCCGTTGGGGTGCTTCTAGCTGTTTTTGGTTATGTGGTAGGTACTGGTGGCGCACTGTTGTGTGCCTATTTGATGGAGGTTGCTTCGGCACTTTAGATTTAAAACCAACTATTCATCAGCGAATCATACCTTAATCCCAACTCAACTGGCTGCGTTCCTCCCAGTATACTTTGGAGTTTACTTTTTCCTTTGTAAGTTCTGCTAGTTCTTCTTCGTTTAAAGTGAAAGAATTCGCGTTTAAATTTTGTTCCAACTGATTAATATCTGCCGCTCCGCTCAAAACATAGTCGGGTTGAATGGCATCCATAACATAACGCAGAGCAACGGCATCCACGCCTACTTGGTGCTTTTCCGCCAAAGTTTCTAACGTAGCATATAAAGACTGGTATTGAGGATATTTGTCGTTTTTAAAAACCCGGCCATTGGCCATGGCTTCTTTTATAATCAGCTTTTTACCTTGTAACTTTATATCTCGTAAAACAGGCAAGACCGCTTGTTCCAACATATTATAAGTTACCTGGAAACTGTCAAAAACCACCTCGCCATCTATTTGTATTTGCAATGCATTTTCAATAACCTCTTTTTGATTTGGTCCACTAGTGGAAATACCTATTTTGAGCCCAATCATCCTTTTTAACTCCAATAGCTTTTCCAACACAGGCTTATTCTGAAGTACCTTACTTTCAAAAGTCGCGGAATGAATTTGGTAGTATTCTAAAGAAGGAAGCAGGTATTGTGACACCTCCCACTGCTCAATAAGCTTCTCCCGAGAGTGTTCTTTTACTTCATGAGCACCTTCATAGCCCAACTGCCAATTGGCCACATAGGTATACCCCCATTTTGTACCCAAGATCACATCTGTATGTTTACGGCTATCGTTCCAGTTTTTTAAAAATTCTTCGCCTTTTCCGTAGGACGGAGCCGTATCAAAATAACGTACGCCGTTCTCGTAAGCAGCATCTAACACTTTAAAAGCATTAGCCTTGAAAGCAACTTCAGACTTGTCCCTATCTAAACTATCAATATTTATATATTCCGGGCGGCCCAAAGCGGCCATACCCAACCCTATTTGAGTTTTGGATGTATTCTCTGTCATATATTTTATTTTACGAACTGCAAGACAACATGGAACATCCTACTTTGTTACGCGCCCAATCCGGACGTTTTGCAAACCATTTTTCATTCTCCGGTTGCTCATCATACGGTTTTTTCAACAGTACAAACAATTCATCAATTAGAGTGTAATCTCCTTTATCAGCTTCATCAATCGCCAATTGCGCCATGTAATTACGCAACACGTATTTGGGATTTACCGCATTCATTTTTGCCTTTCTTTCCGTATCCAAAAGTGTTTCTCTTTCCAATCGATTTTGATAGGCAGCAAGCCAAAGCGTCCATTTATCTAATACTTCACCCTTTACCTCATCTGGAGCATAGAAAGCATCCCCAACAATTTTCATAAACGAATCTACGTCACCGGAGTCCTTTTTAAACTTGGCCAAGTTCCGGAAGAACAAAGTCATATCGGTTTCAGTAAGCTGTAGATTTTCTTCTAAATCATTCAGCAATTGTTGGTCCAAATCATCCTTTTCATAAAGTCCGATTTTAGACTTCATCATATCCAAATACTTCTCCTCGAACTTCGTTTTGAAACCTTCCAAAACATTCTCCAAAGGTTCCGCTTCTTCTATCAACGGAAAAATAGCATTGGCCAATTGGTATAAATTCCACAACCCAATATTAGGTTGATTCCCGTACCGATATCTACTATGTTGACGGTCCGTAGTATTTGGCGTCCATCCGTGGTCATAACCTTCTAACCAACCGTAGGGGCCGTAATCTATGGTCAAACCAAGAATGGAAAGATTGTCTGTATTCATTACACCGTGTACAAAACCCACACGTTGCCAGTGTACCAACATCTCCAAAGTAGTATCTGCCACAGCCTGAAAAAACTGTGCATACGTGTCTTTGGAAGGCTGCCCTAACTCAGGAAAAAAGTGCTTTATGGTATAATCTACCAACATTCTCATAGTTGCGGTATCTTCCCGCGCAGCAAAAATCTGATAGTTCCCGAAACGAAGAAAAGAAGGTGCTATCCGGCTAACGACTGCGCCTTTCTCATAAGCTGCATTCCCGTTATAAAGCACATCACGAAGTACTTGATCACCGGTTAACGCTAATGACAGCGCTCGCGTTGTAGGAACGCCCAAATGGTACATGGCCTCACTACACAAATATTCACGAATAGATGAACGCAAAACTGCAAGTCCGTCTGCTGTTCTGGAATATGGAGTTTCACCAGCACCTTTTAATTGCAGTGCCCAGTGTTTTCCGTTATGTTCTATTTCTGTTAGGTTAATAGCTCTACCATCTCCCAACTGCCCAGCCCAATTACCGAACTGATGACCGCCATAACACATGGCATACGGAGTGGTCCCTTCTATAACTTTATTCCCTGTAAAAATTTTTAGAAATTCTTCGCTTTTTATGTCTTCTTTGGAAAAGCCCAGTTCGTTGGCCATTTCTGGCGAAACATGAACCATACTTGGATTGGCCGTCTGTTTAGGAGTAGCATATGAAAAGCAGGCTTTTTCAACCTGTCTTCTGCTATTTTCCATAATTGGATCAGCTGGCAATTCTTTATTAAAAGTCTCTTGTATGTTGAATTTCATCTATTTCTTTTTTTTGCAATTTTTTCACCTCTCCTCAAAAAAACGGAGCGGTTACTTTTTAAAGGTAACAACCTTGTTTCCCTGCCCCATTAAAATAATATCTGTAGAGGTTAGGAAAAATCCGGTTTCGACCACACCAGGAATTTGAATGAGCAGATTATTTAATTCTTGTAAATCATCTTTTTGAAAAATATCAACATCTATAATGCAGTTATTCTCATCGGTCTTATATACCTCATTATTCTTCATGCGTAATTGTGGTTTCAAATCCATATTATGCAATTCAGAAATAATAATCTCTGTAGCAAAAGGTATGGTTTCCACAGGTAGTTTGAATTTTCCTAAACGGTCTACTTTTTTACCTGAATCTGCAATAATGATATTAAACCTTGAATTATGGGCCAATATCTTCTCTCTGAGCAAGGCTCCTCCTCCACCTTTTATCAATTGAAATTTAGGATCAAACTCATCGGCTCCATCAATATTAATATCCATGGTTCCTGCATCATCCAAAGAAATTAAAGATATACCAGCTTGTTTGGCCAGTTTGGCCGTAGCATCTGACGACGGTATGCCTTTCATTATGAGTCCGCCTGCAACTCTTTTACCAAGCTCCGCTATCATAAACGCCGCTGTAGACCCTGAACCCAAGCCCACTAACATACCATTCTTTACATAATCTGCGGAAGCAACAGCTGCTATCCATTTTTCATTTTCAGCGTTCATGAGATACTTCTTATAAAAATTAGCGATTGAAAAGGTATTGAATTATTCGCAGAATCATGTCTCCAATCAGTCGTAATCCGAGCTGTATTCTTTCATAATATCAACACAAAAATACAGTACCATTTGATAACCTCTCATAGATTTAAAAAATAGCTTCTAAAGGAAACCAAAAAATTTACAGATATTTGCGCCACCAAAAACTGAACATGAAAAACATAATTCTTTTAAGTACAATCTCTCTTCTGTTGCTTTCTTGTGGAGGCGATACCAAAAATACCATGACCGTAACCGGAAATGTAAAAGGACTTAAGAAAGGTACGCTCTACCTTCAGCATGTGCCTGACTCGGTTTTGACTACCATAGATTCTTTGCAAATAGAAGGTAATGGCAATTTTACCTTTACAACAGAACTTGAAAGCCCGGAGATTTTCTATCTCTACTTAAGTAAAAAAGATGCCAGCGATTTAAACGACCGTATTACCTTTTTTGGTGAACCTGGTACGATTAGCATAAATACGTCTTGGAACACTTTTGACACGAATGCAAAAATAACTGGTTCTGAAAGTCAAGAAAAACTGGAAGAATACAGAAAAACAATGTCTCGGTTTAATATGAAGACCTTAGAAATTGTTCAAATGGCGAATGACCCTAATAATGTTTTGGATTCATTGCAATTAGACTCTGTTCAAACGTTGAGTGATAAAAATGTACAACGTGGTTATGCTTTCTCTGTTAACTTCGCAATCAATAACAAGAACTCATATATAGCTCCTTATATAGCATTAAATGAAGTGCCTGATGCTAATGTTAAATATCTGGATTCAATTTACAACGTATTATCTCCCGAAGTATCGGAATCCAAATACGGCAAGCAATTAAAAACGTACTTAGAAAGTATTAAAAAGTAAAAAAGCCCGCAATTGCGGGCTTTTTAATTTAATTCTCAGAAGGCTTAACCTAATTTGTTCACCTTTTCAACAAGACCAGTAGCCTTTGTTTCCAATTCTTTACGAACATCGTTTAAGTGTTTCTTTCTGTTATCAACACCTCTTTGGTTCACTTTCTGAATAAGGTTGTCAAAAGTCTCGATAGCTTCATCAATTACTTTTGCTCCTTCTTTAGACTCTTGGTCAGCATTTGCAGCCTCTACTATGTATACCGCTTCAATGATGTCACCTAAGACATTATTAATATCTTTCTTTAATTCTTTTACACTTGCCATTATCAATAAATTTTACGCAAAAATACGCTATTTATAATCAATTTGTATAGAAAATATTTATCCCTAAACGCAATTTCACCCTTTAAATGGTTACTTCTAAGAGCTTAGCCCCTTGCGTTGTAATTTTAATGGTATTGGATGCAGCTGGTAAAAGCGTAGTTTCTCCCTTTTTAATTTCTACTGAACCGTTTTCATTAGCTATAGTAGCCGAACCACCAACACACATAAAAATAGTGAACGAATCACGATCAGTTACATCTTGCGTTAAATCAGAATTTAAGTCTAAGAAGTCGGTTTTAAAATAAGGACAGTCTACCATATCATTTACGGTATTCTTATCGTTTTTATACTCTACTTTAAAATCGTCTTTCTTATTATAATCAATTGCATCCAACGCTTGCTCTGTATGCAATTCTCTAAGATTTCCGTTTTTGTCTTTTCTATTAAAATCAAAAACACGATACGTAACATCTGATGTCTGTTGGATTTCTGCCAAAAGAACCCCTGCACCTATGGCATGAATCTTTCCTGTATTTATAAAAAAGGTATCGCCCTCTTTTACCTTTTCATAGTTCAAAAGGTCTAAAAGCGTATCATTTTCAATACTCTTTGCATATTCCTCTTTGCTAACGTCTTTGTTGAAGCCAACTATTAAGCTAGCATCATCATCAGCATCCATAACATACCACATTTCAGTTTTTCCGAATGAATTATGGCGCTTTTTAGCCAAATCATCATTAGGGTGCAACTGAATAGATAAGTCCTGTTTAGCATCAATAAACTTGATTAGAATTGGAAAATCAGTTCCAAAACGCTTATAAACACTCTTACCCAATACACCCTCTGGGTCCTTTTCAATAAGCTCTTGTAGCGAAGCTCCCGCTAAATCTCCGTTGGAAACCACAGAAATATCACCTGGGACAGTTGAGAGTTCCCAACTTTCGCCAGTAATATCATTTTCAATTGGTTTGCCCAAAACATCTTTAAGTTTGGTTCCGCCCCAAAGGCGCTCTTTTAAAATAGGATTGAATTTTAAGGGATGCATAGCGTTTGTTTATGGTTATTTAGTTTTTTGTTCTAACCAGAAAAGGTTACAAAATTTCGGGGTGTTTCATATAATACAACTTCAAGCTCGTGCTTTTCGTTGATGTGAGGTCGTAATTTTTTCCAAATAACAATAGAGATATTCTCTGCAGTTGGATTTAGGTCTTTAAATTCAGGAACCTCAACATTTAGATTTTTATGATCCAAAGCATCTTCTACTTTTTCCTCTATCAAATCTTTTAATACTTTCATATCCATCACAAAACCAGTTTCCGAGTCAATTTCACCGGTAACACTCACAATCAACTCATAGTTATGACCATGGTAATTGGGGTTATTACACTTTCCGAAGACCTTGGTATTTTTATCATCGTTCCAATCTTTGTGATACAAACGGTGAGCGGCATTAAAATGAGCCTTTCTACTAACCTTTACTTTCATCTTCAGTTGCGTTTTGGCCTATGTGATCATAAAATTTTTCGAAAATAATTTTGAACCAAGCGGTATACGTATCAGGGTTATTGGTAATATCTTTTTTGACATCCTCGGGCTTCATCCATTTCCAATCCGCTACCTCGTCAGGATTAATTTGCGGATTGCCTGTATAGTTACCCATCATTACATGGTCTAGCTCATGTTCCGTAAGACCATTGTCAAAAGGTGCTTTATAAATAAAAGAAAACAATTCTTTGAGTTCCGTTACAAAGCCCATCTCTTCTTGTAGCCTTCTTTTTCCCGCTTGTATATTACTTTCACCAACACGTTGGTGACTGCAACAGGTATTGGTCCAAAGTTGAGGAGAATGGTATTTGTGCGATGCTCTTTGCTGCAACATGGTTTCACCCTTGTCGTTCATTACAAAAACAGAAAATGCACGATGGAGCACAGCTTTCTCGTGAGCTTCCATTTTAGGCATCGTACCTATTTGATTATTGTCTTGGTCTACCAAGATTACTTCTTCTTCTTTCAATACTACTATTTTTCTTTAGAGGGAATAAAGACGTTCTTCAATTACAAAAATAGCACCTTTACATTAGTATCGTGCCAACAGCTTAATAAAATATAGTTATAGAACTATTAATACCTGCCTTTTAAAAAAGAAAACCCCTGAATTTGAATTCAAGGGTTTTTGTTTTGGTATTATTTAAAAACGGACATTAGTTAAGATAGATATACCCCGAAAGTGTCTTGTTATCTCCCGTTGTATCTTCATAATTCAAAATATAAAAATAGGTTCCGCTAGGTAGTCTTTCGTTTTTCCCTGCTGTAAGTCTCGCTGATGAATATCCATTAAAATAGTTGGTTAACGAGTCATACGATTCTGTGCTGAAAATCAATATTCCCCATCTATTATAAATCTGAATATTGTTATTAGGCCTCACGTCAAGACCAGTAATAATCAATGTATCATGTGCTCCATCTCCGTTTGGAGTTACTACATTAAATACCTCAACCTCTATGTAAGGGTCTTCTAAATAGTTAGGGATACCGTTGTTGTTTTCATCATCGTTCGCGTAGTTACCATCTGAATTGGTATCTTCTTCAAGCGTTGGGATACCGTCATTATCATCATCTGTATCACGATAGTCCGACTCATCGTCACCATCCGTATTTGGAAGCATGGCAAACGGATTATCTATTTCATCATTTACATCCTCATCTATAGCCTGTAGACCTTCATAACCATCATCAAGTCCATCGTTATCTTTATCCGAACCTATGAACGTCTCATCTGCTAAACCATCTTGGTTTTGATCGTGAGCCTCTATTGCATCTGGAACATTATCATTATCACTATCTAAATCTAAATAATCTGGTTGATCTTCGCCATCTGTATTTACAGGAACCAAACCTAAGTCCGTCCCGCTCTCATAGGCGTCATCCAATCCATTATTATTAGCATCTACAAGATTTGGCTCAATATAACCAGCTGTAGTCTGTGCTTCCACATTATCCGGTATACCGTCATTGTCACTATCAATATCTAAATAATCTGGATATGCGTCACCGTCTGAGTCTGTAGGGTTAGTAGCTGGGTCGTTATCTCCATCTGCATTTAAATCCTCAACATTATCAATAATACCATCATTATCACTATCTATATCTAGGCTGTCATCATCATCAATAATAGTTCCTATTGCGGTATCGGATGTATCACCTACTGTACCTGCATCTACACTTAAGATTGATATTGTAAAATCTTCATCTAATTCATCAAAAGTATCATCCGTAGTTGGTACATCTATATTAATTGTAGTTGTACCTGCCGGAATAGTTGCTTGAATATTGCTAGTTGTATAATCATCATCATCTGCCCTACCATTGGTAAAAATGAATGTTAGGGTGATATCTGTTGTGCTGGCATTACTTAAAGTTACCGGAAAGGAAACGTTGTTACCTTCTATAGCACTAGCTTCGTCTATGATTATTGTTGGTGAACCATCGTTATCTATAATCGTACCTGTAGCGGTATCCGATGTATCGCCTACTGTACCTGCATCTACACTAGCAATTGCTATTGTAAAGTCTTCATCAGATTCGTCAATAGTATCATCCGTAGTTGGTACATCTACATTAATAGTCGTGGTTCCTGCTGGTATTGTCACTTGAATATCAGTAGTGGTGTAATCTGCATCATCTGCCGTACCATTAGTTAATGTCAACGTTAACGTAATATCTGTTGCACTAGCATTACTTAAAGTTACCGGAAAGGAAACATTATCACCCTCTATAGCACTTGCATCATCAATAGTTACATCTGGATTATTTAGTGTGTCAATATCCGTAGCAGAATTATCTGTTGTATCTGGGTCAGTTGAATTTACAGGATTTTGTATACTAACAGTATTGGTTAAATCTCCCGTAAAAGTTGTAGGAATACTAACCGTTACAGTATACGTAACTGTACCTCCAACCGGTAAACTAACTATATCATTAATTACACCGGATTGAGTTCCAGAAACTGTAGTAGTACTTCCTGAAGAAGCTACAGCTGAATAGGAAACGTTTGCAGCTGGAATGCCTGTTGGCGTATCCGTTACCGAAGCTCCGATTACACCAAACGGACCATTATTACTCGCCACAATTGTATATGTGGTATCCGTTCCTGGGACATAAGTTGTGGTTCCATTTGTTTTTGTGACCGACAAATTGGCTTCAAAAATAATAGCTGCCGTAACACAATGCGCTCCATCATTGTGTGTTGCCGCACTTGATGATGAAATTAGTGTACGTTCTCCCGTTAGGACATCAAACTGATAGAATCCTCCCGTATTTAAATTACCATATATTTCTCCTGTACTACTAGCGTACATAGCTCCAAATAAAGTTAAGCTATTGGTACTTCCTATTGTTCTTACCGATCCCGTTGCCACATCTAAGGTAATCAGTGCTCCAGCATTTGCTCCTGTTTGCTGTACGGAGTAAATTAGATTATCTGTAATACTGTATGCAAAATCATTTGCTACAATGGTCTGGTCTAAGTTTATTGCCGTTGCAGTTTGCGTAAGTATATCAATCTGATAAACAATTGACGAAGGACCATCTAATTGTACATAATAATTACCGTTGTCATCTATTTCTCCTGAAGAGTATAAACCGCTTGGTAATCCTGTAATAGCTCCCAATCTAATAGTTACTCCATCTGCGGCTATCTTAATTAGCGTATTACTGTTTTCTTCTATCCCATAAATAAAATCATCTATTGGATTGTACCCCATGGCATTGTATTGAATACCGTGCGAGTTATCTCCTACTGGAGAAATCGTGAAAGGATTTGTTGACGATTCTATATCATAAAATGTAGTTGCCGTAGCTGTTTCATGTTGACTTAGATACAAGCTTTCATCGCATGAGAAAGGCAATAATATGGTATTATCATCTCTAAAATCTACATCGCCACCAGTAGTTGCATCAGAATCGTTATCCGGTAAAATTACCGGCCCCGTTAACGGATTATCTATTGTTCCACTAACATCAGAATAATCTATTGTAGCATCCGTAGCATCATCTAAACCATCGGTATCAGAATCATTACCTGTTAAAATAATGTTGGCTTCTACAGTATCATTTGCTCCTTCATTATCAGAATCCGTATCTAAATAATCTGGATTGTCTGCGCCATCTGTATTTGTTGGAACAAGACCTGAAGTGTAGGCTGTATCAACACCATTGGCATCTACAGTTGCATCTGGAAGAATGTAACCTATAGTAGTTTGTGCTTCCACATTATCAGGAATACCATCTCCATCACTATCTAAATCTATGAAATCAAATATAGTATCCGTATCATCGGCACTTTCTGACAAAGTATAGTTTACAGCTCTGTTATCTACAACAGACTGAACACTATCTGGAATACCGTCTGTACCAGAAACACCGTTTAGAACACCATTTGTATGTGCTTGTCCATGACCTGCTTCAACCGCATCATAGATTCCATCATTATCACTATCCAAATCAAATGCATCTACTACACCATCATTGTCTGTATCCCTACATGCTCCGGGCGAACTATATTTAAGGCTAACTAAATCCAAAGCTGCCCCAGACCCAGTATTAGCTCCAAAAGGTTGAGCCGAAAACCGCACCGTAATCTGTGTTGTAGTTGCTATAAAAGTACGTTCCTCATAAAACCAGTTTTTTGGACCTGAATAGCCCCCTACTTCACCAGTAGCTATGGTTGTTAAAGTTTCATCTAGAATAGCAATACTATTAGAGTCTATAACATCAAAATCTAAAGTTACGGTCTGTCCACTTAGATGTCCTATATCTTCTCCCCAGTAAAATGAGAAAGTATAACTTTCACCAATTATTAAATCTACTGTTTGCGTCAATTCATTAGATACGCCACCGGTAACGTTATTATTCCCCACAATATCTATGTATTGAGAACCATTAATGGCAGGAGCAAAAGTAGCTGTCCCGAACGAACCGCTATTAACCCAACCATCTAAGTTTTGCGTATAGTTCCAAGCAGACAAGGTATTCGTATTATAGGTTGTACCGATAAAAGTTCCGTTTGAACCAGTAAATCCGTCAGGAAAAGTAACAGGATCTCTAAAATCATCTTGTTCAAAAGAGCCGTTTATAATGAAATTACCACAACCTTCGTCTGTATCAAGAATACCATCATTATCATCATCTAAATCTGCATCATCTACTATACCGTCATTATCATTATCGGGTCTGTCATCTGTAAGATCCCTAAAATCTACATCACCACCTGTAGTCGCATCCATATCAACATCAGGTAATATTTCAGGTGCTACTAATGGATTATCGATAATTCCACCAACATCTGTATAGTCGGAAGTGGCATCTGTTGCATCATCTAAACCATCATTATCACTATCTACACCACTTGGTCTAAGGCGTGCCTCTGTTGTATCACTGACGTTATCATTATCAGAATCTAAATCTAAATAATCTGGATTGTCTGCGCCATCTGTATTTGTTGGCGTTATTCCTTCTCCTGAACCTGGAGAAATTTCATAAGCATCATCCAAACCGTTCCCGTCTGAATCCACTCCACTTGGAGCTATATAACCGATTGTTGTTTGTGCCTCTACATTATCTGGAATACCGTCATTGTCGGCATCTAAATCATAAGCACTTGGTAAAGAGTCTACATCAAAATCGCAATCTATTTGAGGCCAAACCCCCATTCCTTCGTAACGAACAGATCCTTCTCCGTTTGTAACATCATAAATTAGCGTTAATGGAAAAGTGGCTGTAGCTAAATCTATAGTTAAATTCCATCGAGAACTTTCAACATCATCTTGCGGTAGATGAGTCATATCTAAATGTAATGTACTATTGTTTGGTACCAATTGACCATCCGAGAAGTTAGTTATTTCATTTAAAGGATCATACAAAATTGCCGAACCCGCACCTGAAGACCAGGATATAGTCATGTCCTTTGGAGCATTGTTTGCTGGATAAACAGAACCTGGGGCTGCACTTCCTATTTTTATACTCTTCATAACACCATTTACTGGTGACTGAATTTCATAGGTTATATTTTGAATGGTATGATCCCCAATTCCAGGAGTATCTGGATTTTGATTAAACACCAACTGAAGCCCTTCTGTAATATTAGTATTATTTTGATTGACTGGCCAAGGTGTTGTAGATACCGTAAAGTCTGAGACAAATGAATTTATACTGGTGAACCTACCCGTAACAGAATTTGAATAATTACCTGTTAAAACTTCACCTACAATTAAACCACATTCGGTTATGTCTAAAATACCATCATTATCATCATCTATATCTACGGCATCGGGAACACCGTCATTATCGGTATCTGTTCTATCGTCTGTAGTATCTCTAAAATCTACATCGCCACCAGAATTTGCATCTAAATCTACATCCGGCAAAACAACCGGGAAGTTTAGTGGATTGTCAATTGTTCCACTAGTATCTGTATAATCTGCAGTGGCATCCGTTACATCATCTAATCCGTCATTATCAGTATCATTTCCTGTTAAGGTTATGTTGGCCTCTGTAGTATCATTTGCTCCTTCGTTATCAGAATCCGTATCTAAATAATCTGGATTATCCGTACCGTCTGTGTTAGTTGGGACTATGCCTGAAGGATATGCTGTATCAACGCCATTAACATCTACAGTTCCGTTTGGAAGAATAAAACCTGTAGTTGTCTGCGCTTCTACATTATCTGGCAAGCCATCTCCATCACTATCTAAATCTAAAAAGTCTAGAATAGTATCTGTATCATCTGCGCTTTCGGTAATGGTATAGGTAACTGTAGCCGCCTGACTATCATCAGACTCCACTCCGCTAAACAAACCGTTAGCACCAAAATCTGCTGGTAAACCATCTATTAGGCCGTCATTATCAGTATCTAGTTGTGAATGACCTGCTTCGATTACATCAAAAATTCCGTCATTATCCGAATCTAAATCTAATGTATTAGGTACACCATCTCCATCTGTATCGCAATTTTCTACTTTTATACCATAGTCTACACTCGCTAAATTATCTCCATAAATTCCATCATTATAATAGAAATATAAAGGTCCGGTGGTAGTTGATACAGGAATACTGTTGGCCACTAAAGGATCCACAGGACCTAATAACTCATCTACACCATCTTCATAAGTGCCGTTTGCATTAGCATCAATAATACCGTAAAAAACATAAAAGCCTCTATTTACCAAACCACCTGTTACCGCAGAATCACCGGCATTATAAGTGAAGTCAGAATTATAAACAGCCGTTGCACCATTAAGAGTTGCCCCTCCACTAGTTGTGTTCGTTAAATAAATATTAATCGTTTGTCCAATGAAAGGACCATCAACAGCTACTCCAGTAAGAATACCGCCAGTTGATACGTTTTCAATATCCAATATATATTTAATACCAGCTTGTAGGGTGGTATTAGCATTTTGTAAAGTACTCAGATTGGAACTTATATTTTGGCCCGTTATAATATTCCCGCAAATATTTTCGTCTGTATCTAAGATACCATCGTTATCATCATCAAGGTCTACTTCATCCGGAACACCGTCCGTATCATTATCAGGTCTTTCATCCGTAGCATCTCTAAAATCTACATCACCCCCTGTATTTACATCCTGATCTTCATCTGGAAGCTGTACCGGAGCTGTTATAGGATTGTCTATTGTACCTCCTGGATCTGCATAACTGGTAGTATTCGCATCCGTAGCATCATCAAGGCCATCATTATCTATATCGTTTCCGGAAAGCGTTATTCCCCCCTCTGCAATATCATTTCCACCTTCATTATCAGAATCTAAATCTAGATAATCAGGGTTGTCTATTGCATCTGTATTGGTAGGGGTAACACCCCCTAAATAAGCAGAGTTTACACCATTGTTGGTAAGGTATGTAGCTGCATCATCTGCATTAGGTGCCGTATATCCTAAAGTGGTATGAGCTTCCACATTATCTGGAATACCGTCTCCATCACTATCCAAATCCAAGAAATTAGGATTAAGATCTGAATCATCGGCGCTTTCAGCTATATCATAATTAATTGATGAATAATCCGGTGTAAGTCTAACCACATCTGGAATACCATCTGCACCAATTGTCCCGTCTAAACGACCTGCTGTGTGCGGTTGATTGTGCCCAGCTTCTACAGCATCGTAAACACCATCGTTATCACTATCTAAATCTAATGAGTTAACTATACCGTCATTATCAGCATCTGCGTTTGAAGAAAAGCCCGTATCAACACAATCATAATACCCTAAATTCAGATTGGTCCTGATTTCCCCATCTTCATTAACATTAGAAAAGTGACCTAAGGTAAAAGTCAATGCATTGAATACCCCATTAAAACGAACCAATCCCGTTCCTCGGGTACTTGTATTATTGAATGAGGTTCCTATTCTGCTATCAGCTACGTAAAAATCTCCATCTGTGTATACCACATCCATATCAACCCCCACATTTGTCAGCTCATAATAGACACTACGTCTACCAATACCAGGCGATGACTTAAGATTCCCAAAATAAATGGTAGGATTTTTAACTGGATTAGGAAATGTAATGGTCAAAGTAGCATGCTGACCCACATTACGATCCGTATTCATGACCATCATCATATGCGTTTGAGCACCTTGAAATTCTGCACTTACGGGGTATGCCACCGTATTATTAAAATCTGGACTAACGGAGGTATCTAATGTGATACCGTTCAATGTCTGCAAATCCCACGTAATGCCAGAAGAAGTTGTATTTATTTGAGTTGTGGTATGCGTGTTAACTGTGTGTGCACCGTCTACCAAAAAGGTTTCCGTACACTCAAACATACTACCTTGTTCATGAATATCTGGAATACCATCATTATCATCATCTAAATCAACAACATCTACTACCCCATCATTATCGGAATCTAGACGATCATCAGTAGCATCTCTAAAATCTACATCCCCACCAGTATTTGCATCCCCATCAGTATCCGGTAAGGCAATAGGGTTGCTCAAAGGATTATCAATCGTACCAGCCGGATCATCGTAACCTGAAGTATATGCATCCATATTATCATCAAGGCCATCATTATCTATATCGTTTCCTGAAAGTGTTAATTCTGCTTCCGCAATATCATTTCCACCTTCATTATCAGAATCAAGATCTAAATAATCCGGATTATCCGTAGCATCTGTATTTTCAGGAGTGATTCCGCCTAAATATGCAGAGTTAACTCCATCGTTACTGCGAAATGTAGCTGCACTATCTGTATTTGGAGCAATATAACCCAATGTAGTCTGCCCTTCTACATTATCCGGAATACCATCGCCATCACTATCTAAATCTTTATGATCGGTTATACCGTCATTATCAAAATCCGCTAGACAAAAAGTAGGTTGAATAAATCGTGTGGTTGAAGTTGATGGGTGATTAAAGATTAGCACAATGCGACTAACAGGTCTTTCAAAATAAAAATAGATGGCTCCATTAACATCATCCGCAGGGTCATCTCCGTCTGAGTTTACAGAACCGGCCTCAAAGTCATTCCCTGTTTGAGTAATTCCAGAACCTACTAAAATAATACCTTCCGAATCTAAATCGTAAAGTACATTACTATCATCATAAATTTCAATTGTATATTGAGTATTGTTATCAAAATCGGTCATCTTAAAAAAGACGTTTTCAATAGGCGTACTATAGGTTGAAGTTAAACTTCCCGTATCACCTGCTTGGCCTTCTATGCGAATACCATGCCCGTTTGCGCCAGCATCATAGGCGTAGATATTTGTACTTGCCGCTTTGCTAACAGTATACATAATATCTGTTCCCACGAGTGGATATGTTGTATCGGTAATAGCATTACCAATACCAACTGTTCCTGAAATATCAGTATTCTCACAACCTTCAACCGTATCTAAAATACCATCGTTATCATCATCAAGATCTACACCGTCTTCTACACCGTCCCCGTCAGTATCCGGACCACTCATGTCATCTAAACAAAGGGTAAATGTATCCGTAGTAGTAATATATCTGTTATCTACAGTAATATAATATGTTGCTCCCGGCGTTAAACTCCAGTGTCTAAGTCTTAAATCATCTTCTGGGTCCGAGTAGGTAGTACACGCTAATTCCGTATCGCCATCAGCTTCCCAAAGAGCCATATAAGCATGGCGCAAGGTTCCTTTGCTACCTCCCCTATCAAGGTTTACTTCTATTCTACCTGATGGAGGCGCCACAAAACTGAACCATTTATTGTGGTTTACTAAATCTAACCAGCAAGAACCTGTGCCTTTATCAAAAGTAGCACCTAGTGTTGTATAGGCCGCATCCGGAGAACATCCTCCAATAAAACCAGTTACATCTGTTGCTCCTTGATAATAATCATCGGTAGCTTGATCGCTCAAGCATAATGAAAAAGTATCTAAGGCATGTATGTATCTATTATCTACCGAAACATAGTAAGAAGTACCAGGAGTTAAACCCGTTGCTAAAAGGGAAATATCATCATAATCGCGCCCTGTTCTGTAACTATTACATCCCAATTCAATGGAGCCCGTACTATCCCACAAAGCTAAATAAGCAGTCTGCAAGGTTCCTTTTTCATCGCCTGTATTTAGTTTTACTTCTATATTTCCTGTAACTGGAGCTGTAACTTCAAACCAAACGTTTCTATTTGGACCTGTACCCCAACAGGAAGCGGCATTCCTATCTGCGGATGCTCCCAACGTAGAGAAAATAGCATCGGCAGAACAACCGTTCATAAACGAATCTATGTTTAATGCTCCTTCTAAATAATCATAAGTTGGTGTATCGCTAAGGCAAAGTTTAAAAGTCTCCGCTCCTCCCGAAGTCGGATAACGACGATCAACGGAAAAAAGATAGGTATCTCCCGGGGTCAATCCACTTTGTAATATTGAAATATCATCGCTAACGGTCGTAAAAGAACTACATGCAATTTCCGTAGTACCCGTGGCATCCCATAATGCCATCATCGCATACCGCATATCGCCGGTCATGTCCCCTATTATAGTTCCACGATCTAAATTTATCTGTACCGTTCCAGTAGCACTTGCTACAAAGCTGAACCACACATTGGCGTTGGGACCTGCAGGCCAACATGAGCCCGCAACCCCGTCTGGGGTAGCATCTAAAGTATTGTAAGCCGCATCTGCAGAACAGCCATTAATTGAAAGAGGGGTAGCATTCGCTATAGCATCGTTTGCAGGTTGTGCCCATAAAGACTGCCCCATAAATAAAACGAATAATAGCAGAAAACCGAAATATCTAGGGTATTCTCCAAAAAACGTAAAATTTCTTTTTCGTTTGACGTGCATATACTAAGCTGCTTGGTTGGACTATTTTAACGAAAATCTCTTGTTAATATTGTTAAAATTAGCCTTTGAACATATCTATACAAACCACTTAATCACAGACTAAGAACTTATAAAATTAAGAGCAAGCAGCTCCTAGATTTCAACTTTTGTTGTGAAACGGTCTAAATAAGGTGTGAAAGAGGTAATATCCTATGGAAGCCTTTATTTATAGGGTATACGAAAACTAATTACAATCGTCAAAATATGCAGAAAAGCCAGTTATTGCAATTGAAAAAAGATTGCAGAATTTTAAAATTTATTCTTAGTGAAGAAATATTTTAAAAGAAACGAGGTGATTTTAAGTTACCTTTTGTGCTGATGAAATCATATCGTAAAATAGCCTCAAAAGAACCTGAATTAAAGACCGCTTTACCCAGTTCGGTAACTTCACGATCGTAAGCAAGACCAATTAAGAATTTGTTAGAAATATTGAAACCTACCATGCCGCTGACTGCCGCATCCCAACGGTAAGCTGCCCCAAGAATAAATTTTTCACTGAACATAAAGTTAGCAGAAATGTCTACTTGCAAGGGTGCACCTGTAACCAATTTGGTCAACAAGGTGGGTTTAAATTTTGTGTTATCATTCAAATCCCAAACATATCCTGTAATAAGGTAAAAATTCATTTGTTCTTGTGCAGTAGTTGGGTCAGAGCCTTCTTGAAAATGAAGGGTCTGTAAAATTCGAGGTACAGAAAGACCTGCGTAAAACTTTTTAGTATGATAATAGACCCCTGCACCAAAATTGGGTGAAAACTTATTTTCTATATCATTCTGTAAGCTGTTATCCGTAGTAAATTGATTCAGTTCTGAAAAACGAACATCTAGTAAATGCGCACTACCCTTTAATCCAAAGCTTAGTCTACCTTCAGAAGAAGTATAAACGGTATAGGAGAAATCTATATCTATGTAGGTTTCAGAAGTAGGTCCAATTTTATCATTTACAATAGATGCACCCAAACCTACACCTCTATATCCTATAGGCGAATGTATATTAAACGTCTGCGTTGTAGGTGCTCCATCAAGACCTACCCATTGCGAACGGTGCAAAAGGGCCGTACTTATATGTCCTCTTGAACCTGCGTAAGCGGGATTTACACTTACAGTATTGTACATATACTGCGTATACTGGGAATCTTGTTGAGCTATGGCGTTTTGAGTTGTTGCCATAAATAATAGGGCAAGCATTACACCAAGTTTACGAGCGGTTTTTCTGAGATTTGGGATCATCGTTACTGCTATCTGTTAATATATATGTATCCTGAAAGTGATTGTTGTTCACCCTTAGCATCTTTGTAATCTAAAATATAGAAGTACGTACCTACCGGTAGTTTTCTATCTGCATCAACGGTTACTCTTCCTTGAGAGGTTCCGTCAAATACATTTCCTTCGGTATTATAGGCCTGTGTAGTGTAGACCAAAACACCCCATCTATTATAGATCTTAATTGAATTATCTGGGTATTTCTCTAAGCCTTTAATCGTAAGCACATCATGCGCTCCATCATTATTAGGCGTAACCACGTTAAATACTTCAATAGGATCTTCTTCTGCATTTGGCTCTAGATATTCAGGTATTCCGTTACCATCTGAATCATCATTGGCGTAATTACCATCAATATTTATATCCTCATCCTTACTCTGGATGCCGTCATCATCATCATCTGTATCTCTATAATCAGATTCTCCGTCACCATCTGTGTTCGGTAAATCATTATAAGGGTCATTTATTTCATCGTTGACATCAAGATCAATCGTAGTTTCTCCTTCATAGCCATCATCAAGACCATCACGATCTTTATCAGAACCAATTAATACAACGTCAGGAATACCATCTCTGTTGTGATCATGTGCTTCTATTCTATCTGGAATGTTATCATTGTCACTATCCTCATCTACATAATCCGGTAAATCATCGCCATCTGTGTCTTCTGGAATAATGCCCAATAATCCATTATTTTCATACGCATCATCTACACCATTACCATTTAAATCTACACCGCTCGGAGCTACATAATCAATAGTTGTCTGGGCTTCTACGTTATCAGGAATACCATCATCATCACTATCTATATCTAGGTAATCTGGCACACCATCATTATCTGTATCCGTAGGATTGGTTGCTGGGTCGTTATCGGCATCTAAATTCAAGTCCTCAAAACTATCTAAGATTCCATCATCATCCATATCAAGATCAACCTCATCAGTCACCAAAATAGTAACTGTAGCGGTATCACAATTACCTGCGGTATCACAAACGGTATAGGTGAATGAATCCGTACCATCAAAATTTTCGTTAGGTGTATAGGTTACCAAATCATCAGACGGGTCATTAGGTGTTCCTCCATCATCTAATGCCAATGTTCCATTAGATGGGTCAGTTGTTGTTAAGGTTCCTACAGATGGAATATCATTATCATTTGCAAGAATATCCAATACAATTGGCGTGTCTTCTGCAGTTGCAACGCTATCATCTATAGTATCCAAGATAGGAAGCACATCTACTGTAACGGTAGCCGTACTACAATCTCCAAAAACATTACAGATGGTATAATTGAACGTATCCGGACCGTTATAATCTGGGTCAGGAATATAGGTTACAATATCGTCGGTAGGGTCGTTAGGTGTTCCGTTATTATCAATATTTACCGAACCATTGGCCGGATCGGTAGTCGTAAGATTACCCTCGGTAGGCAGTTCACTATCATTATTAAAAATATCGACCACAACGGAATCGTCTTCATCAACTGTAACAAAATCATCAACAAGAATAGCAGACTCATCAATACAGACCACGGTAAAACTGGGTAAATTTTTATTATTTCCTGCTTTGGTAATAGTCGCTATATAGCGCTCCACATCTTGTGTTGCAATTACCATTGGTGCACTTTGATCACCTGGCAAAGGAGGATTCCAACTAACGGTCGCTCCCGCAGAAAGGTTATCTGTATTATCGCTAATATCTAAAGTAACCTCATTATATGGCGAATTACAATTGGTAACTATAAAATAGCTGGTTGCATTCTTACCACATAAAGTACCATCATAGGTTGCAAAATAAATTCCTTGATCATTCACCTCTAAGAAGGGGTCCGTACTTAAAATCGTACTTGTATCCTGTGCCTCATACCAACGAAAATTGGTTCTGGTCTCTTCTGCTGTATCATCCGGAGCCCTTAATAAATACTGAGCGTTAGATACTGCAAGTCCCAGTATAGTAAATACTATACTGAGGACAAGCTTTTTATATGTAGACTTTGCTTTCAAATCGATCGGTTATCGTTAGATTATTTTACTACAAAAACTACATTGATTAGTGAGTTGTAACTAGCTGGCTGACCAATAACATCATACGTCATAACACCAGCAGCGTTTACATTTACATTAGCAAACACAGCTGTATCATAAAACGTTACGTAGTAATACAACTCTGTATTAGTGTATGTTGGAATAGCTGCTGGTGCAGAAACACTAGCTACCATAGGCGAACCATATTGAGCAACATATTGAGCGTGTAAGTCTATAGTTCTTCCCGTACCATTTGTAGAAGCATCTACTTCTATAGAAGGTGGATAGAAAATCTTAGAAGCTTTTAATGAATTCACTTCAACAAGGTCACCATCAGCCTCAACTCCAAGTAGTGAAGTTGCTGTACCCGTTATAGCATTTGATCCGTAATCAGAAAAACGTACTGTACCACCTTCTACATCTAATCTGGCATCTGGTGAACTGGTACCAATACCTACTTCATCGGAAGAAGCATCTGTAAATAATAAAAATGTTTCAGTGTCTCCTTCAACTCTCATATCACTATTTGCTCCCCTTTCATTTACAACCAAACCATCATACATTCTTACATTTCCATTAAAAAATGTTCCTAAGACATAGTCGTTACTCCAATTAATACGCAAATAATTATCGTCAGTTGCCCTCAAAGTATTCTTACCGTTCATGTATAGGTAATCATTTATTTCAACATTACCCTCTACATCTAAAGCTCTATTATTTGTTATAGTAGTTGTACCAATACCCACATTTCCTTCCGTAAAGATATTGTCGGTTATGGCGTCTGGAGCAGATGTACCACCTACTTCATACCAGTCATGATCAGCTAATCCACTTAAATCAACACTATTTCCTGAAGTTGCAGGATTAGTTAATGTAAGAGTTGAGCCGGTTAATTCTAAATCCTGTAATTCGTTCGTTGCATCAGAATCAGCATCCCTAATATCTATTGTTGTATTTGTACCATTATTAATTTGTACTTCAACCGATTGATTAGGTACAACAACAGCGCTAGTAAGATTTTGATCATCTGTTGCTGGATCACCTGCTGGGCCTGTTGCTCCTGGAATTCCTTGGTCACCCTGGTCTCCTTTTTCTCCTTGAATCCCCTGGATACCTTGAATACCTTGATCTCCTTGGTCACCCTTTTCTCCTTGAATTCCTTGGATGCCCTGATCTCCTTGGTCACCCTTTTCTCCTTGGATACCTTGGATTCCTTGATCTCCTTGGTCTCCCTTTTCTCCTTGAATACCCTGGATGCCCTGATCTCCTTGGTCACCCTTTTCTCCTTGGATACCTTGGATGCCCTGATCTCCTTGGTCACCTTTTTCTCCTTGAATACCTTGAATGCCTTGATCTCCTTGGTCACCCTTTTCTCCTTGAATACCTTGGATGCCCTGATCTCCTTGGTCACCCTTTTCTCCTTGGATACCTTGGATGCCCTGATCTCCTTGGTCACCTTTTTCTCCTTGAATACCTTGAATGCCTTGATCTCCTTGGTCACCCTTTTCTCCTTGAATACCTTGGATGCCCTGATCTCCTTGGTCACCCTTTTCTCCTTGGATACCTTGGATGCCCTGATCTCCTTGGTCACCTTTTTCTCCTTGAATACCTTGAATGCCTTGATCTCCTTGGTCACCCTTTTCTCCTTGGATACCCTGGATGCCCTGATCTCCTTGGTCACCCTTTTCTCCTTGAATTCCTTGGATGCCCTGATCTCCTTGGTCACCCTTTTCTCCTTGGATACCTTGGATGCCCTGATCTCCTTGGTCACCTTTTTCTCCTTCAATTCCTTGGATACCTTGGATGCCCTGATCACCTTGGTCACCCTTTTCTCCTTGGATTCCCTGGATGCCCTGATTTCCTTGGTCACCCTTTTCTCCTTGAATTCCTTGGATGCCCTGATCTCCTTGGTCACCTTTTTCTCCTTGAATACCTTGGATGCCCTGATCTCCTTGGTCACCTTTTTCTCCTTCAATTCCTTGGATGCCTTGATCTCCTTGGTCACCCTTTTCTCCTTGAATTCCTTGAATTCCTTGGATGCCTTGATCTCCTTGGTCACCCTTTTCTCCTTGAATACCTTGGATGCCCTGATCTCCTTGGTCACCCTTTTCTCCTTGAATACCTTGGATGCCCTGATCTCCTTGGTCACCCTTTTCTCCTTGGACACCTTGGATGCCCTGATCTCCTTGGATACCTTGGATGCCCTGATCTCCTTGGTCACCTTTTTCTCCTTGAATACCTTGAATGCCTTGATCTCCTTGGTCACCCTTTTCTCCTTGAATTCCTTGAATTCCTTGGTCACCCTTTTCTCCTTGAATTCCTTGGATGCCCTGATCTCCTTGGTCACCCTTTTCTCCTTGGACACCTTGGATGCCCTGATCTCCTTGGATACCTTGGATGCCCTGATCTCCTTGGTCACCCTTTTCTCCTTGGATACCTTGGATGCCCTGTTCTCCTTGGTCACCTTTTTCTCCTTGAATACCTTGGATGCCCTGATCTCCTTGGTCACCCTTTTCTCCTTGAATTCCTTGGATTCCCTGATCTCCTTGGTCACCCTTTTCTCCTTGGATACCTTGGATGCCCTGATCTCCTTGGTCACCCTTTTCTCCTTGAATACCTTGTGGGCCAGAGTCGGGGTCAATCCAATTATAAGTGCCCGTACCATCAGTTGAAAGTACTTGTCCGTTATTTCCACCTGTTGGTAATTCTATTTCGTTTTGATCATCCTTATCCCCATCTACATAATCAACCGTAAAGTTTCCTAATCCATTATCCGTTACTGTGATATCGTTTGTACCAACTACTGTTTCTCTATAATCGGATAAATCAATCGCCGTAGCGGTAGGATCATCGCTTAAAGTAAGGTTGTCACCTGTTAAGCTCAAATCCTGAAATTCATTCGTTGCATCGTTATCGTTGTTCGCAGGAATCGTTATTGACAAGTCAAAATCGTCTCCCGTTCTCACAACATCCACAGAACCGTCCGCTGATGCTACTGTTTGTATTTCATTCGTAATATCTCCATCTACTTCAGTTCCGGTAACTACATAAGGACTGGCCGAAGTTCCATCTCCGCTTACTGTATTGATTCCTGCTCCGGTTACTTCTGTTTCGGAACCATCGGCAGCAGCGACAGATAAATCATAATCATCGCCTGACGGTGTTAATGTTACCGAACCATCGGTTGATGTTAATGTCTGTATTTCATTCGTAATATCTCCATCTACTTCCGTTCCGGTAACCACATAAGGACTGGCTGAAGTTCCATCTCCGCTTACTGTATTGATTCCCGCTCCGGTTACTTCTGTTTCGGAACCATCGGCAGTAGCGACAGATAAGTCATAATCATCGCCTGTCTGACCTAACGTTACCGAACCATCGGTTGAAGTAATTGTTTGAATTTCATTGTTTGGATCTGGATCCGCATCTGGACTCGCATTTCCTCCTACTTGTTGCCAAGTTGTACCGTCGTAAACATATAATTGTCCTGTTAAAGTATCTACATATGTTTCTCCAGTGTTTGTTCCTGTAGTTCCTGTCGCTGCTGGTGTACCTGCATCAACAAAAGTAAGTTCATTCGTAATATCTCCATCCACTTCCGTACCGGTAACTACATAAGGACTGGCCGAGGTTCCATCTCCGCTTACCGTATTGATTCCTGCTCCGGTTACTTCTGTTTCGGAACCATCCGCAGCAGCTACGGATAAGTCAAAATCGTCTCCAGTTCTCACTACATCTACAGAACCATCCGCTGATGCCACTGTCTGGATTTCATTCGTATCATTATTCGCATAAGGACTCAAATCAATCGCCGTAGCGGTAGGATCATCGCTTAAAGTAAGGTTGTCACCTGTTAAGCTCAAATCCTGAAATTCATTCGTTGCATCGTTATCGTTGTTCGCAGGAATCGTTATTGACAAGTCAAAATCGTCTCCCGTTCTCACAACATCCACAGAACCGTCCGCTGATGCTACTGTTTGTATTTCATTCGTAATATCTCCATCTACTTCAGTTCCGGTAACTACATAAGGACTGGCCGAAGTTCCATCTCCGCTTACTGTATTGATTCCTGCTCCGGTTACTTCTGTTTCGGAACCATCGGCAGCAGCGACAGATAAATCATAATCATCGCCTGACGGTGTTAATGTTACCGAACCATCGGTTGATGTTAATGTCTGTATTTCATTCGTAATATCTCCATCTACTTCCGTTCCGGTAACCACATAAGGACTGGCTGAAGTTCCATCTCCGCTTACTGTATTGATTCCCGCTCCGGTTACTTCTGTTTCGGAACCATCGGCAGCAGCGACAGATAAGTCATAATCATCTCCTGACGGTGTTAATGTTACCGAACCATCGGTTGATGTTAATGTCTCCGCTTACTGTATTGATTCCCGCTCCGGTTACTTCTGTTTCGGAACCATCGGCAGCAGCGACAGATAAGTCATAATCATCTCCTGACGGTGTTAATGTTACCGAACCATCGGTTGATGTTAATGCCTGTATTTCGTTTGTAGCATCGGCATCGGCATCCTGGATATTTATTGTAGTAGAACCACCTCGTTCTAAATCGATATCTACGGTTTCGTTTGGCGTTCCAACTGCACTACTTACTTGTTGGTTATCACTTGCGTTCGCAGCTAAATCTTCTAATGCTTCCTGTACTGTAGTTTCATTTACTGTATCTCCATCTACATCAAAAGGAGTATTCAAAGCTACTTCCGTGGCATCTTGAATCTCATTTGTGGCATCTGAATCCGCATCCTGGATATTTATAGTAGTAGAACCACCTCGTTCTAAATCGATATCTACTGTTTCGTTTGGTGTTCCAACTGCACTACTTACCTGTTGGTTATCACTAGCATTGGTAGCTAAATCTTCTAATGCTTCTTGAACTGTAGTTTCGTTTACCGTATCTCCGTCAACATCAAAAGGCGCATCTAAAAGAACTTCGGTAGCATTTTGCTCATCTAAATCAATACTACTGATTTGATATGGACTGGCCGTAGAACCATCTCCACTTACCGTAACATTAGCATTACCTGATTCAACTTTTGTTTCCGTACCATCTACAACAGCTACAGAAAGGTCATAATCATTACCTGAAGGTGTTAATGTTACCGAACCATCTGTTGATGTTAATGTCTGTATTTCATTCGTAATGTCTCCATCAACTTCAGTACCTGTAACCAAATATGGGTCAGTAGATGTACCAGAGCCAGATACTACGTTGATGCCTGCTCCGTTTACAATAGTTTCAGAACCATCGGCTGCAGCAACTGAAAGGTTATAGTCATTACCAGAAGGAGAAACTGTAATAGAACCATCCGTAGAAGTAATTATCTGTATTTCATTATTTGGATCACCATCTAAATCTGGTGATGCATTACCACCTACTGCATTCCATGTAGTACCATCGTAGACATATAATTGTCCCGCAACCTCATCTACATAAGTAACCCCACTGTTACTTGGTGTAACTGTTGGAGAACCATTACCCAATAAAGTAAGTTCGTTAGTTACGTCCGCATCGGCATCTTGGATATTTATTGTAGTAGAACCACCTCGTTCTAAATCGATATCTACCGTTTCGTTTGGTGTTCCTACGGCACTACTTACCTGTTGGTTATCACTAGCATTGGCAGCTAAATCTTCCAAAGCTTCCTGTACCGTAGTTTCGTTTACCGTATCTCCGTCAACATCAAAAGGAGCATCTAAAAGAACTTCGGTAGCATTTTGCTCATCTAAATCAACACTACTGATTTGATAAGGACTGGCGGTAGAACCATCTCCACTTACCGTAACATTAGCATTTCCTGATTCAACTTTTGTTTCCGTACCGTCTACAACAGCTACAGAAAGGTCATAATCATTACCTGAAGGTGTTAATGTTACCGAACCATCGGTTGATGTTAATGTCTGTATTTCGTTTGATGCGTTTGCATCGGCATCATCTACATTTAAATTAATTGCATTTCCTTCTGATATACTAACATTTCCTGGATTACCATCCGTACTTAACGTTTGATCATCACTGGCATTGGCAGCTATATCTTCCAACGCTTCTTGTACCGTAGTTTCGTTTACCGTATCTCCGTCAACATCAAAAGGAGTATTCAAAAGCACTTCCGTGGCATCTTGAATCTCATTTGTGGCATCGGCATCGGCATCTTGAATATTTATAGTAGTAGAACCACCTCTTTCTAAATCGATATCCACTGTTTCGTTTGGTGTCCCAACTGCACTACTTACTTGTTGGTTATCACTTGCGTTCGCAGCTAAATCTTCTAATGCTTCCTGTACTGTAGTTTCATTTACTGTATCTCCATCTACATCAAAAGGAGTATTCAAAGCTACTTCCGTGGCATCTTGAATCTCATTTGTGGCATCTGAATCCGCATCCTGGATATTTATAGTAGTAGAACCACCTCGTTCTAAATCGATATCTACTGTTTCGTTTGGTGTTCCAACTGCACTACTTACCTGTTGGTTATCACTAGCATTGGTAGCTAAATCTTCTAATGCTTCTTGAACTGTAGTTTCGTTTACCGTATCTCCGTCAACATCAAAAGGCGCATCTAAAAGAACTTCGGTAGCATTTTGCTCATCTAAATCAACACTACTGATTTGATATGGACTGGCCGTAGAACCATCTCCACTTACCGTAACATTAGCATTACCTGATTCAACTTTTGTTTCCGTACCATCTACAACAGCCACAGAAAGATCATAATCATTACCTGAAGGTGTTAGCGTTACCGATCCATCTGTAGAAGTAAGTGTCTGTAATTCATTATTTGGGTCTGGATCAGCATCTGGTGCTGCACTACCTCCGACTTGCTGCCAAGTTGTTCCGTCAAAAACATATAATTGTCCCGCAACATCATCAACATAAGTTACCCCTGCATTTGATGGTGTTACTACTGGTGCGCCACTATCAATTAAAGTAAGTTCGTTCGTTTCATCTTCATCAGGATCGGTAGAAGTAACCGTATAGTTTCCATTTCCGTCATCAGCTACTGAAATAGCACCTGTTCCAGCAATAACTGTTTCTACAAGTGATGATAAGTCAACACTTGTGGAGGTGCCTCTTTCTATATCTATTTGAAGTTGATTTGTTTCACTTAAAGTTGCACCGGTTAAATTCTGATTATCGCTGGCGTTGGCTGCCAAATCAATAATAGCTTCTTCCACTGTTATTTCATCTACACTATCACCATCCACATCTAAGGGAGTCGTCAAGTTGACTTCCGTTGCTTCTTGGTCATCAGTACCATCAAAACTCGTTGGCGTTCCATTCTCTGATGTATAGGTATAGTTTACACTATCAGCTGTGGACAATGTTGTAATCGTTTCATCTATTTCTGTAAACGTTCCATCGGCTTGTGTTACCGTGGCAATTAGATTACCGGCAACAACATCCGTAATAGCAATGCCGTTCGTGTTAATGTCAACATCCGTTCCATCTCCATTGGTGAATCGGTAAAGACCGCCACCTAAATCCGTGATATCTGATTTGGCTACGGTTACACTGTTTCCGGCCTCATTTACTAAAGTGATGTTACCGTCATTATTATCCTCTATTCGTACGATGCTCTCTTGAATGGAAACCGTTGTTCCGTCTTCTTTTTCATAAAGACCTATTTCATTTCCACTAGTTGAAGTACCGGTAATATTTGTTATGGTTTCATTGATATCCGTGGTAGAACCATCTGCCTCATTAACCGTTGCAATACGATTACCTAATATGACATTATCTATTGACATACCATTGGTGTCAATGGTAACATCCGTACCATCACCGTTTGTAAACTGGTATACACCTCCACCTAAATCCGTGATATCTGATTTGGCTACGGTTACACTGTTTCCGGCTTCATTTACTAAAGTGATGTTACCATCATTATTTTCCTCTATTCGTACGATACTCTCTTGAATGGAAACCGTTGTTCCATCTTCCTTTTCATAAAGACCTATTTCATTTCCACTAGTTGAAGTACCGGTAATATTTGTTATGGTTTCGTCTATTTCCGTAAACGTTCCATCGGCTTGTGTTACCGTAGCAATTAAATTACCGGCAACAACATCCGTAATAGCAATGCCGTTCGTGTTGATATCTACATCGGTTCCATCTCCATTGGTGAATCGGTAAAGACCGCCACCTAAATCCGTGATATCTGATTTAGCTACGGTTACACTGTTTCCGGCTTCATTTACTAAAGTGATGTTACCATCATTATTATCTTCTATTCGTACGATGCTCTCTTGGATAGAAACCGTTGTACCGTCTTCTTTTTCATAAAGACCTATTTCATTTCCACTAGTTGAAGTACCGGTGATATTCGTAATTGTTTCATTGATATCCGTGGTAGAACCATCTGCCTCATTAACCGTTGCAATACGATTACCTAATATGACATTATCTATTGACATGCCATTGGTATCTATTGTCACATCTGTACCATCACCGTTTGTAAACTGGTATATACCGCCACCTAAATCCGTGATATCTGATTTGGCTACGGTTACACTGTTTCCGGCCTCATTTACTAAAGTGATGTTACCGTCATTATTATCCTCTATTCGTACGATGCTCTCTTGAATGGAAACCGTTGTTCCGTCTTCTTTTTCATAAAGACCTATTTCATTTCCACTAGTTGAAGTACCGGTAATACTTGTTATGGTTTCATTGATATCCGTGGTTGAACCATCTGCCTCATTAACCGTGGCAATACGATTACCTAATATGACATTATCTATTGACATGCCATTGGTATCTATTGTCACATCCGTACCATCACCGTTTGTAAACTGGTATACACCGCCACCTAAATCCGTGATATCTGATTTAGCTACGGTTACACTGTTTCCGGCTTCATTTACTAAAGTGATGTTACCATCATTATTTTCCTCTATTCGTACGATGCTCTCTTGAATGGAAACCGTTGTTCCGTCTTCTTTTTCATAAAGACCTATTTCATTTCCACTAGTTGAAGTACCGGTAATATTCGTAATTGTTTCATTGATATCGGTTGTTGAACCATCTGCCTCATTAACCGTTGCAATACGATTACCTAATATGACATTGTCTATTGACATGCCATTGGTATCTATTGTCACATCCGTACCATCACCGTTTGTAAACTGGTATACACCGCCCCCTAAATCCGTGATATCTGATTTGGCTACGGTTACTGTTGCTCCTGATTCATTGGTTAGCGTAATGTTACCATCACCAGCATCACTGATAGTAGTAATTGTTTCATTGATCGTAACTAAATCACCGTTTTCATTTTCATAAACACCAATAGCATTTCCTAATGCAGCCGTTCCCGTTAAGGTAGTTATGGTCTCTACCGGAAGGGTAACTGTTGCTGTACCTCCATTTTCGAGTGTAAGAGAAAGTTCTCCACTTACATTATCAAAAGTGAAATTTTGAAGTTGTTGGTCATCGGAAGAGGTCAACTCCCAAGAATCGCCATCCCAGAAATAAATCGTTCCAGTATCGGTATTGACATAAATATCGCCAATATCCGCTCCTGCAGGAGTAGGTAACCCTGGAGCGGTAACATCTGTTCCGCTTAACACCTCGCAATTACATTGGTCTTCTAAACTGACCGTAGTCTGTGCAAATGTTAATCCGGAGATTAGGAAAACTAAGAGTGTAATTATTCTTTTCATGACCATTACTTTACTTAAAATCATATTGTTCAAAATTTCTTCATAGCTACTTGAACAATCGTTACAAGTAGCGAACTATTTTAAACTAAAATTAAAGCTGAAATCTTACCCGGGACATTGTACTTTTTGAGTACATTCTTGGTATGGTGAAGAGGAGGTTGGTACTTCCTAAATGCCATTTGGTTTTAAAAAAAACCTATGTCAAAATTTGGTTAAGTTATTCAGTTTTTGGGTTGTGTAGAATCAATTCGATTGAATATGATCCAATTACACTTTACAAAATTAACCTTAGAGTTAGCAACAGAAAATAATTGTTGTATAAGTGTTAATTCCTATTGTATAGGTAGAGAAAGCTGAGGTCTTGGTGTTTTTTTTTCTTGTGTCGCTCGTCGATAAGTTCAATAACAGAACTGACTTACGAACTATACACCTCAAAATAAAATCGTTGAAATGCGTCCTTTTTGACACTAAGTGTAACATTAATTTTTATTGACCTAGAAGATAATTTCAGCTCTTTAATCGAGCTCAAGCAAAAAGAAAATACTAGTTAGGTTTTACTCTATATGTAATTCTTCTATTAGTAATTACGGTATAGCCTTTGACCGTACTTAATGGGGAAAATTCAGATGTTGAGTTGGCTAAAGTTGCCGTTGTAGTTATCGTTTTTCCTAACGATATACCGGAAGGCAATGGAATACTAAATTTAAACTTATTAGTATTGTCTGTGTTATTGTCTTCGTCCGTATAGGTAGTACTGTTTGATTCCAAATCTGAAGCAGAGCCTTCTACCATAGTATTAAGGTAGCGTTGCCCCTCTCCGTAGTCATATGTCAATCCTAGTGTATTATCTCCAATAGTTGCCGTACCTTCATTAATATCTGTAGCAAACAGCTCTATAGTTGCTCCTGGTCTTGACCATCCTTCTACTATCAAGTTTGTTCCTGAAACATACGCCCCAGTAATTATGGGGAAGTTCAACAAGCCATTTGGACCATTGTCACTATCTCCTGAATCATTGATTGTTACACCATCATCATTTAAATCAATACCCAAAGCATCAACAGCCGTACCATTTGCGTAAATGGAGTTTTGACTTATTAAATTTGATGTACCGTCAACAATTGCAATACCTGCGCCACCATTTTGATAAATAATATTATTAGAAATAGATGAATCATCACTTTCTATCTTAATTGCCATTTGTTGTGGATTTCCTTGACAATCACCTCCATCTTGCCCTGAAGTTGTTAAGGAATTTTCTGTTATTACAACACCGGTTACTTTATCTTCTACATCAATTGCAGTGGAAGCTGATGCTTCTATTAGATTTTGTTGAATAACTACACCTGAACCATCTTCCAGTAAAATAGCGTCATCACATGGTGAACTACCATTATTTTCAAAATGGTTATTTTGAATTAAACTTGAACTACCACCATCTATTAATACTGCTGATTCTAAAATTGTTGCAAGATAATTTCCATTTACATTAATTTGCCCATCTTTATTTTCTACACCAACATCTATATCTCCCGAATTATTACCTAATGCATTCACGCCAATTAAATTCTGGGTAATTTCTATTGAACCATCTTCTACAACTATGGCTGAAGACTTATCTGAAAAAATCGCTAAATTTCTTATGATCACATTATCACCCTCATTAATGAAAACGTCGCCATCTTCTCGATGAACTTGAATTTCCGGTCTTTCATATGTTGGTAATATAGCATTGGAAATACCTACCGTATCACCACCTGAACCCACTACACCTGTATTTGTATCACCAGAATATGCTGTTTGCGTTCTACCATCTATAATGGTAGTACTACCTGTTATTACCGATAGAGGATCATTTTTAGAAATTTCAATATCAAAGTAACCATTTGTGAAATTAACATCTGCGGTTCTGCCAAAAGAATCACCTGTGGGTGGTATCATGAAAATTGAGACATCTTCTCCTGCGGCCGGGTCAAAGATTGAATTAGATTCTATATCCAGACCTGCTTCTCCTAATGTATTACTATTTAAAATAAATTGTTCTAATGAACCTTGACCAAATACATTCGTGTTTACGATTGTATTAAAATTATATCCAAAATCAATATTTGCAACACCACTACTGGCTATACTAACTAAAGATAAACTTTGGGAATCATCAAATACGCCTAATGCCGAATCACTAAAAGCCGTGGGGTCTGCACCACCTATTTCATTTAAAACCTCTATAATATTTGAAACTTCGCCATACGTTCTAAAAGTCTGTACAGGAACACAGGTTGTGCAGTTAATACCACTATCCCTATTTGATCTTACTGTAGAGTTTACCAATTTTACATAGTAATCTCCATCTGCCATACCTCCAAAACTGTAATCTCCACTAACTTTTGAAGTTGTTCTTCGTACAAAAGTCCCATCGCTTTCGTATAATTCTACAATAGCGCTAGATATACCCACACCATTGGCATCGGTCATATTTCTACCTTGACCACCACCATAATTAACATCTTCAAAAACGGTACCCGCAATAAGATTAGAAGGTACCTTCAATACCACTGCCGCAGATATCAGGAAATCTTGACCAACATCTACATTTGCAGTTACCTGAGAATCTCCAGGAGAGATATAAGTAGAAATATCATACGTATCTAAATCAACGCCATATGTTGTATTTACATTATAATCTGGTGTTGTAGTATTATCATACATGGTAGAATTGTATGCATTATTCCCTGTTTGACCACCATCTCCGGATAAAGTAAAATCTTGATTTGCCTGATTCGTTATCGATAATCGTTCCCCGTTAGGATTAGTAGTACCAGAGCTATTACCATCTAAAGTTGAATCTCCTTCCCATGATAAAAATGAAGCTTTTGCTCCTGCACCGGCAATTGCATAAAAACTATCCAGTGTAAATGAATTACCATCATTGCTTAAACCATCAAAACCTTGATATAGGTTAATGTTTACCGCAGGAAGATTAGGATCTTCATAAAAAACAAATAGTGTCCAACCTCCTAATACAGTTGCCGATGAACAATAGGTATTTGAGTTATCTACGGATAAACCTGAAAAATCAAAAACATTTGTAGACGGATCTGCTACACCCGCTACAATATCTGTGACATCACTAACATAGCCATAAAAATTTCTATTGGTAAGTGTTGTTTGATACTGAAAATTTGCATTAACAGTTTGTCCTTCAAAAGTTACACTACCATCAACTACTGTACTTGAATGAGCCCAATACAAATATGCCTTTTTAATAGTACCTGTGTTTGGTATAGGCGCAATCAATGTATTTGATGATGATGTTGTTATAGAACAAGCATCCGTATTGTTATCATTTGTTCTTAATGAACCTCCTGTTGTAGAATAATCATAATACCCATCAAACTCTTGAAATAGTGTTAATGGATCATTGGCTAAAATTTGAGAATTTATATAACCATTGGCAGTGTCACTATAATCTACAGTGGCGTATTGGGCTGTTGCATCAGAAAATCCAACAGTAAAAAATTCTACTAACTCTGGTACTCCATCATCTACGATAGGTACTGAAAAGGTTTGAACATTACCCACTTCTCCTGTAAATGTAAGTGTACCGTTTACGGAAATATAATCACTACCATTATTTGCAGTACCATCACTTACCATATACTCTACGGTAAACGGAGTTTCAACAAAGCCAAAAAACCAACTATAGCCATGACGGTCACGCACATGGGTCACGGTAAAAATAGCACTACCAGAGTCTTCATCTACGTATACATCTTCTACCACAATCTTTGGTCCTGGAGGAGAACAACTAACAGTTGCTTGCCAACCGTTACCAGTAGTGTTGTTGTTAGACGTAAACCTAAATGTTAAACATCCATTAGCATTGGTTGCAAAAATTTGTGTTGGTACATTATCATTATCATATTGCCCTATTAAAGTGGCTCCGGTATTATTACCATCATACACATAAAGAATATCACCTGATATAACATCAAACTGGTCAAAATTTACCTGGGTATAATTGTCCGCAGTATCAGGACAGATGGTATACACCAAATCTTCATTATCGGAATAATTACTTATACCACCAGAATCTAAAAATATGTCATCACAAGTAGTTGCAGAGCCCCCATCGTTAATAATTAAGGCATCATTAGCTAAAATTGTACCAATGGCCGTATCTGTAATATCTACATTGGGATCTGAGGTTGAAGTGAAAGAAAAACTAAAGGTTTCATCGCCTTCAAATATGGTGTCATCGGTTATAAAAATAGTTATAGTTTCCGTATCCCAAATGGTTCCATCAAAATTTAAGGTGCCGCTTGATGCCGTATAATCTTGACCGGCGGTTGCAGATATATTAGTTGTTGTATAATTAACACTGTAAGGTCCGCTAGCAGCACTACCACCATGTCTTACGGTGAAGGTTGCAGTACCAGCATTTTCATTTACAGTAACGTCATCAACAAGTACTTCTGAACCAAATGTTGCAGAAAATTGAACATTATCAATAAATATGGTATCATTGTTTTGCCAATTTGTATCACCACGATAGAATATGATAGCAGGATTAGAAGCGATTTCGGCAGCCGTTAAATTATAGGTTAACGAACCTGTTCCACCATTAATTCTTTGAACAAAACCCCATTGATTAGTATCTGCATTATATATATACACGTCTATTGCCTCACCTCCTGCAGAATTGGCATCATAATCTAAAGTTAAGGTAGCGGATGAAGCCCCTGCTAAAGGCACAAACCTATAGATATAACTACTATCCATATTTCTAAAACGTAACTGACCACCAGTAATTTGTATACGACCACCCCAGGCATTACCGTCATCATTTTGCTCTATCCAATCAGAACTAAAATTTTGAGTTCCTTCATTACTTCCGTAAAAAGTGCTTGTAAAAGTATCCAAATAGGTTTCCTGTGCAACCAGCTGAAATGAGAACAGCAGCGCAATTAATACAAAAAGAAACTTAGTAGGGTTTAAGAGCATTTATAATTCCTATGTATGACTTTAAAAATCTGAGTATTACATGAACAGACTTAATAACACACAAATGTATTGGCAGCAAGCTGGCTACTGAAAAAATTGTTGTGTAAATGCAAAATGTATGTACCACTGGTATGTTTTGCAGTGTCACTGTTTATAAAACAAAACCGAATTACTACTAAAACACACACCTAATCGATAAAATACAACTCTCTATTTGTAGTCAGCAAAGCCAAAAAACATCTGCTATTATTTAGAATTTAAATTGTTTTGGCCAATCTAAAACGATTGTATTACACTCGGAAATAGTATCAAAAACTGAAGAAGGTTTCTATCTAAAAAAATCAATTCTTTTTTACTCGATAGGTTATTCTTCTATTGGTAATTACTGAAGTGGCGGCAACTGTTAAAATAGCGGTATTGGATGTCTCGCTCGCACATATAAAAGTTGAACTTGAAATAACAACCCTATACTGGTTTCCATTATCGGAAGGAGTAACATTAGTAATCGTTAAAGTAGTTGTATTTGTGCCTGAATGAATACCCGTATCTGTCAAATCTACCCAACTACTGCCATTATAAAACTGCCATTGAAATGTATCCGTATTTGTTGTAACTATAGTGAAACTACCAGTACATCCGGGGCATATAGAAATATCTGCAGGTTGTTCTGTTATTGTAGGTGCACCTGCTTCTTGATAATCATAGCTACTATTACCGTCAATATCTTGTGGAACCGAATAGGAAGCTGCAGTTACGAGACCATTTGCATCTATACTTGGAGGCGATCCAATATCATAATACTCATTATCTCCCCCATCCGCATTCGCATCTGCGTAGGCTTCGTTAGCATCACTACACCCATCATTATCGCTATCCGTATCTAAAAAATCTGGGTTTTCAGCACTATCAGTATTAGTTATACTATAATTCAAAGTTCCGCTTTCAGCGGAAGTTTCAACTACATCAGCAAGACCATTGTCACCATAATTTCCGCTCACAACACCATTAACATGTGGACTATTGTGACCCGCTTCTACCGCATCATAAATACCGTCATTATCACTATCTAAATCAAGATAATCAGGAATGCCGTCAGAATCTGAGTCAACACCGTACACTGTAGGGTTTTCATAATTAGTCAAACAACTAAATTCGATATTATGTTGCCTACCTCCAGCAGATGCTCCTGCCGATCTAGCGACAACACCAACACGAATTGAAACTTCTGATTTGGAGTTATAACTTACACCAAAATTCACTTCTGGATTACTATTGCCAGCACCATCATACTCATTTGTTCCAGACGTACCTACCGTCCAAGAGTTATCTATGGTCATGGTGAGTTCTGTTGGATCGGAAACAATATAGTTCGTTGGATTATCGCTCCACGATTGCTCTGCATAATTACTGTTTCCATCAATATCATTAAAATTCATGAAGAACTTTTCAACCACTGCCGGTGTAGTACCTCCACTATTTACAAAACGGATAGTATATTCAATATAACCAACATCTCCCACGTTGGCCAGATTGAAAGAAGTCTGAGGTCTAAATGCATTTGCTTCTGAGTCATTATTATCTAAAGCAGCAACCGTTGCATTGTTCGTTTGAGCTATGGTTACCAAAGCATCAATGCCTGTAGTAATGTTTGGTATTCTATATACTGCACCTTGTTGCAGTGCAGTACCAGAAACTAAGCTTGCTGTTGCACTGAAATCTAATAAGGTTTCTCCTGTACAATCACTCTGTGAATTATTAGCAGCCGAACTTAATTCATCTTCATCTGGAATACCATCATTATCATCATCTAAGTCATTAGCATTGGCAATACCATCATTATCATTATCGAGTAAAATAATTAGAATAGCACTTTCCGAGGTTCTTGAAATACAGCTAAAAGACAAATCGGAAACCACCACTCTATAGTAATTGCCATCTAACGAGCCAGGGACATTGGTTATAGTATAACTGCTATTGTTTGCACCTGAAATATCAGTATAGCTGAGTCCATTATCAATACTAAGTTGCCATTGATACCTAAGATTGCCACCAGTAGCTTCTACCAAGAAAGTGGCATCGGCACCTTGTACTACATATACATCTTCCGGCTGATTTGTTATGGCTGGGGCAACTCCAGATTCTCTATAATCATAAACGGAATTACCATTTTCATCCAAAGGTGTAGTATAGCCGTCTGAATTATCTACAACTACTCCCGTAACTGTGTCATATCCCGTTCCTGACAATTCCCCTGAAATTGTACTACTCTCGCTATAACCAGCCTCTATTACATCATTACAACCATCTCCATCACTATCTAATTCAATAAAATCCGGCATACTATCGGAATCTGAATCGCTTATTGTATAATTCACCACACCACTATCCTCTTGTCCTACATCTTGAACGGAATCAGGCACACCATCTGAGCCAACAACTTCTGTTAATCTACCATCGGTATGTGTTCCTTCATCATGACCGGCTTCTACTACATCGTAAATGCCATCATTATCACTATCTAAATCGAAAACATTAAGAATACCATCTCCATCTGAATCAGAACAGCCCGTAGTTAAAATTACATTATCAACATACATCATATCATGATTTCCTGATGTAGAAATACCATCAAACCTTAATGTAATTGTATTTGATACTGGAGTAAAAACAAAAGTTCTTGAGACCATATTTGAAGTAGCGTTCCCATTTTGAGATTGCCCCCCATTAGTTGCTACTATTTGGTTTGATGTTTCTGAGAACATTGTGGCGCCATCAACTAAAACATTTAAGGCAACTTCGTTATTGTAACTAGTATTCGCACCTACATTAAAAGTTATACTATTTTCACTGCCTGCAGATACATTAATTGTTTGGTAGAATGATGCTGTACCGGTTCCGTTCCATTGAGGAAACCAAGCTCTATTTGCGTCTAAATTCCATTGGTTTCCACTACCCGTCCAACCAGGGTTATTAGCATCTGAATAGAAAATCCAATTTGAAAAATCTCCGTTGCCGACTAAATTTGACGTACGTAAACACTCGTCTTCATCTAAAATACCATCATTATCATCATCCAAATCTACCGAATCTGAAATACCATCTTTATCTGTATCTGGATCATTATTATCTCCACCAGGGCTTGCTATTCTTGCTGAGGTATCGGTATCATATGTTGGTAAATAACCACTACACCTACCCGATGCTTGAGCACTTGTTGTAGGCTCCCAGCAATCAGAACTATCACCATCAACTCCGTTTGGACTTAAACTTATGGATTGTCCATCTCCTGCGTTATCTAATGTTGCTTGAACACTAGTATTCCAGATAACAGGAAGTGGTGGTTGGTTTATTCCACTATTTGTTCCATAAGCTATATAATCAACCAAGGTTGTATTAGAATCATACAACCATATGTCATCACCAGTATTGTTCAGCTTTGATGTTTTGTCTAACCAAGCCTGAAATGTTGCATTGGGTGCATTTTTTGATGTACTTTGAGAACCAACCCATATAACCGCGTAGTCACCCGGTTGTAATATGGTAGACCCTGAGCATATTTGCGAACCACTGCAACTAAATAAAAATGGATCTGAATTACCTGTAATACTCCCAGAAAAATCAATTTCATCAACTACAAATAAATTACCATCCATCAATTTCCACCCTGCTAAATCAACAGCTGTAATTCCTGCATTATAAAGTTCTATAAATTCATCGTTTCCTTCTGCTCCAGAACTTGTTTCGTCAAAAAGTACTTCGTTAATTACAATATTGCCTTGCTTATCATTTGCATCTAGACATAAGGTAAAAGTACCTGCCGAAAATTCACTGGTAACATCTATAGAAATATAATACGTATCTCCAGCAGTTAATCCTGGAACCCCAAGCGTAACATTTGCATATTGACTTGAATACCTTGTACTACTCACCTCGGTAGTACCATCTGCTTCCCAAATGGCGATTTGTGTTCTATACTGGTTTCCTTTTGGTCCGTTTGCCACATCACCAATATCTACAGTTACATTAAACTGATCAGTATTTGGTGCCGTAAACTTAAACCAGCGGTTTTGTACTGGGCCACTATTATCCCAATATAGGCCAGCATTTCTATCTGGTGTTGCTCCATCAGTAGAAAACTCAGCATCGTTTGAACAGTTATTAATTAGATAATCTACATCAATTGCCCCTTCGTAAAAGTCATAATTTACTGCATCATTTAAACAAAGCGTAAATGTACCTGGAGAAGAATTATTAAAACCATCTACAGAGATATAATAGGTATTTCCTACGGTTAAACCTATATAGTCCACATCAACGTCAACGTCAGTAAAAACGGGGTAGTAATTATCACTAGTAAGTTCAGTAATACCATCAGCTTCCCATAGCGCTAACTGAGTACGAGCCTGGCTTCCTTTAGTCCCACCAATATCAACAGTAATATTTATCTGATTTGTAGTAGCAACAAAACTAAACCATACATTATGTAGCGGACCGCCATTGTTCCAATTGCTTCCAGCATTTAAATCAGGTGTAGCACCTACTGTAGTGTAAGCTGCATCAGCAGAACAAGTATTTATTAGGGACGATACATTTATTGCGTTTGCATAATCATCATTAGAGGGTTGGGCAAAGCATTCCACTGTCATTAAAAATATAATCACAGTTGATAAAATAACTTTAAAAGCGAAGCTAGTTTTTAGTAAAAATCTAATCATGTAAATGATTATATTATAATAGGAGGTGCTTTTTGTTTAAAAACACTTTTCCCCAGTTACAATATTACGCTATACATCTACCAGTTGAAACATATTGTTGTGAAGAGCACTAATAGTGATGTCTGAATAAAAAACAAACTCAACTACTTAGTTACCAATAATTTACATAAGTAGTGAATTTTATAAGATTCTACCTACTTTTAAAAAATTAATTTTTCTTGACCCTAACCGTAATTCGTCTATTGGTAATCACAGATTTAACTTTAATTGTAAGCAAAGCTGCATTTGAATTTTGGGCAGCACAAGTAGTCAACTTACTCGAAACTAAAACTCTATATTGAAAATTATTTTGAGTTAAGTCTACTGCAATAACATTTAAGGTAGCCGTTTGAGCACCTGAATAATCAGGTCCATTAGAGATATTATTAAAAGTAACTCCACCATCTGTACTTTCTTGCCATTGAAACATATCTGCATTAGTCGAATTCACCGTAAAAATGGCGTTGTCATTAACAAATACAGATTGATATATAGGCTGCGTGTCTATCGTAGATTCAGGAATTTCAGAAATGACATGTTCCCCTAAATCTATGGGACATTGGTTATTGCCCCATCGCGCCCATAAACGATACGAACCAGAGGCTAAATTTGAATACGTAACAGATCCGCTATTATCCGGTACTGAGGATTGATAAGAAGCTTGATTATCCAAACTAAACTCAATAGATGATCTATTTAAATTATCAGGAAACGTAAAGTTAATCTCTCCATTATCTAAATTACAAGTGGATGATGTAAGGTTAACGGTAGGATTTGGTGATGGGTAGACTTTTACCTGAACGTCATCAGACATGATACAACCATTAGGAAGTGTTACGGTAACCGTATATATTAAATTGGTTATAATTGTAATATCAGCCCCCGAATATGTAAAAGTAGGCTGTGCAGCTCCTATATTGTCTAAAAAGGCAGTTTCAGCGGCTGTTGCACCTGCCCACGAATAACTATAATTAGGATTTGAGGTTTGACCTATTTGAATAGAATCAGACACTTCGCAAACCGTTACATCAGATCCAGCTAAGCCAGAAAGGCTTGAAGGCGAAATCATTTCTGTTTCTGAAGTTACACAAGCACATGAGTTATTTGATGATTCAATTACAAGCAATATATTACAAACCCTGTCTGGGGATGTAATAAAGTCAATAGTCCCATTAACCGAACTTGTTGCTGGAATCTGAACTGTCATCGTTTTAGTGCCTATTAAAATATCTCCAGCAGAGAAGGCCCCATTAGTATCCGCATCATAATACGCTGAAACAATAGTACCAGTTGGCATAACAGTACTAGATGTGTTTTCAATTGAAAAATTGGCACTAACATTCTGATCATTACCACTTACCATTGCGGCTGTAGACGTAGAACTTATTAGTAAGGTAGATTTTTCGACAGAAATTGTTTCATCAGTCTGCGCCGTAACACTTTGAACTACCGGACAACTTGGTCCACCTGATCCTGAACAGTCAATACTTTGTTCTATTCTAGTAGCTACGTTTAAATCATAATTTTGACAACTCACATCTTCAGGTGAAACAACTTCAATTTCAAAATCGAAGGCAATAAGAGAAGTGACCCCTACTCCATCGGGAATTTGCCATTTTAATATGCGGGTGCCCGCTACTGGATCGGTTGATACTGTTGGTCCTGCAGAAGGACCATTCGTACCTGCTACATACGAACCTGCTACATAATTAAATGCATCGTCAATTGTAGCCACAACAAATTCAATATCGCCATCACTTTCAATACCCTGGTTGGTAATTTCTACCGAAATACCTTCAGTTTCATTACATGCTTGAATAGCATTATCATCAGAAGTGACCGAAATATCGTAATCAATATTAGAAGGTACTTGTGTAACATTTACAGGATTGGTTTTAATTTCACTCTGACCATCATTAGGGTCAATGGCTTGTTGACAACCAGACTCCGCATTTATTTGCGTAATTATCTTACTACCGGATACATAATCGCAGGTAAATGACAATTCAAAATTCACCTTAAATTCATTAGGCTCCGGAACAGATACACCTGGTAATCCGTTGGCACCACTTATTGGGCTTCCAACAATTGCAGAAATATCTATTGAATATGTATTTGTACCCGCATTAAAAAGAATCAGACCTGAACCTATTGCATAATCTACTGCATCATAAGTCAAAACCCCTGAAGTATTATCGAGTACCATACCAACAGGCAATTTAATATCTGCAGCCAAGGCGTAAGCAAAGCCATTGGCGGCATTGTTCACGTCTATTGAATACGGTACAACATCGCAGAAATCATAAGTAGCTGGAGGTACACCAAGAGCTGTAGTTACATTAATAGAGGGGTCTTGGGTACTTAATGAAAGTTGAATCACTTCCTCGCTACAATTGTAATTACTACCAGAATTGCCTAAAGGATAACCCGTATCAGGATCGGTAGGGTACTGACTACAATTTTGTCCAACCCGGATATCAAAACTATCCGTACCACAAACGGTAAAATCGTTAGATCTAATTTCTAATTGTTTACCTGAGCTAGATATGTCTCCAACTTGTGCCCAATATTTTCCAGTACCATATCCAATAAGGGGTATTTCTGTTGTGCTATCCCAAAGTGTTGGAACAATATTGTTATTTGTAATTTCTATAGCAATCCACGTATTCTGCAAAAAAGCCCCACCGGAGGTTGTATTATTTATATCAACCACCCATTCTGCGTTCTGCGTGTTTGTAGAAATTGTAGGTGTAGGTGAACTAACCGTATAACTTAGAGGTAAATATTGTGTATTTCTTACGTTGGTTGATCTTCCCATATTGATAGACCTTCCCGGTAAACTTACATTTCTGAAAATTTCAAACTCGGTACTTGGTAAAACAATAATACCCAATCTTTCATCGGAAAAAGACCAATCTTCAATAGTGCAATTTGCAACAACATTAAAATTAACGTCTTTAATTGCGTAGCTAACGGAAGCTTTTTCTTTTGACCAAGAGCCGTCATTCGTCCAGCTGTACCTATGAAAGCCTGGCTCTGCATTATAGGTAATAACAGGATCTGCTATATCATGTAGAAACTCTCCATAACCTCTATAACTGGAGGTTCCAGATACATAATCAACTCCAACTGGAACTAGAATATCTACTACTTTAGGTATGGCAAAATTTCGAAATTCATTAGGGAAAAGGTCACCTAATACAGAATAGGTTGCATGATGAAACCGTATTCCCATTCCAAACTCATTACAACCGTCAATGGTTAAACTTTGTTGTACTACTTGTGTAGTTGGTACATCTTTATAAGCTAAGACCCCAAACTCTTCGGTAAGAAAATTACAAGTATGTTCAGTCGGATTAGCAGCAGAAGTTACAGGAGAAGAAGCCAAAATTCCCGTCATAGGCATATACCTAGTATAGGAGATAGAACTATTTTCAGAAACTTTTAAATCTACATCTATAATATATCTATCACCAAGTCCCGGTGTTATTGTAGAAAAATCTCCACCCAATATATCTACCGAATGATTGCTTTTTCCTGCATTATTCTGAACATAAGAATACTGATCTAGATTATTTGATATTGTTGATGTGCCTCCACCACTAGGAAGGTATTCAATTTGTATTGTCTTTATACCACCATCCGATTGTGTACCAAACCAGTTATTCGTATCATATTCCAGCAGTGCTTTAGCAGAAGAAAGGTTTGTTTCATTTACATCAATCTCAACATGCCATCTAACCATATCACCCTCAAGTACATGATCTAAGCGAAGACCTGATGTATTTGCCGGAATTGGCGTAGTTTCAGTCATATCAGTATACCCTAAAGTAGTACGATCTAGAGAAAAATTAGAAACACAAACCGCTGGTCCACTACTTGGACAGGTGACTGTAAAGGTAGGACCATCTTCACAAATGTGAACAGGTTCATATGTGGAATCACCTTTTAAATGATATTCGTAAGATATACCTCCAGCAAAACTACCTGAACAAGCTGGATCGACCATTAATGGAATTTTTGGATTTCTACTAATTAAATATCCATACGTAGGTGCAGAAATAGAAGAGTATATTGCAACTCCTGTTCCTGAATTAAAACTAATTAAATCAAAAGGTTCCGATTCCCATAATCCGTTCCCATTGGGTATGATACCTGGAGGTAAAGTATAGTGTACTTCCCAGTGCATTCCCGGAATACTTGTAGTTGTTGGCGTTTGGCTACTTGAAGTACTTATAAAAAAATCGAAAGTATCTCCTGGACCAAAATTAGCACTTCCACTAGATGAATTTATATTTGTTGCAATTGACTGCGTGTTGTAAAAACTCCAAGGACGCCACGTATTCAATCCATTATTAGGCACATTCAAGCTTGTTGAATTACCACATTGATCTTTATATTCGTAGGCCCAACGTACCATTGAATAACCTGCATTCATGCGATCACAAGCTGTATCATTATTGGAATCTAATAGATAGTTATATGCTAGTTCTGCTTCTAAGACCAATGAGTTTCCGACTGGTAAATCATCAAAAAAGCCATCTCCATCTAAATCTTCCAAACCTACTCCAGCCCCATCAGGATCTGTTGTCAATTGAAAATCGGCAAAACTTCCTTCTGTTCCTTGGTTGGCAAAAGATGTCCCATCTACATTAAAATTTGACCAAGTATAAATGTTATAATCAACGGGAATATAGGTCGCACCTCCATTACTAAAACCTAAATCAAGCGTAAGATTATAAATGTCTCCAGCACCTGTGCCATCATTTCGTAATAAGAATTCAGCGGTATCGGTAGTAGTTAGTCCTGGCCAAGCTCTTTTAACGACTCTAGTATACAAATCAGGTGCTCCTGAAGCTAAAGCAATACCGGACGTAGAAGTATTACCGGATTCACATGCGTTGGCACCTGTAATACAACCACCATAAGCTGCTTGATAAGTAATGGTTTCTCCCGCTCCAGATGGGCAATTGAGAAGTTCAGCGGTTACAGTCACTGAAATATTTTCACTTTGTTCGAAGCGCGAATCGTTATCACCAATTGTAGAAATTTCAACAGCACTTAATTCAAGTGTATCTGTAACAATACCACCAACTACAGCACCTAAAGAAAAAATTCCTGTACCATTATAAGTTAGAGAAATATTATCAGAATGTTGAATATAAGCTACCACATTATTACTGTAGGCATTATTATTTACTGGATCATTACCAATTGTAAATGTAAAATCTTGAGTTTCTTTTACACGTAAAGATGCGGACAAGGGTATAATAGCATTATCTACTTCCAAAGAAGAATACAAAACTGATGGATAATCAACCGTTGTAGAAATAGAAGGATTACTAATGAGCGTGTGTTCAATTTCAGGGTCTACCATTGTTGAGCAACCTGTTTGAACCGTATAGGATATATCTATAAAACTTATCGTTCCGATAAGAGGCGCAGCAATAGTAAATATTGGGTTTTTAGGATTAGTGGCGTCTACTGACACCCCTGCAACAGGAGATACCAACGCCACAAACTCTGATTGGGCAGGCAATTGAACACTTACTTGTTCATCCGATCCAGTGGTACCATAGAGCCTAAATTGAAATGTAGACGAATCACCACACGCAATGACCTCAGTTGGAAGATCAGTTGACGGGTTAACCACAATATTTTGCGCTTTTAGACCTGCTGTGCTCAAAAGAAGCATTGCTACTAAAATGTAAAAGAATTTTATCGGGCTATACAACATCCTATGTACCTACAAATAACTCATCATATTAGTCAACAGAATTGATTGACACAGTTATTAGGTAAATATATCTGTACTTAATTTGCTATGAGAAAAATTGTTGTGTAGACCTAAAATGTAGGTGTAACTGGCGTTTTATCCAATGTAAGCAGATTTACAAAAACGCCTAAACACCTGAAAACATTACACCCTATCGATTAAATACCAATCTACACAATGATGTTTTAACAAAAAAAGGCAGCTATTAAAATAGCTGCCTTTCCTAATTTATGTAAAATAAACTTTATTCTAAAATAATGAATTCTGATCGTCTGTTCAACTCATGGTCTTTATCAGAACATTTTACGCCATTGGAACATTTGTTAATTAGTTTTGTCTCTCCAAAACCTTCTCCATCCAAACGTTCTTTAGCTATTCCCTTTTTCACCATATAATTTACAGTAGATTCAGCTCTTTTTTGTGAAAGCCAAAGGTTATAGGAATCCTTACCTCTACTATCCGTATGTGAATTTACCTTGATTCTTAAACTTGGATATTTTTCCATGGCTGCGATTACTTTCTCAACCTCTATTTCAGAATCTTTACGAATGTCATATTTATTAAAGTTGAAGTAGATAGTACTTAACTGTAATAATTTGGCTAAATCATCTCCAAACCCAGCTGTTATAGAGCTTCTCTCTAAATAAAAATCTATTTCTTTAGGTTCTCCATCAGATTTCCCTAAGTATTCTTCAGAAGGCACATAACCCTCTGTCATAGCTCTTACGAAGTTGCCTTGTGTACAATCTATTAATAAATCATATTTACCTTCAGCATCAGTAATAGCAGACATGATTTCCTCATTATTCTCGTCTATAACTTTAACGGATGCACCAATAAGTGGTTCGTTAGAAATCTTGTCTCTTACCACACCAGAAATAGCTTGCTCACAATCAATAAGCAAAGGCTTCGTTTCTAAAACAGCGTAAATATCATCAGCGCCTCGTCCTTCTGCTCGGTTAGAGGCAAAATATCCTTTTCTTGTGTCTTCATTAAAAATGAATGTAAAATCATCCATTCGTCCGTTTACCGGTTCTCCAACGTTCATTACATTCCCGTCCAATCTATCATTGGCTATTTTAGAGGCAAAAATATCTAAGCCCCCAAGCCCCGGGTGTCCATCAGAAGAAAAATATAAAACATCTTCACTAGTTACAAAAGGAAAGGTTTCTCTAGCCTCCGTATTAATCACTGGACCTAGATTTTCAGGTGTTCCATAAGTTCCGTCTTCATTTATGGTCACTTTAAAAATATCAGATTCACCTAAAGTGCCTGGCATATCTGAAGCAAAGTACAATGCCTTTCCGTCTGAACTTAATGTTGGATGTGCTACTGAGTAATCATTACTATTAAAAGGTAGCTCTTCAATCTCAGACCATACGCCTTCCACCATTTTAGCCTTGAATATCTTAAGACGTATTACTCCCGTTTCGTCTTTTACATACTTACCTTCCTTAAAGTTATTTCGAGTAAAATATAGTATGCTGCCATCTTTACTTACTGTAGAAGTTGATTCATGTAATCTTGTATTAACGTGATCACCGAATTTAATAACTGTCCCTTGTGAAACACTATCTGCATTTACCTTATATAAGTCTAGAAAATCTTTAGAATTCCATGTGTGACGGTAGCGCGCAAAATTTCCGGTATCCCTATCCGAAGAAAAAATAAGGCCTTCTTTATAAAAAGAAGGTGCAAACTCTGAATATGGAGAGTTGTACTGAAAAGGTGATACATTGTATCTTCCTGAATTTCTTTTGATATCATTTAAATAGTCTTCCTCATCTTTATAAGCAGTTGCTCTAGCATCATCAGAAGTAGCCTCCAAGAATTTGGCCATAACAGCTTTGGAACCCTCGTAATCTTCTAAGGTTTTTAAGGTTTGTGCGTATCTAAAATAATACTCTGGACCAATTTCATCCGGATACTCATCTACTAATCTTTTATACGTATTGGATGCATCTTCATAATCTGCATTATAATAATAAGAGTTGCCTAATTTCTTGAGTAAGTCTGCAGAAGCATACCCGCGATCCAACACCTTTTTATAAATGTCGATAGCAGGGCTGAAAGAATATTCGTCATATTTTTCATTGGCCTTGGTGATTAACTTTTCTTGGGCAAAAACACTTACGCCCATCAAAAAGACCAAAACAAATAGAATGTGTATTTTTTTTATCATAAGGCAAGGTTTAGAAGAAACGAGGAGAAACCAGTTTTTCAAATGATTTTACCAGTTCCCATCTTAGAAAAATTTCAAAAGATCCGCTATTGAACTGAGTACTACCAAAATCGGTTGTTTCTTTATCATAAGCCAATCCTAACATAATTTGATCAGACACTTGAAAACCAGCTAATGCACTTACGGCAGCATCCCATCTGTAAGCCGCACCAAAAGAAAACTTGTCTGCAAAAAGAAAGTTAGCAGATACATCTACCTGAAGTGGCGCGCCACCAACAACTTTTGTTAAAAGCGCTGGTTTGAACTTAAAATTATCATTCAAATCAAATACGTAACCCGTAATTAAATAGAAGTTAACACGGTCTTTAGCCAAAAAATCAATATCATTCGCGTCGGAGTTAGAGGTATCAAAATGTTCTATCTCCAATAAATTAGGTGCAGAAAGACCTGCATAGAACTTATCTGTATGATAGTACATACCCAAACCTACGTTTGGTGAGAATCTATTTTCAATATTATCCGTTCCTACAGCCTCCTCAAATCCGGGCCTTTGTCTTAATTGGTCAAAATCCAAATTAAGGATATTACCTCCCAATTTCAATCCAAAAGATAGTTTAGCTTTGAGAGAAACGTCTATTGAATATGAAATTAACCCATCAATATAAGTCTCTTGAACCGTACCCTCCCCTATCTTATCATTAACTATGGACAATCCGTACCCCACATTACTATTTCTTATGGGAGAATGTAGGTTTAAAGTAAATGTTTCCGGTGAACCGTCTAAACCTACCCATTGTGACCTGTAGAGTCCTGCTATACTAAGCTGCCCTCTAGAGCCCGCATATGCCGGATTAACGCTCATAGTATTGAACATATATTGAGTGTATTGAGCATCTTGCTGGGCCGAAGCCGTTTGACAATAGATCAACACCAAGAACAGGGCCGCTAGTAGTTTGTTTTTTATAATCATGCCTACTTTATAGATTACTTGCTAATGTAAATATAACCACTATCAGTTATATTCTCGTCGTTTACAGTGGTGTACTCAAAGATATAATAATACACGCCGGCAGGTAAATAGTCTTGCCCAGCTATAGTAGATCTTCCTTTTGACCTACCATCAAAAACATTGTTCTGATTATTATAATCTTCACCGTCATACACAGCTATACCCCATCTGTTGAATATCTGAAGTTTATTGTTCAATGCCTTGTCTACATTTTCAATCCACAAGAATTCATTTTTCCCGTCACCATTAGGTGTCACCATTTGCATTACTACAATCTCTGTTTCCTCTTCAGGGTCAAGGTATGAAGGAATACCGTCATTATCACGGTCATCATCTGTTGGATCACCGTTACCATTACCATCTTCATCAATAGTATCGATTCCATCGCCATCATCATCTATATCACGATAGTTAACATCTTCCGTACCATCTGTATCAGGTAAATCCGTTGCAGGGTCGTTAATTTCATCATGAACATTAAAACCATCACTTACATTAGAACCTTCATACCCATCAAGAAGACCGTCATTATCAGTATCTTCTACCGTAGGCAACTGGTCTGGCTCACCATCAAAGTTGAAGTCATTTCCTTCATTATTATCAGGTACTAGGTCATTATCACTATCTGAATCCAAATAATCCGGCTCATCTGTTCCATCTGTATTTACAGGTGTAAAACCATCAGGATAAGCAGAGTTAACACCATTATTTTCGATAGTTGTTGCTTCATCATCTTGATTTGGAAGAATAAAACCATCAGTCGTTTGAGCTTCCACATTATCTGGAATACCATCGTTATCCGCATCAATATCTAAATGATTAGGGAAACCATCGCCATCTGTATCTAATGGGTCTGTTAACGGGTTATTATCTCCATCCGTGTTAGGATCTTCAACCGTATCCAATATACCATCATTATCATCATCTAAATCTACCATATCCGGTACACCGTCACCATCGGTATCAGTTGTAGGAATGTTATCCGTAGGATCTAAATAGTTAGGAATACCATTTCCATTACTATCGTCATTGGTAGGGTCACCATCTTGATCTATATCTTCATCTGGAGTATCAATTCCATCACCGTCATCATCCAAATCACGATAGTTTACATCTTCTGTACCATCTGTATCCGGTAAATCGTTTGCAGGATCGTCTATTTCATCGTTTACATCAAAACCATCATTGACATCGCTTCCTTCATAACCATCGTCCAATCCATCACCATCTGTATCTACACCAGTGTAGGTTTGGTCAGGAGCACCATCGAAGTCAAAATCATTACCTTCATTATTATCAGGCACCGTATCATTATCACTATCTAGGTCTATATAATCTGATGTACCGTCTTCATCTGTATCAACTGGGGTTAAACCATCAGGATATGCAGAATTCAAACCGTCATTAGCTATACTTGTTTCTTCATCATCTTGATTAGGTGCTATATAGCCATCTGTAGTCTGAGCCTCTACGTTATCTGGAATACCGTCATCATCAGAATCAATATCCAAGTGATTAGGAATACCATCCTCATCTGTATCCAAAGGATTAGTCAAAGGATTATCATCACCATCCGTATTAGGATCTTCTACAGCATCTAAAATACCATCGTTATCATCATCTAAGTCAGTTACATCAGGTACTCCGTCTCCGTCAGTATCTTTTGTAGTGTCTTCATCAAAATCAAGATAATCTGGTGTACCATCTTCATCCGTATCATCATTGGTTGGGTCACCATCTTCATCTACATCTTCATTTGGCGTATCAATACCATCACCGTCATCATCCAAATCACGATAGTTCACATCTTCTGTACCATCTGTATCCGGTAAATCATTTGCAGGGTCGTCTATTTCATCGTTAACATCATAACCATCGTTGATATCACTTCCTTCATAACCATCGTCCAAACCATCACCATCGGCATCCGTACCTAAGTAAGTCTGATCAGGAGAACCGTCAAAATTGAAATCGTTACCTTCATTATTATCAGGCACATCATCATTATCACTATCCGCATCCAAATAATCTTCTACATCACGATCATCTGTATTGACAGGTGTTAATCCATTAGGATAAGCTGAGTTTAAACCGTCATTAGCTATACTAGTTGCTTCATCGTCATCATTTGGAGCAATATAACCATCTGTTGTCTGAGCCTCTACATTGTCAGGAATACCATCATCATCAGAATCAATATCTAAATGATTTGGAACACCATCTTCATCTAAATCGTAAGGATCTGTAAGTGGATCGTTATCTCCATCAATATTAGGGTCTTCTACTGTATCTAAAATACCATCGTTATCATCATCTAAATCCGTTGCATCTGGCACGCCGTCACCATCTGTATCTGGTGTAACATCTAGGGTTGGGTCTAAGTAGTCTGGAGTTCCATCTCCATCTGTATCATCATTAGTTGGGTCACCATTTTCATCTACATCTTCATTTGGTGTATCAATACCATCACCGTCATCGTCTAAATCACGATAGTTTACGTCTTCCGTACCATCTGTATCCGGTAAATCGTTTGCCGGATCATCAATTTCATCGTTTACATCAAAACCATCATTAACATCACTTCCCTCATAACCATCATCCAGTCCATCACCATCAGTATCTATACCAGTATAGGTCTGATCAGGATTACCGTCAGAATTAAAATCATTGCCTTCATTATTATCAGGAACTGTATCATTATCACTATCAAAATCTATGTAATCTGGTGTACCATCTTCATCTGTATCAACTGGTATTAAACCATTAGGATATGCAGAATTTAACCCATCATTAGCAATACTTGTAGCTTCATCGTCTTCATTTGGAGCAATATAACCATCAGTAGTCTGAGCCTCAACATTGTCAGGAATACCATCATCATCAGAATCAATATCTAAATGATTAGGTATACCATCCTCATCTGTATCCAAAGGATTGGTCATAGGGTCATTATCACCATCTGTATTTGGATCTTCAACAGCATCTAATATACCATCGTTATCATCATCTAAATCTGTAGTATCCGGCACCCCGTCTCCGTCAGTATCCTTATCAGGACATTGAATAGGAATAATGCTTAGATGTATTCCGTTAATTGCAGCATCAGAAGTAGTGTAAAATTGAACTTCATTAACTAAATCTTGAGACTCCCAAGTAAAGCGACTATCTGAATTTATATCGCTATCAGTAGTATTTTCAACATAATAGTCATTTCCATCATTACCTGAAATAACACCATTAGGCAAAGTATTTGGTCGAATATACGTTACATCATCAAGGGCGATAATACCATCTCTATGATTGGCATCTACTCTAACAGAATGTTCTGCAAGAATTCTAACCGGAACTGTACCTGAAAAAGAAAAAGTAGTCGGAACAGTGTTATTTACCTCAAAAGATCCTCCAGAACTTTTAGTATTTGCTCCATTAACAGATACTATAACACTACCAACAGGAAGGCCCCATTTTGAACTTAAATCAACATTTTCAGCAGATAAGCTACCGTCCTGAACACCATCAGCAAATCCAAAATCTCGCCCTGAGATTTCTTTTTTTCCCAATTCCATGCAACCTTCTGTATCAGAATCTGCAACAAGTATAGTGTTAGTTTTATGAGCCTCATTTCTATTAGAGTTCTCAACATCGCCAATAGTAACGAAAGAAGAACTCAGGCCAAAAACGGCAAGAGCTAAGGTATACGTAACGGTCTTAAAAGCACCGTTTTTAAAATTCAATAGAGTAAAGTTTTCCATACATGTTTAGTTTTTATTAAACTAATCACCATGGCCTGTAGGTTTGATACGTATAAAGTAAGAAGTTGGGGGCTTCAATTTGGATGCAAGATATATTTAATATTTCGTTAACCAAATTCTTTTGATTCTAGAAATTATGATTTACCCTTTAAAAACCTAAATATTCGGTAAAGGACTTAAATTAAACCTGTTTAACGAATAACCACATCGACGAAAACAACAAAAAACCATACCCTTATCTCACTAAATCGAATTTTCAGGTAGTTCATCGATATACTGCAATCCGACACTAAAGCATAAATTAAGTTAATCTTCTATCACTTTTAGTACTTTGTTATTAACCTATCTTCTGTTCTAAATAAACTATAATTTAATGTATTTTTGCACAAATTTTCTTCATGAGTTTTAAAGATGAGATTCAACGGCGTAGAACTTTCGGAATTATATCCCACCCAGATGCAGGTAAGACCACATTAACAGAAAAACTTCTGTTATTTGGTGGGGCAATTCAGGAAGCAGGTGCCGTAAAAAACAATAAAATAAAAAAAACCGCTACCAGTGACTTTATGGAAATAGAGCGCCAACGTGGTATTTCTGTTGCTACATCTGTACTTGCTTTTATATATAAGAATAAGAAAATAAATATTCTTGATACGCCAGGGCACAAAGATTTTGCCGAAGATACATTTAGAACACTTACCGCTGTAGATAGTGTAATCGTTGTTGTTGATGTTGCTAAAGGTGTTGAAGAGCAAACCGAAAAATTGGTGCAAGTGTGCCGAATGCGTAACATACCCATCATTGTTTTCATAAATAAATTAGATAGGGAAGGACGTGACGCTTTTGACCTTCTTGATGATTTGGAGCAAAAACTTGGACTATCAGTCACTCCTTTGAGTTTCCCTATTGGTATGGGATATGATTTTAAAGGAATCTATAATATTTACGAAAAGAACATCAATCTGTTTAGCGGCGATAGCAAGAAAAATATTGAAGAAACCATTGCTTTTGATTCTATTGAGAGCCCAGAACTTGAGAAAATTATTGGCAACAAAGCTGCAGAAGAACTACGTGAAAATATAGAATTAGTAAAGGGTGTGTATCCTGACTTTGACAAGGATAAATATTTACAAGGTACACAACAGCCTGTATTCTTTGGTTCAGCTTTAAATAATTTTGGAGTTCGAGAACTATTGGACTGCTTCATTGAAATTGCTCCTCCACCACGCCCTAAAAAGGCCGAGGAAAGGGTAGTTAATGCGAATGAAAAGGAAATGTCCGGCTTTGTATTCAAAATACATGCGAATATGGACCCGAAGCATCGTGACCGACTAGCTTTTATAAAAATTGTATCAGGTACTTTTGAACGGAACAAACCATATCTACATGTTAGAAATGGTAAAAAACTGAAATTTTCGAGTCCAAACGCGTTTTTTGCCGAGAAAAAAGAAATTGTAGATATATCGTACCCTGGAGATATTGTAGGGCTTCATGATACTGGTAATTTTAAAATTGGTGACACACTTACTGAAGGAGAAGAACTCCATTACAAAGGCATACCTAGTTTCTCTCCGGAGCACTTTAGGTACATTAACAATGCCGATCCAATGAAATCTAAGCAACTTTACAAAGGTATTGACCAGCTGATGGATGAGGGTGTAGCACAGTTATTTACTCTTGAATTAAACGGAAGAAAAGTAATAGGTACCGTAGGAGCTCTCCAGTTTGAGGTTATTCAGTACCGTCTTGAGCATGAATATGGTGCCAAATGTACGTATGAGAACTTCCCCGTGTTTAAAGCATGTTGGGTAGAACCATCAGACCCTAAAAATGACGAGTTCAAGGAATTCAAAAGAGTGAAACAGAAATTTTTAGCTAAAGACAAGAGAAACCAATTAGTTTTTCTAGCAGATTCTCAATTCTCATTGCAGATGACTCAACAAAAATACCCTAGCGTAAAACTACATTTTGTTTCTGAGTTCGATTAAAAACAGAATATATATAAAATAAAAAAATCCCCTTTGTTTCTACAAAGGGGATTTTTTTTATCAGGAGCTTAAGCCTCTCCAATAGGCCCAAAATTCATAGGTATAGGAGGTTGCTCGTAGTCCTTAATAGTACCATGTGCCGCCTCAAAACGCTTTACATTATCATTCAAAGCCTTTAAAAACTTTTTGGCATGTTGTGGTGTAAGAACTATTCTACTCTTCACCTTAGCTTTTGGAGCACCTGGCATCATACTAATAAAATCGACTACAAATTCTGATACAGAATGGTTGATAATCGCCAAATTAGAATAAATACCTTCCGCCGTTTTCTCATCAAGCTCAATATTAATCTGGTTTTGCTTTTGTTCTTTTTCGCTCATATTTTAAAAAAATAAACCCTCAATAGAAATTATTGAGGGTTTGAATTATTTGAGTTTAAAATTTCAAGGCTTCCTTGCGTGCCATGATTTCATCATACTCTTCTTTAGAGCCTACAATGATGTTCTCATAGTCCCGCATACCCGTACCTGCTGGAATTTTATGTCCAACAATCACATTCTCTTTCAGGCCTTCTAATGTATCTATTTTACCGCTTACCGCAGCTTCATTCAATACTTTAGTCGTTTCTTGGAAAGATGCTGCAGATATAAACGATTTAGTCTGTAAAGACGCACGTGTTATACCTTGCAATATAGGCGTAGCAGTAGCTGCAACTGCATCCTCTGCAGTTACTAGATTCTTATCGGTTCGTTTCAAAACAGAATTTTCATCTCTTAATTCACGAGCTGTAACAATCATACCTGCTTTAAGGTTTTCAGAATCACCAGCTTCAACAACAACTTTCTTTCCAAAGATTTCATCATTTTCTTTAATGAAATCATCTTTATGAATCAATTGATTCTCTAAAAAGATGGTGTTTCCTGGATCTTGAATACGAACTTTACGCATCATCTGTCTAACAACAACCTCAAAATGCTTGTCATTTATCTTTACACCCTGTAAACGATATACTTCCTGTACTTCGTTCACCAAGTACTGCTGAACAGCAGATGGGCCCTTAATCTTAAGAATATCCTCAGGAGTAATAGAACCATCTGATAATGGCATACCTGCACGAACGTAATCGTTTTCTTGAACCAAAATCTGATTAGAAAGCTTCACCAAGTATTTCTTGACTTCACCTAATTTAGATTCTATAATGATTTCACGGTTACCTCTCTTGATTTTCCCAAAAGAAACAACACCATCTATCTCAGACACAACGGCTGGGTTAGAAGGATTTCGTGCTTCAAAAAGTTCAGTTACTCTTGGAAGACCACCCGTAATATCACCCGCTTTTGCAGATTTACGAGGTATTTTCACAAGAATCTTACCTTCTTTAATCTTATCACCATCATCTACCATGATGTGTGATCCAACAGGAAGGTTATATGAACGTAAAGTTTCTCCTTTACTATCTTGAATCAAAAGAGTTGGTATCAACTTCTTGTTACGAGATTCCGAGATAACTTTTTCTTGGAAACCAGTTTGTTCATCAATTTCAACTTGATAAGTAACACCCTGATCAATATTCTCGTAAGCTATCTTACCTGGAAACTCAGAAACAATTACACCGTTATATGGATCCCAAGAACAAACAACATCGTCCTTAGCTACTGTTGCTCCGTTTTCAACAAACAATTGCGAACCATAAGGTATGTTATTTGTACTTAACGTAATACCAGTTTTCTTATCTACAACCTTGATTTCCGAAGTTCTAGAGATAACAATTACAGCTGGTTTGCCTTCGTTGTCTTCTCCTAAAACAGTTCTTAAATCTTCTATTTCAGCTACACCACCAAATTTAGCGATTAACTTGTTATCCTCAGAAATGTTACCCGCAATACCACCCACGTGGAAGGTACGTAATGTAAGCTGTGTTCCTGGCTCACCAATTGACTGAGCAGCTACAACACCAACAGCTTCACCTCTTTGAACCATTTTATTGGTAGAAAGGTTACGACCATAACACTGAGCACAAATTCCTTTAGGAGCTTCACAAGTTAATGCTGAACGTACTTCAACTTTTTCAACAGGAGACTCTTCAATTCTCTTCGCGTCAATTTCCATTATCTCCTGACCAGCAGAAAGTAATTGTTCTTGCGTTAATGGATCATATACATCATGTAAAGAAACTCTACCTAATATACGTGCTCCAAGAGACTCAACAACCTCTTCATTCTTTTTCAAGGCAGAAACTTCAACACCTCTCAAAGTTTCGCAATCTGTAATATTAACTATCACATCTTGTGAAACATCTACCAAACGACGTGTTAAGTAACCTGCATCTGCCGTTTTAAGAGCAGTATCAGCAAGACCTTTACGAGCACCGTGAGTAGAAATAAAGTATTCAAGAATTGAAAGACCTTCTTTAAAGTTAGATAAAATCGGGTTTTCAATAATCTCACCACCACCGGCAGTAGATTTTTTAGGCTTAGCCATCAAACCACGCATACCTGTTAACTGGCGAATTTGTTCTTTGGAACCCCTTGCACCAGAATCAAGCATCATATACACAGAGTTGAAACCTTGTTGATCTTCACGAATACGCTTCATTGCCAATTCGGTCAATTGGGCATTTGTGGAAGTCCAAACATCAATTACCTGATTGTAACGCTCGTTGTTGGTAATAAGACCCATATTATAGTTGGCCTTAATTCCATCAACTTGTACGTTAGCTTCAGAAATCATTTCATGCTTTTCCTGCGGTATAATAATATCACCTAAACTAAAAGATAGACCACCTTTGAAGGCGAAATCATATCCCATAGTTTTAATCTTATCTAAGAAATCTGCTGTAGTAGGCACATCAGTAACTGCTAAAATTCCCCCGATAATATCTCGTAAAGATTTCTTATTTAATACATCATTAATGTATCCAGCAGCTTCTGGAACTTCCATATTAAACAAAACTCTACCAACCGTAGTAGGTATAATTTTATTTACTAACTCACCTTCTTCATTGAAGTCTTTTGCTCTTACTTTTATCCCAGCATTTAAGTTAACCATTCCTTCATTAAAGGCAATCTCTACCTCTTCGTAAGAATAGAAAGTTAAACCTTCGCCAGCAATAGGCACTTCTGGAGTTGATTTTCTCTCTTTGGTCATATAATACAGACCCAATACCATATCCTGAGATGGTACAGTAATAGGAGAACCGTTAGCAGGATTCAAAATATTATGAGAAGCCAACATTAATAATTGACACTCTAGAATTGCTTCTGGTCCTAAAGGAAGGTGAACCGCCATCTGGTCACCATCAAAATCCGCGTTAAATGCCGTACATACCAATGGGTGAAGACGAATAGCCTTACCTTCAATAAGTTTTGGTTGGAATGCTTGAATACCTAAACGGTGTAATGTAGGGGCCCTGTTCAACATTACAGGGTGTCCTTTCAATACGTTTTCAAGAATATCCCAAACAACGGGTTCTTTTTTATCTATAATTTTCTTAGCAGATTTAACTGTTTTTACGATACCTCTTTCTATCAGTTTTCTGATAACAAAAGGCTTGTAAAGCTCGGCAGCCATATCTTTAGGAAGACCACATTCAAACAATCTCATTTCAGGTCCAACAACGATTACCGAACGTGCAGAATAATCAACACGTTTACCCAATAGGTTTTGACGGAAACGTCCTTGTTTACCCTTTAATGAATCGGAAAGCGACTTTAACGGTCTGTTAGATTCGGTTTTTACAGCTGAAGCTTTTCTTGTGTTATCAAAAAGAGAATCTACTGCTTCTTGAAGCATACGTTTCTCATTTCTAAGAATTACTTCAGGAGCTTTAATCTCAACTAACCTTTTTAAACGGTTGTTACGAATAATAACTCTTCTGTAAAGATCATTCAAATCCGAAGTTGCGAAACGACCACCATCTAGCGGCACCAATGGACGTAATTCTGGCGGAATCACCGGAATTACCTTCATAATCATCCACTCAGGTCTGTTGTCTCTATTTTCTTGAGACTCACGAAGCGCTTCAACAACTTGAAGCCTTTTTAAAGCCTCAGTTTTTCTTTGCTTGGAAGTCTCTGTATTTGCCTTGTGACGTAACTGGTATGATAGTTCTTTTAAGTCGATACGAGCTAAAAGATCTATAAGACATTCCGCACCCATTTTAGCGATAAACTTATTAGGGTCCGTGTCATCTAAATACTGATTTTCAACAGGAATAGACTCCAAAATAGTCAAGTACTCCTCTTCGGTTAAGAAATCCATTTTATTGATTTCTTCACCTTCAGCGCCTTTAGCTATACCTGGTTGAATTACTACATAACGTTCGTAGTAAATAATCATATCCAATTTCTTGGAAGGTAGTCCCAAAAGGTAACCTATTTTATTTGGTAACGAGCGGAAATACCAGATATGAGCTACAGGAACCACCAAGTTGATGTGCCCTACTCTATCTCTACGTACTTTCTTCTCCGTAACCTCAACACCACAACGGTCACAAACAATACCACGGTAACGAATTCTCTTATATTTACCACAAGCACATTCGTAATCCTTTACAGGACCGAAAATACGCTCGCAAAAAAGACCGTCTCGCTCCGGCTTGTGCGTTCTGTAGTTGATAGTTTCAGGCTTAAGAACCTCTCCTCTTGACTCCGCCAAAATTGCTTCTGGTGAGGACAATCCGATAGAAATCTTATCAAACCTTTTTATTGGATTATTATCTTTTATTCTAGCCATAATCTAATGGTGATACTAATTAAAATGTGTGTTCTTCAATCGCTACAATCGATTCTATTCTTCCAAACGGATGTCTAAGCCCAAACCTTTAAGTTCGTGCATCAATACATTGAAAGATTCCGGTAAACCGGGTTCTGGCATGGTTTCGCCCTTAACTATTGACTCATAGGTTTTAGCTCTACCAATAACATCATCCGACTTAACGGTCAATATTTCACGTAAAGTTGCCGAAGCACCGTATGCCTCAAGAGCCCAAACTTCCATCTCTCCAAAACGCTGACCACCAAATTGTGCTTTACCACCTAATGGTTGTTGTGTAATTAAAGAGTATGGTCCTATAGAACGTGCGTGCATTTTATCATCTACCATGTGACCAAGTTTTAGCATATAAATCACACCAACTGTTGCTGGTTGATCAAAACGCTTACCTGTTCCACCATCATGAAGATAAGTATGACCAAATCTTGGAATACCAGCTTCATCTGTATATTCATTTATTTGATCTAAAGTGGCACCATCAAAAATTGGAGTACCAAATTTCTTTCCTAGCTTCAAACCTGCCCAACCTAATACGGTTTCATAGATCTGACCAATATTCATACGAGAAGGTACACCCAATGGATTCAATACGATATCTACCGGAGTTCCATCTGCCAAGAAAGGCATATCTTCTTGACGAACGATACGAGATACAATACCTTTGTTACCGTGACGACCCGCCATTTTATCACCTACTTTAAGCTTACGCTTTTTGGCAACATAAACTTTGGCCAATTTCATAATTCCAGCTGGTAATTCATCCCCAACGGAAATTGTAAACTTGTCTCTTCTCAAGTTTCCTTGAAGATCGTTCAGTTTTATCTTATAGTTGTGAAGCAAATCGGCAACAGATATGTTTGTATCCTTATCCATTGTCCAACTACCACCTACCAAGTGAGCAAAGTCATCTACAGAGTTTAACATTTTAAGCGTGTATTTCTTGCCTTTTGGCAATACTTCTTCACCTAAATCGTTTAATACACCTTGAGATGTCTTACCGTTGATTAAAGTAAAAAGTTTCTCTATCAAGACGTCTTTCAACTCTTGGAATTTCACTTCGTACTCTAACTCTAACTTATTAAGTTCTTCTTTATCTTCAGAACGCTTACGCTTATCTTTTACCGAACGAGAAAACAATTTCTTCTCGATAACAACACCATGTAATGATGGAGATGCTTTTAAGGATGCATCTTTTACATCACCTGCTTTATCACCAAAAATTGCTCTAAGTAATTTCTCTTCAGGAGTTGGATCAGACTCTCCTTTTGGAGTAATCTTACCAATTAAGATATCACCAGGCTTAACCTCGGCACCGATACGAATCATACCGTTTTCATCCAAATCCTTAGTAGCTTCCTCAGAAACGTTAGGAATATCGTGAGTTAATTCTTCAGCACCTAATTTAGTATCTCTAACCTCTAAAGAATACTCATCTACGTGAATAGAAGTAAAGATATCTTCACGAACTACTTTTTCCGAAATTACGATTGCATCCTCAAAGTTATATCCTTTCCAAGGCATAAAAGCCACGGTAAGGTTACGCCCTAGGGCTAATTCACCTTTTTCAGTTGCATATCCTTCACAAAGAACCTGACCTTTTTTAACCTTATCTCCTCTTCTTACAATTGGCTTCAGGTTAATACTAGTACCCTGGTTAGTTTTTCTAAACTTAACCAAGTTGTATGATTTTGAATCTTCTTCAAAACTAATCAAACGCTCAGCATCAGTACGATCATACTTAATCGTAATCATCTTAGCATCTACATACTCTATAGTTCCATCTCCTTCTGCATTTATCAATACTCTAGAATCAGAAGCAACCTGACGCTCAAGACCTGTACCAACAATTGGTGCTTGTGGTCTTAACAATGGCACCGCTTGGCGCATCATGTTAGATCCCATCAACGCACGGTTGGCATCATCATGTTCCAAGAAAGGAATTAGTGATGCAGATATAGATGCAATCTGGTTAGGAGCAACGTCTGTATAGTTAATTTCAATCGGATCTACTACCGGGAAATCTCCTTCTTCACGAGCAATAACCTTATCCGTATCAATAGTACCATCTTCTTTCATTGGAATGTTAGCCTGGGCAATTTTCATTCCTTCTTCCTCCTCTGCACTTAGGTAAACGAATTCTTTCGTATTTACCTTAGCATTATCCACCTTGCGATATGGAGTTTCCAAGAAGCCCATTGGGTTTACTTTAGAAAATACCGCTAACGAAGATATCAAACCAATGTTTGGACCTTCAGGAGTTTCAATAGGACAAAGTCTACCGTAGTGTGTATAGTGAACATCACGAACCTCAAAACCAGCACGCTCTCTTGAAAGACCACCTGGCCCTAGTGCAGACAATCTACGCTTGTGCGTAATCTCCGCTAATGGATTTGTTTGATCCATAAACTGAGACAACTGGTTAGTACCAAAGAATGAATTAATCACAGAAGACAATGTCTTCGCATTAATTAAATCAATTGGAGTAAACACTTCGTTATCTCGAACATTCATACGCTCACGAATAGTTCTTGCCATACGGGCAAGACCTACACCAAACTGAGATGACAACTGCTCACCAACAGTACGAACACGACGGTTAGAAAGGTGATCAATATCATCAATCTCTGCTTTAGAGTTGATAAGTTCAATTAAATATTTAATAATAGTAATAATATCTTCTTTGGTCAAGACCTGCTTGTCCATTCCGATATCCAACTGTAATTTCTTGTTCATTCTGTAACGCCCAACTTCACCTAAGTTGTAACGTTGATCAGAGAAAAATAATTTATCAATAATCCCACGTGCAGTCTCCTCATCTGGCGGCTCGGCGTTCCGTAATTGACGATAGATATGCTCAACAGCTTCTTTTTCAGAGTTTGTTGGATCCTTCTGTAATGTATTGTGAATTATAGAGTAATCTGATTGTGCATTGCTAACTTTATGAAGAAGGATGGTTTTAACATCAGCATCTATAATTTCGGCAATGTGTTCTTTTTCTAAAACAGTATCACGATCTATAACGATTTCGTTTCTTTCAATAGAAACAACTTCGCCAGTATCTTCATCAACGAAATCTTCATGCCAAGTGTTCAAAACCCTAGCTGCCAATTTACGTCCCAATACTTTTTTAAGACCTGCATTTGAAACCTTAACCTCTTCTGAAAGGTCAAAAATTTCAAGAATATCCTTATCCCTTTCAAAACCAATAGCTCTGAAAAGAGTAGTTACAGGCAACTTCTTTTTACGATCAATGTACGCATACATTACACCGTTTATATCTGTTGCGAATTCTATCCAAGAACCTTTAAAAGGTATTACTCTGGCAGAATATAATTTAGTTCCGTTCGCATGAAATGACTGACCGAAGAAAACACCTGGTGAACGGTGCAACTGAGAAACTACAACCCTTTCCGCTCCGTTGATAACAAATGTACCACTAGGTGTCATATAAGGTATAGTACCCAAATACACATCTTGCACGATAGTTTCAAAATCTTCGTGCTCAGGATCGGTACAGTATAATTTTAATCGTGCTTTTAACGGAACACTATAGGTAAGACCACGCTCAATACATTCTTGGATAGAATATCTTGGCGGATCTATGAAGTAATCTAAAAATTCAAGTACGAACTGGTTTCTGGTGTCCGTAATAGGGAAGTTTTCCATGAAGGTATTGTACAAGCCTTCATTGCCTCTTTCGTCAGATTTCGTTTCTAGCTGAAAAAAGTCTTGAAACGATTTTATCTGAATGTCCAAGAAATCCGGATAAGCCGGTGTGTTCTTAGCGGATGCAAAATTTATTCTCTCAGTCTGTTGTGTGAACATCTATGGACAGTATTTTGAACGTGAATACTAAATTCGGGTCGTATATCTCATCATATACGTGGGTCTTACTTGTATAAAAAGGCTTAGGTCTAGCTCCGCCGGAGCGAGGAAAGACCTAAACCAAATTGTTATGGTTGCTGATACTATTTAAGCTCAACTTCCGCTCCTGCTTCTTCCAAAGATTTTTTGATTCCTTCAGCTTCGTCTTTAGTAACACCTTCTTTTACAGCTTTAGGTGCGCTATCAACGATATCTTTAGCATCTTTCAATCCAAGACCAGTCAATTCTTTAACCAATTTAACTACAGCCAGTTTAGAACTACCTGCTGCTTTTAAGATTACGTCAAATTCTGTTTGCTCATCAGCAGCTTCAGCAGCGTCTCCGCCACCAGCGGCAACAGCAACTGCAGCAGCTGCAGGCTCTATACCATATTCATCTTTTAATATATTAGCTAACTCATTTACCTCTTTTACGGTTAAGTTAACCAATTGTTCTGCGAAATCTTTCAAATCTGCCATTTTACTATCGTTTAATAAATTTTTAAAATATACTTAGTTTACTAGTGCGTTCTTATCTTTCTGATAATGTCTTAAGGATACCTGCTAGTTTACCACCACCAGATTTAAGTCCAGAAATAACGTTTTTGGCTGGAGATTGTAACAATCCTATAACCTCACCGATCATTTCTTCTTTAGACTTAATGCTTACAAGTGCATCCAAATTCTCATCACCAATATATACCGCTTCTTCTACGAAGGCTCCTTTCAACAAAGGCTTATCAGACTTTTTTCTAAAAGCTTTGATAATTTTTGCTGGAACGTTACCCACTTCTGAGAACATCAACGAAGTATTGCCCTTAAGCACTCCGGGAAGTTCACCGAATTCTCTTTCGGAAGCTTCCATTGCTTTTGCAAGCAATGTATTTTTGACTACTGCCAGTTTAACATCTGCTTTAAAACAAGCTCTTCTCAAATCTGAGGTCTGCGTTGCATTCAAGCCCGATATATCAGCTAAATAAATAGTTGCATTATCGCCTAACTGTGAAGTCAAATCCTGTATTACGTTTGCTTTTTCTTCTCTTGTCATACTGTAAATTTTGAACTACCCAGTTCGATTAAACTGTCTTTGGATCTAACTGAACACTTGGGCTCATGGTACTTGACATGAAAATACTTTTCATATAAACACCCTTAGCAGCAGCAGGTTTCATCTTAACTAAAGTGTCTAATAACTCTCTAGCATTTTCTTCCAATTTATCAGCAGAGAAAGAAGCTTTCCCTACAGCAGCATGAACGATACCTGTTTTATCTACCTTAAAGTCGATTTTACCAGCCTTTACTTCTGATATCGCTTTAGCGACATCCATAGTAACTGTTCCTGTCTTTGGATTAGGCATAAGACCTCTTGGTCCTAAAACTCGTCCTAAAGGACCTAGTTTACCCATTACGCTTGGCATAGTGATGATTACATCAACATCTGTCCAACCGCCTTTTATTTTTTCCAAATACTCATCCAACCCAACAAAGTCAGCACCGGCTTCCGTAGCCTCTGCTTCCTTGTCTGGTGTTACCAAGGCCAAAACCTTAACATCTTTACCAGTACCATGAGGAAGAGTAACCACCCCACGAATCATTTGGTTTGCTTTTCTTGGATCTACACCCAAACGCACTGCCAAATCTACAGATGCATCAAATTTTGTATTGGTAATCTCTTTTACCAAAGCAGCACCTTCAGCTACAGAATAAAGTTTGTCTTTATCTATCTTAGCGTGGGCGTCTTTTTGTTTCTTAGTTAATTTTGCCATTTCAAATTGCTTTTAAGATTTTAGAAAGGTCGCTTACCTGCAACTTTTAGACCCATAGACCTTGCTGTACCGGCTATCATGCTCATTGCAGATTCTACCGTAAACGCATTAAGGTCTACCATTTTGTCCTCGGCAATTGTTTTAACTTGATCCCAAGTAACATTACCAGATTTTACACGATTAGGTTCGCCTGATCCTTTTTTAATCTTAGCCGCTTCCAATAGCTGAATTGCCGCCGGTGGTGTTTTTACAAGGAAGTCAAAAGACTTATCCTTATATACGGTGATAACAACAGGTAATACTTTACCCTGTTTGTCCTGCGTACGAGCATTAAACTGCTTACAGAACTCCATGATGTTAACACCGGCAGCACCTAAGGCGGGTCCAACCGGTGGCGACGGATTCGCTGCACCTCCCCTAACTTGTAGTTTAACTACTTTACCTATTTCTTTTGCCATTGTTTAAAATTAAATTTCAGCTGTATTATTTTGGAAGCAACACAACTTTAAATATGTAACACTTAACTTATACTTTCTCTACTTGCATATAACTGAGTTCCAATGGTGTTTTTCTTCCGAAAATCTTAACCATAACCTCTAGCTTACGCTTCTCTTCGTTGATTTTCTCAACAGTACCATTAAATCCATTAAACGGACCATCAATAACCTTAACCGTTTCACCATGAGTGAAAGGTATAGCTACCGTATCCGTATTAACAGCCAATTCATCTACCTTACCTAGCATTCTGTTCACTTCGGCTTTTCTCAATGGAACAGGATCACCTCCTTTTGTCTCCCCTAAGAAACCGATTACGTTCGTAATTGAACGTACAATGTGAATCATTTCACCACCAAGGTTAGCTTTTATCATTATATAACCAGGAAAATAAACTCTTTCTTTATTAACCTTTTTTCCGTTACGAATCTGAATCACCTTTTCAGTAGGAACAAGGATATCCTCCAAATAGTCAGAAAAACCATGGCGCTCTACTTCACTCTCAATATAGCCTTTGATTTTATTCTCTTGGCCACTGACAGCTCTCACTACATACCATTTCTTTTCCAATACTTCTGACATAGCAACCGACTAGTTTAAGATGTTATCGAAATACAAACGAACCAATTTGCTGAATGTACTATCCACACCCCAAGTCGCCAAAGCGAACAAAATAGAAAATACCGCAACCACTACCATAAGGTTAGATGATTCGGCTCTTGGAGGCAAAGTAACATTGTTACGAAGCTCTTCTATAGATTCTTTTATATACGTTAACATAATGATTCTTACTTAAATTCGCACGGGAGGAGAGACTCGAACTCCCGACACCTGGTTTTGGAGACCAGTGCTCTACCAACTGAGCTACACCCGTTTATAATTGCATTTAAAGGTGTCCTACAAAAGCAGAACACCCTTAATTACATTATTCCTATATAATAAATTAATCTATAATCTTAGTAACCTGACCGGCACCAACTGTTCTACCACCTTCACGGATAGCGAAACGTAGACCTAAACTTAAAGCAATTGGTTGAATCAACTCAACTGTAATAGTAAGGTTATCACCAGGCATTACCATCTCAACTCCTGCAGGAAGTGCAATGTTACCAGTTACATCCGTAGTTCTTACATAAAACTGTGGACGATAGTTATTATGGAATGGCGTGTGACGACCACCTTCTTCTTTTTTCAAAACATAAACTTCAGCTTCGAATTTAGCGTGAGGCTTAACAGAACCTGGCTTACAAATAACCATACCTCTACTAATCTGTGCTTTTTCAATACCTCTTAACAAGATACCTACGTTATCACCAGCTTCACCTCTATCCAAAATCTTACGGAACATCTCAACACCAGTAACAGTAGAAGTCAATTTCTCAGCTCCCATACCGATAATCTCAACAGGATCACCTGTATTAGCAACACCAGTCTCAATACGACCAGTTGCAACAGTACCACGTCCAGTAATTGTAAATACATCTTCAACAGGCATCAAGAAATCTTTTTCAACATCTCTCTTTGGAAGTTCGATCCAGTTATCAACAGCCTCCATCAATTCCATTACCGTGTCAACCCATTTTTGCTCACCGTTCAATGCACCTAATGCAGAACCAGCAATTACAGGACCATTATCACCATCGTACTCGTAGAAAGAAAGCAATTCTCTTACTTCCATTTCAACTAGTTCGATTAATTCCTCATCATCAACCATATCCACTTTGTTCATGAATACAACAATTCTAGGAATACCAACCTGACGTCCTAAAAGGATGTGCTCACGAGTTTGTGGCATTGGACCATCTGTAGCTGCAACAACTAAAATAGCACCATCCATCTGAGCAGCACCAGTAACCATGTTCTTTACGTAATCCGCGTGACCAGGACAGTCAACGTGAGCGTAATGACGATTAGCTGTAGAATACTCTACGTGTGAAGTGTTAATAGTAATACCTCTTTCTTTTTCTTCAGGAGCGTTATCGATAGACTCGAAACTTCTCAATTCAGAAAGACCTGCGTTTGCCAAAACCGTAGTAATAGCAGCAGTTAATGTAGTTTTACCGTGATCCACGTGTCCAATAGTACCTATATTTAAGTGCGGTTTGGAACGATCAAAAGTTTCCTTTGCCATTTTTAATGAATTTTAATCTTAGTTATATATTAGTGTACAAATAATGCCTTTGTTGAGCCAACGACGGGAATTGAACCCGTGACCTCTTCCTTACCAAGGAAACGCTCTACCCCTGAGCTACGTCGGCTTATTAGGTTCAAGGTTCAAGACTAATGCCAGTAGATTAAAGACTACAAACATTACCTTGGCTTATTAGAGCGGGAGACCGGGTTCGAACCGGCGACATTCAGCTTGGAAGGCTGACGCTCTACCAACTGAGCTACTCCCGCAAATTTTAATAATCCAATATTTCAAAACCCAATAAATTTGGGCCGCTAAAAAAAAGTGGGGAGAGCAGGATTCGAACCTGCGAAGACGTAGTCAGCAGATTTACAGTCTGCCCTCGTTGGCCGCTTGAGTATCTCCCCAAACCAATTTTTTTTAAAGAACTTAAGAGCCGATGGAGGGACTCGAACCCACGACCTGCTGATTACAAATCAGCTGCTCTAGCCAGCTGAGCTACATCGGCCTTTCTACGCTGTTTCCGGCATAAAAAAGTCCGCTATTTCTAACGGACTGCAAATGTATACGTTTTTTTGTTTATTCAAAACAAAAAATGAAAAAAATTTATCAAGCTTGTACACGAGATTTTTCTTTATGTTTTATTAGCTTCCTTTCCAAGGAGTTACAAGCAGAGTCCACTGCCTCCTCAAATTTCTTACATTGCTTTTTTATCATGAATTTATCGCCAGGTATATTCAATTTAATTTCTACTATCTTATTTTCCTTTGAACTGGTGTTCTCCACCTTCATATAAACATCTGCACTAATTACCTTATCGTAGAAGGTTTCAAGCTTATCAAGTCTGGTCTGTAAAAAGTCGATAAGCGTTTGATCCGCATTAAAATTAACTGATTGCGCATTTACTTTCATAGGTTATAGTTTTTATGTTAAACAATGTAAAATCACCCAATTACTTCTTACCCCTAGGGTGAGCCTTGGCGTGCACCTTTTTTAGCTCGGCAATACTATTGTGAGTATATACCTGTGTAGACGCTAAACTTGCATGACCCAACAACTCTTTTACAGAATTCATATCCGCCCCTTTATTCAGCAGATGGGTCGCAAAAGTATGCCTAAGAATATGAGGACTCTTCTTTACCTTAGACGACACCTTACTAAAATACTTATTTATTAATCGATAAACAAGGTTTTCATATAGTTTATTACCCGACTTCAACAAAAAAACAAATGCTTCATCGGTTATTTCTTCAAGTGCTTTCCTTTCCTTCAAATACACCTCTAAAAGTATTACGACAGAAGGCAACACTGGTAGAATACGCTCTTTGTTTCTTTTTCCCAAAACCTTTAAAAGTTGTTGCGAAACATCAATATCTATCATTTTCAAATTAATTAGCTCTGCCCTACGCATGCCCGTCGTATACAACAACTCAATAATGAGGCGATCCCTAACTCCCTCAAAATCTTCTGCAAACTCAATTTGAGAAAGCACCTTTTGCATTTCAATTTCCGAAAAAGGAACTTCAATTTTCTTTGCGGTTTTAAGAGCCTTATGCTTAGCTAACGGATTTACCTCTATAGCTCCTATATTTTGAAGAAATTTATAGTACGCTTTTAGAGATGCCATCTTCCTGTTTACAGATCTATTAGAAACGCCAGAATCCACCAAACTTACAATCCAACTCCTTACAATCCCATACGCTACAGCATCAATATTTTTATCATCGTAATTATGGTCACAGAAATCAACAAAAGCCTCCAAATCTCTTTTATACGCTGTTACCGTATGAACGGAATAGTTCTTCTCTAAAGCTAGATATGATATAAAGGGTTCCAAAGACATACTACGAAGTTAGTAAAGTTGACAACAAAGGGCAGATTTAACAACGCTAAGAGGAAATAGACATTGTAATTACATGGAGAAAAATATTTTAAACAAAAAAAATCCCATCATATGATGGGATTTATCTATTTGTACACTACACAAGATTTATCAGATTTCTTCTTTATCTCTTAAACCTTGAATGTATTCTGCTTTCTGTATCTGCGCTCTGCGCTGAACTGAAGGTTTTGTGAATTGTTGACGCTTACGCAATCTGCGCATCGTACCCGTTTTATCAAATTTACGCTTGAAACGTTTCAAAGCGCGATCGATGTTTTCTCCTTCTTTTATTGGTATAATTAACATTGGCTACAACCTCCTTTCTTTATGATTAAGGCGGCAAATATATAAACTAATTTACAATTGAGCACTACTTATTTTTAAATATACCAGAAAACGGCGTATCCAAAAAAACATGAACAACTCCTCGGTCTATATATCCACTACTCTTTTGGCATTCTATATTCTTTTTTATCTATAACAATTTTTGCAATTATCTCTTTAAGTATTTCAGAGGTCCCACCTCCTATTGGCCCTAAACGACTATCTCTAAACATGCGTGCCATAGGATAATCTTCAATATAACCGTAACCTCCTAAGAACTGCAAACAGTCATAAGCAACCTTATCTGCCATTTCAGTGGACTTTAACTTAGAAATAGTGGCTTCTCGAACAACATATTCACCTTTGCCCATCTTATAAACTACGCCGTAATTATATTGCTTACACAAATCCATATCCGCATGCAGATCTACAAACTTGTGTCTTAACGCCTGATACTGATTGATAGATTTACCAAACGTTTCCCGCTCGGACATATATTGCTGTGCATAGTCCAAAGCCCATTCTGCTCTGGCATGAGCATTGATACCCATCACCAAACGTTCTAAAGCGAAAGCTTCCATTATAAAAGCGAAGCCTTTTCCTTCCTCACCCATTAAATTGCTTGCTGGTATTTTTACGTTGTCAAAAGCAAGCTCTGCAGTATCTGATGCACGCCAGCCCAATTTATTCAACTTATTGGCCGAAACACCTTCCTTATCCAAATCAACAATAAAAATACTTATTCCTTTATTACCCGCAGACGGATCGGTCTTTGCCGCAAGAATACAATAATCTCCATAAACACCATTAGTAATAAAAGTCTTTGATCCGTTTATTATATAACTATCACCTTCTCTTACCGCAGTCGTTCGCATGCCAGCAACATCACTACCACCAAAAGGCTCCGTTACACCTAAACAACCTATTTTTTCACCATGCACACTTGGAATTAAATATGCTTTTTTCTGTTCGTCATTTGCATTTGTGTTCAAATGGGTCATGGCCAAATAGGCATGCGCCCACATGGCAGCTGCAAAACCACCTGAATTTATCCTCTGGAGCTCTTCCAGAAATATAACCGTATAGAAGAGATCCAACCCTAAACCATCATAAGTTTCAGGGGTTGCGAGACCAAAATAGCCCATATCACCAAATTTTTTCCAAATAAAGGATTCTATGGTTCCCGAAGCTTCCCATTTATCTATATGAGGTACTACTTCTTTCTTTAAAAAATCTCGGAGACTCTCTCTAAATAATTGATGTTCTTCCGTAAAGTACATGCTTTGCATTGCAATTAAATTTATAGGGTCAAATATAACTTAATTCTATCAATCTTCTCAAATGGAAAATCTTCTATTTTTGATAATTCATCAAAAGAAAGTATAGTTCCTTTGTCAGTTCTGTAATTTACTATGCCCTCAGAGACACTTTTTTGAAGATATACTAATTTAGATAGATTTTTAGCTGATGCTGTATTTATGTTAATTTTCTCGATAATTGGTTTTTTCAGCACTTGAAATCGTTTCAAAGTTCGTTCTACAACTTCAGGCTCCAAACCATACACATCATACAATTGTTCATTTACCAAAAACCCTCCTAACCTATCCCGAAATTTTACAATTCTAGCAGAAAGCTTTTCACCAATTCCGTTAATTTGCCGAAGTTCTTCAATAGTTGCAGAATTTAAATCGGAAACTGCAAATTTTGATTCCGCCTTTCTAACACCTCTTTCTTGTTCTGTAGATGATCTTTTATAAGATGAAGTGGACTTTGCTTTGCGCTGCGTCCATTCAGGAAACTTAAAATAAGGAGAAATTATTTGTAGCAAGGAATCTGAAACTTGGGTTACTTTTTGAAAGTCTTCTGCCGAATTTACAAATTTTCCATTATTTCTGAAATCATGTAACCTATCAATTTCTTCTACGGACAACCCCAAGGTATAGCCCTTAAAGTCCGTTATATAATTAGGATTAAAAGGGTAAATCTTAATAGAGTCTTTTAGTTGCTCCCGAACCTTTAGACTATCTATCCGTGCTTGTAATGGTTCATTCTCAATAAAAGAATTATTAATCTCAGCAGCTCCGGATGAACGAAGAACGAAATATGCTAACTGAAGCGTTACTATTATGAACAGCAAATAAAAAACCCCACTTCGTTCTTGCTTATTGAACCTGAAGTGGGATTTGAAATTTTTCATCCGCTAAATAAGATATATTAACTATTCCTTAGCGGTTATCTGCTTTTTAAAAAGTTCGTTTTTCTTAAGTTTCTTCCAGTATGTACCTAAGTCGCTCTTAACCTCACCCGACATGATATAAAGACCAATGATATTTGGGAACGACATGGCCAGAATCATCATATCTGAGAAATCCAATACAGCTCCCAAACTAACAGAAGCGCCAATAACTACAAATACTAAGAAAAGCATCTTGTAGACCATCTCTGATTTTTTACTTTTTCCAAAAAGGTATGTCCAAGCACGCATGCCATAGTATGACCATGATATCATTGTAGAAAAAGCAAAAAGGAATACCGCTAAAGCCAATACGTATGGAAACCATGAAATTTGGCTTCCGAATGCATCTGAAGTCAACTGTGCTCCTGCCATACCTTCTACTTCGTGCATACCTGTAAAAATAAGCACGAGAGCTGTAAGCGTACAAACTACCACCGTATCTAAGAAAGGCTCAAGAAGAGCTACAAAACCTTCTGATGGAGGATGATTGGTTTTTGCAGTACTATGCGCAATGGCCGCGGAACCAACGCCCGCCTCATTAGAGAAGGCCGCCCTCTGAAAGCCAATTACCAGAACACCTATAACCCCACCTTTTAAAGCAGATGGACTAAAAGCTCCTTCCCATATTGCCGTAAATGCAGGCCCTATGTTTTCAATGTTCATAATAATCACTGCCAAAGCCGCTATGATATAAACCGAAGCCATTAAAGGAACAATCTTACCCGTAACATTAGCTATACTATTAATTCCACCTATAATTACAACACCTACAAGAATTGCCGTAACAACACCAAACCAAAATCCTTGACCAACCAAAGCTGGAAATTGTCCTGCCAATTGCTCAAAAGATTGATTCGCCTGGAACATGTTTCCACCACCAAAAGATGCGCCAATTGCCAAGACAGCAAAGAAACCTGCTAAGACTTTACCAAAGCCTTTCATACCACGCTTCTCTAGTCCGTACCTTAAATAATTCATTGGGCCTCCAAAAACCCTTCCATCTGGTAATATATCTCTATATTTTACACCTAACGTACATTCAACAAATTTAGAAGACATCCCCAATAAACCACAAACAATCATCCAAAATGTTGCTCCTGCACCACCTAAGGAAACGGCTACTGCAACACCCGCAATATTACCGAGCCCTACTGTACCTGATACCGCTGTTGCCAAAGCCTGGAAATGTGTTACTTGACCAGGTGCATCAGGATCATCATACTTTCCTCTTGCTAAATCAATAGAGTGCCCAAAGCCTCTAATATTAATAAAGCCCATTCTAATCGTAAAGAAAGTAGCTCCTAAGACCAACCAAATTACAATAAAGGGGATAGGCTTAGTAATTGGGTCTCCATTTGGATGTACCATAACCAAAGGCTCATCATACTTAATTTCTGCTAAGTAATGCGCGCCCGACTCAATAACATGTTTTGCATTTTCAGAATTGTAAATGACTTTACCTTCACTTACCAAATACTTTAATTCTCCAGTAACAGTAGCAGTGACAGTTAAATCTTGTTCATCATTACTCGAAACTATAGCGATATTATCACCTTTCTTGACCTTAGCTCCTTCAGGCTTCAGCCATTTTTTGAGAACGAATCTATTTTCAGTTTCATTGGTCCACCCCGGGGTACCCACCAATTTAACATCTGCGTAAACTACAGGATCATAAATCCCTACAGCAGCAAAAGGATCCCAAAAAAGTATAGCACCCAATGCGCTTACCGCAGGGGTCATTGTACCATTAAAAATTTCAGCTATTGCTGCGGGTTCTATTTCAAATACTTTTGTTTCCGAATTACCCGCAGAATCGGTAATCAATACATCATAAGGCACACCTTCTACAAGCCCACTGGCTCTTTTAGAAGACAAAGCAGTTGACTGATTACTCCATTTATAAACATATGGAGGTGTCCCTCCCGTTACATCTAACTCAATAACACCATCGTTTATTTGTGCTGACGGATTGTAAACCTTGCCTTTTACAACAAGTTCTTGAGAAAAGGCCACTACACCAAGTAGTAGGAAAAACAATAAGGTAAATTTCTTCATATGTATTTTTGTCGGTTCAGTGCTCATCAATGGTTTTAACACAATTGCGGCAATATCATAAAAAATAGTAACACAATCAAATAATAATGTTCAATTAACGTAGATGGGATTAACCTATCTTAAACATTTCATTTAATTTCCGTATTTGCTCTGGCCTACCCAAAACAATAACTTTACTCATTGGTTGCAATTGTAAATCTGCTTCAGGATTAATGATGTAATTACCATCCGGTTCTATGTAACCAATTATGGTACAGCCTGTTCGTCTTCTAAGATCTAAATCACGCAAAGAATTACATTCCACTTGTTCTTTAAAATCTTCAATAGCAACCTCTTCCAAATTGGTGGTATGTTCGCCTTCTACACCCAGCTTATCCATAAAAGTAATTAAGTCAGGCATTACAATCAATGAAGCCATATGGTCTCCACCAATTTTATCTGGCATAATTACTTTATCGGCGCCGGCCAAAAGCAATTTTTTCTGTGAAGTCTGCAAAGATGCTCTGGTAACTATAAAAAGTGCTTTGTTCAATTGTCTTGCAGATAACACTACAAAAAGATTGGTAGCATCATCGGGAAGTGCTGTTATCAGATACCTAGCACGATTAATACCTGCTGCTTGTAAAACTTCGTCTTCGTTAGCATCGCCTTCCACAAATAGAACATCTTCATCATATTTTTCAATAACCTCCTTATCCCTTTCGATAATTACAAATGACTTATTGTAGGCTGTCAATCGTTTAACGGCCTGCATTCCGTTTCTACCAAAACCACATACAATAACATGATCAGTAAGGTTTTCTATCTTATTTTTCACTTTTTTGTTTTTTAATTCCTCTAGTGAATTTCTACTCAAAATATATTCGGTAATAACCGAGATAGCAAATGCAAAAATGAAAATACTAAGTATAATCAATACTACAGTGAATAATTTTTCTTGGGTATCCATTGGCCCAACTTCGGAAAAACCTACAGTAGTAACTGTAATAATGGTCATGTAAAGCGCATCTATCCAAGAAAGCTCCGATAGAAAACGATAACCCAGAACACCAATTATTAGCACGCTTGACATTAAAGTCAGCGCTATATTCATTCTAGACTGAAAGAATTGTGTAATCTTCATAAATCAAAAACGGAAGTACGTTTTGTATACATCAGATCTTTTATTCCTAGCCAAAAAGCCAAAAACAAATAAAGTGCAAAACCAAAACCAAGGGTTACAAAAGTTAGATAGATAAATGATGTACGGACTACTCTAGCCCTAATACCTAATCTTTCCGCAATTCTACGGCATACCTCAAAACCACGTTTCTGAAAATAATAAAGTAATTTGTAGAAAATGTTCATATTAAATCTGTGTATAGACAGGACAAACTCTTAAAAGAGTATTTATCATAATCAAGAAATCAAATTTAACCATTTCAACGCAATAAACTAGTACCTATAACACATTGCAAACATTTGTTTTGAGTACAATACTCATTATACAGTTGCAACAAAGCTTGACTCTCTTGCGCACTGGCAACAACGAGACCGTGTGTTTTAAAATTACGCACTACAGTATTTTCTTCTTTTTTAATTTTTGAGATGATATGAATAATGCTCTCATTAACATCCCTACCCTGGTATTTGGCATAACAAAATTGTAGTGGTAAAATAGCATTGACCATCAATAGATCAATGAACTTTGGGGTAAGTTTTTTTGTATTCTTTTTTGATTCCTTACCAAATGTAAAATGATTGTTCCAATACGGGCTAGCAGAAACCCCAAACAACATGTACATTTCATCTACACCTGCTGCCGTTACTACTTTTTGAAACAATGATGAATGTGTAGCGTATAGATTAGCCAATTGCGATAAGCGGATAGTTGGGAAATTGGGCGGTCTTAGTTTGAAGAATTGTGGTTTCAGAACGCTTTTATCATTTAAATTATATTTTTTCTTCTGGTAAGCGTACTCTTTTTTGAGTTGTATATAGTTTTCATCCAAGACTTCTTCATCTTCTAATAAATGAGTCATACCAAACAACAAGCTCTCCATCTGAAAAACATTCTCTTGCTGTTTTCTAAAAACAGAAAAATCAAGAGCAGAACCCAAGCTTAAAAAAGATGCTCCATTTATCTTAAGTCCAAAAGTCTTTAAAAGCAAAGTAAAAAGAACCTGCTCCCAATCATTGTTGGATTTTTTCAAAAGGTCAAATACAAATTCGGCTTTCGCCTCTAGCCTTTCAAAATAAAGTCGCTCTAACCAATTTTTAACCAAGAAATCATCAACGTCTTTAATGTCTTTTTCGCAGTTAATAAAACGTGTTTCATTTTTATCGAATAGCTTTTGATAGGATTGCAAAAGCTGTAATGGAATGTACTTACGAAGTTCTAAGGTGGGAATACTACTATTATCATTTCTAAAAACCTCGCCATCATCCTCCCAAACAACATGAAGAATAACATTATTATAGTTCTCATCTTCCTCATGATGATGCGCGTACCAGTCCGAAGATTTTAGATGCATCTCTACATTACCTGCCCAAACCTGATCATCAATATTTATTTTAGCATTAAAGAAATCAGGGCCTGCCAACAAGTTGTGCGTACCAAAATCTAAAAGAGACACACGTTCTCCTTGGGTGGTTTCCAAGTCGGTAAGCTGTAATTTTTTATACTTCCAAATAAAATGAAGAAGGTCTTCACGCATGGCACACTGTTTATCTTTCGTTTGCACAATGTAGATACAATATTTGTAAAAACTAAATTACAAGAAACAACAAATCCCCAAAGACACCTTTACAAGACACCTATTGAGGACTCTATTTTCTCTAGTTTTTGAAACTTACTTAGATGAACGTAATATAAAATTAACTACTCTCCTTCTATTGCTCCGTCCCAATTCATGAAACCACCTTCCAAGTTATAGGTATTCTCAATACCTACACTATTCATAATGGCACAGGCCTGACCGCTTCGGTTACCACTACGGCAATACACATAGTAGTTCTTACTCTTATCAAGCTTTTCTATTTCGTTCAAGAAATCTTGTCCCAAATAAAAATCTATATTAGTAGAATTAGGAATATAACCTTCTTCTATTTCTTGTGGAGTTCTAACATCTAAGATAAGCGCATTGTCATCTTTTGCCAATTGCTCTTCCCACTCTTCTTGTGATAAATTCATAACGTTATTTTTTATCGCTACCGCGAATATCAATTAAAACTCAAAATTACGGTTTTTGACGCAAAGGCATTTCCTAAATATTTAACAAAAAATTACCTGTCGCAAATTTCATCACATCAAACATTAAATATACATTTGTATATACAATAGTTGTATTGACATGAATGTTGAAGATATTATAAAGACAGAAAAAGAAATTCCTCTAAAAAGCCGAACGCTGATTCACTTTTTATTGGTCAATAATACAATTACAGAGGCTTTAAGCGCTGCTCTAAAACCTTACGGCGTATCATTACAACAGTTTAATGTACTGCGCATTTTAAGGGGCCAAAATGAAAAACCAGCAAGTTTGGCCACTCTTAATGAGCGTATGGTCACCAAAATGAGTAATACTACCCGTTTAGTAGATAAACTTTTATTAAAAGGGTATGTAGAAAGAAAGGTTTGCCCATCGAACCGACGAAAGGTTGAAATACGTATAACAGAAGAGGGACTTCTTATTTTGAAAAAAATGGATACCTCAATGTCCGAAGCTGAAGATAATGTGCTTCAAAATCTATCGGACAAGGAAATGGAGCAACTGAACATATTGTTCAATAAATTTGAATAGAAACACTAATTATTAATTAAATTTTAAACATCGATTATGAAAAAAGGAGTATTTAGTTTAGCACTAGCCCTAGTATTTGGAGTTGCAACAGCAACAGAGCCTGTGGCAGAAGAGAAAAAAGAAGTAAAAACAGAAACAAGTACAGTTACTTGGAAAGCATATAAAGTGACTGGTTCTCATACTGGTACTGTAAATTTAAAATCAGGTTCCTTGGCTTTTGACGGCGACAAACTTACCGGTGGTGAATTTGTGGTAGATATGACTACTCTTGTCACTACTGATCTTGAAGGTGAGTCAAAAGGGAAACTAGAAGGACATTTAAAATCCGAAGATTTCTTTTCTACTGAGAAAAATACAGAAGCCACATTGGTTTTCACTGGTGTTGAAGCCACTGGCAAAAACGCATACGAAGTTACGGGAGACCTAACTATTAAAGGTATTACAAAACCCATAACTTTTGACGTATCTGTTTATGGTAGCAAAGCAACTGCTTCTGTAAAAGTAGACAGAACTGCTTATGACATTAAATATGGTTCAGGTAGTTTCTTTGAAAACTTAGGTGACAAGGCTATTTATGACGAGTTTGACCTTGTTGTTGATTTAGAATTCTAAATTATTTTTACAATAAAAAATTTAAGCCCTGCTTTCATTGTGATTGCAGGGCTTTATTTTTTCAAACAATCGGTTTGTGGTTTTAAAAATGATTTCTATATTTGGACCAATGAACAGAAATAACTCAAATACTTGGTGGTGGAACAACTCTCGACAGATATCGTGAGCTAGCATCATTGTAGTAAAACTATATAAAGGCTTGTCATCACGACAAGCCTTTTGCATTTGAATACTATCAACATGAAGTACAAATTAAAATCTTTTCACAAAAAAATTCTTGCAGATACAATCACGCCGGTAAGCGTTTATCTCAAAATTAGAGATCGTTTTCCGAATAGTATTTTGTTAGAAAGTAGTGACTACCACGCGGCGGACAATAGTTTTTCTTACATCTGCTGCAACCCCATTGCTTCTATAAAAATTGAGAACGAAACTATTGTTGAGCACTTTCCTGACCAAACTTCCAATGAAACAGAAATTACTAAGGACACAGACGTAGTAAAAGTTCTTCATGATTTTAGCAAAAAATTTGAAGCTGAGGAAAGTGATTTCAAATTCATAAACAACGGTATTTTTGGATACATGGCCTACGATGCCGTGCGTTACTATGAAGACGTTAAAATTAGCAAAAAAGACAATTCCGTTTCCATTCCTGATATCTATTATGCGGTTTACCAAAATATCATCGCAATAGATCACCAGAAAAATGAAGCTTATATTTTTGCACATTGCTTCAACACAGAAGAAAACACAACCGAAATTGCTCATATTTTAGATGTACGCACTTTTGCTTCCTATAAATTTACTTTAGATGGCGAGGCCACTTCTAATTTAGAGGATGAAGAATATAGAGAGCATGTACGGTTAGCTAAAAAGCATTGCCAACGCGGTGATGTTTTTCAACTAGTATTGTCTCGCCGTTTCTCTCAAGGTTTTAAAGGAGATGAATTTAATGTGTACCGAGCGCTACGTTCTGTAAACCCATCCCCATATTTGTTTTACTTTGATTATGGCGATTTTAAAATATTTGGAAGTTCTCCTGAAGCTCAACTTATTGTAAAAGACGGTAATGCCGAAATTCATCCTATTGCGGGAACTTTTAAACGTACCGGAAACGATGAACAAGACGCCATCTTAGCAAAAGAACTTACGGAAGATGATAAAGAGAATAGTGAACATGTAATGTTAGTTGATTTGGCCCGAAACGATTTGAGCCGAAACGGAAGTATGGTAGAGGTTACCAATTACAGAGAGGTACAGTTCTTCTCTCATGTTATTCATTTGGTATCAAAAGTAATGGGGAAAAAGAAGAAAGATATCCCTACCATGAAAGTAGTGGCAGATACTTTCCCAGCAGGTACTTTGAGCGGTGCACCAAAACACATGGCCATGCAGCTTATTGAAAAATACGAGAAAACCAGTCGCGGTTATTATGGCGGCGCCATTGGTTTTATGGATTTTGATGGCAATTTTAATCACGCCATTATGATTCGTACATTTTTAAGTAAAAATCACCAGTTGCATTACCAAGCAGGTGCAGGTATTGTCGCTGCCTCAAACCCTGAAGATGAACTGCAAGAAACTTATAACAAATTGGGCGCACTTACCAAAGCTTTGAAAATAGCTGAAACTATATAACGATGAAAAAGATTTTAGTAATAGACAACTACGATAGTTTCACTTACAATTTAGTTCATTATTTAGAGGACTTAGATTGTCAGGTTACTGTAAAACGTAACGATCAACTAACTTTAGAAGAGGTAGATGCTTTTGATAAAATTGTACTATCGCCAGGTCCCGGTATTCCAGATGAAGCAGGACTTCTAAAAGAAATCATTGCCAAATACGCGCCTACTAAAAGTATTTTTGGAGTTTGTCTAGGACAACAGGCCATTTGCGAGGTTTTTGGTGGCTCTCTAATCAATCTAGAAGACGTTTATCACGGTATAGCCACTGAAATAACACTAATAAAAGACGACGCTAATTTTGAAGGTTTACCTAAAAAATTACTGGTTGGGCGCTACCACTCTTGGGTTGTGGACCCCAATTTACCGGAAAGCCTAGAAGCTACTTCTGTTGACGAAAACGGTCAGATTATGTCACTTCGCCATAAAGTTTTTGATGTTTCTGCAGTGCAATTTCATCCGGAATCGGTTTTGACTCCTGAAGGCAAAAAAATTCTTGCCAACTGGGTAAAAAACTAAATTAAGAAATCGCACGAAACATATTAAATAGCACCTCATAGTAGTAAGAACAGTACCATGAAAGAAACATTAAATAAGCTCATCAATCACGATATTCTTCCTAAAGAAGAAGCAAAACAAGTGTTGGTGAACATTGCAAAAGGAGATTACAATACAAGTCAGATAGCCGCATTTTTAACGGTTTATATGATGCGTAGCATTACTATAGATGAACTAGAAGGTTTTCGTGACGCACTTTTAGAGTTATGTTTAGCCATTGACCTTTCCGAATATAACCCTATTGACCTTTGTGGAACAGGTGGTGACGGAAAAGATACGTTCAACATCTCTACTTTATCATCATTTGTAACGGCAGGTGCCGGTGTACATGTTACTAAACATGGTAATTACGGAGTTTCTTCAAAATGCGGAAGTAGTAATGTAATGGAGTTTCTAGGAATCAAATTCAGTAATGAAGCCAACTTCCTAAGAAAATCTATTGATGAAGCGGGTATTTGTGTGCTACACGCTCCTTTATTTCACCCTGCCATGAAAAATGTAGGTCCTATTAGAAAAGAATTGGCCGTAAAAACATTCTTCAACATGTTAGGGCCAATGGTAAACCCTGCTTTCCCAAAGAATCAAATAGTGGGTGTATTCAATTTAGAGTTGGCCAGAATGTACGGCTACCTCTACCAAAATACAGACAAAAAATTCACGGTGCTCCATGCATTGGATGGATATGACGAAATATCGTTGACGGGAAGTACAAAAACCATTTCCAATACCCGTGAAAGCATGCTTAAGCCTGAAGATTTTGGGGTGCAGAAAATTATGCAATCCCAAATTGTTGGTGGCGATTCTATTGAAGATTCTGCACAGATATTCATGAACGTACTACAAGGACGTGGTACAGAAGCTCAGAACAATGTAGTATGTGCAAATGCTGGAATTGCAATTGCAACGGTCAAGAATTTAAGCCCTAAAGAAGGTTTTGAATTGGCCAAAGAATCTTTGTTGGCCGGTAAAGGCCTAAATGCATTAAGAAAGTTGCAAGAATTGAGCAAAAATTAAAAGTAGCCGCAAAGAACAGAAATATGAACATTCTAGATAAAATAGTAGCCGACAAACGTAAAGAAGTAGACTTAAAAAAGTCTCTTATACCGGTTTCACAATTAGAAAATTCGGTAATGTTCTCTCGTAACACGGTTTCTTTGAGTAATGCGCTTCGCAATAGTAGTTCTGGCATTATTGCGGAACACAAGCGTCGTTCGCCATCAAAATCAGAAATTAATCAAGGTCTGAATGTTCAAGATGTAGCCACAGGATATGAAAATGCAGGAGTTTGTGGTATGTCCGTTTTAACGGACGGGAAATATTTTGGCGGTTCTTTAGACGATTTGATATTGGCTCGCGCAGCAGTGCAAATGCCTTTATTGCGAAAAGAATTTATCATTAACGAATTTCAAATATTAGAGGCCAAAGCGCACGGAGCAGATGTTATTCTTTTGATTGCAGCTATTTTATCCAAAGAGGAAATAAAGACCTTTTCAGAACTTGCAAAAAGTCTTGGTTTAGATGTATTATTAGAAGTACACAACGAAGCCGAACTGCATAAAAGTATTATGCCCAGCCTTGACATGTTAGGTGTAAATAATCGAAATCTAAAGACTTTTGAGGTTAGTTTAGAAACCAGCAAAGCGCTTTCTAGATTAATTCCAGATGAGTTCGTAAAGGTTTCCGAAAGCGGAATCAGTTCTATAGAGGCCATTAAAGATTTAAAACCTTATGGCTACCAAGGTTTTTTAATTGGTGAAAATTTTATGAAGACCGATAACCCTGGTGCGAGTGCAAAAGAATTTATAAATCAATTGTCGTAATTGCGACCCAACAGTAATGGCTAAAATGGACTATAATTATTCTACCAAAAAAGAGCGGCCTTCTACCGTGGAAACGGCACCCTTGAAATTGAAAGTCTGTGGTATGAAAAAAAATACGTCCGAAATTGCCGGTTTAAAACCCGATTACCTAGGCTTTATTTTTTGGGATAAATCAAAACGACATTTTTCAGGCCCTATGGCCGCAGTGCCTCACACCATTAAAAAGGTAGGGGTATTTGTAGATGCTAGTATTCAAACGGTTCTTAATAGAATTGAAGACTATAATCTTTTGTTAGTACAATTACATGGTAAAGAAACTCCTGAATATTGTGCCGAACTTAAGCAAAAAGCAAAGCAGATTCAGATTATAAAAGTATTCTCTATAAAAAATGATTTTGATTTTGATCTTTTGAAACCCTACGAAGGTGTATGTGATTTCTATCTTTTTGATACTAAAGGAGAATTGCCCGGGGGAAACGGTTATGCTTTTAATTGGGGCGTTTTACAGGACTACCCCTCTACGAAACCTTATTTTCTGAGCGGTGGCATTGGCTTAAATGAAATTGATTCCCTGAACGAATTTATGAAAAGACCGGAAGCAAAATACTGTCATGCTATTGATGTGAACAGTAAGTTTGAAATAGAGCCTGGGTTAAAAGATGTTGAGAAAGTAAAAGAATTTAAAAAAGAACTTGGCTTAAAACAGTAGTTCATCTGTTCTATGCCAATACCTAATACGAATGACTATGAAAACGTATCAAGCGGACGAAAAAGGATATTACGGTGAGTTTGGAGGCGCATTCATTCCTGAAATGCTCTACCCGAATACAGAAGAACTCAGGCAGAACTACATCCGTATCATGGAAGAACCTTCTTTTAAAAAAGAGTTTGACCAATTACTTAAAGATTATGTGGGGCGTCCTACTCCACTTTATTTTGCAGATAGACTTTCAAAGAAATACAATACCAAAATATACCTAAAACGGGAAGACCTTTGTCATACAGGAGCTCACAAGGTAAATAATACCATCGGGCAGATTCTTATGGCCAAGAAATTGGGCAAAAATAGAATCATAGCAGAAACCGGTGCCGGACAACATGGGGTTGCCACCGCTACGGTTTGCGCGCTTATGGGTATAGAGTGCATCGTTTACATGGGCGAAATAGATATTGCACGTCAAGCCCCTAATGTGGCCCGTATGAAAATGTTGGGTGCAGAAGTCAGACCAGCACTTTCTGGTAGTAGAACTTTAAAAGATGCCACCAACGAGGCTATTCGCGATTGGATTAATAACCCCGTAGATACACATTATATTATTGGTAGTGTTGTGGGTCCACACCCCTATCCTGATATGGTGGCGCGGTTTCAATCTGTTATTTCCGAGGAGATCAAATGGCAGTTAAAAGAAAAAGAAGGTCGTGAAAACCCTGATTATGTAGTGGCATGTGTTGGCGGAGGAAGTAACGCAGCTGGAGCTTACTACCATTATCTAGACAATCCTGATGTTGGTATTATAGCTGTAGAAGCTGCTGGAAAAGGAATAGATACTGGCGAAAGTGCTGCAACATCTGCATTAGGAAAAGTGGGTATCATTCACGGTAGCAAAACCTTATTAATGCAGACAGGTGACGGACAAATTACAGAGCCGTATTCTATTTCTGCAGGATTGGATTATCCTGGTGTTGGTCCTATGCATGCCAATTTATTTACTTCTGGAAGGGGTGAATTTATATCTATTACAGATGATGATGCCATGAATGCAGGTTTACTCTTATCTAAAATGGAAGGTATTATTCCTGCTATAGAATCTTCGCATGCACTTGCAATTCTTGAGTGCCGAAAATTCAAGCCTGAGGACATTGTGGTCATCAACCTATCTGGTCGTGGTGATAAAGACCTCAACAATTATATTGAATATTTTAATCTATAAAATATATGGGGGAAGTTTCATGAATATGATAACATATGTTGTTGACTAACTTACTCCATCCTATTAAAAAAGGAAAAACAGATTTGAAACTATGGCAAATAGAATCAACACAAAACTGAAAGAAGATGGAAAATTGCTTTCCATATATTTTACGGCAGGATACCCAAAATTGGCTGATACCGTAGAAATCATTCAACAGTTAGAGAAAAACGGAGTAGATATGATTGAAATTGGCCTTCCGTTCAGTGATCCACTGGCAGATGGACCAACCATTCAAAAAAGTTCCACAGCAGCGCTTAAAAATGGCATGACTACCGAAATTCTTTTCAATCAATTGAAAGATATTAGAAAATCCGTTTCCATTCCACTTATTATCATGGGGTATTTTAATCCTATGTTTCAATATGGCGTTGAAGCGTTTTGCAAAAAGTGTCAAGAAATTGGCATAGACGGACTTATTATACCCGATTTACCTGTAGATGTTTATCATGAAGAATATCAAGAGATGTTCGAAAAATACGGACTCATCAATGTATTCTTGATTACACCGCAGACTTCTGATGAACGTATTCGTTTTATTGATTCAGTCTCAAACGGATTTATCTATATGGTAAGTTCGGCAAGTGTTACAGGAGCCCAGTCTGGATTTGGTGATGAGCAGCAAACTTATTTTCAACGAATTGCAGATATGGAACTAGATAATCCTCAAATAGTCGGTTTTGGAATAAGCAACTCCGAGACTTTTGAGCAAGCCACAAAATCTGCAAAGGGTGCCATTATCGGCTCTGCCTTTATCAAACATTTAAATGGTCATGGTGTGGACGGAATTTCAGCGTTTACAAAAACTATTAGATGATAGGCTTCAATTAAAATACACGTTAATGAAAGACCTTATTAACAACTGGAAGATTGTAATACTGCTCTGCCTCACTATTGGCCTTGCTCCCTTTTTTCCTGAGCCTCATATTTGGGGTAAGGTTAAATGGATAATGGGCGGCGCGATAAATATGCAACTCAAAGATTGGTTTGATGTCCTATTACACGGTTTTCCTTTTATTTTATTACTTCGGCTTTTAATACTGAAAATCAGTAAATCCCGTTCTCAATAAAGTACACGCCTTTAACGGCAATTTCTCCGTACATAATTGTTTACGCCATGAAACGATACATATTAGTTCTTTTCTTTCTCGCCGCCTGCTACGGCAATGCGCAAGAAATCAAAATTATAGATACTAAAGATAGTTCTCCCATTTCTTTTGCCACGATATCATTTGGCGATGGGTTAGGCACTTTTGCTGATGAAGAAGGCCTTTTCATTTTTTCTCAAAAGAAATATCCGGATATAGATACTCTTTATATTTCCGCACTTGGATATAGAGAGAAAATGGTAACTATAGCTAATGAGATTAATGCAGCAACCAATATTGTTTCTCTAGACCCGGAAGTTTCACAACTTGGAGAAGTCATAGTTTCAGCTCCTAAACAAGGAAAATTTAAATTCAGAAAACAGAAGGCAGAAACCCATAAAGACATTTTTGCTTGTTGGTTACCAACCGTAGAAAGTGAAGTAGCGGTATTATTTAATAGATATGAAAATAACGTATCGCAAATTTCTAAACTGTATCTCCCCGTTAATGCAGAATCTGAATACAAATCTAAGGGCAAAGGAAAATTTGCTACTATTTTTAGAGCTCAATTCTACGAAAACAATAATGGATCACCAGGAGCCGGTATTCCCTACGAGAACGTAGTTTTTGCCATGGATGAAAAAGCCGATAAGGTTTTTGAGCTGGATTTACTATCCAAATCTATTTTTATACCCGAGTCTGGCATTTTTGTTTCTATCCAAGTTTTAGGATATGCCAATACTAACGGAAAACTAGTTGAGACCAAAAAATACCGAGAAATAAAGACTGCCCGAGGTATTCAAAAAATATCTACCTCATTCCGACCCTTATTACCATTCGTAAAAGGTGAAGCTAATCAAAGGACTTTTGTACGCCGCATATTTTTTAACGATAAAAAATGGCAAGTTTTTGACCGCAACTATAATCCCAACTCAAAATTACTTCAAAGCGGACATCGCAATTACGGTATGGGTGCTGAGTTTAAAGTTTATGAGGATTAAGAAAGCAAAATCACTTTACACTAAAACAAAAAGCCCTTACTTTAAAAGTAAGGGCTTCATTTTTATGCTGAGTTTCTACTGGCATTAATATTACCGTAGAGCGAGCGAGTGACGATTTTTTCATACTCGTCTTTAAACCCTTTATCTTGTCCTATTTTCTGCAATGCAAACTGCTGAATAACCAATAACGGAAGAACAATATTCTCACGTATTCTGATTGACTCACGAGAAATAGCTTCATTTTCCATCAAAATTTTACTTCCTGAAATCAGAAGTAACATTTTCTTAGATAATAGATATTCTTCATGAAGAATATTCCAAAAAGCGCCATACTCTTCATCCTTCTGCATATAGCTCGTAAGCTCAAAATAACATTTAGAAAGAGACATCATACTATTGCTCATCAACGCTTTAAAGAAAGGAACTTCTTTATACAGTTTTTTAAGCTCTGACAGTCTGCCTTCATCCTTAATAGTTTGAATAGCTGTCCCCAACCCAAAGTAACCAGGAACATTTTGTTTCAACTGACTCCATGAACCTACAAAAGATATAGCTCTTAAATCAGAAAGCTCTAACTTTTTCTTATTACCTCTCTTACCCGGTCTACTGCCAATATTTGCTTTTTGATAGTATTTTAAAGTACTTCGGTTCTCTAGGTACGGCATGAATTTATCATGCTGCTTAAGGGCATCATACTTACCAAAGCTCAACTCAGAAAGTTGCTCTATTAGTTTTCTATGCTCTTTAGAAATCACATTCTCTTTACCAAAAAGGTTATTTGAAAGTCCCGCAGTCAATAATTGCTCACTGTTGTGAATAAATTGTTCCTTGGTACCATATGTACTTGTAATAGTTTGACCTTGTATGGTCAACTGAATTTCATGATTGGCAACAGTCTTAGTCTGTGCAGCATAAAAACGATGTGTTTTACCACCACCACGTGCCGGTGGGCCACCACGTCCATCAAAGAAAATAGCGTTGAATCCATTTTTATCACAGACTTTTGACAGTGTTTCCTTAGTCTTGAAAATAGCCCAGTTGGCTTTTAAATAACCACCATCCTTGGTTCCATCAGAAAAACCAAGCATAATAGTCTGCTTCTTATTTCTTCTTTCTAAATGTGCATTGTATTCTGGTAAATCAAAAAGTGTCTGCATAGTATTCTCAGCACCGTCCATACCAATCATAGTTTCAAACAAAGGCACAATATCAAAACTGATTTCTTCTTTCTTCCAGCCACACCATCTGAACAATCCAAAAACGAATAATACTGAAAATATATCCTCAGAGTTACTAATAATATAACGATTACAACCGTCTTCACCATTAGCATCCTGAATACCTTTTAATTGTTTTATATTAGTTATGGTATCCTTAATTATATCCTCAGAATAATCAGCTGCATTAACTGTTATATCTCTGTTGATAATAATATCAATCAATTCATCCTGCGAAAGCTCATTGATATCTTCCTTAATCAACTTATTCTTTTTCAGAATAGTTTCAACTGCCAACAAATGCTTGCTGTGATCCTGTCTAACGTCTAACGTAGCAAAATGGGTCTTGAAAATTTTAACCTTATCAATAAATTTTTCTAAATCCTTTAAATAAAGGCTATGATATTTATTGACCAATAACTCTTTTGTATCAAGTAGTGGTTGTAAAATATCATCATATCCTACTGTTTTTTTAGAATCGAACATCGCAGCATACAAGTTCCTTCTAAGCTTTTGCAACGGTTCTTGAACATCTTTAAAGGTTAACTTCTCTTGAATGATTTTTAAATCATTGTAGTAGCACTTCATTAAGGTAACACGAAGTTCATCTGAAACATCTTTAGTAATATCTGCAGTTACAAAAGGGTTACCATCACGGTCTCCTCCAGGCCAAAAGCCTAACTTCATGATATTATGATTCTCAAAATCTGCTTTGTTGATATTCTCTTTAATATAAGAGTATAAATCACCCACCGCATTGTAATAGACATGACGCAGAAAATAAATAATATTCTTTGCCTCATCTAATGGTGTAGGTTTTTTAGAGTTAATCAAAGAGGTAAGACCTAATTGCTGTAGAGCAATATCAATATCATCTATCTTATCCTCTAATATAAGAGAACGTAATTTTTCAATTATATCTAATATCGCTGGGGTATAGAACTGGGTAGGATGCGCAGTAAGTACTAAACGTGCGCTAAAAGTAGATAGCTTTTTAGATACCTTGTCCCAACTTTTGTTTTTATCAACTAACTGAAAGTAATCCTTTATAGATAGTGAACTTGTGTGCTCCTGTAGCTTAGGAAAAGCAGCATCCTCAACACTATCATACAAAACCACCTGTCTTTCGACATATTGGATGATTTTGAACATAAAATCGATTTGATCCTTCTCTGATTTTATTTCCACGTAATTCTGAAAAAACCCTTCGAGAATTTCTTGAGGGTTAAGACCAGAACTTAAGCCTTTTTGGCATTGATCCAACAATAATGGAATAAGCATACCCACATTCTCAATATCCCGATAGGGCAAATTTAAGAACAGACTATTGTAAACATTAAACTTATTGTTGACCGATGTTTTAAACTCAACCAATCTTTCTGAATGCGGCATAGGTTATATTAAAATTTAAAGACAATTATATATCGATTTCGATTCGTAAATATCGGTAATAATCCACGACTATTACCACTCCAATACGTCTTATAACAAAAATACAGTGCTACACCACAAAAACAACAACCTTGACAACAATAATTACCCAGAAGTAGAACAAGGCAGTACCTTTACCATGTAATTAATACCGAATCAAAATTTTTCATTTTCATATAGTGTTCTCGTAAAAGAGTCTTGTCGTAACCGATGAGACTCTTTTTAGTTTATGACTATTTCATTGGTGTTTTTTTAAGCGGAAATAAGATAGATATCTTAGGAAGTAAACTACCTCAAGGTAAGCCCATTAAGCATTAAAAGAAATACATTTGGATTTCGAGGCAAGCCTTAGATCATTTAATCTTGATTATCGAGTAAAAAAATCGCGGTACTGCATAACCCGAAAATCCAATGTGTTAAAATTGACATCTGCAGCTTTCATCCGTTTATAAGAGTCCAAACTGCCCACCGCCCTATTTGCCGCTCCTGATGGCGCCGTTAGAGAAACGGTTCGTATGATACGTTTTGATTCAGGAAGTTGTAGTTCGTACACACGTGGCACTTGGTCAGAAATCGTTTTCAATTTTAATCCTGAAGCTTTCAAAAGTTTTCTAAAGAAGTATTCTGGTCCGTTTTTGCTGTTACCGCCCATGAAGAGAACCGTTTTTAGGTTCGGATAAATTTCTAAATAGTTAACTACATCTCTTAGCTGAACATTTTGCATTCCCAAATCTGAAGCATCTACTTTATCCCGCTCCGCGGCTTCTACAATATCACAAACCGCAATTTTATTTGAGAGCAAGAAGTTCTTGCGTTGCTCAATGGCCAAATTGGTATTTTCATATACCAGACCTAAATCAAAAATACGATCTAAAATAGGCCACAACATACCATTTCTACTGCCATAGCAAAAATCTACATCATCTATTTTCAGTTCTCCAGTCGTGAATCTAGGCGGCGGTAATGTGCCGACAATCAGCTTTTCCGCTTGCTCAAAAATGAAAGGCTCATAAGGATGCGTGTGTGAAAACATAAGTACAAAAGTATACCTATTTAAGGGTCAACACCAAATCTTCCGAATTAACCAAAGAACCACCTTTCAATTGAATTTTAGCGACAACTCCTTCCTCTGTTGCTGTTACCGTGGTTTCCATTTTCATGGCCTCGATAACAAACAGCGGTTGATTTCTTTTGACTTCCTGTCCCGTTTTAACCAACACATTAGATAATAGCCCCTGCAACGGTGCTCCAATTTGTTTTGGATCGGCTGAGTCTGCTTTTATGTTTTCTTGCTTTTCGACTTTTACAGACGTATCCTTTATCAGTACATTTCTAAGCTGTCCATTGATTTTAAAGAAAATACTAACGTTTCCAGCTTCATCTGGTTCACCCTTAAGCATCAAAGAAATCAAAACGTTCTTTCCGCCTTCAAGTTCTACCATAATTTCTTCGCCCACATCCATACCATAAAAGAAATTTTTGGTAGGTATGTTCACTACATTGCCATATTTTACATGGTTGTTATATGCATCCGTAAACACTTTTGGATATAATTGATACGAAAGTAAATCGGTCATTTCAAGTGGTCTACCCATTCCCTTACTAAACTTTCTTTTAAAAGCTTTGAACTCCTTATCAAAATCTATAGGTTCTAGATGCGCATTAGGTCTATTGGTATATGGTTTCTCATCCTTTAAAACAATCTTCTGTAATTTCTTAGGGAATCCACCAACAGGTTGCCCTAGGTCTCCCCTGAAAAAGCTTTTTACAGATTCCGGAAAGGAAATATCCTCACCTTTTTCCATTATATCAGCCACAGTAAGGTTATTACTAACCATGTATTGGGCCATATCGCCTACTACCTTAGAACTTGGTGTAACTTTTACAATATCACCAAACATTTGGTTAACCTCAGCATACATTTTAGTTACGTCCGTAAACTTGGTTTCAAGACCTAATGCAATAGCTTGACCTTTTAAATTGGAATATTGTCCCCCAGGAATTTCGTGGTGATACACATCTCCCGTACCTGACTTCAATCCAGATTCAAAAGTGTAATAATAATTTCTTACACCTTCCCAATAATCAGAATACTCGGCTAACTTATCAGTATTCATTTTGTTCTCTCGCTCATTAAAGCGCAACATCTCAATAACCGAGTTAAAGTTAGGTTGTGAGGTAAGCCCCGAAAGACCTCCTAAAGCAACATCCACCACATCTACACCAGCTTCAATCGCTTTTAAATAGGTAGCGGTCTGCACCGAAGAAGTATCATGCGTGTGCAAGTGAATAGGAATGTTGATTTCTGATTTTAATGCTGAAATTAACTCAAAAGCTGCATTTGGTTTTAAAAGTCCTGCCATATCTTTTACACCAAGAATATGGGCGCCGGCATTCTCTATATCCTTAGCTAGTTGTATGTAGTATTTTAGGTCGTATTTTGTTTTGGAAGGGTCTAAAATATCACCTGTATAACAGATGGAACCCTCTGCTAGGCCTCCCGTTCGCTTTCGCACATGTTCAATACATGGCGCAAGGGATTTCATCCAATTTAATGAATCAAAAATCCTAAAAACATCTACTCCAGTATTCCAGGATTCCTCTACAAATTTTTCGATTAGGTTATCAGGATATGCGGTATATCCAACTCCGTTAGAGCCACGAATAAGCATTTGCAGCAATACATTTGGCATGGATTTTCGCAAAAGGGCTAAACGTTCCCAAGGATTTTCATGTAAAAACCGTAAACAAACATCAAAGGTGGCACCGCCCCAAACCTCCATAGAAAATATCTCAGGATGGTTTTTAGCGTAACCTTCGGCTACTTTCATCATATCTACCGTTCGCATACGAGTTGCCAATAAACTCTGATGGGCGTCACGCATGGTAGTATCCGTAAAATGTACTTTTTTCTCCGCTTTCAACCACTGGGAAAATTTCTCCGGACCCATCTCGGTCAACAAATCTTTTGTTCCCTTAGGAAAGCTGTCTGTTTTTAAAAACGATGGAACTTTCGGTTTTGTGAATTTTCGGTTAGGGTCATAATTTTTAACATCGGGGTTACCGTTTACAATAGTTTCCCCTATAAAAGTAATAAGCTTGTTAGCTCTATTTCTAGGCTCTACAAACTCAAAAAGTTTAGGTTCATTTTTTATAAAATTAACAGTTACTTTTCCCTCCCGGAAAGTATCATGCTTTAGGATATTATCAAGAAAAGCCATATTGGTATTTACACCACGAATACGGAACTCTGCCAAAGCACGTCTCATTTTTCTACAACAGCCATCTAACGTTCGGCTGCGTGCAGAAACCTTTACCAACATAGAATCGAAGAAAGGAGAAATAACCACGCCTTGATAAATGCTTCCCGCATCTAAACGAATTCCAAAACCAGAAGCACTTCTATAGGTAGTTACTACGCCATAATCTGGCTTAAAGTCATTGGAAGGGTCCTCTGTAGTAATTCTACACTGCAGTGCAATACCATTTACCTGAACAGATTCTTGACTAGGTATCTTAATCTGGGTATCCGATAACTTATACCCGCCAGCAATAAACAGTTGTGCCTTTACCAAATCTATATTGGTTATCATTTCTGTAACCGTATGCTCTACCTGTATACGAGGGTTTACCTCAATAAAGTAAATACTGCCATCATCATCTACCAGAAATTCTACTGTACCAATGTTATTGTAATTGACCGCCTTGCAAATATCAATTGCATATTTATAAAGACTGTCTTTTGTCTCTTGAGGAAGCCCTATGGATGGTGCAAATTCTATAACCTTCTGATACCTTCTTTGCACCGAACAATCACGTTCGAAAAGGTGAACTATGTTACCATGGGTATCTGCAACTATTTGTACTTCTATATGTTTTGGGTTCTCAACAAACTTCTCCAAGAAAACGGTATCATCGCCAAAGGCGTTCAACGATTCTCTTTTAGCTTCTGGAAAGCCTTTTTCTAGCTCTTCTTGAGTTCTAATAACTCGCATTCCACGACCACCACCACCAGAAGCTGCTTTCAACATTAACGGATAACCAATTCTTTTGGCTTCCTTAATGGCTATTTTTACATCTTTTAAATCTTTATCACTACTTTGAATAACAGGAATATTATTCGCTACGGCTACCTCTTTAGCAGTAATTTTATCTCCCAGTGCTTTTAATACAGATACTTTAGGCCCAACGAAAACAATACCGTTATCCTCACATTTTTGAGCGAACTTGGCGTTTTCAGATAGAAATCCGTAACCTGGATGAATGGCATCTACATTATTCTCTTTGGCCACCTTTATAATGGCGTCAATATCCAAATACGGTTTTAGCGGTTCGTTGTCTTCCCCTATTTGGTAGGATTCATCAGCTTTATAGCGGTGTAAGGAATACCGGTCTTCATAGGTATAAATACCCACTGTACGCACTCCAATCTCAACACAGGCCCTGAAAATACGTATAGCAATCTCTCCTCTATTCGCTACTAATACCTTTTCTATCTTCATTTGTGCGTTGTTTAAATTCGTATACAAAAACTGATTCAAACAAACTTAACTTTTTTGACGTAGGATAGCAATATGTTATCCTTATTAATTAAAGGAATTTTGTGACGCTTCTTTAATCCAATAAAGTTGTTTTTAAACACTTCATTTGAAGTTGTAAATCTAAAACTGTATATTAAAACAAAGAATGAAAAGATATGGGACGAGGAGATAAAAAATCAAGAAGAGGCAAAATAGCAAATCGCTCTTTTGGGGCAAGGCGACCAAGAAAAATCAAGAGACGCCCTACCGTGGAAGAAAAAATTGATATTAAAAAAAAGAAATAATTATCTAATGAAAACGGGTTCGTTTTCTTTTACGGTATGTGCTTCACTATATTCATACTCGTCATAGTTGAACCCCTTAAGATCATCTAACGTGTTTACATCTTTATCTATGATGTAACGTACCATAGAACCACGGGCTTTTTTAGCATAAAAGCTGATTATCTTAAGCTTGTCATTCTTCCAGTCTTTAAAAACGGGACTTATTACAGGCACCTTTAATGCCTTTTTATCTATTGCACTAAAATATTCGTTACTGGCTAGGTTGATGAAAAGTTCATCATCTTTCAACTCTGAATTTAATTCATCGGTTAAAGTCTTTTTCCAAAATTCGTAAAGATTCTTCTTTCTACCCACTTTTAGTTGTGTACCCATTTCCAAACGATAGGGTTGCATTAAGTCTAAAGGACGTAAAAAGCCATAAAGACCAGAGAGAATTCGTAGTTTTTCTTGTAGTTTCTCCACATTACGCGCGGGCATGCTATAGGCGTCTAAACCTTGATAGACATCACCATTAAAAGCATAAATAGCAGGACGGGCATTTTTCAATGTAAAAGGAACCTCAAAACTTTGATTCCTTTCATAATTAAGCTGTGCCAATTTATCTGAAATACCCATCAGTTCAGATAGGTCTTTAGGGTTTTTCTTGGCTAAAATTTTGTTCAGCTTTAAGGCTTCATCTAAAAATTGAGGCTGTGTTTCCCTAAATCTGGGATAATCTTTATCAAAATCCAATGATTTTGCAGGTGAGATAACAATTTTCATACTAGTATCTATTTTCAAAAACTTAAGGTAAAAATACTGATGATTATCAACGCGACCTAAAGCTAAAGAAAAGAGTTATTGATATTGGTATCAATGTTATTTATAAGTTAACTGCTGTGATGTGAGTAATGTCTCCATTTCTCAATACACTCTACCATATCTTGAGGAATTTCAGAATCAAATCGCATAGTTTCTCCAGTTACAGGGTGTACAAAACCTAACGTTTTGGCGTGTAATGCCTGGCGCGGTAAAATCTTGAAAGCATTATCTACAAACTGTTTATATTTTGTAAATGTGGTTCCTTTTAAAATTTTATCACCTCCATAGCGCTCATCGTTAAAAAGCGTATGGCCAATATATTTCATGTGCACTCTTATCTGATGGGTACGGCCAGTTTCTAATTTGCACGAAACTAAAGTAACATAACCTAACCGCTCTATTACAGAGTAATGCGTTACGGCTTCTTTACCTTCATCTCCATCAGGAAAAACATGCATCTGAAGACGATTTTTAGGATTTCTTGCAATATTACCTTCTATAGTACCTTCTTCATCTTTAACATTACCCCAAACCAAGGCAACATATTCCCTTTCAGAAGTTTTATCAAAGAATTGTTTCGCCAAATGCGTCATAGCTGCTTCCGTTTTGGCTACCACCAAAAGACCTGAAGTATCCTTGTCTATACGGTGTACCAGACCAGGGCGCTCATTACTATTTGTAGGTAAATCTTTAACATGGTGTAAAAGTGCATTTATAAGAGTACCAGTATAATTACCATGGCCAGGATGTACTACCATGCCAGCAGGTTTATTAACTACTAGCAGAACATCATCCTCATAAACAACATCTATAGGAATATCTTCTGGAACCAAAAGAAATTCATGAGGTGGATGTTCAAACAAAACCTTTACCTCATCATTTGGTTTTACCTTATAATTTTGCTTTACGATAGTCCCATTAACCCAAATATGTCCGCTTTTAGCAGATTGTTGAATTTTATTTCGGGTAGCGTATTCAATAAAGTTCATTAAGAATTTATCTACTCTTAATGGCTCTTGCCCTTTAGAGGCTATGACACGGTGATGCTCAAAAAGCTCGTCATCGTTTAATTCTTGATTTTCTGGTGTTTGCATGTATTATTCTGAATCTGCTTGAACCCTTGCTTTATCCGTTATAGAACCATTGCCACAAACCAATTCTACTTTTGAAGTTTTAGGAAGTTTATCACCAGGTTTAATTTGTTTGCCTTTATACTTTATATAGTAGACCATGTCTTTACCCAACTGATCTATATACGTAACGCGTTGCACGTCTAAACCAACGGCGCGAAGCATAGACTCTGCATTACGTTGTGTAACTTGTATAATATTAGGTACAGAAACCTTTTTATAACCAGATGGATTTACCGTAAAGTAAATTTTACGATTTTCCTTTACCTTATTACCTGCGGGAGGAGTTTGCTCAATAATAGAGAATCTAGGATAATCCGGATTGAAATTAGCAGAATCCAAGACTTCGTATCTTAATTTTGCCTCCTCTGCAGCTTCGCGCATATCTGGTACAGACATTTTAGCAAAGTCCGGTACTTCAACAAATTCACCATGATTTGTGGTTGAACTCAACCAACGTAACGTAAAAAAAACAAAGAGTATCAAAACCAATATGGCTAGACCTATTTGAATAAAAAATACCTTACTTTTTAAAAAATTGAAAAAATTACGCATCGGGTTCCTTTTAACGCAACAAATATAGTGAACTCGTGTTGCTTTTTTTGTTTAATTTCGGTTTCGTTTTATTGAGTAAATTTTAAACGGTCGTATGAAGAAAAATATTGCCATTATTATGGGTGGTTACAGTAGTGAATATAAAATTTCGCTAAAAAGTGGAAATGTGGTGCATACCTACATTAATAAGGAAAGGTTCAATACTTACCCTATCCATATTTTTAAGGATAAATGGGTCTATGTTGATGAGAGCGAAAAAGAACACCCCGTAAATAAAAACGATTTTACCGTAAACCTAGGAAATGAGACCTTGAGTTTTGACTGTGTGTTTAATGCAATTCATGGCACACCGGGAGAAGATGGACTTATGCAAGCTTATTTTGAGCTACTGAGTATGCCACAGACGTCTTGCGACTATTACCAATCTGCTCTTACATTTAATAAGCGAGACCTTCTAAGCGTTCTAAAACCTTACGGAATAAACGCTGCGGCGTCATATTATTTAAACTTAGGCGATAAAATAGATGAAGAGGCGATAATCGAAAAAGTAGGTTTACCTTGTTTTGTAAAAGCAAATAAGGCCGGAAGCAGTTTTGGTATTTCTAAAGTTCATGAAAAGGAGAGTCTAAAGAGTGCCATAGAAAATGCCTACAAAGAAGATGATGAAATTATCATTGAATCTTTTCTAGACGGTACAGAAGTTTCAGTTGGTGTGATAACCTATAAAGGCAAAACAAAAGTTTTACCTATAACAGAGATTGTAACAGAGAACGACTTTTTTGATTACGAAGCAAAGTATGAGGGTAAATCTCAAGAAATTACTCCCGCTCGTATTTCCAAAATACAGCAAGAAAAGGTTGAAGAACTTGCCAAACGTGCATACGAGGTATTAAAAATGAAAGGCTATTCCAGAAGCGAGTTTATTTTTATTGGTGACGAACCCTACATGTTGGAGATGAATACCACGCCTGGTCTTACTACTGAAAGTATTTTACCGCAGCAGGCAGAAAAGGCCGGTATTACACTAGAAGAATTGTTTACTAGTGCCGTGGATGAAGCTTTAAGTAAAAAAATATAACTTTACAAGAACGGGCAAACTAGCTCCAAAATTTCTACAGAACATATGAGACGCGCTATATTTCCAGGTTCATTTGACCCACTTACCTTAGGTCATTCTGATATTATTCAAAGAGGTATCACCCTTTTTGATGAGATTATAATAGCTATTGGTGTAAATGCCGATAAAAAGTATATGTTCTCATTAGAAGAACGTATGAAGTTTATTGTAACCGCTTTTAAAGATGAACCAAAAATAAAAGTTCTTACATACGAAGGTCTTACAGTAGATTTCTGTAAGAAAGTAGATGCCAATTTTATTTTAAGAGGCTTACGCAATCCTGGAGATTTTGAATTTGAAAAAGCTATTGCGCATACTAACAGAAAATTATCTGAGATAGAAACCGTTTTTTTACTCACAAGTTCAGGAAAATCTTACATTAGTTCTTCTATCGTTAGAGACGTAATTCGTAACGGTGGCGACTACACTAGCCTTGTGCCCGATACTGTACGCATATCTTAAATTTTTAAATTTATTTCTGAATATGATATTTCAGGGGGAGGTATTGTTATAAATTATTTGTATTTTGTAGGTAAATACAACAAAAATGATTTTTTAATCAAGCCAAACATCCTATTATCCTAACATCACAACGAGTTTGATACTATTCACAACAAAGGTTTAGTTATCACGCCAAATGCGCCTAGTTTAGTAAGAAATTACCACATGACCTTGAACGGAACCAAAACCAAACTGAATAACCCCCTTGTAAAACAGCTGCCAACGGCCACTGTTTTCACGAACAAAAAGTTCGAGGTTATTTATGCGTCCGACAAGTTTATGAGTGACTTTTCTTTTGAAGCTAAAAACACTTTTGGCAAACCAATCAATGAACTTTTTACAACTCTTAGTGATAATTGGGAGAAAAAGCTTTACAATTATCTTACGGATGAGTCTCATCATGCTAATTTAAATTACACCTTAAAAAGTGCTGCAGGTTCAAAATGGTATAAATGGGCGTGCACAGCATGGCAAAATGATACGGCTGAGACTATTGGTCTTATTATAAATTTTGAAGATATTACTACAAACAAACTCAAAAATGAACAAACAGATAGACTTCAATCCCTTTTGGATGCTATGTGCGAAATTAGTCAGATTGGAGTTTGGGATTACGATATTTTAAATGACAAACTCGTATGTTGCGATGTAATTCGTAAAATATATGAAGTTAATGAAGATTACGAATTTACATTTGATGCTGCCATTTCTTCCTATAAAGATGGATATAGCAGAAACACCGTATCTATGCTTGTTCATGAAACCATGAGCAAGGGTACAAAATGGAATGAAAAATTACAGTTCAAAACCTACAAAGGAAAAGAAATTTGGGTTCAGATAGCCGCTATGCCTACTTATTTAGATGGCAAAATAGTTGGCGTTAAAGGAACTTTACAAAATATTGAAAAGGAAGTACAATCAGAGGCTAAGACCAAAGAAAATGAACTTTTGCTTCGTACACTTATTGACAACTTACCATTAAACGTATTTATAAAAGATACTGAATCTAGAAAAATTCTGGTCAATAAATCGGAATGCGACTACATGGGAGTTGACAGTCCCGATGAATTATTGGGAAAAAGTGATTTCGACCTTTTTAATGATGAGGTTGCATCTCTTTCCAGAGCTGAAGACCTGCAGGTAATGGAAACTCTTATTCCTATATTAAGCAGAGAGACTATAAACGAAACTAAAGATGGTAGAATTGCTACTTTTCTTACCTCTAAAATACCTTTAAAAGGAAACAACGGTAAAGCTCAGGGTCTAGTAGGCATCAGTATGGATATCTCGGATATCAAGCAAAAAGAACAAGAATTACGTGACCTTATTAACGTTACCTCACAACAGAACAAGAAACTGGTAAACTTTGCTCACATTGTTTCTCACAATCTGCGTTCACATACCGCTAACTTCTCCATGTTATTGGATTTTCTTACCAACGAAAAAAACGAGGAAGAAAAGACCCATATTGTAAAAATGCTTACACATGCATCAGATAATTTATTGGAGACATTAGAAAACCTGAATGAGGTAGTAGCAATCAATACCAACATTAATCTTGAGCGTAAACCTATTCGACTAAATCAGCGCATAGTTTCCGTAAAACGAAATCTAAAAGAATTCTTAGTTAACAATAATGCTAAAATAATAAATGCCATATCAGAGCATACGGCAATCAAAGTTATTCCTTCATATATAGACAGTATTCTCATGAATTTCATTACAAATGCTGTAAAATATAAACACCCGGATAGACCACCATTGATTACGTTGAGTGCAACAAGTGAAAACGGATTTATAGTTCTATCTATTGAAGATAACGGCTTGGGTATTGACCTTAAAAAATACGGAGAGAAATTATTTGGCATGTACAAGACCTTTCATGATCATAGTGATTCTAGAGGCATTGGTCTTTACATAACCAAAAATCAAATAGAGGCAATGAACGGCAAAGTGACAGTTGCTAGTGAGGTAGGCGTAGGTACTACCTTCAAAATATATTTTAATGAACAAAATTGAAAGTATTTGCATTATTGACGATGACCCTATTACCGTTTTTGGCATTCAAAAGATGTTAAGTCTTGTGGTTGATTGTAATGATATTACCGTATACCGTAATGGCAAGTTCGCAATAGATGGTATTAAAAAGAGAATTGAAGAAAATAAAAAAGTTCCTCAGGTAATTTTCTTGGACATTAACATGCCAATTATGGACGGCTGGCAATTCCTAGAAGAATTTATTACCCTAAACCTAACAGATAAGGTAAGAGTAAACATTATCACCTCTTCTATTGACACTATAGATTTACAAAACTGGGAAGGTTTTAAGAAAAAAACCGCCCATACCATTACCTTCAACAACAAACCCATCCGTAAAGAACACGTTGCCGAGATTACCAAAATTGCATAGTATAAGCTTACCTGTTTTTGCTTATTTTTGATATATGCGACGAATATCTACGAATATTAACCCCTTCTTATTTACCATCCTTTTGGTAGTCGTACTCGTTTGTTTTTCATGCGAAACGGAACATCAAGACAAAACAGCAGATTACAAAACTCATTTTGAACTTAGCAATGGTACTGAAACTGCCACATATCTAGAAACAGTTGATTTCTATATTCGCTTAGCCAAGGAGTTTCCTGAAATAAATATGCAGACTATTGGTGATACAGATAGCGGTCACCCACTACATATTATCACCTATAACCCCGACGGGGACTTCAACTTTCAAAAAATAAGCGACAAGAAAACTATTCTTTTCATCAACAATGGCATACACCCTGGCGAGAGTGATGGTATTGATGCTACAATGATGCTCTACAGGGATTTTGCTACTGGCAAATTAAAGGCGCCAAAAAATACCATATTGGTCACCATTCCTATTTATAATGTTGGTGGGGCACTTAACAGAAACAGTACAACGAGAGCAAATCAAAACGGACCAAAATCATACGGTTTTCGTGGTAATACGTTAAACTACGACCTCAATAGAGACTTTATTAAGGCAGATACAAAAAATGCGCGAACATTTTTTCAAATCTTCCATATGGTTAACCCTGATATTTTTATAGATAATCATGTAAGCAATGGGGCAGATTACCAATATACTTTAACCCACCTTTTTACACAACATAATAAAATGGGTGGTGAGTTAGGTAATTATATAAATAATACAATGATGCCATCCTTAGAAAAATCTTTGCAGGATGCAAAATGGGATATTACTCCTTACGTAAATGTTTTTAACGAAGTACCAGAAAAAGGATTTTCTCAATTTATGGATTACCCAAGATACTCTACGGGTTACACCACATTATGGAATACTTTTGGCATGATGGTAGAAACTCACATGCTTAAACCTTACAAGCAAAGAGTGGAAGGCACTTATACTCTCATGACTAAAATGATTGATCTAACGGAGACGGATTATAAACAAATAAAACAACTTAGGGCAGAAGCCAAACACAGACATAAAGATTGGACCCACTACCCCACCAAATGGCAGGTAGATACAACAAAGACAACAACTCTAGATTTTAAGGGTTACGAAGGTGACACACTTACCAGTGAAGTTACTGGATTAACGCGCCTAAAATATGACAAGACCAAACCTTTTACTAAAAAGGTGGCCTATCAAAATTTTTACAAAGCTGTTGATTCCGTGGTAATTCCAGAAGCCTATATTTTAAAAAAAGGATGGCATAAAGTCCTTTCCCTATTAGAGCTTAATAAAATAGACTACAACACCATAAAAAAAGACACACTAATAACTGTACAATCATATAAAATAGATAGCTACAAGACTTTAGACTACCCGTACGAGGGTCATTACCCACACTATGACATTAAAGTATTGAACTCAACTAAAAAACAAACATTTCAACAAGGGGATATTATCATTCCTACCGAACAAGAAGGTATCAGGTATATTTTAGAAACCTTGGAACCTGAAACCAAAGATTCTTTTTTTAATTGGAATTTTTTCGATTCGGTTTTACAACAAAAAGAAGGTTTCTCTCCGTATGTTTTTGAAGATGAAGCAGCAAAACTGCTGGAAGAAAATCAAATATTGAGAGACAGTTTCCTTTCAAAGAAAGCCAATGACTCAACATTTAGCACCAATTGGTACGCGCAACTAGATTGGCTTTATAAACATTCGGACCATTATGAAGCGGCCCATTTGCAATATCCGGTATATAGAATAATGAAAAACTAAAGCTTATGCCCCAAAAAGGATTTTTATGTTGTTGTAAGAATTTAAGAGCGCTTCTTGAATCTTTTTGGGACCTTTCCACTTTGCTTTAATTATTCCTTCCTTCTTTTCTGGCTTAAGTTTCCCCATAAAACTAGTTCTCATAGCATACCAATGCACCTCTTTTAGAGTATATACACCATTATTGCTAAATATATGATAGGTAATTCTAAGGAAGTTCTCTATCCGTAAATCTTTCACACCAGTTTCCTCCATAACTTCTCTTATGGCACAAGCTTCTATAGACTCACCTTTATCCAATTTTCCCTTTGGTAAATCCCACTTATCATTTCTATAGATAAACAGTACCTCTCCCAGGTCATTGGTAACCACTCCACCAGCTGCAACTACTAGTGGAATTTTATGAGTGAACTTCTTAAGAATATCCTCATGATTAGGGTGATATATATACGCTTCAGTCAATTTTTTCTTCCTCAACGCCTTTATTGCTTCTTGAATAGAAGCTTCGTTTAGCAAAAAATATTCACCACCTCCGGTTTCCGAGAGTTTATTTGTTAAGATCAAAGGCAATTCGTTCACAAAAACTTTATACATTTGCGTCATGGTTTTAGACAAAAATACCGCCAAGAAAACGGCCGAACTTCTATTGCAAATTAATGCAATTAAGTTGAAACCGGAAAATCCTTTCTCATGGGCTTCCGGATGGAAATCTCCAATCTATTGTGATAATAGAATAATACTCTCCTATCCTGCCATTAGAAACTTCGTTAGGGAAGAAATGGCAAAGCAGGTAGAAGCGCTTTATGGCAAACCGGATATTATTGCCGGAGTAGCCACTGGCGCTATAGGAATAGGGGCTTTAGTTGCAGATTTTTTAGGACTTCCTTTCATTTACGTAAGACCTGAGCCAAAATCTCACGGAAGAAAAAACCAGATAGAGGGGCAATTAGAACCCAACCAAACTGTTGTAGTTATTGAAGACTTAATTAGTACTGGAAAAAGTAGTTTGAATGCTGTAGACGCTTTAACAGAGGCTGGCGCCAATGTTAAAGGCATGTTGGCCATTTTTACTTACGGTTTTGATGTTGCGCAAAGTAATTTTGAAGAAAAAAATGTTTCTTTAAATACACTGAGTGACTATGAGCATCTAATTGAACAAGCTTCAGACACTAAATTTATTAAAGAAGATCAGTTAAACACCTTATTAGAATGGAGAAAAAATCCATCTAAATGGCAACAATAATATTAATATGCACATAGAAACACCTCAAAAAGATATTCCAAAAGGAGATAAAGAAGTCTATGATTTCTTGACCGACCTAAAGAATTTTGAAAAATTGATGCCGGATAATATCGATAAGTTTGAAGTAATAAACGAAGATCGATTTCTTTTTGCACTAAAAGGTATGCCTCAAATTGTATTGGAGCGTCAAACCCAAACACCTAACAGTCAGATTATTTTAGGTGCTGCAAGCGATAAATTGCCATTTACACTTACTGCGGATATTGTTTCCGTAAGCGATACTGAAAGTAAAGTTTCTTTAAGTTTTGAAGGTCAGTTTAACGCTATGATGGCTATGATGATCAAACACCCAATAACAAATTTCATGGGTACTTTGTCCGACAACTTAACTAAGATTTAATTAGTAGAGCAATTTCACCTCTTTAATATCAAATTCTTTTAGCACGTTGTCCTCAAGCGTTATTTGAAGTCTCCCGGTTGGTGAAACTCCACGAATAAAGCCCATGAACAATTCATTTTGCTTATTCTCAAAAGTTGAGGGTTTGTCTTTTCTAAAAAGAACTTGCTCATATGCTTTCCAGAGATTTTCCTTGCTATCAGCATTCGACTTTAAAAAGACGGATTTTAGGTTTTTTACAACCTCATGTAGTAATTCGTCTAAGTCAAAATTGCTCCCGAGTATCAGTTTTAAAGACGACGCATTTTCCAGTTCACCAAAGAAGGTTTGGTTAACATTAAGGCCAATTCCTATTATAGCCGTATTTATTAAATTTCCAGAAAGGATATTTTCAATAAGAATACCACAAATTTTTGAAGTACCTGACAGAATGTCGTTGGGCCATTTTATGCTTAAATCCGGTACTTGATGTGCTCTTAAAGTTTTATAAACGGCTAACGCTACACAAATATTCAAAATAAAATAATCAGTAACACTCAAACCCAAATCCTGCCTTAACACACTAAAAGTAAGGTTTTTACCGGAATCAGATTGCCATTTAGCCCCCATTTGCCCTTTGCCTTTTAGCTGTTCTTTTGCGGTAATTACTGTAAAATCAGCCCATAGACCATCGGACAACAAACGCTTTAAATGTGCGTTTGTAGAGTCCGTGGCATCAAGTTTGATTATGTTCATGCTAGGCATATTTAGAATATATTGTATCTATTATAAAAAACTAGGTCTAAAAGAACAAAAAAATAATAACTTTGTACAAACTAAAATTTTTGAATGCAAAAAAGCAAAGCCAGTGCAGATGAACTAATTGCATTGATATTACAGGGAATAGAAGAAGTTAAGGGTCATGATATTTATTTACTTGATCTTAGAGATATAGAAAACACAGTTTGCGACTACTTTATAATTAGTAATGGTACTTCAAACACACACGTAAACGCCATAGTAGGGTCGATTCGTAAAATCGTTAGTAAAGCAATACAAGATAAACCTTGGCATGTAGAAGGCGAAGATAATGCCGAATGGGTGCTTATGGATTACGTAAACGTTGTTGTACATGTTTTCCAAAAACATATTCGGGAGTATTATGATATTGAGGGCCTTTGGGGAGATGCTAAAGTGACCAAGATAGAAAGTAGTAGCAGTTTGAATCAGTAAAAAAAAATAATGGCTAAAGATAACAACACGAATACAAAGAAACCGAAGTTCAGTTCATGGTGGATTTATGGATTGATTGCAATACTTTTAATTGGTTTTCAATTTATAGGTAGTGGCAACTTAGCCAGCACCAAAAAGACAACAACTTCAGAGTTACAAGAATACCTTAGAAATGGTGATGTCAAAGAAATTATGATCATTACCAATACCCGTCAAGCTAAAGTCTTTCTTACAGACGAAGCCATGGCAAAGGATGTTCATAAAGATGTAGCTGAAAAGCCACTACTTCCTTCAACAGGTGTTGTTCCGCAATATGTTTTGGATTATGGTGATTTACAGAACTTTGAGAATGAAATCAAAAATATAAAAAAAGAAAACAACCTAGATACTATTGTCGATTATGATACGGACAATAACTATCTAATGGATCTTCTTTTAGGTATATTACCTTTTGTTTTAATAATTGGTATTTGGATTTATTTGATGCGTAGAATGTCTGGCGGCGGCGGCGGCGGTGCTGGTGGTCAACTTTTTAACATCGGCAAATCTAAAGCAAAGCTTTTTGATGAAAAGACAGACACTAGAACATCTTTTAAAGATGTTGCAGGCCTAGAAGGCGCAAAAGAAGAAGTTGAAGAAATTGTTGAATTTCTAAGAAACCCGGACAAGTATACTTCTCTTGGTGGAAAGATACCTAAAGGAGCCCTTCTTGTAGGTCCTCCGGGAACGGGTAAGACCCTTTTAGCCAAAGCTGTTGCAGGAGAAGCCAAAGTACCTTTCTTCTCTCTATCTGGTTCTGATTTCGTAGAAATGTTTGTTGGTGTAGGTGCGTCAAGAGTACGTGACCTTTTCAAACAAGCTAAAGATAAATCACCTGCCATTATATTTATTGATGAGATAGATGCTATTGGCCGTGCACGTGGTAAAAACAACTTTACCGGTTCTAATGATGAACGTGAAAATACGCTCAACCAGTTACTTACTGAGATGGACGGTTTTGGAACAAACACTAATGTTATTGTATTAGCTGCTACCAACCGTGCAGATGTATTGGATAAAGCATTGATGCGGGCTGGACGTTTTGACAGACAGATATATGTGGACTTACCGGATATTAGGGAACGTGAAGAAATTTTTGAAGTTCACCTAAGACCTATTAAAACTGCTGAAGCTTTAGATACAGAATTTTTAGCGAGACAAACACCTGGTTTCTCTGGTGCGGACATTGCCAATGTTTGTAATGAAGCTGCATTAATTGCTGCAAGAAAAGAGAAAAAAGCCGTTACTAAACAAGATTTCTTGGATGCCGTTGACAGAATTGTTGGTGGATTAGAGAAAAAGAATAAAATAATTACTCCTGGTGAGAAGGAAACTATTGCTTACCATGAAGCGGGTCATGCCACTACAAGTTGGATGCTTGAGCATGCTGCTCCATTGGTAAAAGTAACTATCGTTCCAAGAGGGCAATCCTTAGGTGCTGCGTGGTATTTACCAGAAGAACGCCTAATTGTTCGTCCAGAGCAGATGCTAGATGAAATGTGTGCTACCATGGGAGGTAGAGCTGCTGAAAAAGTTATTTTCAACAAGATTTCTACAGGAGCTTTAAGCGATTTGGAAAAAGTAACTAAACAAGCCAGAGCAATGGTAACCATCTATGGTCTTAATGACGAGATTGGGAACGTTACCTTTTATGATTCTTCAGGACAAGATTCATACGGTTTCTCCAAACCTTATAGTGAGGATACTGCCAGAAAAATTGACAAAGAGATATCTAGAATTATTGAAGAGCAGTACCAAAGAGCTATTCAAGTATTGACCGATAATAAAGATAAGCTTACTATTCTTGCAGAAAGATTGCTGGAAAAAGAGGTAATCTTTAAAGAAGATTTAGAGAAGATTTTCGGTAAAAGAGATTTCGGTGAAGAATTCGATAAAAAAGGACAAGAAAAAATTTCTACTAAAAAATCATCCGCCGAGGATACGTTAGCAGAAGAAGGTGAGGAAAATAAATAAGAATATTTAGCGTTTTCTTTAACTAGAGGAGAACACGCATTGAGTTTTATAAGAGCAAATGGGGCTATTTGACAAATTATTCGGCGGTGGTAAGCAAAAGAAGGTTTCCAAAGAAACAGCGGAAACTAGAGGTGCGCATATGCCCGACCTGAACATTCCTGTAGATGAGAAATTTACCATACATTTTAAACAAAATGGTGGTAAATTTCTTTACTGCGATTCTTTTTCAGAAATTTCTCAAGCGGTAAAGAATATCGTTAATGAGAATAGCTGGCAGGAACACCCCTTCTATGTCATGAACCCAAAGCTCAAAGAAAAGTTCGCAAAAGAAAACATTAGCTTTACAAATACTAGCAGAGATAGTGAAGTCTTTTTCACCACTTGCGAGCATTTAATTGCTCAAAATGGATCTATATTGGTTTGTTCTAATCAACTAATGGATAAAAAGCTTAACGAACTACCTTACAATGTAATCGTATTTGCTACCACTAGTCAACTAGTGGAATCTATAGGTGAAGGCTTAAAAACGATTAAGAAAAAATACGGTCATAATATTCCCGCAAACATTACTACACTAAAGCACTTTCAGGCAAACGAAGGAAACTCAGATGATTTCCTAACTTACGGAAGCAGTTCTAAGAACCTGTACCTTTTACTTTTGGAAGACCTATAATAGTATGAAGGAAATTTTAAGGCGGTCGATTACAGGAGTTGTTTACATCTTTTTATTATTGTCCGTGGTCTTTTTAAGTTCGGATGCTTTCGACTTTTTATTTATGATATTTGGACTTGCCTGTCTAAATGAATACAAAAAACTTGTTGGGTTAAAGGGACTCCATATTTATGGAGCCTATTTAATATTGTGGTGGGCCTATATATATTTCGTAAGTGATATGTATCTGGTTTACATTCTTTTAGGGTGTACTCTAGCCGTAAACTTTATGCTTCTGTTTTTTCTTTTTTCTAAAAGGACTAAACTCTTTAATACAATTCAAAAATTTCTTATTGGCTTATTCTATGTAGGAGGCGGTTGCATTTTCCTTACAATGATTCCATATACCAATAATGACTTTGCCAAATTTTTAATTATAGGTATTTTTATCTTAATTTGGGTAAATGATTCGTTTGCTTACATTGTTGGTCGTAGCTTTGGGCGCACAAAGTTGTTCTCTGCGGTATCACCAAAGAAAACAATTGAAGGTGCACTTGGTGGTTTAGTTTTCGCCGTTGGAACGGCTTATTTTATGGCTAAGTACGAGCCCATCTTAAATCCCCTGCAATGGGTTATGTTGGCTATTGTAATTGTAGTTACGGGGAACTTAGGTGATTTAATTGAGTCAAAATTTAAAAGAACGGCAGGCGTAAAAGATAGTGGTGCTATTTTACCTGGCCATGGCGGCATGTTAGATCGCCTAGATAGTTTAATATTTGCCGCACCTTTTGCATACTTAACTTTAAAAATTTTCGCACATGTTTCATAGAGAGGGTCAAAAAATTATCCTGATCACCTTTTTTATTGTGGCTTTAGTTGTACTTGGCTCTCAATATGCTATTGACATTCCATGGCTACGGTTGGGAATTCAATTAATTGCTCTCGTGTTTTTAATTTTGATTTTGCAATTCTTTAGAAACCCTACACGTAGGGCAGCAAAAAACTTTGATGACATCTTGGCGCCCGTTGACGGAAAAGTAGTTGTTATTGAAGAGGTTGAAGAAACCGAATACTTTAAAGACAAACGTATACAGGTTTCTATTTTTATGTCGCCTATAAACGTTCATGTTACGCGTTATCCCGTAAGCGGAAGTGTAAAATACTCAAAATATCATCCTGGTAAATATTTAGTAGCTTGGCACCCTAAGTCCAGTACAGAGAACGAACGAACAACTGTAGTTATACGGACACCTAAATTTGGAGATATCCTTTACAGACAGATTGCTGGTGCCTTAGCGAGACGTATTGTCAATTATGCGGAAGAAGGTGATAACGTTCAGCAAGGTGAAGATGCAGGTTTCATAAAATTTGGGTCAAGAGTTGATTTGTTTTTGCCGTTAGACTGTGCAATTACCGTAAAACTAAACCAAAAAGTAATCGGTGCAGAAACGTGTGTTGCCGCAGTTCTAAAAAAGAATGAAGAAGGAGAAATTACATACTGATTTCGACAAGGCGGTAGAGTTCATGAATAACTTTACCGAACCTCTGCCGGCCGATCTACTGCTTAAGCTATACGCTTATTATAAAATAGCGAATAGAAACTATAGCAATCCGGGAAGTAGAACTCCTTTGATCAATGCTTTTAAAGCCAATGCACTAATTCAGGCTAAAAACATTAAGCGAGATGATGCTATGAAGGCATATATTAAACTCGTTAAAGTTGAAGTTAGAGGTAAAGAATAATTATTACTTTTTTCAACTATTGTAGCCTGTTTTATTCGTAAAGGTCTTCCGTATCCGCTTTACAGAGTTCATAGATAAAATCGCCCATTTTCTGGGTAACATCATTAAAGAACCGCCCCCCTTTTTCTTTGGTAGATTTATGTGGGTTACCTACACCAGTATCTTCACTTATTTTTGACCACTCTCTTTCTGCCCAAGCCCAACCTTCTGAAAAAGATTGAATTTTATATTTTTTAGAAGCTCCATCTCCCCATTTTTCTCTTGGTAATACCAAATCGGGTCGTAAATGAAGCATGAGACTAGTTTCCATTTCATCTGCATGGTCTCCTTTTTCATCAAAATACAAATCCTTGTTCAACACCCCTGGAAAGAAGCAAAAGCTGATAAACATTTTAGGGAATTTATATCCCAGCTCACGAACCAAAGGTTTGAAGTTATTACCGCCATGGCCATTAAAAATAAGTAATTTATAAACACCTTGTCTATTGAGCACTTCTACTATATCAGTCAAAATAGCGAATTGCGTACTTGGATTTAAGTTAATATCTAGATAAATATCAGACTGCCCTGTATTAACTCCAAACGGAAGCGTGGGCAACACTATAGGCTTCCCTCCTTTCTCCCACGCTACACGTGCAGATTCTGCAGTCATATGGTCTGCTTGATAATTATCCGTAGCATAAGGCAAGTGGTAATTGTGTGCCTCGGTTGCACCCCAAGGTAATATGGCTAAATCGAACTTTTCATCCTTTAAGGCTTCCCAATTCGTTTCTGCTAAAATAAAAGGTCTCATAACCGTGTTAAATTAAAAGTTTGATACAGCTCTTTTCTTTAAAAGGCTCCTAAAATTATCTTTGTTAAACCCAATTAGGCTATTGTATTTTTCTTTATAGTGGAAGATTCAAAATACGTGAAATATAATCCTGAAAATATAGTAATTAAAAAGTAAAAAACAACAAGCCAACTCCCAAAGGATATATAGTAATTCATGCCAAACCAATCTCCTGTAAAAATTATCAATACTAAGCCCAGCACTCCTCTAAATAATTCAACATAAGCAGCGTGTTGCTTTCTATCCATTAAAGTAGTGTACCCATAAATACCAGTAAAAACTATAAATCCAAAAAGTAAAAGACCGCTAACTCCTATAGTCTCAAAATTATAGAACATGAACCATAACAAGAGAGTGGTAGCTATCAATTGAAAAACCACATAGAATTTTAAAGCATTAGATGCAGGTGTTTCATAGCGTGTAAATCCATATACATCTCCAATTATGGTTATTGGATATTTCTCTTTGACATCATCAGGCCTCCAGCCCGTTGGCATAAACCAAATACGAAATTTATCATAGTAGCTTCTTGTACGCCAAGCATCTTGTAACAACCGCCAGAAATGTTGAAAATTAATAGGTATTGGATTCCAAGTTGAAGCTGGTTTTAATACACCGTATTGAGGTGGAACATCCTTTAACTCTTCTTGAAAAGTACCAAACCACCGATCCCACACACAAAGAATTTGCCCTAAGTTCTTATCTATATATTCAGGATTTATAGCGTGGTGCACTCTGTGCTGGGATGGTGTAACAATAATATATTCCGCCCAACCCATTTTACCTATATGTTGGGTATGATACCAAAACTGTGCAAAAAGATGGACAGGAGCCAATATGGCTATTACTTCGTTGGGAATACCCAAAATAGCTGCAGGAAGTATTAACAATGGAAAATATCCTACTAAATTAGAAATGGGCTGTCGTAAAGCGCAGGCTAGGTTAAACTCTTCACTACTATGATGTATAACATGTTGATTCCAGAAAAAATTTATTTTATGATTTAGACGATGATTCCAATATCCTGCAAAATCAATGACAATAAATGCAACAAACCACAATAGCCACGTACTCTCCATTTTAAATACCGCTAAATGTTCCAATAAAAAAGGATAGGTCACCAGGATAAAACCTAGGCCTAAAGTATCTTTTATAATATTTGTAAAGCCCGAGCTTATACTCGAAACTGAATCCATTACTTTATGCTTTTGATTTTTGATGAAATATCCATAACCTATTTCAACAGCTAGTAGAGCCACAAAAAATGGGATTGCATATAAGAGTGCCTGAGCATACGTTTCCACTTAAAGTAGATTAAGTTAAAAGAAAATGAAACTATAATAAACAACAGAATTTAGTCGTTTTTTCTAATTGGTCCTAATTTAATTAAAAGGACCTACCATAATATGAGCGCGAAAAGTACCAGGATCCATTAACCAAGGCATCCCTTTTTCATGAGGCTTTGATGGTAATCCAGTGGATTCTACCGTAGCAAATGGAGTGTATATAACATATCGGTATTGTCCATCTCCCAATTCACCTGTTTTCTTATCGTAAGCCTCGTCACTACCGTAATAAATATAAAGCATACTTGGCACTATAGGCATCTGCCATTTACCTGCAGCAACCTCGGCTCCTTGAATTTCTCTTTTTTCTTTTGTGTTTTTTCCTTCTGCGGTCAATTCTCTACCCCTTTTCATAAAAGGTTCCAATGTTTTGGAATAACATGCCACACTCACTCCTTCTTTTGTTGGGTCATCGCCAATACATACTAAATTATTGGTTCCCTCCCTCAACACCACCAAATTCCCCGAACTATCATACCCATAGACAATGGCAGCATCTTTATCTGCTTCTGGCGCAGGCAGAACCGCTGTTTTAATTTGAATTTCAGGTGATAGAATTTCGGTCTCAGCTTCTTGTGAAGTCACAAAAAAAACTGATAAAAGAGCTGCAAAAAATGTTATCTTTTTCATGTTATGTTGGTTTTACATAAATATAAACATGAAAAATTAAATAAGAAGATATACTGGCTAAAATTTACTTGCAATACAAAAAAGAAGGACCCCGAAGTCATACAATGGGGGAACATTTAAAATTATGACAATTGGGGCCTCCAATGACTTAAGCAGATCAGACAAATCTTAAAAAACATGTACCCAAGTAAGAATATGGAGCTATACAAACTAATTTTCGATGTCGTTAAAATCTCAAGACATAACAATATACGGTCATAAATGAATTTCAGTTCATTTGGTAGTTCGTAATTCACGTTTCAATCACTCAAGACCTACGAAAAGAATAAAAATGAATCAAAAGAATAGTATGTTTTTAAAATCATTTAATAACAAAAAGTAATTAAAGCACTCCTGAGGGTTACTTAACAGAACAGCCGGATATTCTAATAAAAGAATATCCGGCTGCATTAATTTTTAAGAAAAAAAGCTTACTTCAAACTTGCCAAACTTTTCTCTAGTGTTTCTATTTTTGCCTCAGCATCTGCTTGCTTTTGGCGCTCTATAGTTATCACCTTTTCTGGTGCATTGTTTACAAAACGCTCATTAGATAGTTTCTTCTGAACAGATTTCAAAAAGCCGTTGGTATACTTCAACTCTTCTTCAATCTTTTTAATTTCGGCCTCAACATCAATTGCGCCGCTCATTGGAACAAAGTACTCGTTGCTTTTTACACGGAAAGATAAAGCACCTTCAACCGTAGCATCAACATAAGCAACTTCACCAACATTGGTCAGCTTCTCTATAACCACATCCCAAGTTTTAGCAAAATTCCCTTCGTTGAGAACCATAAGCTCTAAACTCTCTTTCATTGGAATATTCTTTTCTTTTCGAATATTCCGAACACCGGACACCACTTCTGCAGCCACATCAAAACTTTCTATAAGCGCTTCATCTACCTTCTCTACTTTTGGCCATTTAGAAATAACCAAAGCATCTTCCGGTGTGCGTTCTGTAATGTGTTGCCAAACTTCTTCTGTCAAGAAGGGCATAAACGGATGTAACAGTTTTAAATTCTGTTCAAATAAAACAATTACTGCTTCATAAGTAGTTCTATCTATAGGTTTCTGATAATCTGGCTTAATAATCTCCAACAACCATGAACTATAATCATCCCAAACCAACTTATAAATTGCCATTAAGGCATCTGAAATACGATACTTGCTAAAATGGTCTTCAATCTCTACTAAGGTTTTATTGAATTTAGCTCTATACCATTCAATACCTAATCTTGATGCTTCAGGTTGTGGCAAATCTGCAATCTCCCACCCTTTCAACAATCGGAAACCATTCCATATTTTATTGGCAAAATTCTTACCTTGCTGGCATAAATCTTCATCGAACATTAGGTCGTTACCCGCAGCAGAGCTTAGTAAAAGTCCAACACGAACACCATCTGCTCCGTAGTCTTCTATCAACTTAAGTGCATCAGGAGAATTTCCTAGCGATTTAGACATTTTTCTACGCTGCTTATCACGAACCAACCCAGTAAAATACACATTTTTGAAAGGCCGTTCATCACGGTATTCATAACCAGAAATAATCATTCTAGCTACCCAGAAGAAAATAATATCTGGACCGGTCACCAAATCATTGGTTGGATAATAGTAATTTATCTCTTTATTATCCGGCTCTAAAATGCCGTTAAAGACACTAATAGGCCATAACCAAGAAGAAAACCAAGTATCTAGCGCATCTTCATCCTGCCTAAGGTCTGCCTCTGTCAAATTGGCATTTCCTGATTTCTCTTGAGCCAATTTTAAGGCTTCAACTGCAGTTTCTGCTACTACAAAATCTTCTTGTCCATCACCAAAATAAAAGGCAGGAATCTGCTGTCCCCACCACAATTGGCGCGAAATATTCCAGTCGCGAATGTTCTCCATCCAATGACGATAGGTATTCTCGAACTTTTTAGGGAAGAATTTAACCTCTTCCGTTTCAAGAACAGCTTTGATAGCCGGCTTTACCAAATCTTCCATCTTTAGGAACCACTGATCACTTAAACGAGGTTCAATAACAGCTTTAGTACGTTCTGAAGTACCTACTTTATTAACGTAGTTCTCCTTTTTGACCAAAAATCCTTTTTCTTCAAGCTCCTTGGTAATTTCTTTTCGAACTACAAAACGGTCTTTTCCCTCATAATGCAATCCAAAAGAATTTAGCGTTGCATCTGCGTTAAAGATATCTATAGTTTCAAGGCCATGCTTTTCACCTAAAGCCTTATCATTAATATCGTGGGCTGGCGTTATTTTCAAACATCCCGTACCGAATTCAATATCTACATACTCATCTTCTATGATAGGTATCACCCTACCTGATATAGGAACAATTACTTTTTTACCCCTTAAATGATGATACCTTTCATCATTAGGATTAATACAGATAGCCGTATCCCCTAATATAGTCTCAGGCCTTGTCGTAGCAATGGTTACGCGCTCATCAGAACCTTCAATTGGATATGACAGGTAATATAAAAGCCCCTGTTTTTCCTCATAAATTACTTCTTCATCGGAAAGTGTCGTCTGCGCTTCTGGGTCCCAATTTACCATACGGTGCCCTCTGTATATCAATCCTTTATTGAATAAATCAACAAATACTTTAATGACCGATTTATACATATCGTCATCCATGGTGAATTTGGTACGATCCCAATCACACGAAGCACCTAATTTTTTGAGCTGACCAAGAATAACCCCACCATACTCATCTGTCCAATCCCACGCGTGTTTTAAAAACTCTTCGCGAGTTAAATCGGCTTTATCTATGCCTTGGGCTTTCAATTTTGCCACAACTTTAGCCTCTGTAGCAATAGAAGCGTGGTCCATTCCCGGTACCCAACATGCATTCTTACCCATTAAACGGGCCCTTCTGGTCAATACATCTTGAATAGTGACGTTCAGCATATGCCCCATATGAAGCACTCCGGTTACGTTAGGAGGAGGAATTACAATAGTATAAGGCTCTCTTTCATCTGGGGTAGATGAAAAATAATCATGCTCCATCCAGTAATCATACCAGTGGTTTTCAGCTTTTAGGGCGTCATATTTAGAAGGGATATCCATATTTTTGGAACGGTTTTTGTCTAAGGATTGACGGTCATAACAATAAAGACCGAAATAAGAAGTTACGTTATATATAATTTATGGCAATTTTGCCTAGTTTCAAATACGAAACAAAAATAAGTAACGTTAACAGATAACAAAAGAATTTTGGAGGTTCATCTTAAAAGATTTATTTTTGAAATTCCCTAAATTTAATAAAATGAAAAAAATTGTACTCGTATTATTTGTTGGCCTAATGGGATTATCCCTTACCGCACAGGACAAGGCCGCTAAAATCGAATTCAAATCCGAAACCGTAGACTACGGTGAAATTCAAAAAGGAGCCGATGGCGTCCGCGTTTTTGAATTTACCAATACCGGCCAAGCGCCTTTAATTATTAGCAAAGTAAGCTCTAGTTGTGGTTGTACCATTCCTAAAAAACCTGAAGACCCAATTTTACCGGGTAAGACAGGAGAGATTTCTGTAAAATATGACACCAACCGTGTAGGTCCAATTAGAAAAGCAATAACCGTTATTTCTAATGCAGATACACCTACTAAGGTTCTTAAAATTAAAGGTGAAGTTAAAGCCGCGGATGGCAAATAACATTATCTAAAAATTTAAATTAAACCCCGATCGAAAGATTGGGTTTTTTTATTTGAGCATATTCTTAAGAACAAAGGAGAAGAGCAAATCAGAATTATACCGTTCAATAAGTAATTTAACACGTTTCCCTTCTTTTTCATTGATCATCTCCAGAATATCTTGAAGCTTATAACGGTGAATTTTTTTACCGTTTACCGCCAAGATAACATCACCCTCCTTCAGGCCCGCTTCATGCGCGGGGCTCCCTGCCCTAATGGCAGACACAATAATTTCTGGAGCAACACTTAATCTAGTCTGACCCTCAAAAAGCAACTGCACATTACCAAAATCGCTTTTATGATTATATACTACTCCTTGGTCATCCGCAATACTTTCCGCTATATAACGAATGCCTTCATGTTGCAGGTCTAATCCAGATAGGTTGTATTTAAAAGGTTTGCCAAAGTTAGAATTCTTGCTGAAGGTAATACGGTTTCGTTGGTAATCAAAGACCACATTAAAACGCTTTAAAACGCAGCCACCAATGCTACCATTACGCCCCGTTAGATTCTTCAGTTCCCGCATAGATTCTTTATCGGGAAAAGCAGCTTTTGCATCGTTTAACATAAAACGACCTATACGCAGGCCATCTACTTTGGTTCTTTTTCCATAAATGTTACCGTTAAGACCTTTACCCAAAAAGTCGTCATAATGCTTATCGGGCACATCTATAGAATCATTCTTAAAAAGCCAGAGAGCATCGCTACTTCCGGTATCCAGCAAAAGCCTTACAGAAAACTCTTTTCTATCTTTTAGATAAAGCCCCGTATTTAGATACGCCTTTTTAGACCTGATAGATAATGGCAGAACCTGCTTGTTTTTATTTTTTGAATACACATAACTTTCTGAATCTCGGAATTTAATGGTCTTGCGTATATAATTGATATCAACTACAAAATCCCTAAAAAGATCGTATCCAATAATACCATGTACAGGAATACCCATGGAAGTTGAAAAATTAATACTTTTATCCATCACAACGAATAGCTTTTGGTCTTCGTTGGTTATATTTTTTAATCGAAATTGGTTTCCATTAGAAACCAGTGCCTTTATAGGAACATCACCTCCAAAGCCTTTTATGGTAATCTCAGAAACATTGTTTATTTGAATAGAATCTTTCTCCGATATATTGAACAGTATAGGTGTGCTCACCCCAGAATCCAATAGAAACGATAATTCAGTGCCATTTACTTCAATGGGCACTACAATTAAATTATTTATTAGCTGAAACTTTAATTTTTCAATTTTTTGACCTTTGGGCAAGTTGAAGCCCTGTGCTGTTACCAAAGAAGATAGTAACATTAAAAAAAAGATGATATGTAATCGTAGCGTTTTCAACTTTTCTCATTTTTCCCTTTATAATTTACGATATTTATAAATACATCTGTTCTTTTTTAACAAATTATCAATAAACGATTTTCCCATCTGGTATGGTTTTCTCATTTGGTTTCCTCATTTTTGTAACTAAATTGAACCTATATGCCATCAGTATCACATAAAGGGCTTTCTATGCCCGAATCTCCTATTAGAAAATTGGTTCCCTATGCAGAAGAAGCAAAGAAAAAAGGGGCAAAAGTAATTCACCTCAATATTGGCCAACCGGACATAAAAACGCCCCAGGTAGCGCTAGATGCGGTAAAAAATAATACACTAGAAGTTATTGCCTATAGCCGTACGGAAGGGTCAGAAGAATACCGTGAAAAACTTGCGGCTTACTATGCCAAAAACAATATTCACGTAACAGCTAAAGATATTATAGTTACCACTGGTGGGTCCGAAGCTTTGGCTTTTACTATGGGCAGTATTGCGGATAATGATGATGAAATTATTATTCCTGAACCTTTTTATGCCAACTACAACGGTTTTGCAACCGCAACAGGGGTAAAAGTTGTTCCTGTGATATCTCATATCGATTCTAATTTTGCCCTCCCGGCCATTGAAGAATTCGAAAAGTTGATTACTCCCAAAACCAAAGCAATTCTTATATGCAATCCTGGTAATCCTACAGGATACCTGTATACTAAAGAAGAAATCAAAAAACTGGCTGCAATCGTTAAAAAACATGATCTATTTTTAATTGCAGACGAAGTATACAGAGAGTTTACCTACGACGGAAAAGAACACTACTCAATTTTACAAGAAGAAGGATTGGAAGAGAATGCCATTATCGTAGACTCCGTTAGCAAAAGATACAGCATGTGTGGCGCTCGTATTGGGTGCCTGGTTACAAAGAATAAAGATGTTATTAAGACAGCTCTAAAATTTGCCCAAGCAAGATTATCACCCCCAACCTACGCGCAAATTGCTAGTGAAGCCGCTTTAGAAACACCTCAAAGTTATTTTGATGACGTAAAAGAAGAATATGTAGGTCGTAGAAACGTGCTTATTGAAGAACTAGAAAAAATTGAAGGTATTAAAGTAGGTAAACCACAAGGTGCTTTTTATTGCATTGCAGAATTACCTATTACAGATGCCGATGATTTTGCACAATGGTTATTAGAAGATTTTAGGTTGAACAATGAAACTGTTATGGTTGCACCAGCAGCAGGATTCTACGCTTCGGAAGGACTTGGGAAGAACCAAATTAGAATTGCCTATGTTCTGGACAAAGAAAACTTAAAGAGAGCCGTTAATATACTAAAGGAGGCGTTAAAAAGTTATATAGCTTAATGGAGGTTACCAAAGACATATCCCTTAAATCATATAACACTTTCGGAATTGATGCAAAAGCTCAATTCTTTATTGAAATTAATAGTTTGGAGGACCTTAAAGCGGGGCTTCAACTAGATGGTTACCCAAACAAATTTGTTCTCAGCGGTGGAAGTAATATGTTGATTACCGATGATATAAATGCATTGGTAATGCACATTAACTTAAAAGGCAAAGAAGTCATTGAAGAAAGTGACGACAACGTCTTTTTAAAAATCATGGCAGGAGAAAATTGGCACCAAATGGTGTTATGGACGCTAGACAATGGTTATGGCGGACTAGAGAATATGTCTCTTATTCCTGGCAATACAGGTACTGCGCCAATACAAAATATAGGTGCTTACGGGGTTGAGTTAAAAGACAATTTCGTTTCCTGTGAAGCAATGCATATTGAAACGCAAACCTTAAAAACCTTTTCAAAAGAAGATTGCCAGTTTGGTTATCGCGATTCTTTTTTCAAAAACGAAGGAAAAGGAAAATATATTATTACTTCGGTAACCTTTCAACTAAGCAAAAACAACCATAAGAAAAATACATCTTATGGAGCTATTGAAACCGAACTTGAAAAGATGGGAATTTTAAACCCCACTATAAAAGATATTTCAAATGCTGTAATAGCAATTAGGCAAAGTAAATTGCCGGATCCCGCAGTTTTGGGCAATAGCGGTAGTTTTTTTAAAAATCCGGTAATAAGTATCGAAGAATACAATAAATTCATTGCTCTACACCCAGAGGCTCCATCCTATAAAATTACGGATGAAAGTTTTAAGATACCCGCAGGTTGGTTAATTGAACAATGCGGTTTTAAGGGTAAGAGATTCGGTGATGCAGGAATTCACAAAAATCAGGCATTAGTACTTGTTAATCATGGTACAGCTACAGGTCAGGAGATACTAAACTTAGCCTATAGAATAATTGATGAAGTGAAGAAGAAATTCGGCATTAGTATATCACCGGAAGTAAACATCATAAAATAAATAACCCCCAAAGATAAATCTAGGGGGCTATACCAAACCAAACTAACCAAAAATTAAATGTGCAGTTACCAAGTGCACATTTATATTATTAATATTTTAGAAAACGTCTATATAAAAATCAATTTTATAAATTAGCGTTTAAACATATACGGTATTAGCAATTGAATTGGATGCCCAAACATTCATTTTTTTTGACTCCGGCACTATAACATGAGTACACTACTGGAAAAACATATTGTAGAACTACTTCAGGAAAGAGATGAAAAAGCCATTTCACTCTTGTATGAGCATTATGGCGACACGCTTTTGGGGGTGGCCAACAAAGTAGTTCGAAATGAGGAATTGGCACAGGATGTATTACAGGAAAGTTTTATCAAAATTTGGAAAAAATCTGATTCGTACGACTCGTCTAAAGCAAAACTTTTTACATGGTTATTTCGTATAACACGCAATACTGCAATAGATAAATTAAGAAGTGTTAATACAAAAAGCGATAAGGAAATCCAAATCGATGTTTCTGACGTATATAATTTAGGCGTCAACAGCATAAGACCAGAGTTTATGGACGTCCGTGAAAATTTAGAGAAAATAGAGACCAAATACCAAATTGTGTTGGATGCCTTGTTTTTTGAGGGGATGACACAACAGGAAGCGAGCGATGAGCTTAATATTCCGTTGGGAACTATCAAATCTAGATTAAAGATCGGACTTAGGGAACTCAAGAAAATTTATGGCCCAACAATGTTGTTGTTGTTATCAATAAACCTGATATCCTAATACCATGAAAGAAAAGATAAAACTATTTTTAGACTCCGATTTACTGGAAAGCTATCTTTTGGGTGCTACAACGACTGAGGAAACATTACAAGTAGAACGTTACTTATCTATGTACCCAGAAGTTCGTAAAACTTATGAAGAGTTGCAAGACAACCTAGAAACGTATGCAAAAATGCATGCCGTTAAAGCTCCAGAAGCCCTTAAAGAAAGAATACTTTCAAGTATCAATAAAGAATCTAACTTTAAAAGAAATTTTTACCGCATGGCAGTTGCTGCCAGTTTTGCCGTATTAATTTCTGCAGGTTCTTCTTATTTCTTCTGGGATCAAAATCAAAGCTTACAATCAGAGAACTCTATTGTTAATAATAAAATTGACGATTTAGAAGAAACGATGCGCGCGCAGTTAGAAGATGTTAGAAACCAGTTCATTGTACTTCAAAATCCAGAAACTAAAAAATATACGGTTAAAGGAAACAGAAAAGCACAGGAACTTAAGGCCGTTGCCTATATAAACCCTGTTAAGAGACTTTCTTACCTTAATGTAAGTAAGCTTCCACATTTACCAAAAGACCAATGCTACCAAATGTGGACCGAGGTTAACGGTGAAATGTTAAACCTTGGAATTATCAAAGAGGCCAACAGTCAAGAAAAATTATTGGCACTACCTTACGCAGAAGATGCTGTAAGTTATATTACTATTGAGCCTAAGGGAGGAAACAAAAGCCCGTCCGTAGAAAATATAGTAGCGAATATAGCATTCTAAGCAACCATCTTATTTAAGATATCATTAAGCCCCGAAACTTCCGTTTCGGGGCTTAATTTTATATCTTTGTCTCAAAATTCATCTATATGAAACTCATATTATTGACAATTGGTTTATTGGCATTAGCATTTGCAGGAATAGCCATTAAAATCTGGGCAAAAAAAGACGGTAAATTTGCAGGCACCTGTGCTAGTCAAAGTCCTTTTTTGAATCAAGATGGGCAAGCTTGTGGTATGTGCGGTAAATTACCGAGCGAACAAGACTGTAAAAATGAAGACAACATAAACCTTCAATCTTCAATTTAAATTTTCATTTTCAAACTAACTACTCTTGGCAAAAGCCGATGACAATATTCAAATTACCATAAAAAAAGCCCTTGCAGGCAGCCAAATTGCTTACAGCACACTTTTAGATACTTTCTGGAACGGCGTTTACGGTTTTCAGCTAAAACGCACTGAAAATGAGAGTGATGCGGAAGATATTACCGTGCAGACTTTTTCAAAGGCGTTTGATAAATTAAGCACCTATAATGCCGATTACGAGTTTAATACCTGGCTAATTACCATTTCAAAGAACATACACGTAGATTTAATTCGGAAGCGTAAAAGGAATCTTGAAACCAGCGGAAATCAAGATGCGGTTAAAAAGGTATTAGACGATGCACCATCTGGAGAAGATCAATTAATTAGAGAGCAGAACTTGGCTACCCTTTTAATGCATATTAAAAAACTGAAGCCGCATTATCAAGAAGTCATCAACCTGAGGTATTTTAAAGAATTGAGCTATGCGGATATAGCGCTAGAACTTAATGAACCTATTAACAACGTTAAGGTTAAACTATTAAGAGCGAAAAAGCTTCTAGCTGAAGTCATTCAGAAAAAGTAGGAATCTCTCTACCTGAATTAAATATCAAATTCTATTTTGATGAGGTATTATCTTAAATCTCACAAAAAGTGCTTTTTAGTTAAAAGCAAAAACCACTCATTAGCATCGGTGCTGCAACGCTAAATCGTATATTTGTACAAAATTGCACTAAACTATGAGCACAGATACTATAGGTAACGTTATTCCTCCCAAAGGCAAACCAAAATGGCTAAGAGTTAAGCTTCCTACAGGTAAAAAGTATACTCAACTTAGAAGTTTAGTAGACAAATACGACCTTCACACCATCTGTACGTCTGGTAGCTGCCCAAATATGGGTGAATGCTGGGGAGAAGGTACAGCTACATTTATGATTCTTGGAAATGTTTGTACTAGATCATGTGGTTTTTGCGGTGTTCAGACCGGTCGTCCAGACACCGTAGATTGGGCAGAACCTGAGAAAGTAGCTCGTTCAATTAAAATAATGGGCATCAAACATGCCGTTATTACTTCTGTAGACAGAGATGATTTAAAAGATATGGGCTCTATCATTTGGGCGGAAACCGTAAAGGCCATTCGCAGAATGAATCCCGAAACGACCCTTGAGACATTGATTCCTGATTTTCAAGGAATAGAAAGACATTTAGATCGTATTATAGAAGTAGGTCCCGAGGTTGTTTCCCACAATATGGAAACCGTCAAAAGGCTTACTCGTGAAGTGCGTATACAAGCAAAATATGAACGTAGCCTTGAGGCTTTACGATATTTGCGTGCCAATGGTGTAAACCGTACTAAATCTGGAATTATGCTAGGTTTAGGGGAACTTGAGGAAGAAGTAATAGAGACCATGAGGGATTTGCGCGATGCCGATGTAGATGTAGTCACTATTGGACAATACCTTCAACCTTCCAAAAAACATTTACCTGTAAAAGAATTTATTCTTCCAGAGCAATTCAAAAAATATGAAGAAATAGGCTTAGAAATGGGCTTCAGACATGTTGAAAGTGGTGCTCTAGTGAGATCTTCTTACAAGGCCCACAAACATATACACTAATTGCTTTTTTTACACTGAGGATTGATAATCCGTATAATAACAATTTCACTGTCAAATGAAAAATAGCTTTAGATATTTTATTCTTTAGCCATCACCTGTTTTATGAAGAAGACCAATATAGGCATTAACGGATTTGGCCGAATAGGTCGAACACTTTTTAGGCTTTTAGACAAACACCCCAATCTAAATGTAGTTGCCATTAACGATTTGGCAGATGCCCGAACACTATCACATTTATTAAAATATGACAGTATTCACGGGGTTTTTAATCACCAGGTCAGCTATAAAGAGAATACAATTCTTGTAGACGATAAATCTATCGCCTTAACCAACCACAAAACTCCTAACGACATTAAATGGTCTGATTATGATGTAGATATTGTGGTGGAATGTTCAGGGAAGTTCAAAACCAAAGAAAGTCTTGAGCCACATTTAGCAAACGGGGCCAAAAAAGTGATTTTATCCGCTCCACCTGCAGATGATGATATTAAGATGATTGTGTTGGGCATTAATGAAACTACTATAAATGCTGACGATGATATTATTTCAAACGCATCTTGTACAACCAATAATGCGGCACCAATGATCAAAATAATTGATGATCTGTGTGGCATAGAACAAGCTTACATTACCACAATACATTCGTATACCTCTGACCAAAGCCTTCATGACCAACCACATCATGACCTTAGAAGGGCTCGTGCGGCTTCGCAATCTATTGTTCCCACAACCACGGGTGCGGCAAAAGCGCTTACGAAGATTTTCCCTCACTTAGCAGACGTAATTGGTGGGTGTGGAATTCGTGTGCCAGTGCCAAATGGATCTCTAACAGATATTACTTTTAATGTTAAAAAGGAAACATCTATAGAAGAAATAAACACCGTTTTCAGAGAAAAAGCAGGCAAAGAGTTCAAAAACATACTTTTATACACAGAAGATCCTATAGTATCAATAGACATAAACAATAGTTATTATTCTTGTACGTTTGACTCTATGATGACTTCGGTTATCGGAAAAATGGTCAAAATTATTGGTTGGTACGATAACGAAACCGGTTATAGTAGTAGACTTATAGACCTTATTTTAGTACTTAAAAGAAATAAATACGTTTGAAACTAGATTTTCTACATAACGGCTTAAAAAGAATCTTATCAATATTCGTATTGATTTGGGTTGTGCAAAACGCACAGGCCCAAGATAGTCTTATTGTAGAAAATAGTGATGTTCGTATCTACTTTGAAGAAGCGAGAGCTTTCCGTAATAGAGATCAAACGGACTTAGCTCTTGAAGCCCTAGAAAAGGCATCAAAAGTAGCAGAGAAAAATGAAGATGTAAAAGCACTCATAGATTGCTATCACAAATTTGCTCTTGTCTATCTGAAACTTAAAAAAGAAGAGACTACATACTTTTATTGGGACAGAGCAAAGGCATTGCTTAAGGACATAGAATATCCTTATGGTAGCGCTATGCAAAAATATATTGAGGCCATTTTACTCTTTCATGACGAGAAAAATTTTCAAGCTATCTTCATGCTTAATGAAGCTAAACAGCTCAATAACGATCGTAATTTCTTTAATAATATATTACTGGCAGAAGGTAATATCTATCTAAAACTAGAAAAATACGATAGTGCCACAAAAAATTTCAACTCGCTTATTATCAATACGGATATTTACGAAAGTGATTATCTGGCCACTAGAGCTTATCTAGGTTTAGCCCAACTAAACCTTAGCACCGAAAAATTAGTAGAAAGTGCGGAAAACGGCGAAAACGCCCTGAAATTGGCAAAAAAGAATAAATTTTTCAAAGAAATATGGGAAGCCAATGAAATGCTCACCACGATTTACGAGAGGCTTGGTAAATATGATAAATCGCTAGCTAACAACAAAGACCTTTTACAAATTCGCGATTCGCTCTTCAACATTGCAAAAATGAAGACCGAGGCAAAAACCGCGGAAAAAATTCAGTTCGATTTTATGAGCGATGAAATAAAGCGCCAAGAACAAAAAATTGAAGAACTGAACGAATCAAAGAACAAGTCTGATATTACCATAATATTGACTTCTGCCCTATTAATAATCATTACGCTTTTGGCAGTTTCATTATTTAGAAACAACCAAATAAAATTAAAAACCAACGATTTACTTCAGACTAAAAATAATGAACTAAAGGCTGCCAGAGATGCTGCTGTAAATGCTATGGAAGCTAAGACAAATTTCTTGTCTACGGTTAGCCACGAATTAAGAACACCACTCTATGCAGTAACAGGCCTTACGCATTTACTCTTAGAGGAGAACCCAAGCAAGGGTCAGAAAGAACACCTTAAAGCTTTGAAATTTTCAGGTGATTATTTGTTGAACTTCATAAACGACATCCTGCAAATTAATAAAATTGACGCCGATAAATTGGAACCTCTTAATGTAGAATTCAACCTGAAAAAAGTACTTCAGGAAGTTATTGACTCCCTTAAACAAGGAGCACAGACTAACAATACCACACTCATTTTAGATTACGATACGAAAATACCTTATCACCTGATGAGCGACCCGCTAAAACTATCTCAGATTTTTCTGAATTTAGTAGGTAACGCTTTAAAATTCACCAAAGGTGGCGAAGTTAAGGTCACTGCCAAATTAATGAAGAAGGATGATGAAGATGTCACGCTTTATTTTGAAGTAAAAGACAACGGTATAGGTATTGCAAAAGAGCAACAACAGAACATCTTTGATGGTTTTGAACAAGGTTCAATACAAATAAACAGAGAGTACGGTGGTACTGGTCTTGGTCTTACTATAGTTAAAAGTTTATTAGGCCTTTTTGAAAGTAAAATAGAACTAGAGAGCGAATTGGGTGTTGGAAGTACATTCTTCTTTCAACTAGCAATGAAGGGCAAGGATAGTATTGTAGATGATATTCCGTTTGAAGTAACTCCTCAAGATTTTAAATTTGAGGGCTTAAATATTCTAATTGTTGAAGACAACAAAATAAACCAAGTCATCACCAAAAAAATGCTTACCAAAAAGGAGATTACGAGCGACATTGCAAACGACGGTGGCGAGGCAATAGATATGGCTCGTGAAAACTACTATGATGCTATTTTAATGGATATTCATATGCCAGGTATTGGCGGTGAAGAAGCTACGATTGAAATTAGAAAGTTTGATATTGTCACCCCTATTATAGCTCTTACCGCTATTTCTTTAGACGATAGTTTAGAAAGTTTCTATGCTGCTGGCTGTAATGATGTAGTTACAAAACCGTTTAAACCTGAAGTCTTCTATCAAAAAATAGGCGAAAATATTTTCAATAAAAAAGAGCTTAAAAACACTACTTCATAAATTCTTGCAATCTTACTTTTAAGACCAACTCCCCATCATCAAAAAACTGATGCTTTACGGGAATGAAATAAAGATTACTCACCTTATCTTTTAGGCGAACAAAATCTTTTTCCGTAGTCAAAATACATTTCTTTTCTCTTAGAATATCTAATTCTGAATTACTGAAATCATGATGGTCTTTAAACTTTAAATGCTCAAATCTCAATCCTTTAAACTTCAAATAATCAATTAATGGCTGTGGATTGGCTATACCAGTAACCAAGGTAACTTTTTTGGTCTTTAAATCATCTAACGAAATAGAATCATCAACTGCCGTTAAACTATCATCATAGGCCAAGTAAGAGAACAATACTTTTTGACGAGGTTCTGGTTTCAGTTTTGCCATTATTGCGTTCCGAGCATCAACACTTAAATTACTAGGGCATTTCGTCACCACTATAACCTCTGCCCTACTAGCCTCCTTTTTACTATCCCTTAAATTTCCTGTTGGCAAATACCAATCATCAACATAAAGATTACCAAAAGAAGTCAGGAGTATTGAAAATCCGCAAATAACCTTACGGTGTTGGTAGGCATCATCCAATATGATAACGTCTGGCTTAGAACGTTTTTCTAAAATTTCTATTCCATTTCTTCTGTCTGCATCAACAGCCAAATTTATATCGGAAAATTTAGAAAATATTTGAAAAGGCTCATCACCCAAAGTTCCCACAGTAGCACTATCATCAGCCAAAACAAATCCTTTTGACTTCCTGCGATACCCCCTACTCAGCACGGCCACTTTATAATTGTCCTTTAACAAAGCAACCAACAGCTCTACCATAGGAGTTTTACCAGTACCACCGGCACTTAAGTTTCCTATACATATAGTAGGTGTTTCAAAACTTTTAGAACTAAAAATTCCTTTATCGTAGAAATAATTCCGCAAGTAAACCACCAACGCATAAACCAATGAAACGGGAAATAATATTTTTCTGAGTAGTTGCACGAAGGCGAAATTATAATATTTTATCTTTAGACCTCATAAAAATAGCAATGACCGTAAAAGAAGTTACAGATATTATTGAAGATTTAGCTCCTTTACCCTATGCAGAAAGCTTTGATAACGTTGGTTTATTGGTTGGTGATGGCAATGCAAAAGTTTCGCGTATACTCGTAACTTTAGATACTTTAGAGAATGTTGTTGATGAAGCAATTGCCAATAAATGTAATCTAATTGTCAGCTTTCATCCTATTATTTTTGGGGGATTGAAAAAGCTTACTGGAAAATCCTACGTAGAACGTGTAGTTATAAAAGCTATCAAAAATGACATTGCCATCTATAGCATGCATACCGCTCTAGATAACGTACCAGAAGGCGTAAATGCTAAAATCTGCGAAGTTCTTGGAATAAAAAATCCTAAAATATTAATACCACAGAAAGAAACCATTAAAAAACTAACCACATACGTCCCTGTGAAGGATGCAGAGACCCTCAGAGAAGCACTTTTTGATGCTGGAGCAGGAAATATAGGTAATTACAGCAATTGTAGCTTTAACGCTAACGGACAGGGCAGTTATAAAGCTGGAGAAAAGGCCAACCCTACAATTGGTGAAATAGGAAAAATCCATTACGAAGAAGAGATTCAATTAAACATTACCTTTTCTAAAGCAAAACAGGCAAAAATAATGAAAGCCCTATTTACTTCGCATCCCTACGAAGAAGTGGCTTACGAAGTAATTACATTAGAAAACAGCAATCAGAATATTGGTTTAGGCATGGTGGGCGAACTTGAAACCGCAATGGATGATATGACTTTTCTAAAAATAGTAAAGCAAAAAATGGGAGCTGAAGGTATTCGCCATTCGGAATTATTGAACAAAAAAATTCAAAAAGTCGCTGTTCTAGGTGGCAGTGGTGCTTTTGCTATTGAAGCCGCCAAAGCCTCTGGTGCTGATATTTTGATTACTGCGGACATTAAATATCATGAATTTTACAAAGCGGAAGGCAAAATGATAATTGCGGATATCGGACACTATGAAAGCGAGCAGTTTACAAAAAACCTTTTAGTTGACTATCTTACGAAAAAAATCCCTAATTTTGCAATCCGTTTATCGGAAAGTAAAACCAATCCTATCAAGTATTTATAAAGTATATGGCAAAAAAATCAGAAGCAACGGTAGAGGAAAAGTTAAGGGCATTGTACGACTTGCAATTGATTGATTCAAGAATCGACGAAATACGTAACGTACGAGGCGAACTTCCTTTAGAAGTAGAAGATTTAGAAGATGACGTTCTTGGTCTTAAAACTAGATTGGATAAGTTGAAAACAGATGTTGAGACTATCAATTTTGAGATTGGTGCCAAGAAGAACCTTATTGATGAGGCTAAAGCACTTATAAAAAAGTATACTGAACAACAGAAGAATGTTCGTAACAGTAGAGAATTCAACTCTATCAGTAAAGAATTAGAATTTCAAGAACTTGAAATTCAATTGGCTGATAAGAACATCAAAGAATTCAAGGCACAAATAGATCAGAAAAAATCAGTTGTTTCCGAAACGAAAGAACGTTTATCTGAACGTGAAACGCATTTGAAGCATAAGAAAAGTGAACTTGATGCTATTTTGGCTGAAACCGAAAAAGAAGAAAAAGCACTTTTAACACAATCTGAAAAATATCAAGGTGATATTGAAGAGCGTCTTGTTAAGGCATACACTCGTATCCGTAACAACGTGAAAAACGGTTTAGCAGTTGTTCCAATCGAAAGAGGAGCTTCAGGTGGATCTTTCTTTACTATTCCACCACAGGTACAAGTTGAGATTGCTTCTCGCAAAAAAATCATTACTGATGAACATAGTGGTAGAATCTTAGTGGATCCTGTACTAGCAGAAGAAGAGCAAGTTAAAATGGGTAAAATGTTTACTAAAATGTAGTAGCCCATTTTTCTAAAAAATAAAAGCCATCCTCTTTTTAAGAGGGTGGCTTTTTTAGTATATTGGGTATTGAAGGAAATTCACTTATGCAATTCATTAAATTCTCAATATTAACTATAACACTAATGGCTTATACCCAAACGTTTGGACAAGACCTGGATAGTTATAAATGGAAAAATCGCCTTCTACTCTTTGTTGCACAAGATATTGACGGTGATGCTTTAAGCACAAACCTAACTACATTTACAAAAGAGCAAAAGAAACTCACTGACCGCGACCTTGTTCTTTTTGTTATGAATCCCAAAAAGGTGAATAACCAAGACGGTAGTAAATCAAACTTAGATGCAGAAATGGTTTACAAGCAGCTAAAGCTAACTCCTGATTTTGAAGGTGTTTTGTTGATAGGGAAAGATGGCGGCATTAAGCTAACACAGGCTTTTCCGCTAACACCAGAGGCCGTATTCGATAAAATAGATGGTATGCCAATGCGCCTATCAGAAATACGCAGTAGAGAAGACTAAATCAAGTCTAGGATTTTCTGTTCTACTTCTTTACTGTCCCATTTTTCCTCAATGTTAGGTATTTGCATTACTTCTTGCATAATTTCTTCTTGGGCATCACCCATAGCCAATGCCTCTGCATAAGGTCTATTAGAAAAAGTAACCCTAGAATATGCCGGAATCCATTTATCTGGATGCAAATTGGCAAAATGTTTTTCAATTTTTTTCTGTAATAAAAACTTTGGATTGGCAGTTTTACTACTCATTTCTATAAAGTTACGATAGCTAAGTTCTGCTATTGCATCAGCATTGGGCTTTCGATCCTGCTGATAGTCTTTAAAAATAGCTTCCCAATTATCGCCATGCTTTTGGATTTTTTGTTTTAGCACAAAAATATCTTCAAAGCCAGCGTTCATTCCTTGACCATAGAATGGAACTATAGCATGGGCAGAATCTCCCACAAGAGCAACTTTGTCCCAATACGTCCAAGGATAACATTTCATGGTTACCATAGCACTTGTTGGGTTCTTAAAGAAATCTTCCGTAAGATTCTCTATCTCTTTTCTTACATTTGGAAAATAGGTCTTAAAGAAGACTTTTGCCTGTTCCTTGGTCTGTATACTATCAAAAGATGTTTCGCCTTCAAAAGGCATAAATAAAGTACACGTAAAACTACCATCTAAATTAGGCATGGCAATTAACATGAACTTGCCACGAGGCCAAATATGAAAAGAATTCTTATCTAACTTATGGGTACCATCTTCATTGGCAGGTATAGAAAGTTCTTTATAACCAACATCTATAAAGTTTTGGGAATAATCAAAACGGCTACGACGTTGCATTTTATGGCGTACACGAGAAAATGCCCCATCACAACCAAAAATAATATCGTAATTGTACTCTTTCCACTCGCCTTTCTCCGTGTCTCCCGTAAACAAAGTAGCTTCGGGCAGGTCCACATTCCATACTTTTTCATCAAAACGAAACTCAACTCCAGCATCTTCTGCTAAGTCAATCATTTTTTTGTTCAACACACCCCTAGAGATAGACCATATGGCCTCACCTTCTTTTCCGTATTTTTGAAAATAAATGGGCTTATCTATTACGTGCATGGCACGCTTATCTAAAGGAATTGCTATTTTCTTTATTTCTTCTTCTATACCAACTTCGGCTAATGACTGCCAGCCTCTATTGCTCATCGCCAAGTTTATAGAACGTCCAGAAAATTTTATATTTCTAATATCCGGTCTTCTATCAAAAACGGTAATGGTATGACCCATTTTTTTGAGATAAATTGCCAATAAAGACCCGACAAGACCCGAACCTATTATGGCTATATTCTTGGAGATTTGTTTCATAATAATTTCAAATGATGAGAAAAACGTAAATAGTAAATGTACTAAATTCTATCACAGTCTCTACATACAGGGTAATAGACCACAGAAACAACTTAGTTTGTTATGCAAGTGCATGGCGTAGACCAGAGTGATCAATATTTAAATTAAGTCTAAAACCATGATGTTTCTGGCTACGAGTTTATTATTTTTTTAACAAAAGACGGACATCCTCAGGACTTTGTTGGCACGTAAATATTATGAAAATTCCGCGAGAGCGTCTATATATATCCAAAAAAAAAGTCCTTCATAATTTCTATATTACGAAGGACTTTTTGATTTTCTTAAGCTGTAGTTACTATTCCAAAATACCGTCTACGATGCCATAAGCAATCGATTCTTCAGCATTCATCCAATAATCCCTATCAAAATCTTTCAATACCTTTTCATAATCTTGCCCACAATTGTCCGCTAAAATACGAGCACTCAATTCTTTGGTCTTAATAATTTCTTTGGCCTGAATTTCAATATTTGAAGCTTGACCTCTTGCACCACCACTAGGCTGATGAATCATAACCTGTGCATGTGGCTGAATAAATCTTCTACCTTTTTTTCCAACAGAAAGCAAAATAGACCCCATAGAAGCAGCAAGACCGGTACAAATTGTAGAAACCGGACTTTTTAACGATTTTATGATGTCATACATTGCAAAACCAGAAGTAACATAACCCCCTGGGCTATTAATGTACAACTGTATTTCTTTATTATTCTGCATATCTAAATACAACAAACGATCAATTACGTGCTTAGCAGAATCATCATCTACCATGCCCCATAAGAAGACTTTTCTTTCTTCTAACAATTTTTCGTCTATCGCTTCTTGAACTTTTCCTTTTTTAGAACTCATTTCCTATTGTTTATACATATCAAAATTAAACAATTTATCTGTACCAAAACAGTGCATATCTAATATCGATACAATTACCTTTTATCGTTTTTTTTAACGGTCTATCCATAACGATCAAAATATGCTTATCGATATAATTGCACAACTCATCTATAGATAAATGCTACTGGCGAAAATACGAACCGTTCATCGGATAGTATGTGTGTTAACAGTACTTTAAGTGAACTTTACATATATCAAACAAGAATTATGCTATAAAATTACAGCACTTTTTTATCCCAAATAACCTAGTTGCTACAAATTGAACTTGACCTTAATTACACCATTACAAAACTATACAGGTAAAGACCGTATTGTAGCTTCTAATTATATGTCAAACAATGAGGATTGTTAGACGAACCTATAATTATGAAGAAAATTTTACTTTCCAAAAAAGCATTACGAACTGCCGGGCTATTCATGCTCCTATTGGCTTTTAATTCAGCTAATGCGCAGCTTCAGAAGGGGTTTACCCCTCGGTATTCAGAAACTATAACTGGTGATTTCACTATGATTGCCAATAATGTACTTTCCCGGCATGCAACAAACGCATACAACGGAAACGGCAGTAATCATGACTTTTCAGACAATGTTTTTGTTGATATTGATAGTGACCCTACTACTTTTAATTCCAGTAGCGCCAACTTGGCCAACCCATCTCCGGGAAGTTCATGTATGACAATAGAACGTGTCTTTCTTTATTGGGCAGCAGCCGATAAGGAGTATGAAGTAAATAGCTCAGGAACAATTATTGCAGGTACCGGAGGTGTTGAACCTTCTTGGAACTTTAATGATATAAAATTAATGTTACCGGGATCTAGCTCCTATGAAGCAACGATTACGGCAGACGAAGTAATTTACCGTGGTAGAGATGACCATTTTGTAAACGACCCTTATATCTGTGTGAAAGATATTACTAGTTGGGTACAAGGGTTAAGTGACCCTTTTGGAACCTACCAAGTAGCCAACGTTAAGGCTACAGAAGGACAATTACTTTCTCACGGTGGCGGAAGAACAGGTACTTCTGGTGGATGGCAAATTGTTGTGGTTTGGCAAAGCCCCCTTATGCCGCAGAAACATATCACTCTTTTTGACGGGTATGCACATATTACAAGTTCCGAAAATAATTTTGATATCACATTCGACGGTTTTCAGACCGTACCTAACGGTGATGTAAAGGCTAATATGATTATGGGTTCTCTTGAAGGAGACAGAGGTATTTCTCGTGATCAACTGTTAATGTTAAATACCTCAAACACATGGGAACCTTTATCGACCCCTATAAGACAGCCTAATAATTTTTTCAATAGCTCTATTACCACCCATGGTAGTGATTTCTTAGACAGAATACCGGCCAGTTCCAATACTTTGGGGTATGACGCTAGTCTGTTTGATTTAGATAACAAAAACAACTCTCTTATAACAAATAATCAGACCTCAGCAACGGTAAGAATGACATCGGACCAAGAGGTTTATGGTCTTTACCTTTTGGGAATGGCCGTAGAGGTTTATGAACCTTCTTTACACTCTTTAGATTTGTATGCAACCCCATCTGACGAAAACCCACGTACGGGAGAAACCGTTCAAATCTATTTGGATGTAGCGAATACAGGAAATGATAATATTAGAGATTTATCTTTTACCACTACTGTTCCAGAAGAGATGGATTTTATTGGAGTAGAACCTTTACCCAGTGAAATAACATATGATTTTAATACAATTACCCGTGTACTTACATTTAATATCGCAGATGGGTTAACAGATGTTACAAGTGCTCCATACACGATTCAATATTCGGTGAGAGTTAAAGATGATGCTTATTTTTCAAGTATTCCAGCCTGTACATTTAACTCTGAATCGCAGACCTTGGCGACATATATGGGTGAAATTAATATGACCCAACAAGTATCTAATAGTTCGTTTACTTTTGACGACTGTGGTATTGGTAACGGAGACCCAACTAGCATAGTAATTCATATTACCGATGTACAAGCACCTGTATTTGCAGAAAACCTGCCAGGTGATATAACGGTACCATGTAACGGTGTTCCTGACGCGGCTACATTAACAGCTATCGATTATTGCGACCCTAACCCTTCTACTACATTCACAGAAACGGCCACTAATGATCGAAGCTGTGAAACTGGATATGACATTACTAGAACGTGGACAGCTACAGACAACGCTAACAATACGTTTACTCACACGCAAATCATAACTGTAATTGCTGATGAATGCATCATGGACGAAGAACCGCCAACTTTTATTGAGGAACTTCCTGAAGATATGACCGTAGATTGTGACGCTATTCCCGATGCAGTATTATTGACGGCAATAGATAATTGTGACACTGACCCAGAAGTAACTTTTACAGAAACTGCTACTAATGACAGGGATTGTACAACAGGTTACGAAATTACTAGAACGTGGATCGCTGTTGACAATAACGGTAACGAAACCGTTCATACCCAACTTATTATTGTTGAGGCTGATTTACCTTGTGATATTGAAAACTTAATCATTTCTAAAACCATTACTGCCAACGGAGATGGTATTAATGACCTCTTTGAAATTACCGGATTAGAAGGATGCGATTACACCTATCACTTGAAAGTTTTTAACCGTTGGGGCAATATTGTCTATGAAAATAACGATTACACTAATGATTGGAGCGGAATTGCACCGCAAAATTCTTTAGGCAAATCGGGTATGCTTTCTTCGGGAACGTATTACTATATCGTCGGGTTTGGAAATAATGAAATAAAACCAGTAAACGGATATATTTATATCGGTTCAAACTAAAAAGGCAACCATGACAGCACTTAGAAATTACCTAGCAACTTTGGCGGTATGCTGTGCCTTTTTTTCAAATGCACAACAGCTTCCACAGTTTACCCAATACGTTTATAACACCATGTCTATAAATCCGGCATATGCAGGTAGCAGGCAAACATTGAATGCTACCGCTTTGCACAGGAACCAATGGGCCGGTATAGAAGGGAACCCTACAACAAGTACGCTATCTGTACATACACCAATACGCTTTAGTAATATTGGGGTTGGCCTATCTTATATAAATGACCAATTAGGTTTTGAGAAAACAAATTATATCTACGCAGATGTTTCATATACTGTTCCATTAAGCGGAGATGTAAATATGGCGCTTGGGCTAAAAGGTGGTGTTACTAATTATAAATTAGGAACACCAGACGAAAGTGACCCTTTCTTTTTTGATGGCTTCTCTAAATGGAATCCTAATATGGGTGCCGGTATTTATGTAAGCTCAAACAAATGGTACCTAGGTGCATCAGCTCCTAGAATATTAAATACAGATTTAAACAACGGCGAATTTGTTGCCTTGGAACGCAACAGCTATTATGCTATTGGTGGTTATGTTTTTGATATTGGTCAAACTACAAAATTCAAACCAACGGCCATATTAAAATATACCAACGGCGCACCTGCCTCTTATGATGTAACAGCTAATTTCCTTTTCTACGAAAAATTCTGGATAGGAGCTTCATATCGTTTTAATGATTCTGACAGCTTTGGTGTATTGATGGATTATGCCATTTCGGACTCGTTTAGAATTGGGTATGCTTATGATTTACCTACCTCAACCTTTAGGCCTTATTCTGGAGGAACACATGAAGTTATTCTTATCTACGAATTGTTTAATAGAGGATTAAAGGCAATGAAATCTCCTCGTTACTTCTAAGATATTCTTCATTTTTCAGCAATTACTCCGTAATGATTTTCAGCCAAGTGCTTGCTTTGAGCAAAAGCATTTATCTTTGAGAAAAATTTCAGCTATGGCAAAGTACTTTTCCGCATGCATTCTTTTTACAATTCTTTTTATCAGCTGTAAAGAAACCAAAAAAACAGAATCACCTCAACCTGAGAAAGAACTTACCATTCTAGAAAAAATAGCGTATGCCAACGGCTATGAAAACTGGAACAAAGTTGATGAGCTCAAATTCACTTTTAATGTGGACCGAGATACTTCTCACTTTGAACGTACGTGGATTTGGAAGCCGAAAACGAATCAGGTAACAGCCATATCCGCAGAAGATACCTTAGTCTATAACAGAAAAGATATGGATAGTACCGCCTATAAAACCAATGGCGGCTTCATTAATGATAAGTATTGGCTAATAGCTCCCATTAACATTCTTTGGGATAAAGATGGAAGTACAAACGAATTTACACCAAGTGCCGAAGCCCCTATTAGCAAAACATCCATGCAAAAACTAACGGTCGTTTACAAACAAGACGGCGGTTACACCCCTGGTGATGCTTATGATTTTTATTTTGGTGATGATTATCTCATTAAGGAATGGGTCTTTAGAAAAGGTAATCAGGCAGAACCTTCTATGAGCACTACTTGGGAAGATTATACTGATGTTAGCGGACTTAAAATTGCCAAAATGCATCAAAATGAGGATGGTAGTTTTAAACTCTACTTTACCAATCTTAAAGTAAAAACAAACTAATTATTAGGCTTTTTTTCGATTTCGATTTAATTTAAAAGTTGCTGCCAGTACAAAAAGGGCGCAAGCAAACAGAACCACAAAGCAAGTTTTTAAGGAAGAACTATCGGCAATGAATCCTAAAATTGGAGGGGCGACTAAAAAGCCGGTATAGCCAGTACCTGCTATAAATGATACACTTTGTGAAGAATCTACACCCTTAACTTTGCCTCCAATACGAAATACCTCGGGTACCATAACTGAAAATCCGAGTCCGCTTAAAGCAAAACCAGAAATAGCCATATACGTTTCCGTACTCAAGACCATTGCATATCCCAGTAACACCAAAACAGTGGCAAAGGTTACCATTTTTACCGATCCAATTTTTTCGCTGATACCATCACCAAGAAAACGTCCCAAAGTCATAGTCACCTGAAAACCTAAGAATCCAGCTCCCCATAACACTTCGGGCGCTAAACTTATTTCTTTTAAATAAAGTCCGCTCCAGTCTACAATTGCTCCTTCGCTTCCCATGGCAACGAATGAAATCAACCCTAAAAACAACATCGGCTTAAAAAGTTTTAAACTGAATGGCTCTTTTTCCTCAACTGCTGCAACTACTTTTTTATACTTTCCGTGAAAAATAAAATTGACAACCAAAACCAATAAAACGGCAATTAGCATATGCAAGGGCGGATTATCTAATGGTCCGATAAGAAAGCTACCAAGCCCTGCCAATACGCCACCCAGACTAAAAAATCCATGGGAAGCACTCATAAAACTCTTCTTGTCTTCTTTTTCAAGTTCGGTTACCAAGGTATTCATAGAAATATCGGTAAAACCGTTAGCCGCCCCAAAAAGAAACAGCGCCCCCATAAGCGTATAATAGTTAGGAGCCAATAAGGGTAAAAGTGCTGCCACGCTACTTAGTACCACTCCGTACCAAGTAGCCCTCCCCACCCCTATTCTATTAATGATTGATGAGGCTATGGGAAAAACCGTAAAGACCCCAAGCGAAAGAAAAAATATAGCAAGCCCCAATTGAGACTTATCTATTTGAAGCTGTTCTTTTACCGCTGGTATATAAATAGCCCAAGTACCAAAAAGAATATTTATACTGGCAAATACCCAAGCAGCACCAAAATAACGGGGATTTGTCAGAATAAGACGAAGAGATTTCATATTGGGTATTTGCTACGAAGGTAATTGAAATACTAGTGTCCAAAAACGAAAAAAGACCACCTTTTTAAGATGGTCTTTCTTTTTTGTAACGGGTAATGATTCACCCTATTTTAGCCCCTGGTTGGTATTAATTACAACTTTTTATGTAATTCCAACGCGTATAATCTCTTTGGTATACCCGGCTATAATACAATACATAATCACCTACGCTATATGCTTTATTGGAAACATAATTAGCGGCTGTATCGCATAAATCTTCTTCTTTAGGCTCGGGATCATCACCTCCGCCACCAGCAGAAGGATAAGCAGCGTTAGTTCCTTGTATATCCAATGTAGACAATCTGGCTTGTCGCTGTGGTAATGTGTTCCCACTAAGATCAGTAATGGTTGGTTGTCCGTTTTTACTGAAAGTATAACTACCGTACATCATAATTGAATTTACATCAAAAGTCCCGGTAAGAAAAGTTGCAGAAGTACTCTTATAGAACTGGTCTTGGGCATTAGATTGGATATTCTCTGTTTTAATGATTATATGATTATCTCTGTCTGACCTATTCTGTTCGTGAATGTAGCCTAATGTGTGACCAAGCTCATGAATGATAACTACTGCTGTAGCACGAGTACCTAATTGAATGTACCCACGAGAATTATACATCCCTAAAGTTGCCACTCCGGAGTTACTGTTAGAACCCGAAGAAGATATGGTCACGTAATTAGATTGATTGGTGCGTTCTTTAAAACTAACATTGGTCTTGTTAGACCATTCGTCAAAAGACTTTTGCAACTCACTTTGTACACTAGAGCTCAAACCGTTAATTACATAATAAACGGTATTATCCGTCCATTTTCTAACGCCACCGCCTAGGGCTAAACCAGAAAGCTCTTCGCCGGGAACAGGATTTGGGTTATAGGCATCAGGAGAATCAGCAAGTTGATCTTCAAATAGTCGTGCATCGGAACCAGCCAAGCTGTAAGTACCATCATCTTCTAAAGATACTTGTACGGCATCACCCATAAAATATTTAGTAATAAATTCTACATCTTGAGCATCTTGATTTGCCGGAACTTCCGTTTGGGGAACTAAAGAAGTTTCGGCATCAAGTTCAGCAGTTTCATCGGAACAGGAAACCATTGCCAATGTACTTACTACCATAGAAAGCATAAGACGAGTAGGAAACGTTTTGTTTTTCATTTTTTTCAATTTAGTGTTCATTTTAAGTTTTGGGGCCAAAACTTACTTTTTATGTACGGGAATAACCACCGATATGGTCGACGAATGGTCATTATTATCGATGAAATACACTAATTAAAAATGTAGAAAAAATGAAATACCTCTCCAATCCCAATAGAATAGGGAGAAAAATACAAATTGAAAGAAACAGATTTTATACCGTCTTAATACCTTCTTTTAAGATTTGACCAAAACGATACATATCTTCATATGAGCAATAAAATGGTGCTGGGGCTAGACGGATTACATTGGGTTCACGCCAATCTGTAATGACACCGTTTTTCATTAAGTAATCAAAAAGTGACTTACCTTGTCCGTGAAGAAAAACGGACAACTGTGTACCTCTATCTTTAGGCGTAATAATCTCAAAAGAAGTCCCATCCATTTCGGCGTCTATTTCTTGAAGAACAAATTCTAGATAAGCTACGATACGGTCTCTTTTATCCATCAAGGCATCCATACCCACTTCCTCAAACATCTCCAAAGAAGCCAAATAAGGTGCCACAGATAATACCGGAGGATTACTCAACTGCCATGCATCGGCATTTGCCATGGGTTCAAATTCGGGTTTCATTAAAAACCTAGTTTCCTTTTTAGTTCCCCACCAGCCCTCAAATCTAGGAATGTCCTTTTTATTCAGATGACGTTCATGTATAAAAACACCTGAAGCATTACCAGGGCCACTATTCATATATTTATAACTACACCATGCTGCAAAATCTGCATCCCAATCGTGCAATTTCAATTCAATATTACCTGCTCCGTGTGCCAAATCCCAACCCACATTGGCACCAACAGCCTTACCGGCTTTGGTAATGGTTTCCATGTCAAAAACCTGACCGTTGTAATAATTAACTCCACCTATAAGAACTAGAGCTAGTTCATCACCTAACTCCTCAATTTTTTGCAAAACATCTTCGGTACGCCAGAAATTTTCACCTTCTCTTTTCTTTACCTCAACCAAAGTATCGTCCGGATCAAGACCATGATGCCTCACCTGACTTTGCAACATATATTGATCCGATGGAAATGCCTTCTCCTCACAAAGTATTTTATAACGTTTGCTTGTAGGCCTATAAAAAGTGACCATCAAAAGGTGAAGGTTTACCGTAAGGGTGTTCATTACGGAAACCTCTTCTGTCTTTGCCCCTACCACTTTTGCTAATGGAGCAGCTAACTGCTCATGATAATCCCACCAAGGTTTTTCTGAATGAAAATGACCTTCTACAGCAAGATTCTTCCAATCCGTCATGATCTCATCAACAAACCTTTGAGTTCTTTTGGGTTGTAATCCGAGCGAGTTTCCTGTAAAATAGATAACCTGTTTCCCGTTCACTTTAGGAAAGTAGAATTCATCACGATAGCTTCGTAATTTATCTTCGCCATCTAGTTTTTGGGCAAACGCTAAGGTGTTCTCAAATTTCATAAAGCAGTTTTTATCAAAAATACAATTTAGGAAAGGATATTTAAACTATTGAAGCGCTACTTTGGGTTAACAATTCTCATCTCAACAATGTGCGCCTTAAAACCTACTTTTTCATAAGCTCTAATGGCTCCAGCATTATCATCGTACACGGTAAGACGTATTTCAGAAATACCTTTCGACTTAGACCAATCCTTTAGCGCTTCTACCACTTTTTTATTTAGCCCTTGGCCTCTAAAATTAGCATCCGTATACATAAAACCTAGATAGCTATATGCTTCATGTTCCAAATACGATTTGGATTTTCTAATTTTAGCATACCCCGAAGCAACAAGTTGTCCTTCGTGTTCAATTACCACAACCTCTGCCTCATCACTTGTAATTAATTCACCCAAATCATAGTAACTGATAGGGTCTTCTTTTAGGGTTGGGTCAAAAGGTCTTTCAAAAGCAATGATGCCTTGTTCAAATTCTAGTAAAGTATTTAAATCGTCTAGTACCGCACTTCGTGTTATAAATTCATTCATAGTTTCTACGGGTCCGTTTTACAGTTACGAAGTTCTAAAATACTATATATTTGCACAAATTACAGGTCATGCATTTCTTATCTTCAGATTTAGAGGATTACATTCAAAATCACTCAGAGAAAGAACCCAAATTGCTTCAGGAACTTACTAGGGAGACACATCTTAAGGTAGTGCGCCCACGTATGCTTACAGGTCATTTTCAAGGCAGAGTATTGAGTGTATTATCAAAAATAATCTATCCTAAGAATATTCTTGAAATAGGCACTTATACAGGCTACTCAGCCCTTTGCCTTGCAGAAGGTATGCAGAAAGACGGCCAGTTGCACACCATAGATATTAATGAGGAACTCCAAGATATTCAGGAACGCTATTTTTCACGTAGTGCGTACAAGGACCAAATTATACAGCATATTGGCGATGCTAAAAACATCATACCAAAACTTGAAACTACCTTTGACCTTGTTTTTATTGATGCTGAAAAAAAGGATTACCCTGATTATTTTGAACTGGTCATGGAAAAGACTCGGCCAGGTAGTGTTATACTATCTGATAATGTATTATGGTCCGGTAAAGTAGTTGAGCCTGTAGATAAAAAAGATAAGGTGACACCTATTCTGTTAGACTTCAACAAAAAATTAAAAGAAGACCCACGAATAGAAACAGTATTACTGCCTATTAGGGACGGCTTAACCCTAAGTAGGGTGCGATAAGGCGAACGTATAGCATATAGAAAAGCCACGCCGAGAAAACACCTACAGATGATCCCACAATGATATCTATAGGAAAATGTACTCCAACAAAAATACGACTGGATACAAAAAGTATTGGCCAGATATAGAACAGCCAGCACCATTTAAAACGTCTTCTTAAAAACAACACTACAATAGTAGTCACCGAAAAAGAACTAGAAGAATGACCGGAAAAGAAACTAAAGGTTGAAGATGGTTTAAGAATACGAATCAGCGTATTTATATTCTCATTGTTATTGGGCCTTGTACGTGCCACGACCTCTTTGGTCAAGTCTGTTATAGTTGAAACAAAAAACAACATTAACAGAATAGTGATGACCACAAAGACAGCTTCTTTCTTTGGATACTTTAGAAAAATTAAAACGAGAAATAAAATAAAAAGGGGAATCCAAGTGGAGAAGTGTGTGACGATAACCCAAAATTGGTCATAGTCTTCAATGCCTAAATTATTGAGATAAATAAAAGTTTCCCTATCCCATTCTAAAATACGATCAAGCAAACCTAACTTCTTTTGATACTTCCAGTAACATCATCAACGCTCTTTTTCACGTCGCTTACTCCTTTTTTAAGGTCGTTACCGATTCCTGAAGTTATATTGTCTTTAACATCATCTATATCCTTTTTGATGTCTTTAATGAAGCTGGTATCTATACCCTGCTTATCTGCACTCTTTTGAATTTCTTGTTTAATATCTTCTGTAGCGTCTTTTAATTGACGCATACCCTTGCCCAGCCCCTTGGCTATGCCAGGAATCTTATCGGCACCAAAAACCATTACCACGATGAACATGATAAAGAATATTTCACCTCCGCTAATGAATAAAAAGTACAATGAATACATATCACAAATATAATAAAGTTTACATAGAAAGACCTGTCAGGCTAAGAAAACCTAACAGGTCTTTTTGTGATATTAACAAAAATTTATTTGCCTTTAACGGCATTTTCTTTCATCTTCTCGAAATCCGATTTCTCTTCTTTCTTAGGCCATGCGTTATTAGACGTATCAATGTCCGCAGTTTCAGCCTTTGGATCAACAATAACACCAGTAAGTTCTGCCTGTGACGATATCACCACACTTACTTCTTTATCATTCTTTCTCCAAATTTCAGGTGGGTAAGTAATATTTTTAGTAGTACCATCTGCATAGGTGTACTCTACAATTAATGGCATTGGTATACCACCTGGCTTATCATAAGTAACCTCGTAGAAATACTTAGGCTCCTTAACAGCTGCTCTTTCGTCTGCTGTTAAATTATCCATCATAAATTCTTTGAGCGACTGTGAGTTTTCAGAAGGTGCATTCCCTTTTAAGTTAGGGTCCAAATCATCGCTTCCTTCCTCTGCCAAATAAACTAATGGAGGTAAATCTTCTTCAGAAATACCACGAACAGCCATATACTCTTCCATTTTTTTGCTTGGCTTGTCCGCTACATAATACTTTTTAATTCCTTTTACACCTATATCCACAAAATCCGTGGTATAGAACCATCCTCTCCAATACCAATCTAAGTCTACTGCAGAAGCATCTTCCATAGTTCTAAAGAAATCTTCTGGAGTTGGGTGTTTAAACATCCAACGGTGAGAATATGTTTTAAAAGCATGATCAAAAAGCTCTCTACCCATTACAGTCTCACGTAGAATATTCAAAGCTGTAGCTGGCTTACCATAAGCGTTGGGACCTAACTGATACACATTTTCAGGATTTGACATGATCGGTGCAAGCGTACTCTGATCTCCTGCCATGTAAGGAACAACTTTAGATGGGTCTCCTCTTCTTGAAGGATACTTATCGTTTGGCGCAATTGCTTCTGGAAATTTTTCCCCAAATTCTTGCTCCGCCATGAATTGCATAAAAGTATCTAAACCTTCATCCATCCAACCCCATTGGCGTTCGTCAGAATTAACGATCATTGGAAAAAAGTTATGACCCACTTCGTGAATAATTACACTGATCATACCGTATTTTACACGATCGGAATAGGTACCATCTTCGTTAGGACGACCATAGTTCCAACATATCATTGGGTACTCCATACCTTGTTGTTTGGCATGTACCGATATTGCTTTAGGATAAGGATAGTCAAACGTATGTGAAGAGTATGATTTTAATGTATGCGCTACCGCTTTAGTAGAATACTCCTCCCATAACGGGTTACCTTCTTTTGGATATAGCGAAACTGCCATAACATCTTTGCTGCCAACTTTCACGGCCTGCATATCCCAAATAAATTTTCTTGAAGTAGCAAAACCGTAATCTCTTACGTTTTCTGCTCTAAACTTCCAGGTCTTTTTCTTTTCAGAAAAACCTTTTTCTGCCTCTTCGGCTTCGGCTTGGGTTACGATTACTACAGGTTTGTCATACGACTTCTTAGCTTTTTCGTAACGCTTCATCATTTCTTTCGAAAAGATATCTTTTCTATTCTGAAGTGTTCCCGTAGCATCTAAAACGTGATCTGCAGGTACGGTAATATTCACATCATAATCACCAAAAGTAAGGGCAAATTCACCACTACCCCAGAACTGATGGTTCTGCCAGCCTTCTACATCACTATATACCGCCATTCTTGGAAAGAACTGTGCAATAACATAAGCGCGGTTGCCATCTTTAGCGAAATATTCAAAACCAGAACGGGCTCTGTTTATGGTGTGATCAGGAATATTATAATTCCATTTTATTGAAAATGAAATCTGTTCTTTGCTTTTTAATGGTTTTGGAATATCAATACGCATCATGGTTTGGTTGATGGTATATTTTAAAGGTTTTCCGTTAGCATCTTTCACATAGTCTATATTGAATCCGCCATCAAAAGGCTCTGTCATATATTTCTGTGCGAAAGTACCGGCAGGTTCTGCCATTGGCACACCACCACCATTACGCAGTGGAGATTTTGAGGTCTTAGCACGTACATTCTGATCTAATTGTAACCAAAGGTATTCCAGGTCGTCTGGTGAGTTGTTGGTATAGGTAATTGTTTCTGTACCAAAAATCTTTGCATTTTTATCATCAAGCTCAATATCCATCTTATAATCGGCCTTTTGTTGATAATATTCCGGACCCGGAGTACCCGATGCAGAGCGATAATTATTAGGAGTTGCGAACTCTTCGTATAACTGTTTGAATTTACTTTGGTTGTAATGGCCTGGTTCCTTGTCTGCATTAACGCCTTCTTGTGCCATAAGAACACTGGCAAATACAAAAAGTAACGAAGCTAGACCGTACTTTAATCTGTTCATATATCAATGTGGTTTTAATCTTTGAAAAGTAGAATATTTTAAGGAATAGTTACCTTAATGTTATAATTTTAACATTCCTTTAGTACGCGATTTTACCAAAACAAGGCTCTTTTTATCAAATCCGAATTTAAAGTGCACTACATTTTGCTGATCCTCAAAAAGGTCCATCAACATTTCGTTCTCAATTTGCACAGATTTAACCGTTTCTAAGTCAATATTGGGTACTTCTATGTAAAAAACAACTACATCTGCATCATACTTCTTACCAATATAATCATAAGAGGCATTTGCGCCGTTTACCTCTATTACAAATTTTGACCGGAGGTATTTTTCTAGATATTCATCGGCCAATGGTGATTCTTCCTCCGTTGCTAATTTAGATTTCACATCATACCGTTCTAGAAGTAATTTATCTAGGTCATCTATAAAAACACGTGAAGTAATTTGTATTGCCTTGTCTTTTTCAGAGTAGTTTACGTTGGTTACGCTAACGTAAAATTTATGTGCAGCCGAAAACGCTAGCAATGGAAGGACTAATAATATCAGGAACTTTTTAAAAGACTTCATAATCTCATTTTCTACTGCAAAAATAAGCAAATGTTATGCCAAAAACAGTATTAGTCCAACCCGTTGTTTTTTCTGTAAACGAGACTTTTCTGTGACATTAACTTATATAACGAAGCCATGTCACCTGCGTTTGCGAGTTCCTTAAAATCAGCATCAATCATACAGTAGTTCAAGAAATCATTAATTTTATGTTCTGGAATTTTCAGGGTATTCATAAAAACGAAATCCGTAAAAAATAACCGTATCTCATCTATTTGCCCAACCTCTTTTTCTAAAGTCGCATACTTTTTTAAATCTTTGGTCTTCCCGGATAAATCATCATATATCCTCACTAACTTTAGATTATGGGAGATTTTTGGCTTAAAAGTGACTGTATCATAACCTGAAGCTAAATCTAGATATTTATTTAATCGAAGTGTTTCTCCCACCCCATCAGGTCTACGCCTAGCCTTTCTATTTTCTAAACCCAACGATTGAGATGTTATTACTGAACCAACAGGAACTCTATTTAAATCCCTACTCATATCTCCTGTTAAACTATATGGGGTTACCACTACCTCCTCTAACTGAGTTAAGACTTCCTCTAGGGGAACTACCAGTAATTTACTTCCTAAAATAGCTGTTGTAACTACTATTTCTTTCTTTTTGAATTGCACAGCCGAAAAAACCAAGGTGTCATTAAGCTGGACTTCAATATCAAAAAAACCATCGGTAGTTGTAATTGTGGCTCTATTTGAGGTTGTATTCAACACATGTGTGGCAGAAACATCACCATTCTTACTATACACGTGTCCTTCTAATGAAAATTGGGCTTGAGACATGGTTCCCACCATTGCCAAAACACTTACAGAAAATAATTTATGCAATGGTTTCATATGATATTATTTTAGCAAACAACTAAAGCGTTAATTGCTTTCTATCACCTACATCATCATCTACTCTTCATAATTCTTAAGGTACACAATACTCTTCTTCTTCATATAACCCCATATTTTTATTCTATCATGGGTATCTACAATTTGTTGAAAAGCGACATCTACTTCACAGAAGTACATAAATTCTTCAATCTTATCTTGGGGAATTTTTAATTCGGTAGTATAAAGTGAGTCCGCATAAAATTCACGGACACGCTGCGTTCTGGCATATGTGTTATTCCGCTTTACCCGTGCCTTAAGCATTTTTTTTCGGCCCGTAATCATATTGATGAGCGGATCAAAACTCATGTAAGGGTTTGCCGTTGCCGCTTTAAATTCTCTTTCTGCCTTAGTCATAGGAACTACATACGCATTGGGCAGCCCCATTGTTGAAGCCGTAATAACTGGTTCCGTTTTCAAAGTTCTAAGGTCACTTGCTATATTCCCGGATAGACTATACGGCATAACCACCACCTCATCTAATTCTGTCAAGGATTCTTCTAGTGGTATCATTAGAAGTTTGCTTTCAAGAAGACTAGGCGTAATTACAATTTCCTTGCGTTTATATTGCACGGCAGAAAACACCAAGGTATCATTAAGCTTAGCGACAATAGTAAAAAAACCATCAATGTTCGTAATTGTGGCTTTTTTAGTAGTTGTATTTAAAACGTGAGTTGCTGCCACATCACCATCTTTACTAAAGACGCGACCCTGAAGTTCATCAGAAAAGAAATCTTGAGCGGATAGTCCCGTCAAGAGAAAGAAAAAAAATATAAAAAGAAGTTTATTTCTCTTCATTCATTAGTTCTCGGTACGCCTTGCTTTTGTTAACCAAAAAATCGATCAGCTCAAATTCGTTTTTCTTTAGAAGCAATGCGTATTCAGGTTCGTGGGTATCTAAATATATTAGAAAATCATCTATAGAGGCTTGAGGTAACTTAAGATCGGCTACAAAAAACTCATCATCATATACCTGTCTTAGCACTTGACTCATTTTCATTCGTGGTTTCTTATCAGCAGTATCCCCTTTTCCGGCTTTAGCCAACGCCTTAAAAATATTTACAAAATTAAGTCCGTCTTTCATTCCTCTTTCTGACTCACTTAACGCAATATTTTCTACCTCGGTAGAGCGATCTATATCATACTCAACCTTTTTAAACTCCTCATTCTGCAACCTAAGGAACTTCTCTTCGTTCTCTGGGCTTACGACCACTTCATCTAATTCAGTAACCTTTTCGTTCACTTCAACTACCAAACGGCCATTTTTAATAATCTCTTCGGTAACTTTAAGTACTTCCAGATTATAGTTTACTGCGGTAAAGGCCAATTCATCACCGGCTTTAGCCATTATAGCAAACTGCCCTTCTTCATTAGAAATTACTGCGGTCTCCGTGGTAATGTTTATAACGTTTTCATTAGGTACACTTATATTTCTGTACAATACCGTACCACGTAATAAGGAGCGGTCATCATCTTGAGCGTTTACAGATAAGAAAGTAAAAAGTATACATACTAGAGTAGGGATAATCTTCATTTGGTTGTTTTATAAGTAGTCTTGTAAAAGACGTGGTTTTTTGAAATCAATTTCAGGGCAACTTTATAAGGAGTACTTTCGTACAATAAATAGAGTTACCAGTTTTTTAAATTAAGTGGTTAAAGGAAATACATGTTTTGGTCTTAAAAAAACCACGGTGGCTAAACTTTTGTTAATTCGTAAAATAACTAAAATCTATGTTGTAACTACCTCATTACTAACACCCATAATCCTTTTAGCTAGACTTACACGTAGTTTGTCTTGTTAATTTAGATAAGTTCCAATATAATTTTATTTTTGTTTACCCTAAAATTTTAAATCGCAATTGTATGCAAAAGCGCATCTCGATACCGTTATTTTTTATCGGTTTTTTCCTCATCAGTTTTGCTCAAGCTCAAGTAAAAATAGGTGATAACCCCCAAGTTATTGACCCCAGCTCTATTCTAGAACTAGAAAGTTCAGATAAGGTATTGGTCATTACAAGGGTAGATTCTCTACAAATGACCACCATAGTACCCAACCGCGGTGCCTTAGTTTATAACACTACGGCAGATTGTGTTTATTATTATGATGGTACGGCTTGGGTTAGTATGTGCGATGGTGTTGATGGCGGTGCTCTCACAGCTACGCCTATTGTAAATAGCGAAAGTACTATTGTAATCACCCCTACCGCAGGAGGTAACAATATAGAAATAGCTCCTAATAGTATTTCTAGTGATCAAATATTGAACGGAGGTATTAACGGAGTAGATATACAAGATGGATCTATTGGAAGGGGAAAATTAGCTCCCAATGCAGTAGATAAAGCCAGAATTGCTGAAAATGCAGTTGGCCCTTATGCTATTGATCGCGACAGCCTTCCTTTAAGCTTCTTTAATAACGATATTGGTTTTATTACAGGTACCGATATAGTAAGTGGCGATGCTGACAATGCTATTGAGGTTGGAACCGATAGCGGAGCCTTTTTTGATGCCACACCACTTGAAACCAGCATTGCAGCCAATGCGACAGCCATTGCTGCGAATAATGATAACAGTCCAACCAACGAATTACAAACTTTAAACCTGACCGGATCTCAACTTTCCATAAGCGGTGTTGCTGGTTCTGTTGATTTACCTACGGCAAATGGATCCGATACCAAAATAACTGAGGGGGATAACGTAACCATTCAAGGAAATGGCACGACTGCCACTCCTTATGTAATAAATTCTAACGAAGTTGATGGAAGCGTTACAAATGAATTAACGGATCTTGATTTTGACCTAGCAACAAATATTCTTAGCCTTTCCAATAGCGCTACTACTGCTGGAAGTAGTGTAAACTTAAGTTCTTTAGCTGGTGGCGGTGGAACCGCTGATGGTGTTATTTCAGATGTAGTATATACTGCAGCAGATAACAACCTTACTTTTACAGGAACAGGTGGCGGCTTTAACGGAGTTATTAACTTAGATGATTTAGACGGAGGCGGTACTGGAACAAACCAAACAGCAGCTGAAGTACCAGTAACCCTTGCAGCAACAAATTACACAGCAGCCTCACAAGATGTTGAAGCTCATTTAGCCGGTATTAATACTGCTTTAGCTAGTGCGGGAACGGCTCAAAATTTGAGCCAAGTTTTAGCAACAGGTACTAGCGCAGGAAACTTACAGATAGCCGATCTTGCAGAACCCACCTTGGACCAAGATGCTGCTACCAAAGCATATGTTGATGCAACTGTGGCCGCTGGAGGAGGATTAACTGACGGAAGTATTTTAATTGGAGGTACAGGTAATATCTCACAGCAATTAGAAATTAGTGGTGATGCTACTATGGATAATGCCGGAGTTCTTACTATTGAGGATGACGTAATTGAATCCGCTAATATTTTAGATGAGACTATTGAATTAGGAGATTTTAGTGATATGGGAGCAAATGCAGATGGGCAGGTAATGAGATGGAGTGAAACTAATGGTAATTGGGAAATTGCTCCAGTGGCTAGCCATTCTGGCCAGTCGAAGTCAATATTTTTTGCTGATGACGAGGGTGACCCAGCTCAAGCGTTTCACCCTACCAGTGGAAATCCAAGTTTAATTTGGGATTATGATGCTCGTATAGTCTCTGGAACAGCTTACGGAGCTTTAGGTATTGGTTTGGATGGTAAGATTATTAACAACAATGTAAAAGTTCACATTATCGATAATGTTGATGGAGATATATCCTATCCGTTAGAAGTACACAACGGATTGGAATCCTTAGGATCAGGCGTTGGGATTTTGTTTTCCGCGGATAGATTTGCCGATGGAAAAGGAGCGCTAGTTTTGGAGCGAACAGGGGATTTTGGAGTAGGGGATTTTCATTTTATGCTTAATCAAAATAATGAAGCAAAGGAAGCACCACAAGTTGCTTCGGACAAAGCCTTCACAGTTAAAAACAATGGCGATATACAATTATATGGCGGTATAGATGTTGATGGAACCGCAACTGGTCTTGGTACTCCTGGCCAAGTACTTACATCTACCGGAGCTGGTGTAGAATGGGGAACTGGTGGAGGAACAAGTACAGTAGTTACTGATGGTACTACTATAACAGGTGATGGTACGGACGCTGCGAGTGCTATTAGTATAGTGGACGATGCAGTTACCTCTGCTAAAATTGCAAATGCAACTATCGCTCTTGAAGACCTTAGCCCAATGGGTGCTACTGTTAATGGAGAAATATTAAAATGGGATCAAGACAATTTAGTTTGGACAATAGGCACAGATGACTCATCAACAGGTATAAGCGCTGTAGCCGTTACAACTTCATTCACAGGTGATGGAACTACAGGTTCTGAACTTGATATTGCCACTGACGTTATTACTACAGATGAATTAGCCGTTGACGCTGTCATTGCAGAAAACATTATTGACGAAGCCGTCACATCTGCAAAAATTGCAAATGCAACTATCGCTCTTGAAGACCTTAGCCCAATGGGAGCAACCACAACAGGACAAGTTTTAAAATGGGATCAAGATAATTTAATTTGGACTATTGGAACAGATGACGGTGGAGCAGCTGCTACTCCTTATACAGCCGGAGCAGGACTTGCTTTGTCTGCAACTAATGAATTTATTGTAAATGATTTAGCTGGTGATGTTGCTGGACCAACTACAGCGACTGTAATTGCAACCGATGCTATTACAGCAGATAAAATAGCTACGGGAGCAGTAAATACTGATGAGATTGCAGCAGGAGCAGTAGTAACAACCAGTATTGCAAACAATAATGTAACTCCAGATAAAATTTCAGAAGGAACAGATGGCCAAGTATTAACCACAAGTGGTACAGATGTAGTTTGGGCAGCAGTAAGTGGGACTAATCTTTCTACAGCGGATTTAATTCAGACATCTGGGCAAAATAGAACTTATGATTTAAATGGTTCTAATTTATTTTTTGATGGAACAGGACTGATTGGAATAGGAACAACTACCCCCTCTAATAAATTACATGTTGCTGGAGAAATTCGAGCAGAAGGTATTAATTCAGCTGGCGGCACTGTTGGATCTCCAGCTTATAGTTTTAGTACAGGAACAGACAGTGATACTGGCATGTTCAGACCTGCGGCCGATGAAATCGGTTTGAGTGTTGGAGGTATAGAGGCTTTACATATTGAAGAAGACACTGGTTTAACTAATGTAACTGTTACCGGAGCATTTTCAACGAATATAAGACGAGAAAACGCAGGAGGAGCAATTACCATTGCAGACGATGACCATACTGTAATAATTATTTCAGCAACCTCTGTTAACTTACCTACTCCTACAGCTAATACGGGTAAAGTGTATATATTAAAGAATATTACAGGAGGACCAATAGGGATTGATTCATTTACAAATGATATAGGCAATCCAAGTGTTAGTCTTAATGAAGGTGTTACCCAATTACAAAGTGACGGGACTGATTGGCAAAAAATCAACTAAGCAAAATGACAAAACACATCTTATACATAGCGGCTCTAATTTTGGCATCGGGCGTACAGGCACAAGAAGCTTTGTACAATGCCGGTAACCTCCGTATTCATGAAGGTGGTGTCCTGGGTTTTCATACCGATCTAATTAATGATGGTAGTTTTGATGAAAATCTGGGCTTGGTCGGTTTTTACGGAGATGACTTTCGCACCATAAGTGGCAGCTTACCCGCTACCCTTTATGATGTAGAATTTGTAACTGGTACTGCTACTAATGTGCAAACCTCCCTAAACGTATTAAACAACGCTAACTTTATTACCGGAGATGTCATTACCGATCGCGCACAACCTGCTATTACCCTTAACTTCTTGGCAGATGCTTTTCCAAATGGCCAGAGTGATATTAGCAAAGTAGATGGTTATGCCAGTGTAAACGATCAACAAAATTTTATTTTCCCTGTGGGAGATACGGAACAATTGCGTCCTTTAATATTAAGTTCAGAAGGTGTTAACACCTTGGCAAGATGTGCCTACTTTTTAGAAGACGCTAACAGCCCTACTACGCTATCCGGTTCATTTAACACAAATAATAAAGCCGCAGAAATTGGCGATATCAGTATAGTAGAATTTTGGCATTTAGAAGGTTCCACACCTTCTTCCATACAACTCTCTTGGAACGAGCGTAGTAACATTGGCATTTTAACCGATGATGTAAGCGAAATTGCCATTGTAGGTTATAGCAAAGCAACCAATAGTTGGGAAAGCCTTAGTGGTTCGGCACCTGCAGGAGATTTAAACGAAGGCATTGTAGCTTCCGGTTCTTTTATTCCGGACGATTATGAAGTACTTACGTTTGCCGCCATGGGTGAACCTAGAGATTTTTTAGAGCTAGAAAATTATTTTGTTTCTCCTAACGGCGATGGTATTAATGATTTTCTTGAGATTCCGGAATTGACGTTATCACCCAACAATTTTGTACAGATTTATAACCGTGAGGGACTCAAAGTTTTTGAAAAGTCGAATTATACAAATGAGTTCAACGGACTTTCAACACAAAATAATTTTGTCGTAACAAGAGATCAAGGCCTTCCTTCTGGGGTGTATTTCTATATTGTTACACTAGACGATTTGGACCTTGAATTCCAAGGATTTTTATATTTGGCGAACGATTAATTTCTAAAAAAAGAGGTCCATGGACCTCTTTTTTTTATACCGTTCATCGATCTTTTACACAATACCCTCCTACTTACATTTTTTTCTTACAACTTTTTCTTCCTAAGACACTACACTTTCCCTTCACTTCACAACAAATAGTGTGCAGTTCGTCGATCAGACTTTAATTTTACATAAAAAAGATTGAAGAAGCTTTGATAAAGGATAATCTACTATCAAAAAATAACACGCTATTCGCACAATCAAATTTGTAAGAATATTCTGTTATTTTTTTAAATTAAAAAGTTGATTCCATACTCCTTGCCTCCCTACAAGGATTAGCCATAAGCGAATCTAAATTCTTCTTCAAAATTATTTGAAACCAAACTTTTGGATACATTTTTCAAAAGTCAACTATAACAGACCTACCATTTATTCTCATAATAAGTGGTTATAAATTCAAAAAATGAAGATGAAACACGTTCCCCTCGTCGTACTTCTCTTTTTAAGCCACTTAGCGTTTTCGCAGGTAAAAATTGGAGATAACATAAATCAGATTGATGCGGCCTCATTAATGGAATTAGAAAGTTCCACTAGAGTATTTGTGGTAACGCGCGTTACCAATGCCCAAATGAACAGTATTATCCCCTTAAATGGCGCATTGGTCTTTAACACCGATCAGAATTGCCTCTTTCAATACAAAGGTAATATTTGGTCCAGTCTATGTGTTAACATTGCGGCTGGGGAAACCATCACCGCATTATTGGATAATAATGATGGTACCGTAACCTATACCAATGAAGCGGGTATTTCTGCTGTAATTTCAAAAGCAAACTTAGTAGACAATCTAGATGGTAGCTATACTTTTAGTAATGGTACTAATGCAATAAACTTTGTTGGTACGGACAACCAAAATCTGGAAAATGCTAATTTAGACGCTGCAACCTCTCTTTTAAATATTGATATTGAAAACGGAAATAACACTACTGCAGACCTTTCTGCTTTGGAAGAATCCGCGGATATCACTGCAGTTCAAGACGATGTTGATGCAAATGAGGCGGATGCAGATGCGGCCATACTTGCAGTTCAAAACGATGTTGATATAAATGAGGCCGATGCGGACGCGGCCATCGCTCTAAAAGAAGATGTCGCCAATAAATCCACAGACGTTACTCTTGCAGACCCAACCGATACCAAGTTCCCAACGGAACTTGCCGTCAAGACCTATGTGGACGGACAAATTGCCGCTACCGCAGATGACGATATTACAGCAGCGACTATAGATGTTGCCAGCGTTTTGAAAATTGACGAAGGAGCAACTTCCGTTACCGTTGACCTTTCTGCTTTGGAAGAATCTGCAGATATTACTGCCGTTCAAAACGATGTCGACACAAACGAAGCCGATGCGGACGCAGCCATCGCTTTAAAAGAAGATGCCGCCAATAAATCCACTGACGTTACTCTTGCTGACCCAACCGATACCAAGTTCCCGACGGAACTTGCCGTCAAGACCTATGTGGACGGACAAATTGCCGCTACCGCAGATGATGATATTACTGCAGCTTCAATAGATGCGGCCAGCTTATTAAAAATAGACGAAGGTGCTACCTCGGTAACCGTTGACCTTTCAGATTTGGAAGAATCCGCGGACATTACTGCTGTCCAAAACGATGTCGATGCAAACGAAGCAGATGCGGATGCAGCTATACTTGCCATTCAAAACGATGTCGATGCAAACGAAGCGGATGCGGATGCAGCTATACTTGCCGTTCAAAACGATGTCGACACAAACGAAGCCGATGCGGATGCCGCCATACTTGCCGTTCAAAACGATGTCGACACAAACGAAGCAGATGCTGATGCGGCCATCGCCCTAAAAGAAGATGCCGCAAACAAATCGACTGACGTTACCCTTGCCGACCCTACAGATACCAAGTTCCCAACGGAACTTGCCGTCAAGACTTATGTGGACGGACAAATTGCCGCTACCGCAGATGATGATATTACTGCAGCTTCAATAGATGCTGCCAGCTTATTAAAAATAGACGAAGGTGCCACTTCCGTTACCGTAGACCTTTCAGCTTTGGAAGAATCAGCGGATATCACTGCTGTCCAAAATGATGTGGACACAAATGAAGCGGATGCGGATGCAGCAATACTTGCCGTTCAAAACGATGTCGACACAAACGAAGCCGATGCGGACGCTGCAATACTCGCAGAAACAAACAGAGCAACTGCTGCCGAAACTGCTATCCAGAATGATGTTGACCAGAACGAAGCAGACGCCGATGCTGCAATTTTAGCCGAAACAACTAGAGCTACTGCCGCTGAAACTGCTATCCAAAACGATGTAAATCAAAATGAGGCAGATGCGGATGCTGCTATCGCATTAAAAGAAGATGCCGCAAACAAGTCAACCGACATTACTCTTGCCGACGCTACCGATACCAAGTTCCCAACGGAACTTGCTGTTAAGACTTATGTGGACGGACAAATTGCTGCCACGGCAGATGATGATATTACTGCAGCTTCAATAGATGCCGCAAGTGTTTTAAAAATAGACGAAGGTGCTACTTCGGTTACCGTTGACCTTTCAGCTTTGGAAGAATCGGCGGACATTACTGCTGTCCAAAATGATGTCGATGCAAATGAAGCCGATGCAGACGCGGCCATACTTGCCGTTCAAAACGATGTCGACACAAACGAAGCCGATGCGGATGCAGCAATACTTGCCGTTCAAAACGATGTCGACACAAACGAAGCCGATGCGGACGCAGCCATTGCGTTAAAAGAAGATGCCGCCAATAAATCCACAGACGTTACTCTTGCAGACCCTACAGATACCAAGTTCCCGACGGAACTTGCCGTCAAGACCTATGTGGACGGACAAATTGCTGCCACGGCGGATGATGATATTACCGCAGCTTCAATAGATGCTGCCAGCGTGTTAAAAATAGACGAAGGTGCTACTTCGGTTACCGTAGACCTTTCAGCTTTGGAAGAATCAGCGGATATCACTGCTGTTCAAAACGATGTGGACACAAATGAAGCGGATGCAGATGCAGCAATACTTGCCGTTCAAAACGATGTCGACACAAACGAAGCCGATGCGGACGCAGCCATTGCGTTAAAAGAAGATGCCGCCAATAAATCCAAAGATGTTACTCTTGCAGACCCTACAGATACCAAGTTCCCGACGGAACTTGCCGTCAAGACCTATGTGGACGGACAAATTGCCGCTACCGCAGATGATGATATTACTGCAGCTTCAATAGATGCTGCCAGCTTATTAAAAATAGACGAAGGTGCCACTTCCGTTACCGTAGACCTTTCAGCTTTGGAAGAATCAGCGGATATCACTGCTGTCCAAAATGATGTGGACACAAATGAAGCGGATGCAGATGCGGCCATACTTGCGGTTCAAAACGATGTCGATACAAACGAAGCGGATGCCGATGCGGCCATCGCTTTAAAAGAAGATGCCGCCAATAAATCCACTGACGTTACCCTTGCCGACCCAACCGATACCAAGTTCCCAACAGAACTTGCCGTTAAGACCTATGTGGACGGACAAATTGCCGCCACTGCAGATGATGATATTACAGCAGCGACTATAGATGCTGCCAGTGTTCTGAAAATTGACGAAGGTGCTACCTCCGTAACAGTCGACCTTTCAGATTTGGAAGAATCCGCGGACATTACTGCGGTCCAAAACGACGTTGATGCAAACGAAGCCGATGCAGATGCAGCTATACTAGCAGTTCAAAATGATGTCGATGCAAACGAAGCAGATGCCGATGCGGCCATACTTGCTGTCCAAAACGATGTCGATGCAAACGAAGCAGATGCAGATGCGGCTATACTTGCCGTTCAAAACGATGTCGACACAAACGAAGCCGATGCGGACGCAGCCATCGCCCTAAAAGAAGATGCCGCAAACAAATCGACTGACGTTAACCTTGCCGACCCAACCGATACAAAGTTCCCAACAGAACTTGCCGTTAAGACCTATGTGGACGGACAAATTGCCGCTACCGCAGATGATGATATTACTGCAGCTTCAATAGATGCTGCCAGCTTATTAAAAATAGACGAAGGTGCCACTTCCGTTACCGTAGACCTTTCAGCTTTGGAAGAATCAGCGGATATCACTGCCGTTCAAAACGATGTCGATGCAAACGAAGCCGATGCAGATGCAGCTATACTAGCAGTTCAAAATGATGTCGATGCAAACGAAGCAGATGCTGATGCAGCTATACTTGCCGTTCAAAGCGATGTCGACACAAACGAAGCCGATGCGGACGCAGCCATCGCCCTAAAAGAAGATGCCGCAAACAAATCAACTGACGTTACCCTTGCAGACCCAACCGATACAAAGTTCCCAACAGAACTTGCCGTTAAGACCTATGTGGACGGACAAATTGCCGCCACTGCCGATGATGATATTACAGCAGCAACTATAGATGCTGCCAGTGTTTTGAAAATTGACGAAGGTGCTACTTCCGTTACCGTAGACCTTTCAGCTTTGGAAGAATCAGCGGATATCACTGCCGTTCAAAACGATGTTGATACAAACGAAGCAGATGCAGATGCAGCTATTCTAGCAGTTCAAAACGATATTGATACAAACGAAGCGGATGCAGATGCAGCTATTCTAGCAGTTCAAAACGATATTGATACAAACGAAGCGGATGCAGACGCGGCCATAGCTTTAAAAGAAAATGCAGCTAACAAGTCTACCGACACCAATCTTGCCGATGCTACTAATACCAAATTCCCGACGGAACTTGCCGTAAAAACCTATGTAGACGGGCAAATAACACTAAGTGCAGATGATGACATTACAGCTGCTTCTATAGACGCTGCCAGTGTATTAAAAATAGACGAAGGTGCTACTTCGGTTACCGTAGATCTTTCAGCTTTGGAAGAATCTGCAGATATCACTGCTGTTCAAAACGATGTTGACCAAAATGAAGCCGACGCAGATGCAGCCATCGCATTAAAAGAAGATGCCGCAAACAAATCGACTGACGTTACCCTTGCAGATGTTACCGATACAAAGTTCCCAACAGAACTTGCCGTAAAGACCTATGTAGACGGACAAATTACGGCTACTGCCGATGACGATATTACTGGAGTAACCATAAATACATCAAGTATATTAACAATTAGTGAAGGTGGAACTTCAGTAACCGCTAACCTTTCCGCTTTAGAAGAATCAGCAGATATTACCGCAGTTCAGAATGATGTTAACCAGAACGAAGCCGATGCCGATGCTGCTATTTTAGCAGAGCAGTTAAGAGCTACAACAGCCGAAACCACACTTCAAAATAATATCGATCTAAAAGAAGATGCCAATAACAAATCTGCAGATGTAACTCTTGCAGATGCCTCAAACACCAAATTCCCAACAGAATTGGCTGTGAAAACATATGTTGACAATCAAGTTGGAACGGTAAATAGCCTCACAAACGGAAATATTTTTGTTGGCGACAACAGTAATATCGCTCAAGGAGTAGCAATGAGCGGAGACGCTAACATATCTAACACCGGAGTTTTAAGTATTGCGAACGATGCGGTGACCGCTGCCAAAATCAATGTTGATGTTGCCGGTGCTGGATTATCTCAGAACGCCACTACTGGAGCTTTAGAAGTAGATGCCTTGAATATTTCAGATTTAGTTACGGGGAATAAAATTGCAACCATAACGCAACCTGATGCAAGTACCGTTGCTATTAATGAAACCATAACTTCGTTTGAAGAAGTTACCGGAAACAGAAGTACACTTCGTTTTAATAATGAAGCTGGAGGAACAGATGATGTTACCAGTGTGGTAAGAAGTGTAAATGGTGTTGTGCCGGCTGCAAACGGTAATGTTGCCGTAATCCTTTCCAGTACCTCAACAGGACTTGAAGCCAACCTCCCTGCAACAGGTGTAGATTCGGATATTTATATCGTTTCCGGGGAATCTGGCTTAACTGCAGATAGAAATGGGGTTGCTTTTATTTATGATGATGTGACCGGGTGGCAAGAAGTAACTACCGACCTTTCTACAAACGATGCTCGGTATTTGAATGTAAACGGAGATGCCATGGCAGGCACATTGTCTATGGCCAGTCATCCTTTAACCAATTTATTAGACCCATCAAACGCGCAAGATGCAGCTACTAAAAATTATGTAGACGGTTTAGCAAGTGGTGGTATCACCTCTACTGATCTAGTGGTAACCAACGGCGCTAATTCAACTTTTGAAGATGTTACTTTAACTATTGCCAATGGTGCTGTAACTCCTTTAAAAATAGCTGCGGGAAGCAATAACCAAACTTTAGTAACTGATAATACAGGTTCTGTTTCTTGGATAGATTCCAACACGTTCACCCATACGGGAACAACAGGTTCAGTCTTCTTTGCCGGCGCTACGGGAGAGCCTACAGAAGATAACAATCAACTATTTTGGGATAGTGTAAACAACAGATTAGGCATTGGTACCGATACCCCTACTCACAAACTACAAGTTAGCGGCCAAGTTAGAGCTACTTCCTTTGCCAATGCAGACGGTACTGCAAATGCTCCTTCTTATCGCTTTAATAGTGATTCGGATATGGGAATGTACAGGTTAGCCGCTAATCAATTAGGCTTCTCTACCAACGGAACAAATGCCATGCTAATAGATGCATCTCAAAACGTAGGTATTGGTACGGTTACTCCAGACGAAAGTCTTCATGTAGCTAATAATATGCGACTAGATGGCAGTTTTGAAGACAAGGATGGCGAAGCTGGAACAGCTGGCCAGGTATTATCATCTACTGCAACAGGAACAGATTGGATAGACGCTCCTTCATCAGACCCAAAGATTAGCACTGATGCTGGAAACAGTGTGACCGCAGGTACGGACGCAGGTGTCTTTTACGAAAGTCCTATTAAAGCTTTTGCCAAAATTTCTAGCACAGGTACAGTCGTAAAAGGTACTTCCGGAATCACAATTACGAAACAAGCAGGTTTAGGGCATTACATTGTTACACTGCCAGCTGGCGCAACATCAGATTCTGATTATATTATTCAACTATCACAGATTGGTAGAGGTGGAAACGGAAACGATGATCCAGGTATATCTTATTTCAATCAAACCACTACCACTTTTGAAGTTATTATTGGAGACAATGATAATGGAGCTGGTGACCGCATACGATTTGATTCTGAATTTATGTTCACCATTTTAGACCTATAAATAAATGAAAAATCTATTATTTATATTTCTGCTTTTAGTAACGAAAGTAGCTTTTGCGCAAGTTCCTAATGCCAATGAACTGATGAACATACATACTGCTAATACAGCAGAGATTAATGCTATTGTTAGTCCGGTTGAAGGTTCTTTGATTTACAATAGCAGTGATAAACTACTATATCAATTTAACGGAACTATTTGGCAAAAACTTACTCCTGAAGGGAATGAAACAAAAATTGTTGCTAATGATAATGTTAGTATAAGCGGAACCGGAACAACCGCAGACCCATATGTTGTTTCCTCAATTAAATCTACTTTTACCACTAATCCTGATGGATCTTTTACTTTTTCTAATGGTATTGACCCTGATGTGAATTTTAGTCCCACTGTACCAGGTAACACGCCTATTGTTTCAAATTCTAATGCCGGAATAGGTAACTGTTCTCAATTTCAATTTAACGAAACCAGAAATCTTATAATTCAAGGTGCCTATTTCGATGGTGCTTCTACTGTTGCCGTTGCAGGGCAAACCATAAATTCTATTGTTATAAATAGTTCTACCCAAATTACGGCTAATATAACTTCTGGATCAGCTTATGGAAATTTTGATATTTCCGTTACCAATAACGCAGGTTTAGGTACATTGAGCGGTGGATTTGTATTGCAACCAATTACTCCCCTTTCCTCTAACACCATTTTGAATACGGATATGGTGGTAAGTGGTTTGATTACCTATGATGGGAACGAACTACTAAAAACAGGCTCTGCGGGCTGGAATGCGCAAGGATATAGTTTAAATCATGAAATTAAGCCAACCATTGGCGGAAGGTTGGATTTTACGCCAAATCAAACGAACTTATTAGGTATGGTTGGATTAAGTTATACACCTGCATCAAGTGCATCTTATACGAATCTTAATTATGCAATGTACCTAGTATCAAATTCCCAAATACAAATTAGAGAGAATGGCGGAAGTTTAGGTTACGTCTCAAGTTATGCTATAGGGGATGTGTTAAGTATAGATATAGACTGTTTAGGAACGGTTACTTATTTAAGAAATGGAAACGTTATTTATACCTCCTCCAAAAAGGCAGTGAATCCGTTGTACTTTGATTCTTCTATTTACCATGTAGGAATGGGGATAACAAACATACAAATGACATACTAAGGATGGTAAAAAAGTTTAAGTCGTTCATTTTTATCAACTTGTATATTCACTTTGTAGTTTAGCAATAGATATTAAACATGAAAAAACACATAATAATAATTGGTAGCTTGGTCTTAGGTATATGCACTAATACCCTAACGGCACAAGACTCATTTCATAATTTTGGAAACATGAAAATGCATGAAGATGCGCAGATTGGTTTTTACCAAAATTTAATTAATGATGGCTCCTTTGATGATAATAAGGGTCTAGCTGGTTTTTATAATGAAGATATTGCCTATATAAGCGGAGCTTTCAGACCTGTTTTTAAGGACTTAGAAATAGTTGTGGATAATGACCTGATTTTAGAGGTCGGTATTGGTATTACCAATAATAGTAATTTTATTTCGGGAGACTTGGTTACCCCTAGGTTCCTTATTGACACCAATATAGAATATATAGATAATGCCTTTTATAATGGTGATATTAATTTCACCAAAGTAGATGGATATTCAGCTGTAAGAAATAAGCAAGATTTTATTTTTCCGATAGGTCATTTTGATAAATTAAGGCCTTTAAAACTATCTTCTAATCAAATTAACGAAAATGCCAAGTCGGCTTACTTTTTCGAAGACCCTAATCATCCATCTACCTTTCATACCACATTTAGCACAGAGAATAGAACTGATATTTTAGTATCTGTAAGTAATGAGGAATTTTGGGATTTAGACACAGAGGTATCATCCAAAGTTACCTTAGGTTGGGATACGGATAGTAGCCTTTCTAGTTTTATGGATGAAGTTGAAAACTTAAGAGTTGTAGGTTGGCATACGGAACACAGCATTTGGGAGGATTTAGGTAATACCGCTATGGAAGGAGATTTTAATGAAGGTGAAATAACATCAGACGTTTTTATACCAGATGACTATACCATTATTACTTTTGGTGGAAGCCTTAGCAGACAGACTGTTGATTTGGGTAATTATCTAATGACACCAAACGGAGACGGAAAAGCTGATTTTCTTGTTTTAGATGCCGTTTCTTTATCACCTAATAACCAACTTACTATTTACAATAGATGGGGACGCGCCGTTTATGAAGCCACTGACTACGACAATACTTTTGGGGGTACAGCCAACGTTAGTAGTGTAGTTGCTACCTCAAAGAAACTACCCGCTGGAGTTTATTTCTACATAATTGACTTGAAAGATATTGATGTAAAACATCAAGGATTCTTGTATATAAATCAAGAATAATTTTTTTAAGAAAATATCAATACAATTTTAATCTCACCAAATGAGGTTATGACTTTAAAATAATTTTATACAAAAAAGATTTCTTTATTAAAGAGTTCTAATAAAGATATGTAAAGATCATGCCCTACTTTACAAGATTTGTCCCATCATAAACGTTATCAATATAACCACAATCTATTCTTGGCATCAAATTTGAATATCTTTGCCTAGATTGTGAACACGATTAAATTCAATAATGGTATGATGGAACGACGAGCATTCATAAAAAAGAGCGGTGTTGCTGGCCTAGCTTTGGCAGCTTTACCCAATTTAGCATTTTCTAAAGATTTTGAATATAGTATCTTAGAGTTAATGGGTAAGACTGATATTAAACTCTATGGTAAGGGTATTAATTTGCGCAAAGAAGCACATGATGCCTTTGTGGAAATGAAGAAAGCCGCATATAGTGATGGTATAGACCTAAAAGTGGTTTCTAGCTATCGTAATTTTGAGCGCCAGCGTTCTATTTGGGAACGCAAATACCTAAAATATACGGATGACAGTAGCATGACTCCTTTAAAGGCCATTGATAAAATTATAGAATATTCTACCATACCAGGAACTAGTCGTCATCATTGGGGAACCGATATAGATATTGTTGATGGGAACCGTAACGTAAAAGGAGATATGTTGGTACCTTCTAAATTTGGTGAAGGAGAACCTTATGCCGATTTCAAAAAGTGGATGGATGAAAATGCTAAGACTTTTGATTTTCATTTAGTATATACCGATGTACCTGGCCGCAGAGGGTTTAAATATGAGCCATGGCATTTTAGCTACGCACCTATTTCTGTTCCTATGCTAACAGAATTCCGCAGAAAAAACATCATGCAATTATTGAAAGATGAAGATTTTTACGGTAGCGAACATTTTACAGAAGGCTTCTTAACCAATTACATACAAGATAATATCTTAGATATCAATACAGATCTTTTATAGGTCTTTTGTATATTGAGCTGATAAATAACACTATACCATGCGCGGAGGAAGTTGGAAAATAAGGATATTCATTGGCTTGGCTATTGTAGCATTTGCGTTTATAAAACGCTGCAGCAGTAAAGAAGAAAATAAATATACCGGAAGAGTACAAACTATTAATATGAGTGCCGAACAAGAAATTGCTATCGGTCTACAAAGTACTCCAGAAATTGCCCAGCAGTATGGCGGATTATATCCTGATGAAAAATTACAAGCATATGTAGATCAAGTTGGTCATAAACTTGTACAAAACAGTATTGCCAGAGAAACTCCGTATGCATATGACTTTCACCTTTTGGCAGATGATCAGACCATTAATGCATTTGCATTACCCGGAGGTCCTGTTTTCATTACCTATGCCCTATTCAGACAATTAAACGAAGCGCAATTGGCAGGCGTACTTGGTCATGAAATAGGCCATGTTATCGGAAGACATTCCGCAGAACGTATTGCCGAAGGCGAATTTTGGCAAACCTTATCCACTGGAGCTTCTGTAGGTGGCGATATGGGAGGATTAGTTGGCGGAATTGGCCAAAATACCCTACTTAAAAATGGTCGTGGTGATGAATTGGAAAGCGATGACCTTGGCGTTCTTTTTATGATAAACTCTGGGTATCAACCTGAAGAAATGATTCACGTTATGGAAATTTTAAAGGCTGCGGCAGGACCTGATCGTGCTCCAGAATTTCAAAGTACACACCCAGACCCAGAAAACAGAATCGAAAAAATACAGGAGTCTATAGAAAAGTACCGTAACCAGTAAGACTTCTTAAAGCATATCTAAAAGGCGCTTAAAACGAAATTATTTCGTTTTAAGCGCCTTTTGCATTTTATTTCAAAAATGGCATGAACTGTTGTTAAATTCGTTGAAATGCAGCGTGTTGTATCCTTATTTATCTATCTTTACACCTCCCAAATGCTACCGTTGCTAATGCAGCAATTTAACCATTATAGCTTTTACAATAACCAATGCCCCTAGACAAGGCATCTAAAATAAAACTATATGGGAACACTATCGCACTTTAAAAATTTATATACCGAAGCATTTGAGAACTGCAAACCTGAATTAGTAGTAATACTTCTAAAGGCATATTCGGTATTTTGTGGATTAATGTTGTTTATGGCTGTTTACGCGTTTGTAGACAGAGCTATTAACGGATTTGATTTTTAATTCGCAGCGCTTTACTGCTCTTTTACGAGAAACTATATGAAAAAAACCCGACCATATTAATATGGTCGGGTTTTTAGTTTTTCATAGCAATTGGGATAATTCAAATTTTTAGCTTCCCATCGCTGTTTCAATTACTCTTAAGGCATCAGTAGCATTAGAAAGTTCTGCATATTTTTCAATAGAGTGTCCTTTATCGCTTTTGATTTTAAGATTAGCACCATTATCTATCAATAGTTCTAAAATTTCGGCTTTGTTATAACGAGCAGCAAAAATTGCCGGTGTCATACCTAAAGATTTTTTGTTGACGTCCTCGCCAAGCTCTATAAGTTTCTTTACAGTTTCCAAATCTCCTTGCATAATTGCTTTACAGAAAGAATTTAGTTCTACAGTGTCAAACATTTCAAATGCTGGCGCATCTGTAGTTGTAATTGTGTCATTGGCCATTACGGCAGTAGTTCCGACCAAACAGGCCATTGCGAAAGTTAAAAACGTTTTTCTCATGATGAATGATTTAAATTGATGAATATTTATTGATTGTATAAAGATAGACTGGAATTTTGCGAAGTTGTTACAACTTGGGGGTCATAATAACTTAATTTTAACACTTTCATATTTTACTAATATTCATTTAAATTATTGATAACGCTTTAATAACAACCATTATACAATGCTTTCCATAAGTAGATAAAAAGAGGTAATCCCTCTAGTCGGCAATTTAGAAAACCTCGTTTAGGCCAAGAAAATGTGGCATCTCTAACAATGCTAAAATCGCATTAAAAAAGCATCGCTATAATTGGCATTTCCTCTTGGATCACAGTACTTTTGATAATCTAATTTATCATAGCCATGAACAAAAAAGTAATACTTATGATTCTTGACGGTTGGGGAAAATCTCCCAATCCCAAGGTCTCCGCGGTAGACAATGCAAATACTCCATTTGTTGACTCTCTTTATAAAAACTACCCAAATGCAAACCTTCTTACGGATGGTATGAATGTTGGTCTTCCTGAAGGTCAAATGGGGAATAGTGAAGTAGGACATATGAACCTTGGTGCGGGACGTATCGTTTATCAAGATTTAGCTAAAATAAATCTGGCTGTAAAAGAAAATACGCTTAAAGACGAGAAAGTCTTGAAAGATGCTTTTGCTTATGCCAAGAAAAATAACAAGCCGGTACACTTTTTAGGATTGGTAAGTAATGGTGGGGTTCATAGCCACATCAACCACATTAAAGGACTTATTAAGGCCGGAAATGATTCTGGCGTTAAAAACATGTTCGTTCACGCCTTTACCGATGGTAGAGATGTTGACCCGAAAAGTGGAAAAGGTTTCTTGACCGATCTTAGTGACTTTTGTACCGATAAAAACACAAAATTGGCTTCTGTAGTAGGAAGGTATTTTGCTATGGATCGTGATAAGCGCTGGGAACGAGTGAAAAAAGCCTACGATGTTATGGTGAATGCCGAAGGCGAAAAAACTACTGACATTGGCGCTAAAATGCAAGAAAATTATGATAATGGCGTTACTGATGAATTTATTGAGCCTATCGTAATGACGGATAGTAATGGAAATCCTGTTGCTAAAATCACAGAAGATGATGTAGTTATTTTCTTTAACTTCAGAACTGATCGTGGCCGTGAACTTACTGAGGTACTAAACCAAGTGGATATGCATGAGCAGAACATGCATAAATTAAATTTATACTATGTTACGCTAACAAACTATGACGCATCTTATAAAGGTGTTCATGTAGTTTACGATAAAGCAAATATTGAAGATACCCTTGGTGAGGTTTTAGAAAGAGCACATAAAAAGCAGATTCGTATTGCAGAAACTGAAAAGTATCCACATGTTACTTTTTTCTTTAATGGTGGACGGGAAGAGCCGTTTGATGGTGAACAACGTCTTTTATGTCCTTCTCCTAAGGTTGCCACTTACGATTTGCAACCAGAGATGAGCGCTTACGAAATTAGAGATGCTATTATTCCTGAATTGAAAAAAGGAGAAGTTGATTTTGTTTGTTTGAACTTTGCCAACCCTGACATGGTAGGCCATACAGGAGTTATGTCTGCTGCCATTAAAGCCTGTGAAGTGGTTGATGAATGTGCAAAAGCTGTAGTAACCGCAGGTCTTGAAAACGGGTATACTTCTATTGTAATTGCCGATCACGGTAATTGCGAAACCATGATTAACCCAGATGGTAGTCCAAATACGGCCCATACCACTAATCCTGTTCCGTTGATTTTGGTAGATAAGGACATTAAGAAGATTAAAGATGGTGTTTTAGGCGATATTGCTCCAACCATTTTGAAATTACTAGGTGTTCCACAACCTAAATTAATGACAAGAGAATCTCTTGTATAAAGAATACCATCAAATATTTTTACCTTTGCCGCTATGATTAAATTAAAAACACCCGAGGAAATAGAACTAATGCGTGAAAGCGCCCTAGTAGTATCAAAAACCCTGGGCATGCTGGCATCGGAAATAAAACCAGGTGTCAACGCTCTATTTCTTGATAAATTAGCAGAAGAGTTTATACGGGAACAGGGCGCTGAACCAGGTTTTCTAGGCATGTACGACTTTCCGAATACATTGAATATGAGTCCTAATGCTCAAGTGGTACATGGTATTCCGAACAATGAACCATTAAAAGAAGGCGATATTATTTCCGTGGATTGTGGTTCTCTTAAAAATGGTTATTACGGTGATCATGCGTATACTTTTCCTGTAGGAGAAGTAGCGGAAGAAACTAAAAAGCTATTAAAAGTAGCTAAAGAATCATTGTACTTGGGAATTTCAGAATTCAAAGCTGGAAATCGCGTTGGCGATGTTGCTTTTGCCATACAGAATTACTGTGAAAATCATGGATACGGTGTTGTTCGTGAATTGGTAGGTCACGGATTGGGCAAAAAACTTCATGAAGGACCGGAAATGCCAAACTATGGAAAACGTGGTAGGGGAAAACAATTTAAGGAAGGCCTTGTTGTTGCTATTGAACCTATGATCAACATGGGAACAAGACGTATAAAACAATTAAAGGACGGTTGGACCATCTTAACAGCAGATGGAAAACCAAGTGCGCATTTTGAGCACAACGTAGCCATAGTTAATGGTAAACCTGAATTACTATCTACGTTTCAGTACATTTACGAAGCTTTGGGTATCGAAACTGATGAAGAAGACAATTTCCGCAAGGAAAAAATTGTTCTTTAAATTAGGGCGAACAAAGTTAATTTGTGCAAATTGATGTAATACGTGTCCAAAATTTTCAAGTTTATTCTGAATGCCGTTCCTAGGCCCTTACTTATTAAACTAAGTTACCTGGTACGGCCCATACTAGGACTGTGGATGCGCGGTAATCGTTACGAGGACCCTATTGACGGCAAAAAATTTAAGAGCTTCCTGCCTTACGGCTATGAAAGCCCAAGAGAAAACGTACTCTCGCCTTTTACCTTATCACTAGAAAGGCACCGTTTGTTATGGCTCTACTTAAAAAACGAGACCAACTTTTTTACCGAGAAGCTAAAGGTGCTACATTTTGCTCCCGAACAGGCATTCTACAAACGTTTTAGAAATCTCAAAAATCTAGAATATATAACTACTGATCTTTTATCCCCATTAGCGGATGTGAAGGCAGACATTTGCGATTTACCTTTTGAAGATAATTCCTTTGACGTTATTTTCTGTAACCATGTTCTTGAGCATATTCCTGATGACACCAAAGCCATGCAAGAATTGTATAGAGTTCTTAGAAAGGGTGGTTGGGCTATTTTACAAATCCCTCAAGACCTTGATCGTAAAACTACTTTTGAAGACAATTCCATTACGGACAAAAAAGAACGCGCCAAAATATTCGGCCAGTATGACCACGTACGGATTTATGGTTGGGATTATTTTGAAAAATTAAGAAGCATAGGTTTCATTGTGGAAGAAGTAGACTATACCGCAACGCTTTCTTCAGAAGACATAGACAAATATCGCTTAGCTAAAGGTGAAATAATTCCTTTGGTAAAGAAACCGCTTTAGTTTTTTATTACCAATGCTTCAAAACCAGGCGTCATGAATTCATGCGTTTCTCCCTTTTCATCTATAAAAATAATATAGGCTTCAAGTTCCCGTTTTACGGTCAATAGCTTAAGCACCTTATCCAAATCCATCGCCATAAAAGAAGTAGCATATGCATCTGCCTTTGCACAATTATCTGCTAAAACCGTTGCTGCCAATGTATTTGCATTTTTTGTATATCCTGTAGTTGGATCAATAGTATGAACATATTTTAGCCCTGTTACCGGGTCTTCCCTAAAATGTCTATAGTTTCCAGATGAAGCCAAGGCTCTATCCTCTAGAAGAATGGTAGCTTTCAATTTTCGTTCATTTTCAATTGTAGGGTCATCTATACCTACAATCCATGGTTTTTGTTTGATTTGGTTCTGGCCTTTTGCTACCAACTCCCCTCCTACTTCTAATAAATAATTTTCAATACCCTTGTTATCCATAAGCTTTGCCAGCCTGTCTATGGAATATCCTTTAGCAATAGCATTAAAATCAAAATAGATATTAGGGTTGGATTTACTTATGGTATTTCCTTTCGTAAGTTCTACTTTATTAAAACCTACATATTGTAACAAGCTATCTACACGAGTGCTATCCATCTGTATCTGCTTTTCTGGACCAAACCCCCAAGCATTTACCAATATGCCCACAGTAGGGTCAAAATACCCTTCGGTAGCTCCGTAGACCTCGTGAGACAATTCAAAAACTTCTTGAAACATGTGATCAACTACTACAGTAGAATCACCTTGATTAATCTTAGAAATATCCGATGCAGGAATATAGGTTGACAATGAATGATTAATAGCATCAAAAACAGAATCTACTTGCTGTTGAAGATCCAATTTATCTTGAGACAAATAGATAAGATTATAGGAAGTACCCAACGCACCTCCAGAAGTTTCATTTCTAACCATACCTGACGGATTACCTCCACAGGAAAGTAAAAACAAAATACTTATAAAAGCTAAAAATCTATTCATCTTTAATTTCAATTAAACCAATATAATCTACCACATAAGCCTCATCTAAATACACCGGCAACTCTTGGTTTTCGGCATTTGAAAGTCCTACACCCGCATAATACGTTCTGGCTTCCTGTTTATCCGCATGCTCCTTCATCTTAGCCATTAACGCCTCATCAAACCTACTGGGATTCTCAGGGTAAGCTACATAACGAACAGTGATAAAATGCAACACCTTATCTTTCAAACATACAAACTGCGGATTTCTTTTGGGTTCGCTATTTACTCCCATAAATTCAAAACCTTCAGCTTCCAGTTCCTTCCCTACGATATTCATAGCAAGGTTATGTAATTCACGTTCCGATAATGGTTTGCCCATAACTCTTAAAAATTAGGTCAAAAAAAACCGATGCGCAAACATCGGTTTTTTATTTATTTGATTTGCTAAGGAGTTAAATTTAAACTGTACTCCTTCGCTAATAAAAATCTTATTATCCACCGAAATCATCAAAGCGGATATGCTCATCGGGAATACCGTAGTCTTCACCCATTTTCTGCACTGCTTTGTTCATCAATGGAGGTCCACAGAAATACAATTCAATATCTTCCGGAGACTCGTGAAGGCTTAAATAGTTATCAATAACACAATTGTGTATGAAACCTACAAAACCATCACCAGGAGCATCTATATTCTCTTTAACCTTCCAATTATCTTCTTCAGCAGGTTCTGAAAGTGCCAAATAGAATTTAAAGTTAGGGAAGTTTCTTTCTAATTCTTTAAAGTGCTCAATGTAGAAAAGCTCTCTTTTAGAACGGCCACCATACCAATAGGTAACCTTTCTATTCGTCTTTAACGTATTAAACAAGTGGTACAAATGCGAACGCATTGGCGCCATACCTGCTCCACCACCAACATAAAGCATTTCTGAGTCAGACTCATTAATAAAAAATTCACCGTAAGGACCTGAAATAATTACATCATCACCAGGTTTCAAATTAAATATGTAAGAAGAAGCAACACCAGGGTTAACATCCATCCAACCATTCTTAGCACGATCCCATGGTGGGGTCGCGATACGAACGTTCAACATAATCTCTCTACCTTCAGCTGGGTAAGAAGCCATAGAATAGGCTCTCTCAACAGTCTCAGGGTTTTTCATTACTAATGGCCAAAGATTAAACTTGTCCCATTCAGCTTGAAATTTATCTGGAGTTTCGTGCTCTTCTGGGTGAGCTGTAATATCAATATCAGCATACTTAACCTCACATTGAGGAATTTCAATCTGAATATATCCACCAGCTTTGTATCCCATATCCTCAGGAATCTCAACTACAAATTCCTTGATAAAAGATGCTACGTTGTAATTACGAACAACTTTACCCGGCCATTTTTTAATCCCGAATACCTCCTCAGGAATTGTGATATTCATGTCCTGTTTCACTTTCACCTGACAGGCTAAACGTGCACCTGAATTCAATTCTCTTTTAGAGAAGTGAGGCGTTTCCGTAGGAAGTGCTTCACCACCACCAGAAAGTACATGACACTCGCATTGTATGCAAGTACCACCACCACCACATGCAGATGGTAAAAATATTTTTTGGTTACCTAAAGTAGTAAGTAATGAACTACCTGAACCAACTTCAATTTTCTTTTCTCCGTTAATTGTAATGGTAACCGGCCCCGAAGGAGATAGTTTTTCTTTGGTGAACAATAAAAGGGCCACCAAGACCATCAATAGTATCAAAAAGGCGACAACGGTGATTAAAATCGTTCCTCCAGTACTTGCAGCTAATAGCATATCTATTTGTTTATGGCGTCGTTATAAGAGATTTCCTTGGTATCAATCTCTTCTTTAATTTTTTTCTTCTCTATCACTTTTTCAGCAGTAGTTTCTTCAACTGGTGCAGGAGCATCATCGCCACCTGTTAACATACCTCCAAAACTCTGAAAACCAATACCCATTAATCCGGTAATGATAAAAGTAATTCCCAACCCACGTAATGGAGCAGGAACGTTTGAATATCTGATTTTTTCACGAATCGCGGCAATAGCCAAAATAGCTAAGAACCAACCAATACCAGAACTAACACCATAATTGAATGCTAGACCCAACGTTTGAATATCTCTAGCCTGCATAAAAAGTGACCCCCCTAAAATAGCACAGTTTACTGCTATTAAAGGCAAGAAAATACCTAAAGAGTTATATAGCGAAGGTGAAAATTTCTCTACCACAATCTCTACCAACTGAACCATTGTTGCAATGGTCGCGATAAAAAGAATGAACGAAAGAAAGCTTAAGTTATAATCTGCGTATTCAGGTCCTAACCAGACCAATGCACCGTCTCTTAATAGATACTGATCCAATAACCAGTTTAAAGGAACGGTAACGGCAAGTACAAAAATTACAGCAGCTCCTAAACCTACAGCAGTGGCCACCTTTTTGGAAACCGCCAGGTAAGAACACATCCCCAAGAACACGGCGAACACCATGTTATCTATAAAGATGGATTTAAAAAACAATTCAATATGCTCTAACATAATTCTATCTTTTTACCTTAATTAATGATCTTCGACCAATGCCGGATTTCTTGAACGTTGTACCCATATGATAATACCTACAACAATAAGAGCCGCCGGTGGAATAATCATAAAACCATTGTTTTCATACCCTGTAGCATAAAGACCTGTCTTTTCAATAGGGTTTCCTAATACAGGATACCCGAACAAAGTTCCAGAACCGAAAAGCTCCCTAAAGAAACCAACGATTATTAAAATTACACCGTACCCAAGTGAATTCCCTATTCCATCAAGAAAAGACCTCCACGGACCGTTTGCTAAAGCAAAAGCTTCAAAACGTCCCATAATAATACAGTTGGTAATAATAAGCCCAACGAATACAGAAAGTGTTTTACTCAGTTCATAGGCGAATGCCTTCAAGACCTGATCCACAATAATTACCAATGTGGCAACTACGATCAATTGAACGATAATTCTAATTTTTGATGGAATAATATTTCGCATCAATGAAATAACAACGTTACCCATAGCAAGTACGAACAGTACCGAAACAGCCATTACTACAGAGGCTTTTAACTCTGCTGTAATTGCTAAAGCGGAACAAATACCCAATACCTGTATAGTAATAGGGTTATTATCTGCTAGTGGATCCGTTATTAGATGTGCATCCTTCTTTGTTAATAGTCCCATATTATTTTGCGCTAACGGTTTGTAAATAGTCTTTATAGAGTTTTAAACTCTCTTTGATCATAGCAGAAACGCCATTACCTGTAATAGTAGCACCAGCTAAAGCATCTACCTCATTATCATCCTTGGTGTTGTTTAGAGGGTCATTATTACCTTTTGCCACAGCTATACCGGCATACTCCGTTCCCTTTAAAATGCTTTCACCTGTAAAGTCATCCATAAAGTAACGTTGCTTTATATTTGCCCCTAAACCTGGAGTTTCACCCTTATGGTCAAAATAAACACCCTGTACAACCATTTTATCATCTAGCGCAATGAAGCCCCAAATAGCATCCCAAAGTCCTTTTCCGTACATAGGAATGATGTAGTATTTCTTACCATCTTTCTCTCCTATCATCAAAGGAAGCTTTGCGGTTCCACCCTTACCGGCGATTGCCATTTGCTTTTTCATGTCGATTAGATAAGCACTGTCATCTTCGGTAATTTTATCACCTTCAATAACCAATTGCTCTTTGATATAGCTTTTAAACTCATCTTCTACTTTATCGGTAGAAACAAAATTTACACTACCCTCATCAACATTATCATTTACACCCATGGCGTAAAGAATGTTCTGTTGTTTCTCGAACCGTTCGTTCTCGGTTATTCTATCTTTAAGACTAGACGCCGCAAAAGCTAAAATAGAACCTACTACCACTACCATAATGGCAGCGAAAATAACGGTGTATGAATTCTTATCTGTATTGATTGCCATAATTATACGGTTTCTGCGTGAAGTTCGTTTGCCTTGCCAGCTGAATCTTTTGGCAAGATGGTTGCATTTTTCAATCGTTTCAATCTACGTTTTACGTTTCCACGAACCACATAATGGTCAATTGTTGGAGCAAATACGTTCATTAGAAGTATTGCCAAGAAAACACCTTCTGGATATGCCGGGTTGAACACACGAATCATTACCGAAAGGAAACCAATGAAGAAACCATAGAACCATTTACCACGATTTGTTTGTGCTCCTGTAACAGGGTCGGTTGCCATATAAACAATACCGAAAGCCAAACCACCAACAATAAGATGTTGCCAGAAAGCAAAGCTCATTAGACCGTAAAATTTACTTGTTTCGCCAATCCATCCTTGATCAACTATTCCATTAAAAACTAAGCCCATTACCAAAGAACCTATTACGGCACTCAACATAATACGCCAGCTAGCTATCTTACTAAAGATTAAGAACAACCCACCTAAAAGGATTAAGAAGGTTGAAGTTTCACCAACTGAACCAGGAATAAAACCAAAGAACATATCTGAAACTGTATAAGACATTTCCGCTCCTTTATTCTGTGCCAAATATCCTAAGATAGTCTCACCAGAAATAGCATCAGGACCACCAGCGCGCTCTACAGCTTGGTAAACCCAAACCTTATCACCACTCATCCAAGTAGGATAAGCGAAGAATAAGAATGCTCTAATTGTAAGGGCTGGGTTAAGAATGTTCATTCCTGTACCGCCAAACACCTCTTTACCTATAACCACACCAAAAACAACGGCTACAGATAACATCCAAAGTGGCGTATCTATTGGTACAATTAACGGAACTAGCATACCTGTTACCAAGTATCCTTCTTCTACTTCATGACCTTTAATAACAGCAAAAATAAATTCTACCAAAAGTCCTACTCCATAGGATACAACTACCAACGGAAGCACTTTTATAATCCCGATCCAGAAATTGTCCCAAGTAAGAAAGTCGTTCATTAAAGAGAATTCCTGTGGAAACCCATTAATAGCAGAAAAATGCTGATACCCTGCATTAAACATTGAAAAAATCAATACCGGAACCAAGGCCATAATAACCGTATTCATGGTACGCTTTAAATCATCTGCCGCTCTAACATGAGAACCTGAATGTGTTGTCTCATCAGGAGCAAATAAAAATGTGTGCAGTGCATTAAATGCAGGTGCCATTTTCTTACCGCGATAATGGTGCTTTAAAATGTGCAGCCTTTTCTTGAAAGTCAGTTTTTTATCACTCATCTTTTATCCTATTTCTTTATGCAATAGATCTAATCCTTCTCTAATAATCTGTTGATGCGGTTGTTTTGAAACACAAACAAACTCAGTCAACGAGAAATCCTCTGGTGCCACTTCATAAAGCCCCAGTTGCTCCATCTCATCCAAATCTTTTATCATACATGCTTTAAGCAACTGCATAGGAAAGATATCCAATGGAAATACTTTTTCATACATACCAGTTACCACAAACGCACGATGTTCTCCGTTTGTATTGGTAGTAAGGTCGTACTTTTTATTTGGTTGCATCCAAGAGAATGTTAATGCTCTTGTAGCCGATATTTTTTTGAATACAGGCTTGTTCCATCCAAACAATTCATAATCGTCTCCTTCTGGAATAGCAGTTACCGTATTATTATAATACCCTAAATGACCATCTGGAGCCGATTTTGATCCCGTAAGAACATCACCATTTATTACTCTAAAATTATCTCCTTCTACACCACTAGCGTATAAGAAGGTAGAGATTTCAGTTCCAATCTTGGTTGTATAATATTTTGGAGCTTTAACCGAAGAACCTGCCAAAGCAACAGTACGTTCTGCATTAAACTTACCGGTCAACAACAACTCACCAATTATCACCAAATCCTGAGGTGTAACCGTCCAAACTGTTTCTCCTTTATTAATAGGATTTATTCTATTAATCTGCGTACCCACTAAACCAGCTGGGTGCGGACCAGAAACCTTATGCAATTCAACCCCTTTTAAACCGGCCAATGGTGAATTTTCAGATTTCCCAACGGAAACATGAACCTTGCCTGGCGTTAATTTATCCAAAGCGGTAATTGCAGCTTGAAGCTCTTTTTCCTTCCCTTGCAACACATAGTTTAAGTCTGCTGCCAAAGGTGCCGTAACATAACCTGAAACAAAAATTGCTTTAGGATTTGCATCCGGATCTGCAACAATATCGTACGGGCGTTGTTTAATAAAAGGCCAAACACCGCCTTTTAAAAGGTATGCTTTTACCTCTTCCTTAGAAGCACTTTCAACATTCAACAAATCGTGTACAACAGCTGCCTGCTCTTTATCTGCCAAAATCTTAAGTGAGAGAATGCGTCTTCGCGCTCCTCTTACAATCTCAACAAGTTCACCACTTACCGGTGATACGAAAAGCATGCTTTCCCTGTTTTTATTGTAAAAAAGTGGTTCTCCCGCTTTGACTTCAGCACCCTGTTTTACCAACATTTTGGGTGTGACTCCGTGAAAATCGCTTAAGCCAATAGCATAAACGTTACTTAAAACGGCTTTTGATGTAGTTTGCTCTGCAGCTCCAACAAGATTTATGTTCAAGCCCTTTTTAATCCTGATGTCTTTAGACATATTGTTCTAGACCTTAGGTTAACAAAATTTGCAGCAAAAATAATACTAAAAGGATTGTTTTCATAATAAATGCCTAGAAATTTAGACATCATACCGATCAAAATTTTTTAGGTACGCTTTTTGTTTACCTTTACCTCAAAAAATAGCCGGTAATGCGCTTGAATCTTATACCATTTTTTTTCTTCTTTCTGACATCTTCATTATGTGCTCAGGTTCAATTAGAGGTCAACCCGCCCGAGAACATTAAAACCGTAATTTTTGGAGGACCCACAGAGGACCAATTCCCTGTCATAGAGCTTGGAGAGACCATGAAACTGGAGTTTGATGACATTACCGCCTCCGAAAGTGATTACTACTACAAAATCATTCACTGCAACTACGATTGGCAACCTTCTCAACTTTTAAAATCACAATACCTTAGTGGCGTAGACAACCAACGTATTACAAATTACGAGAACAGCTATTCTACCCAACAGTCTTATTCTAATTATAAATTATCAATTCCCAACGATAATGTAGGCCTAAAAGTTAGTGGAAATTACGTTCTAGAAGTATATAATGACAATTATGAACTTCAATTTTCAAGGCGCTTCGTTGTTTACAAGGATTTAGTAACCGTAGGAGGAGTTGTTAAACGCTCTCGCGATTTTAATTTCATAAACGAAAAACAAGTAGTTCAATTTAGTATTAATGCTGGAAATTTTCAACTAGTAAATCCAAAGAAAGAAGTAAAAGTTGCCATTTTACAAAATCACCAATGGGAAACGGCACTTTATGATGTAGCGCCTCAATATACAATAGGTACCGAATTGGTATATAAATATGACCAAGAAACCAGTTTTTATGGCGGTAATGAATTTTTAAACTTTGACACTAGTGACCTTAGGGCTCCTACCTCACAAATCTCAAAAATAGAAATTAACGACCTTTACGACCATTATTTATTTGTAAATAGGTACCGAGCAGATAATGAATATACGTACTACCCAGATATTAATGGTGATTTTCTTGTCCGTACACTACAAGGAGATGACTACTCTAGGGAGGCGGAATACACCAGAGTCCATTTTGCTTTGCCCTATGATGAAAGATTGGGATTAGACGAAGTTTACGTTTTCGGAAAGCACAACAACTATGCTTTAACTGAAGAAAACAAGATGGTCTACAATGAGAACAATGGCATGATGGAAGCCGAAATAAAACTCAAGCAAGGCTTCTACAATTACAAATACGTTATAAAACGTGAAGATGGTACAATAGAAATTAATACTATTGGCGGTAATTTTCATTTCACGGAGAATAACTATTTAATATTGGTGTACTATAGAAATTTTGGCGATTTATACGACAGCATTATTGGCGTTGGGTCCGCAAACTCTAGAAATATCAGTAATTAGATTATATTTATCCTTAATTCTTTTGGATAAATGACCAACAAGCTCTCCGACTCAGGAAAAGGAAGGTACAAATTGAACTACAGAGGTACTAAATGCCTTAATTGCGGGCACCCTTTGGACATGAGCGATAAATACTGTCCTAATTGCTCTCAGGCAAACAGCACCAAGAAAATAACCCTTAAAGATTATTTAGATGAATTTTTCGGAACTATAATTTCGTACGATTCACGATTGCTCCGTACGCTATCCACCCTATTAATCAAACCAGGAAAAATAACAAAAAGTTATATAGATGGAAAACGTATTTCTTACACCAATCCATTTCGGTTTTTACTTAGTCTTGCCATAATCTTCTTTCTTATCATTAACCTTAGCGGTAATTTTTCAAAATACGACAGGTATGGAACTAATGACATTTCTGAAATAGAAGATTTTGCCAGCGAATGGACAATGGACATAGATACTACTGATGCCATTGAACTTTCTCAGCAGTTGGATTCCATTAAAACAGCTATAAATTATGATGGATATAAAAAACAAAAGCATGAACGCGATTCTCTCATACTTCTTGACCCGATTGCTTATTTTGAGAAAATCGACCAAGGCTCACTTGGAGAACGAAATAATCAAAAACAAGCTTTTTTCTCTACCATTTTAAATCGTGATACCATTTACGATTTTCAAGATCTGTTAAATAAATACAAGCTTCCCGAAACTTTTGAAAATAAATTGATATTCAACGGTATGAACGGGTTTCATAAATTTAAAAAGTCGCCCGGAAGTTTTCTTAGTGCATTAATTTCAAAATTACCGTTCGTCGTATTTTTCTTTTTACCAGCCTTTACCGTCTTCATTTGGTTGATATATGTCAGAAAAAAATACAGTTATACCGATCATTTGATATTTAGTTTTCACAACACCGCATTATTATTTATCTTGCTCATTCTTAGCTATTTGATTGATTCAATTTTCAAAGTAAATAGTAATTGGATTTTTATTTTAATTTTTGCGATATACCTTTTTATAGCTATGCGAAATTTTTACAGTCAAGGCATATTTAAAACTATTGTTAAATATCTTTTTCTGAACACTATTTTTTTTATATTGGCTATTATTACAACGGTATTACTTTTTACCGGTAACATTATTACCTTTTAGAAGGAAAACATATGATCACACAAGTAACTAAAGGCATTAAGATTTCAGTAAACACTAGTTTTGAAGGAACCTTCTTCAAGAACTATAAGATGCACTTTGCTTTTGGCTACACGATTACTATAGAGAATCAAAGTAAAGATTCTGTTCAGCTCACCTCTCGTCATTGGAAAATATACGATGCTCTTAACGAATTAGAGGTGTTAGACGGCGAAGGCGTAATTGGCAAAAAACCAGTTATAAAACCTGGAGAATCGCACACCTATACATCTGGCTGCCTTTTAACTTCGCCTATTGGAGCAATGAAAGGTCATTATAATATGGTCAACTTTAGTTCTACCGAAAAATTTAGGGTCTATATCCCTACTTTCAAATTTCATGCACCTTTCGCATTAAATTAGACCATCCTCTTTCAATTTCCATAGCTTTTTACGCTTTAACCTAGCAATCTGGTAGCATATAGTCCCCTATGTGGTTTCATTTCACATATGCATTTATTTCATTAAGGTTTTTTTAGCATAATCCTTTTGCGTCATTAGTGCTTAGGCAGTTTTTTATTCGCACTAAGAATCCTACCTTTGCGCTCTATTTTTAACTTAATAAAAGCATTATGGGCAAAGGTTTTTTTCATGTACCGACAGCGATTAACGAACCAATAAAAAGTTATGCGCCGGGCACTTCTGAAAGAGAAGAAGTTCTTGAACAGTACCGTTCTTATTTTAACGGTAGCGTAGATGTACCATTATATATAGGTAGCGAAGAAATTAAGACAGGGAACACCAAGCCTATGTCTCCTCCACATGACCACAAACATATTGTAGGTCAATATCATGTTGCTGAAAAGGCGCATGTTACAAAAGCTATTGACAATTGTTTAGCTTCAAGGTCTGCTTGGGCAGATTTAACCTGGGAGCAACGTGCTGCCGTATTCTTGAAAGCTGCAGAATTGATTGCAGGGCCATACCGCGCCAAGATCAATGCTGCAACCATGATTGCACAATCAAAAAACATATACCAAGCTGAAATTGATGCAGCCTGTGAGTTGATTGATTTTCTACGTTTTAATGTGGAATACATGTCACAGATTTACGATCAGCAGCCAGATTCAGCAGAAGGTATTTGGAACCGCGTAGAATACAGACCTCTTGAAGGTTTCATATATGCTATTACTCCTTTTAACTTTACAGCTATTGCCGGAAACCTTCCTGCAAGTGCTGCAATGATGGGGAACGTAGTTGTTTGGAAACCTAGTGATAGTCAAGTTTTCTCTGCTAAGGTTATTGTTGATATTTTCAAAGAAGCCGGTCTTCCTGATGGCGTTATTAACGTAGTTTATGGTGACCCAGTAATGATTACTGAAACTGTTTTGGCTAGCCCAGACTTTGCAGGTATTCACTTTACAGGTTCAACACATGTTTTCAAAGAATTATGGAAACAAATAGGTAACAACATTCACACCTATAAAACATATCCAAAAATAGTTGGTGAGACCGGTGGAAAAGATTTTATCGTTGCACACCCATCAGCAAAACCTCAACAAGTAGCTACGGCAATTGTTCGTGGTAGTTTTGAATTTCAAGGACAAAAATGTAGCGCAGCTTCTCGTGTTTACCTCCCTAAATCACTTTCAGAAGAAATTCTTGAGTCTGTAAAGAAAGATATAGCATCTTTCAATAAACCAGGTAGCCCAGAAGACATGTCTAACTTTATAACAGCAGTTATTCACGAAGCCTCTTTTGATAAACTGGCAAAGTATATTGATCAGGCAAAGAAAGATGACAATGCAGAAGTTATTGCAGGTGGAAACTATGATAAGTCTAAAGGGTACTTTATAGAACCCACAGTTATTCTTACTACAGACCCAAAATACACTACAATGGAGACCGAATTGTTCGGTCCTGTTGTTACTATTTATGTTTACGAAGACAAGGACTGGTCAGAAACCTTGAAATTAGTTGACGGAACTTCTGAATATGCATTAACTGGTGCAATTCTTGCAACAGACAGATATGCTATTGACGAAGCTACAGTAGCGTTACAAAATTGCGCAGGTAACTTCTATATTAACGACAAGCCTACTGGTGCCGTAGTTGGTCAGCAGCCATTTGGAGGAGCTAGAGCTTCAGGAACAAATGACAAGGCCGGTTCTGCACAGAACTTGTTGAGATGGGTTTCTCCTCGTCTTATAAAAGAGACTTTTGTAACTCCAATAGACTACAGATATCCTTTTTTAGGTTAGAATAAGTAACATTTTACACTGATAATCAGTATTTTATTATCAATTTTTATTAGATTCCCCAATTCCTCGATTATCAAATCATGGGTTGGGGAATTTATTTAACCACTAAAACTAAGAAAATGAAAAAACTAGTAGTAGCGGCATTCTTAATGGTAGCAACCATGACGTTTGCGCAAGAAAAATTAACACAGAACACAATTCAAGGAGTTTTACAAGGAAATCAAGGACAAGTAGTTGCTTTGGCAGAAGCTTTTTCAGAAGAGCAATATGATTGGCGCCCTACGGAAGGTGTAAACTCGGTTGCAGAAGCATTATTACATGTTGCCGGAGGCAACTATTATTTAGCTTCTAAAATGGGTTTTGCTCCACCAGAAGGGGTGGATGTAATGAATCTATCAAAAATTACAGGAAAAGAGAACATCATTGCTGCTCTTAAGCAATCCAACGAATTTGTTCTGGAAAAGGTAGTTCTGGTAGAAGATGACCAGTTTGCAGAAGAGGTTGATTTTGGTTTTGCCAAAATGAATATGCTTGGAGGCCTATTGGCAATAATGGAACACAACGGAGAGCACAAAGGGCAACTAATAGCTTACGCTCGTTCCAACGGAGTTACACCACCTTGGAGTAAATAATCACTTCAAAAGGATAAAAAAAAGTCCCCTGACACAAATGTGTCAGGGGACTTTTTTGTGACTGAATTTCAAATTTCATCGATGAACTACACAATTTAAGTACTTAGTTAACGTTATGTTTACATTAAAATAACATAATAGCGGTATTGTAAACTTATAAAGACTTTAGAAAAGCACACACATAAAACATAAATTATTTATTTACAACTAGTTACAATACGTTTCTCACTATTAACTTTTGCCGAATTAAAGGCTATTTCAACAGTCTAGAAGTCTCATTTTCAACCCAAAACATAAATATAAACAGCAGTAAAATACTTTTAATGTAAATTTAACGTTAAGTAATTGTAAATTAAACGTATTAATTACGTACTTTGTATCAACTGTAAAAAATGGAAAATTATGAATATGCAGAAAATATACAGTAAATCACGAATGATTACAGACTGTCTAATCATACATGTATGGGGGCATTTAAAAATTTACGCAAAGAAATATAGAAGGTCATATTACCAACTATTGAGCTTATAGTTTAGCCCTTGAATTTCATAGGTAAGTATACTACCTTTTTAGTTTCAAAGAAGGGATCATCAAAATAGTCGGTAAGGTCATACATTTCTATGGCCTTATATCCTTCAAGCTCCTCAGCCAAATCCCCTCCTTTTAGATAAAGAATTCCGTTTCGTCTCTCGTGTTGTGATTCTTTCTTTATTTTTCCTTTCACCCAGTGTACAAAAGTTGGCATTGCAGCAACTGCCCTACTTACGATAAAATCATATTCACCTTTGGTTTCCTCCACTCTGGCATTAATAGCAGTCACGTTATCAAGCTCTAAGCCTTCAACAACCTCCTTAACTACCTTTATTTTTTTCCCAATAGAATCTACTAAAGTAAATTGTACCTCAGGAAATAATATAGCCAAAGGAATACCTGGAAAACCACCACCAGTACCTACATCAAGAACCGAAGAACCATCTTTAAATTGCTGAACCTTAGCTATTCCGGTTGAATGTAGAACGTGTCTCAAATAAAGCTCATCTATATCTTTACGAGAAACCACGTTTATTTTTTGATTCCAGTCTTTATACAACTCTTCTAGCAATATGAAGCGTTTTTGTTGAAGATCTGATAAATTGGGAAAATATTTAAAAACTAATTCGGCAGTCATGCGTATCTTTGTATAGTTACAAAACTACTATATTCATCGATGAAATAGCATTTTCTCGACATTTAAAGCTGTGCATTTCTTCGATATTTATTTATAATACTACTTATATGGACCAAAAAACAATACGATTCTCCAGAAAGGACTCTGCTCAATTCTTCAGGACGTTGAATAAGCGTGTAAACGACTATTTTAAAGACAATAAATTAAAAAAAACAGGTAATTGGCGCTTGCACGTTAAAACAGTAATCATGTTCGCCCTTTTCCTGACACCTTATTTTTTGATTCTAACCTTAGGACTTCCCATTTGGGCTAATCTTATCCTAACTATTGTTATGGGTGTTGGTATGGCCGGCGTAGGTATGAATGTTATGCATGATGGTAACCATGGCGCCTATTCCAACAAGAAATGGGTTAACAAAATCATGGGCGGCAGTATTTATATTTTAGCTGGGAATGTCTACAATTGGCAAGTTCAGCACAACGTACTGCATCATACGTATACCAACATTCATGAGCACGACGAAGACATGGAAGCAGGTCGTATTCTTCGTTTTTCGAAACATGCAGAATGGCAAAAGCATCACAAATTTCAACATTTTTATTCTGTTTTACTTTATGGCCTATTAACTTTTAACTGGGCCATTACTACAGATTTCCAACAAATGTACCGTTATATGAAACGCAAACTTGCCTATGGAAAACTCCCAAGTGCAGCAGTAAACTGGAGCACCCTTGTTATTACAAAAATTCTATACATAACTATCTGGATTGTTCTTCCCCTTATTTTTGTTGATATGGCTTGGTGGATGATTCTTATTGGTTTCTTTATCATGCACTATGTAGCTGGTGTTATTTTAAGTGTGGTCTTTCAATTAGCCCATATTGTTGATGATGCCGATACACCACTGCCTGATGCATCTGGCACCATGAAAAATACTTGGGCTATACATCAATTATTTACAACGGTAAATTTCGGTACTAAAAATAGGATAGTAAATTGGTTTACAGGTGGTTTAAATCACCAGGTAGAGCATCATATTTTCCCTAACATTAGCCATGTACATTACACAAAAATTGCAGAAATTGTGAAAGAAACAGCAAAAGAATTTAATTTGCCATACAACGAGTATGAAACTACTCGAAAAGCTATAATTTCGCACTTTAAACATTTAAAGGAGCTTGGTAAAAGACCTACCATGAACCTACAATAGACGCAATTAAAGAAATTTTATTAACACGAATAGTTTAAGATAACTGTCAACTATTTATTTAAATTATTCAGTGTACAAACCTTAGCTTTATTATGACACCATCAACTGCTACAAAAAATCAACTATCTGACCGCATAAACAGCCTTACGCCTTCGGCTACTTTGGAAATGGCTGCTAAGGCACGAGAATTACGTGCAGCGGGAAAAGACATTATCGGTTTAAGTTTGGGTGAGCCAGATTTCAACACACCTGATTATATTAAAGAAGCCGCAATAAAAGCGATTAACGAAGATTACAATTCATATACACCCGTAGATGGATACGTAGATTTGAAGACCGCTGTTATTACTAAATTTAAGAGAGATAACGGCATCAGTTATGAGCCTTCTCAAATTGTAGTTTCAACTGGAGCAAAACAAGCACTATACAATGTCGCACAAGTTATTTTAAATGAAGGCGATGAAGTTATTTTACCTTGTCCTTACTGGGTAAGCTATAGTGATATCGTTAAACTGGCTGATGGTGTACCTGTAGAGGTCGCTACAAGCCTAGAAAGCGATTTTAAAATGACTCCTGAGCAATTGGAAGCTGCAATTACACCAAAAACTAAAATGCTTTGGTACAGCTCTCCTTGCAACCCAAGTGGCTCTATCTATAGCAAAGCGGAGTTACGTGCTTTAGCAGACGTTTTACAAAAATACCCACAGATTATTGTGGTTAGTGATGAGATATACGAACACATCAACTACGGTGTAACCGAGCACGCCTCTATGGCTGCTTTTGACGATATGTTTGACCGTACCGTTACGGTAAACGGAGTTGCGAAAGCATTTGCAATGACCGGTTGGCGTATCGGCTATATTGGTGGACCAGCATATATAGCTCGTGCTTGTAACAAATTACAAGGACAGGTTACTAGTGGTGCCAACTGTATAGCACAACGTGCAGTAATCACCGCATTACTTGAGTCTCCAGACCGCATAAAATACATGGTAGACGAGTTTAAAGAGCGTAGAACAATCATTCTTGAACTTTTGAATGCTATAGACGGATTTAAATGTAATGAGCCAGATGGTGCTTTTTATGTATATCCTGATGTAACTGCTTATTTTGGAAAAACCTTGAATGGCGTTACTATAAACAACGCTTCTGATTTTGCCTTATACCTTTTAGAGTATGCAAACGTAGCTACTGTTACCGGTGATGCTTTTGGAAATGGAAACTGTATTCGTATTTCTTACGCTGCAGCGGAAAAGGAAATTAGAGAAGCTATTTCTAGGATTGAGAAAGCTTTAAAATAATATCCTTAAGTTATCATACTTAATTGTAAAAAGGGAGGACATTTAAACGTCCTCCCTTTTCATATATAAATTTTCCTTCTACTAGTTACCTCTATATTTATTGAGGTCTTTTTCTATCTTATCTACCTTTTTGCCGCTGTCATTAGACTTAATAAAACTGATAATCTCATTTAGATGCTCACTACTAGATGCTGCCCCGTAAGTTTTAGCAAATTGCTCAGTTCTAGTGGTTGCAATATCTATTAAAGACTGTGCTTTTTTCTGATCAGCCGTAAGAGTTTTAAAACCTGCATTTTCTTGAGAAGCACTTTTTACCATAGCCTGCGGTGTATCTTCTTTAAAGCTCATCATCTTATAATCTTTCATATAAGGCATTGCCAAGGCCATTGCAGCATGTATAGAAGCATTGCTCTCCGGTACAGTTTCTACAACTTTCAGTAAAGCATCATTACCGGATTCAAGCACACGACTACCGTTAAAAAATAGAACACGAGCAACTTCTTCTGTAAAATATTGATTTGCCAACAACTGAGTTTCCGTTGTTTTAGGTAAAAGTACCTCTAAATCAACATTATTAGAACCGTACACCTGATTATCTCTTTCTACCATAACAGTAATTTTATAGCTTCCGCTATCTTTTATATACCAACCATCTGGGCCTGCAGAAATAAAATGCTTTTGCGTTATACTCTCATTAGGTAAAAGTATCTGCTCCTTTTGATTCAATAGATACTCTACAAAACTACGAACCTTTGAAACCTTACCATTAGGACCTTGAATAAGAACCATAACGTTTTTAAGGTTATTTAAAAGATGCTTATTCACTGCCATTGGTGCTCCTGAAGAATTACTCAATTTAAGCTCTAAATAGACCGGCTCTAGAAACTCCACTACCTGATTGTCTTGAACTACGCTTATCTCTAGCGATAATCTGTTATCTGTAACTATATGCTCATCTTCAAAAGCATGATTATCAAACCAATCACTATTACCCATTTCCACAAAATTGTTAGGTGCATGCCTCAAAAACAAAAGTTCATTATCTGTAAATCTAAAATCGAAATCAGAATAAAAAGCATTTTGACCTCCACTTACATTATAAGGGTAATTCATGAAACTACGATCTTCCGGATTATTAACTAATGGAATCCAAGAAGAGCCAAAACCAGGATAATTTTTCTGCCATGAATGTGCCAAATTAAAGGCATGACCCATCTCGTGAGCCGCTGTCCAAAACTTGGAACGCTTAACAAAGGCTGCCGGATTGCTATCTCCCGCCGGTGCATCATTAATAAACGATTCATAGAAAATTGCCGTTCCCTGTCTGTGATTAGGTCCTATATCATCGAACATAATACCCCCTAAACCGGACCCCATATCATGTTGTTTGGCAAAGAAAGTCCACAAAGCCCATTTAGGAGCAGCACTAAATTTTGACCAATACGCCTGCATAGCATCGTGCATTTCCATATTACTCCACTTACCATTAGCGCCTTTTAATGACGAAAGAACCTCATCATCACCAGACCGAGAAACATTGAAACCAGCCCGTTGATACACCTTTGGTAAACTTAAATTCTCATTGGTTAAATCTGATGGTCTGTTCGGGTGATCATGTGTATTAATATCCAATACCGGTTGCACACCTTCTTCAAAATCAAATTCAAAATCAATCTTTCTGTAATACGAACTACTAAAATTGTATGTCGATATTTTTTGTGTTGCCCCTCCTCCATAAAAAGTTACTTTAGCTTTTTTATTCTTAGGAAAAATAGAATTCACAAGTTCTATTTTCAAGTATTTATAACCAAAGGAAGTCACGTTACCATGCTTAAACCAAATTTTCCCTAAATACCCGTTACCGGATTTACTCAATTTAGCCACATAATGAACCCCAGGAAACCTTAAGTAACCGCTAGCAGTCATTAATGGGAACTGACCATCAATATCCAGTCTAAATTCTTCATAGGAAAAGAAGGGTATAATTGGCAAACTAGCCCGTTCTTCTTCATTTAGAATATCCAAATCTATGGCACTTTCCATGCCTGTTGGTTTTGACTTTATCGGTATTTTAGGAAATACCGGATAGAACTTACTTTTTTTAATATACAGACCACTACTTCTGTACCAAAGTGGTAAAAACTGAGCCTGTTGCTCTAGCCCTTCAGGAGTCATTTCTCCCTCCAAATCAACTACATTTTCAATACTTGAATCTAAAACTTTTTTTCCCATAATAAGCATCTTTTATATTAATAAAACTTGTTGCTATAAACTTCAAAATATAAGATGAAATACATCTCAATTTTGTCAGGGGAAAGTTGAAAAATGAGTCTGTAAGAAAAGGAAATCACATGTAACTTACAAACTACTCTTTATATCAAAAGTTTATAAATGTAAGATTTTAACTACTTGAAATAATGAATAATGTATAAATAGGTATATTAAAATGACAAACTGCTTGAATGTTTGTACAAATGGAGAAAATTATTTCAAAAAATAGAGCAGCAAACTAACAGGAATATACGTGTCTAATTTTAAAAAACTATCTTGAAAACATGTTAACTAAGTACGCTTCCAGAAATATGGAGTAAGCAGAATAAGCACGGTAAAGAGCTCCAATCTACCTGCTAGCATAAGAAAGCCACACCACCATTTTGCAGCATCTGGTAAACCGTTAAAATTGCTTAGGGGATAGAGCCCACCAAACGCAGGACCTACATTACCCAAAGAAGAAGCTGAACCACCTATAGCGGTTACAAAATCGATACCCATAGCACCAAGTACTAAAGCCCCTATGATAAAAAGTAGCATATAAAGCACAAAAAAGGCAATGATATTATATACAATTTGCTCTTTAACGGTCTTATTATTATACCGTACGGGAATAATTGCATTAGGGTGTAAAGTCCGTTTAAACTCCAACAGTCCGTTTTTAATAATCAGAACGTGACGCATTACTTTAATTCCTCCTGAAGTAGAACCAGCCGACCCTCCTAAAAACATTAACCCAAAAAAGAAAACGGTCATAAAAGGCGTCCAACTTGTAAAATCCGCAGAAACAAAACCTGTAGTAGTTATTACCGAAATTACCTGAAACAAGGTATGTCTAAAAGCACTTTCCCCGCTACCAAATACCATAGGATGATAATGGCTAATAGGCACTTCCGCTTTTAAATAAACTACCAATGCAGCCACAATAGTAAATATCACAACAAAACCGGTGTAGTATCTAAACTCCTCATCTTGAAGCACCCGTTGTACCTTGCCCTTAAAGGCAAAATAACTAAGTACAAAATTGCTTCCGGCAAGAAACATAAACAAGATAATAATATACTGTATTAACGGTTGGTCATTCCAGTAGGCCACACTTAAATTCTTGGTTGAAAAACCACCTGTAGACAAAGTTGCCAAAGAATGGTTTATGGCATCAAAAAAGCTCATCCCCGCTAATTTTAAAAGCACGGTTTCCGCCAAAGTATAACCCACATATATCAACCAAAGACGTTTGGCTGTATCCGTAATTCTTGGATGCAGCTTATCTGCACTGGGACCGGGTGCTTCGGCAGCGAACAACTGCATACCACCAATACCTAACAAAGGTAAAATAGCGATGGCCAAAACAATAATACCCATACCTCCTATCCAATGTGTAAGACTACGCCAAAAAAGTATACCCTCGGGCATAACCTCTATATCATCTAAGATAGAAGCTCCTGTGGTGGTGTATCCTGAAACAGTTTCAAAAAAAGCATTGGTAACCGTAGGAATAGATCCTGAAAACAGATAGGGCAACATCCCAGAAAAGGACATTACCAACCAGCCAAAAGTTACGATAATGTATCCTTCTCTTCGCTTTACTTCTTTTTTATGCCCTCTTGTGTAGAACATGGCAAATGTACCTACGAACATAGTTGTAATTGCCGCGAGAGCAATACTTAGTGTAGCACCATCATTATAGATACCACTAACCAAGGTTGCCAATAGCATAAAGGCACCGTTGCAAAGCAACAACAGCCCCATGATATGAAATATTATTTTTGAGTTTAACTTCATTAAAGAAACAATCGTTCTATTTTAGGAATGGCTTCCGGCAAGCAACAAACCACAACGCGGTCTCCTGCTTTTATTTCAAAGCCCCCTAAGGCAATGATCCCTTCTTCACCACGAATAACTCCACCTATGGTGGCAGCTCTCGGAAATTTTAGCTCACGAATAACACTACCCGTAACCCTTGAGTTGGGCTTAACTATAAATTCCAGAATCTCCGCATTCAAGTTATTCAAGCGCATTAATGCCACAACTTCTCCTTTACGGATGTGTCTAAAGATATTATTCGCTGCAAGTAGTTTTTTATTTATCAACGTATCAATACCTATGGAATGAGATAATTGAAAATAGTCCATATTCTCAACCAAAGCGATGGTTTTCTTAATATGCTTTGATTTCGCTACAAGACAAGACATAATATTTGTCTCCGAGTTTCCTGTAACGGCTATGAAAGCGTCCATAGACTCCAGGCTCTCCTCTTCTAACAATTCAACATTTCGTCCATCCCCGTTAATAACTAGGGCGTTTGGAAGATCATCTGCCAAATCAAAAGCTTTTTCCTTATCCTTTTCTATAAGCTTTACGTTAAACTTACTTGCACAAAGATCTCTAGCAGCTTTAAAACCGACTTTACTTCCTCCTAGAATCATTACGTTCCTAATAGATTCTTTCTTTTTTCCCGTAAGTTTATACAGTTGCTCTACTCCTTCTTTTGTTGTAATAAAGTAAACCTGATCACCGTGTTTGAAAACGGTATCACCTCTAGGCACTACTGTATATTGGGTTCCGGTTCGCTGTAAGGCTATTGGCATAAAATTAAGCTCAGGAAATACTTTTGCAGCTTCTTTTACCATTTTACCTACAAAAGGAGCAGAAGCAGGTAGAGATACCCCTACCATAATCAGTTTTCCGTCCTCAAACTCGTATGTATCGTTAAAAGCCGACTTATTTAAGAGAAGTTGAATTTCCGCCGCAGCCAACTCCTCAGGAGATATCAATTCATCTATACCAAGTGCCGGAAAATTAATATCTTCCTGGCTCTCAATAAATTCAGTATTTGAAATTCTCGCAATAGTTCGTTTACATCCTAACTGCTTAGCCAACATACATAAAGTAATATTGGTCGTTTCTGAAGATGTAACACCTATAACCAATCTAGAATTTTGCACATCGGCATCTCTTAGAACAGAAATAGAAGTCGCATCACCACGCAGCACACGTATATCCAAGTGAGTATCGGCATAGGCCAAGCTCTCTTTTCTCGTATCGATGAGCGTAATATCCTGGGATTCGTAAGAAAGCAGTTTAGCCAAGTGAAAACCTACTTCACCAGCACCTGCAATTATGATTTTCATGTATTAGCAACTTAGTTCGGGTCTGCAGTTTATAAACCCTCTATGAATGTAAAAACCACTTCGTAGTTTATATTTTGCTGCGCAAAATTACGTAATATTTTGGTTGACTATTTAAAATGGAGCTAAAATGCACTTTACCTCTACAATGTAATCATCACTTTGCTTAAACGTTTACTTAAAACGATATTGTATCTTTGCCCAAAAAATTGCCCACTATGGCTAAAAAGGTTACGCCCTACAAAGATTCTGAGCTTGGTAAAAAAGACCAAGTCACCCAAATGTTCGATAATATATCGGAAAATTACGATGGCCTTAATAGGGTTATTTCTTTTGGTATTGATATTAAATGGCGTAAACGGGTCGTAGCCATTTTAACTGCGCAACAACCTAAAAACATATTAGATATCGCTACTGGTACAGGCGATTTAGCTATAAACCTAGTGGAAACCGGAGCTAAAAAAATAGTAGGTCTGGATATCTCTCCTGGAATGCTAGAGGTTGGCAAGAAAAAAATAACACACAAAAAGCTGGATAGTACGATTGAAATGGTTGTTGGAGATAGTGAAAACCTTCCTTTTGAAGCCAATAGTTTTGATGCTATTACCGTTGCTTTTGGGGTTCGTAATTTTGAAACACTAGAGAAAGGTCTTAACGAAATATATAGAGTTCTTGCCCCTGGTGGTACTTTTGTAGTTCTTGAAACTTCCGTTCCTACCAAAACCCCTTTCAAACAAGGCTATAATCTATACATTAAATATATGTTGCCTGCCATTGGAAAACTATTTTCCAAAGACAAATCTGCTTATACGTATTTAAGCGAATCGGCATCTGTTTTCCCCCATGGAAATGCCTTCAACAATATTTTACGTAAAATCGGGTTTATAGAGGTAGAGAACAAGCCTCAAACATTTGGGGTTGCATCTATATATGTTGCTACTAAATAATTTCACAGCCGATAAAGCTAATAAGAATAGCGGTTCGACATTTTTCAATAAAAAAAGCGAACGGATAATATTTTTTTGAATGAAAAGATTTTTTTTGCTTTTGGGAGGTATTTTATTCCTATCCCTACCGGCCAATGCCCAATTTAACCCAAACCCCGTTCTAAATATTGAGAACAAGGATAAAAAATTACTGAACTACGGTTATTTTTTGGGCTTTAACAGATACGGTTTTAAGTTTGATTATAAGCAAGACCAAGGCAACCAAAATACTGATATCCAAGTTTTAGAATCTACAGGTTTTAATGTAGGTCTTATTGGCGAACTACGTCTGAATGAATTTCTGGATGTACGTTTTGAACCTGGATTGTATTACAACGCTCGTACTTTAGGTTTCCCAGGTTTTGAAGCCACAGAAGAAGGGGAAAGAAATGCTATCACTGAAGTAAAATCTACTTATATTAATTTTCCAATCTTGCTGAAAATAGGGACACGCCGTTACGGTAATTTTAAACCCTTTTTAGTGGCCGGCCCATCTGCCTCTCTTAATCTTGGAAGTAACGAAAAGAGTCTGGACGATAACAGTAGTGGTACTTTTAGAATGAATAAATGGTCTTACAATTACGAGCTAGGATTTGGAATAGATTTCTATCTAGAGTATTTCAAATTCACTCCTTCTATTCGTGGAGTATTTGGATTGACTGACGAGATTGTGCGAGACAATGACCCCAATAGTCAATGGACAGGAAACATAGAGTCGATGAAGACCAGAGGGCTTTTCATTAACTTTACTTTTGAGTAAAGCTATCTAGCTTCGTCTAATTTCGTTTAACAAAATAGCGGTAGCTGTAGCCACGTTAAGGCTCTCAGTTGTACTTTCCCCGAACTGTGGAATGCTAATTTTTTGAGTCACTAAAGCTTCTACTTCTTCCGAAATGCCATTGGCCTCATTACCCATCACCAATATTCCGGTTTTAGGTACCGTTGCGCCATATACTACATCACCTTCCATAAAAGCACCAAAAACTGAAACTGGAGCATTCTTCAAAAAGGTTTGTAAATCTGTATAACCCATATTTACTCGTGAAATTGAGCCCATTGTAGCTTGTAGTGTTTTAGGATTATAACAATCTACCGTATTGGAAGAACAAACCAAATGTTCAATTCCAAACCAATCACACAACCTAATTATAGTACCTAGGTTTCCCGGGTCACGAATATCATCTAACACAACTACCCACCCATCAAAATTTGGCTTTCTGGTTTCAGGAATCTCAAACACGCCTATAATTTTATTAGGCGCGGTAAGCGCACTCATTTTTTTGAGCTCGGCTTCGCTAACATGCTCTATAATATCAGTAGTACCTAAATTTATTTCCGCATCTGAACTGAATATAGTATTCACCTTAAAATCAGAGTTAACTAGCTCCCGAACAACCTTTATTCCTTCTGCCACGAAAAGATTATGAAGATTTCGGTACTTTTTTTGATGTAGACTTTTTACAAGTTTGATTTGATTTTTTGAAACCATAGCAATCTATACTTCTATCAATGATTTTTATTCGTACAAAAATGTTAATTTACCCCTATCATTCAACTTACATTGGAAAAATAAGCTCTCCGGATCACACAAAATGGCTCATCCCCTTAGAAAAACTTATATTTTAAGCTTCAAATAAAAAAGTTTAAATGAAATCAATGTATTTTTGATCTCTATGGGCAAAACGTTACGCTATATTAATACCGCTGCTAAAATAAGCCTATTATTTGTAGTTCTGGTAATCAACTCGTGTAACACGCTTAAACGGGTTAGCGAAGATGAATTCTTGCTTAAAAAAAATACCATCTACGCGGATAGTGCAGAAGTAAAGAACGAAGACATAGAAAGCCTAATCGTTCAAGAACCCAATACCACAATTTTGGGCTACCCATTGCGACTAAATCTATACAACCTTGCTAAAAAGAATCCCGATTCTTCATACAACGCCTGGTTAGACCGAAATGAAAAACGCGAACGAAAACTCATTAACTTCCTTTCTAAAAAACAAGTTGACCGTCTTGGAGAATCTTTTCTGGTGAGCGGTCTTAGTGAATGGCTTAAAAAAATTGGCGAAGCTCCATCTACTCTAGATACAACAAAAACAAAACGTACTCTAGAAAGACTGAGTGCTTATTATGGCAGCAAAGGCTATTTTAATAACAACACGAGCTATGAAATAGATACCATAATAAAAAAAAGAAGAGCTTCTGTTTCCTATAAAATAGATCTGGGCAAACCTTTTATGATTGATTCGGTATCACAAAGAATAGCATCAAATGCCATAGATTCTATCTACACGCTTCATAAAAGCGAAGCATTTGTTCAAGATGGAGAGCAATTTGACCTTTCCAAATTTGCAAGTGAAAGAGAGCGCTTGAGTAATATTTTCAGAAACTCGGGTATTTATAATTTTCAAGAAAGCTCTATTTCTTACGACATCGCCACGGATACTACCAAACTGGCCAATGATCAAAAAATGAACATTGAGCTGAACATAGATGATTTCAAAAAACGAGGAGATAGCGCAGTAACCAGTTCTGAATACAAGGTGTACAGGTTTGACAAGATCAATATTTATACAGATTTCCTATACAATGAAGACGATAGCGAACAGAAATTTATTAGCTATGGAGACTATACCATCTATTATAGAAATAAATTAAGATTTAAACCTAAGACTTTGGCCAATGCCGTGTTTTATGAAAAAGACAGTATTTATAAAGATATAGATCGTACGCGTACCTACAGACAGATAACCAACTTGGGTGTTTTTAAATATCCTACAATCACATCAACTCCTAACGACAGTTCCGCTACTTTGGATGCTAATATCTATTTGGCAGCCAGGCCAAAATATTCCCTAGGAACATCTTTTGAAGTTACGCGTTCTAACATTCAACAATTTGGACTAGCATTAAGTCCATCATTACAAGCAAGAAATCTGTTTGGCGGAGCTGAAAATTTAAATCTATCAGGTAGACTAAGCATTGGCTCATCTAATGACCCAAGTATAATAGATAACCGGTTTTTTAATATTCAAGAATTTGGTGCGGACCTTACTTTGGATATACCTAGAATCTGGTTACCCTTTATTAACACTAATAAATTCATACCCAGCTATACCTTACCTAGAACACGTATTTCTATTGGTACAAGTTTCCAAAAAAATATAGGTTTAGACAAACAGGCTTTCAATACCGTTTTAGGTTATAACTGGGTTCCTTCTGATTTTATAAAGCATGATGTTGAGTTGCTAAATATTCAGTTTGTTAGAAATGTGAACCCAGATCGGTTTTTTAATGTCTATGGAAACTCTTTCAGCCAGCTAGATGATGTTGCCGATAATTTTGATAGCTATAATGATACTGTTCTCTATCCTGAGCTAACAAGTTATTTTGAAACTACTGAAGACTCTGAAGACCCTAGCCTTCGTATTCCGACAGGAACTACAAATTTTACCGAAGCTATCCTTTCAAGAACGGTTCCCAGCACTACAGATGAATACCAAACCGTAAGCCGTATTGAAGAAAGAAGGGAGCGTCTTACCGAAGACAACCTAATCTTTGCCAGTAACTATACCTTTAACCTAAACAATCGGAAAGGTCTTACAGATAATAATTTCTTCCAATTCCGATTTAAGCTAGAAAGTGCCGGTAATGCATTATCGTTACTTTCAAAAGTAATCCCGTTTAACACAGATGCCGATGAAGATGAATTGGTTTTCAGCGTTCCTTATAGCCAATATATTAAAACAGAATTTGACTACGTAAAATACTGGGCCACTTCAAGAACCAACGTTTTGGCGTTTAGAAGCTTTTTTGGTATTGCCATTCCTTATGGAAACTCAGATAACATTCCGTTTGTTCGTAGTTACTTTGCAGGCGGCGCTAACGATATTAGGGCCTGGTCTCCCTATTCACTTGGACCGGGACGTACAGACGCCATCAATGACTTTAATGAAGCAAACCTAAAAATAAGCCTCAACCTAGAATATCGTTTTCCTGTAATAGGGAACCTTAAAGGTGCCTTTTTTGCCGATGCAGGAAATATTTGGAACGTTTTTGATAATGTAGAAGACCCAGAAGCTACTTTTACAAGCTTAAAATCACTTGAAGATATTGCCTTAGGCACCGGTTTTGGACTCCGATACGATTTCACTTATTTTGTATTACGTGCAGATTTAGGTTTTAAAACTTACAATCCCGCTGAAGAAATCTCAAAAAGATGGTTCAGGGACTATAATTTTGCTAACTCGGTTTTACAAATTGGTATTAACTACCCTTTTTAATTCAAGGGTTAGAAACCCAAACGCACTTAAGTCCTACAAAGAATATGGCTCTAAAACACCCGTTTTATAACAATATTAAGCCACAAACTTCATAAACTTATAAACACCAATCTTTTTAGACCTATTTATTTTATTACATTTGTTCTATTGATTTTTCACATATAATTTAGACCACAAACATTATGGCTCACAGTATAAAACCAGGTGTCGCAACAGGTGACGAAGTACAAGCAATCTTTAACTATGCTAAAGAAAAGGGGTTCGCTCTTCCAGCAGTAAACGTTATTGGTTCTGACACAATTAACGGTGTCCTAGAAACAGCAGCAAGCTTAAATGCTCCTGTAATTATTCAATTTTCTAATGGCGGTGCTCAGTTTAACGCTGGTAAAGGTCTATCTAACGATGGTCAAAAAGCAGCTGTTCTTGGTGCCGTAGCAGGTGCAAAACATGTACACCAATTAGCAGAAGCTTATGGTGCTACTGTAATTCTTCATACAGACCACTGTGCTAAAAAATTATTGCCTTGGATAGACGGACTATTAGATGCTAGTGAAAAGCATTTTGCCGAGACTGGAAAACCTCTTTACAGCTCACACATGATCGATCTTTCGGAAGAGCCTCTTGAAGAAAACATCGAAATCTGTAAAGGTTACTTGGAGCGCATGAGCAAAATGAACATGACGTTAGAGATCGAACTTGGTATTACAGGTGGTGAAGAAGATGGCGTTGACAACTCTGATGTTGACGATTCTAAATTATACACACAACCAGAAGAAGTAGCTTACGCTTATGAAGAACTTTCAAAAGTAAGCCCAAGATTTACAATTGCAGCTGCTTTTGGTAATGTTCATGGTGTATATAAGCCAGGTAACGTAAAGTTGACTCCAAAAATCTTAAAAAATTCTCAAGAATATATTTCTAAAAAATACAATGTAGAGCACAATCATATCGATTTTGTTTTTCACGGAGGTTCAGGCTCTACAGTTGAAGAAATCAGAGAAGGCATTAGCTACGGAGTTATTAAAATGAATATTGACACTGATTTACAGTACGCATTTTTAGCTGGTGTTCGTGATTATGTTCAAGACAACAAAGACTACCTTCAAACCCAAATTGGTAACCCAAAAGGTGCTGATGAACCTAACAAAAAATTCTACGATCCAAGAGTTTGGTTACGTGCAGGAGAAAATACTTTTGTAGAGCGTTTGAAAAAAGCTTTCGAAGATTTAAATAATGTAAATACCTTATAATATAATAGGTACTATACATCCCTAAAACTAATATGGAAGATATGACGGCTTGGTTCAGAAGAAAAGAAAAGGGAATACAAACGGCTACCGAAGAGAAAAAAGACACGCCAAAAGGGTTGTGGTACAAATCTCCAACGGGAAAAATCGTTGAATCAGAAGTACTTGCCAAAAACTATTATGTAAGCCCAGAAGACGATTATCACGTTCGGGTAGGTAGTAAAGAGTATTTTGAAATACTTTTTGATAATAACAAATTCAGGGAACTGGATGCTAAGTTGACATCAAAAGACCCCTTAAAGTTCGAGGATACCAAAAAATATTCTGACCGCTTAAAGGCCGCTCAGAAGAAAACAGGACTCAATGATGCTGTGAGAACCGGTTTTGGAAAGTCCTTGGATAAAGATGTCGTTATAGCATGTATGGATTTTAATTTTATTGGCGGATCAATGGGTAGCGTTGTAGGAGAAAAAATTGCACGCGCCATAGATTATGCTATAAAAAGAAAAGTTCCGTTCGTAATGATATCAAAATCTGGTGGTGCGCGTATGATGGAAGCTGCCCTGTCTTTAATGCAACTGGCCAAAACATCGGCTAAGTTAGCTCAATTGGCAGAAGCAAAACTTCCATACATATCACTTTGTACCGATCCTACTACAGGAGGTACTACGGCGTCTTATGCAATGCTAGGGGATATTAACATATCAGAACCTGGTGCATTAATAGGTTTTGCAGGACCAAGAGTTGTAAAAGAAGCTACGGGAAAAGAACTTCCTGATGGTTTCCAAACAGCAGAATTTGTAATGGAACATGGTTTTCTAGATTTTATCTCGCACAGAAGAGACTTAAAAAAGAAAATCAATCTTTATATTGATTTAATTCAGAACATTCCAGTAAGGACTGAAAAGGCTTCAGCATGAAACCATTAGTTATTGCACTAATTTCATTTTGGTTTTTATGTTGTTCAACTGATAAGGAAAAAATGCTTGCCGCAGAATCTGACGCGGCAAGCTTTTTATCTGATAAGGCAGGAGTTATTGGAGTTACCATTTCAGGAAAAGAGAATTCATATACCTTTAACACCACTGTTCAAAGCCCAGATACGGGCTGCGATCAATATGCAGACTGGTGGGAAGTAATTGATTTGAAAGGAAATCTCATTTACCGAAGAATACTAACCCATAGCCACGTAGACGAACAACCCTTCTCCCGTTCGGGAACAAGCATTCCATTAGAAAAAAACGCCCAAGTATATATTCGCGTACATATAAACTCCTTAGGCTACGCCTCTGAGGTTCAAAAAGGTTCGGTGGAAAATGGTTTTATGGCAACTCAACTAGACGTGGAATTTGCCAAAGAGTTAGAAAAAGTAGAACCACTTCCTTCAGGATGTGATTTTTAAAAACGAATTTCATAAGAAATCTCTTTTGACCCCAATAAAGAAGCACTTCTTACGAGTCATAACATTGTAACAGAAAGTAAACTCTCCATATATTTCATCAAAAAAAAAGCCTCACTATTTCTAGCGAAGCTCAATTTATTTTTAACAGCTTATATCTACTCCTCTGAAGCAGTATCGGCAAGACCTTGCAAGACTGTTAAAACAATTTCCAAAGTTGCATCACTATCTATAACAGCATGCCTTGATACAAATAACTCAGGGTTATTAAAAGCTATTTTAACCTCACCTTCAGCATTTTCATACACCAATATTTTTTGCGGTAAATCAAGAGCTGAAGTTTGGCTCTTTTGCATCAGCGTTGTTCCCAGATTTGGATTACCAAAAATAATCACTTTAGTAGGAAGTAATTCTAACCCTACATTAGCAGCATTTGCTTGATGGTCTAACTCAGCTACAATTGTGAGGTTTTCGTTACCATCAATTACACTCCTTATATCATCATAAGTAGCATCAAATGTTTGATCGCTTAAAATGGTAGTTACATTGTAATTAGCAACTACGTCACTAGGCTGTTCGGTTACATCTGCAACGGCCGCATTTTCACTTAAGCTTTTCAAAGCCGTTGCAATCGTTGGCAAGGTGGCTACATCTCCAAGCGTATGTCTGTTGGCTAAATAAACGGTAGAATTATATCCTACAAAAACCTCACTACTATCATTTTGATAGACCAAAATACGTTGCGGCAAATCTAAACCAGCTTGCTGATTTACTTGCATTAGCGGTGTGCCCAAATTAGGATTACCAAAGAAAATTATTTTAGTCGGGCTCAACTCCAAATCAACAGAAGCCGCATTAGCCTCATGATCTACCTCGGCAACAATTTTAATATTTTCATTAGCTTCTAAACTGGCCGTCAATACAGTATAGGTATCGTCAAAAGATTGTGTACTTTTTACATAATTCATACCTACCACATCTGGATTGGTATCTATAGTCTCTGGCTCGTTTGTTTCATCATCCTCACAAGCAACAAAAGTAAATGTCAAAAAAAGTAATGTCAAAAATTTCAAATTCATAATCCTTTAATTTAGGGCAATCTTAAGTCTGGGTTCTATGTTCTCTTTTTAAGATTGTAGTTAATACTTATAAGATATACGCATATTACCATTAATCAGTTTTTTCTCTAATGCTAAATTTTTCTAATCGTTAAAAGCTGTTAATGTATTTTATTCCCCAAATCAATTGTTTTTAGCGCATTAATTGTATCTTTGCCGCTTGATTGAAAATCAATCATATATACATAAAAATCATTTAAAATAATATTGGAATGTATTTAACGAAAGAAGTAAAAGCCGAAATCTTTACGAAATACGGCGGAAAAGCAGAGAACACTGGTTCTACTGAAGGTCAGATTGCATTGTTTACACACCGTATCAATCACTTGACTGGTCACTTGAAGAAAAATCACAAAGACTTTAATACTGAACGTTCTTTAGTAAAGCTGGTAGGTAAAAGAAGAAGCTTACTTGATTATATGATAAAGAATGATATTGTTAAATATCGTGAGCTTATTGTAGAGTTAGGTATTAGAAAGTAATATTCCTAGGGGCTGAAAATTTTCAGCCCCTATTTTATATAAAGTCCTTATTGTTTTAAGGCAAAACTAAAAGCTGCACACAGTTTTTCATTGGTCAAGTGCTATCAGCACACACAACAACACAACCTTCTGGCCTCAACAACCAGACGACCATTGTTTAACAGTCCGCCCGTTAGCGGATACAAATCAATTTTATGATTCCAAAAGTATTTAGAGAGGTCATAGACCTAGGTGATGGTAGAGAAATTTCTATCGAAACCGGAAAATTGGCAAAACAAGCTCATGGCTCTGTTGTTGTACAATCTGGAAAATGTATGCTATTGTGTACAGTAGTTTCCAATTACGAACAAAAAAATCTTGGTTTTCTACCCTTAACAGTAGATTACAGAGAAAAATTTGCTGCGGCAGGACGTTACCCAGGCGGTTTCTTTAAAAGAGAAGCAAGACCAAGTGACGGTGAAGTATTGACTATGCGTTTAGTGGATCGTGTATTACGTCCTCTTTTCCCAAAAGATTATCAAGCAGAAACACAAGTAATGATTCAGTTAATGTCTCATGATGATGATGTTATGCCTGAAGCTATGGCCGGTTTAGCGGCGAGTGCTGCTATTCAATTATCTGATTTCCCATTTGAATGTGCTATCTCCGAAGCTAGAGTTGGTCGTGTTAATGGTAAATTTGTAATTAACCCTACACGTGCTCAATTAGCTGAATCCGATATTGAAATGATGATTGGAGCTTCAGCTGATTCTGTAATGATGGTTGAAGGCGAAATGGATGAGATTTCTGAAGAGGAAATGGCTGATGCTATCAAATTTGCTCATGAAGCTATAAAAGTACAAATTGCTGCTCAATTACGTTTAGCAGAAGCTTTTGGCAAAAAAGAAGTACGTGAATATGAAACTGCTGAAGTTAACGAAGATTTAGAAAAAAGAATCCACGATTTAACTTACGATAAATGTTATGCCATTGCCAAGAAGGGAACTTCTAAAGCAGAACGTAGTAATGCATTTGCTGAAGTAAAAGAAGAAGTTAAGGCTTCTTTTACTGAAGAAGAGATGGAAGAATTTGGACATCTTGTTGGTGGATACTACAGACAAGCAGAAAAAGCAGCTGTTAGAGATCTAACATTAAACGAAGGTTTACGTTTAGACGGTAGAAAAACTGACGAAATCAGACCAATTTGGTGTGAGGTTGATTATTTACCATCAACACACGGTTCTGCAATTTTTACACGTGGAGAAACTCAAGCATTAGCTACAGTTACCTTAGGAACTTCTAGAGATGCTAATAAAATAGATATGCCATCTTATGAAGGCGAAGAGAACTTCTATTTACATTATAACTTCCCTCCTTTTTGTACAGGTGAAGCTAGACCAATTCGTGGAACATCTCGTAGAGAAGTTGGTCACGGTAACTTGGCGCAACGTGCATTAAAAGGAATGATCCCTGCGGATTGTCCTTATACTGTTCGTGTTGTATCTGAAGTATTAGAATCTAACGGTTCTTCTTCTATGGCAACAGTTTGTGCCGGTACAATGGCTATGATGGATGCCGGTGTGCAAATGAAAAAACCAGTTTCTGGTATTGCAATGGGATTAATTTCTGATGCTGAGTCTGGAAAGTATGCTGTATTATCTGATATTTTAGGTGATGAAGATCACTTAGGAGATATGGATTTTAAAGTTACTGGTACTGCAGATGGTATTACGGCTTGCCAAATGGATATTAAAGTAAAAGGATTGTCTTACGAAATTCTTGTAAATGCTTTAAAACAAGCCCGTGAGGGTCGTTTACATATCTTAGGTAAACTTACTGATACGATTGCTACACCAAATGCCGAAGTTAAAGAACACGCGCCTACAATGGTTACGCGTAGAGTTCCTAACGAATTCATTGGTGCTTTAATTGGACCAGGTGGTAAAGTAATTCAAGAGATGCAAAAAGAAACTGAGACTACTATCGTTATTAACGAAGACCCAGTTACTGAAGAAGGTATCGTAGAAATTTTAGGTGTAGGTAGTAAAGGTATTGATGCTGTTATGGCAAAAATAGATTCTATTCTATTTAAACCTGAAGTAGGAAGCGCTTACGAAGTTAAAGTCATTAAAATGTTAGATTTTGGTGCTGTTGTAGAATATCAAGATGCTCCAGGCAACGAAGTATTGTTACACGTATCGGAATTAGCATGGGAAAGAACTGAAAATGTTACCGATGTTGTAAACATGGGAGATGTTTTTGATGTGAAATATTTAGGTACTGACCCTAGAACTCGTAAAGAAAAAGTTTCTAGAAAAGCTTTATTACCAAAACCAGAAGGTTTTGTAGAAAGACCACCACGTAATGATAAAGATCGTGGTCGTGGTAGAGATGACAGACGAGGCGGTAGCAGAGATAACCGTGATCGTAAACCTAGAGACTAAGACCTCTAATTTTAACACATATTTAAAGCCTCAACTTGTTAAGTTGAGGCTTTTTTGTGCGACTCATCTAAAAAGTGAAGTTTTTTACGTCCGTTTGTAACATTTCTGGCTTTTTTGCGTATAAGTATATGCAGTCTATGCAAACTGAACCTAATTTATTTACATGAGACAGCTTAAAATTACAAAACAGGTCACCAACAGGGAGACCGCATCTTTGGACAAGTACTTGCAAGAAATAGGCAAAGTAGACTTGATTACGGCAGATGAAGAAGTAGAATTGGCACAACGTATCAAGGCAGGCGACCAGATCGCTCTTGAAAAACTCACAAAGGCCAATCTTCGATTCGTTGTATCAGTTGCCAAGCAGTACCAAAACCAGGGACTTACTTTACCCGATTTAATTAACGAGGGTAACCTTGGCCTTATTAAGGCCGCACAACGTTTTGACGAAACAAGAGGATTTAAGTTTATTTCTTATGCTGTTTGGTGGATTCGTCAATCTATTTTGCAAGCTTTGGCAGAACAGTCTCGTATTGTACGTTTGCCATTGAACAAAATTGGTTCAATCAACAAAATTAATAAAACCTTTGCTTTTCTTGAGCAGGCGCACGAACGTATGCCTTCTCCTGAAGAAATTGCAAAAGAGTTGGATATGACTGTTGAGGACGTAAAGCAATCGCTTAAGAACTCTGGCCGCCATGTATCTATGGATGCTCCTTTGATCGCTGGTGAAGATTCTAACCTTTATGATGTACTTCGTAGTGGTGAATCTCCAAACCCGGACAAAGAATTATTACACGAATCTTTGCGTACAGAAATTGAGCGCGCTTTAGAGACTTTAACGCCTAGAGAAGCAGATGTTATTCGTCTTTACTTTGGCCTTGCCGGACAACATTCAATGACTCTTGAAGAAATTGGTGAAACTTTTGAACTTACTAGAGAGAGAGTTCGCCAGATTAAGGAAAAAGCTATTAGAAGATTGAAACATACTTCTAGAAGTAAGATTCTTAAAACCTATTTAGGTTAAAAAATCTAAAAAGTTACACGTTAAATATTCCTTAAATTGGAAATTTGGCATATATATTGTAATTTTAAAAGCAACAACAGTTTATCATGACTGTTCGTTTTTTGATTGATGAATAAACTCCGGCTGATTACCGGAGTTTTTTCATTTAAAATATTTTAGAAGTCAACAAAAAGAATCTATTTTTAAATAAATCATCACTTTCAAAAAACGTGGTTTTAAACTAAGAAACATCTTATGGAATCTGACAATCAAATACCCGAGGGCCAACCTAACAACCCACTACATGGGGTTAAGTTAGTTGACATTTTAGAAAAACTAACGGAAAAATACACTTGGGAAGAATTGGCAGACCGCATAAACATCAATTGCTTTAAAAGTAATCCCACGGTGAAGTCATCGCTTAAATTTTTAAGACGTACGCCATGGGCAAGAACCAAAGTAGAACAGTTATATTTAAGGTCTTTTCATAAATAGATAATTGTATGCCCTTTAACATTGTACTTGTAGAACCAGAAATACCTAATAACACCGGAAATATTGGCAGGTTGGCACTTGCGTCAGGTTCTACGCTTCATCTTATAAAGCCATTTGGTTTTGAATTAGATGACAAACGCGTAAAGCGGGCCGGTCTTGATTATTGGCAACACCTTGATTTGCGTATTTATGAGAGTCTTGAAGACTTTTTATCGCAACATGGCAACAGGAATTTGGTGTTCTTTTCTAGCCATGGCACAAAAAACCATTGGTCCATACCCTTTAAAGACGGGCAATTTCTGGTTTTTGGTAAAGAATCGGTTGGATTACCTTCTTCCCTACTCTCTTCCTATAAAAATGATTTGTATAAAATTCCATTGTATAGTGAACACGTGCGGAGTTTAAACTTGGCTAACGCAGTCGGTATTGCGGTCTATGAAGGCCTACAACACATACAATAGAAAGTAGGCCGTTCAATGGGTTACTGGTACATAATTCTCCACTTGGTAAATTGTTAAAACCTGAAACCTTTATAAAAAAACACTTAAATTGAGTGGTAAATCCCTCATTTCCAAAAACAAAATGCAATTGCTTTATGAAAGACACTTCAATCCAAGCCTTTATTCAGGATTTACCCAAAACCGAACTCCATTTACATATTGAAGGTACTTTTGAGCCTGAGCTCATGTTTAAGATTGCAAAACGAAACAACCTTACTATCCCATATGCGGATGTTGACGAACTAAAAAGAGCCTACAGTTTCAATAACCTTCAAGAGTTTCTGGATATTTACTATGCCGGAGCATCGGTGCTAATTAAAGAACAGGATTTTTACGACCTTACGTGGGCTTATTTAACAAAGGTTCATGAGCAAAATGTAAAACATGTAGAGATATTCTTTGACCCTCAAACCCATACAGATCGTAACGTTCCCTTTGAATATGTATTAAACGGAATTTATAAAGCGTTAGAAGATGGAGAAAAGCAACTAGGTATTAGTTTTAAACTCATTATGAGTTTTTTGAGACATTTAGATGAAGCATCAGCCTTTAAAACATTAGAACAGGCTTTGCCTTATAAAGACAAGATTGTGGCCGTAGGGCTTGATTCTTCAGAACTAGGTAATCCTCCATCAAAATTCAAGAACGTATTCCAAAAAGCCTTAGAAGAAGGTTTTCTGACCGTTGCCCATGCAGGCGAAGAAGGTCCTTCAGAATATATTTGGGAAGCTCTAGATTTACTCAAGGTTACACGAATAGATCATGGCAACCGTTGTCTTGATGATTCTAAATTGATAAAGCGGTTAGCAGAAGAGCAGATGCCTCTTACCCTGTGCCCTTTATCCAATCTTGAGCTTAAGGTAATTAAAGATTTAAAAGAATATCCTTTGGTTAAAATGATGGAATACAATTTACTAGTCACCATCAACTCTGATGACCCTGCCTATTTTGGGGGTTATATGAATGAAAATTTTGGGGGTATAGCCAAGGCTTTAAACCTTTCTAAAACGCAAATTGCCGAATTGGCCAAAAACGGATTTAAAGCGAGTTGGTTATCCGACGAGAAAAAAGAAAGCTATTTAAACGAAATTGAATCGCTTCTTCAGAATAACTAATACTGCAGCAACATTGGCCGGTCTTTAGCTGCTATTGGTTATCCCGTAAAATCACAATTCATTACTTTTGTATAAATTCTATTTAACACAAACAAAATGAGCAAAACAAAAATTGCACCTTCTCTTCTGGCAGCCGACTTTGGCAACTTGCAGCGTGATATAGAAATGGTAAATAATAGTGATGCAGATTGGCACCATATTGATATAATGGACGGTGTTTTTGTTCCAAACATATCCTATGGAATGCCTGTGGTTAAGACTATTGCCCAGCATGCAACAAAGCCTTTAGATGTGCATTTGATGATTGTTGACCCTGACCGCTATATTAAAACTTTTGCGGAGTTAGGCGCAACATACCTTACGGTTCATTACGAAACCTGCCCTCATTTGCACAGAACCATTCAGGCCATAAAGGCAGAAGGCATGAAAGCTGGTGTGGCTTTGAATCCTCATACTAATGTGAACTTGCTTAAAAATGTCATCAAAGATTTGGACCTTGTACTTATTATGAGTGTCAATCCTGGATTTGGAGGGCAAAGTTTTATAGAAAATACGTATGAAAAGGTTCACAACATTAAAGAACTTATTAAAGAGTCTGACTCTTCTGCTTTAATAGAGGTTGATGGTGGTGTAAATTCTAAAAATGCCAAAGCACTTATAAAAGCAGGCGCAGATGTTCTTGTGGCCGGCAGCTTTATTTTTAAGACCGACGATCCAACAAAAACAATTCAGGAACTTAAAAAATCTACAGATAGATGGAGCATTTTCGAATTGTAATTATAGGAGGAGGACCAATAGGAATAGCATGTGGGCTTGAGGCCCAGAAAAAGGGTTTGAGCTACGTAATTCTTGAAAAAGGACCTATAGTAAACTCGTTGTTCAACTACCCGCAAAACATGCAGTTTTTTTCTTCTTCGGAAAAATTGGAAATAGATGATATTCCCTTTATAAGTACAGAAGCAAAACCCAAAAGAAACGAAGCTTTAGAATATTACCGAAGAATCGTTACTTCTAACAAGCTAAATATTAAACTTTTTGAAAAGGTAAAAAAAGTTGAAAAGGTTGAGAATGGGTTTTCAATCGTTTCTGAAAAAAGCAACTATACAGCAGATAAGGTAATCGTATCCACTGGGTTTTATGATTTACCCAATAAACTAAACATCCCTGGGGAAGATTTACCTAAGATTGCCCATTACTATAATGACCCACATTTTTATGCTAATCAAAAACTAGCCGTAGTAGGTGCTAGTAATTCAGCTATTGATGCCGCTCTTGAATGCTATCGCAAAGGTGCGGAAGTTACGTTAATCATAAGAGGCCATGAAGTAGGACCACGCGTAAAATATTGGGTAAGACCTGATATTATAAACCGCATTGAAGAAGGTAGTATTAAGGTGTATTATAATTCAAAATTGAAAGAAGTACGCCAAAGCGGAATCATAATTGAAACGCCAGAAGGTAACGTCTCATTAGAAAACGACTTTGTTTTAGCATTAACCGGTTATATGCCCAATTTTGAATTCTTGACGAATATGGGTGTTGAGCTTTCTAATGACGAAAAAAAACTACCTCAATATAATCCTGAAACCATGGAAACCAATGTAGCTGGTATTTACTTGGCAGGCGTTATCTGCGGTGGTATGGAAACCCATAAGTGGTTCATAGAAAACTCTAGAATACACGCCAAAATAATCATCTCTTCTATTCTAGAAGAAAAGGAAATCAGTAAAGTTTAAAATTCACATACCCCCTTTTTCAGGGGGTAACTTTTCACTGTTCTAGGTATATTTTACAGTGGTACAAAACATGACATTTGTACCAACAAAGAATCTGAACAATGAAATACATTTATCCAAAACTACTTCTTGTCTGTCTAGCTCTGGCCATCTATTCCAAAAATAAACCGGGCAAAGACAAAAAACTACCCCATTCAGAAGAAACCAAAAGATATTCATTATTGGTGCAGAGAGGTGCTTTTCATTTTGATTCATTTAAAATTACCAAAAACAAAATCTCGCACATACCCGGCATATCTTCTAATTTTGAAACCACTACTTATAACAAGAACAGTCAGTCTTTTTTAGACAGTTTGCAGACTTTAGGATTTTTCAAAAAAATAGAGGCTAATGGTTTTTGGAACCTTGAGACACATTATGGCTCAGAAACATCCTGTACCAGCCAACTTATAGTGACGCTAACTACTAATGAGAAGTCAAAAACCGTAATTTGCGATGATTACCAGACGGATTGTCCCAAGCTCATAAAATATATAGAACAAAAAGTTGTTGAATTGGAAGGAAACGATTTAAAACGAATCTACTTACCAGGATAAAACCATACTACTGAAAACAAAATATAAATTTTATATTACTCCTGTACTGGGCTTATACAAGCTTTGCAGCTTAGCAATTTTGCTCTGCTTTTCTAATCTATATGCTCAAGAAGCAAGCAAAGATTCGGCAAATACAGACCGTCCGCAACGGGTTACCTTTTCTACGATTCCTAACACAAGGGAAGACTCGTTATCTCCCTACTACGAAGCATTGAAAAATGCAGATTATGGAAGTCAGCGGTTTTCTGTTTTTGAGCAATTGGCAGAACAGCATATCAAAAAAGGAAATACAGATTCTATTTTACATTATGGCAACCTTTACGTAAAAGAACTGGGTAACTGGGAAAAATCGGATGCCTCCAAGAACTTACATTATGCCAAAGCCCATTACTTTTTGGGTATAGGAAGTCATTTTAATGGGCTTCTAGATAAATCTATTGAATGGCACATTAAAGGCTTGCAAGATGCAGAAGCGGCAAATTCAAATGAATATCAATACAAGAATAAAATAGGTCTTGCCCATAATTATATTTTAAAATCAGAAGCAGATAAAGCCATTGCTATGCTCACCAAAGCAATAACTAATTTTGGTACTGAGTTTCCTGAACAGACCATACAAGCTCGTATTTTATTGGGCAACGCTTATCTTAGGAAGCAGGCCTACGTACGCGCTAAGAAAGAATTTGATGAAGGGTTACGCATGGCCACAGACTTCAAAGATTTAGAAAAAGAACTGACTGTAAAATTAGAAATCGCCAAACTTGCGGAGGCACAAGCAGACTATGAGAAAGCATTTGAAGGTTATGAATCTGTTCGAAATGAAGCGCTTTCCAATAGTTTTACCGCCATTTATTTTGAAGGTTCCCTACTATTAGGCAGACTGTATTATAAGGAAGAAATGTATGAAACCGCCAATATAGCATTAAGCGTTGCCTACATTAACGCTATAAACCGTGAAAATTTGCAGTTTCAAAGAGAAGCATTACTTGTACAAGCCCAAAGTTTTTCTAAGCTAGAAGACTATAAAAATGCTTACGCCATAATGACCCAACTTTTTGGTGTGAACAACCAAATTAGTACCAAACAGCAGCGCGAAATTATAAAAGAACTTGAGATACAATACGAAACCCTTCAGAAAGAGAAAGCAATTTCTAGCCTAGAGGAAGATCAAATAGAAAAAGCCGCTGAACTTGAAAGACAAAAAACCATCAAAAACGCTTTTCTCATTGGCTTCTTAATTATATTGATTCCTGTAATTGCACTACTCTATGTCTACTATCAAAAAATACAGACACAAAGTGAACTGACCAAAAAGCAAGAAGAAATAAACAAGCAAAAAGTCACCTCGCTAAAACAAGAACAAGAATTAAACCTCATCAAAGCCGCTATTGAAGGGCAAGACGAAGAACGGAAAAGAATTGCCCAAGAATTACATGATAGCATTGGTGGAAACCTAGCAGGAATAAAACTGCAGGTATCTACTATGGCCAGTGATTCTAATAAATGGAAAGAGATTAATGGCCAGTTAGATGAAACCTACCAATTGGTTCGGGATATATCTCACACGCTTATTCCAAAGAAATTTAAGCAACATGCTTTTACAGATTTGATTCGGGAATACATAAAATCGATTTCAAGCAGCGGAAAAATAAAAATTGGTTTTTATCCGCATCCAGAAGTAGATATAAATGCGTTGGACGAAAAAGTCCAAATGGAGCTTTATAAAGTGGTTCAAGAGTTGATGACCAATACACTTAAACACGCGGAGGCCAGTAATGTAGACATACACCTTAGTTTGCTTAATAAAGAGCTGTCACTTCTTTTTGAAGACGACGGACAAGGATTTGATGTTTCGGAAGTTAAGGAAGGCATTGGTTTTGAAAACATACGCAGTAGAATCAACCAATTAAACGGTTCACTTCACATCGACTCATCAAAAAATAGGGGTACCGTGATTTCCATAGAAATCCCCATAAAAACAACATCCCATGAAATATAATCTCATCATTGCAGATGACCATAAAATGTTCATTGATGGTCTACTGAGCATCTTGAGCGACGCACCTGAATTTTCAGTAACTACTACAGCCAAAAATGGAGCGCAAGTCATCAAATACCTTGAAATTAATGGAACCAATGAGCTTCACCTATTGATTACCGACCTCAGCATGCCAGAAATGGACGGAATTGAGCTAAACCGTATGGTAAAAGAAAAGTACCCTAACCTAAAGACCTTAGTAGTAAGTATGCATATTGATGGAGGTATGATCGAGAAACTTATTCAAAACAATGTAGATGGTTATGTACCCAAAAATGCCGAAAAAGAAGAACTTTTAACTGCTATGCGGACTATAGTTAAAGGTGAAAAATATTTTTCGCAGGAAATAAAACGCGCCTATACCAATGCTATGTTCGAGAACAAAAAGCAAGAAGAGGTAAACCTTACAGACCGCGAAAAACAAGTGCTAAAACTTATTGCCAATGAATATACTACGCAAGAAATTGCAGATGAACTTTTTCTAAGCAAGCACACTATAGAAAGTTACCGTAAAAATCTCATATCAAAATTACAAGTGAAAAATTTAGCCGGACTAACCAAGCATGCTATTAAAATAGGTCTTCTAGATTCTTAGTTAAACAAAGAGTAGAATAAGCGTAAGCACGAGTCCGCCTAAAGCAAAATAAAGACCTTTCTTAAATATAGGAGCACTAGGCCTGAACATCCAAAATGCAGATATTACAAAGAACAACAGTGACGCTCCAAAGAAAATATTCAGAAAAAACAAAGGCTGGCTAGAAGTTGCCTTATGTATTTTGGTCATTTTACCTATTACGAAAGGCAGCTTTTTCTCTGTATATGATGCAACCCCAGTTTTGCTATTATAAGAACCACCTTCAAAATAAATGATGCCTCCCTCTTCTTTTTCTACCTCAAAATGTTTGATTTTAAGAGCCTTTCCTACATCATCAGCTTTTATGTTGGGTTTTAATGTTTTCTCTGCCGCAACTTCACTCTTAAGAAAATCGGTATCCCTGAAAATTAGAATTATACCGCTAATTGCGTACATAGCCATTATACCAGCTAAGAAAAAACCTAGATATCTGTGGTAGGTACGCATTTTTTCTTCCGTTTTTCTTCCCATTATTTTTACTATTTATTAATTGGTTTATCTTCTTCTACCAGAGTATTCCATGGCCTCGCCTTTTCCAAAACCATAACTGAAGCCAAAAGTAATAAACCTACCACGTTGTCTATGGCTGTAAGTTGAAAAAGTTTCTTGTAAAGTTTCTGTTTCATTTACCCGCGAAGCAAATAAATCCCTCACACTAAAATTTACTACGCCTTTTCCTTTCAATATTTTCTTGCGTGCACCTAGATCTAAAAATAAGTTATCGCTCGTGTTTCCTTGTACTGTTTCATAACTACTTTGGTAATTCCCGGTAGCTTCAAAATCAATATCTGCAGGTAGTTTAATTTTAGTCATCACTTTAGCAGACCACCTATCCGCATTAAAATCAAATACTTGCGTATCTAAACTCCCCTCCCTTACAAATCTATTATAGTTTAAATCACTAGTAATTGAAAACCATTTTAAAGGGCTATACTTTCCATTGAACTCTATACCCGTGGCCTTGTTCGTGCCAATGTTTTCTGGTTTGCTAATGGTAACATCATCTTCATAGGTATAAATAGATTCAATTACCTCTGTTGTGTAACGGTGATAAACACTAAAATTAAGTGATGCTTTACCCAAAACATAAATACTGGTAACCTCATAAGAATCTGTATATTCTGGTTGTAAGTCTGGATTACCTTGGCGGATATTAAAGTTATTTCTAATATTGAAGAAAGGATTCAAATCCCACAAATCTGGTCTATATACTCTACGCGAATATCCTGCCTGCATAGAAACCCTATCACTAAATTTATACGAAGAATGGGCACTTGGAAAGAGGTTGGTATACTTCTGATCATTCTTCTGATCTGTATTTTTCAATAAGGTATTAAGGTTTGTATTTTCCATACGAACACCAGCTTTAACACCCCATTTTTCACCTTCGTATGCTCCGGTACCATAAGCTGCTAAAACCTTTTGGTCATATTCAAACACATTGGTCAAACCTTCATTGGAGACAAAAATGTCATTTTCTAAATCATCAACTTCGTAATCATTGCTTACATCGTTCATTACATATTGACCACCAACCTCCATAGTCCATTGTTCATTGAACGGACGAGTGTAATCTAATTTAAAAGTATACTCAGCTTCCTTAAACTCTGTTCGGGTTCGTTGTTTAGCATCACTATCATCACCAGAAATAGTTACGTCGTCAAAATCGGAAGATTGATCCTTACCAAAAAAATTCCCCAATGCACTAAATAAAAGGTCATGATCTTCATGGTCTTTAAAATCGCTTTTATATTGAAGCTCATACTGATATTTAGGGTTGGTAGCTTCAGTAGTTTCTGTACGTTCCCATTCGGAAACTAATTGGTTATCTGCATCTCTAGATTCATAATTGGTTTGCGAAGGCTGATCTTCTATTTCATAGGCAAAATTCCCAGAAAGGGTCAATACATTGTTTTCATTGATGTAATAGTCCGTGCCAAGAATAATATTATAAAACTCTTCATTTCTAAACTCCTCTCCTATTGAAGAAATGGACGTACCGTCTATCAGGTTTCGGTTAATGTTTTCCGTATCGTTAGGTAATTCCCGATAACCAGCGCCCAGCTGACTAAATAGATTAAAGCGTTCCGTACGGCGATTTAAACTTAATCCAAAACTATGATTGTCCGGTGAACCTGTGTTTAGACTTATAGAACCGTTAAAGCCTTCCCGCTCTTCTTTTTTTATGACGATATTGATTATTCCCGAAGTACCCTCTGCATCATATTTAGCAGAAGGATTGGTAATAACCTCTACCCTCTCTATCATATCTGAGGTAATCGTTCCCAAAGCATTTCCACCCTCGCCGGTAAGAATTGAAGGTTTTCCATTTATTAACACTTGTACTCCTTGACTTCCGCGTAAGCTAATCTGTCCTTCAATATTTACATTTACCGATGGTACATTATTCAAAACCTCTAATGCACTTGCCCCAGTACTACTAATATCCTTGCCTACATTAAATACGCGCTTATCTAATTTGAATTGTGTTCTTGATACTTCCCCTTCAACAACAACTTCTGAAAGCTGTTGAGCATCTTGATTCAATTTTACTTGCCCCATATCAATAACTCCGTTTGCGGGCACGAGATTGTCGAACCTTTTTTTCTCAAAGCCAATAAAACTAATTTCAATAAAGTAGTTCTGAGCAACAGTCTTTAAACTAAATGTACCGTCATCTAAAGTGGTAGTACCTGTAATTCCCTTTTGTGTGGTTTTATCTCCTATTAAAACTGTAGCGAAAGCCACTGGTTGCCCACTAGATTGTTCAACGACAGTTCCTACAATTTCAATCTCACCATCCTGGGCAAGATTTATGTTTGTAATCAGTAACGCCAAAAACAGGGTAAAAAAAGTGGAGTTAAGTTTTAAATGCATGGTATGGGTTGTTTGGAATATAAAAATGCATTAAAAAAACCATCCCACAGAACTCAATAACAGCAATTTAACAATTTTAACAATCTTGCTCTAGCCTGAGAAAACCAGTACATTAAAGGAATTTTAGCTATAGTATTAATCCCATTTCATATGCTGCAAACGCACTGCATTTAAAATAGCAAGTATAGCTACACCAACATCGGCAAAAACAGCTTCCCACATAGTAGCAATTCCAATAGCACCAAGAAATAGAACAATTGCCTTAACCCCAAATGCTAAGCCAATATTCTGCCATACTATTTTACGTGTTGATTTGCCAATGGCAATGGCCTGTGCCACCTTGCTAGGTTGATCTGTTTGAATAATTATATCCGCTGTTTCTATGGCTACATCACTTCCCAAACCACCCATAGCAATACCAACATCACTCGCGGCCAATACGGGCGCATCATTGATACCATCTCCAATAAAAGCTACTAATGCACCGGGTATATTTTTTAAGTTTTCCACTTCATTCAGTTTCTCTTCTGGCAACAATCCGCCTTTGGCATTATTAATTTCAAGTTCTTTTGCTACTTCCTGAGTAATTGAATCCTTATCTCCAGAAAGCATTATGATATTTGAAATACCTGCTTTTTTTATTTCTTCTATAGCCCTATGGGCATCGTCTTTAAGTTCATCGGCAATAGTAACGTAGCCAGAAAACTTGTCATCTATACCTACCATCACCATAGTTTCTACAATGGCCCGCGTTTCTTCAGGAATTGTAATTCCGTGAGCTTCCATTAAAGCTTTATTACCTACCAATACATTTCTGCCATTAACAGTACCTTTTAATCCCTTTCCCGCAATTTCTGAAACCTTGGTAGCTATATAATTCCCTGCTTCATCTTGTTTATAGGCTAAAATGGCTTTTGCTATGGGGTGTGTTGATTGGGATTCCATAGCCATGAGATAATCCATAAAGTCCTTATTATAGGACGCACTGCCCTCTACTTTAGCTCCGCCAGAGACAACTATGTCCTTGATTTTAAAAACACCTTTTGTAACGGTACCTGTTTTATCCATCGCTACCGTGTTAATTTTTGTCATAGTATCTAAAAAGGAAGCACCTTTAAATAGAATACCATTGCGGGAGGCCGCACCTAACCCACCAAAATACCCAAGAGGAATTGAAATAACCAATGCACAAGGACAAGAAACCACTAAGAAAATAAGTGCACGATACAACCAATCCTCAAATACATAATCCTCAACAAAAAAGAATGGTAATAAGGTTAGGCCTATAGCCAAGAAAACAACGATTGGCGTATAAATTTTAGCAAATTTCCGAATGAACAGTTCCGTTTTGGACTTTCTTGCCGTAGCATTTTGCACCATGTCTAGAATACGGGCAATGGAACTATCCTTAAACTCTTTAGTAGTTTCTACCTCAATTACGCCATCTAGATTAACACTACCTTCAAATACTTTCTCTCCTTTGGTAATTGATGCTGGTTTACTTTCTCCTGAAATAGCAGCAGTATTCAAACTAGCCCTATTAGACAACAATTTACCATCCAACGGAATTTTCTCTCCCACACGCACTTGCAATCGCTCCCCCACTAATACAGTTTCGGGAGCAACGGTTACGTAGTTGCCATTTCTTAATACATGAGCAGATTTTGGCCTAACATCCAACAAAGCTTGAATGTTACCTTTTGCACGCGAAACTGCTGCATCTTGAAACAATTCTCCCACCGCATAAAAGAGCATTACGGCAACCCCTTCTGGATATTCACCAATGGCAAAAGCTCCAATAGTTGCAATAGACATTAAAAAAAACTCTGTAAAAAAACTCCCTTTTAGAATATTATTCCATCCCAACTTTACCACAGGGAATCCCACAGGGATATAGGCAACTGAATACCATATTATTCTTACCCAACCCTTAAAGAAGACCACATTAAAATAATCTAATGCAATACCAATCATCAATAAAATAAAACTACCTATTGCAGGAATATATTGCTTAAACCCATTTGTTGCATTCCCATGGTCGTGACCATGGTCATGGTTACCACAACAATTTTCATTATCTCCAGGAGTGGTAGTATTTTTTGAAGTTATATTTTTCTTAGTTGCCATCATTACTACATTTATCCATTCAGAATTACAAAACCAAATTTCAGCTGATCCATAAGAAAGTATACTAATACTAATCTGGAGTCTCTAAAACAAGAATTTTTACCTCAAAATGAATTTAAAATTACAACCCTCTACCAAACAAATAGCCAAACAATACTTTTTTCACACATCATTAACATAAGAAATCTTGCTTTGCAGATTAGGTTTTAACTAGATGTACTAATTCTACTAAAAAGTCACTTATTTCTGGGGTCGTTGAAAACCGGACTTTCATTGATACTCCAGGAAAAACTAAAGAAGCCATATTAAAATAGTTCCAAAAATACATGAGGATTTAGTTATCTAAGTTGTATTTATTTTAGTATTGAAAGGAATTATTTTCATCTTCCTGATATTTTTACTTTAATTTTAAGGGGTAAGTTGGTTTACCATTAGCATTAATTATGAAATATTAATTTTCTATAAAAAATACTTATAGTTGGATAAAATATGAAAATAACTTAATCGAATTTATAAAAGACAACTAGGGTAAATTTGATGAACAAGAAATAATAAACTCCTTAAACATTTTAGATATGGAAAATGACAAACATTTGAACTCATCGGATGATGAAAGTAAATGCCCTCATCACCAAGAACAAGCTTCACCTATTTCAGAAGAAAACAATGAACACTCACACAGCCATGGTTCTGCGGGAGGCAAATGTCCTGTAATGCATGGAGGAAACACATCAACCAAAGCAAATGTTATGGATTGGTGGCCCAATGCACTTAATCTTGATATTTTGCATCAACGTGATACCAAAATAAATCCTTTAGGTCAAGATTTTGATTACCATGAAGAGCTTAAGAAATTAGATATTGAAGCTCTTAAAAAAGACATGCATGCTTTAATGACGGATAGCCAAGATTGGTGGCCTGCAGATTGGGGTCATTATGGAGGTTTGTTTATACGCTTGTCTTGGCACTCTGCTGGTACGTACCGTACATCTGATGGTCGCGGTGGCGGCGGTTCAGGTAATCAGCGTTTTGCACCTCTAAATTCTTGGCCGGATAATGTTAGCTTGGACAAGGCAAGAAGATTATTATGGCCAATCAAAAAAAAATATGGCAATAAAATTAGTTGGGCAGATTTAATAGTTTTGGCAGGAACCATAGCCTATGAAGATATGGGATTAAAAACCTATGGCTTTGGCTTTGGACGTGAAGATATCTGGAGTCCTGAAACAGACACCTATTGGGGAGCCGAAAAAGAATGGTTGGCCCCTAGTGATGAGCGTTATGACAACGTAGATAAACCTTCAACTATGGAAAACCCTTTAGCCGCGGTACAAATGGGGCTAATTTATGTAAATCCAGAAGGTGTTAACGGAAAACAAGACCCTTTAAAAACAGCTGCTCAAATACGTGAAACTTTTGCACGTATGGCAATGAACGATG